>NZ_QEKM01000001.1:1322299-2644598 GCF_003096555.1 Simplicispira sp. 125 | reverse complement strand
GTGTGGGCGGGGCCGCAGGCATCGGTTACCCCTGCATCGTCAAGCCCGTGATGAGCAGCTCGGGCAAAGGCCAGAGCAAGATCGACAGCCCGGCCGACATTCAGAAAGCTTGGGACTTCGCCATGGCCGGCGGCCGCGTAAGCCATGGCCGTGTGATCGTCGAGGGCTTCATCGACTTCGACTATGAAATCACGCTGCTCACCGTGCGTTCCCTCGGGGCCGATGGCCAGGTGGAAACGCATTTCTGCGCACCCATCGGCCACCTGCAGGTCAGCGGCGACTATGTCGAAAGCTGGCAGCCCCACCCCATGCACCCCGCCGCGCTGGAGAAGTCGCGCCAGATCGCCAAGGCCGTCACCGAGAACCTGGGCGGCCAGGGGTTGTTTGGCGTGGAGTTGTTCGTGAAGGGCGAGCAGGTCTGGTTCAGCGAGGTCAGCCCGCGCCCGCACGACACCGGCCTGGTCACGCTGTGCACGCAGCATCAGAGCGAATTTGAATTGCACGCCCGCGCCATTCTGGGTCTGCCGGTGGACACCAGCCTGCGCAACCCCGGCGCCAGCGCCGTCATCTACGGCGGCGTGGAGGCCGTGGGCATCGTTTTCGACGGCGTGGATGAAGCCCTGCGCGTGCCCGGCACCGACCTGCGCCTGTTTGGCAAACCCGAGAGCTTCACCCAACGCCGCATGGGCGTGGCGCTGGCGCGGGCGGGTGACGTGGAGACGGCGCGGGGCAACGCCAAGCGGGCGGCCGGCAAGGTCAAGCCGCGCCGGGCGTGATCTGAGAATTTGCGTTCAATCGGCCTTGATCTTTTCCACTTGATCTATCAGCGCGTCAACGGGGTTGTTTTGCTTGTCCAGCTCTTTGCTCTTGCCCGGGCACATCGCTGTGTGCCACGTCACGCACGCCCTGGCATCTGGGCGCTTGTTCACGCCTTGATGGCCCGCATCACACAACCCGTCTTTTTCCTCTCCGCGCAGCAAGCTGTTGCCCTCTACAACGTCCGCTACGTTGCCCGAAGTACCGATAACGGTGTGCACCAATCCCGAGTCTGTATCCACACCAATGTGGACCTCCATGCCAAAGTGCCATTCATTGCCCTTTTGGCTGGAGTGCATCTCTGGGTCGCGCTTTCTGTCCTTGTTCTTGGTGGAACTGGGCGCTGCAATCAAGGTGGCGTCCACCGCAGTGCCTGCCTTGAGTAGCAAGCCCTGGGCTGCCAGCAGATCGTTGACGGTGGCAGAGAATCTGCTCGGCCAACTCCCGGTAGATCGGGGTGTCAAAGAAGGCCGCTTCTATCGCCAGATCTGACACGATGAACCGCTGCTACTGAGATGGACCGCTGCTACTGAGATGGACCCGATGCCACCTTCGCAGGAAACTGAGCGTCTTTCACCATCTGTGAAAATGGATGGTTCATCATGGAAATCGACATTCTGGGCATCGATCTGGCTAAGCGGATATTCCAGCTGCACCTCTGGACCTAGTGGCTGCCAACCCGATTCCCGATGGGTGCATGGCGCCTGCGGATCCCATCGGCGCCACCCGTGCTGGCCGATACGTCAAAGTGCCGGTGTTGGCGGGCAGCACGCGCGACGAAAGCAAACTTTTCCCTGGCCTGCTGGCGATGCGGCCAGCCCGATGTCTGCACTACCAGTTTCGACTGGGATGAGCTGCCGTCGTCTTTTGACAATGCCTATGGCGCGGCTCACAGTTTTGACTTGCCGTCCATCTTCGGCAATTTCGGGCCTTCGCTCTACTCGACCATCCCGTTCAGCCGGGTGAACAGGGCGGGCCGACTCGACCTGTCGGCACAGATGATGCAAAGCATCGGCAGCTTCGCGCGCGACGGAGACCCCAACAGCGCCAGCCTGGGTTCTGTCTGGCCCGCATGGCCACGTTCGCTGGTCTTTGATTCGAACCTTGAAGCGGCACGGCTGGCGGTGGAATGAACCTGGACATGTGCAGTGGGGCATCACGGCCTCGGAGACCACTGCTCACGAACGCGTCGTTGCGGGAACGACCGTTCATGAACGGAGGCTCCAGAGCCGCAAAGCAACATGGATCTCCAGGGCGCGGGTCGCATGGCCCAGGTGCCCTAGCAAGCCTTCGATGGTGGCCAGCCGCTGGCGCACCGTGTTGACGTGGATGTCCAGGCGCTGCGCGGTGGTCCTGGCGTTCTGGTTGCAGTCGAAGAAGCACAGCAGAGTGGCGGCCAGTGCCGTGTGGCGCTTGCGATCGTGCTGGATCAATGGACCGATGCTGGCCTCGAGAAACTGTTCCAGGCTGCTGGCGTCGTGGGTCTCGAACAGCGTGGAGTACAAGGCCAGCTCGTTCTGGCTGATGAACTGTTCCTGTAGACCCAGGCGACGCAGAATGCCCATCGATCGCTTGATCGTCGCAAACACTGCGGGCAGTTCGGCCGGCGACGTCATAGGCCGCGAGACCACGCCGCGGTATGCCTTGCCCACTTCGCGGTGTATCCACTGCGACAGCACCTGCCGCAGTTCCAGTGCGCGGGTGGTGCAACACAGAACGACCACGATGCCATCGATGTCGTCGATCAGGCAGGGCCGGCTCTCCGGCATCTGGAGCAACCGCCGAGAGACGAAACCGGCACTCGGCCCATTGAGCTCGATCATCATGAGTGAGAGGGGTTGCGTGAGATCCAGACCGAACCGTTCGGCCCGGTTGCGCAATACGGCCAGCTCATCTTGTCGCGGTGAGACCAGTGCACGCATCAAGGCCGACATGTCGCGGTGGTTGCTGGCCTCCTGGCGTTCCTGGGACAGCAGCACGATACCGATCACGCTCGAACTGCGCTCGAAAGTGCGCTCGGCCACCTCTTCCAGCGGCTTCTGGTGGAACAGCACGATGGCGCCCAGCGCATCGTCGCCGCCGATCACCGGCATGACGCGGCAGATTTCCCCATCGGCTTCGTAGGCCTGGGCAGAACGCCCGGTCAGGCGCGCCTGGCGCAGGGCGCGCGCCAGGTCGGCGCTGCGCTCGCCATGAGGTTGGTAGCGTTGCGCGGCGGTGCCGTCATAACCTTCGGCCACGCCCTGGCTGATGACCTGGTTGACTTCGTCCAGCACCAGCAGGCTGCCGCCCAGCAGGCCTGCCACCGCCTGACACAGGGTAGCCAGCGAGGCACCGCGTGCCAGCAGCAGGGTGATTTCCTCGTGCGCGTCGGCTGCGGCCTGGACTCCCCGCACATGGCGTTCCAGTTCAGAACGCGCCTCGTCTGCCTTGCCCAGCGCCATGTTGATGCGCTCGAAGTCGCGTGCGTTTTTCAGCGCCACAGCGCCGTGGGTGGCCAGCGTACGCAGGATGGCGATGTTTTGTGTGGTGTGGACGCGGGGGTAGCGGTCGGCCGCGAACAGCAGACCGATCACTTCGTCCTGCCAGATCACTGGCACCCCTACCAGCGCGCAAATGCCCTCGACGCGAAAAACGTCGTCGAACCGGGGATCGTGGTTGAAGCGCGTGTCATGCAGGTAGTCGGGTGTGGTGAACGGCATGCGGGTGGACATCACCACACTGGCAACGCCTCTGTCGCTGCGTATGGACATCGCCATCGAACTGCGCGTCAGCCCCCCCTCGGAGGTCAATGCTTGGAAAACGCCACGGGTATCGTCCAGTTCGGAGATCCAAGCCATGTCGGAGCCCAGCAGCCGACGTGTTCGGTCCACGATGGCCGCGAGCAGGCTGGCCAGTTCCAGCTGTTCAGAGAGATCCTGCGCCGACTCCATCAACGCCACCATGCCCTGCTCGCGTTGCTGCAGCACCTCCATGCGGTTGCGCACGGCCATGGCCATGCGCACCGTTTCGATCAGGCTTGCCTTGTCGGGACGACCCGCCGGCAAGGCTTCGGCTTGGGCCAACTGTTGAGCGAAGTCTTCCGCAGGGGCGGCCCGGTGCAACAGCTCAATCAAGGTGTTCGCGATCAAAGGTGTGGGTTTCAAGGCGACTCCTGTGCCGAAGGCCAAGGGTATCAGAGCTAGGCCTTGCTGATGTGCCCGCGGTATGTGATGTCGCTACATAACAATGGGCCTTCTTGTGTGTGCATAACACATGGTTCGCGGCGGATCGATTGCGGACACTGCCTTCAGTTCCCTGATTGCTCATCGATTCCCCATGGCCCTTCACGACTCTCTTCGCCCCGTTCCCGACCTGCGCGTACTGGTGACCGCCGGGGCCAATGGCATTGGCGCCGCCGTCGCACGTGCCTTCCATGCCGCGGGGGCGCAGGTACACGTCTGCGACATCGATCGCGCCGCGTTGGATCGCTTGTTGAAGGAGACGCCCGGTCTCACCGGGACGCCCGCAGACGCTTCCGTGTCTTCCGACGTGGACACCGTGTTCGAAGGCGTCCGTAATCACCTGGGCGGTCTGGACGTGCTGGTGAGCAACGCCGGGATTGCAGGCCCCACCGCGCCCATCGATGAGATCGAGCCCGCACACTGGGCGCGGACCCTGGCGGTCAACCTGGACAGCCAGTTCCACTTTGCCCGCCGCGCGGTGCCCCTGCTCAAAGCGTCCAGCGCGAACCCGTGCCTCATCGCCATGGGCTCGGTCGCGGGCCGTTTGGGCTATGCCTACCGTACGCCTTATGCGGCCAGCAAGTGGGCCATCGTGGGTATGACCAAATCGCTGGCCATTGAACTCGGACCACAAGGCGTCCGGGTTAACGCCATCCTGCCTGGCGTTGTCGAGGGCGCCCGCATGGACAGCGTGATCGCGGCGCGCGCCTCGTCCCTCGGCATCAGCGCCGAAGCGATGCGCCAACAGTACCTGGACAAGATTTCACTGCGCCGCATGGTCACCGCCGACGACGTCGCGGCGACAGCGCTGTTCCTGAGTTCGCCGGGCGCGCGCAACCTGACGGGTCAGGTGATCAGCGTGGACGGCAACGTCGAGTACCTCTAGCCCCCCAACCACAACAGGAGACAAACCATGACTTCTTTTCGCCTTGCCGCTGTTCCTGCGGCCCTGCTGATCGCCTCGGCTGCGCAAGCCACCACGGTCAAGATCGGCATGCTGGAAACCCTCTCGGGTCCGCAGGCATCGACGGGACAGACGTTCCGTGCAGGCGTGCGCTTCGCCATCGACAAGATGAATGCGGCTGGCGGCTGGAACGGTCAGCCGGTGCAACTGGTCGAGTACGACAACCAAGGGGGGCCCGCCGGTGCCTCGGACAAGCTCAAGGCCGCCATCGCCGACGGCGTGCAGATCGTGGTGCAGGGCGCGTCTTCCGCGATTGGCGGACAGATCACCGAAGACGTGCGCAAGCACAACCTGCGCAATCCCGGCAAGGAAATCGTCTACATCAACGTCGGCGCAGAGGCCCTGGAGCTGACGGGAGAAAAGTGCAACTTCCACCACTTCCGCGTGGCCCCCAACGCCCAGGTGCGCACCAAGGTGCTGGTGAAGGGCATGAAGGAGGCCAATGCACTGGGCAAGAAGGTCTACGCCATCAACCAGAACTACTCCTGGGGCCAGGACATGGAGGCCGCCATCGTCGATAACGCTGCGGCGGGTGGCTACCAGGTGGTGGAGAAGGCCCTGCACGACACCAACAAGATCCAGGACTTTGCACCTTACATTGCCAAGATCAGCAGCTCGGGCGCCGAGACGGTGATCACCGGCAACTGGTCCAACGATCTGCTGTTGATGATGAAGGCGGCCAAGGGCGCGGGCCTCAAGGCCGCGTTCGGCACGGTGTTCCTGGATCAGCCGGGCAACATCAGCAACGCGGGTGACACAGCCCTGGGCCACTTCATCGTGCACGCCTTCAATGGGGAGGCGGGCGGTGCCGACGGTGAGCGCTTCGTGGCGGACTTCTCCGCCAAGATGGGCCGCCCGCCCGTGTTCGTCGAACCGCAGACCGTGTTCGGCATGGACATGGTGGCCGATGCCTTGCGGCGCACCAAGCCCGAGGGGGGCAAGCTCAACGTGAATGCCTTCGCCCGCGCGATGGAGACGGTGCGAATCAAGACCCCGATGGGCGAGGCCAGCATGCGCGCCGCGGACCACCAGATCCTGATGCCGCTGGTGGTGTCCACCGTGTCGAAGGATGCCCGCTTCAAGGTGGACGGCACGGACATGGGCTTCAAGCCGGTGAAGGTCTTCAGTGCCGAAGAAGCCGCCATGCCCGTGCAGCCCAGCTGCAAGATGCAACGGCCGTCCTGAACCATGGATACTTTGCTGTTCTCACTGCTCAACGGCGTCGTCTACGGGCTGCTGCTGTTCATGGTGTCGGCCGGGCTGACGCTGGTGTTCGGAATGATGGGGGTGCTCAACTTCGCCCATGCGTCGTTCTACATGCTCGGCGCGTACTTTGCCTACACGCTGCAAGGACTGCTGGGCTTTGGCCTAGCGGTCGTGGTGGCCACATTGCTGGCCGGCGGCGTCGGCGCGGTGGTGGAGCGATTCTTCCTGCGGCGTGTCCATCACCACGGCCACGCGCATGAGCTGCTGCTCACCTTCGGACTGTCGTTCATCGTGGCCGAGACGATCAAGCTCCTGTTCGGCAACTTCCCGGTCAACTACCAGGTTCCCGCAGTGCTCGACGGCCCGGCCTTCTCACTCGGCGGGCAGCAGTACCCTCTTTACCGGCTGTTGATGGGCGGCGTGGCGCTGGTGATGTTTGCGCTGCTCTACCTGCTGCTGACACGAACCCGCGTGGGCATCATCGTGCGTTCGGCCATCTACCGGCCGCGCATGGTCGAGGCGCTGGGGCACAACGTGCAGTTCGTGTTCATGGGGGTCTTCGGCGTGGGGGCGGCATTGGCGGGGCTGGCTGGTGCGATTGCCGGCGCGTTCTACACCACCAACCCGAACATGGCGCTGGAGATCGGCGTGATGGTCTTCGTCGTCGTCGTCGTCGGTGGCCTGGGCTCGCTCGGCGGCGCCATGGTGGCCTCCTTGCTGATCGGCTTGCTCACCTCCCTGGCTGTCGGCATCGACCGCAGTCTCGCCGACCTGTTGGCTTTCGTGGGCGTGGGAGGCTGGGCCCAAGGGGTAGGTGGTCTGCTCACGCTCAAGTTGTCCAGCCTGGCATCCACGCTGCCATTTGCCTTGATGTTGCTCGTCCTGTTGCTGCGGCCGCAGGGTTTGATGGGCTACAAAACCTGATCGTTCGTAATGCGTACCTCAACCTCTTTCTTGTTGGGCGGCGTGGCCTTGCTCGCGGCTTTGCCGGTCCTGTTGTCGGCAGGGCTGCTCAATGCCGCCGTGCAGATGTTGATCGCCGCCCTGTTCGCCAGCGCCTACAGCCTGTTGGCAGGCCGCGCCGGGATGCTTTCCTTCGGACACGCGGCCTACTTCGGCGTGGGCGCTTTTGCCACCGTCCATGCCATGAACGCGCTCGGCGGCACTGGCTTGCTACCCACGCCGTTGATGCCGTTGGTCGGAGCCGTTGCGGGGCTTGCGTTCGGCGTGGTGGCGGGGTGGTTCGCCACCCAGCGCAGCGGCACGGCGTTTGCCATGATCACGCTGGCCATCGCCGAGTTGCTGCACTCGCTCGCCCCGCAGCTCAAAGGCCTCTTCGGCGGTGAATCGGGTATCTCTGCCATGCGGATGCCAGCATGGGGCTTCACCTTTGGGTCCACCACCCAGGTGTATTACCTCACGCTGGTCTGGGTCCTGATCTCCCTCTTGCTCTTGCATTTCCACACGCGGACACCGGCAGGCCGTCTGACGCTGGGGCTGCGCGAGAACAGCCACCGCCTGCGCTTCCTGGGCTATGACGTGCACCTGCTCAGCGTGTCGGCCTTCGCCATCTCCGGCCTTTTCTCCGGGGTGGCAGGCGGTCTGCAGGTGCTGGCCAACGAAGCCGCCAACTATGTGGTCTTCGATCCGAGCGTGTCGGCCAGCGTGGTGCTCAACAGCTATATCGGTGGCGTCGGCGTGTTCCTGGGGCCTGCGCTGGGCGCCGCGCTCATGAGCTTCTTCGGATATGCCGTGTCGGACAAAACCCAGGCGTGGCTGCTCTACCAAGGCGTGCTTTTTGTGCTGGTCATGATGTTCATGCCGCAAGGCCTGGTCGGCCTGTGGGACGCCGCGGCAGCCCGCGTGCGCCGGCTTGGCGCGGCGCGCGCGGTGCCCTTGCTATTCGCCTGGCTCGTCGCGGCCCTGCTGTTGACTGCTGGTGCAGTATTCCTGATCGAACTGCTGCAGCGCCTGTGCTCGCAGGAGTATCGCGCGCTCGCCGCGCAAGCGGCGGCGCTGCCTCCCGTGACCATGTTGAAGGAAACGTGGGAAGTGACCCGCGTCACCACCTGGGCCTGGCCATTGGGCTTGCTGACCCTGGGCGGCGGCTTGCTGGCTTTCGCAAACAAGCGACTGAAAACCACGGAGGAACACACATGAACGCGCCCATCCTCCAGCTTCGAGGGCTGTGCAAGTCGTTTGGCGACACCGAGATCATTCGAGGCGTGGACCTCGACGTGGCAAGCGGCGAGCGCCGCGCCTTGATCGGTCCCAATGGCGCTGGAAAATCGACCTTGTTCCATCTGATCTCGGGCAACCTCGGCGCCACCGCCGGAACGGTCGCCTTTGAGGGGTGCGACATCACCGGCTGGGCGCCACAGCGCGTGAACCGGCTGGGGCTCGCGCGATCCTTCCAGATCACCAACATCTTTCCCAAGCTGACGGTGTTCGAAAACGTCCGCCTGGCGGTGATGCGTCAGCATCCGCAGCCGACCGCCTTTTGGCGCCGGGTCGACCGGTTGCCCGCAGTGCGCGAGGCCACGGAGCGATTGCTCGAGCAGGTGCGCCTGCACACCCGCTCCGCCACCCTCGCAGGCGGCCTCAGCTATTCCGAACAGCGGTCGTTGGAGATCGCCATGACAGTGGCGTCGGACCCCCAGCTCATCCTGCTCGACGAGCCCATGGCGGGCATGTCGAGCGAAGAGACCGACTACACGCTGCATCTGATCCGCGAGGTCACCGCCGGCCGAGCGCTGCTGATCGTAGAACACGACATGGACGTTGTCTTCAAGCTGGCCGACCGCATCAGCGTGCTCGTGTATGGCCAGGTGATTGCTACCGGAACTCCTGAGGAGATCCGTCAGCACCGGGGCGTGCGGGAGGCCTATCTGGGCGAGGAGGTCGCCGCATGAACAGCTTGCTTCAGGTGGAAGACCTGCACGCCTATTACGGCAAGAGCCACATCCTGCAGGGCGTGGGCTTTGGGGTGGGCGAAGGGGAGGTGCTGAGCCTGTTGGGCCGCAACGGGTCGGGGCGGTCCACCACGCTCAAGGCCCTGATGGGCCTGGTTCCGCCCAGCCGGGGCAGCGTGCGCCTGGCGGGTCAGGAGATGGCCGGATCCCCGCCCAGCCGGATCTGCCGCGCGGGCCTGGCTTACGTGCCCGAGGAGCGCGAGGTGTTCGCCAATCTCACGGTGGACGAGAACCTGCGGATGGGTGAGCAACCTGCTGTCCCCGGCGCGCCGCGCTGGACGGTGCAGCAGATGTTCGACTACTTCCCCCGGCTCAAGGAGCGGCGCCACACGCGCGCCGGAAGCTTGTCGGGCGGCGAGCAGCAGATGCTCACCATCTGCCGCTCCCTCCTGGGCAACCCACGGGTCATCCTCATCGATGAACCGACCGAAGGGCTCGCGCCCATGATCGTGGCCCAGGTCGGCGAGTGCATCCGCGACATGCGGGCCCAGGGAGTTTCCGTGGTCCTGGTGGAGCAAAAGCTCGCCATCGCGCTCAAGGTGTCCGACCGCGTTTGCGTGATGGGCCATGGCCGCATCGTGTTCGAGGGCACGCCCGCCCAACTGCAATCCGACCCAGGCCTGCTCGCGCAGTGGCTGGCCGTCTAAGGAATTCCCGCATGTCCGACAAAGTCATCATCTCCTGCGCGGTCACCGGCTCGGTGCATACGCCCACCATGTCGCCCTACCTGGCGATCACGCCCGAACAGATCGCCGAGCAGGCCATCGAGGCATCCGAAGCCGGCGCCGCCATCCTGCACCTGCACGCACGCGATCCCGGTGACGGGCGGCCCACCCCGGACCCGACGATCTTTGACCGGTTCGTGCCGCGCATCAAGGCCGCCACCGACGCCATCATCAACATCACCACGGGCGGCAGCACCCGCATGACGCTGGCCGAGCGGCTTGCCTACCCGTTGCAGGCGGCGCCCGAGATGTGCTCGCTCAACATGGGGTCCATGAATTTCTCCATTCACCCCGTCGTGCGCAAGATCTCGCAGTGGCAGCACGCATGGGAGCAGCCCTACGTGGAAGGCATGGAGGACCTGATCTTTCGCAACACCTTCGCCGACATCAAGCACATCTTGCAGGTGCTGGGCCGCGAGCGCGGGACGCGGTTCGAGTTCGAGTGCTACGACATGGGTCATCTCTACACCCTGGCCCATTTCCGCGACGAGGGGTTGATCGATGGCCCCATCTTCCTGCAGTGCATCTTCGGAATCCTGGGTGGCCTGGGCGCCGATCCGGAGAACCTCGTCGCCATGCGCACCACGGCCGATCGCCTGTTCGGTCGGGACGGCTACCGCTTCTCTGTGCTGGGAGCCGGGCGCCACCAGATGCCGCTGCTGACCATGGCCGCGGTGATGGGCGGCAACGTGCGTGTCGGGCTGGAAGACAGCCT
This sequence comes from Simplicispira sp. 125, assembly GCF_003096555.1. Classification (NCBI taxonomy): domain Bacteria; kingdom Pseudomonadati; phylum Pseudomonadota; class Betaproteobacteria; order Burkholderiales; family Comamonadaceae; genus Simplicispira; species Simplicispira sp. 125. The sequence continues at coordinate 2,633,976 of NZ_QEKM01000001.1, read as the reverse complement.
CTATCTGGGCAAAGGCCAGCTGGCGACCAGTTGCGCCGAGCAGGTGCGCAAGATCCGCCGCATTCTTGATGAACTGTCCCTCGACGTCGCGTCACCCGCCGAGGTCCGAACCATGCTGGCGCTCAAAGGCGCCAATGCCGTCAACTTCTGACCCACCCACCCACACCCACTATGAAAAAACTTCTTCTTCAAGATCGCGTCGCCATCGTCACAGGCGCGGGCGGGGGCCTCGGCCGTGCGCATGCGCTGGAATTGGCCCGCCAGGGTGCGCGCGTTGTCGTCAATGACCTGGATGGTTCCGACCATGGCGCCGCTGCGCAGACCGTCGTGGCCGAGATTCGTGCGCTGGGAGGCGAAGCGCTCGTGCACCTCGGTGACGTCACGCAGCCTGATGAGATGGAGCAGATGGCGGCACAGGCCCTCAACGCGTGGGGGCGCATCGACATCCTCATCAACAATGCCGGCATCCTGCGCGACAGGACCTTTGCCAAGATGGCGCTGGAAGACTTCCGCCGGGTGCTGGAGGTGCACGTGATGGGGGCGGTCCATGCCACCCGGGCGGTTTGGGCGCAGATGCAGGAGCAGCACTACGGCCGCATCGTGATGACCACCTCGTCCTCGGGGCTCTACGGCAATTTCGGCCAGGCCAACTACGGTGCCGCCAAGATGGCGCTGGTCGGTCTCATGCAGACCCTTGCACTCGAGGGTGCCAAGCGAAACATCCGCGTCAATTGCCTGGCCCCATCGGCCGCGACCGGAATGACCGACGGCGTGTTGCCGCCCGACGCGCTCGCCCGGCTCACGCCAGAACAGGTCAGCCCGGCACTGATTCCCCTGGTCTGCGAAGATGCTCCCAGCCGCACCATCCTGCTGGCCGGTGCGGGGAGCTTCGAGGCCGCACACATCACCATGACGCGCGGCATCCACATCGCTGGCCAGGCGGGTGTAGCCGAGCAGTTACACAGGCGTCTGTCGGAGGTCCAGAACCGCATCGGGGAACGTGTGCCAGAGTCAGGCTGGGAGCAGTACCAGCATGAGCTGAGCAAGGGCCAGTTCGTCTTGGAGGGTGTGGCATGACTGGCGCGCTGCAAGGGCAGGTAGCCTGGATCACTGGGGCCGGTTCCGGCATTGGCTTGGCCGCGGCCCGTGCGCTCGCTAGCGCGGGTGCCACGGTGGTGCTGTCCGGCCGGCGGCCGGACCCACTGGAGGCCGCTGCTGCGCACATCCGCGCCACGGGCGGGGTGGCCGAGGTCGCCGCGCTGGACGTGACGGACGCCGAGGCCGTGGCGGCGACGGCCTCGCAGATTCTGCAGCGGCATGGCAATCGCATGGATGTGCTGGTGAACTGCGCGGGTACCAACACCCCTGAACGGTTCTGGCGTGACCAGTCTGCCAAGGGCTGGCGCCAAGTCATCGCGACCAACATGGACAGCATTTTCTACACCACATACGCGGTGCTGCCCGCGATGCGCGCGCGCCGCAGTGGGCTGGTGATCAATGTGTCGTCGTGGGCCGGCGTCCATCACCCCAAGCTCACCGGGCCGGCCTACAACGGCAGCAAGCACGCCGTGGTCGCGATGACCGAGACCATCAACATGGAAGACGGCGTGCATGGCATACGCGCCTGCAGCCTGTGCCCTGCCGAGGTGGCCACCCCCATTCTCGACACGCGGCCCACGCCGCCAACGGCGGAGGAGAGGGCCCGCATGCTGCAGCCGGACGATGTGGGGCGCGCCATCCGCTTCATGGCCGAGCTGCCTGCCGGTGTGTGCATCAACCAGCTTGTCATCAGCCCCACCTGGAACCGCTTCTACATCAACGACCTGTGAGGCCTGTTCCGTTCGCGAATTCCCAACCCAGGAGACGATGTGATGCCAAAGAAGAAGATATTGTTCGCAACAGGCTACCTGGCGGTTCTGTTGGCGACCGCTGACCGGGCCCATGCACAGCCGCAGGCATGCGCAGAGATGCTGGCGGCGGCCATTCCGTCGACCGCCATCGGCCTGCCGAGCGGCGACGGAAAGGTGACCGAAGTGGCGGTCGTTCCGGCCGCCGGATCGAATGCGTCTGCCACGCCCGCGCACTGCCGTGTCACAGGTACCCTGGCGCCGGTCAACCCGCAGGCGCCGGCGATCACTTTTCGCTTGGCATTGCCCGTCGCTTGGAACGGAAAGGTGATGATGTTCGGTGGCGGCGGCTTCGATGGCATGCTTCCCAACGTGGCGGGCAACGTGCCGGCGGGGCCGACGGACCAGCCCACACCCCTGGGGCGCGGCTACGCGACGTTCGGCAGCGATGCGGGCCATCAGGCCAACGCTTCCGGCTCGCTGGACGGGCGGTTCCTCCAAAATGACGAAGCGGTGCGCAACTTCGGCGGCGAGGCGCTCAAGAAGACGCGCGACGCGGCCCTGTTCCTGATCAGCCGACACTACGCGCAAGGCAAGCCGCAAAAGGCTTATTTCGCTGGCGGGTCCACCGGCGGGCGGGAAGCGCTCTCGCTGGCGCAGCGCTGGCCGGACGACTGGGACGGCATCATCGCCTGGTATCCCGCATGGAATCAACTGTCCGCCATGCTGGGCGGACACCGTGTCAGCCGTGCCCTGGCGCAAAAGGGGGCCTACCCCAACCCCGCCAAGCGCGCAGTGCTGCACCGTGCTGTCCTGGAGACCTGCGACTTGCTGGATGGTGTGGCCGACGGCGTGGTCAGCAACCAGACGCGTTGCAACGCACGCTTTGATCCAACGGTGGCGCGCGTCGCGGGTTCTCCCTTGCGCTGCCCCAACGGCATCGACGCCGGTGACACCTGCCTTTCCGATGCGCAGATCGCCGCGCTGACCACCATGAACACCGCTGCGCGGTTCAACTTTTTCCTGGCCAGCGGCTCGACGAGCTATCCCGGCTACAACGTCTGGGGCGCGTCACTCGGCGCTGCGGGCGGGTCGTCGCCCGTGCATCCCATCGAGACCTTCCTCAACCTGGGAACCGAGCAGCCAGCGATGCCCGTGCCTTCCGGGGCACCCTACATCACCAAGCAACTGGACCAGATGATCAAGCTGGGCGTCACACGGGACCTGGCATTCGACTCGCTGACGTTGGACCCGGAGAACCCTGGCCCCTGGGCTTCCCGCCTCAGCGCTTTCAGCACCATGCTGGATGTCGGTTCGGACCTCACGGCCTTTGCCGCTCGGGGAGGTAAGTTGCTGCTCGCGCATGGGGTATCGGACGTGCTGGTGAGCGCCCGGGCGACCGCGCAGTATTACCAGCGCCTGCAGGCGCAGATGGGAGCTTCCCGGGTGGATTCGTTTGCACGCTATTACGAAGTGCCTGGTTACGGCCACGCGGTCAGTACTGTGTTCAACGCCACCTGGGATTCATTGAGCGCGTTGGAAAACTGGGTGGAGAAAGGCATTGCGCCCAAGGACCAGGTAACCACCGATACGGTCGGCGTTCCCGGTCGCAAGCGCCCCCTGTGCGAATATCCCACGTGGCCCCGGTACCGTGGCGCGGGGGACGTGAATGCTGCGGAGTCTTACGGCTGTTCCACGGACTTCTGAGCCGGGGGCCAAAGAAAAATGGACCTGCCAAATGTCGTTCAAGTATTCCTTCGACAACCGAGTCCAAGGTCTTGAACTCAGTAGGCCACCTCGCGGGTCTCCACGATAATAGTGACTTTAGACTTGAATTTACCCTTGCCCTGTATGCGCTATCAGCTATAAATTGAGGAGCGTTTGCAGGCCCGGTGCACAACGCTCCCTCCCCTTGCACGCCCTCACTCCCGGATCTGCCGCCCCGTGAGCTTGAGGAACAGGTCCTCCAGATTGGCCGGCCGGTGCAATGTGCGCAGGTGGCCGTGCTGGCCCAGCGCCTGCAGCAGCGGCTGGGCGTTCTGGGTGTAGAAAAACACGGTCTCGCCACTGACTTCCACGCGCGCGGCCAGGGCGCGCAGCGCGGGGTCTTCGGCCATCTGGACGGCGCCCACGCCAAACACTTCCACCACATCGGGCTCCAGGTGCTGGGCGATCAGCGCGCGCGGGGCGCCTTCGGCGATCTTGCGGCCGTGGTCCAGCACCAGCAGGCGCGAGCACAGGCGCTCGGCCTCGTCCATGAAGTGGGTGGTCAGCAAAATCGACGTGCCCTGCTGCAGCAGCAGTTGCAGCCGCTCCCACATCAGGTGGCGCGCCTGCGGGTCTAGGCCGGTGGTGGGTTCATCGAGCAGCAGCAAGCGCGGGTTGTTGACGAGGGCCCGTGCCAGCGACAGGCGCCGCTTCATGCCGCCCGACAGCTCGCCGGGCTTGGCATCGGCCTTGGCGGTGAGGGCGGCAAACTCCAGCAACTGGGGCACGCGCTCGTCCATCACCTTGCCATTGAGGCCAAAGTAGCGGCCGAACACGCGCAGGTTTTCGGCACAGGTGAAGTCCGGGTCCAGGGTGTCGAACTGCGTGACCACGCCCCACCGGGCCTTGATGGCCAGCGCATCGCGCGGCATCTGCAGGGGCGCGGCGCCTGGCTGCGGCGTGAAGTGCACCGTGCCGCCATCGGGGGCCGTGAGGCCCAGGCACATGCGGATGGTGGTGGTCTTGCCCGCGCCGTTGGGGCCGATGACGCCCAGGCATTCGCCAGGGGCGATGGCAAACGACACGTTGTCCACCACCGGGGTGTCGCCATACGATTTGCGCAGGCCGATCACGTCGAGCAGGGGCGTCTGCGGGGGAGAAGTTTCAGGCAAAAAAAGGCCTCTCACGCTCGATTGGTCTACGGGTTTAGCTCTAAAAACAGGAGCAAATGCGGCGCCTACTGGAAAGCCACTTCGGCAAAACTGCGCAGCTTGCGGCTGTGCAGACGCTGCACGCCACCCTCGCGCAAAATTTCGATGGCGCGCATGCCGATACGCAGGTGCTGATCGACCCGCTCGCGGTAGAAGTGGTTGGCCATGCCGGGCAGCTTGATCTCACCGTGCAGGGGCTTGTCGCTCACGCACAGCAGCGTGCCGTAGGGCACCCGAAAGCGAAAGCCGTTGGCTGCGATGGTGGCGCTTTCCATGTCCAGCGCCACGGCGCGGCTTTGGCTGAAGCGCCGCTGGGGCAGGTTGTCGGGCAGCAGCTCCCAGTTGCGGTTGTCGGTGCTGGCCACGGTGCCGGTGCGCATGATGTGCTTGAGTTCGCTGCGGCCCAGTTGCGTGACGTCGGCCACGGCTTGCTCCAGGGCCACCTGGATTTCGGCCAGTGCGGGAATGGGCACCCACAGCGGTAGTTCTTCATCCAGCACATGGTCTTCGCGCACATAGGCGTGGGCCAGCACGTAGTCGCCCAACTGCTGGCTGTTGCGCAGGCCGGCGCAGTGGCCCAGCATCATCCAGGCGTGCGGGCGCAGCACGGCGATGTGGTCGGTGATGGTCTTGGCGTTGGACGGGCCGACCCCGATGTTGACCATGGTGATGCCGCTGCGGTCGGCCCGCATGAGGTGGTAGGCGGGCATTTGCGGCAGGCGCGGCAGTGGTGCGCCCAGCGCGTCGCCTGGCTGCTCGGGCAGGCCCACGCGGCGCGTGACCACGTTGCCGGGTTCCACAAAGGCGACGTATTCGCTGTCCGGGCGCGCCATCTCGGCGTGGCCCAGGCGCACGAATTCATCAATGTAGAACTGGTAATTGGTGAACAGCACGAAGTTCTGGAACCACTCGGGCGCCGTGCCCGTGTAGTGGCGCAGGCGGTGCAGCGAATAGTCCACGCGCGGCGCGGTGAAAAGCGCCAGGGGCTGCGCTTCGCCGGGGCGGTGCTGGTAGGTGCCATTGGCGATGCCGTCGTCCATGGCGGCCAGGTCGGGCAGGTCGAACAGGTCACGCATCAGCATGCGCCGCTCGGGTGAGAGCTGGCCCTCGACATGGTCGTGCTCGGCAAACGAGAAGTGGATGGGAATAGGGTGGGCGCTGGTGCCCACTTCCAGCTCTACGCCATGGCTCTGGCGCAGCAGGCGGAACTGCTCGTGGTAATAGTCGCCAAACAGGTCGGGCCGCGTGAGCGTGGTTTCGAAATGGCCCGGTCCCTCGACAAACCCATAAGCCAGCTTGCTGGCCGACCGAGCCACCGTGGTGGTGTGCACGCGCACAAAGGGGTAGAAGGCGCGTACCGGGGCTGGTGGTGTCTGCCCGGCTACAAACTCCTGCATGGTGCTGCGCAGATGGTCTATTTGCTGCTGGTAGATGCGCTGCACCTGGGACAGTGCGCTGGCAGGATCGGTGTGGCGGGTGGGTGCAATGAAATGGGGGGTTTGGGGCATGTGCCTATTGTCCATGTCCTGGATGGCTTTTTTGTTGCAGCCAGGCGTGCGTGGCGGCGGCATCCAGTGCGGCAGACACCACGTAGCCCTGGATCAGGTCGCAGCCCAAGCTGCGCAGCATGTCGCTTTGTGCAGGGGTTTCCACGCCCTCGGCCACTGTTTTGAGTTGCAGGCTGCGGGCCATCTGGATGATGGCGGTAATGATGGCTTCGTCGTCGGTGTTGCCGGGCGTGTCGACGACAAATGAGCGGTCGATCTTGAGTTTGTCGATCGGGTAGCGCTTGAGGTAGGCCAGCGAGGAATAGCCGGTGCCGAAGTCGTCGATGGAAATCCCCACGCCCAGGGCCTTGATGGCTTTGAGGGTGTCCAGTATTTGGCCGGCCTGGTGCATCAGCACCGATTCGGTCAGCTCGATTTCCAGGAAGCGTGGGGGCAGGCCTGTGGCCTGCAGCGCGGCGGCGATGTCGGCCGCCATGTCGCGCTGGCGGAATTCGAGCGCCGACAGATTCACGGCCATGGGCACCAGGGCCAGGCCTTCGTCTTGCCAGGCCTTGAGCTGGCGGCAGGCCTCGTGCATGACCCAGTGGCCGATCGGGGCGATGAGCCCGCGCGATTCAGCGAAGGCAATGAACTCGACCGGACTGACCAGGCCGCGCACCGGGTGTTGCCAGCGCACCAGGGCCTCTATGCCCTGGAGGCTGCCGTCGGCCAGGCTGACCTGGGGCTGGTAATGCAGCACAAAAGCGTTGTGGGCGATGGCCTCGCGCAACATGCGCTCTTGCTGCAGTACCTCCATGGCCCGGCTTTCCATGCCTGGCTGGTAGCGCTGGCGGTTGCCGCGCCCGCTTTCTTTGGCGTGGTACATGGCGGCGTCGGCATTGCGTAGCAGGGCGTCGCCCGTTTCGCCATCGTCCGGGTACAGGCTGACGCCGATGGATGGCGACATGGTGACGAGCTGCTGGTTCAGCGTGAAGGCGCCGTGCATGCTTTCGAGCAACCGGTCGGCCATGCGCAGGGCGCTGTCAGCATCGAGTGCGTTGGCCAGCACCACAACGAATTCGTCGCCGCTGAGCCGTGCCACCATGCCAGCCTCTCCTACGCATTGGCTCAGGCGCTGGGCCACCTCGCGCAGCAACTGGTCGCCTGCGTGGTGGCCCAGCGAGTCGTTCACTGTCTTGAAATGGTCCAGGTCGACAAACAGCACGGCGGCGTGGCCCTGGCGCTGGCGGGCCTGGTCAACAACCCTGCCCAACTGCTCCATCAGGTGGCGCCGGTTGGGCAGCTCGGTGAGGGTGTCGTGCAGGGCCAGGAAGGCCTCGCGCTCCTGTGCCCGTTTGCGTGCCGTGATGTCGCGCAGGATGACGATGCGGTAGTCCCCGTGCAGTTCCGGCATGGTTTTGCCCACGGCTTCGACCGGGATCGTGCGGCCGTCTTTATGGCGAAAACTCACTTCGTAAGGGTCCTCGCGTCCGCTGCGGGTGTATTCCAGCGCCACGGGGCGATATTCCGGGCTGATGAAATGGAAGATCGACAGGCCCAGAACCTCGTGCAGCGCATAGCCGGTCAAACGGGTCAGGGCTTCGTTGCCGTCGGAGATGAGGCCGTCGCGGTGGAAGACGATGGCTTCGTGCGTGGCATCGGAAAACTTGCGCATGCGCTCTTCGGTCTGCCGCATCGCCTGGTCGGCGCGCCAGCGCTCGGTGATGTCGGTGATCAGCACGAAACAGCCCACCGGCTCGGGCGTGCTGGCCATGTGCGGGATCAGGTGCACCTCAATCATGCGTATTTCGCCGTTGGGCAGCGTCTGCTCGCGGGTGTACTTCACGCGCTCGCCGCGCTTGCTGCGCTCTACATAGGGCGCAATGGCCAGCCATGCGCGGGTGCCAATGGCTTCCTCCACGGACCGGTTCAGCATCGATTCGGGGGTTTGGCCGTGGTATGCGGCATAGCCCTGGTTGGCGAATCGGCAGAGCAGGCTGGGCAGCTCGAAATAAGCCATCAATGCCGGCACGGAATCCGCGATCAGGCGCAGCAGCGAATCGCTGGGTTCAGCCTGGGTGGCGGAGGGTGCATCGATGGATGGGGAGTGCATAAGAGCCGCTGGTTACAAAGGTTTATAGCCGATTGCCCGCAGGAGTGGATAGGTGCAAATCAGGAGAGTGCGGTTTTCAGACGGGCCCTGCGGCCGCGTCGGTCGAGGTTTCTGGCAGCATCGGGGTGCAACAACAACCAGGGGAGGAAGGCGCGCATGCTGGGAGCCGAGAACTTATTCGCCGCCATGGCCACGCTGGCCAGTGCGCTGGGTTGCGGATTGTTGATGGGGGTTGAGCGTGAGCGCCGCAAGGGAGAGGAGCCGTTTCGCGCCCTGGCCGGGGTGCGTTCGTTTGCCCTGGCCTCGCTGGCCGGGGCGGTTGCGGCGCTCATGGACTCCATGGCGCTGGTGGTTGTTGGGGCGGCCTTCATTGCGGCCCTGGGCTTGGCGGCCTATGCCCGCGACCGCTCGGAGTTCCCCGGTGTGACCACGGAAATCGCCCTGTTTCTGGCCTACCTGATTGGCGTGTTGTGCGTGCACAACCCGGTGCTGGCTGCCGGGCTGGCGGTGGTGGTGACCGGCTTGCTGGCGGCGCGCGAAGGCTTGCACCAGTTTGCCCGCCACTGGCTGCAGCCCGGTGAGGTGCGCAGCGGCCTGGTGCTGGCGGCGCTGGTGTTGTTGGTCGCCCCGCTGGTGCCCGATGGGCCACTGTGGCAGGGCCTGCTGCATCCGCAAGCGGTGGTGCGCCTGCTGCTGGTGCTGCTGGTGATCCAGTCGCTGGCGCATGTGGGCCGGCGCTTGCTGCAGGCCCGCCAGGCGATGGCCTTGTCGGCGCTGGCGTCGGGTTTTGTGTCCAGCACGGCCACCATCGGCAGCTTGGGCATGGAGGTGCGCGCAGGGCGGGTTCAGGCGCGTGACCAGGCCGGTGCCGCCGTGCTGTCGTGCGCGGCGACCATGGCACAGATGGTGGTGGTGGCGGCGACCGTGCAGCCCGACTGGCTGGCGCTGCTGTGGTTGCCGGCCCTGGCCGGTGCGGTGACCGCCGTTGCCTGGAGTTGGTGGTGGGCACGCAACAACACAACGCGCACCGATGCGGGCGAGAGCGCGGCGGGGCTTCCCCAGTTGCCTCCCGATACGGCCATGTTCAAGCTGCGCGATGCGGCCATGATCGTGCTGCTGCTCACCACCATGCAGATGGCGGTGCAGTGGCTGACACAGTGGCTGGGCGATACCGGCATGCTGTTGGGCACCTTGCTGGCGGCGTTGGCCGATGTGCGTGCCGCGACCGCAGCGGTACTGCTGCGCGGTGGGCCGGAGAGTGCAGCGGCTACCGCTATTCAAACGGCACTGATGGCCGCCTTGCTGCTGCATGCCTGCAGCAAATGCGTGGTGGCGCTGGTCAGTGGTGGCCGCCAATACGCTCTGGCCGTGGCGCCGGGCATCGTGGCCCATACCTTGGCGTTTGTGGGTGTGCTGGCGGTTGTCTGATTCCATTTCTAAATCATCCGTGTCGTTGTTGCTTCGCCTTGCCGTGCTACAGCACTGTCTGCGGCTTCGCGCCTAGACACGAATGATTTGGAAACAGAATGACGTTTTGCGCAGGTGTTGGAAGGGCCGCACCGGATAATCGGGGCATGACGTCCCCCTCCCCCCAAGCCAGTGCGGCATTCAGCACCCTGGCCCTGAACCCCGCCACCCTCGAAAACTTGCAGCAACTGGGGTACACCCGGATGACCCCCATCCAGGCGGCCAGCCTGCCGCCCGCGCTGCTGGGCAAAGACCTGATCGCCCAGGCCAGCACCGGCAGCGGCAAGACCGCCGCCTTCGGCCTGGCCCTGCTGACGCGGCTGAACCCGCGCCGCTTTGCCGTGCAGGCGCTGGTGCTGTGCCCCACGCGCGAGCTGGCCGACCAGGTGGCCACCGAAATCCGCCGCCTGGCACGCGCCGAGGAAAACATCAAGGTCGTGACCCTGTGCGGCGGCGTGCCGCTGCGCGGCCAGATGTTGAGCCTGGAGCATGGCGCGCACATTGTGGTGGGTACGCCCGGCCGCGTGATGGACCACCTGGAGCGTGGCCACCTGACGCTCGAAGCCCTCAACACCCTGGTGCTCGACGAAGCCGACCGCATGCTCGACATGGGCTTCTTCGACGACATCGCCACCGTGGCGCGCCAGTGCCCGAAAGAGCGCCAGACCCTGCTGTTCTCGGCCACTTACCCGGAAGGCATCGCCAAGCTGAGCCAGCAGTTCATGAAGAGCCCGCAGCAGATCACGGTGCAGGCGCAGCACAGCGCGACCAAAATTGAGCAGCGCTGGTACGAAGTGAAGGAGAGCGAGCGCCTGCACGCGGTGTCGCTGCTGCTGGGCCATTTCCGGCCCGAGTCGTCCATCGCGTTCTGCAACACCAAGCAGCAGTGCCGCGACCTCGTTGGCGTGCTGCAGGCGCAGGGCTACAGCGCGCTGGCCTTGTTTGGTGAACTGGAGCAGCGCGAGCGCGACCAGGTGCTGGTGCGCTTTTCCAACCGCAGCTGCTCGGTGCTGGTGGCCACCGACGTGGCGGCGCGCGGGCTCGATATTGCCGACCTGGCCGCCGTCATCAACGTGGACGTGACGCCCGACCCTGAGGTGCACATCCACCGCATCGGCCGCACTGGCCGGGGCGACGCCGAGGGCCTGGCGCTGAATCTGGCCAGCATGGACGAGATGGGCAGCGTGGGCAAGATCGAGCAGCTGCAGGGCCGCGAATCGCGCTGGTACCCGCTGGCCGAACTCACGCCCACCGGCAGCGGCCCGCTGCTGCCGCCCATGGCCACGCTGCAGATCATCGGCGGGCGCAAGGAGAAGATCCGCGCGGGCGATGTGCTGGGCGCGCTCACCGGCGACATGGGCTTCACGCGCGAGCAGGTCGGCAAGATCAACGTGAACGACTTTTCCACCTACGTGGCGGTGGACCGCGCCATCGCGGCCCAGGCCGTGCAGCGCCTCAACAGCGGCCGCGTGAAGGGCAAGAGCGTCAAGGCGCGGTGGGTAACCGAGGGCGAAAATTTTGAATGAAATCGGCCTTTGGCGCTTTCCCATCAAGCGCTAGCAGCTATTGATTCAGTAGCGTCTTCGTGCCATCACGGGCGCGCGCTGGCCGCTTCCAGCATCTTCACCATGGCCGCGTAGCCGCGCTGGCGCGCGAGCTGCAGCGGCGTGTTGCCGTGGCGGTCGGCGAGCCGGGTGCTGGCGCCCGCGTCCAGCAGCGCCTGGAGCGTGGCCTGGTGGCGCGCGCCGCCGTCGCCGAGCACGATGGACTCGATCAGCGCCGTCCAGTGCAGGTTGTTCACATGGTCCAGCGGCGCGCCGGCCGCGATGAGCTGGCGCACCACGCCCACATGCCCCAGGTGGGCGGCGGCGATCAGCGCCGTGCCGTCGTAGCGGCTGGTCACTTGCCTGGCGCTGGCGCCCAGCTGCAGCAGCAGGCGCAGCGTGTCCTCGTCATCGGCCACGGCGGCGATGGTGACCGCGTCGTAGCGGTCGTTTTCCAGCAGGTCGAGCGCCGCGCCGGCCTGGGCCAGCAGGCGCACCGCCTCGCGCTGGCGCGCGAAGGTGGCCACGTGCAGCGGCGTGCGCCCGTAGGCATCGCGTGCGTTCACGTCAGGCCGACCGGCCAGCAGCCGCTGCAGTGCGGCCGTGTCGCCACGCGCGGCGGCGGCGTGCAGGCCCTGGTAGGCGGCGATCTCGCTGGCCGTGGGCGGCACCTGGGCTTGTGCCAGCGGCGTCAGCAGCAGTGCGGCGGTCAGTGCCAGCGGCAAGGTAGGGCATCGAAACACGGCATATTCCTCTCAATTCATCATCCCTGTGCTGCACAGGATTTGCGGCCTTGGCTACTGGCGCTGCCCAGGCCAGTGGCCACCGCGCAAGGGCCGCCCCGCCGCGCTGGTGGCGTCCCCCTTCCGCATCGCGCAGCGATGCCAGAGAAGGGGGAAGGCGCGTAGCGCCACAGGGGGTTGTTTCACTTCAGTTGGTCCTGGACCTTGGCAATGGCCGCCATGGCGCACTGCTCGTCCAGGTGGCCGCCGGGCGCGCCGCCCACGCCCACGGCGCCGATGACCTCGTTGCCCACCTTCACCGGCACGCCGCCGCCCAGCAGCAGGTAGCCGGGGATCTGGCCCAGGTTGGCCGCGGCGGGGTTCTTCTGCGCACCTTCCATGATGGCCTGCGTGGTGTTCTTGGCCGAGGCCGAGGTATAGGCCTTGAGGCGGCTGGCCTCCAGCGTGTGCGGGCCGGCGTTGTCGGCGCGCTGCACGGCGCGCACGGTACCGGCGCGGTCGACCACGGTGGCCGTCACGTTGTAGCCGCCGGCGGTGCAGGCGGCCACGGTGTGCGCGGCGATCTGGTTGGCCAGGTCGAGCGACATGTTGCGCTCGGTGCGCACGCCTTCGGCGCTGGCGACCGTGGCGATGAAGGCGAGGGCGATGGCGGTGGTCTTGAAGGCGTGGTGCATGGCGTTCTCCGGTGTGTGTGCTTCGGCGCCACCCGTTGCGGCGCCGTGGGAGCACTGTAGAAAAAGCCGCCACGCCGCGCCATGCGGACGGCTACGCGCGCGGCTCCGTAGAACTACGGAGCCCGCGCTGGGCGGGTGCCTTATTCCACCAGCGCGGCGTAGCGCCGGATGAGCTGGGCCAGCGAGTCCACGCCGAGCTTGGCGAACAGGTTGGCGCGGTGCGTCTCCACCGTGCGCGGCGAGAGGGTGAGCGCGCGGCCGATCTCCTTGTTCGTCAGCCCCTCGACGATCAGGCCCAGCACCTCGCGTTCGCGCGCCGAGAGCTGGGCGTGGCGCTCGCGCGAGCGCACATGCTGGCGCACGGCGTTCTGCAGGGCCTCGATGAGCACTTCGTCGTGCACCGGCTTTTCGAGGAACTCGGCCGCCCCGGCCTTGAAGGCGCGGCGGCACATATCCACCGTGCCGTGGCCGGTGAGCAGGACCACGGGCTGGTCCGCGCCCTGGGCCTGCAATTGCTCCAGCACGGTCAGGCCGCTGGTGCCGGGCATGCGTACATCAAGCACGATGGCGCCGATGCTGGCGCGGTCGAACCCGGCCAGGAAGGCCTGCGGGTCGGCCCAGGCCTGCACGCGCAGGCCCACGGTGGCGATGAGCAGGCCCAGGCCCTCGCGCACGGCGGCATCGTCGTCCACGAGGTGGATGAGGGGCGAGAGGGAGGAGGCGCTGTCGTTCATGGCATGGGCGTGGCGGCGGGCAGTAGGAGCACGAAGGCCGCGCCCCGGCCGTTGCCGGGGGCGAGCTGGAGGCTGGCGCCCATGGCCTGGGCCAGGCTTTCGCACAGCGGCAGGCCCAGGCCGAGGCCGCCCGCGCGCGTGGTGTAGAAAGGTTCGAACAGGTGCTCGCGCACCTCGGGTGGGATGCCGGGACCGTGGTCGCGCACCGTGAGCTGCACCTGGCTGGGGGTGGGTGTGCTCAGGTGCAGTTCCAGTCGGCGCTCGGCGGCAGGCACCTGCTCCAGCGCCTGCAGCGCGTTCACCACGAGGTTGTGCACGATCTGCTGCAGCGCCACGGTCTCGGCGAGTACGGCGGGCAGGTTGGGCTCGGCGTGCACCTCGGGCACCACGGCGCGGGCGCGGCATTCGGGCTCCAGCAGGTGCAGCGCGTCGTGCACGGCGGCGGGCAGCTGCAGCTGCAGCGGCTGCGCCTGGCCGGCGAGGTCGGGGCGCTCGACCATGCGGCGCAGCCGGCCCACCACGTCGGAGGCGCGGCGGGCCTGTTCCACCGCGCGGGCCATGGCGGTGCGGGCGGTGTCCAGGTCGGGCGGGTCGTCGCCCAGCAGGCGCTGTGCGGCCTGCGTGCCTGACAGCAGCGCGGTGAGGGGCTGATTGAGTTCGTGCGCCATGCCGGCGGCGAGTTCGCCCAGGGTGTTCAGGCGCGCTACCTGGCCCAGGCGCAGCAGTTCCTCGGCGCGCCGGCGTGCCACGCGGTGGCGCCACAGCGCGCGCCCGGCCACGGCGGCGGCGGCCGTCGCCGCGCACCAGCCCAGCATGGCGAGCCAGGGCAGTTCGCCCCAGCCGACCACGCGCAGCGCCACCACGTCGAGCGGCTGGCTCGGCGAGGCCAGGGTCTTGCGGAATCCGTAGACCCAGCCGTGCTCCGGCGTGCGGCCGGGCTGCACGGTGAAGGCCTGGCCGGCGTGCTCCAGCGTCACGCGCACGGGGCTGGCGGCGCGGTCCATGGGCCACTCGTCGCGGGGCACGGTGGCCTGCAGGTCGATGTGCAGCGCGTAACTCGCGGGTGTGCTGGCCAGCACCAGGTGGTAGCGCCCGGCGGCCAGATCGGGGCGGGCCAGCGCGGCGTGGCCGGTGGCGCGCGAGGCGGCCTCGGCGGCGTCCAGCCCGGGCGTGGCGGCGGGCCAGGCGCCGTTGGCCGGTCTGCGCAGAACATCGAGGATCTGCGGGTACACCGAGGGCAGGCGTGGCAGCGCGGCGTCGGCGCCACCCTGCTCGGGCGCGGGCGGCTGCAGCAGCGCCAGGGTGGAGAGGATGGCGTCGTGCTGCACCGCACGCTGGCTCAGCAGGCGGTGGACGATGCGTGCGTCCGTCTCGAACGCCGCCTGCAGTTGCTGCAGCCGCGCATGCGCCAGCCACCCGGCGCCCACAGCGGCGACCAGGATGCAGGCCAGCGCGGCGGCGGTGCGGCGGTGCCATGCCTTGTTCATGGCGGTGATTCTGGCACGGGGTGGGGTTGCGGGTCTGGTGTAATCCGGGGCCATGTCTTCCACAGAATCTTCCACGCGCCCCTGGCTCACGCAGGCCCATCTGCTGCGCGCCACCATTGAGCTGCTGCCCACCGATGTGGAAGCCCATTTCGACGACCTGAAGGATGTGTGATGCGACGCCCCCTGAGGCGCTGCGCGCCTTCCCCCCGCTCTCGTATCGCTGCGCGATACGGGCAGGGGAATGCTCCCAGCGCGGCGGGGCGGCCCTTGCGCGGGAGCCCTGGCCTGGGCCGCGCCGGTGTCATCCGCCGGGTGACACACTGAACGATGGAGCACTGAAATGATCGCTGTTTTGCAAAGGGTGCGCGAGGCGCGCGTGGACGTGGCGGGCGAGACCGTGGGCGCCATCGGTGCGGGCCTGCTGGCGCTGGTGTGCGCCGAACGCGGCGATACCGAGGCTGAGGCCGACCGGCTGCTGGCCAAAATGCTCAAACTGCGCATCTTCAGCGACGATGCCGGCAAGATGAACCGCAGCGTGCAGGACATCGGGGGTGGCCTGCTGCTGGTCAGCCAGTTCACCCTGGCAGCGGATACCACCACCGGCAACCGCCCAGGCTTTTCGCAGGCCGCAGCCCCCGAAGACGGGCGCAGGCTGTTCGACTACTTCGTTGCCCAGGCCCGCGCTGCCCACCCCGTGGTGCAGACCGGGCGCTTTGCCACCGAGATGCAGGTGCACCTGGTCAATGACGGGCCGGTGACGATACCGCTGCGCATGGCTCCAGCGGGTGTTTGAATGAAAAAAGATAGCTTCTCACGCTTGTCCTATAAGCGCTAGAAGCTATTTTTGCTGGAAGTTACTGGCGATAAAAAAAGATCGCCGTCATCACCAGCCCGGTGAGCACGATACCCCCGCGCAGCCAGGGCGCGGGGATGCGCCGGGCCACGCGGGCGCCGCCGTAGCCGCCCAGCGTGGCGGCCACCATCATCATCAGCGCCTGGGGCCACAGCACAACGCCGCCTGCGGCGTAAATAGCCACGGCAATGGCGGTGAGCAGGGCCGAGACCCAGTTTTTGAGCCCGTTCATGGCGTTGAGATTGGTTTGCCCCAGCAGCCCGAACAGTGCCAGCAGCAAGATGCCCAGCCCGCCGTTGAAGTAGCCCCCATAGGCGGCGACGATGAGCACGCCAGCCGTGGCCTTGGCGGTGGACGGCTTGCCGCCCGCCGTCCATTCGCGCAGCTTGGGCCCCAGGACAAACAGCAGCGTCGCAGCCAGCAGCAGCCAGGGCACGATGATCGAGAACATGTCGTTGGATGTGACCAGCAGCAGCCCCGCGCCCGCTGCACCCCCGATGAGCGAGAGCAGCACCAGGCGCAGCATGGAGAGTCCCGGCGGCGGCTGCGTGTCTTCCCGAAATCCCCAGGCCCCCGCCGCGTAGCCCGGCAGCAGCGCCACGGTACCGGTGGCGTTGGCCACCACAGGGGGCACGCCGGTGAATACCAGCGCGGGCAGCGTCAGAAAGCTGCCGCCTCCGGCAACGGCATTGAGGGCACCGGCGACGAAGGCGGCGGTGAGGAGCAGAACGGTGTCGTACATGGAGGTTGTGGCGAAAGGGGCCGTCTTGGGTCGTTTGGGTGCATATTAGGTGTAAAACGACACAATATCTCGACCTATTAATAGCAAATAAGGTTGTATTGCTATGTGAGAACGTGTTCAATGTCTTTTGGTAGATCGCATTGGAGTGCAATCGGGATGAGTGGGTGGCCCAGATGCGCCGCATGGGCTCGTGCCCATGCCAGCAGATGGGGCGCCCAATCGCCCGATTTCACTCCAACCCTTGGGGCAAGTGCCTTTTCGGGCGGTCTGCGGCGTTGCAGCGCTTGTCCATAGCCGGGCTATGGACGGCGCACTGCGCCTTGCATCCCATCCCGAAAAGGTACTTGTGCGACTCCAAAAGACATTGAACACGTTCTGAGGGATGGTGCCATTGCCGCGCTGTGTTAGGCGGCATAAGGGTCGGCAAACCCCAGTTCCTGCAGGATGGCTGTCTCGTAGGCCTCCATCTCCTGCGCGTCCTGCTCGCTGGCTTCGTGGTCCCAGCCCTGGGCGTGCAGCGTGCCGTGCACCAGCAGGTGGGCGTAGTGTTCCTCCAGGCTCTTGTTCTGCTCGCGCGCCTCGCGCTCGACCACGGGGGCGCAGAGCACCAGGTCGGCGGTGACCACGGGCTCCTGGGTGTAGTCGAAGGTGAGCACGTTGGTGGCGTAATCCTTGTGCCGGTAGTCGCGGTTGAGCTGGCGGCCTTCCTCCTCATCGACGATGCGCACGGTGATCTCGGCGTCCAGTGCCAGGGCGTGGCGAATCCAGCGCGTGACCTTGTGGCGCGGCAGTGCAGCGCGGTGTGCGGCGACGTCGTCAAAACGGCCGAACTGCAGCGACAGGGTGAGTTGATTAAGTGTCATTCTGGCCTCTGGCGCCCTATATGCAAGCGCATACAGCTATGAAAAATGTAGTAATCGAATTCAGGTGCGTGGCGCTGGGCGGGTGCGCTGGGCATCGTAGGCATCGACAATGCGAGCGACCAGCGGGTGGCGTACCACGTCGGCACTGGTAAAGCGCGTGACGGCAATGCCCTTGACGCGCTTGAGCACGCGCTCGCCGTCGATGAGGCCGCTCATGGCGCCCTTGGGCAGGTCGATCTGGCTCACGTCACCCGTGACCACGGCCTTGGCGCCAAAGCCGAGGCGGGTGAGGAACATCTTCATCTGCTCGGGCGTGGTGTTCTGCGCTTCGTCGAGGATGACGAAAGCGTTGTTCAGCGTGCGCCCGCGCATGAAGGCCAGCGGGGCAATCTCGAGCGCGTTGCGCTCGAATGCCTTTTGCACTTTGTCATAGCCCATCAGGTCGTACAGTGCGTCGTACAGCGGGCGCAGATACGGGTCCACCTTCTGCGCCAGGTCGCCGGGCAGAAAGCCCAGGCGTTCGCCCGCCTCCACGGCGGGGCGGGTGAGCACGATGCGCTGCACGGCGCTGCGCTCCAGTGCATCGACCGCGCAGGCCACGGCCAGATAGGTCTTGCCCGTGCCGGCCGGACCAATACCGAAGGTGATGTCGTGCGTGGCGATGTTGTCCAGGTACAGGGCCTGTGTGGGCGTGCGCGCCCGCAGGTCGGCGCGGCGCGTGGCCAGCGGGGAAGGGGCGGTTTCGCTTTCGGCGGTGATGGCGCCATCGCCTGCCAGCATGAGCTGCAGGTGCTCTTCGGTGATGGGGCGCTCGGCCATCTCGTACACCGCCTGCAGCACCTCCAGGGCCTGCGTAGCGCGGGACTTGGGGCCATCCACCTTGAACTGCTCGTGCCGGTGGGCAATACTGACCTGAAGCGCAGCTTCGATCGTGCGCAAGTGGCTATCGGCAGGCCCGCACAGGTGCGTGAGGCGGGTGTTGTTGTGGGGAGTGAAGGTGTGGCGCAGGATCACGTTGATAATTCCGTCGGAATGCGCCGAACGGCGACAAAGGACTTCAATGATAGGCAAATTGACCGGCACCCTGCTGGAGAAGAACCCGCCCGAGGTGCTGGTGGATTGCGCGGGCGTGGGCTACGAGGTGCAGGTGCCCATGAGCACCTTCTATAACCTGCCTGCCGTGGGGCAGCAGGTGGGCCTGCTTACGCAATTCATCGTGCGCGAGGATGCGCAGTTGCTGTACGGCTTTGGCACCGCTACGGAGCGCGCGGCGTTCCGCGAGCTGATCAAGATATCGGGCGTAGGCCCGCGCACGGCGCTGGCCATTCTGAGCGGCATGGGTGTGCAGGATCTGGCGCAGGCGATCACGCTGCAGGAGGCCGGTCGCCTGGTCAAGGTGCCGGGCATCGGCAAGAAGACCGCAGAGCGCCTGCTGCTCGAGCTCAAGGGCAAGCTGGGGGCTGAGATGGATGGTGTGCGTACGCACGCAGGCACGCAAGCGCAGGCCGATATTCTCCAGGCCTTGCTGGCGCTGGGCTACAACGACAAAGAAGCGGCCGCCGCGCTCAAGGCTTTGCCAGGTGATGTGGGAGTGAGCGAGGGGATCAAGCTGGCGCTGAAGGCGTTGGCGAAATAATGGCAATAACGGGACGAAAAATGATGAATAACTGGAAACGTGCGGGTTCCGCGGCCGTTGCATTTTTGGTGGCCGCACTGGTCGGTTGTGGCGGTAGCTTTGAGGGGGCGGAGCCTCCATCAGCGACGGTGCTGCGGGTCGAGGGGCGGTCAATGTCGGAGCCGGGGGCTGCCTTGCCCTCCATGGTCAAGTCCCGCGAGGCGGTCTTGGTGACGACGACAAGCCGCGTGATGCTGGGGCCGCTGGAAGCGTCTAAAAGCTTGGTGTCGACGGAGTGGGGGCGGCAATTGGTAGGCGTAGGGCGCGATATTGGGGTGACCAGTACGCCGGACCAGACCCTGCAGCATCTGCGCTGGAATAGAACCCCTGCAGGGGGGCAGGTTGCGGCGGTCAGTTTCACCGCACAGGATGCGAAAGGTCTGCGCTTGGGAGTACAGATAGACGCCCTTCCTGGTGCTGCCAAACTGCGCATCTACAGCCAGGAGCGCAACAGCATCGTCTTCCAGATCACGGGGGAGGAGTTGTTGCAGCGTATCCAGGGCAATGTCAATGCAGGAGACAGCAGTAAAGAAGCGCGGACTTGGTGGACTCCCGATTTGGGTTCGGAAGAGGTGACTTTGGAAGTCGAATTACCAGTGAACGTGGATACTTCGGCACTCAAAATTTCTGTGCCGCGCTTGTCGCATATCTTTAGTGAGCTAAATTTGCTTGGCGAGCCGGAAGGGCAGGCCAAAATCAATGAATCTGCTGACTGCCATCTGGATGCGACTTGTGATGACACCTATGCCAATCAGCGAAATGCAGTTGCACGAATGCTGTTCAACAATGGGGGGCGTACTTATTTGTGCACAGGTACGCTGCTTAACGACTTCAAAAATTCAGGGATCCCGTACTTTTTAAGTGCAAGCCATTGCATCTCGAACCAGACAGTGGCATCGACGATCCAAACAGATTGGTTTTATCGCTCGCCAAGCTGTAACAGCCGGTCGCTGTCGAGTGCTAGCAGCAAGCGCTATAACGGTGCTGTGTTGCTGAGTGCCAGCAACAGCACAGATGTATCTTTAATGCGATTGAATGATGCCCCACCGGCGGGCGCCTTTTTTGCCGGCTGGGATGCTTCGCTTGGAGAGTCGGCAACAGGGGCGGCGGTTGCCGGTTTGCACCATCCCCGTGGAGATTTGCTGAAAATCAGCAAGGGGCGTGTGCTTGGCCAGATCGGGTGCACCACGACAGGGGACACCCAGTTCAGTTGCAGTGGTACGAGCGGCAACTTTCAGCGCGTAGCTTGGAGCCAGGGATCAACTGAGGGGGGCAGCAGTGGCTCGGCACTGTTTTCGGGCGACAGGCGCCATGTGATTGGAACGCTGTATGGCGGCGCGGCTTCTTGCACAGCCATGGGTACATCGTTTGATGTGTATGGCCGTTTTGACGTGGCCTACAACGAAAATCTTAGTCAATGGCTTGGTGGTTCTGCCAGTGACAGCAATACGTCCCGAGCACTCGAAAGTATTTTGAAAATACTTCGAGTCTCAAGCATGAGTTAAGATTTTTGTGGAGCGATGGTACAAAATTAGCTTATTAATTTCGCACTGTCGTGAATTATTCTGTAGGTGCTATCTTCTGTTGCATAGAAACTAATTTTTGCAATAAAAATGATTCGCTGGTAGATGTGCTGCGAACTCCCTGTATTTTGGATGTGATATCAGTAATGGAGACACTGACGCCTTTGAGGCTGCTGGAGCTGACTTCTTTAGAATAAGCACACACAGCATCTCCGGGTGAGAAAAGTAACAGCAGCGCAGAGTCTGTGGAACGTCCCGGGGTTCTTCCGAGTGTCCCGGCGTACAGATTTGCGAGATCGGCGCCGTTGGTAACGGGTTCATTATTGAGATACCCTGTGCCTCGCCAATCTCCATTTGAATAGCTAATTCTGGATCTCAATGAATCTACATGCAGTGTTGGGTTGGAATCGGGTCCGGTGGATTCGGAATACGCCACAAGAACCTTGAAACCCTCATAAGTTGGGCCACCATTCGCGATGATGGTGCAGGCGATGGCTTCCTGATTGGTGGATTGCAGTGAAGTGCTGCTGATGTTCAGGAGATCGGCATGTGCTGACATTGTAGAAAATGCAGCGATGCAAGTGTAAAAGATATTTTTATATTTCATAATATAACGTCCTCTCTCTGTTGGGTTTATAAGCGCAGCGGAATTTGTGAATATGATCGATGGTCTTCCGCCAAGGTTATATTACAAAAAATTACGTTCGTACAAGTAGGTGAATTCCCGTACCAAAGTATTTTTCCTTGCGCAGAGACATGTTTTTGCGTAGACGAATATTTCCAATTTAATTTTCTGGCGCCGTGACCATCCAAACCGACGACTTCGCCCCCGCTCCCCCCAAGCGCATGGTGTCTGCAGCGCCCACTTCGCCGCAAGAAGAGGCCATCGAGCGTGCGCTGCGGCCCAAGCTGATGCAGGAATACGTGGGCCAGGCCAAGGCGCGTGAGCAACTGGAGATTTTCATTGGTGCGGCGCGCCACCGGGGTGAGGCGCTGGACCACGTGCTGCTGTTTGGCCCGCCGGGGCTGGGCAAGACGACGCTCTCGCACATCATTGCAGCCGAGCTGGGCGTGAACCTGCGCCAGACCAGCGGGCCGGTGCTTGAAAAGCCCAAGGACCTCGCGGCGTTGCTGACCAACCTGGAGAAGAACGACGTTCTGTTCATTGACGAGATCCACCGGCTCTCGCCCGTGGTCGAGGAAATCCTCTATCCGGCGCTGGAGGACTACCAGATCGACATCATGATCGGCGAAGGCCCGGCGGCGCGCTCCATCAAGCTCGATCTGCAGCCCTTCACCCTGGTGGGCGCTACCACAAGGGCGGGCATGCTGACCAACCCGCTGCGCGACCGTTTTGGCATTGTGGCGCGGCTGGAGTTTTATACGCCCGAGGAGCTGGCCCGCATTGTCACGCGCAGTGCGACCCTGCTGGGCACGCCCATGGACCCCGAAGGGGGCGTCGAGCTGGCGCGTCGCTCCCGGGGCACGCCGCGCATTGCCAACCGGCTGCTGCGCCGCGTGCGGGACTATGCGCAGGTCAAGGGTACCGGGCGCATTACGCTGGACATGGCGAACCGTGCGCTGGCCATGCTCGATGTCGATCCGCAGGGCTTTGACGTGATGGACCGCAAACTCCTGGAGGCCGTGATCCACCGCTTTGACGGCGGCCCCGTGGGGCTGGACAACATTGCCGCCAGCATTGGCGAAGAGGCGGGCACCATCGAAGATGTGATCGAGCCCTACCTGATCCAGCAAGGATTTCTGCAGCGCACGCCCCGCGGGCGTATTGCCACCCTTGCTGCGTACCGGCACCTCGGTGTTGCAGCGCCACAGCGGGCCGACGGTTTGTTCGACGCTGGGGCGGCCAAGTGACGCTGCCTCGGCGTGGACTCTGGCTTGGCGCGGCTTTGCTGCTCGGCGCATCGGTGCTGGCGGGCTCCACCTGGCTGCGCGGACCGCAGGTGGATGTGATCGAGGTGCGGCGTGCGCCATTGGTGCGTACCCTGCAGTTTTCAGCGCGGGTGGCCACGCTATCGCGTGTGGATGTGGGCAGCACCGTCACCGGCCGGGTGGCCGAAGTGCGCGTGTTGGAAGGCGCCGCCGTGCGCGCGGGCGACGTGCTGGTGCAACTGGAAGACCAGGAATGGCGCGCCGCACTGGCGCAGGCGCAGGCGGCGGAAAGTCAGGCGCGGGCGCACCTGACCGGCTTGCGCAGCAGCGCACGCACGGCGACCCGTGCGGCGCTGGCGCAGGCACAGGCCACGCAGCGCGCGGCCCAGGCGGTGCTGGTGCGTGCGCAGCAGCTCGTGGCCCAGGGTTTCTACAGCGCCGCGCAGCTCGACGAAGCAAGCCGCGCAGCCACTGTGGCGCAGGAGCAGGTGCGCAGCGCCAGTGCCCAGGTGCAGGCCAATGCCGAGGGGGGTACCGACATGGCCCAGGCGCAGGCCCAGCTGGATGTGGCCCGGGCCGCCACTGTCGCGGCGCAGGCGCGCCTCGCACAGGCCACGCTGCGCGCCCCTACCGATGCCCGTGTGCTGCAGCGCGAAGTGGAGCCGGGGCAGATCGTGCAGCCCGGCAAAGCGTTGTTGGGTTTGGCGCTGGTCGGTCCGATACAGCTCGTCGCCCAGGTGGATGAACGCTTCCTGGATCAGTTGCGGCCTGGCCAGAGTGCCGCCGTGTTGGCCGACGCCTTTCCTGGGCAACGCTTTGCGGCGCGGGTGCTCAGTCTGGCTCCTGCAGTGGATGCGCAGCGCGGCGCCATCGAGGTGGAATTTGCACTCGCCGGAGAAGCACCGGCGTTTCTGCGTGAAGACATGACGCTTTCCGTCGAGGTGGAAACCGCCCGGATGGACGCCGCGCTGGTGCTGCCGCAATCAGCCCTGCGTGCGCCAGCGCAGGGTGATCGGGCCGAGGTGCTGGTGGCGCAGGACGGCCGTGCGCTTGTGCGCAGTGTGCGCCTGGGTCTGCGCACTTTGGGCGCTTTGGAAGTGCAGGATGGACTGGCCGAGGGCGATGTGGTGCTGCAAAGTGGCGGTACGGCGGCCGGTGCGCGCGTGCGCCCCCATGTGGTTGACTGGCGCCCCGCTGCGGTACCGCTGGCAACCAAGGCCGAAGATGCCGGGGGCGCCATGGCCAACGCCATGGGGCGCTGAAGCCCATGCTGCGCTGGCCCGGTTTCGAGCTCCGCGTAGCGCTGCGCTTTCTGCGCGAGGGCCGCATGCAGACGGTGCTGATCATTGTGGGCGTGGCCGCGGGTGTGGCGGTGATTGCCTATATCTCGGCGCTGATCAATGGCCTGCAGTCCAACACCCTGGCCAAGACGCTGGGCGCGCAGGCGCACATCACGCTCAAGGCCCCCGACGATCTGGTCTTGCCCGCTGCTTTGGCGCCAGCGGGGACCACGGTGCTCAGCGAAACCCAGCCGCGTGCCCAGCGCCTGCGCTCGGTCGCCAACTGGCAGGCGCTGGTACCGCTCCTTGAGAACCTGCCCAATGTGGCCGGGGTTTCGCCCATGGTCTCGGGCGCGGGGTTGGCGCTGCGTGGCGAAGCGGTGCAGGCCATTGCGCTCATGGGCGTAGACCTGGACCGCTATGACCGCGTCGTGGGCCTGCGCAGCAAGGTGGTGAGCGGCACGGCCCGGCTGGAGCCGGGCGAGTCCATCCTGGGCCGCGAGCTGGCGCAGGACTTGGGCGTGCGTGTGGGCGACCGGCTCACGGTGCAGACCGGTCAGCGCAGCGAGTCGCTGCGCGTCACCGCCTTGGTGGACCTGGGCGTGAAGGACTTGAACCGCCGCACCGTCATCGTGCCGCTGCGCGCCGGGCAAAACCTGCTGGCGCTGCCCGGCGGCGCCACCAGCCTCGACCTGACGCTGGGCGACGTTTGGGTGGCGCAGGTGATGGCGCGCAATCTGCGCGCACAGTTCCCCTACAAGATCGAGAGCTGGCAGGAGAGCAATGCCCAGCTTGTCTCTGCGCTCAACGCCCAGTCCATCAGTACCAGCATCATCCGCGGCGTGGTGCTGGCCGTGGTGGTGTTGGGCATCGCCAGCGTGCTGGTGGTTTCCGTCGTGCAAAAGCGCCGTGAAATCGGCATCCTGCGTGCCATGGGCGCAACCCGCGGACAGGTCATGCGGGTGTTTCTGGTGCAGGGCGCCGTGGTAGGCGCAGTCGGCTCTCTGCTGGGGTTGCTGCTCGCCGTGGCGCTCATCTTCGTCTTCACCCGTTTTGTGCGTGGGTCCGACGGTTTGCCGCTGTTTTCCATTGGCCTGCCGCTTGGCACGGCGCTGCAGGTTGCAGTGATTGCCACCGTGTGCGGCGTGGTGGCCGCCATTGCCCCCGCACGCAGCGCCTCCCGGCTGGACCCGGCGCAGGCCATCCGTATCTGAGAGCCCGCATGGCCGCGCCGTCCAAAACCGATGCGCTGATTGCGCTCTCCGGCATCAAGAAGAGCTACAACATCGGCCGTCCGAGCGAAGCCGAGGTGCTGCACGGGCTGGACTTGCAGGTGGCGGTGGGTGAATTTATTGCGTTGATGGGCCCCTCGGGGTCCGGCAAGAGCACGCTGCTGAACATCCTGGGCCTGCTGGAGCCCGCCACCGCAGGCGAGTACCACTTGCAGGGCACAGCAGTGCAAAACCTGCAGGATGCAGAGTTGACCTTGTTGCGGCGGCATACGCTGGGCTTCGTGTTCCAGTTCCACCACCTGCTCCCGGCTTTCTCGGCACTGGAGAATGTGACGCTGCCTGCGCTGATGGGAGAGGGTCGGGTGAGCAAAGAGCAGCGTGAGCGTGCTCGCAGCTTGCTGGACGCCGTGGGCCTGGCCCATGCCATGGACAAGCGGCCAGGAGAACTCTCGGGCGGCATGCAGCAGCGCGTTGCGATTGCCCGTGCCCTGGTGCTCAATCCGCCGCTGGTGCTGGCCGACGAGCCCACCGGCAACCTCGATACCGCATCGTCGGCCGAGGTGTTTGCGCTGCTGCGCCGTATCCATGAAGAGCGCGGCACCACCTTCATCGTGGTCACGCACGACCCGCGTCTGGCGGCGCGCTGCGACCGGTTGGTGGAACTGGTAGACGGCAAGATCGCGCGCGACGAAACCATTGCCGAGGGCGTGGAGCCTGTCCCCAGCGTTCCTCCAGCGTTGCACCCGTCAACGGTTGCTTGAATGGAAATCAAAAAAGTGAGCTAACAGCGCTTGCTGCATAAGCGTTAGAGGCTAATTTGAGTAAATATTTACTTTGCGCGCCGCGCCTCATTGCCAGCCAAAGCGGCGGATGTAAATGCGCTTGAGTGCCGTCGCCAGCACCGCATAGCCCAGCAAGATGGCGACCAGCCAACCAAAGAAAGGCAGCGGCAGCGCCTGCAGCTTGAAGTATTCGGCCAGCGGCCCCATGGGCAGAAAGACGCCCGCGGCCATCACCGCCAGCGTCATGCCCAGCAGCGGCCAGGCGGCGCGGCTCTGGATGAAGGGCAGTTTGGGTGTGCGGATCATGTGCACGATCAGCGTCTGTGTGAGCAACCCGACGACGAACCAGCCCGACTGGAACAGCGTTTGCTGCGCCTGCGTCTGGGCCTGGAACACCCACCACATCAGCGCGAAGGTGAGGATGTCGAACACCGAGCTGATCGGCCCGAAGAACACCATGAAGCGCCCCAGGTCCTGCGGGTTCCAGCGCAGCGGCTGGCGCACCAGCTCATCATCGACGTTGTCGAAGGGAATGGCAATCTGCGAGATGTCGTACAGCAGGTTCTGCACCAGCAACTGCAGCGGCAGCATGGGCAAAAAGGGCAGGAACGCACTGGCCACCAGCACCGAGAACACGTTGCCGAAGTTCGAGCTGGCCGTCATGCGGATGTACTTGAGCATGTTGCTGAAGGTCTTGCGCCCTTCCACCACGCCCTCGTTCAGCACCATCAGGCTTTTCTCCAGCAGGATGATGTCGGCCGCTTCCTTGGCGATGTCGACCGCGCTGTCCACGCTGATGCCGATGTCGGCGGCGCGCAGCGCGGGCGCGTCGTTGATGCCGTCGCCCATGAAGCCGACGATGTGGCCGTTGGCGCGCAGCGCGCGCACGATGCGCTCCTTGTGCAGCGGCGTGAGCTTGGCAAACAGGTGGTGCTGCTCCACCAGCAGGTGCAGGCCAGGTTCGTCCAGGTCTTCGATCTGCGCGCCCAGCACCACGCTATCGACGTTCAAACCCACATCGCGGCAGACCTTGGCGGCCACCCGATCGTTGTCGCCGGTCAGCACCTTCACGGCCACACCGTGTGCGGCCAGCGCCCGCAGGGCGGGGGCGGCCGATTCCTTGGGTGGATCGAGGAAAGCGATGTAGCCGGCCAGGACCAGGTCGGACTCGTCGGCAATGCTGTACACGCTCTTGTGCGGCGGCACCTCTTTCATCGCCACGGCCACCACGCGCAGGCCCTCATGGTTGAGCGCACCGGTCACCTCCTGCACGCGCGCCAGCATGGCTGCGTCCAGTGGCTGCACCTGGCCGTCGGCGTCCTGGATATGGGTGCAGATGGCCAGCATCTCCTCGACGGCACCCTTGCAGATCAGCTCGTGGTGGTGCTCGCGCTCAGACACCACGACCGACATGCGCCGCCGCTCGAAGTCGAATGGAATCTCATCGACCTTGCGGTAGTCCTGCGCCAGGCGCAACTCGGTCTGCAGCTCCACATGGTCGAGCACGGCGCGGTCCAGAAGGTTCTTCAGCCCGGTCTGGTAGTGGCTGTTGAGGAAGGCGAACTTGAGCACTTCGTCGGACGGGGAACCAAACACATTGGTGTGGCGTTCGAGCACGATCTTGTCCTGCGTCAGCGTGCCGGTCTTGTCGGTGCATAGCACATCCATGGCGCCAAAATTCTGGATCGCGTCGAGTCGCTTGACCACCACCTTCTTGCGTGACAGCAGCACGGCGCCCTTGGCCAGGGTCGAGGTGACGATCATCGGCAGCATCTCGGGTGTCAGGCCCACGGCCACCGAGAGCGCAAACAAAAAGGCCTCGGCCCAGTCGCCCTTGGTGTAACCGTTGATGAGAAAAACGATGGGCACCATGACCAACGCGAAACGGATCAGTATCCAGCTGACGCTGTTGACCCCCGCCTGGAAAGCCGTGGGCGCGCGGTCGGTGGCGGAGACGCGCGTGGCGATGGTGCCAAAGTAGGTGTTGTTGCCGGTGGCCAGCACCAACGCTGTTGCCGCCCCCGAGACGATATTGGTACCCATGAACACCAGGTTGGCGGCGTCCAGCACGCCGTCCTCGGGGGTGGCCGCAGCGGCTGCAGTGGCATGTTTCTCGACAGGCAGCGACTCGCCCGTCATGGCGGCCTGGCTGGCGAACAGGTCCTTGGATGCCAGTACACGGCAGTCGGCCGGAATCATGTCGCCGGCCGACAGCACAATCAGGTCGCCCGGTACCAGCTGGGTGATGGGTATCTCGTGCTGTGCGCTGGTGCTGCCTGCGCGGTCGTCGTCGCTGCGGCGCAGCACGGTGGCGGTGTTGCTGACCAGGGCCTTGAGCCGCTCGGCCGCGCGGTGCGAGCGACCCTCTTGCACAAAGCGCATCAGCGTGGACAGCATCACCATGCTGCCGATCACCACCGTGGCCTTCATGTCATCGGTGAGCCAGGAGATCAGGGCCAGCGCTGTCAGTAGCAGGTTGAACGGGTTCTGGTAGCAGTGCCACAGATGCAGCCAGGCGGGCAGGGGCTTTTCATGTTCGACCTCGTTGGGCCCCGCGCGCGCGGATGGTTTCGGCTTCGTCCTGTGTGAGACCGGTGTCGCGGCTGCCCATGCGGGCCAACAGCGTGGCAGCGTCGTCCTCGCTGGCCTGGCGTAGCGAGGACGACAACCCGGGTGGCGCCGGCACGGCTTGGCCGTGCGTCTCCAGCGACTCGAGCATCAGGCGCCGCCGGAAATGCCGTAGCGCGCGACGACTGCGCAGGAAAAGTGCGAACTGGGCTTTGAAGAATTGCGGGGCCATCTTTATCCGTTGCGGAGCAGCAATCGTCGCGGCCGGGCGGGTTCTCGGCTTGCAGGCGTGGCGGCAAAAAGCATGAGCGCTTCAAGCAGAGTATCACCGTGGTGCAAGCAAACGCTGGAATGTTGAAAGCCATGCGCGGCCCCGCAAGCTGCCGACCGCCCGCGCACGAAACGTTATCGGTCAGAAGCTGGTGTGCGGGTCTTCACTGAACGACCGGTCACTGCCTGCGTGGGTCGTTTGAATTCCTGAATAGATAGCTGCTAACGCTTGATGGACGGGCCTTAGAGCCTGTTTTATTGAAATTCTGAGCGGCCGGACGAAGCCCCGGCAAAATGCTCAGTGCGACGTGCCTTCCGAGCGGGTGATCTTGTTCCACACGTTGTATTTGCCCACAGGCTTGTTCATGGGCAGGCGCTTGACCTCTTTGAGCGTTTGCGCGTCGAACACGATGATCGCGCCGTCGCCCTCCCACACACTCACCAGGGCATAGCGGCCATCCTTGGTGAATTCGGTGTGCGCCAGCGTGCGGCCAGGTTCGCGCAGGCTCGCAACGGGCGCCAAAGTTTTCTTGTCGATCAGCGTCAGCGTGTCTTTGGACTTGGGATCCATCATCGAATCTGCCCAGGCATAGGGCGTGTTCTCGTGGCTGCGGATAAAGAAACCGGGGCCGGGCGTGGGAATGGTCTTGACGGTTTTCCAGGTCTTCATGTCGATCACGTCGATGGCGCCGTCCTTCAGGTTGGGGCTGGCCAGCACGGTGGTGCCGTTCCACGCAAACGTGATGCCCGAGCCCAGGTGCGGCATGCCTGCAATCGGCAGCTCGGCGATCTTGCGGCGCACGTCCAGGTTGACAACCTGCGCCGTGGGCGCGCCCCCGGCCGCACCCGGCTTGGGGCGCGTGGAGCCGAGCACGTTTTTGTAGCTCTGGTCGAAGAAGAAGTCGTCCAGCGGCTCGTCCAGCGGTGTGCGGCGCACGTTCTGGTAGCCTGTTTTGGCGATGGCCTCGCCCATCTTGTAGTCGTGCACCAGACCGTCGTAAATCGGGCCGGCCTTGGGGTCGTAGGAGATTTCCCAGACCTCGGGGATGTCCTTGAGCGCCAGCACAAAACTGTGGCGCGGCGCTGCGTCGTACACCGCCGAGACGCGCGAGGCGCTCTTGCCATCGAGCGTGGTGGCGTCGAAGCGCTTGACGAGCTGCAGGTCCGCGTCGAACAGTACGGCGGTGCGCGGCAGATAGTTGGCCGCCATGACCCAGCGCCCGTCGCCGCTGACGGCCACGTTGCGCATGTTCAGCCCGGCGCGCACCTCGGCCACCACGGTAAGGTTCCACAGGTCGTACTTGGTGATCCAGCCGTCGCGCGAGCCAAAAAACACAAAGCGCCCGTCGGGCGTGAATTTGGGGCCGCCGTGCAGCGCGTAGCGGCTGGCAAAGCGGTGGATGACCTCGAAGCGGTCGCCGTCGAGCACCGAGACATGGTGGTCGCCGCCCTCCACCACCAGAAAGATGTTCATCGGGTCGGCCTTCCAGGCCGGCCGGGCCGGAAGATCGCGCGCGCCTGCGGTCTCGGTGCGCGAGGCGCGAATGTCGTTGTCGCTCCAGGCCGGGGCCGGGGTCACGGGTTGGTACACCCAGGCGGCCAGGGCCGTCACTTCGGCGGC
Organism: Simplicispira sp. 125; assembly: GCF_003096555.1. NCBI lineage: Bacteria > Pseudomonadati > Pseudomonadota > Betaproteobacteria > Burkholderiales > Comamonadaceae > Simplicispira > Simplicispira sp. 125. Next base: position 2,603,663 of record NZ_QEKM01000001.1, on the reverse strand, counting down.
GGACAGGGTGTCGGCAAAGCCCGGCATTTGCGTGGCCGGGCGGCCTTGCTGGATCACGCGCAGGGCCTCGGGCTTGCGCAGCCGCTCCAGGCTCTCAGGCAACAGCGCCGGGCCCATGCCACCGGTGCGCTGCGTGCCATGGCAGCTGGCGCAGTGCATGGCGTAGAGCGCAGCGGCGTCCACGGGCGCGGTGGTGGCAGGCGCCTGGGCTTGGGCCATGTCCGCGCCCATCCACAGCAGCCCGGCGCCCAGGGCCATGCGGGCGGCGGTCGCTATCCAGTGGTGCAGGGCCTTACGCATTTTCAGCCTCCACACGGATGTCGATGGTGCGGCGGCGGTGGCCAAAGGGCGTGAGGGTCACGCGCTGTGCATCGCTGCCGGCCTCCAGCCCGATCTCGTCGTCGCGCAGGTAGCAGCCGGGGTCCTCGGCCCAGGCGTCGCCCGTAAGCTGCTGGGCGCGCACGCGGGTGTTCCCGCCGCATACGTCAAAGTAGTGGCACTGCGCGCAGCGCCCGCCCACGGGGCGCGGGTGCGCCTTGAGGCCGGCCATCAGCGGCTCGGAGGTGTCGGGCCAGATGGCCGAGAAGGGCCGCTGGCGCACATTGCCCAGGTCGTGGTGCCACCACATGGTGTCGGGGTGCACGCTGCCCAGGTTGTCGATGTTGGCCACGTTCACGCCGCTGGAGTTGCCGCCCCAGGCGATGAGGCGTTCGCGCAGCGGCGCCTCCCACTGCGGCATGCGCTCGCGCACCCACTGAATCAGATAGGGGCCGTCGGCGTCGTTGTTGCCGGTCACGTAGTCTTCCTCGCGGCCCTCCAGAGCGGACTGCCAGGCGCGCTCGAACAGCAGGTCGAGCGCGTCGCGCGTGGCCTGGAACTGCGCGTCCTTGCCGCGGTGGATGTTGCCGCGCCCGGCGTAGTTGAGGTGCGAAAAATAGAACTTGTCCACGGCCTCCTGGCGCATCAGGTCGAGCAGCGCCGGGAAGTCGTGCGCGTTCATGGCCGTCATGGTGAAGCGCAGGCCCACCTTCACGCCGCGCTGGTGCAGGTAGCGCACAGCAGCCAGGCTGCGGTCGAACGCGCCATCGAGGCGGCGGAAATGGTCGTGTGTCTCGCGCAGTCCATCGAGGCTGATGCCCACGTAGTCGAAGCCCATGGCGGCGATGCGGTTGGCCATGGCTTCGTCGATCAGCGTGCCGTTGGTCGACAGGCCCGTGTAGAACTTCATCGCCTTGGCGCGCTCGGCGATCTCGAAGATGTCGGGCCGCATCAAAGGCTCGCCGCCCGAGAGGATGAGCACCGGCACACGGTAGCCCTTGAGGTCGTCCATCACGCCAAACACCTCCTGCGTGGACAACTCGCCCTCGTAGTCGTGGTCGGCTGAGAGCGCGTAGCAGTGCTTGCAGGTCAGGTTGCAGCGGCGGATCAGGTTCCAAATAACGACCGGGCCGGGGGCACCGCCGCTGCCCCGGCGTGCGTGCACGGCCTGCGGGTACTGGCCGGTTTTTTCGGCTTGCGCGAGCTCGCGCATGTATTGGCTGATGCGGAACATGGTTCAGCTTTCCTTGAGTCGCAATCCGGTTTTTTTCAGGATCGCGGTGGAGTAAAGAATGTCGTGGCCCGTGCAGGCCGCGCCCAGGAGTGCACGCACCTGCTCGGCCTGCTGTTCGACTTCGGCGCGCGTGCGGCCATGCAGCATGGCGAAAAGGTTGTATGGCCAGTAAATGCCCCCTGTCGGTGTGCTTTGCACACCGTCTCCTCCCGAGGGGGACTCGGCATCTTGGGAGCGGCCCGGCGATGCCTTGGGCAGGTGGCGCGGGCGGCGGTAGCAGTGGCTCACGCCGGGCAGCTGGCCGATGCGTTCGCCGAGCTGGTCCACCAGCGCGTCGTCCACGTCCCAGACGCTCATGCCGTTGGCCGTGAAGCCCAGGCGGTAGTGGTTGGGTACGGCGCCGATGCGGCGGATGAGTCCGCTCTCGATCATCTGCGCCAGGCGCTCGCGCACCTGCTGGCCCGAGACGCCGAGCTGTTGCCCCACGGCGTCGTAGGGGCGCGGCACCAGCGGCAGGCCGCCCTGGGTGGCGGCGATCAGCTGGCGGTCGAAATCGTCAAGCGCCATGCTGCACTCCGCTCGTGAGGGGGAGCTTGAGTTCGACGAAGAACTCGCGCTCCTTCGGGAAGTCCAGCACGGGGAGGCCCGTTTCGGCCTCGATGCGTTCAATGGCGGCGGCACACTGCGCCGGGGTTTCGGTGCCGAGCACGAACCACATGTTGAGCGCATGGTCGCGCCGGTAGTTGTGCGCGATCTCGGGGTGGGCGTTGACCTGGGCCGTGACGGCCTCGTAGCGCTCCTCGGGGACGGCCATGGCGGCCAGCACGAACAGGCCGCCCGCGCGCTCGATCTGGAACAGCGGACCGAAGCGCGTGAGCATGCCGCTGTCCAGCAGGGCCGAGAGCCGACCGATCACGTAGTCCTCGGTCCAGCCGAACTCAAACGCCACATCGGCGAAGGGCCGCTCGGTCAGCGGCAGGTCGCCGTGCAGGCGCTCGAGCAGGCGGGCATCATCCGGCGACAGCATCAAGCACCTCCGGTAGGGCGGCGTCCGGTGCCGTGGCGGTGGGCAGGGCGCGGAAGCGCCGGGGGCCGGTCTGCTTGAAGCGGCGGCAGGAGAACAGCACCTCGTGCGGATAGTGCGCCAGGCCTGCGTTGCCCATCGCGCGTGCGATCACCTCCAGCACCGCCGCACGGTCGCGGCCATGCACCATGCAGTACAGGTTGTAGGGCCAGCCCTCGGCGCGCTCGCGTCGGTAGGCCAGCGTCACGCCGGTTTCGCGCGCCAGGGCCTCGCCGCACCGGTCCACTGCGGCGTCGGGAATATCGAACACCGTCATGGCGTTGGCGTCAAAGCCCAGTTCGTGGTGGCGCACGATGGCGCCGATGCGCCGCAGCGTGCCCTGGTCCAGCCATTGCTGCAGCGTCGCCAGCACCGAGGCGGGCGTTCGGCCCAGCGCCTGCGCCCAATCGTCGAAGGGGCGCGGCACCAGCGGTACCCCGGCTTCCAACAAGGCCGCCAGCGGGCGGTCGGCCTCGGCCACTGGCGTGGCTTCGGGGGCGGCCGCCATGGGCGCCGGGGCGGTGCGTTCGCGCAGATCGAAACCCAGGTCAATGCGGTAAGCGCGTTGCATGCGCAGTTGCAAGGCGCTCAATTCCGTGGCTTCTTCGAGCGATGCCATGGCGCTGTGCACAGCGGCATCGTCGTGCCCCGTCATCACGAACCACAGGTTGTTGCGGTGCTCGCGCTGGTAGTTGTGGTTGACGCCTGGGTGGCTGGAAACGAGGGCTGCCACAGCGTCCAGCCGCTCGGGCGGCACGGCCATGGCGGCCAGCAGGGCGGCGCCGCCAGCATTGCCCGCGAACACGCCGCCGATGCGGCTCAGGGCGCCTTCTTTCTGCAGCCGGGCGTAGCTGTCCAGTACCTCCACAGCGGAGAGATTCAGCGTGGCGCCGATGTGCGCAAAAGGCTCGCGCACCAGCGGAAAGCCGCGCTGCCAGGGGTTGAGCAGCGCGAGGCGCTGTGCCGCGTGGGCTTGCATGTCAAAAGCCCAGCCGCGCGGCGCGCGACGTGAAGAAGATGCCGCTGGGCGAATCGATGGTCATGGTCGCCTGGGTGGCGAAGGTCTGCGTGTCGATCACGCTGACGCGGTGGTCGTCGCGCGAGCTGATCCACACCGATTCGCCGCGCGGCGTGAACTCCATGTGCAGCACGGCCTTGCCGGGTTCCAAGGTGCGCACGATTTTTTGCGTGGTGGTGTCGATGACCTGCACACGGTGGTAGTCGGGCACCGAGAAGTTCACCCACACCTGGCGGCCGTCGGGCCGCGCCATTACGAACACGGGCTGGCCCGCCACCGGGATGCGGCCCACCTCCTGCCAGGTGTCGGTGTCCACCACCAGCACCTCGTGGCGGCCGATGGCGGGCAGGTAGGCGCGGCGCCCGGCCACGGCCCAGCCGCGCAGGTGCGGCATCTTGTAGACCGGCAGCGGCTCCTGGCCCCGGCCGTAGCCGCCCAGGATGCGGCGCACCTGGGGCTTTTCCTCCCACAGGTCCACCATGGCGAGGCCGTCTTCGCCAAACAGCCCGGCGATGTAGTGGCGGCCATTGGGGGTGACGAGCGCGTCGTACGGCTGGTGGCCGATGTTGCGCAGCCGCGTGGTGCGCGGCTGCGCGGGGGTAGACAGGTCACTGATCCAGATCTCGTCGGCATCGAACAGGCTGTAGGCAAAGCGGCGCCCTGGCAGGTCCACCAGGCCGACCACGCGCGAGAGCTTGCCCGGTGCATATTCGGCCGGAATGTCTGCCAACAGAGTCAGCGTTGCGGCATCAAACGCCTTGATACCGCCCGGGGTGTAGTTTTGCGCTACGACCATGCTGCCGTCGGCGCTGATGGCGCCGCCAATCGAATTGCCCGCCTGCATCACACGGCCAACGGTGCGGCGGGTGAGCAGATCCACCTTGGTGAGTGCGCCGTCGCGCCCAAACACATAGGCGTAACGGCCGTCGCGAGAGAACACCACCGAGGCGTGCGAGAGGTCGCCCAGCCCTTGTACCTCGGCCAGCACCTTGCGTTCACTGGTGTTGACGATGGCCAGCGTTCCCGTGGCGCGGGCAACGACCACGCCCAGGTCGCCCGTACCGGTGGCGGCAGGCAGACCGGCGCAGCCGGCGAGCAAAGAAGATGCGCCCATCAGGGCAAGGCAGTCGCGGCGTTTCATTGGGGGGCTTTCGAGGGTTCAGGGAAACCGGCGAGCAATTGCCCGGCGATCCACAGGGCATCCGCCTCGCTCAGCATGGCCTTCCAGGGGGCCATGGGCGTACCGGGGCGTCCACCGTAAATGGTGGCAGCCAGAAATTCGAGTGGCTTGTCTGCCAGCGCAGCACGGGTCAGGGCCGGGCCCAGGCCGCCGGTCAGGTACAGGCCATGGCACGAACCGCAGTCCTGGCGCACCATGCGCACCAGTGCGCCCTGGCGGGCGGCATCAGGGGCGGGTGCCTGCGCCTGGGCACTACTGGCAGCCAGCAGCGCCAGACCCAGCAGCGGCTTCCACAGTGCGCTGCGTTTGCGGGGAGCGGGGCCGTGCAGGCGGAAGGGGTGGAGGGACAATAGTGGCACCATGGAGGGATGTTCACCGCATTGGCCGGATGCGTCCTTGATGTGCATCAAGGACACTTGGGCAAGGGCTTTTGACAATGGCCCCACCTACAGTCTGCCTTTTTGTTCCGGAGTTTTGATGGATTTTCCCCACCCCCCAGTCCACAGTACCGTCCCGCGCGGTGCGGACGCACCGTCCGTCGCATTGGCCCCCGTGCCCCGCTCCGCCTGGGGCCGCGTGACGCTGGTCGGCGCCGGGCCGGGCGATGCAGAGCTGTTGACGCTCAAGGCCGCACGGGTACTGGCCAGTGCCAGCCTGGTGCTGTACGACCACCTGGTGTCCAAGGATGTGCTGCAGCACGTACCCGCCAGCGCAGAGCTGATCTATGTAGGCAAGCAAAGCAGTAACCACAGCCTTCCGCAAGAAGGCATCATCGACCTCATGGTGCGACTGGCACAGGCGGGCCGGTCGCTGGTGCGCCTCAAGGGGGGCGACCCCTATATTTTTGGCCGTGGCGGCGAAGAAGCCCAGGCCCTGGCCGCCGTAGGCATCGCCTGTGAAACCGTGCCCGGCATCAGTGCCGCACAAGGTGCTGCGGCTGCTACGGGTATTCCGCTCACCCACCGCGACCATGCAGGCATGCTGGTGTTTGCCACCGGCCATTTGCAGGGCGAAGGCGAGGAGCGCAGTGTCGCCCTGGACTGGGCCGCGCTGGCACGGCCCCGGCAGACCGTCGTGATCTACATGGGTGTGGGTACCTTGCCGCTCATCTGCGCCAAGCTCATCGAGCATGGTTTGCCGCCCGGTACGCCCGCAGCGTTGATCGAACGCGCCACCCTGCCCGACCAGCGCAGCATCATCGGCACGCTGCAAAGCCTGCCGGCCTTGGGCGTGGCACACCAGGTGTGCCCGCCGGCGCTGATCATGATTGGTGAAACCGTCTCGCTGCAGGCACGCATTGGCAGCCAGGCGACGGTGGTGGCAGCTCCCTAATCGGCTTGCTTTTGCGGTGCGTTCCAGCCGTGAGAGGCAACGTAAGCGAACAGAAATTCCATGAACTTTTCCACGGCAGGCGAGGGCGAGGTATTGCTGCGCACATAGACCTGGAAAGTGCGCCGCAGTTCGGGCTCGTGCAAGGGGCGCATCTGCAACTGGTACAGCCGCACCAGTGACGTGGCGTAGGGCAGGCAGGCGGTGATGCCCAGCCGCGCGCTGACCATGCTCAGTGCCGTGGTCATGAAGGCCACCTCGTTGCTCGGCTGCAGCGTCAATTTTTGCAGTGCCACATGCAGATCGAGCGCCAGGCGTTCGGTGAACTGGCCCTGCAGCGCAATGAAGGGGTGCTGCACTACATCGCTCCAGCAGATACGCGGCAGGGCTTCCAGTGCGTGGCCCTGGGGGAAAACCACCATGAAGGGCATCTCGAACAGTGGCTGGGCGGTGATGTCTGCGCTGGTGGCACGTTCGGGGCCAATGCCGAAATCCACTTCGCCAGCGGCCACACGCATCAGCACGTTCTCGACGGCGCAGTCGGTCAGGCGCACCTGCACGCCAGGGTGCTCGGCGCGGTAGGCTGCAATCACATCGGGCAGCAGGGTGCAAGCCATCAACTGGGGCGCGGCGATGCGCACCATGCCTTTGCGCAAGGCTTTGAGATCGTCAATGCTGGCCAGGGCTCCATCGAGGTCCTGCAGGGTTTTTTCCACCAGGGGCACAAAGCTGCGACCCACCTCGGTGAGGCTGATGCTGCGGGTGTTGCGGTCCACCAGGCGCACGCCCAGTCCCAACTCCAGTTCTTTGATCAGGCCGCTGAGCGCCGATTGCGTGATGTGCAAGGAACCCGCCGCCTGGGTAAAACTGCCCGTGCGGGCCAGCGCCACCAAGGCGCGCAACTGGCGCAAGCTGACATTCATTGGGAAATCTTATGAGTAGATCAATTAATACCGTTTGAATGATAGATGGCAAAGGCTTTTAATGGCAAACATCGCCAGACAGCCCAGGCGCGGCTGGCGAACCGCCCCGCAGCACGCAGTGTCCGTGCTGCCGCTGCGGCGGAATCTGGTTCAGGCACTGGTTCACCGACTGGAGACAAGGCATGAAGATCAAGAAGTTTCACCATGTGGCTTATCGCTGCATCGACGCCAAGCAAACCGTGGAGTGGTACGCCAAGTACCTGAACATGGATTTCATCCTCGCGATTGCCGAAGACGAAGTACCTTCGACCAAAGAGCCCGATCCCTACATGCATATCTTCCTGGATGCCGGGGGCGGCAATATCCTGGCATTCTTCGAGCTGCCGACCAAGCCGCCGATGGACCGCGACCGCAATACGCCCACCTGGACGCAGCACCTGGCCATGGAAGTGGGCAGCATGGAAGAGATGATGGAGGCCAAGGCGCGCATGGAGGCCGATGGCATCGAGGTGATTGGCCCGACGGAGCACACCATCTTCAAGTCCATCTACTTCCGCGACCCCAGCGGCCACCGCCTGGAGCTGGCCGTGAACACCGGCACGCCGGAGATGATGAAGAAGCTCGACGATGTGAAGTGGGACATGCTCAACGAATGGGCACAGACCAAGAAAGCACCCAAGCACGCCGCCTGGATGCACGACGGCAGCTACGCCAAGTAACTGCCCCTCCCCCCGACGCAGCACCGAAAAGGACCCAACCATGGCCCAACGCTTTGGGCGCGCCTGCGTGCGTGCACTGGAGATCGTCATCGTCGCCTGCCTGGCGGTGATGGCGGTGCTGGTGTTTGGCAACGTGGTGCTGCGCTACGCCTTCGATTCGGGCATTGCGGTGTCCGAAGAACTCTCGCGCCTGCTCTTTGTCTGGCTGATTTTTTTGGGCGCCATCCTGGCGTCGGTGCAGCGTGCGCACATCGGTTTTGATGCACTGGTGGAGCGCCTGCCGCTGGCCGGACGCAAACTCCTGGTGGTGCTCACGGGCAGCCTGATGTTGTGGGCGTGCGGCATGTTCCTGGTGGGCGGCTGGAAGCAGATGCAGATCAACCTGGGCAACAGCTACCCGGTGCTCGGTATTTCCTACGGCTGGCTGTATGGCGTGGCGATCGTGTTTGGCGGCGGCATGGCGCTGGCCATCGCCAACAACATCTGGCAAACGCTGCGCAGCACTGGCAGCCCGGCACTGACCAAAGACCTGGGCGATCGCATTCTCGAGAAGATGCCCGAGGTAGCCGCCAGTGATAAGAAGGGAGAGCCACGGTGAGCGCCGCCATCTTCTTGGGAGCGCTGCTGTCGCTCATCGCATTGGGCATGCCGATTGCCTTTGCGCTGCTGCTTTCGGGCGTGGCCGTCATGTTCCAGATGGGCCAGTTCGATTCGCAAATCGTGGTGCAGAACGCGATCGGCGGGGCCGATAACTTCGTGCTCATGGCCGTGCCCTTCTTCATCCTGGCCGGTGAATTCATGAACGCCGGCGGGCTGTCGCGTCGCATCGTCGAAATGGCCGGTGCCTTCGTCGGCCACTTGCGCGGCGGGCTGGGCTACGTGGCGATTTTTGCCGCCATCCTGCTCGCCAGTCTCTCGGGCTCGGCCGTGGCAGATACCGCCGCACTCGCCGCCATCCTGGTGCCCATGATGCGCCAGGCCGGCTACGACCCGGCGCGCGCCTGCGGGCTGATGGCGGCGGGCGGCATCATTGCGCCGGTCATTCCGCCGTCCATTGGTTTCCTGCTCTTTGGCGTGGTGGCCAATGTGTCGATCACGCGGCTTTTTCTCGCGGGCATCGTGCCGGGCGTGATGATGGGCGGCGCGCTCGTCGTCGCCTGGTGGCTGGTGTCGCGCCGCACGAGCGTGCTGGTGGCGCCGCGCAAACCCTGGAAAGAGCGCCTCGCGCTGCTGGGCAAAGGCTTCTGGGCGTTGATGCTGCCGGTGATCATCATCGGTGGCCTGAAATTCGGTATCTTCACACCGACCGAGGCGGCTGTGGTGGCGGCTGTCTACGCGCTGTTTGTCGGTGCGGTGATTTACCGCGAACTCACGATGGCCGCCATGTACCACTGCTTGCTGGTGACGGCGCGCACCACGGCCGTGGTGCTGTTGCTCGCTGCTCTGGCCATGGTGGCGTCTTACATGATCACTATTGCCGATGTGCCCGGCCAGGTGGGCGGCTGGCTCGGCGGATTGAGTGAGCATCCACTTGCACTCACTGCGGCAATGATGGCGGTGGTGTTCCTTGCCGGCATGGTGCTCGACTTCATTCCCATCGTGCTCATCTTTACGCCGGTCTTCTTGCCCATCGTGCAGCAGGCCGGTATCGACCCGGTGTACTTCGGCGTCATCTTCATCATCAACTGCTCGCTCGGCATGATCACGCCGCCCGTGGGCGTGGTGCTCAACGTCGTCAGCTCGATTGGCAAGGTGACGCTGGGCCAGGCGGCGCGCGGGGTTTTGCCCTTCCTGATGGCCGAGCTGGCCGTGTTGGTGGCGTTGGTGCTCTGGCCAGCGCTGGTCATGGTGCCCGCCAGCTGGTGGCGCTGATTCTTTGTGTTCTTTCCCTTTTTCAACCCAGGAGACAACCCCATGAAAGCCCTTTCCCAACTGATGGCTCTGACGCTTGCCGGCAGCTTTGCGGTGGTGGCCCCATTGACCGCGGTGGCCCAGGTGACGGCCAAGTTCGCTGTCACGCTGCCTGAAAAATCGCACCAAGGCCAGGGTGTGGCCAAGTTCATTGAACTGGTGGACGCCAAGAGCGGCGGCAAGATCAAGATCAAGGGTTTTTACGCCGGAGCACTGGGCAACGACGTGCAGGTCACCTCGGCGCTGCAGGGCGGCACCATTGAATTTACCGTGCCGCAAACCACCACCCTGACCGGCATGGTCAAGGAATACGAAATCCTCGACTTCCCGTTCCTGTTTGCCAATGTGCAGCAGGCCGAGAAGGTACTCGATGGCCCGGTGGGCGACAAGCTCCTGGCCATGCTGCCCGAGAAGGGCCTGATCGGCCTGGCGTACTGGGAAAACGGTTTCTTCAATGCCACCAACAGCAAGCACCCGATCAACAAGGTAGAAGATTTCGCAGGCCTGAAATTCCGCGCGGTGCAGGCCAAGATTTCGCAGGAAACGGTGAAGGCGCTGGGCGCCAATCCGGTGCCGCTGGCTGTGCCCGAGCTCTACACCGCGCTGGAGACGCGCACCGTCGATGGCCAGGGCACCCCTACCGCCGTGATCGCCGCGCTCAAGCTGGGCGAAGTGCAGAAGTACCTCTCGCTCACCCGCCACAGCTACGGCGCCTTCATTCCGCTGGTGTCGAAGAAGTTCTGGGACAAGCTGAGCGAAGGCGACCGCAAGATCCTGAAGGACGCCGCCATCGAGGCGCGTGCTTTCCAGCGTGGCGTGGCGCGTGAGCAAGAGAAGTCGGCCCAGGCGGCCATGGCCGCCAAGGGTCTGATCGTCAATGACGTGACCGAAGCCGAGCACGCCCGCATGCGCGAGAAGGTGCAGCCCGTGTGGAAGATGTTCATCCCCAGCGTGGGTGAGGGTCTCTACAAGGAAGTAACCGACCAGCTCGCTGCCAAGTAATTCCATTTCTAAACCATCCGTGTCGTTGTTGCTTCGCCTTGCCGTGCTGCAGCACTGATCGTAGGCTTCGCGCCTAGACACGAATGATTTGGAAACGGAATCAACCCCGCTAAACCAGCCCGCGCGCTGCGCGCCTGAACCGGCAGGGTGCTGTGCACCTGCTGGTTGGGCTGCTGCATGTTGGCGTGCACGGTTTCAGCTCCCTGATTTTTCCAAGGTTTGCACCATGAAACTCGCCACCCTTAAAGCTGGAGGCCGCGACGGCACGCTCGTCGTCGTGCGCCGCGATCTTTCCCAATGCGTCGCCGTACCCCAGGTGGCGCCCACGCTGCAGGCCGCGCTGGACGACTGGGACCGCTGCGCACCGCTGTTGCAGGCGGTCTCTGACACCCTGAACGCCGGGAACGCCGCAGGGGCCCAGCCGTTTGACCCGGCGCAATGCCATTCCCCCCTGCCGCGCGCGTACCAGTGGGCCGACGGTTCGGCCTATCTCAACCATGTGGAGCTGGTGCGCAAGGCCCGGGGCAGCGAGGTGCCGCCGTCCTTCTGGACCGACCCGCTGATGTACCAGGGCGGATCGGACTCGTTTGTCGGCCCGCGCGATCCCATTGACGCACTTACCGAGGACTGGGGCATTGACCTGGAGGCCGAGGTCGCCGTCGTCATGGGAGACCTGCCCATGGGGGCCAGTGTGGCGCAGTGCGGCCAGGCCATTCGGCTGGTGATGCTGGTCAATGACGTGTCTCTGCGCAACCTGATTCCGACCGAGCTGGCCAAGGGCTTCGGCTTCTTCCTGTCCAAACCTGCCAGCAGCTTCTCACCCGTGGCCGTCACGCCCGACGAGCTGGGCAACGCCTGGCAAGACGCCAAGCTGCACCTGCCGCTGCGGGTCGCGCTCAACGGCCAGCCCTTCGGCTGTCCCAACGCGGGGGAGGATATGACTTTCAGCTTTGCGCAACTGGTAGCGCATGCGACCAAGACCCGCGCCATGGCGGCGGGCTCCATCGTCGGCTCGGGCACGGTATCGAACAAGCAGGGCGGTCTGCATGGCTCGAGCATTGCCAATGGCGGCGTGGGCTACTGCTGCCTGGCCGAGGTGCGCATGTACGAAGCCATCGAGGGCGGCGCGCCCGCCACGCCTTTCCTGCACTTTGGCGACCGCGTGCACATCGAGATGCTCGACGCCAGCGGTCAGAGCATCTTTGGCGCCATCGACCAAACCGTGCGCCGCGTACAGGCCCCGGTCTGAAGGGGGTTGTGGCCATGCTCCGGCTCTACACCTACTTTCGCAGTTCGGCGGCCTACCGCGTGCGCATTGCGCTGGCCCTCAAGGGGCTGGCGTACGACTCTGTGCCGGTGCACCTGCTGCGCGAGGGTGGCGAACAGCACCAGAGCGCCTACCGTGCCGTGAACCCCGCCGGATTGGTGCCCGCCCTGCAGGACGATGGCGCTACGCTCACGCAATCGCTGGCCATTCTGGAATACTTGGAAGAGAGGCACCCGCAATCCCCGCTGCTGCCACTGGCCGCGCTGGACCGGGCGCGCGTGCGGGCGCTGGCGCTGGCGGTGGCCTGTGACATCCATCCGCTGAACAACCTGCGCGTGCTCAACTACCTCACGGGCCCGCTCGAGGCCAGCGATGCACAGCGCACTGCCTGGATACACCACTGGATGGCCCTGGGGTTGGAGGCCATTGAGCAGCAACTCGCACACAGCCCGCAGACCGGAATGTTCTGCCATGGCGACAACCCTACGCTGGCCGATTGCTGCCTGGTGCCGCAGGTGTTCAATGCGCAGCGTTTCCAGGTGGACATGGCACCGTATCCCACCGTGCAGCGCATTGCGGCGCACTGCGACAGTTTGGCTCCCTTTCAAGCGGCCCATCCGGCCCAGCAGGCCGACGCTGGCTGAGTCAAGCGTTCAAACGCTCTGGCGCCCCGCCAGCAAACCGCGCACCGTGCCATGCACGATGAAGGCCTGGGCGGCGTAATAGGTGACCAGTACGCCCACCTGGGCCAGGGGCAGCGGCAGTACAAAGCGGTTGGTGGCCAGCAGCGCATCGCTCAGCATGAAAATGCAGGCCCCCAGCGCGACCTGGTGCGCTGCACGGTCTCCCAGCGCGCGGGCCCGGCCCAGGGCCTGCGCCGCCATGAGGGCAATCACCAGCACATACACCGCCACCGGCACGCGCAACGCCGGCGGCAGGCCCCCTTGCCAGAGGAACAGATACATTGCGGCGCCCACGCCCACGGTGGCCACCAGCGCGCCGCGGTGGGAAAACCAGGGCACGCCCTGTTTGAACAGGGCGATATAGGCCAAGTGCGCCAGCAGAAAACTCACCAACCCGGGGATGAAGAAACCCTCCACCATGAGAAAGGCGTCGCCCGCCAGCGAACCCACCAACGCCGCCACCAGCAGCCCCCAGGAATTTGAGAGAAATTGGCCTCTAACGCTTATCTGGTGAGCGCTATAAGCTACAAAAATAATAGCAATCACCATGGTCAGTGGTTTGAACAGCCAATGCCAGTGCAGCAGTCCCATGGCGCTGGTGGCCGTGGCCAGCGCCCCGGCCTGCACCATCAGCGCCTGCAGGCAGCCGATGCGCCTGCGCAGTGCCGCCCACAGCGCCCATGCGGACGCCAGCAGCGTGACCGCCCACAGGGTGCTGTGCAGGGGTGGTGCGCTGGAGGCCTGCACGCCCAGGGTCACCAGACCGGCCAGCAGAAGGACGCTTTGCACGGCGGCAAAACCGCGCAGACCGTGAGAAAAGGGTGCAGCGACAAGAGGCATGGCAAGGTGGTTCCAGTAGAAGGAAAAAACGGCCCCGGCACCGAAGCACTCAGGTCAATGCGCCCCGGGCGTCCACGCGGAAGATGCGCTCGACCGTGCCATGCTCCAGCCCGCCGCGCACCCCGATCATGTAGTCGTGCAGATTCACCGTAGGGTCGCAGTGCCCGGGTATCAGCCACAGCATGCGCCCGATGGCAGGCAGCAGCGCCTTGGGGCCTTCGGTGGTCAGCAGCCCGTGCTCGTCGCCCCCATTGCTATAGCGCAGCGCTCGCTCGGGCGGCAGCAGCGCCACGCGGGGCATGCCCGAGTCGATGGCGTGGCTCTTGTGACCGGCGTCGCACACGGCGCGGTCGCCCTGGCGTGAGATCACCTGGGTTTTGATGAACAGCGCGTGCTCGAAGCCTGGTTGCGCGGGTTCGCGCTCGTTTTGCGCATAGCTTTCGTCCATGAACAAAAAGGAGCCAGCCTGCAACTCGCCATACAAGCCGCTGGCAGCTTCGTGCACCAGCGTGCCGGTGCCCGCGCCTGTGACCAGCGGCACCGCCAGGCCCGAGGCCACGATGAGGTCGCGCGTGTGGCGTGCCGCCTGTACCGCGGCGGCAATGGCGTCGCGGCGCCCGGCGGCGCTGCGCAGGTGCTGGGCGCCCCCGTGGTAGGCGTGCAGGCCGGCAAAGTGCAACCGTGGCTGGCGCGCCACCGTGTGGGCCAGGGCCCGTGCGGGTTCGCCGGGTGGTACGCCGCAGCGCCCCTGGCCCACGTCGATTTCCACCAGCACCCCAACATGGGCGTTGGGCGCTGCCTGGGCCATGGCTTCGGCCAGGCGGTGGATGCCGTCGGCGCTGTCCACCGCCAGCGTCAGTTGCCCGCCCTGGGCCTGCAAGCGCTCGGCCAGGCGGGCCACGCGCATCAGTTTGGGCAGGGCAATCACCTGGTTGGTGATGGTGATGTCGTGCACGCCCGCGGCGGCCAGCGCTTCGGCCTCCGCCGTTTTTTGCACGCAGGCGCCCGTGGCACCGGCGCGCTGCAGCCACAGGGCCAGTTCGGCGCACTTGTGTGCCTTGGCGTGCGGGCGCCAGCGCACCTGGTGCTTGCGCGCAAAGTCGGCCATGCGGGTGATGTTGCGCTCCATGGCGTCGAGGTCGATCACCAGTGCGGGCGTGTCGATCTGGTCTACGCGCAGGCCCATGCTGGCGCGCAGCGCTTCAGGCAGAGGTTTCATCGCGGGAGGCTGCGTTCAGGTGCAAAGTGTCGGCCCAGCCGACCAGGGTCAGGCCGTCGGGTGTCCAGAGCAGGCGGTTGATGGCGGTGTTGGTCAGTTGCCAGGTGCGCGGTGCCTGCAGCTCCTGGCCTGTGGCCAGGCGGTAGAGCACGTCGAGCACGCCGCCATGCGCTACCAGCACGATCAGCCCGCCGCTGTGCTGCGCTGCCAGGCGGTGCGTGGTGGCCTGGATGCGTTCGCGCAGCGCGGTCAGCGTTTCGCCGCCCTCGGGGGCAAAGTGCGGGTCGCGCTGGCGCCAGCGGCGCGCCTGCTCGGGCAGCTCGGTTTCGATCTCGGCGAAGGTGCGCCCTTCCAGTTGGCCAAAGCTGCGCTCGCGCAGGCCAGGTTCGACCACCAGGGGCGCGCCGGTGGCATCAGCCACGGCCTGGCCGGTGGCATGGGCGCGCTGCAGGTCGCTGGCGTAGATGATGCTGGGCGGCTCGACGGCCAGCGCGCGTGCCAGCCGGCGCGCCTGCCACTGGCCGGTGCTGTTGAGGGGAATGTCCAGGTGCCCCTGGATGCGGGTGTCCACGTTCCAGGCGGTTTCGCCGTGGCGCACGGCAATGATGCGGGTGGCTTGCATTTCAGCGGGCCGGTGGCACAAGGGGCAAGCGCACCTGGCGCGGTCCACCGGGCGGCTGCGGGAAGCCGCTCAGGGCGGCGTCGAACAGCACGCCAAAAATGGCGGGGTCGTCCGTCCACACTTCTTCGAAAAGGGCCGAGCTTTCATACACCACCTGCTGCGTGGCGGTGTCACGCAGCACCAGGCTGGCTTCGCGGCGCTGCAGCGTGGGCGGCATTTCGCGCAGCATCATCCCGGCGCGCAAGGGGTAACGCCCGCCCCAACCGGGGCCCCAGCCCCACAGGGGCGGGTAGTGGGGCCAGTCGGGCAGGGCCTGGCTGGCGCGCACGCTGACTTGCACCGCCAGGCGCGCGGCGGCATCGTCACGCTGCAAGCCGGCGCGCTGCAATGCCTGGTGCGCCAGTGCCTCGATGGAGGCAAAAGCCTTGTCGGTCGATTGCTGCGATGGAAGCTTTTCCAGCCGGTAGGTGGGGGGCACAGGCAGCGCACGCAGGGTGGACCAGCTTTGCACCTGGCTGTCCACCTCGCGCACCGTGGCGCAGCCCGCCGCCAGCACGGCGGCCAGGCCCAGCACCAGCATCTGAAACCAGCGTGAAACCATGGCGTGTCTCCTGTCTGTAGGGATAGCGGTGTGGGTGCCTTACTGTGCCAGTGTCAGGAGAGGCGCACCACCTGCAGGCCTGGTAGACCGGGCGGGGTGGGGAATTCTTCCTGGTCAAAGGCCTTGTCGCCGTCTTCGCTGGCAACGCCAGTGGCCTGGGCGCCCTTGAAATCGTACAGCGCACCGTCGAGCAGGTGGCTGGGCACCACGTTTTGCAGTGCACTGAACATGCTCTCCACGCGGCCCGGAAACTTCTTTTCCCATTCGCGCAGCATCTCGCCCACCTGTTTGCGCTGCAGGTTTTCCTGGCTGCCGCAGAGGTTGCAGGGAATGATGGGGAAATTGCGCTGCGCGGCCCAGCGCGTCGTGTCTTTCTCGCTCACGAACGCCAGCGGGCGAATGACGACGTGCTTGCCGTCATCGCTGACCAGCTTGGGCGGCATGCTTTTGAGCTTGCCGCCAAAGAACATGTTGAGCAGCAGCGTCTGCAGGATGTCGTCGCGGTGGTGGCCCAGGGCAATTTTGGTTGCGCCCAGCTCGTCGGCCACGCGGTACAAAATGCCGCGGCGCAGGCGGCTGCACAGGCTGCAGGTGGTCTTGCCCTCGGGGATCAGTCGCTTGACGATGCTGTAGGTGTCTTCGTTCTCGATGTGGAAGGGCACGCCCGTGCTCTTCAAATAGTCGGGCAGCACATGCTCTGGAAACCCCGGCTGCTTCTGGTCGAGGTTGACCGCCACCAGGTCGAAGTGGATGGGCGCGCGCGCCTTGAGCTTGATGAGAATGTCGAGCAGGGCATAGCTGTCTTTGCCGCCCGACATGCAGACCATGACCTTGTCGCCTTCCTCGATCATGTTGTATTGCACGATGGCCTTGCCGACCTCGCGGCACAGGCGCTTTTCCAGCTTGTGCGCTTCGCGCTCAATCTTGAAATCGGCCGGGGCGCGGGCTGGCGCCGCCGCCATAGTGTCTTCGCCCGTCCAAGCGCTGGTATCCATTGCATTCATTGCGTTCACCACTGTCCTGTGTCCATGCGGATGGCGACCTCGCAGTCGCCAAAAATTTCGAGTTTGGCAATTTTCACGCGCACGCCCAGCACGCCGGGCAGTTGCATGAGCCGGTGCGAGAGCTTGCCGATCAGCGTCTCCAGCAGATTCACATGCTCGGCCGTGCACTCGTCGATGATGATCTGGCGCACGCGCCGGTAGTCGAGCACATGCAGGATGTCGTCGTCGCGCGGCGCCAGGGGTTGCTCGCCCAGGCTCAGTTCTGCGTCCACCTGGATGGGCTGGGGCGCATTCTTTTCGTGCGCCAGGATGCCGACGTTGGCGTTGAAACGCAAGCCGGTGAGAGAGAGGGTCTGCTGGCCCGATGCCGGAGAAGTCATGGTGCGGGTGTGGTCGGTAAAAAGGGGGGCATGGGCTTGGCCTTGAAGGCCTCGACGCCCACCGCTTCGCAGTCGTCGTACACATCGGGCTTGCGCGTGGACACACGCGCCGCCGAGACTTGTGGGTGCGCCAGCAGGGCGTCGAGCACGGCGTCGCACAGGGTTTCCTGCAGACCAATGTGGCCGCGCTCGATGATGCGGGTGACTTCGCGGCGGACAAAATCGTAGTCCACCACTTCGTCGATCTGG
The DNA here is from genome assembly GCF_003096555.1 of Simplicispira sp. 125. Taxonomy (NCBI): domain Bacteria; kingdom Pseudomonadati; phylum Pseudomonadota; class Betaproteobacteria; order Burkholderiales; family Comamonadaceae; genus Simplicispira; species Simplicispira sp. 125. The sequence goes on along the minus strand of NZ_QEKM01000001.1, from coordinate 2,586,101 downwards.
TCGTGCTGTGGGGTGTTGTCGCTCAGAGGCACGTACATATCGATGTCGAACAGGATGCGCTGGGCCGCAGCGCGCTCGAAGTCGTGGATACCGATGCGCACCGTGCGGCACAGGCCACGCAGAAAAATACGCCGGTAGTGTGTGAGCAGCGGGTCGATCAGGAGGGGAGAGGTCATGGCTTGCCTGGGGGCGCAGTTTGCGCCAGTTGCTCGGCCACGAACATGATGTCGCGCTCCAGGGGCACCAGGTGTTGACCCTTGTCCACCGTGATGGTGATGCCGGTCATGGATGCATTTTCAGCCATAAACACCGCGGTGCGCGCCACATCGTCCGGGTCTGTCGGGCTTTGCAGCAGGTTTACGCGGCTGGCGCGATGGAAGTTATCGCCCGTTTGTGGACCGCTCACGTAAACCAGGCCCGGGGCCAGGCCGCAGACCCGCACATGCGGCGCCAGCGCCTGCGCCTGCAGCGCCACGGCGCGCTCCAGCGCCAGTTTGGTGAGCGTGTAGGAAAAATAGTCGGGGTTGAGGTTGAACACCTTTTGGTCCAGCACATGCACCACGATCGGCACCGCGCCCCCTGCAGAGGCCTGCTGCACTGCCCGCGCCAGCAGGCTGCCCAGGTGCAGCGGCGCTGCCAGGTTCACTTGCATCTGCTGCTGTAGCAGGGCGGGTGAAAAATGGACGCCCGTGTCGGCCTCGAACAGCGAGGCGTTGTTCACGATCGCATCGGGCCAGCGGCCCAGGGCTTGCACGGTGCCATCAAAAACGTGCTGCTGCGCGGCGGTATCGGCCAGCGTGCCGCCAATGGCCCAGGCCTGGCGGCCCAACGCCTCGATCTCGGCGCAGGTCTGCAGGGCTTCGTCGCGCGAGTACTGGTAGTGGCAAGCCACATCCCAGCCGGCCCGGGCAAAGGCCAGACTGAAAGCACGGCCCAGGCGCCGGGCGGCGCCGGTGACCAGAACAGTGCGTGGAGGAAGCGGGGAGGACATTCGGGGACAATGCAGGCCGTGACAAAAGAACCCACAAGTTTAACGACCGCCCTGCAAGCCCATATCGCGCAGGCCATTGCATCGGCTGGTGGCTGGATCGGCTTTGACCGCTTCATGGAGCTGGCCCTGTATGCGCCTGGCCTGGGCTATTACGCCGGCCCCTTGCCCAAGTTTGGCACCCTGCCCAGTTCGGGCAGCGATTTTGTGACCGCTCCCGAGATGACGCCGCTGTTTGGCCAGACGCTGGCCGTGCAGGTCGAAGAAGCCCTGGAGCGCACCGGCACTGACGAAGTGTGGGAGTTTGGCGCGGGCTCGGGCGCTTTGGCGCTGCAATTGCTGGACGCCCTGGGCGCGCGCGTGCGCCGCTACACCATCGTCGATCTTTCGGGCAGCTTGCGTGCGCGCCAGCAAGCGCTGTTGGCTGGGCACGCGGAAACGGTGCGCTGGGTCGATGCGCTGCCCCCGTCTTTTGAGGGCGTGGTCGTGGGCAACGAGGTGCTGGATGCCATGCCTGTCAAACTGCTGGCGCGCCATGGCGGGGCGCAGAACGGCGTGTGGCATGAGCGCGGCGTGGTCCTGCACGATGGCGCGTTTGCCTGGGCCGACCAGCCTACGGCGCTGCGCCCACCGGTCGAAATCGAAGGCCCCCACGACTACCTGACCGAGGTGCACCCGCAGGCCGAGGCCTTTCTGCAGACCCTGGGCGACCGCCTGGTGCGCGGTGCGGCCTTCTTTGTTGACTATGGTTTTGGCGAGAGTGAGTACTACCACCCGCAGCGCCACATGGGCACGGTGATGTGCCACCGTGCGCACCAGGCGGACGACAACCCGCTGGTGGACGTGGGCCTCAAGGACATTACCGCGCATGTCAACTTCACGGCCATGGCGCTGGCCGCGCAAGACCAGCTTTTGCCGCCAGGCCAGGGCTGGAGCGTGCTGGGCTACACCACGCAGGCGCACTTTCTTATCAACTGTGGGTTGCTCTCAAAAATGGAGCTGCAACCGCTGGAGGGACGGGTGATTGCGGCCAAATTGATCATGGAGCACGAAATGGGCGAGCTGTTCAAGGTGCTGGCCCTGTGCAAGGGTGAACCGTGGGACGCCCTGGGTTTTGTGCAGGGTGACCGCACGCACCGGCTCTGACAACGATTCTCCATCGCCATGATCCGCTGGCTCATCGTTGTCTTTCTGGCGCTGGTCTTGATCAATGGCCTGTCGCCGTGGCTGCAGCGCATGGGCCTGGGGCGCTTGCCGGGGGATTTTCGGTTCCGGCTGTTCGGGCGGGAATGGTTCATTCCGCTGGCCAGCACGGTGCTGCTCAGCTTTGTGCTGAGCTTGGCCGTCAAGTGGTTGTGATCGGAGCCCGAGCGCTTGAATTTCGCGGCCTGTGGCCCGATGTCGGAATGAGAACGTTCTGAAAGCACCCACCATGACCGAAGCCCTGCACATCGTCTGCCCCCATTGCCACACCACCAACCGCGTGCAAGCCGCGCAACTGGGCAGCGCACCGGATTGCGGCAATTGCCACCAGCCGCTGTTTGCGGGTGCGCCGCTGGAGCTGGATGCCACCAGCTTTGGCAAGCATGTGCAGCGCAGCCATATCCCGGTGCTGGTGGATTTTTGGGCGCCCTGGTGCGGCCCGTGTCGCCAGATGGCGCCGGCCTTTGCCCAGGCAGCGCGTGCGCTGGAGCCGCAGGTGCGCCTGGCCAAGCTCGACACCGAGGCGCATCCGCAGGTGGCGGCGCCCTACAACATCCGCAGCATCCCGACCATGGTGCTGTTCAAGGGCGGGCGCGAGGCGGCACGTATCTCTGGCGCGCTGGGCGCGGCGGACATTGAGCGCTGGGTGCGTTCGGTGCTGTGAAGCAGCGTGAGGGCAATGCTGAACCAGTCCCTCACGCGCCTTGCATCCCATCCCGATGCACGGCGCGCATCATCGCGGTGATTTATTCAGCATCGCCTTAGCGCATATTGCCCGTGTGCCCCAGCGAGTAACGCCCCGGCTGCGGCCAGACGGTCAAGCCGTGGGGCTCGGCGCCCACGCGCACCTTGGTCACTGCGCCGGTCACCGTATCGAACCGGTACACCACATCGTCATACCGACCCGACAGCCAGAGCCACTTGCCGTCGGCACTCACGTTGCCCATGTCGGGGCTGCCGCCCCCGGGGACGGGCCATTGCGCGACGACGGTCTGGGTGGCGAAATCGATCACGCTCACCCCGCCAGGGCCCTTTTTGGTGCCGTGGATCTTGTGCGTTCCGCGGTTCGCCACATACAGGCGCTTGCCGTCGCGGCTCGGGTACAGCCCGTGCGCGCCCAGCCCGGTAGAAATGAAGCCAACTTCCGTGAACGCATCACCATCCAGCACATGCACGCCATCGGCGTCCATGTCGGCCACAAAGAAGCGCTTGCCGTCAGGGGATATGCGGATGTCCTGCGGCATGCCCTTGGTCGAGGTGCAAACCTCGGTTTCCAGAGGGTTGAGCGCGGCCTTCGACTCTGCAAAGCGCACAGCGGGCATCTTCAGCTTCAGGTAGCCCAGCACTACCCGGTTGATGAGGTCGATTTTTGCCACCGTGCCGTCAAACTCACAGGTGAAGAGCGCGAACCGGCCGTCGATCGAGAATTCGCCGTGGTTGATGCCTCCACATCGGGGCGTGCTGATCGAGTACTGCATGGCCAGCGTCTTCGGGTCTCGAAAATCCAGCCTGCGCCGGTCTTCGGCGACGACGATGAGTGAGGCGCCATCGGGCGTGAAATACACGTTGTAGGGGTCGTCCACAGGCACCGGTTTGCCGGCCTGGCCGGTTCGCGGGTCGATGGGTGTCAGGCTGCCCTCGTTGCTGCGCTCGGCGTTGTTGGCCACCCAAAGAGTCGACAAATCCCATGACGGAACAACGTGTTGCGGGCTTTTCTGCACGCGCAGGGTGTCTACCACTTTCATGGTGTGGGGGTCAATCACGGACACGGACTTGGAGCGCAGGTTGGGCACGTAGATCCGCTCAAGGTGGTCTTTCACGGCAGAACCCATGTGGTTCGGCGTGGTTTCGCTGTAGATATTTCTCGCGTCGGGCACTGGCGGCATGCCAGGTACGGTCTTGATGGGGGGCGTCTGTGCAATCGTCGCTGCCGTGCCTTGCGCCTGCGCCGGTGCGCTGGCCTCCTGGCGGGGGGCTGCGCTGGCGCCTAGCACGCTGAACGCAGTTAGAAAAAGGAGCGTGGCTTTCATGGGAGCAAATCTCATTTTTGGGGGATGGTTGGCGAAGGGCCAGAATTGGTAGGCGCCTGCATGAGCGCATGCAAAGCGGCCACGCTGCTGTCCACGATCAGATCCACGCCGATGTGCCCCAGTGCAGCCGTCGCGCGGCGCGGGTCGCCGTAGACGCCGCCTCGCTTGCCGGCCTGCGCTGCGGTGGTCAGTGCACCAGCGCGCACCAGCGCGGGGTCCACCGCCAGCGCCAGCGCCGTGTCGGCCAGGCCGGCATGGGTGCCGATTTCAGCACGGGTGAAGCCTTTGTCCAGCAAACCAGCCACGTAGAGCGATTGCGTGACCTGGTAATACTCGGCCAGCGCATGCACGCGGCAGCTGGGGTCGCTCGCCCACGCGCGGTTGAGGCGGTTGGCCACCCGCGCTTCGAGCGGTTGGTAGCCGCCGTGGTCACCCAGGAACACGACATGGCGAAAGCCGTGCTGTTTGAATGAGCGCGCAGCGCCCTCCAGCACGGCTTCAAAGGCGGCATCGGGAATCGAAATCGTGCCTGCAAAGCGCATGTGTGCCTGTGGCGGGTCAATGGAACCCTCCGGCACATAGGCCAGCACGGGCGCCACCAGCACACCCCCGGCGCGCTGCGCGATCTGCCCGGCCAGGAAGTGGACGCGCGCATTGTGTTTGCCCAGCACCATGTGTGGCCCACTCTGCTCGGTGCCGCCAATCGGCACCAACACGGTGGTGCTGCCCGCGGCGATGCGGCCCTGCAGCTCGGTCCATGTCAGGTCTTCGAGGTAGACGCTGGCCGATGGCACGTCAGCCGCCATCGCAGCACCAACGCCCAGGCTGCTGCAGGCCAGCACGATGAGCCAGGCGGCGTGCCGACATCCTGGCGCAGGCCTATTACCGCCAGTGCGGACCGCTTTGGGGGAACCGAAAGGCAGGCAAAACCGGACAACGCGAAAGAAAAGCTGAGCGAGAAGGCGCATAAGTGCTTGATGGTACAAGCCCGCAGCGTGGGATCAGGCGCCTTTTTTGCCCCCGCCACAGCGGCTGTGGTAGTTTTTTGGAATCGCTCAGGCCGCAAATACGGCGGCGATGGCGCGTACCCGCGCCGCGTGAATTTGCTCCCCTACCTGCGGCCCCTTGAAGCCGCGCGCTGCGGCTTCGGTCGCGATGGGGGCCGTGTCCACCGCGCGTGCTGCGGCCAAAGCGGCTAGCAGCCGTTCGCGCTGGGGGTAGGCCGACTCTTCGAAACCCAGCCGCCCGCGCGCATCGCATTCGCAGGCCAGCAGCACGTCTTCGAAGCGCGCTGGTTTGCGGATGGCATCGCAGCGCTCCAGCAAGCGCAAAAGCGCAGCAGGTGCCAGCTCGCCACTGCGGTGGATGTTGCCGTGCTCGCGCGCCACCACGTCGGCCAGCTCGCGGCAGTCGGTGGGTATGCGCAAGCGTTCGCACAGGCCCTTGAGCAGCTTTGCGCTGCGCTGTTCGTGGCCAATGTGGCGTGGCAGCATGTCCTGGGGCGTGGTGCCCTTGCCCAGGTCGTGCGTCAGGCAGGCAAAGCGCACGGCCAGCGGTGCCTGCAGACGCGCTGCCATGTCCAGCACCATCATCAGGTGGATGCCGGTGTCGATCTCGGGGTGGTATTCAGGGCGCTGGGGAACGCCCCACAGCCGGTCCACCTCGGGCAGTACCACCCTGAGCGCCCCGCAGGCGCGCAGTACGTCGAACATGCGTGAGGGCTTGTCTTCCATCAGCCCGCGCGCCAGCTCTTGCCACACACGCTCGGGCACCAGGTGGTCTGCCTCGCCGTTGTGCACCATGGAGCGCATCAGGGCCAGGGTTTCGGACGCCACGGTGAAGTCGGTGAACCGCGCCGCAAAACGTGCCACGCGCAGGATGCGCACCGGGTCGTCATGGAAGGCGCCGGTCACATGGCGCAGTACCTTGTCGCGCAGGTCGCGTGCACCGTTATAGGGGTCAAAAATGCCTGTAACGCCCGTCCATTCTGCGCTGGAAGCTATTGCATTGATAGTGAGATCGCGCCGCGAGAGGTCCTCTTCGAGCGTGACCTCGGGCGAGCTTTGCACCACAAACCCCCGGTAGCCGCGCCCGCTCTTGCGCTCGGTGCGCGCCAGCGCGTATTCCTCGTGCGTCTCGGGGTGCAGAAAAACCGGAAAGTCGCGCCCCACGGGCAGGTAGCCCAGGTCCAGCATCTGCTGCGGCGTGGCGCCTACCACCACCCAATCGTGGTCGTTCACGGGGCGGCCCAGCAGCCGGTCGCGCACAGCGCCCCCCACCATGTAGATTTGCATGCGGGCAGTGTAGTTACTATTCACGGCCCTTCAAGGCACCCATTGTCTCTGGAGTCTGCCCATGTCCTCATCGCCCCACATCACCATCGTTCAGCCCAACCTGGACGGCAGCCTGCCCATTCCCGTGCCGGCAGCGCCCTCGGCCACCGAGGCGGCTGCCGCGCAACTGCAGCAGCGCGCCGAGGCGCTGCAGGAGCAGCTCGAAGGTTTGCAGGAATTGCTGGCCAAACCCCTGAACGAAATCCTGGCCGACCGGGACAAGGCCCTGGAGGCCGCCAGCGCGTGGGACGCCTTCGGTGCCATGTGGATGCTCTCGCAGCGCGCCATGCGCCGCGTCGCCATGGACCTGGCCGCGCAGCAGGGCGTGAGCGAGGCCGACGTGGTGGCGCGCGCCATGCAGCACGCCAACGCAGTGCTCAACACCGAGGACGAAACCCTGGGCGGCTCCATCGCCCCCGCGCAGCTGGCGCATATCGCGCGGCACAAGCCGTTTTTGCGCAAGCAGTTCCGGCCGGGGTGAGTGGCGTTTCAGCGCTGGAGCCGGTAAGGCTCCTCGAACGCCCGGAAGTCCTGCTCGGCCAGGGCGCCGTCGATCCAGGCCTTGGCACCGGGCAGTTCGCGCACGCGCTGCACGTAATCCTGGATGTGCGCAGGCAAGGGTAGACCGTAGCTGTGCAGGCGCATGCACACCGGGGCGTAGAAGGCGTCGGCGATGGTGAATGCGCCGAACAGCATCGGGCCGCCATGCTCTTCCAGCAGACCACTCCACATGTCGACCAGGCGTTGCACATCGGCGCGCACGGCAGGCTTGTCGCGCCAGATCAGTGCGCCTTGCTGGGTCAGGTCGGCCTCGATGTTCATCGGGCAGGCGCCGCGCAGGGCGGCAAAGCCGCTGTGCATTTCGGCGGTGATGCTGCGGGCCTGGGCGCGGGCCGCCTTGTCCTGGGGCCAGAGCTGTTTTTCGGGATAGGTTTCGGCCAGGTATTCGGCAATGGCCAGGGTGTCCCACACCGTCAGGTCGCCGTCGACCAGTACGGGTACCTTGCCGGTGGGCGAAATACCAGCCAGCGTGGCCTTGAATTGCGAGCTGGCGTCAAAGCTGTCAAAGCGGGCCAGCACTTCCTCGAAAGGGATGCCGGCCTGGCGCAGCAGCACCCAGGGGCGCATGGACCAGGAGGAGTAGTTCTTGTTGCCGATGTAGAGCTTGAGCATGGGGCACCTGCTGAAGAAAAAATGGACCGCGAAGGAGCAGCCCATTGTGCGGCAAGGTAGGCGGGGTGCGGCGCGCAGTGGACGGATGCCGCTGACCCGGCCAGGGTCTTCAGTCCAGCCGTGGCGTGGCGCGCTCGATGATGGCGGCCACATCCACCCCGCGCGGCAATGCGCCGTAGTTGAAGCTGCCTTGCGGCGCCAAGCGCGAGGCGCAGAACGCGTCGGCCACGAAGGCCGGGGCGCTGCGCACCAGCAGGGACGCCTGCAGCGCCAGGGCCATGCGCTCGACGACGTGGCGGGCGCGGTATTGCAGGTCGGCGGTGTCGGCAAATTCCTTGCCCAGATCGCGTACATGTTCGTCCAGCAAGCGGTTCTGGCCCTGGGTGTGGCGCAGTTCGGTGAAGAAGGCCTCCACCACTTCGGGGGTCTTGCCCATGGCGCGCAGCACGTCCAGGCACTGGATGTTGCCGCTGCCTTCCCAGATGGCGTTGACCGGCGATTCGCGGAACAGGCGCGGGAACATGCTGTCTTCCATCACGCCGCTGCCGCCGATGCACTCCATGGCCTCGTAGGCGTGGCCCGGCGTGCGCTTGCAGATCCAGTATTTGCCCACGGCGGTCACCAGGCGCACCAGCAAGTCTTCGTGGCGGTCCTCGCGGTGGTCGAGCGCGCGCGCCACGCGCATGGAGAGCGTCATTGCGGCCTCGCTCTCCAGCGCCAGGTCGGCCAGCACGTTCTGCATCAGCGGCTGTTGGTTGAGGCGCGCGCCAAAGGCGCTGCGGTGCGCGCAGTGGTGCAGCGCCTGCGACAGCGCCATGCGCATGCCCGCGCTCGAACCCACCATGCAGTCAAAGCGCGTCATGGCCACCATTTCGATGATGTTGCGCACGCCACGCCCTTCCTCGCCCACCATCCAGGCCAGCGCGCCGCGCAGTTCGGTTTCGCTCGACGCGTTGGAGGCGTTGCCCATCTTTTTCTTCAGGCGCAGCACCTGCATGGGGTTCTTGCTGCCGTCCGGGCGCCAGCGCGGCAGCAGGAAGCACGACAGGCCCTTGTCGGTGTGCGCCAGCACCAGGAAGGCGTCGCACATGGGGGCCGAGACGAAGTATTTGTGGCCCACCAGCTCATAAGCCTGGCCGGGGCCGCCTTGCGCCACGGGGTAGGCGCGTGTGCTGTTGGCCTGCACGTCCGATCCGCCCTGCTTCTCGGTCATGGCCATGCCAATGGTCACGCCCTGCTTTTGCTCGACCGGAATATTGCGCGGGTCGTACACGCGGGCGGTGATTTTGGGTTCCCACAAGGCAGCCAGATCGGGTTGGAGGCGCAGCGCCGGAATGGCGGCAAAGGTCATGGTGATGGGGCAGCCGTGGCCGGCCTCCACCTGGGCTTGCAGGTAGTTGCCAGCGGCACGCGCCACGTGGGCGCCGCCCTTGGGGTCGGTCCAGGGCGAGGAATGCAAACCGTGCTCGATCGCCGTGCCCATGAACTGGTGGTAGGCCGGGTGGAATTTGACCAGGTCGATGCGGTTGCCAAAGCGGTCGTGTGTTTCCAGCTCGGGTTGGAACTTGTTGGCCAGGTTGCCCTGCTCCAGGTAGTCGGCCGAACCGGTGAGCTGGCCGAACCGGTGCAGCTCGGCGTCGGCCCAGGCCGCGCCCTCGCGCTGCACGGCTTCGCGCAGCGCGGTGTCCTGGGCGTACATGTTGTAGTTGGCGAGCTCGCAGGAGACGTTCTCGACCACATGGGTGTTGGCCAGGTAGCGGGTGTTCAGGGTGGTGTCGTCAAGGGCGTTCATGGTGTTGTCTCCGGAGTGAAATCATGTCGGTTGTCTATCGCGCCGCAAGCCACCCGCAGCCGCGCCTTGCGGGGCGCTGTGTCGGGGGTGGGCAGGGTGTCGTAGAAGCGGTTCCAGATAGCGCGGCCCGCCGCGTCGAAGGCGTGCACGCTGTGGATGAAAGCCTGGCGCAGCGCACCGTCCACCATGGGCTCGGGCAGCAGCGGGTCGTAGACGAGCTGGCGGATGGCCGCACCGCCGAGAAAGAAGGATTCGCGTGCGGCCTGTGGCGTGGGCAGGTGCGCCGCACCGGCCAGCCAGGCCTCGAGGCGCTGTTGCGTGGCGCGGTAGGCGCGGTTGAGGGCGGCGCCGTCCCACAGCAAGTCCACCGCGGCTTCGGTCGCCGCGTCGAGCGAGGTGCAGCCGCAGACCACGGCCTGTGGCTCCAGCCCCAGCGTGTGCAGACGCTCGCGGATGGCGGCGATGTCCTGCTCGATGTTGTCAGGGCGCACATAAAAGTCGCGCTGCAGCTCGGCAAAACCCAGCAGGTGCAGGGCGCGCTCGCGCTGTTGGGTGGCGCTGCGGTCGCTGCGTGCCAGTGCGCCGCAGTGCACGGCCACGTATTGCCCGTTCCAGGGGCGCAGGCGCTGTTCGGCGTGGCGCCAGTTCGCCACATCCCGCGCCAGGCTGCGCGCCGCCGGGCCCAGGCGGTAGGCGCCGCGCTCGGTGGTCAGCACCATGTCCTGCGCGGCCAGCCGCGCCAGGGTTACGCGCACATGGTTTTCGCTGAGACCGAACACCGCGCATGCGGCCACGGCATGGCTGACGGGCAGCGGCTCGTCGTCGCTGGCCAGCAGCAACTCGAGCAGCAGGTGCTTGGGCTGTACCTTGGGTTCGGGTGTGCGGAAGGAAGGCATGGCGGTAAATATTACACAAATAATATGAAATTGCAATTATGTGTAATGAAACGGCGCAAGCCTCAGCGGTCCATCCTCCGGCGCGGTGCTGTCTACTCTGTCCGAAGCAGACGGCAGCCGCGCCAAAACCACCATCACCTGCGTGAACCCATCGGGTGCATGCGGGCTGCAGAAGCTGCAGGCAAACTACTGTCAGCCGCTAGCCAACCGGCCTTCACGGAAGCTGGGATGGTTCCATTGCCGCTTCGCCTGCCATGGCTCTGCTAACTTCAGGCTTTTTTGGCCTCTGGCGCTTTCGCAGTAAGCGTAGCAAGCTATTATTTTGAAAGCGTTGCGCAGCCTCTCTTGCGTAGCGAGAGCGTAGGAATCGGAAATGTTGGAAGAGATACTGACCTTTTGGTTTAAGGAAATTGATCAAGACCAGTGGAGGTGTTTTGATCCGTCCTTCGATGCCTTGTTAAGGAAGCGCTTTGGGGATGTCCTGCAACAAGCCGCTGCTGGCGAGTTGTTCGTCTGGCGTGGAACCGCCAGAGGGCGTTTGGCCGAAATTGTCGTGTTGGACCAGTTCTCACGGAATATTTACCGCGGCACGCCGTTGGCCTTTGCCCAGGACTCGATGGCGCTGGCCTTGGCGCAGGAAGCAGTGTCGGCAGGCCTTCTGTTCAAACTCGATGCAGAGGAATGCGGCTTCCTCCTCATGCCTTACATGCACAGCGAGTCCCGGGTCATTCACGTACAGGCTGAAACTTTGTTCCAACAGCATGCGCCGTCTCGGTACGAACCTGAACTGCGGCACAAGGCCATCGTCGATCGATTTGGGCGCTATCCCCACCGGAACAAGATACTGGGCCGCGTCTCTACGGCAGAAGAAATTGAATTCCTCAAATTACCGGGGTCCAGCTTCTAGCTCTGAATAACCCAAAGCGCAAGACCGTGCCAGCTTGCCGCAGCAGCCCAGCGGGCGCCCTACACAGGCCACACCACCCCGTTGTCGTTGAGGATGCCGTCCAGCGGCAGGTCGTGTGGCTCGGGCTCAAAGTCGTCCAGATAGCCTTGGGTGTAGCCCAGCCCCACCGTAAAAGGGCGGGGCTGCAGCGTGGCCAGGGTGCGGTCGTAGAAGCCACCGCCGTAGCCCAGCCGGTAGCCGCCTGGCCCATAGCCCACGCAGGGCACGAAGAGCAGTGTGGGCACGATCAGCTCGGTGCCCTTGGGTTTGGGGATGCCGTAGGCGTCCTCTTCCATCTCGCAACCAGGGTACCAGGCGTGGAAGGTCAGCGTCTTGTGCTGCTTGTTCACCACCGGCAGGCCAATGCGGCGCAACTGCGATTCATCGAGCAGTTCTCCGTCTTCCTTCCAGCGGTGCAATGCGGGCAGGGGGTCGAATTCGCCCTTGATCGGCCAGTAGGCACCGATCACGGTGTCGGGGCGCCCGATCAGCCAGATGCGCATGGCCTGTTGTAACAAGTCGGCGCGCTGTAGGCGGTCGGGCATGTTCAAGCGTTGTTCCACCAGAGTGCGCCGCAGGGCTGCTTTGTCCATCACATAATCCCCCAATGTATTCACTGAAGATTCTGACACCGCTTCTGGCCTGTGCGTGGCTGGCATTGGGAACGCCCCCGGCGCAGGCACAAAACCGTGCCGATGATGCCGTGCTGGAGATGCAGCAGGCCTTTCGCAAGGGTGACCGCAAAAAGCTCGAACAGCTCCTGCCCACCGTGCGCGGCCATGCGCTGGAGCCCTGGGCGGCCTACTGGACGCTCAAGGCCCGACTGAACGAGGCCACCGACGCCGAGGTGCAGGCCTTTCTGCAGCGCTACGCTGGCTCCTACCAGGAAGACCGCCTGCGCAACGACTGGCTGCTGCTGCTGGGCCAGCGCCGCGATTGGGCGCAGTTTGCCGCTTACCACCCCCAGTACCGCATGCAGGACGACCGCGAGGTGCGCTGCTATGCCTTGCTGGTCGATCAGATCAAAGGCACAGCCCCGGCCAACGCCGGTGACGATGTGCAGAAAGCCTGGTTTGCGCTGCGCGATGCCGACGATGGCTGCACCCATGCGGCCAGCCAGTTCTATACCGACCGCAAGATCAGCGCCCTGGATGTCTGGCGCAAGGCCCGCCTGGCGGTCGAGGCCAACCGCCCCCGCGCCGCGCGCAATGCCGTCGAAATTGTGGCGCCCGAGTCGTTGGACAAGATGCGCGAACTGCTCGATGCGCCGACCAAATACCTGCGCGCCCATTCCACGGCGGGCGGCAAGGTGCGCCAGGAACTGGTGTTGCTCGCGCTCATCAAGCTGGCCACCAGCGATGTCGATGCCGCAGTCGCGCAGCTTGACAGCAAATGGGGCGTGCACCTCTCACCCGAAGAACGCAACTGGGCCTGGGGCGTGATGGGCAAGGCGGCGGCGCAGCGGCTCTCCTCCGACGCGCCCGGCTACTTTGCCAATGTGACCCGTGACACCGACTTGAGCGACGACCAGCTCGCCTGGAAGGTGCGCGCTGCGCTGCGCGCAGGGCAGTGGACCGTGGTGCGCAAGGCAGTCGACGCCATGAGCGAAGAAGCCCGCCAGGACAGCACCTGGGTGTACTGGAAAGCCCGCGCCCTGCTGGCTGGCCGGCCCCAGGAGGCCGAGCGCGCACAGGCGCAGCGGCTGCTGCAGAACATTGCCGGAACGCGTGGTTTTTATGAGCAGCTGGCGCTCGAAGAATTGGGTCAGCGCGTCACGCTGCCCCCCGCGCCCGCGCCCCTGACCGACGAGGAAAAGGCCGCCGCCAAAGCCAACCTGGGCCTGAACCGGGGGCTGTACGCGATCTTGATGGGCTTGCGATCCGAGGGCGTGCGCGAGTGGAACTACACCACCAACCTGCACGACAACGGCGGCATGTCCGACCGCGCCCTGCTGGCCGCCGCCGACTTCGCCTGCCAGCAGCAGGTGTGGGACCGCTGCATCAACACCAGCGAACGCACGCGCAGCCTGATCGACATGCAGCAGCGCTTTCCCATGCCGTTCCAGAGCGCCGTGGTCGAGCGTGCCCAGGCCATCGGGCTGGACCCGGCCTATGTGTACGGCCTGATCCGGCAGGAAAGCCGCTTCATCATGGACGCGCGCTCGCACGTCGGTGCCTCGGGCCTGATGCAGGTGATGCCGGCCACCGCCCGCTGGACCGCCAAAAAGATCGGCCTGACCGATTTCCGGCCCGAGCAGCTCAACCAGCGCGACACCAACATCGCCATCGGCACGGCCTACCTCAAGCTGGCGCTGGACGACTTTGCCGGCTCCATGCCCCTGGCCGCCGCCGCCTACAACGCAGGCCCTGGCCGTCCGCGCAACTGGCGCAACGGCGCCGTGCTCGACGCCGCCATCTGGGCCGAGAACGTGCCCTTTGCCGAGACGCGCGACTACGTGAAGAAGGTGCTGGCCAACACCACCAACTACGCCGCACTCATCACGGGCCAGCCCCAGTCGCTCAAAAGCCGCCTGGGTACCATCGGTCCGCGCAATACGGCGGAGCCCGAGGCGAACAAGGACTTGCCTTGAGGTTTTGATGTTTTTGGCCTCTAGCGCTTACGGGGTAAGCGCTAGCAGCTATTTTTAGCATAGCAAATGCATTGCGGCGCGGGTCAGCGCCTTACCGGGTTTCTGCCTAAGATGGCGACCATGCTCACCGTTCACCACCTTGAAACCTCGCGCTCGCAGCGCATCCTCTGGCTTTTGGAAGAACTGGGCGTGCCCTACGATCTCAAGGTCTATGCGCGCGATCCGCGCACCCGCCTCGCGCCGGCGGCGCTGCGCAAGGTGCACCCGCTGGGCAAGTCGCCCGTCATTACGGACAAGGGCGAGACGATTGCCGAGTCGGGCGCCATCATCGAATACCTGGTGGAAACCTACGGCGCCAGCGCCACGGGCGACATGGCCCACCTGCAGCCCGCGCCCGGCACGCCCGAGCACCGGCGCTGCCGCTTCTGGATGCACTACGCCGAGGGCTCGCTGATGAACTGGCTGGTGATGAAGCTGGTGTTTGTCAGCATTCCGGGCCAGCCCATGCCCTTTTTCGCCAAGCCGATTGCACGGGCCTTGTGCGCCAAAGTGCAGCAGCAGCTCATCGATCCCAATGTTGAAGCGGGCCTGGCCTATATGGAAGACCACCTGGGCCGCCACCGCTGGTTTGCGGGTGAGCACCTGAGCATGGCGGATTTTCAGATGAGTTTTGCCGTCGAGGCAGCGCTCTCACGCGGTGCCAAGGCGGCCGAACGCCCCCATTTGCAGGCCTACTGCGCGCGCATGCAAGCCCGGCCTGCGTACCAGCGCGCCATCCAGAAAGGCGGGCCGGTGGTGATGGCAATGTGAGCCTGGCCTTGGTACCCAGCGACTTGCCGGGTCAGAGGTTGATGAGCAGATCGCCCTCGCGCCGCGCAGCGCCCGATCGCACCAGTTCGTTCATCAGCCCTTCCAGCCATTCGCTCTGGCTGCGATCACTGAAATGCCGTTCGTGCATCGCGCCGAAGTAGGGTGTGGCATCGGTCCAGGCGCGCAGGTCCGTCACCGAGATTTCTTGCCATTCGAGCAGCTTGTACTTGAGCAGCACCTTGGCCGCGTAGAGCGCGTGTTTGAGCGGTTGCTGCACAAAACCATCAAGCCGCTTGCGCGCTACGCCCAGAGCACGCGGGGCGTCGTGGAACACCGGGCCGTGGCCGGGGATGACGGTGCGTGGCGCCAACTTCTCGATCAGGTCGAGGGTGTCCGACACCTCGGCGAAGGCCTGCGCACCCTCCAGTTCAGGGAAGACCACGCCAAAGCCGTTTTCCCACAGCGCATCGGCCGAGATCAGGATGCGGTCTTGCGGCTCGAACAACACGACCGAATGCGGGTCGTGCCCCGGGGCGGCATGCACCTGCCAGGGTGTGTCGCCCAGCAGCACCTCGGTGTCCGGCTCCAGCACCGCGTCGCAGCGGAACTGCGGGCATTCCTGTCCCGTGGGGGTGTAGCTCAGAGCGTAGGGGTCCCAATGGCGCACATGCTCGGCCTGCCCGGGAGGGATGGCGGTCTGCACACCAGGCCAGGCCGCCTGCAGTGCGGCGTTGCCGCCGCAGTGGTCGCTGTGCAGGTGCGTGTTGAGGATGCGCGAGAGCGGTTGCTCGCCCAGGGCCGAACGCACCAGTGCCACGGTTTGCGCAGCATGGCTGCAGTAGCCCGTATCCACCAGCGCATTGCCCGAACGTTTTCCCATGAACAGGATGTTGTTGGACGACAGCCAGCCGCGTTCAAAAACAGTGATTTCGGGCGGTAGCGTAGGAACAGTATGCGTCATAGGCTATTGAATAGAGAGTGGATCCATGGGCGCGGCCCAGGCCAGCGACCGCCGCGCAAGGGCCGCCAAGCCGTTCAAGCGGCGCAGCCGCTTAGGGGGTTGTCCTCAATTCGCGCCGCAGGATTTTGCCGACATTGGTCTTGGGCAGGTCGTCGCGGAACTCGATGTACTTGGGCCGCTTGTAGCCGGTGAGGTTGTCGTGGCAGTAGCGCACCACATCGTCCTCGGTCAGTGCCGGGTCGCTGCGCACCACAAACACCTTCACGGCCTCGCCCTGCTTCTCATCGGCGATGCCCACGGCAGCGCATTCGAGCACGCCGGGGCAGGTAGAGATGACGTTCTCAATTTCGTTCGGGAAGACGTTGAAACCGCTGACCAGAATCATGTCCTTCTTGCGGTCGATGATGCGTGTGAAGCCCTCGGCGTCCATGATGCCGATGTCTCCCGTGCGCATGAAGCCGTCTTGCGTGAAGGCCTTGGCATTCTCTTCGGGCTGGTTGTAATAGCCTGGGGTGACGTTGGGGCCGCGGATGCAGATTTCGCCCGATTCGCCCTGGGGCACGCTGTTGCCAGCGTCGTCCTTGATGGCGATGTCGATGCCAGGCAGCGGCAAGCCAATGTTGCCGCTGAACTCGGTGTTGTTCACCGGGTTGTTGGTGCCGATGGCGCAGGTCTCGCTCATGCCCCAGCCTTCGATCATGGTGTGGCCGGTCACTTTTTGCCACTGCTGCGCCGTGCCCTCGGACGCTGCCATGCCACCGGCCTGCGAGACGCACAGGTGCGAGAAGTCGAGCGCCCGGAACTGCGCGTTCTGCAGCAGCGCGTTGAACAGCGTGTTCACTGCGGGCAGCATGTGGAAGGGACGTTTCTTGAGCACCTCGACAAACTTGGGGATGTCGCGCGGGTTGGGGATCAGTGTCAGGTGGGAGCCCTGGCGGATGGCCAGCAGGCACAGCGTGAGCGCGAAGATGTGGTACAGCGGCAGCGCCGCGATATTGTTGGCCTTGGACAGGTCGCCCATCTTTGCCAGCGCCGGGGTGAACCAGGCCTCGGCCTGCAGTGTGGCGGCAACGATGTTGCGGTGCGTGAGCACCGCGCCCTTGGACAGGCCCGTGGTGCCGCCGGTGTATTGCAAAAATGCGATGGAGTCGAGGTTGGCCGGGCTGGGCTGCAGGCTGCGGCGCGCGCCCAGGGCCAGCGCCTTCTTGAAGCTGACCACCTGGCGCCCCTGGGACAGGGGCAGGCCGTAGGCCGGGACCATCTTGGCCAGGTGGCGCACGGCAAAGGTGATCCATTGGCCATACCAAAAGCCCAGCAGGTCGCCCATGGAGGCCATGACCACATGCTGCACGCCGGTGCGCTCGATGACCTCGGACAGCGTGTGGGCGAAGTTCTCCAGGATGACGATGGCAGTGGAGCCCGAGTCCTTGAGCTGGTGCTCCAGCTCGCGCGCGGTGTAGAGCGGGTTGACGTTGACGCAGGTGTAGCCCGCGCGCAGCACGGCGGCCATGGTCACGGCGAACTGCGGGATATTGGGCAGCATGATGGCCACGCGCGCACCGGGCTCCAGCCCCTGGCCTTGCAGCCAGGCCCCCAGCGCGGCGCTGAGGCGGTCGAGCTCGCGGTACGACATCCAGCGCTCCATGCACACCGAGAAGGGGTTGGCTGCATGCGTACGCATCGCCTCTTCCAGCAGGTGTGCGGCCGAGCGGTACTGCTCGGGTTGCACGTCGTGGGGTACGCCTGCGGGGTAATTCTTCAGCCAGATCTTGTCCATGCGTGGTTCAACCGTCAAAAAGGGTGAGAGAGGTGGGGCACCATTGTTCAAGCAAGCGGATGCTTGCCGTTATCGGGCTTGTCCTAGGGTGGTGGCCAGTTCGGTCGCGCAGGCGACAGCGGGGGCGTCGAACATGGTCTGCATCAGTTGTGCCTCGCGCTCGTGCACCGTGGACAAAAATTGCTCGACCGCGCCGCGCTGGCGTGCCAGGGCGCCAAAGGTGTCAAAGCCTGTTTCCAGAAAATGCTGCAGCGCGCCCAGGCCCGCCGCCTGCGCGGGCTTGCGCATCATGCGCAGCATGGTGCGCAGGCCGGGCATGCGCGTGAGGCGTGTCAGGTCTTTGCCGATGGCGAGCACGCTATCGAGTTGCTGGTGGCGCGCATGGCGCTCGCCCACGGCGCGCCAGGCTGCCACATAGCGTGCGGCATCGGGCGTACTGGCAAGGGTGAGCCAGACGCGCCCCATGGCCTGGTCGAGATGCTCCGTTTGAGCATGCAGCACGCCCAGCGAGACGGCGGTCTGCACCACGGGCTTGGGGAACACCGTCTGCAGCGTGCCCGCGATGCGGCCAAACTGGTCGTCGCGGGCGGTGAAGTCGCCCGGGCTGTACAGCTCATCGAGAAAAAAGCGCGTGGCCGGCTCCACCATGGGGTTGGCCATGAGGTCGGCATAGGTGCCCATGAAGCGGCGGGACTGCAGTTGCTTGACCTCCAGCACCGCCTGGGCGAGTGCCGGGTCGCTCTGGCGGCTCAGGCGCAGGGCGGTCACGTCGGCGATGCAATTGCGGATGGTTTCAGCAGCGTCCATGGGCTCGGGTCAGGTTGCACAATGTGTCTTTCATTAGACCACTGCGCCACGCCATGATTGCCCGCCTGCAAACCCTTCTGACCCTGGGCATCGTGCTCGGCAACCTGGCCTGGCTGCTTGTCGTCTGGCCGCATTCGCCCGCATGGGCCTTGGGCGGCTTGGCGCTGGGCTGGCTGTTCTTTGGCCTGGTGATGGGCCTGCAGTTCATGTTGATGCACCACACCAACCGCGACGACCCGGCCCCGCGCGCCCGTGTGGCCCAGGTCTGGCGCGCCTGGTGGCGCGAGCTGGGTGTGGCGCTGGTGGTGTTCTGCTGGCGCCAGCCGTTTCGCAGCCAGTCGGTGCCCGACTGGCTGCCGGGCGCGCCCACCGGGCGGCGTGGCGTGGTGCTGGTGCACGGCTTTGTGTGCAACCGGGGCCTGTGGCTGCCGTGGATGGAGCGCCTGCGCGCCAGCGGCCACGCTTACGTGGCCGTCAACCTGGAGCCGGTATTCGGCTCGATCGACGACTATGCGCCCCTGGTGGAGGACGCTGTGCGCCGCGTGACCGCAGCCACCGGCATGGCGCCGCTGCTCATCGGGCACAGCATGGGGGGCTTGGCCATCCGTGCCTGGCTGCGCACGTACCAGTCCGACACACGCATGCACCACGCCATCACCCTGGGTACGCCGCATGGGGGCACCTGGGCCGGACGCTTCTCGCGTGCGGTCAATGGCCGGCAGATGGCGCTGCATGGCGATTGGGTGGGTGCGCTGGGCGGCGCCGAGCCTCCGGGGCGTGCGGCGCTGTTTACCTGCTGGTATTCCAACTGCGACAACATCGTCTTCCCGACCAGCACAGCAGCGCTGCCGGGTGCCAGCCACCGCTTGATCGAGGGTGTGCCCCATGTAGAAATGGCCTGCCATCCCACGGTGGTGCAGGCTTGCCTGGAGGCGCTGGCGTAGCTGGAGACGAAGATTGTGAGGATCAAATCACAGTTTTGTGCAGCCACTCGGCAAAGGCAGCGCATTCCCAGCGGTCCATGGTGCCGGTGCGCCAGCACAGGTAGTGCGCGTGGGGGCTGGGCACGTCGGTGTCGAACAGGCGCACCAGGGTGCCGTTCTCGATCCAGGGCGCACCCAGCTTGAGCCGTACCAGGGCCACGCCCATGCCGGCGGCGGCGGCGTCGCACATCAGGCCTACGTCGTTGAACTGCGAGCCCTCGCGCGGTTCGGGCCAGTCCAGGCCCACGGCCGAAAACCAGGTGCGCCAGGGCTCCAGGGGGCTGCGCAGCAGGGTGCCCACATCCAGTTCATCGGGCCGCTCGAACGGGCCGTGCTCGCGCAGCCACGCTGGCGATGCGAGGGGCGTGACCACATCGCGTGCGATTTCGGCGTGCTCCAGGTCGGCGTAGTGGCCGGTGCCAAAGCGCACGGTCAGGTCGGCATCTTCGGCGACCACGTCCAGCAGGGGGATGGAGATCTGCAGCGCCAGGTCGATCTCGGGGTACACCTCGGTGAACTGGCGCAGCCGGGGGATCAGGATGACGCGCGCAAACGTGGGCGTCACGGCCAGCTTCAGGCGCCGTTTGCCGGGGGTGCCGGTCATGCCTGGAAACCGCTGCAGCGCGCCCAGGCCTTCGCGCACATGGGCCAGGTAGGCAATGCCGTCGGTGGTGAGGGAGAAATCAGCCCGGCCAAACAGCTGCGTGCCCAGGATTTGCTCCAGCTGCTTGACACGGTGGCTGACCGCGCTGGGCGTGACGCACAACTCGTCGGCTGTGAGCGTGACGCTGCGCAGACGGGCCAGGGCCTCGAAGGTCAGCAGGCACTGGATGGGCGGAATGCGCCGTGCCCCGCTGCTGGTTGTCATGGGAGAAGAGCCCACGGTGGCAGACGGCCTTAGCGGAAGACCACGGTCTTGTGGCCGTTGAGCAGCACGCGGTGCTCGCTGTGCCACTTCACGGCGCGGGCCAGCACCTGGCTTTCGGTGTCGCGGCCCCGGGCGGTCAGGTCCTCCACGGTGTCGGTGTGGTCGGCGCGGGCTACGTCTTGCTCAATGATCGGGCCTTCGTCCAGGTCGGCGGTCACGTAGTGCGCTGTGGCGCCGATCAGTTTGACGCCCCGGTCATGCGCCTGGTAGTAGGGCTTGGCGCCCTTGAAGCTGGGCAGAAA
Source organism: Simplicispira sp. 125 (assembly GCF_003096555.1). NCBI lineage: Bacteria > Pseudomonadati > Pseudomonadota > Betaproteobacteria > Burkholderiales > Comamonadaceae > Simplicispira > Simplicispira sp. 125. The sequence goes on along the minus strand of NZ_QEKM01000001.1, from coordinate 2,565,642 downwards.
GCTGTGGTGGATGTTGATGGCACGACCCGCCAATTTGGTGCACAGGTCATTGGACAGCACCTGCATGTAGCGCGCCAGCACCACCAGTCCGGCATCCTCGGCTTCGATGATGTCGTACTGCCGTGCCTCGGCCTGGGCCTTGGTGGCTGCCGTCACGGGGATGTGGTGGAAGGGGATGTTGTAGCTGGCAGCAAGCTGGTAGAAGTCGCGGTGGTTGCTGACGATGGCGCGAATGTCCACCGGCAGCAGGCCTGACTTCCAGCGGAACAGCAGGTCGTTGAGGCAATGGCCTTCGCGGCTGACCATGATCACGGTGCGCAGCGGTTCGGCTGTGGCGTGCAGGTTCCAGCGCATCTGGTGTGGTTCGGCAAAGGCCTGCAGGCGCTCGCGCAGCGTGGCCTGGTCGTGGCGGTCGCAGGCAAATTGCACGCGCATGAAGAACAGGCCAGTGTCGTGGTCGTTGAACTGGGCGGCTTCTTCGATGTTGCCGCCGTGCTCCAGCAAAAAGCCGGAAACAGCGTGCACCAGGCCCAGTCGGTCGGGGCAGGAGAGGGTGAGAACGTAGGCGGGGAGTTTCATAGCAGCGCCATTGTCGCAGCACCGCCCGAGCGTGCGTGCTCAGCGTGCGGGCGCGGGTTGCCAGCGCTCGCGCAGGGTGGCGCAGGCATCGTCGGGCGGCAGGCTGGGCGTCTGCTGTACCAGATGCGCTGCGTTTTTGATAGCTGGTTCCGCTGATCCAGCATGCGCTATGACCACTTTTTGCTTGATATTTTCAGGCAGGTGCAGCGGCACACCCAGGCCGCGCTCGACATGGCCTGCGCCCGCCACCAGCAGCACCACTTGGCCGCTGTGCAGGGCAGATGCGACGGTGCGGGCCATGTGCAGGTCGCGTGCCACTTGTACGCGCACCATGCCCGGGATACGGCTCTCGGGCAGCAGGCCGCAGTGGCCGTCGCGCACGGCCTGCTGCTGGCGTGCCCGCTGGGCGGGGGTGAGCAAGGCGTCGAGTGGGGTCTGGTCCAGCGTGGCGCGCAATGCGCTGCGGGGCAGGTTGCCGCCCAGCACGTGCACTCCGGCGCGTACGGCTGCCATGACCACGGGGCCATACGCAGACCAGGGCCAGGCGTTTGTGTCCCAGGCGAGGGCCGTTTGCACCTGCGCTTCGTCAGCGCCGGACGCCAGCGCACGGGTGTCGTGGCCTTGTTCGGCCATCTCGATGACCAGGGCGGCCAGCAGCCCGCGTTCGGTCAGCCAGGTGACGGCCTGCCGCTCCAATTGCTGGTGCTGCGGAGCATCGTGTTTTTCGCCCAGCAGCAGCACATCTGTGGGCAGCAGGGTCTGCAGAACGCCGGGCCAGGGGGGTGTGGGCGGCGAAGTCGTGCGCAGTGCGCAGCCGGAGGCCAACACCAGCAGCGCCAGGAGGGCGGTGTGGCGGCGCCAGCGAGGGAGAAGCGGAAGAGACGGCATGGCTGCGCATGCTACGCGCACCGCGCCGGGCCTGGCGTTTAAAACCCCATCTCTTACACTGCGCCCATGCGCGCGAAAACCACCCTCACCACCAAGCTGCTGGCGACCGGGTGCGGTTTTTTGCTGTTGGCGCTGACGTCCATCGGCCTGACGCTGTGGATCACCTGGAAGCTCGAAGGGGGCGCCGCCGCAGTGAACGAGGCGGGACGCCTGCGCATGCTCACGGTGCGCATGGCGTTGGCCATACAGACGAACGTCCCCGACGAACTGCGCGTGCTGGCGCAGCGCTTTGACACCAGTCTGGAACTGCTGCGCACAGGTGACTCGTCGCGCCCGCTCTTCGTGCCCTGGAGCGACGATGCGCGTGGGCACTTTGCAGAGATTAACGATGACTGGCAACTCACGCGGGCGCAGTGGTTGGGTGCGACGCTCCCGCCTGCGGCCGAGGCCGTAACGCACGCTGACGCAGTCGTTTCGCGCATGGACCGGTTCGTGGAGGCGATTGAAGTGCAGATCGCCCGCTGGACAGCGGCGCTGCATGTGTTTCAGCTGTTCATGATGGGGTTGGCCATTTTTGCCGCTGTGGCTTTCATGGCGGTGAGTTTTTTGGTGGTGCTGATACCGGTGGCACGGCTGCAGCAGGCATTGGCAATGGTGCGCCAGGGTGACCTGGGCACCCGCCTGCCGGTGGACACTGAAGACGAGTTTGGCCAGCTGGCTGCCGGGTTCAATTTGATGGCGCATGCCCTGCAAACCTCGCACGACGACCTGGAGGGCAAGGTGCGCGAGAAGACGGCCAGCGTTGAAATCAAGAACCAGCGGCTGGCCGCGTTGTACGAGGTGAGCGCCCAGGCTGCTGAGGCGGGCAGCCTGTCCGTGCTGGCCAATGGTTTTGTGCAGCAGGTGCGCCGTGTGGTAGGCGCTGATGCGGCGGTGGTGCGCTGGTCCGACGAGGGCAATGAGCGTTATGTGATTTTGGCGGCGGACGGCATGCCCGAGTCCATGGTGGAGCAGGAGCATTGCCTGCACGCGGGCAACTGCCTGTGCGGGCCTACGGCCGAACGGGCGCACACCCGGGTCATTCCCATCACCCCTCAGCAGACCATGGTGCTGCCGCATTGCCAGGAGGCTGGCTACCAGACCATGGTGGCCATCCCCGTGGTGCTGCAGCACCGCTTGTTGGGCGAGATCAACCTGTTCTTCCGTACGGCCGTGGAATTGACGACAGAGATGCGCGAATTGGTGGAAGCCATGGTGCGCCACCTGGCCAGCTCCATGGAGAGCTTGCGCGCCGCCGCGCTGGAGCGTGAGGCCGCCGTGTCCGAGGAGCGCAGCCTGCTGGCACGCGAACTGCATGATTCGATTGCCCAGTCGCTGGCTTTTCTCAAAATACAGACCCAGCTGCTGCGCGATGCCGTGGCCAAGGGCAACATCCAGGCGCGTGACCGCAGCATGGCCGAGCTGGACGTGGGGGTGCGTGAATGCTATTCCGACGTGCGCGAACTCCTGGTGCACTTTCGCACCCGCACCAGCGAGGAAGATATCGAGGCGGCCCTGCGCTCAACGCTGTCCAAGTTCGAGCACCAGACCGGCGTGGCCACGTCACTGAGCATGTCGGGCCATGGCCTGCCACTGGCGCCGGATGTACAGATCCAAGTGCTGCACATGCTGCAGGAATCGCTCTCCAACGTGCGCAAGCACTCGGGCGCCAGCCGCGTTGAGCTGCGCGTGTACAGGCACCCCCGTTGGCGCTTCGAGGTGCAGGACAACGGCACAGGTTTCGAGGTAGCCGAGCACTCGCCCGACTCCTTGCACGTCGGCCTGGGCATCATGCGTGAGCGCGCCCAGGGTATTGGCGCCCAGGTGCAGGTTCGGTCTGCCGTGGGCGACGGAACCACCGTGGTCATCGAATTGCCCGAGATGCCGGGCCACACCCGCCCGGTGGTGGCGCCGCTCGCCATGCCCAACCCCGAAGCCCATGCCTGACATGCAGAATGTTTCCATTTTGGTGGTGGATGACCACACCCTTTTCCGCCGCGGTCTCATTGCCCTGCTGGAGCAGTACCCGGGCCTGCAGGTGGTGGGCGAGGCGGGAGATGCCGCGCAGGCACTGCGGCTGGCACCCGCGCTGCAGCCCGACATCATCTTGCTGGACAACCATCTGCCCGGGGTGGCCGGGATCGATGCGGTGCAGGATCTGCGCAAACTCGCGCCCGCTGCCCGCGTGCTGATGCTCACGGTGAGCGAGGACGCGCAGGATCTGGCGACGGCCCTGCGCAATGGCGCGCAGGGTTATCTGCTCAAGACCATCGATGGCGACCTGCTGGCGCAGGCGATCCGCCGCGCCGCGTGCGGCGAGCCGGTGGTCAGCCCGGAGCTCATGGGCAAGCTCGTGGCGGCCTTCCAGTCCCAGGGTGAGCCGGTGCCAACGCTGCCTGCCGTGCAGGTGCCCGCGCCCGAGGATTCCACGCCGCTGTCGCCGCGTGAGGAAGAGGTGCTGCGCGAAATCGCCCGGGGCGCCAGCAACAAGGAAATTGCCCGCACACTGGACATCGCCGAGACCACCGTCAAGATCCATGTGCAGCACATCCTGCGCAAATTGGGCTTGTCGTCGCGTGTCCAAGCGGCGGTGTATGCGTCGGATCGGGGGCGTGTCGAATAACCCACTGGTGCGGCCATAGTTCTTTCGAACGATGGTCTTGGGTATCCCCTAGTTCTTTTGCCCTGCCTGAACCTCCCAGGCGAAGGATAGGCAAGCACTGGGCGATGCATCACGATACAAGCACTCACATTTGAGAGGTATCGTGCACATGGCAAACACACCGCTTCCCGCGGGCGACAGTCCGCAAAGAACCCGCCAGGCGTGGTCCGTGCTGATCGTCAGCACCCTGTCCTTCACAGTCTGCTTCATGGTCTGGATGATGTTTGGCGTGATCGGCATTCCGATCAAGAAAATGCTGGACCTCAATGCCACCCAATTCGGTTTGCTGATGTCCATGCCGGTGCTCACCGGCTCGCTGTCGCGTGTGCCCCTGGGCATCTGGACCGACCGTTACGGTGGTCGTATTGTCATGGCGGGTGTGATGGCCGCCACCATTCCGGCCATCTGGCTCATGAGCTATGCCACCCAGTACTGGCACTTTCTCACCATTGGCCTGTTCGTCGGCTTGGCCGGAGGGTCTTTCTCGGTGGGCACTCCCTATGTGGCCCGCTGGTTTCCTAAAAATCGCCAGGGCACGGCCATGGGCGTGTATGGCGCGGGCAATTCGGGTGCTGCTGTGAACAAGTTCGTGGCCCCTGTTTTGCTGGTGGCCTTTGGCTGGACCATGGTGCCGCAGGTGTACGCTGCCATCATGCTGGGCGCGCTCGTGCTGTTCTGGATGTTCAGCTACAGCGATCCTGCCCACCTGGTACCCAGCAACGTCAAGTTCACTGACCAGCTCAAGGCCCTCAAGGACCCCAAGGTGCTCAAGTACTGCCAGTACTACAGCATCGTTTTCGGTGGCTATGTGGCGCTGTCGCTGTGGATGGTGCAGTACTACGTGGGTGAATACGGGCTCGACATCCGTGTCGCGGCCTTGCTGGCCGCATGCTTCTCGCTGCCTGGTGGTGTGCTGCGTGCCATTGGCGGCGTGCTGAGCGATAAATTCGGCGCGCACAGCGTGACCTGGTGGGTGATGTGGGTGAGCTGGATCTGCCTGTTCCTGCTGAGCTATCCGCAAACCGATTTCACCATCCTCACGGTCAACGGTGCCAAGACCTTCCATCTGGGTCTGAATGTGTATGCCTTCACCGCGCTGATGTTCATCCTGGGTATTGCCTGGGCCTTCGGCAAGGCCAGCGTGTTCAAGTACATCAGTGACGACTATCCATCCAATATTGGCGCCATCAGCGGCATCGTGGGGCTCGCCGGAGGCCTGGGGGGCTTTGTGCTTCCCATTGTCTTTGGCGCCCTGATGGACCTGACCGGCGTGCGCTCCAGCGCTTTCATGCTGATGTACGGCGTGGTCTGGGTCTCGCTGATCTGGATGTACTTCACCGAGGTGCGTCGCACCAACCTGCTTGGCAATGCCCCATCGCCCCAAGCGCGCTCGGCGACCTGATCTTTAACCTAAGGACAACACCATGTCTGCTTCCACGACTCCCGCAGCGCGCCCCGGAGGTACGCTGCACTTATGGACCCCGGAAGACAAAAACTTCTGGGAGCGCGAGGGCGAGGCGGTTGCCAAGCTCAACCTCTGGATTTCGGTGCCGGCACTTTTCTTGGCCTTCGCCATCTGGCAGGTCTGGAGCGTGGTTGCCGTGAGTCTGCCCGGCCTGGGCTTCAAGTACTCCACCAATCAGCTGTTCTGGCTGGCTGCGGCACCGGCGCTCAGTGGTGCCACGTTGCGCATCTTTTATTCGTTCATGGTGCCTGTGTTCGGTGGACGCCGGTGGACGTCGATCTCGACCGCCACGCTGCTGATCCCCGCCATCGGTATCGGCTACGCGGTGCAGGACAACTCCACCAGCTACCCCACCATGCTGGTGCTGGCGCTGCTGTGCGGCTTGGGCGGGGGTAATTTCAGCTCCAGCATGGCCAATATCAGCTTCTTCTTTCCGAAGGAGCGCAAGGGCTCGGCGCTGGGTGTGAATGCTGGCCTGGGTAACCTGGGTGTGTCGGTGGTGCAGTTTCTGAGTCCCCTCGTAGTGACCGCTGGCATCTTCGGCATCTTTGGTGGCGAAGCCCAGACGATCGTCAAGAACGGCAACACCATCCAGGTGTGGACGCAGAACGCTGCGTTCATCTGGGTGCCATGGATTGCACTGGCGTCGCTGGCCGCGTGGTTTGGCATGAATGACATTGCCGATGCCAAGGCCTCTTTTGCCACACAGGCCGCTATCTTCCGCCGTAAGCACAACTGGCTGATGTGCCTTTTGTATCTTGGCACCTTCGGCTCGTTCATTGGTTATGCCGCCGGTTTTCCTCTGCTGATCAAGAGCCAGTTTCCGGGCGTCAACCCCCTGGCTTATGCCTGGCTGGGCCCGCTGGTGGGTGCTGTCGTGCGCCCCTTTGGTGGCTGGCTGGCCGACAAATTTGGCGGTGCGCGCGTGACTCTGTGGAACTTCGTCGTCATGGCCCTGGCTGTGGTCGGTGTGATCGTGTTCCTGCCCCAGGGCGGCGTGGGCGGCAGCTTTGGTGGCTTCTTTGTCTGCTTCCTGTTCCTCTTCTTGACCACAGGCATTGGCAACGGTTCGACCTTCCGCATGATCCCCGTGATCTTCCTGACGGAAGCCATGCGCGGTGTGAATGCCCATGATGCGCAGGCTGTGGCTAACGCTACCAAGGAGGGTAATACCCTGGGCGCGGCCACGCTGGGCTTCACCGCAGCTTTCGCTGCCTATGGTGGATTTTTCATTCCGAAGAGCTATGGCAGTTCCATTGCCTTGACGGGCGGGCCAGAACTGGCACTATGGACCTTTGCTGTTTTTTACGTTGTGTGCATCGCAGTGACCTGGTGGTACTACGCACGCAAGCACGCCGAAATGCCGTGCTGATTCTTGATTACCAGATTAGAAACAGGAGCCCCCGATGAGTCATTTTCTTGACCGCCTGACGTATTTTTCCCAGCCCAAAGAGTCGTTTTCCGACGGCCATGGCCAGGCCAACGGTGAGGACCGTACCTGGGAAGATGCTTACCGCGACCGGTGGGCGCACGACAAGATCGTGCGCTCCACGCACGGTGTCAACTGCACTGGCTCCTGCTCCTGGAAAATTTATGTCAAGGGCGGTATCGTTACGTGGGAAACGCAGCAGACCGACTACCCGCGTACGCGCCCCGATCTGCCCAACCACGAGCCCCGTGGCTGTGCCCGTGGCGCAAGCTACAGCTGGTACCTGTACAGCGCCAACCGCGTCAAGTACCCCATGGTGCGTGGCCGTCTGCTCAAGCACTGGCGCGCCGCACTGGCCGTGGCCAAAGGCCCGGTAGAAGCCTGGACCAGCATCGTCGAAAATGACGCTGCACGCCGCGAATGGCAAAAGCAGCGGGGCCTGGGAGGTTTCGTGCGCAGCACCTGGGACGAGGTCAACCAGATGATCGCGGCGGCCAACGTCTACACCATCAAGAAGCACGGCCCGGACCGCATCATCGGGTTCTCGCCGATCCCGGCCATGTCCATGATCAGCTACGCCGCAGGCAGTCGCTATCTGAGCCTGATTGGCGGTGTGTGCATGAGCTTCTACGACTGGTATTGCGACTTGCCGCCGTCCAGCCCACAGGTGTGGGGCGAGCAGACGGATGTGCCCGAGTCGGCCGACTGGTACAACTCCACATTCATCATCGCCTGGGGCTCGAACGTGCCGCAGACGCGCACCCCCGATGCCCACTTCTTTACTGAAGTGCGCTACAAGGGCGCCAAAACCGTGGCGGTCACGCCCGACTATTCCGAGGTAGCCAAGCTGGCTGACCTGTGGATGCACCCCAAGCAGGGTACGGATGCCGCCGTGGCCATGGCCATGGGCCATGTGATCCTCAAGGAGTTCTATTTCAACAAGCGTTCGGCGTACTTTGACGACTACGTCCGCCGCTACACCGACCTGCCTCTGCTGGTCGTGTTGAACGAAAAGACCCTGCCCGACGGCCGCAAGGTCTTGGTGCCCGGCCGCTATGTGCGCGCCAGCGACTTCCCGGACCAACTCGGCCAAACCAACAACCCCGACTGGAAGACCGTGGCCTATGGGCTGGACGGCAAGGTGGCCCTGCCCACCGGCTCCATCGGCTTCCGCTGGGGTGACAACGAGCGGCCTGACCTGGGACAGTGGAACCTGGAGAGCAAGGACGCCCGTACGGCCAACGAGACACCCCTCAAGCTATCGGTGATCGAGGATGGTGCACAGGCGCACGAGATTGTCGACGTGGCGTTCCCGTATTTTGGTGGCGTGGCCACGCCCAACTTCACTGCCAATGAACAGCTCGGCGGCGATATCATGCTGCGCCGCGTGCCGGTCTCGCGCCTGGCGCTCGACGGCGACGGTGTTTCGGGCGAGGTCATGGTGGCAACCGTGTTCGACCTGCAGGTGGCCAACTACGGCGTAAACCGTGGTCTGGCGGGCGAAGCGGTGGACGGCGGCTACGACGCCGATGCGCCCTACACCCCGGCCTGGCAGGAAAAAATCACTGGTGTGCCACGTGACCAGATCATCACGATTGCACGCCAGTTTGGCGACAACGCTGACAAGACCCGTGGCAAGAGCATGGTGATCATCGGCGCGGCCATGAACCACTGGTACCACTGCGACATGAACTACCGCGGCATCATCAACATGCTGATGATGTGTGGTTGTATCGGCCAGAGTGGTGGTGGCTGGGCGCACTACGTGGGCCAGGAAAAGCTGCGTCCGCAAACCGGCTGGACGGCATTGGCCTTCGCGCTGGACTGGATTCGTCCTTCGCGCCAGATGAACAGCACCAGTTTCTTCTATGCGCACACCGACCAGTGGCGCTATGAAAAACTGGGCATGGAAGAAATCCTCTCGCCCCTGGCGGATGCCAGTGCGTACCACGGTGCCCAGATCGACTACAACGTGCGCGCCGAGCGCATGGGCTGGTTGCCATCGGCGCCGCAACTGGAGGTCAGCTCCTTGCAGGTCTTCAAGGATGCGCAGGCCCGGGGCATGGACGCCAAGGACTACGTAGCCAAGTCCCTGCAGGATGGGTCGCTCAAGATGAGCTGCGAAGACCCGGATAACCCGGCCAACTGGCCGCGCAACATGTTCGTTTGGCGCTCGAACATCCTGGGTTCCTCGGGCAAGGGACACGAGTACTTCCTCAAGCACCTGCTAGGCACCACCAACGGTGTGCAAGGCAAGGACCTGGGTACGCAGGATGCCAAGCCGGAAGAGGTGCGCTGGCACGCCCAGGCCCCCGAAGGCAAGCTGGATTTGCTGGTCACGTTGGATTTCCGCATGAGTACGACCTGCCTGTATTCGGACATCGTGCTGCCCACGGCCACCTGGTACGAGAAGAACGACCTCAACACCAGCGATATGCACCCCTTCATCCACCCGCTGTCCACGGCGGTGGAGCCCGCCTGGCAGGCGCGCAGCGACTGGGAAATCTATAAGGGCTTTGCCAAGGCCGTGAGCGAAGTCAGCGTGGGCCACCTGGGCGTGGAGAAGGATGTGGTTCTCACACCCATCATGCATGACACGCCTGCGGAAATGGCGCAGCCCTATGGCGTGCGCGACTGGAAGAAGGGCGAAGTCGCCTTTATTCCAGGCAAGACCGCCCCGCAAATCACGGTTGTCGAGCGTGACTATCCGAACCTGTTCAAGCGCTTCACGGCCCTGGGCCCGCTGATGGACAAGGTGGGTAATGGCGGCAAGGGCATTTCCTGGAACACGCAGACAGAGGTGGGCCAGTTGGGCGATCTCAATGGCCGGGTACGCGACGAAGGTGTCACACAGGGTATGCCACGCATCGTGACCGACATCGATGCGACCGAAGTGGTGATGATGCTGGCGCCGGAAACCAACGGCCACGTGGCCTGCAAGGCCTGGGAGGCCCTGGGCAAGCAGACCGGGCGCGACCACGTTCACCTGGCGCTGCACCGCGAGGACGAAAAAATCCGTTTCCGCGACATCCAGGCGCAGCCGCGCAAGATCATCAGCTCACCGACCTGGAGCGGCCTGGAGAGCGAGAAGGTCAGCTACAACGCCGGCTATACCAACGTGCATGAGCTGATTCCATGGCGCACCCTGACGGGCCGTCAGCAGTTCTACCAGGATCACCCATGGATGCGTGACTTTGGCGAGGGTTTCTGCAGCTACCGTCCGCCGGTCAACCTCAAGGCAATGCACGAGGTGCAGGGCAAGATGTCCAACGGCAACACCGAGATTGCCCTGAACTTCATCACGCCGCACCAGAAGTGGGGTATCCACTCAACCTATAGCGACAACCTGCACATGCTCACGCTCAATCGTGGTGGGCCGGTGATCTGGTTGAGCGAGGACGATGCCCGCAGCGCAGGAATCGTGGACAACGACTGGGTGGAGCTGTTCAATTCTAACGGTGCCATTGCAGCACGTGCCGTGGTCAGCCAGCGCGTGAAAAACGGCATGGTGATGATGTACCACGCACAGGAAAAAATCATCAACACCCCCGGTTCGGAAATCACCGGAACCCGTGGTGGTATCCACAACTCGGTGACCCGTATCGTGCTCAAGCCCACGCACATGATCGGCGGCTATGCGCAGTACAGCTACGGTTTCAACTATTACGGAACCATTGGTACCAACCGTGATGAGTTCGTGGTGGTGCGCAAGATGAATCGCGTGGACTGGATGGACGAACCGGCCGAAGCCGCAACGTCCCACGCTTAAGCAGCCCCGCAAGAAGGAGAACACGATGAAAATTCGCGCACAAATCGGCATGGTGCTGAACCTGGACAAGTGCATCGGCTGCCACACCTGCTCGGTCACCTGCAAGAACGTCTGGACCAGCCGACCCGGTGTGGAGTACGCCTGGTTCAACAACGTCGAGACCAAACCCGGTATTGGTTACCCCAAGGAGTGGGAGAACCAGGACAAGTGGAACGGCGGCTGGAACCGCAATGCTGACGGCAGTATCGTGCCGCGCCAGGGGGGCAAGTGGAAGATGCTCATGCGCATCTTTGCCAACCCCAACCTGCCGCAGATTGATGATTACTACGAGCCTTTCACGTTCGACTACGACCACCTGCAGTCGGCGCCCGAGATGAAGGCGCCGCCGACGGCCCGCCCGCGCAGCCTGATCACCGGCCAGCGCATGGAAAAGATCGAATGGGGCCCGAACTGGGAGGAACTGCTGGGCGGCGAGTTCAGCAAGCGCAACATCGATCGCAACTTCGACAATGTGCAAAAGGACATCTACGGGCAGTTCGAAAACACCTTCATGATGTACCTGCCGCGTCTGTGCGAGCACTGCCTGAACCCGGCCTGCGTGGCGTCGTGCCCTTCCGGCTCGATTTACAAGCGCGAGGAAGACGGCATCGTCCTGATCGACCAGGACAAATGCCGCGGCTGGCGCATGTGCATCTCAGGCTGCCCCTACAAGAAGATTTACTACAACTGGCAAACCGGCAAGGCCGAGAAGTGCATCTTCTGCTACCCGCGCATCGAAGCCGGTCAGCCCACGGTGTGCTCGGAAACCTGCGTGGGCCGTATCCGCTACCTGGGCGTGCTGCTGTACGACGCAGACCGTATCCAGGAAGCCGCCAGTGTGGAGCGCGACCGCGATCTGTACCAGGCCCAACTCGACATTTTCCTCGACCCCAACGACCCCGAAGTCATCAAGCAGGCCCGGATCGACGGCATCCCCGACAACTGGATGGACGCCGCACGCAACAGCCCGGTCTACAAGATGGCGGTGGAATGGAAGGTCGCCCTGCCGCTGCACCCGGAGTACCGCACGCTGCCCATGGTCTGGTATGTCCCGCCGCTCTCGCCGATTACAGCGGCGGCCAATGCGGGGCAGGTCAGCACCAATGGCGAAATTCCGGACGTGTCGCAACTGCGCATTCCCGTGCAGTACCTCGCCAACCTGCTCACCGCGGGCGATACCGCTCCTGTGGTGCGCGCGCTGGAGCGCATGTTGGCCATGCGGACCTACCAGCGCGAAAAGCATGTGGAGCAGCGCCAGAACCTGTCGGTGCTCAAACAGGTCGGTCTGACGCTGCACGAAGCCGAAGACATGTACCAGATCATGGCGATTGCGAATTATGAAGACCGTTTCGTCATCCCCACGACGCACCGCGAGTATGCGGAAAACGCCTTCGATATTCGGGGTGGTTGCGGTTTTTCGTTCGGCAATGGCTGCTCGGACGGCGCCAGCGAAGTCAGTCTGTTTGGCGGCAAGAAGCCGCGCACCATCCCGATCAAGGCCACCGTCTGAGGAGCCGCCATGTTCAAGAAAAAACCGGAGTCCTTGCGTCTGACGCTGCGGGCGCTGGCGCATTTGCTGAGTTACCCCGACGCAGAGTTGCGCGCGGAAATGCAGCAACTGGCCGATGCCTTGCAGGTGGAACAGGCGCTCAAGACGGACCGCCTGGCCGAGTTGGTGGCCCTGTGCCGCCAGCTCGCTACATCCGACCCGATGGAGGCAGAGTCCCGCTATGTCGAGACCTTCGACCGTGGGCGCTCGTCATCACTGCACTTGTTTGAACACGTGCATGGCGACTCGCGCGACCGGGGCCCAGCCCTCATCGATCTGCTGCAAACCTATGAGCGCGCCGGCCTGCAGTTCAGTGCCCCTGAGCTGCCCGACCACCTTCCGGTGGTGCTGGAGTTTGCTTCGACGCAGCCGCCCGAGGTGGCATGCGGATTCTTGGGCGAAATGGCCCATATCCTGACCTCGCTTTTTAGTGCACTGGTGGCGCGTGGGAGTCCCTACGCCAGCGTGATTGGCGCCATCCTCGAGATCGCCGGGCAGCCGGCGCAGGCCGTGCCCGTTCCGGAAGAGCCCGAGATCGATGATTCCTGGGATGAGCCCGTCGCCTTTGACGGTTGCAGCACCCGTGGCCAAGCCAAGCCTGGTCAGCCGCAACCCCTGCATTTTGTCCGTAATCCCCGTGCACCAGAAGGAGCGCCCCTATGACCGCCTGGCTTGATACCCTGCTGTTTGGCATCTATCCCTATATTTGCCTGGCTGTGTTCTTCATTGGCAGCCTGATCCGTTTTGACCGCGACCAGTACACCTGGAAAAGCGATTCCTCGCAGTTGCTGCGCACCGGCAGCCTGCGCTGGGGCAGCAACCTGTTCCACATCGGCGTGCTGTTCCTGTTCTTCGGGCATTTCGTCGGCATGCTCACGCCGCACTTCATCTATGAGCATTTCATCGGTGCGGGCGCCAAGCAACTGATGGCGATGGTCAGCGGCGGCATTGCCGGCGTTCTGGGCATCATCGGCCTGTCGCTCCTGCTGCATCGCCGCCTGACGGATCCCCGGATCCGTGCGACCTCCAAGACCAGCGACATCGTGCTGCTGTGGCTGTTGTGGGTTCAGCTGGCCCTCGGTCTGGCCACCATTCCGCTGTCGGCGCAGCATCTGGATGGCTCCATGATGATGCGCCTGGCCGAATGGGGGCAGCGCATCGTCACCTTCCGCACGGGCGGTGTGGAGCTGTTGGCAGGAGCCGGCTGGGTCTTCAAGGCCCACATGTTCCTGGGCATGACTGTGTTTCTGATCTTCCCGTTTACCCGCCTGGTGCACGTGTGGAGCGGATTTGGCACGCTGGCCTACGTGCTGCGCCCTTACCAGTTGGTGCGTGCACGCCGTTTGAATCTTCCCGCAGGGCACAACCAGCCTGCGGCCAAGTAATCGATCTTGAGCGACTCTTGAGGAGAAACCCATGAGTGGATGTGGATCAGGCGGTTGCGGCTGTGCAACCACCGCCCCTGAAAAAACCAACCCGCTGACACCCGAGCAGCAGGTCGCCTACGACGCATTGGTGAGCAGTTTGGCGGCTGCGGCCCCTCTGGCCGAGCCTGCGGCGGCGACCCGTGTGGAGCCCATGGGCCATGGGCCCGTTGCGCGGGTCAATGGCGTGAGCTTGCATGAGGCAGGCCAGTTGATCGACCCCGAAATGCTGCGCCAGCGCGCCTGCACCGAGCTTCTGCGCCAGGCTGCACAGGAGGCGGGCTTGCTGTCTGCACAAGACCTGCCCGCGACCGATGGCACCACCAGCGAGGCCGCGGCAGCGGCCATCGAGCAGTTGCTGGAACGCGAGCTGCAGGTGCCCGATCCTTCCGAGGAAGCCTGCCGCCGCTACCACGAAGCCCATCCTGGTGCCCATGTGCAGGGAGAGCGCGTGCAATTGCGGCACGTGTTGTTTGCCGTCACGCCTGGCGTTGATGTCAAGCAACTGCGCTTGCGTGCCGAAGCGCTGCTGCTGGAGCTGCGCTGTGCCGACGATGGCGGAGCTACCTTCCAAACGGCTGCGCAGAAGTGGTCCAACTGCCCCAGCGGAGCGCAAGGCGGTGAGCTGGGCTGGCTGACGCGCGCCGACTGTGCGCCCGAGTTTGCACGGGAGGTTTTTGGCGGTGTCGAGATTGGCGTGCTGTCCCGTTTGGTGCACAGTCGTTTCGGCCTGCATGTCGTGGAAGTGGTCGCGCGCGAGGCGGGCGAGCAGCCTTCGTTCGAGCAGGTTCGGGGTGCTGTGGCGCTGTCCCTGCGCCAGCAGACCTGGATGAATGCCTTGCGCCAGTACCTGCAATTGCTTGCCGGTGCGGCCACGCTGGAAGGCGTGGATATCGAAGGCGCAGACACGCCACTGGTTCAATGAGTGGGTCGCCCGCCCGGCTTTGCCGGCGGGCAGAAAGCCGGCCATGCCCGATGACGATCTATTGGAGCGCCTGCGTAGCTTTAACCAGGACGCCTTTCCGCAGTACCGGCAGCAGTTCAAAACCCTCGTCGATGAGGGGCAGCATCCGACCACGCTTTTCATAGGCTGTTCGGATTCCCGCTTGGTACCGCATCTGCTGACGGGTGCGGGGCCGGGAGAGCTGTTCCTGGTGCGCAATGTGGGGGCGTTTGTGCCGCCCTACGACGGATCGTATGGCCTGCATGGAACCGCTGCCGCCATTGAGTTCGCGGTGTTGAGTCTGGAGGTGAGCCGTATCATTGTGTGCGGGCACAGCCATTGCGGGGCCATCAAGGCCATCTATGGAGAGGTTCCCGCCGAAGCGCACAACCTGCGGCGTTGGCTTGATCTTGGACGCAAGGCGGCACTGCCGGTGGTGCCCGGCCCCGAGGCCCTTCGCCGCACCGAACAGCGCGCGGTGGTGCTGCAACTCGAACGTCTGATGGACTACCCCATGGTGCACAGGCGAATCCAGGACGGGAGCATTACCTTGCACGGCTGGCATTACGTGATCGAAGACGGCGAAGTGCATGTCTTCGATGTGCAGACCGGGGGGTTTGTTGCCGCTTCGGTGGCCACCACCTGTGGCACGGGCCCCTATCACCCCTACGTGGAACACGATGGTCAGGTGTTGGGCGATGAATAGCCCGGATGCCGGGCTGGGGTATCGGAGTCGTAACAATAATTTACACTTGGCGCAGAACAAGGCTGGACGCCAGATGGGCGCAGGCGGCAGGTAAACCCCTGACGGTCTGCTGGAATCAAGGCGCTACACTGCCGACTGACTGGCACCCGGCCGATCCGGCTTGGGCCTGCCGCACCTCCGAGCCGCGTGGCTACAGCGAGGTCTTGTCTCCAGCAATATCTACGGGATTGGCACCATGAAGCGAGAAAACCTGGGTCGTGCACACGATCTGACGGCAACCCAACCCATCAGCCTGGATGTGTTGAAGGAAAAATACCTCAAGGCGGGTGAAACCAGCGCCGAAGACCTCTTTCGCCGCGTGGCGCGCGCGCTAGCGTCGGTAGAAGCCGAGGCCGACCGCGAAAAATACGAGGGCTTGTTCCTCGCCAACATGCATGCCGGTGCCATTGGTGCCGGGCGCATCATGAGTGCTGCCGGTACCGACATCCAGGCGACGCTCATCAACTGCTTTGTTCAGCCCGTGGGCGATTGCATCCAGGGCATGGACGACGAAGGTTTTCCCGGCATCTACGAGGCCTTGCGCGAAGCGGCCGAAACCATGCGCCGGGGCGGTGGCGTGGGCTATGACTTCTCACGCATTCGTCCCCGCGGTGCCGAGGTCAAAGGCACGCACTCGATGGCCTCGGGCCCGTGTAGTTATATCAATGTGTTTGATCAGTCATGCTCCACCGTCGAGAGCGCGGGCGCGCGCCGTGGCGCGCAGATGGGCGTGCTGCGCATCGACCATCCCGATGTGCTCGATTTCATCACCGCCAAGCGCACGCCGGGCCGATGGAACAACTTCAATGTGTCGGTGGGTGTGAGCGATGCTTTCATCCAGGCAGTGCAGGACGACCGGCCTTGGGAGCTGGTGCACAAGTCCCGTCCGGGCATTACCGTGATGGAGCAGGGGGCCTACCAGCGCGCCGACGGTCTGTGGGTGTACCAGAGCCTGCCCGCGCGCGAGCTGTGGGACACCATCATGAAGTCCACCTACGACTTCGCCGAGCCGGGCATCCTGTTCCTGGACCACATCAACCAGGACAACAACCTGCGTTACTGCGAGAAGATCGCCGCCACCAACCCCTGCGGCGAGCAGCCTTTGCCGTCCTACGGCTGCTGCGACCTCGGCCCCATCATCTTGACGCGGTTCGTGCGCAACCCCTTCGGTTTTGACGGTGCTGCCGCTTTTGATTTCGAATCGTTTGCGAAATCGGTCGCGCTGCAGGTGCGTGCGCTCGACAACGTGCTCGACGTGACTTTCTGGCCGCTGCCGCAGCAGGACGCCGAGGCCAAGGCCAAGCGCCGTATTGGCGTGGGTTTTACCGGCATGGGCAATACCCTGGCCATGCTGTGCCTGCGCTACGACAGCGATGAGGGGCGCACCATGGCTGCACGCATCGCCGAGCACATGCGCGATTGCGCCTATGCCGCATCGGTGGAGCTGGCACGCGAGAAGGGTGCCTTTCCCCAGTTCAACGCCGACGGCTATTTGGCCGAAGGTACCTTCGCCAGCCGTCTGCCCGCGGCGCTGAAGAAACAGATCCGTACGCACGGCATCCGCAACAGCCACCTGTTGTCGATCGCCCCGACCGGCACTGTGAGCCTGGCCTTTGCCGACAATGCGTCGAACGGCATCGAGCCACCGTTTTCCTGGATGTACAAGCGCAAGAAGCGCGAGGCCGACGGCAGCATGGCCGAGTACGCGGTGGAAGACCACTCCTGGCGCCTGTACCGCGAGCTGGGCGGCGACGTCAACAAGCTGCCCGAGTACTTTGTCTCGGCGCTGGAGATGTCGGCACAGGACCACATCGCCATGATGAAGGTTGTGCAGCCTTTCGTGGACACGGCCATCTCCAAGACGGTCAACATCCCGGCCGACTATCCCTACGAAGATTTCAAGGGGCTGTATTTGCAGGCCTGGCGTGCGCGCCTCAAGGGTCTGGCTACCTACCGCCCGAACAGCATTCTGGGCTCCGTGCTCGAAGTGCACTCGGCGCCGCAGGCCGACCATTCACCAGCCGCTGCGCTCGACGCGCCGCCGGTCGACCCCATGCGAACGGTGATTGAAAGCCGTCCCAAGGGCGCCCTTTCGGCCGTGGCCGAGAAGGTGGACTACTGGACTCAGGAAGGCCAGAAGCGCCTGTACCTCATCGTCTCGTTCTTGCCGGTTCCCAATGCCGAGGGCACCGGTACGGTCGACCGTGCCATCGAATTTTTCATGCCCGTGGGCCAGAGTGGCGAATCGCAGCAATGGGTCACGTCGAGCATGCGTCTGCTGTCGCTGGCCGCACGCGGCGGTTTCCTGGAACGTGCGCTCTCCGACATGCGCAAGGTCGCCTGGGACCGTGGCCCCGTGCGCCTGGGGACGCACCAGAAGGACGACGGCACGCAGGTGCCCAAGTGGCATGACTCCGAAGTGGCCGCGATTGCCTACGCCATCCAGAACATCCTGGCCCGCCGTGCACGACAGCACGGCCCTGTTGTGCAGGAGTCGGTGCAGGGCGATGCGCCGCTGGCCGCCATGCCCCCTGTCATGGCCGGCAAGAAGTGTTCAGAGTGTGGCGCCCATGCCATGATCCGCAAGGACGGTTGCGACTATTGCACCCAGTGCGGCCACCTGGGAACCTGTGGGTGAGTGAGCGGCCGGTCATTCCGGTGCGGCCCGTTGCGGGCAAACCCTCCGCCGAAGCAGTGGCGCAGCAAGATCGGCTCTGGCGTTGGCGTTACTTGATGCTCGCACCGCACCGGCTGGGGTTCTTCCTGGCTATGGTGCTGCTGGTGGCTTCGGGCGCATGGTGGACGCTGGTACAGGTCTCTCGTGTCTCTTCTTGGCCAACGCTGGCCTACCCGCTCTCTCCCTCGGTGGTGCATGCGGCCGCCATGGTGTTCGGTTTCATTCCGCTGTTTTTTTCCGGCTTTCTTTTTACCGCCGGGCCCAAATGGCTAGGCGTTGAGCCCTGGCCGACGCGCACCCTGCGCGCTCCTTTGGTGTTGCAGGCAGTGGGTTGGCTGACCTGGCTGGCTGGCGCGCACCTGTCGGCCGCGGTGTGCCTGCTGGGCGCGGCGCTGGCGTGGTTGGGGCTGACCTCCATGGGTGTGCTGTTCTGGCGTCTGGTGCTGCGCAGCCGGGCCGAAGACCAGGTCCATGCACGGGCGATTGGCGTGGCCACGATCGTCGGCAGCTTGAGCCTGCTGGGCCTGTGTGCCAGCCTTGTGTGGGACGCCCAGGACACCGCACGGGTATTCGTTCTGACCGGGTTGTGGGGCTTTGTGCTGGTGGTGTACGTCACCGTAGCGCACCGCATGATTCCGTTTTTCACCTCCAGCGCGATGCCGCTGGTGACGGTGTTCCGCCCGCTCTGGCTGTTGTGGCTGATGCTGGGGGCCGCGGCCTTTGAAGCAGCCGCCGTCTGGGTGGAATTTGAAGGGCCGCTGCGCGGCCCCGTGGCGCCCGTCTGGATGCTGCTGCGCGGCGTGCTGGAGCTGGGCGTGGGCGCTGTGCTGTTGTGGTTGGCCGGGGTGTGGGGGCTGGTGCAAAGTCTCAAGAACCGTCTGCTGGCCATGCTGCACATTGGTTTTCTCTGGTTGGGCCTGTCCTTTGTGCTGGCCGGTGCTTCCCAGTTGCTGGGGCTGGTGCAAGACACGCCTTTCCTCGGCCTGGGGGCGCTGCATGCCCTCACCATGGGGTGCCTGGCGTCGCTGATGCTGGCCATGGTCACCCGTGTTTCGTGTGGACACAGTGGGCGCGCCCTGGTGGCCGACCGCATTGCCTGGTCCTTGTTCTGGGTGTTGCAGGCGGCCACCGTGCTGCGTATCGTGGCAACCCTGCCGACGGCTTTCTCGGGCAGCCTGCTGCTGGTTGCAGCGCTGCTGTGGACGGGGACCATGGGCGTTTGGGGCGTGCGGCTGGGCATCTGGTATGGGCGCTTGCGCGTGGATGGGCGTCCGGGCTGAGGCCGCACGATGGAAAAACAGGCCTTCACGCAAGCAATGCCGTTTTCGGCAGATTTCGCCGCCATGGCGGCGACGCTCATGCAGGCGCGGCAGACGATTTTGCCCAAGCGGCTGGGCGATCCAGGGCCCGATGCGCAGCAGCTCGACCGTATCGTGGCTGCGGCAGCGCATGCGCCCGACCACGGCCAGTTGCTGCCCTGGCGATTTGTGCTGGTGCCACAGGCGCAGCGCACATTTTTGGCGGATGTTTTTGCCGATGCCTTGCAGGAGCGCGATGCGATGGCCTTGCCCGAACAGTTGGAGCAGGCGCGCGAAAAGGCGTTCCGATCGCCTGTGCTGCTGCTGGCCGTGGTGGATGGCCAACGTGGTGATCCCGAGGTGGATCTGTACGAGCGCCTCATCTCCACCGGCTGCGCCCTGCAGAACATGCTGCTGATGGCCACTGCGCTGGGCTTTGGGTCTGCGCTGACGAGCGGCAAAGCGCTCAAGTCAACGGCTTTACGCCGACTTTTCGGCCTGCAGGAGAGCGAGCATGCCCTGTGCTTCGTCAGCCTGGGGACGGTACTCTCGCGCAAGAGCGCGCGGGTTCGGCCGAGCCCAGCCGACTATGTGCGCACACTGGGCGATCCCCCGCCTGCTAGTGCGGCCCGCTGATTTTTTGGATACCTGGAGTGACCATGGAAATTGCAAGTTTTGATGACCTGTTGCACGCGGCCCGTGCGCAGCCCGAACCCCAGCGGCTGTTGTTTGTTTTTGCCGGTGTGGAACTGCCCGACGACGCCACTCCCGCCCAGCGCGAACGCTTTGCCGCAGGGCAAGGGGGCGCGCTGGTGCCCATGATGTGCGTGGACAAGCGCCCCGAGGAGATTGCCTCCTTCCAGGCGCTGGCCGAAGAGTCTGGCCAGTTCGGGCACGAATGGGCCATGGTGTTCGTTGCCGCCATGTCCGGCACGCTGGACAAGGCGCCCACCAGCGAAGAGGCTGAAGCCCCCCTGCAGCGCATGGTGGACTCCATCAAGCAGGGCGCGCACAGCGCCTTTATCCCGTTCAACCGGCAGGGTGAGCCGGTGCGCTTTGGTTAAGCCACCATGGCCAGCACAGTGCACCTGCCTGGCTTTGGCGCAGCCGCCGTCGGGTTTGATACGCCGTTTGAAATGCTCGAAGCCTGCCACGAGCGCGTGCAGCGCTCGCTGGACTTGCTGCAGCGCCTGACCGACTACCTGCACACCCATGCGTGTGACGACTCGGCCCGCCAGGCTGCGCGCGACGTGCTGCGCTACTTCGACATCGCGGCCCCCTTGCACCATGAGGACGAAGAACTCCACGTCTTTCCCCTGTTGCTGGAACGCGGCACCGCCGAGGTCGCTGCGATCGTGCGGCAGCTACAGGGCGATCACGTTCGCATGGAGACCCACTGGAAGGCTGCGCGCGGGCTTTTGCAGGCGCTTGCTCAGGGTGAAATTGAATGCTGGAGCGTGCAGGACGAAGCCGTGCTGGCCCGGTTTGCGCAGGGTTACGACGCCCACATCCGCAGCGAGGAAGACGTGGTGTACCCGGCTGCCCGTGCGCTGCTGGCACCGAATGCCTTGCAGGCCATGGGGCAGGAAATGCGCCTACGCCGCGGTGCTGCGGCGTAGGTTGCTACTGAATAAATAGCTGCTGACGCTTGTCAGTAGGGCGTTTGGGCCTGTTTTTGCCTAAAATCCACGGACATTCAATGCACCACCACCGGGTTCTGGGCCAGGCCGGTGTAGCTGTCGAGCGTGTCTTCCACCTCCTCCTGGGTGGGGGCGTCGCGTTGCCAGGCGATGATTTGCTGCTGGAACATCTCGGCCCAGGAGCCGTCCAGGTACACCTCTTTGCCTGAGCGCTTGTCCACGATCTCAAAGCCGTGGCGTGCCAGTTGCGGCGGCGTCGGTACGGCGTCCTGGGTTGAGTGGGCGTGGGGTGCAATGGCGTCGGGCAGCATGTGCACCACTACAAAAGATTCCGAGTCGTAGAGCATGTGCATGGTGTGGGTCTCCCTGGTCTGAGTCCTTGTCAGATGGCCGCAGTGGCGGCAAGTTCAAGGCCTGTATGTCTACCGGGCCCAGTATTCCACGAAAACCAGGGATCTGCTGCCGATCAGGGCGCAGCGCGTTCGCGCAGGCTCAGCTCGGCATAGTCGCCGTTGGACTGCGTGATGCGGATGCGCACCGGCAGGTAGCCCAGTTCCGGCGCCAGCCAGAGCTGGGCTTTCTGGTCGTAGTCGCGCCGCGGCAGGCGCTGCAGCGGCACCGCGCGGATGTGGCCCATGGGCAGGTCAAGCTGCTCCGTTTCGCCCACGGTAAACACCCAGGTGTCGGCGGCGCGCGCGCTGACCGTGGGGATGCTGATCTGCGTGCCCGCTGGGTAATGCTCAGGGGCGGCGGCGAGCATGGCGCCCAGTTGCACGAAAACGCTGAGCCGGTCCTGGGCGCCCGGCGCAATGGGCGCTGAAGGCGTGTTGGCGCTGAAGCTCACCTGACCCTGGGCAAAGTCGAAGTGCGCGGCCTTTTCGCTGCGCGAGCGGTCGCCAAAGCGCCGGGGCTGCAAGCCCAAGGGTGTGAGCTCGCCCACGCTGGTCTGCGACCGCGAACCCAGAAACAGCACGCTGATCTCCTGGCGCGCCTGGTATTGCTGGCCGTCGTGCTGCCACACCAGTTCGGCCCTGGCGCTGTACTGGAAACCCTTGGCCTGGCCCGTGACATCGAACCCCAGGCGCGCCGGTGCGGGCAATAGCACCGGGGCAGGCTGGGTGCTTCCCGGGGCGTCGTCCGCACCGGGGGGCGCAATGGCGATGGCACTACCGGGTGCAGCCTTGGCAGCGGGCGCTTCGTCGGCGGGTGCGCTGGCTGCGGCAGCAGCCGGGGTTGCCACGGCTTCCTCGTGGGGCATGCCGGGCGTTTCAAGGTCTGCCGCTGCAACGACCTCGGGGCTTTCCAGTGCCGTGGAGGGGGGCGGCGGCAGGCTTGTCTCTTTCGCATCGGCAGAGGCGGGTCGCGGGGTCGCGGGGCGTGGTTTTTTACGCACGGCGCGCACGGCGGTCTTGGTCGTCTGTGCGGTGGTCTCAACTGCGGCCGGTGCCGCAACGGGAGCGGGCGCAGCAATGGTGCGCGTCATAAAACGCGGAATGGGGGCCGCCTGGCTGGCGCCCCAGTCGGGCAGTGCAACGCCCAGTACCAGGGCGTGCAGCGCCAGCACCAGGGCGAAAATGGTCAGCAGGGAGCGGCGCGGAATCATGGGCAATGCATCGAAAGAACAGGCCAAAGGTTAACCCACGCCCCCGGGCATCGCCCGGACACGGCGCGTATGCGCCCTCGCTGCAGCGGGACATGCGGCGCCCGCTCTGTCCTAGAATGCGCCGTCTGCAACCCGGTGCCCTGGCGCCGCCGCCTTCTTCCACGAACACTCCGCCATGAAACTTGCCACCTTGCAGGACGGTTCTCGCGATGGCCAGTTGGTACTCGTCTCGCGCGACCTGGGCATGGCCCACTACGCCACCGGCATCGCCAGCCGCCTGCAGCAGGTGCTGGACGACTGGGGTTTTTACGCACCGCAGTTGCAGGACCTGTACGACAGCCTGAACGCGGGCCGCGCACGCCACGCCTTTCCTTTTGACCCCCGCCACTGCATGGCGCCCCTGCCGCGCGCCTACCAGTGCCTGCAGGGCAACGCCTACCTGCACGCCACTGAACTGGAATGCAAGGTCCGCAACGTGGAGATGCCCGCCAGCCTGCGCCGTGAGCCGCAGCTGCAACAGGCCGTCAGCGATGCCAGCCTGGGCCCGTGTCACGACATCGTCGTTCCCAGCGCCGCCATGGGCATCGACTTTGGTGCGGGCCTGGCCGTGGTCACGGGCGATGTCGAGCGCGGCTGCACGCCCGCGCAGGCGCTCGATGGCATCCGCCTGCTGATGTTGGCCAACACCGTGTCGCTGCGTGCGCTGGAAACCATCGAGAGCGAGCGTGGCCAGGCGCCGCTGCTCAGCCGCCCCGCCATTTCTTTCAGCCCTGTGGCCGTTACGCTCGACGAGCTGGGCGCTGCCTGGGACCAGGGCAGGGTGCATCTCACGCTGCAGACCACCTGGAACGGCCGCAAGGTGGGTTTGTGCGATGCCGGGCCGGAGATGGGTTTTCACTTCGGCCAGCTCATTGCCCAGGCCTGCACCACGCGTCTGCTGCGCGCGGGCAGCATTGTCTGCAGCGGCCCGGTCAGCAACCCCGCCGTGCAGGCCGCCAAAGGCCGCAACGATTGGCCCCGGGGCTACAGCAGTATTGCCGATAAACGCACGATGGAAACCTTGCAGGACGGCAAGGCCGCTACCCCTTTCATGCAGGAGGGCGACACCATCCGCATCGAGATGAAGGGGCGCGATGGCCACAGCCTGTGCGGCGCCATCGATCAGAACGTTGTGGTGTCGCCCGAACGCATTGCGGCAGGAACGCGGGACGCATGCTGAGAGGCCTTCGGCGCCGCTGTTGGCGTCCTGCAAAAATTCAAGCGAAATAAGGCTTGAACGCTTTCCCAGCCAGCGCAAGCAGCTCCTGAAAACGGAGTGCGCTAGAGCGATAAACGCTTTCGCAAAGGGGGCTTGTATCGGTTGAGCGCGGGTGGCGTACGCCGCGCGCTACAGTCCAGCGTCGATCAGAACAGGATCGTTTCCATGTTCCACGTCGGCATTCTGTCCCCACGATCTTCTCAAGGAGAAAAACATGGCCGATACCTGGTTGCCCTCGCTCATCACCGCCACGCCGCAAGAAGGCTTTGAACTGGCCATCACGCTCAGCCGCCGTGGCGTGAAGTACACCCAGCCCGACATGGAGACGCTCAAGCAGCTGCGCCCCGAGTACGCCCAGTCGGCCGACGGTCTGACGGCCGCTTCGCAGGTGATTGCCATCAACTTCCAGACTGTTTCGGCCGCCAACAACTACTGGCGTGGTTGAGTCGATCGCCTGGAAAAATATGAAAAAATGGCTCTGGCGCTTATTGGGTAAGCGCTAGCAGCTATTTAATTGATAGTATTTTGGGGCGCTGTGTCGCGCTCCACTTCCACCAGGCAATCGTAGAAGGTCGGGCCGCGCCCCAGGTCGGTCAGCGCCTGGCTGGTGAGCTGGTTCACGTTGGTGCCGTCCAGCCCCATCTTGCGCCACCAGATGCCCAGGCCATTGACCACACCGGGCCGGGCGCGCTCGCTCACCGTGGCGTGGCAGCGGTAGCTGCCCCGGTCGTTGAACACGCGCACCACGCTGCCCTCGTGAATGCCGCGCGCGGCGGCGTCTTCGGGGTGGATCTCCAGCAGGGGGCGCTTCTCGATGCCCTGCAGGCTGGGTACGTTCACGAAGGTGGAATTGAGAAAGTTGCGCGCGGGCGGTGAGATCATCGCCAGCGGGTACTGTGTTGATGTGCCCGCAGCCTCGTGGTTGGGCACATGGTCCGGCAGTCCGTCCAGGCCCTGTGCGGCCAGGCGTTCGCTGAAGAATTCGCAGCGGCCCGAAGACGTGGGAAAGCCGCCTTCGGCAAACGGCGCGTCCGGCCCGCCCAGCGGGGCGAAGCCCTGCGCCAGCAACCGGTTGAAATCTACCTGGGCGCCGTAGGCCTGGCGGCACAGGTCTTCGTCGCTGTCGGCGAAGCACGGCTCGGTGAAACCCATGTGCGCCGCCAGGTCGCGGAAGATGTGCGCGTTGCTGCGGGCCTGGCCTTGCGGAGCAATGGCCGGCTGGTTCAGCAGCACGTCGGTGTGGCCGTAGGCCAGGTGCACGTCCCAGTGTTCGAGCTGCGTGGTGGCGGGCAGGAGGTAGTCGGCGTAGTCGGCGGTGTCGGTCTGGAAATGCTCCAGCACCACGGTGAACAGGTCTTCGCGCGCAAAGCCCTGCACCACCTTGCCCGACTCGGGCGCCACGGCCACGGGGTTGCTGTTGTAGACCACCAGCGCCTCGATCTTCGGGCCGAAGGCGGGCGAGGCTGTGCGCAGCAGGTCATCGCCAATCGTCACCATGTTGATGGTGCGCGGGCTGCGGCCGGCCAGCAAATCTGGGCGCTGCAGCGCGGCGCGGTCCACGGGAAAACTGCCGGAGCTCGACAGCAGCACGCCGCCCGCGCGGTGGCGCCAGGCGCCCGTGAGTGCGGGCAGGCAGGCCACGGCGCGCACCGCGTTGGCGCCGCCGTGCACGCGCTGCATGCCGTAGTTCAGGCGGATGGCGGCGGGCCGCGTGGTGCCCCAGTCTCGGGCGAGCTGGCGGATCTGCTCCACCGGCACGCCGCACACCTGCGCGGCGCGCTCGGGCGGCCATTGCAGGGCGCGTTCGCGCAGCAGCTCCCAGCCCACGGTGTGGCGGGCGATGTAGTCGTGGTCGAGCCAGTCGTGCGTGATGAGCTCGTGCATCAGCGCCAGTGCCAGCGCCGCGTCGGTGCCGGGCAGGAGCTGGATGTGCTCCTGGCATTTCTCGGCGGTTTCGCTCTTGCGCGGGTCGATGCACACCAGCTTGGCGCCGCCCCGCTTGGCCTGCTGGGCGATGCGCCAGAAATGCAGGTTGCTGCCAATCGAGTTGCTGCCCCAGATGAGGATGAGCTTGGCCTCGGCGAAGAACTCCACCTTCATGCCCACCTTGCTGCCCAGCGTGTGCACCAGGCCCTCGCCACCCGCCGTGGCGCAGATGGTGCGGTCGAGGAACGAGGCGCCCAGGCGGTGGAAGAAGCGCCGGTCCATGCTCTCGCCCTGCACCAGGCCCATGGTGCCGGCGTAGCTGTAGGGCTGGATGGCCTGCGGGTCGCGCGCGGCGATCGCGCCGAGGCGCGCGGCGATGTCAGAAAGTGCCTCGTCCCAGCCCACGGGCGTGAACTGCCCGCTGCCCTTGGGGCCGCTGCGTTTGAGGGGCGTGAGGATGCGCTCCGCATGGTAGGTGCGCTCGGGGTATTTGGAGACCTTGGCGCACAGCACGCCGCCCGTCTGCGCGTGCGCGGGGTTGCCTTGCACACGCACGGCCATGCCGTTCTCCACCGTGGTGAGCAGGGCGCAGGTGTCGGGGCAGTCGTGCGGGCAGGCGCCGCGCACCTGCCGGGACGGTGTGATGGGGGCGATGTTTTCGCTGGCGGTCGCAGGGGCCGGGGCGGCGGGGGCTTGCACGAGGGTCATGGCGCCATGGTAATGATTCTCGTCCTGGGCCGTAGAATCCCGGGGCTTTCCCCATGACTTCCCGCCTCCACGCCGCTCCCCCTGTGCACTTTGCGCTGCTGCGCCGTGCGGTGTGGTTGTGGCTGGCCGTGTTGCTGGCGGTGTTTGGTGCGCTGGGCTCGACCGTATCGCACGCGCTGGCGCCCAACCGCACGCCGGTGGGCATGGAGATTTGCACCAGCATGGGCATGCAGTGGGTGGATGCGTCGGGTGCATTGGATGCGTCCTCGGGGCAACCGCTGACGGAAATGCCGGTGGACTGCCCGATGTGCCTGCTCTGTGCCGATCGCCTGGCACCCGTGCCCGCATCGTCGCCCTGGAGCCTGCAACGGGCTGCGCTGGGCGCTGCTCCCTTGCCGTCCTACACACCCGTGGCCGCACTCGCGGCGGGCCGGGTCACTGTGCCGCCGCCGCGTGGCCCGCCTGTGCTGTCCTGAACTATCGTTTTTATAGCTGCTTGCGCTCATAAATAGGGCGTCAGAAGCTTTTTTGACTGGTATTTCTGGAGTGCATTCGTGCGAAACCCTCGTTTTTCTTCCGGCCCGGCCCTGCGCCTGGCCCCTCTGGCTGCCGCCCTGGCTTTGTTCCCCGCCTGGGGCCTGGCCCAAGGCATTGCCACCGAATCCCAATTGCAAACCATCAGCGTGACCGAAACACGCTCGCAGCTGGACCCCAATCTGCTCAACAGCACCGCCAGCAAAACCGCGCAAGAGCTGGAGGCGCAAAACATTTTCAACCCGGAAGATGCCGCCAGCCTGCTGCCCAGCACCACCGTGCGCAAGCGCTACCTGGGCGACCGCAATGCCAACATTGGCGGGCGCAGCTTTGGCACGCTGCAACCGGGCCGCGCGCTGGTGTACCTCGATGGCTATCTGATTTCCAACTTTCTCGGGCGCTTTGACGCACCGCGCTGGAACATGATCAACGTGGAGGCCATCGAACGGGTCGATGCCTTGTACGGCCCGTACTCGGCCATCTACCCTGGCAACTCCATCGGCACCACCATGGTGGTGACCGAGCGCAAGCCCCGGGGGCTGGAGGCGTCGGCCAGCATCAAATACAACCGGCAATCTTTCGACGAGTACGCCACCCACGAGAGCTACGGCAGCAAGCAGTTGTCGGCGCGCATTGCCTCGCGCCTCGATTCCGGGCTCTGGGTGGCGCTGGGTGTGCAGCACCAGGACAGCGCAGGCCACCCCATGGGCTACGCCAATGCGGTGCGGGGCGCCACCAGCGGTGCCTTTGCCGCGCCCACCACGGGCACCCCCGTCACAGGCATCCGCTACGACCGCGACCCGCAGGGCCGCGAGCGCGCCATTTTTGGCGCCACAGGCAGCGACCACAGTCTGCAGGACACCGTGAACCTGCGCATGGGCTACGACATTTCTGCCACCCAGGAGATCGAAGGGCGCGTGTCGCTGTGGCGCAGCGACAGCACGGTGCGCAACATGACCTACCTGCGCGACGCCGCAGGCAAGCCCCTCTGGAGCGGGGTGGTGAGCGATGGCGTCAACCGTTTCAACGTGGCGGCCAACGCTTTTGCCCCCAGCCAGCGCGATGAACGCCACCGCCAGCTCGGCGCCACCTGGAAGACCAAGCATGCGACGGGCTGGAATGCCTCGGTGATGCTGACAGATTACAAAATGCTCAGCGATGCCAACCGGCAGGCCGATCTGGCGCAGCCCCTGGCCGATCTGGGCGGCACGGGCACGGTGACGCGGCGCGACGGCACGGGCTGGAACACGCTGGAGTTGCAAACCACCTACACCCCCACGGCCGGCGATTTTGGTGCGGGTCGCCATGCCCTGGTGTTTGGACTGCACCGCAACCAGTACCAGTTGAACAACGTGGTGCACCTGGCCAGTGACTGGCGCACGACCGAGACGACCCTGGACCAGCGCTTCTACGGCACCACCACCGTGACGGCCTTGTATGGACAGGATGCCTGGCGCCTCACGCCC
Organism: Simplicispira sp. 125; assembly: GCF_003096555.1. NCBI lineage: Bacteria > Pseudomonadati > Pseudomonadota > Betaproteobacteria > Burkholderiales > Comamonadaceae > Simplicispira > Simplicispira sp. 125. The sequence goes on along the minus strand of NZ_QEKM01000001.1, from coordinate 2,537,001 downwards.
GACCTGGTGCTGACCTCCGGCCTGCGGCTGGAAACTTTTGAAGCAACCGATGGCTCGCAGTTCTTTGCTGGGCCGCCCGTGGCGCAGCAGAACTTTGCCCGGCGCAGCCTGCACTCCACCAGTCCCAAGCTCTCGCTGGCCTGGACGGTGGCCGACGACCTGCTGCTGCGGGCCAGTTATGGGCGCGGTGTGCGCTTTCCGAATGTGGACGAGCTGTTCAACGGCGCCAAGACCGGCAGCAGCATCACCACCAGCGACCCCCACCTGCGGCCGGAAGTGTCGCGCTCGTTCGAGCTGGCGGCAGAAAAATACTGGGGTGAGCACTGGCTGCGCACCAGCTACTTCCGTGACGACGTGAAGGACACCATCTTGCGCCAGACCGACGCCACCGTCACTCCGGGCATCACCCGCGTGAGCAATGTGGACCGCGTCCTGACCCAGGGCATCGAGATGGTGTGGCAGGCACGCGATGTGGGCATCCGGGGCCTGGACATCGGCGGCAGCGCCACCTGGACGGACGCTGTGGTCAAGGCCAATGCCGCCAACCCGGCGCAGGTGGGCAAACAGTGGCTGCGCATCCCCAAGCAACGCTACGCCGTACAGGCCAGCTACCGGCCCAATGCGCAATGGCTGCTGGGCGCCGCCTGGCGCTGGAGCGGCCGTGCGTACAACACCGAGCTGAACATCGACAGCAACCCCGATACCTATGGCGGCGTCTCGCGCGTGAACCAGCTCGATCTGAAAGCCGTGTGGAAGTTTGCGCCGCACTGGGAATGGGCGCTGGGCGTGAACAATGCCACCAACCAGCCATCGTGGCAGGCGCACACCCTGCCCCAGCGTTCGGTGCAGACCGAGCTGCGTTACAGCATGAAGTAGGAGCGGACATGAATCGATCGAAATCGGCTTTGCAATCCCCCGGGCGCTGGGTTTGTGGCCTGGCCCTGGCGCTGTGCTGCAGCGCCGGCGGGGCCCAGCATATGCACTCTGCAGCAGCGTTGGCCGCGCCAGCGGCCAACGCTGCGCCCACCGCCGCAGCCACACAGCGCGTGGCCCGCAAGCCCCGCACGCCGTTGGGGGTGGGGGTCGCGATGGCACCCGATGGCGCGTTGTGGCTGGCAGGCCTCAATGGCCAGGGGCGCCTGTTTGTGCAAAACGCCCCGGCACCGCAGGGCACAGCGCCTTTGCGCTGGAGCGCACCGCGCGTGCTGGATACGGCGGGCGATGCGGTCTCGGCCGACGGCGAAAACCATCCCAAACTGGTTTTTGGCCCCCAGGGCACGGTGCTGATTGCCTACACCCAGCCGCTGGCCAAGCCCAATACGGGCTATGTGCGGCTGCTGCGCTCGGTGGACGGGGGGCAGCATTTTGCGGCGCCCGTCACAGTGCATGCCGACCGCCAGACCATCACCCACCGTTTCGAGTCCATGGGCTTCGACGCCGAAGGTGTTTTGCACACCGTTTGGATCGACAAGCGGGACTTGGAAGCGGCGCCCAAGGTGGGCGGCAAATCCAGCTACCGGGGGGCCGCCATTTACCGCAACATCTCGCGCGATGGTGGTGCCACCTTTGGCCCGGACACCAAGGTGGCCGACCACTCTTGCGAATGCTGTCGCATTGCGCTCGGTGTAGGCAGTGATGGGGCCATGCGGGCCCTGTGGCGGCATGTGTTCGAGCCCAATGTGCGCGACCATGCCTTTGCCGTGCTGCGCGGGGAGGCCCCGGCCGACGTGGTGCGTGCCACCTACGACGAGTGGCGGGTGGATGGCTGCCCGCACCACGGCCCGGCCTTGGCTGTGGCGGCCGATGGTTTTCATACGGTCTGGTTCGGTATCCGCCAGCAAGGCGAGGACAAGGTGCCCGGTGTACGCTATGCACGGCTGGCCCCTGACGGTAAGCCCCGGCTGCAAACGGTGCGCATGCTTCCGGATGCGCGCGCTGAACATGCCGACGTGGCCGCGCAGGGCGAGCGGGTGGCCGTGGTCTGGCGCAGTACCGATGGCATGACCAGCACGCTCAAGGCCTGGATTTCCCTCGACGGGGGGCAGACGTTCCGCGAGCAGGTGCTGGGCCAGGTCGATGGAGACAACGATTTTCCGCGCCTGGTGCAGCAGGACCAGCGCATGGTGGTAGTGTGGCGTAACGCAGCAGAGGTCAGAGTCCATGAAATCGAGTTCTAAACAGCGGCGCAGTGCCTGTGTGACCCTGGCGGTCGGGGCATTGTTTTTTGGCTTCAATCTGCCTCTTGCGTTTGCCAGGTCGCCATCAATAGCTATCAATTCAGTAGCGCATTTTGACAAAACCACCTGGGCCCGGCTGGTGGAAAAAGGCCCACGGCCTGCGGCGTACATCTTCACCACCACTTACTGCTCCACGTGCCCGGACGCCTTCGAGAAGCTGCGCAGTTTTGTCATGGATGCGCACCGGCCAGTCGAGCTGGCGGCCGTGATGATGGATGTGCAAGGCGTGCGCGCCGTGGAACATGCCCGCCACTATCTGGGGCTGACGCGGCTGTATGCCTTTGAGGGGTTTGAGCCCGCGATCCGGCAAAGCGTAGACCCCACATGGCCCAACGTCACGCCCTACGTCGTACTGCTGGGCCGCGATGGATCGGTGCAGCGCAGCATTGGTGCGCCCGATGCTGCCCTGCTGAAAAAATGGCTGCCTTGAAGCGACCAGCGCACGCAGCGGAGTAAAGTGTTGTTACGAGGCCGTGCGCCGCACTGCCCGGGGTTTTTCACCACGACGAAGAGGAGTCTGCATGTTTCCTGAATTCCGCGAACTGATCACCCAGCTCAAGACCACGGACCGTCATTTTGTGCGCCTGTTCGATCAGCACAACGAGCTCGACCAGAAAATCAAGAACATGGAAGCCACCATTTCACCGGCCTCGCACGACGAAATTGAAACCCTGAAGAAGGAAAAGCTGCAGATCAAGGACCAGCTTTACACCATTCTGAAAAAAGCCGCCTGAGCGGCTGCCGGGGCGCAGGGGCTGGTCGTCAGACGGTCTTGCGCCGCGGCATCTGGCTGGCATCGAGCAGGTTCTCGATGCGGGCAAATATTTCGAAGCGCGAGAACGGCTTCTTCATGAAATCGTCGGCCCCGATGCGGTTGGCGTAGAACTGTTCCGTGGCGTGTTCGTTGCCACTGATCATGATGACCGGAACGTGCTGGGTGGCCGGGTTCTTGCGGATCAGCCGCAAGGCGTTGAAACCATTCATGCCGGGCAGGATGATGTCCAAAAAAACCAGATCGGGCGGTTCCTGCTCCATCAGCGCCAGCCCCTTCTCGGCGTCCAAAGCCTCCAGGGTGTTGTAGCCGGCAGAGCGCAAAATTTTGCGCAATGCGGCCACGACGGTGGGCGAGTCGTCAATGATCAGCGCTTTGATGCCTTTGCGCGCATCCTTGCGCTCGCGCTGGCGCCGCTCCACCGTTTCTGCCGGTTCCATGCCGTGCACCGGTGCGCTGGCCGGTGTGCTGGCGTCAGGCTGGGGGGCGGGCTTGCGCGAGGCGCCCCAGAGCCGGTCAAAAATACCCATGGTGCAGTCTTGCCTTGTATGGTCGGTCGATAGTGGCGATTGTCCGCCAAGCAGGGTGGTGGTGGGAAGCGCCCTGTTGCACGGCCACAAATTCAGCCCAGGGCATCGTTCACCTGGTCATTGAATTCCGCCAGGCTTACGGCGTCGCCGATCTCGCGTGGTAGGGCGTCGCGCACCGAAAAAACGCCGAGGATCTTGTCTGCAGGCGACACTATGGGCAGGTGCCGAAAACCCCGCTCGATCATGATCAAAACCGCCTCGGAGACCTTCATGTCCGGGCCCACGGTCTGTGGATGGGGGGTCATCACATCGCAGACCAGGGTGGTTTCGGGGCTGAGCGCCTTGGCCAGCACCCGCGTCATCAGGTCGCGCTCGGTCAGGATGCCCAGCAGGGTGCCCAGGGTGTCGAGGATGAGCACGCTGCCGCAGTTGGCGCGCGTCATCACGCAAGCCGCCTCCCACACGCTGGCCTGGGGCCCCAGGCTCACCACGTGGCGCTGCGAGATCGACTGGAAGACGGTGCGTTCGGCCATGGCAGGGCTCCTTTTGCAGCGGGGCGGTAAGGTCAGCGCAGCGATGCGTTGAGTTTTTCCAGCACCTTCGAGCCGGGGCAGAGTTGGGTCGGCCCCAGGCTATTGAGCGGTGCGTCGCTGGTGTTGAGCGACAGGTGCAGGTCGGTGGCCTGCGGGTCGAGGTAGAGCAGGCCCGTCACTACCTCGCCGCGCGCCTGGTGGGCGTTCATGTAGCTGAGCGCGGCGTAGCGGTCGGTGGGGTCGTAGTCGGTGTGCAGCTTGCGCAGGCGCAGCAGGGCGCCGTCGTGCTGCTGCACGTCGATCACTTCGCCGGGCGCGTACTGCGCCGTGATTTCGCTGTGCCGGGGCATGAAGTCGATGCGGCTCACGGCCTCGTTGTGCTGGCGCACGTAGTCGTAGCTCTTGGTGCTGCCGCCGTGGTTGTTGAAGGTCACGCAGGGGCTGATGACGTCGATGAACGCCGCGCCGCCGTGGCCGATGGCACCTTTGATGAGCGGCACGAGTTGCTCCTTGTCGCCCGAAAAGCTGCGCGCCACATAGGTGGCGCCCAGTTGCAGCGCCAGGCCCACCAGGTCTACCGGGCTGTCGTTGTTGACCACGCCCTTCTTGCTGCGCGAACCCCGGTCCGCCGTGGCCGAGAACTGGCCCTTGGTCAGGCCGTAGACGCCGTTGTTTTCGACGATATAGGCCATGCGCACGCCCCGGCGCATGGCATTGGCGAACTGCCCAAGGCCGATGGAGGCCGAATCGCCATCGCCCGAGACGCCCAGGTACAGCAGGTCGCGGTTGGCCAGGTTGGCGCCGGTCAGCACCGAGGGCATGCGCCCGTGCACGGTGTTGAAGCCGTGCGAGGCGCCCAGAAAGTAGTCTGGCGTCTTGGAGCTGCAGCCGATGCCCGAGAGCTTGGCCACGCGGTGCGGCTCGATGTCGAGCTCCCAGCATGCCTGGATGATGGCGGCCGAGATGGAGTCGTGCCCGCAGCCCGCGCACAGGGTAGAGATGCGGCCTTCGTAGTCGCGCCGCGTGTAGCCCACCTTGTTGTGGGTCAGCGTGGGGTGGTGCAGCCGGGGCTTGGCGAGGTAGGTCATGCGGCCTCCTTGATCAACGCCTGGGCGCCTTGCAGATGGGTCTGAATCGCCTGGGTGATGAAGCGCGCCGTGATCGGCGTGCCGTCGTAGTGCAGCACCTTGACGAGGCGCGCTGGGTCCACGCCCAGCTCGTTGACCAGCAGGGCGTGCATCTGGGCGTCGCGGTTCTGCTCCACCACAAACACCTGCTCGTGCGTGGCGATGAAGCGGTCCACCGAATCGGGGAAGGGAAAGGCGCGCAGGCGCATCGCGTCGATGTCGGTGCCGGAGGCCGTCAGAACGTCCAGCGCTTCCTGCATGGCCGGGCTGGTGGAGCCGAAGTAGATTACGCCCAGCGGCGTGGCATGCGCCGCGCTGCGCAGCACGGGCTGGGGCACCAGGTCAGCGGCAGTGCGGAATTTGCGCAGCAATCGCTCCATGTTGTAGATGTAGTCCGGCCCGCGTTCGGAGTAGCGGGCATAGGGATCGCGCGTGGTGCCGCGTGTGAAAAAGCTCCCCTTGGTGGGGTGCGTGCCGGGGTAGGTGCGCCAGGGAATGCCGTCGCCGTCCACGTCCTTGTAGCGGCCAAAATCCTTGCCCGCCTCCAATTCTTCGGCGGTCATCACCTTGCCCCGGTCGTACTGGCGGCTATCGTCCCAGGCAAAGGGCTTGCACAGGCGTTGGTTCATGCCGATGTCCAGGTCGGTCATGAGAAAAATGGGGGTTTGCAGCTGGTCGGCCAGGTCCAGTGCCGCCGCCGCGTGTTCAAAGCATTCGTACGGGTCTTCAGGGAACAGCAGCACATGCTTGGTGTCGCCGTGCGAGGCGTAGGCGCAGCTGAGCAGGTCCGACTGCTGGGTGCGCGTGGGCATGCCGGTGGATGGCCCGCCGCGCTGCACGTTGATGATGGTGACCGGAATTTCGGCAAAGTAGGCCAGGCCGATGAACTCCGTCATCAGCGAGATGCCCGGGCCCGAAGTGGCCGTGAAGGCGCGGGCGCCGTTCCAGCCGGCACCCACCACCATGCCGATGGAGGCCAGTTCGTCCTCGGCCTGCACGATGGCGAAGTTGCTGCGGCCGGTGTCCGGGTCGATGCGGAACTTGTCGCAGTATTTCTGGAAGGCCTCGGGCACCGACGACGAGGGCGTGATCGGGTACCAAGCCGCCACCGTGGCGCCGCCATACACGCAGCCCAGGGCGGCTGCGCTGTTGCCGTCGGTGAAAATGAGGTCGCCCACTTCGTCGGCCCGGCGCACGCGGATGCCCAGGGGTGCCTGGAGGTGGGCTTTGACGTAGTCGCGCCCTAGATGTAGGGCGCGCACGTTGGAGTCGAGCAGCATTTCCTTGCCCTTGTACTGCTCGGCAAAGAGCTTCTCAAACACCTCTGCCTCCACGTCGAGCAGCACCGAGAGGGCGCCCACGTAGATGATGTTCTTGAACAACTGGCGTTGGCGCGGCTCGGTGTAGGCGTTGTTGCTGATCTCGGTCAGCGGGACGCCAATGACGGTGATGTCCGTGCGGAATTTGGACGCAGGAATAGGCCGGGTGCTGTCGTAGAACAGGTAGCCGCCGGGCGAGATTTCGGCCACGTCGGCGTCCCAGGTCTGCGGGTTCATGGCCACCATCATGTCCACGCCGCCGCGTCGCCCCGAATAGCCGTGCTCGCACACCCGGGCCTCGTACCAGGTTGGCATGCCCTGGATGTTGCTGGGGAAGATGTTGCGCGGGCTCACCGGAACGCCCATGCGCAGGATGGCCTTGGCGAACAGCTCGTTCGCCGAAGCCGAGCCCGAGCCGTTGACGTTGGCGAACTTGATGACAAAGTCGTTGACGGCTTCAATGGGCTTCATGCGGCCTCCAGCGTGTGGCGGGTGATCTGGGCATCGCGGCATTGCGGGCCGGCCTGGGTGGTATCCAGGCGGAACTTCTGCATGTCCCAAGCGCCGGTGGGGCAGCGCTCGGCGCACAGGCCGCAGTGCAGGCAGACGTCTTCGTCCTTGACCATGACGCGCCCGGTTTTGAGCGGCGCGGAAACCATCAACGCTTGCGTCAGGTTCCCGGCGGGGGCCTTGAGCCGCTTGCGCAGATCTTCCTCTTCGCCATTGAAGGTGAACGTGATGCTGTCCATGGGGCAAATGTCCACGCAGGCGTCGCACTCGATGCAGGTGGAGCGGTTGAACACCGTCTGCACGTCACAGTTCAGGCAGCGGCTGGCCTCTTTGAAGGCGGTGGCGGCGTCGAACCCCAGCTCCACTTCCACCCGGATGCTGGCCAGTGCCACCTCGGCCTTGGCCCATGGCACCTTGAACCGCAGGTCGTTCGAGATGTCGTTGTTGTAGCTCCACTCGTGGATACCCATTTTGGTGGACATCAGGTTGGTGTGCGGTGCCGGGCGCTGGCGCACGTCTTCGTCGTGCAGATAGCGGTCGATTGACACCGCCGCCTCGTGCCCCTGTGCCACGGCGGTAATGATGTTTTTCGGGCCGTAGGCCGCGTCGCCGCCGAAGAACACCTGGGGCAGCGTGGACTGGAAGGTGCCCTGTGTGAGCTGCGGCAGGCCCCAGCGGTCGAAGGCAATGCCCAGATCGTCCTCGATCCAAGGAAACGCGTTTTCCTGGCCCACGGCGATCAGCACCACATCGCAGGGCACGCGCACCTCGGGCTCGCCCGTGGGCACCAGGCTGCGGCGGCCTTGTGCGTCGTACTGGGCCTGCACCACCTCGAAGGTCATGGCGGTGAGCTGACCGTTGTCGTGCTCAAAGGCCTTGGGCACATGGAAGTTCAAAATCGGGATGCCCTCGTGCAGGGTGTCTTCCTTTTCCCAGGGCGAGGCTTTCATTTCGTCGAAGCCGCTGCGCACAATGACTTTGACGTCGGTGCCGCCCAGGCGCCGCGCCGAGCGGCAGCAGTCCATGGCGGTATTGCCGCCGCCCAGCACGATGACGCGCGGTGCGATGCGGGTGATGTGCCCAAACGACACCGAAGCCAGCCAGTCGATGCCGATATGGATGTTGTCGGTGATATCGCGCCGACCTGGAATTTCCAGATCGCGCCCGCGCGGTGCGCCGCTGCCCACAAACACCGCGTCGTAGCCTTGCTGCAGCAGCGCGCGCAGCGAGTCCACGCGTTCCTGGTTGCGAAACTGCACGCCCATGCCGAGGATGTAGCCGGTTTCTTCGTCGATCACCGATTCCGGCAGCCGAAAACGCGGAATCTGGCTGCGAATGAAGCCGCCCGCCTTGGCCTCGGCGTCGAACACCGTCACCTCGTAGCCCAGCGGCGCCAGGTCGCGCGCCACGGTCAGGGACGACGGTCCGGCGCCCACGCAGGCCACGCGCTTGCCGTTGCGGGGTGCGAGGGCGGGCATGCGCGCCTTGATTCCGCTGCTCTTGTTGTCGGCTGCCACGCGCTTCAAGCGGCAGATCGCCACGGGCTCGGGGTGGGCTCCATTGCTTTCTTCGACCCGGCCGCGCCGGCAGGCAGGCTCGCACGGCCGGTCGCAGGTGCGGCCCAGAATGCCGGGAAACACGTTGGATACCCAGTTGATCATGTAGGCGTCGTCGTAGCGGCCCTGGCCGATCAGGCGGATGTATTCGGGTACGGGGGTGTGGGCAGGGCAGGCCCACTGGCAATCGACGACCTTGTGGAAGTAGTCCGGCTGCGTGGTGTCGGTAGGTTGCAAGGCAAGCTCCAGTCCTCGGGCCTGCGGCCACGGCGGCGCAGGAATCCACAGTCTATGACCGCGATGTGCGAACGCGCCCTCAGGTGAATCCCTCAGATGCGGCGCCTTGCGCAACAATGTTGACTACGGTCATGCCAACGCAACAGGGAGGGGAGGTGCCGATCAGCAATCAGCGCTTGCGGGCCATGGGATCGAGAGGGCGCTGTGTTGTCTGGCTACAGCCCGCATAATGGCCTTTCGCCGGAGATCGCCGTCATCGCGAGGTGATCCCGCCCCTTACTTAGACCGAGCCGCGATGCAAGCCCGACTACAGAATATTCCGATTGGACAGCGCATTGCGTTGGCGTTGGCTTTGCCGATGGCCGGTTTTCTGTTCTTTGTGGTGTGGGTGCTGGCCAGCCATCAGCGCACGGCCAACGACATGCGCAGCCTGCGCGAAATGGCCGAACTGGCCTCATTTGCCGGGAGCCTGGTGCACGAGGTACAGCTTGAGCGCGGCCTGTCGGCGGCCTATCTAGGTTCGGGCGGCACCGATTTCGTCCTGAGCCAGGCGGTCCGCCATGCTCGGACGGACGAGCAACTGGCTGCGCTACAGCAGGCGCTGCAGCAGCTGGATCTGGACCATTACGATGACCGCCTTCGTTCGCGCATCGAGGATGCGCGGGTGCAATGGAATGCCTTGCCTGCATGGCGCAGGGAGGCGGCGGCACACGATGTGACACCCGAGGTGCAACTGGCGCGTTACAGCGCCGCTATTCATGCGCTGATTGGCATCGTTCAGGAGATGTATTTTTGGGGCGGCGATGCGGATATTTCGCGCACCATCTATGCCTTTGTGAATCTCATGCAGGCCAAGGAACTGGCAGGCATGGAGCGTGCGTTGGGCGCCACCTATTTCGCGGCCCCCCAGGTCAATGCACTTTCGCGCCAGGTGTTTGTTGCGCAGGCCGATCGGCAGGCACATTTTCTGGAGCAGTTCCGTTTTTTTGCCGATGCGGCATCCATGCAGCAACTGGAGCAGTTGCTGGCCGACATGAAGGCCGCAGAGATCGAGCGGTTGCGCGGCTGGATTTTTCAGCGGATGCCAACGCGGCAGGAATCTGCAGAAGGCACGACGGCGCACTGGCTGGCCGTGATGACCTGGAGAATCGACCAGCTCCGCCTGGTAGAAGACCGCATGGCGCAGGCGCTGATCGTGCAAGCGCGCAGCGCCGAGGAGGCGGCGCGCCAAACCGTTTTCTGGAGCGGTGCTGTCGCCTTCGCGGGGATCTTTCTGACGGTGCTGATGGCGGGTGCGTTGGCGCGGGGCATTATTTTTCCGATGGAGCGCATCACCCGCGCCATGAACCGGCTGGCAACGCAGAAGGCCGGAGACACCGATGTCGAAATCATCGACCACCAGCGTGGCGATGAAATTGGCGAGATGGCGCGGGCCACCTTGGTGTTCCGTGACAACTTGGTCCGTATTGCACAGGCAGAAGAGCGACTCAAAAATGAAGACATCTTGCGGTTGCATCACAAGGCGCTGAGCTCCATCTCTCAGGGCGTGCTGATCGTCGATGCGCAAGGCCTGGTCACCTTTGCCAATGCAGCGTTGGGTGAAATCACAGGGTATTCCTCCGGCGAGATTCTGGGCCGGAATCCGGATTTTTTATGTGCGCAGGCGCAGGACAGAGCCTGTCTGGACCGCGGGGACGGAACCCCGTGCATCCTGGAAGGCCAGCGCCGCGATGGGCAGTCGTTCTGGTTCGAAGCCATGGTCAGCCCAGTACAGAATGGAGAGGGCGTGGCCACGCATCGCGTAGTGGTGCTGCGGGACATCACCGAAAGTCGCCGGGTTGAACAAGAGATGCGCATCGCCGCTACGGCATTTGAATCGTTGCACGGCATGATCGTGACCGATGCCCGGGGCACCATCCTGCGCGTCAACCGCGCCTTCACCCGCATGACCGGCTATGGGGCCGACGAGGTGATTGGGCGCACACCGGCCATGTTCAAGTCCGGGCGCCATGACGCGGCGTTTTACGTCCAGATGTGGAAGTCGCTGGCTGACCGGGGTGCCTGGTTTGGTGAAATCTGGGATCGACGCAAAAGCGGCGAGGTGTACCCCCTGCTGCAGAGCATTTCTGCAGTACATGGAGGTGACGGCCAGATCACGCACTACGTGGCTGCGTTCTCTGACATCAGCGAACGCAAGGAAGCCGAGGAAAAGATTCGCCACCTGGCCTTCTACGACCCCCTCACCCACTTGCCCAACCGGCGTCTGCTGCTCGACCGGTTGCAGCAGGCGATGGCCTTGGGCGAGCGCACGGGCGGGCGAGGGGCGTTGCTGTTCATCGACCTGGACCAGTTCAAGGCCCTGAACGACACCCTGGGCCACGATGTGGGCGATTTGCTGCTGGTGGAGGTGGCCCGGCGCCTGCAAGATTCCATCCGTGCCAGCGATACGGCCGCACGCCTCGGGGGGGATGAATTTGTCGTCATGCTGGAGGAGCTTGCCCACGATGCGACCGAAGCGGCTGAGCAGACGCGGGTGGTTGCAGAGAAGGTGCTCACAGCACTCAACCAGTCCTATGTGCTGGCAGGGCATGAACTGCGCAACACGCCCAGCATTGGTGTGACCCTCTTCCATGGGCAGGCGGCCACTGTCGATGATCTGCTGCGCCAGGCTGATTTGGCGATGTACCAGTCCAAGTCGGCGGGGCGCAACGCCCTGCGCTTTTTCGACCCGCAGATGCAGGCCGTCGTATCACAGCGGGTGCAGCTCGATGCGGATTTGCGCACCAGCCTGGAGCAGGGCCATTTTCGGTTGCACTACCAGGCGCAGGTTGACCGCCACGGGCGCATGACCGGCGCTGAGGCGCTGCTGCGCTGGGAGCATCCGCAGCGCGGCACCGTGCTGCCGGGTGATTTCATTCCACTGGCCGAGGAGACCGGCTTCATCCTGCCGTTGGGTGACTGGGTGCTCGAGGCCGCCTGCCTCCAACTGGCTGAATGGGCCGCGAGCCCGACCACCGCAAGCTTGTACCTGTCGGTCAACGTCAGTGCGCGCCAGTTCCAGCAATCGACGTTTGTTGATGGCGTTTTGGCTGCGCTGCGGTTGACCGGCGCCAACCCGCTTCGTTTGCGGCTGGAGCTGACCGAGAGCCTGTTGCTCAGTGACGCTGAAAACGTCATCGCCAAAATGCTGGAACTCAAATCCCACGGCATCGGGCTTGCGCTCGATGATTTCGGCACCGGCTATTCGTCCCTGGCCTACCTTCGGCGCCTGCCGCTGGACCTTCTCAAGATCGATCGCGCCTTTGTGCACGACATTTTGATCGACCCGAATGTCGCCGCCATTGCCCGCACCATCGTGGCATTGGCCCACAGCCTGGGGCTGACCGTGGTCGCCGAAGGTGTGGAGCAGCAAGGACAGTTTGACTATCTGGTGGAACAGGGTTGCACGGGCTACCAAGGCTACCTGTTTGGTCGGCCTGTGCCCGTACAACAACTCATTTCGTCGCGATTGTCCTGAGGCGTTCCGGGGGGAAAGCCTTATCCTCGGGGCTTGCTATGAACCAACTTCAACTCTTTTTACCCTGCGCCGCTGGCGTGGAGGGTTTTCTGGCCGACGAGGTGCACCGTATCACTGGCCTCACGGGAAACGATCTGCTCACCGGACGCGGCGGCGTGCTGCTGCGTGCGTCCTGGCGCGATGCGATGCTGCTCAACCTGCACAGCCGCCTTGCGCAGCGTGTGCTGGTGCAGCTGGCCCACCGCCCCTACCGCAACGAAAACGACCTGTACGAAGCGGCCAGCAGCGTGGCCTGGGAAATCTGGTTTACCACGCGCCAGACCTTCAAGGTCGAGGTGACGGCGCAGCACAGCCCGCTCACCAGCTTGAACTTTGCCGGTCTGCGCGTGAAAGACGCGGTGGCGGACCGTTTCCGTGCCAAGAGCGGCGTACGCCCGGACGTGAACACCCAATGGCCGGACATACGCATCCACCTGCACCTGACCACAGAAGAGGCCACGGTCTATATCGACACCTCGGGCGAGCCCCTGTTCAAGCGCGGCTGGCGCGAGGACAAGGGCGACGCACCGCTCAAGGAAACCCTGGCCGCCGCCATGATCGCCGCCAGTGGCTGGGATCCGCATGGCGATGCGCCCATGCCACTGTATGACCCTTGCTGCGGCAGCGGCACCGTGATCATTGAGGCGGCGCAGATCGCCTGCCGCATCGCGCCGGGCCTGCGTCGCCGGTTTGCTTTTGAGAAACTTCTGCCTTTCCAGTCCCATGTCTGGGGTGCTATAAAAAATGCAGCACATAACGAAGAACAGAAAAGCGCTGTAGCCATTTTTGGCAGTGATGTATCGCACCGCATGGTCGATTTTTCCCAGCGTAACGCCGAGCGTGCGGGCGTGGCTGGTGCCATACAACTGCGTGGCGGTGACGCGCTGCAACGCATGCCACCGTGCGATGCACCAGGCCTGATGCTGCTGAACCCGCCCTACGGTGAGCGTATTGCGGCCGCTGGCGCGGCGGGACAGAACGCCTCTGAGCGTGCTGCCCAGCGCGCCCAGGGCGACGCCGTAGGACGCGAGGCGGCGCACACCGACGATGGCGGCGAATTCTTCAGCCAACTGGCCGCGCACTGGAAGAAAAATTATGCAGGTTGGACGGCCTGGATGCTGACGCCCGACCTCAAGCTCCCCAGCAAGATGCGCCTGAAAGAATCGCGCCGCGTGCCCATGTGGAACGGCCCGATCGAGTGCCGCCTGTTCCGTTTCGACATGGTCAAGGGCGCGGTGCGCGCGCCGCGCGCCGGGCCTGGCGATGGGGGTTGAACTGCAGCAGCTGACCGTGGCAACTTCACAAGGGGTCTCGCGCGCCTTGGTGCTAGATACCAACGTCGTGCTCGACTTGCTGGTGTTTGCCGATCCCGCCACCGCGCTGCTGTCCGATCTGCTGGCTTCTGGGGCGCTGCGCTGGATAGCCACCTCCGGGATGCGCAGCGAACTCTCCAGGGTTCTCGGCTATCCACAGATTGCACCCCGTGTCGCGTTTTACGGCCTCACGCCAGAGGCGGTACTCGCACGCTTTGACGCCGCTGTGCAAACCGTAGGGCCCGCACCGCGCGCCAGTGCTATTTGCAAGGACACCGACGACCAGCCTTTCATTGACCTGGCTGCAGCGCACGAGGCGATTTTGCTGTCCAAGGACAAGGCTGTGCTGTGTCTGCGCAAGCGCCTGAGTGCTTACGGCGCTGAAGTTTCGACGTCCATTGCGCTCATTGGCGCGGTGTGAGCGGGCTCGATTGCAGAGAGCCTTGCTTCACTCAGCGAATTGAAAGTCAGCAGCGGCGTTGAGCTGCCAGGCACCGTCGTCCTTGAACTCCAGCACATGGCTGTGGTACTGCAGCACCGCATGCCGGTGCGCAATGCTCACCAAGGTGATGCCGCTTTCGCGCAGCCGCTGGTAGAGCGCGGTTTCGTTGGCACTGTCGAGCGCGCTGGTGGCTTCGTCCAGAATCACCATGCGGGGACTGCATGCCAGCACCCGCGCAAACGCCAGGCGTTGCTGCTCACCGGTGGACAGCAGTTTTTCCCAATCGTGCACTGCATCGAGCCCGCCGACCCGCTCGGCCAGCGTCTCGAGGTGCACCGCCTGGAGCAGTTCCAGCAGCCGCTCATCTGCAAGTTCGGTCGTGGCCGCCGGATAAACGATCTGGCTGCGCAGCGTGCCACTTTGCATGTAAGGGCGTTGTGGCAAAAAGAACATGTCTTCGATAGGCGGGTGCTGCACCATGCCGCTGCCGCTGTTCCACAAGCCGGCAATGGCGCGCAGCAGCGAACTCTTGCCACAGCCGCTCGGGCCTGTGATAAGTAGCGCCTCTCCGGATGCGATGTGCAGCGACAAGTTCTGTATCAACATGCGGCGGAAATCGGGCGTATACAGTGTGAGCCCCTCGATGGCCAAGGTGTCGCCAGCGCGCCTCCCAATCGTGGGCGAGGGATCTGTCTTCATGACGGCTGCTACCCCGTCCATCGCTGGTGGCTCGGCCCAAGGTGTTGGAGCGGCCGGGGTTTTGAGCACTACCTGCGAGAGCGCGTGCAGCCGGTCAATACCCGCCACAAAGCGGCTCAAGCTCTCGAAGTTGTCCACGATGAGCGAGACGGCCGCCAGCACCGCAGTGAAAGCGCCCGCCGCCTGCACCGCGCGGCCCACTTCCATTTCGCCCGCCAGCACAGCGCCTGCCAGCACGACGCTGGGCACTACCAGGGTGAGTTGGCTGAAGGCGCGCTGGAACAGGTTGAGCGAGAGTTGCTTCTTGATCATTCGGGCAAAGTTGCTGAATGCGGCGTCAAAGCGTTGATTGAGCTGCGCGCGCTCTTGTGCTTCACCGCGGTAGAAGGCTATCGATTCAGCGTTCTCGCGCAGTCGCATCAGGCTGAAACGGAAATCAGCCTCACGGCGCAACTGCCAGAAGTTCAGGCGAATGAGCGGCGTACCGAACAAGTACAGGGCGCCGAAGGTTCCGAGAAAGGCGTAGACAGCCAAGATGGCGACCAGCGTGTGCGAAATGGACCAAAGTACGGCGCTGAAGGCGACGAGTTGCATCAGGGAGCCAATGAAAACCAGCAGAAAGTGGGTGGAGCGCCCGGTGAACGTGTTGATGTCCTCGCTGATGCGCTGGTCCGGGTTGTCGATGTCGCCGCGCGCGCCAATTTCGTAGTACTTGCGCTCACCCAGGTAGCCATCCAAGAAACGCAGCGTTAACCAGCGGCGCCAATAGTTGGAGAACGCATCGCGCATGTAGTAGTAAAACGCATAAACCGGTACCGCAAAGGCCAGCACGTAGAGCGTGGTGCGCACCGCAGCCCAGAAGCGATCCGCATCCCTGCTGGCCAGCGCGGAGGTCATTTCTCCGCTTTTGTCGACCAGCATGACCGCTAACTGCGTCTCGAAGACCATGAGGCCAATCAGCAACGCCAACAGCCCCCACGCCGTGCGTTTCTTGTCGCCCTGCCAATAGGGTCTGGCAACGCCCATGAACTGCTTCCAGGCGGAAAGCGACAAGGCTGGCGTGCGCCTGGGCCGGATTTTTGGGGGTTTTGAGGGATCGCCTGCGCCACGGCCGTCGGGAGGAGTGCCCGACGAGGCAGAGGTAGATAAGGGTGTGGGCATGAAGGTGTGCGGGGACGCGAAGCGAAGAGGATCTCCGGCCGCAAGCGTAGGGCCAACGCCAGCGCCGTGCTGTAGGCCGACGCATGAGGCCTTGTAGTTGATGGCGCTTCCTGTTCAGGTGGGCCCGCACGATCAACGCCGCTGTTGGAGCAGTATGGCCTTGTTTGAGGGGCGCGTGGTTCTTGGCGCTGCTCAAATGATGCGATCAGGGCAGGAATTTGCGCTTACGCATATCATCCAAGACCAGTTCGCTGGCCCAGGCAGCTATGTGGTTGTCATCCCAGTACAGTAGTTTTTTGTCGCGCAAGCCGTAGCAACGTGCGGCGTCGCAGAAAAAATCGATCGGATCGTATACCCTAAGTGCTGGATTGTCGCTGCGAATCTGCTCCACCAAGTCACGGTACACCGCCTGCCTGGCGACGACCTTGGATTTGTCCTGGGTGCAGGTGGAGACGGGTTTTTCGAGAATCGAAACGGGCCGTCTGAACAGGCAGCCTTTCGGATCCTCGCCCAATTCCGGCGGGTCGATGACGAACACTACGTCCTTCTTGCGCAGAAGCAGTTCTTTCACGAACTGCGAATAGCCTTTGCGGAACATGTCGGTCTGGCTGGCCTTGGTGCCGTCCAGCGCGAAAATGGAATAGGTGCTGGGGCCTTCAATGCCGTAGCCATGACCGGAAAAGTACAACGGCCCGCGTGTGGCAAGGGCCACCGTGTGGATGGACGGATAGCGGTCAAGGACCTTGAACGCCTGGTCTGGCAGGGCATTGCAGCCCTTGTTCAGCTTGCCATCCTGAACGGAGTACCCCATGAGGGGAAGGCAGCCGTGGTTTCCGATCAACATCGTCTTGATGGGAACTTTCCCCAATAAGGCGGCGCTGTTCAAAGCCATGGCGTGGCTGTCACCTACCACGAGCACTTCAGGTGCAGCACTGTTTGTTAGGCAGACCGCGCCAGGCCCCATCGCGAAATTGAGAAGTTTTTCGCAGGAGCCATCCGAAAGCTGTGTGTTCGATGGTTCGACGGTCTGGTCCAGCAGTGCCTGGCTGATTTGCGACTGCATGCGAAAGCTCAAGCCGTTCTGGCGGAAGGTGTAGTAGCCCAGTGCGCCCATACCGGCCATCAAAACACACAGGGTGGCAATTGTGAGTCGGTTGTGTGTGCCAAACCGGATGGGTCTCTCGACCAGGCGGTAAGTCAACCAGGCGAACACAATGGCCAGCAGCACAGCCCCCAGACGGATGTCCGCGCGTGGCAGCCCTTCTTCCATGATGCGGGCAAACGAGAGCAAGGGCCAGTGCCACAAATACAGCGGAAAGCTGATCAGACCGAACCAAACGGCCAATCGGCTGGACAGAACGACGCGGTTGAACCAGGCCCCCTGGCCGGCGGAGATGATCATTACGGCGCCCAGCACCGGGGCAATGGCCCATTTGCCGGGAAAGCCAAGCTCCGCTCTGATCTTCAAAAAACCCAATGCGAGCAAAGCCGCTCCAGCCAGGGCCAATGCGTTTGCCAGCGCCGTGCCGTTGCCAGGAGGCAGGCTGCGGTACAGCATGCGGTGAATCCAGCGATCCAGAGTGCTTTTTAGCGCGACTGCCTTGGGGTGGGGATGAAGCGAAGCCCACGCCAGCAGGCTCCCGCAGAGCAGTTCCCAGAACCGGGTTTGGGGCGAATAGAACGTGGCGGTTGGATTTTTTGCTATGCCCTTGAGATTGAGCGCCATGGAGATGGCGCCAAACGCCAGCGTCAGGGTCAAGAGGTTGTACTTCCTCTTCCAGGCCAGCACCAGGAGCACGGGCCAGAGAATGTAGAACTGCTCTTCAATTCCCAGGCTCCACAAATGAAGCAGGGGTTTGGTTTCCGCTGCAATGTCGAAATAGCCGGCTTCGCTCCAGAGCGCAAGGTTAGAGACAAACAGCGCCCCGGCAGTGATGTGCTTGCCAAGTTGCGCGAATTCGCCCGCCAGCAATACCCACCAGCCTATGGCGTACGTTGCCATGAGCACCAGCAGCAGTGACGGAAAAATGCGCTTGATGCGTCGGGCGTAAAACTCTCGCAGGCTGAAGGTGTCGTTCTCCAGATTGCTGAAAAGAATCGTTGAGATCAAGAACCCGGAAATCACGAAGAAGATGTCGACGCCGATGAAGCCGCCATGAATCCAGTCGGGCGCGGCGTGGAAGGCGACCACCGACAGAACGGCAATCGATCGCAGTCCATCAATATCGGCGCGGTATTTCGGGTGCGACAAAGCGTGAGGGGTAGCAGGCATCAGGGTTGTTTTTCTCGGGACGCCTGCTGCGCTTGCCTCAGCAACGCAAGCAAGAGTCTTGCAAAGCGTGCAAGCGAATCATCCAGTGCTAGAAATTCGTCGATTTTATCGGGCACTTGGCGCACACAAGTGACTCCTTCAGTCGTGGCGAAACCCGCGCAATTCGACAAATTCCTCAAACGGCGCGCGCGGCGTGCGTATCTGGTTGATAGGAGCCAGTTCGTCAGCGTAACCCAAGGCAATGCCTGCAAACAGTGTCTGGCGGGCTCCCAGGCCCAGGAATGCCTTCACCGGTTCAGAGCAGAATGCCCAAAACTCTTGCGGGCAGGTGCCAAGGCCTTGCTCTACCGCGAGCAGCATCACATTCTGCAGATAGCAGCCCAGGTCGGCCCATTGCGGCGCGCCCATGTCACGGTCGATGCTGAGAAAAATACCCACGGGCGCGCCAAAGAACCGAGCATTCTTCGCCATCTGCTGCAGGCGTGCGCTCTTGTCTTCGCGCGGGATACCGAGCGTGGCGTAAAGCTGCTCGCCGTTCTCGAACCGTCGGGTGCGGTAAGGCTCCCACAGGTTGGGTGGATAGACCGCATATTCGGGCTTTGCCTGCAGCGGCGCAGCGGCCACCTTCGCCAGCAGCTCGGCCAGGGGAGTGCCGGTGAGCGCATGCACGCGCCAGGGCTGGAGGTTGCCGCCCGAAGGGGCGCGTGCGGCGGTTTCCAGAATGCCGCGCACGGTGGCAGCGGGTGGCGCCTCTGGGCGAAAGGCGCGCACCGACATGCGCCGGGTGATGGCGTCGGTCACCTTCATGGGCGATGCGGGGCGGTGCTGGCGCCAGGCTCCAGCTGCACGGCGCGTTGTGCTGCGGTGTTGACGGCCAGCTGGAACACGTCGGGCCGCGCGTAATGGCCCACGGGGTCGAAATCCATCTGCGCGCGGGGAATGTCGTCGAGGTCGATCTCGGCGGTCAGCAGTACATCCTCACCATAGACTGGCCCGGCCAGCACCTTGCCTGCGGGGCTGATGATGCAGCTGCCGCCACGCATGAGCAGCGTTTCGGGGTCGTCGGGGAGTCGGTTGTGCATCGATGCGCTGGGGAACTGGGCGCGGCGCAGGTGCTGGCAGCTCGACAGCACAAAGCAGCGCCCTTCCATGGCGATGTGCTGCATCGTGCTGATCCAGCTGTCGCGGTCGTCGGCCGTGGGCGCGCAATACAGCGCCACGCGCTGCTGGTACATGGCCATGCGCAGCGCGGGCATGTAGTTTTCCCAACAGATCACGGCGCCGAGCTTGCCAAAGGGGGTTTCCACTGCCTGCAGGGTGGAGCCGTCGCCGTAGCCCCACACCAGGCGTTCCAGTGCCGTGGGCATGAGCTTGCGGTGGTGGCCCAGCACGGTGCCCTCAGGCCCCAGGTACACGGCGGTGCAGTACAGCGTGCCGCCCTCGCGCTCGATGATGCCGACGCAGACGTAGAGCTTGTGCGCGCCTGCGGCCTGGGCCAACTGCGCAATTTCGGGGCCGTCCAGCGTCACGGCCGCCTCGTAGTATTTGAGAAAATCCTGGCGCCCTTCGGGAGTGCGTGCGCCGATGAAGATGTGAAAATCGGCCCCCTTGGGGTAGCCGCCGATGAAGGCCTCGGGAAACACCAGCACCTGTGCGCCACGCGCTGCGGCTTCTGCCATCAGGGTTTCGGCCTTGGCCACGGTCGCGGCGGTGTCGAACATTACGGTGGCGGTCTGCGCCACGGCGGCAATCAGTTTCATCGGGTGTCTCCTATGGGTTGGCAAACGCCAGTGTGCCGCCGTATGCGCACACGGGCTGTCATGCGGGTATCACTGGCGTCAAAAGGGCGTACGCGGCGCGTGCGCGCTGCAGGTCACGCCCCAGGCGACGATTTTGTGGCAGATGGCGCAGCCAGGCCAGGCGTGCAATGCTGTGGTTCAGTGTGGTCTGCACGCTGGCGGGCTGCTGCGCCACCCAGGCCGCCCATAGCAGGCGAGCCGACTCCAGCGCGCCGCTCTCGCGCAGATAGAGGGCGGTGGAATGCACGAAGCACAGCGCGTCGCGCACCTGGCAGTGCGCCAGGGGCAGGGCACTAGTGGGGTCGTCCTCGAAGTCGATGAAACCCACCACACCGTCGGGGCAGCGCACGAGGTTGCGCGCAAAGGCCTGGCTCAGGCTGGTGCCCGTGCTGTGCACCTGTTGCAGTGCTTCCAGGCCCTGGCGCCACAACTCCTGCACGGCCGCAGGGCCCTGCGCAATGGCTGCCTGCATCTCGTCGCCCAGTGAGGGGGCCGGTTCGCCCGGGCGGCCCAGATGGCGCAGCAGCAGGCCGTCATCCTGGCGGGCCAGCAGCACGGGAACCCGCAAGCCCCGCGCTGCCAGGTCGTGCAGGCGCCGGGCTTCGGTGACGATGGCCGCCGTGCCACCCAGATTGGGGACAGGACGCAGCACCTCCAGTTGCGTCCATCGGGCCAGTGCGCCCAGCACGCGGTAGCGCCCCATGCCGTGGCGTGCACCAGCCTTCTTGAGCCAGACCTGCTCTTCGCTGAGCATGTAGCGCGCCACGGTGGGTTGCTGCAGGGCCAGTTGCTGGCGCAGGAAAGCGGCGTAGTCGGGGCGATGGGGGGTGTCGGTGTCGTGCGGCATGGGCAGTGCAATAGGGGGGCGGCCAGCGGGCGTGGGGCGCTACACTTGCCGCCGTGCGCGGGCTGGCCCTGCGCGCCTGCCCCCACGGCGCTGCCATGTGGCACCACCCAGGGCATCATAAAAGCCTTTGCACCATGAACGGAGCCCCCCATGACTGAACCCACCACTCCCGACGCCGGTGCACCGGCCCTTGGCCCCGACGAGCTCGATGAACTCGACGTGCTGCTGGACGATTTGCGCACACGTGGCGAAGAGATTCCGCAGTGGGAGTTTTGCGACGGTTTCATGGCCGCGCTGGTGTGCACTCGGCGGCCCATTGGTCCCGCAGAATACCTGCCCATGCTGTTGGGCGACGGTGAAGCCCTGGAAGTGGCCGAGGGCGAACCCCTGCCGCTGCTGCCGGTGTTTGCCGATGCGGCGCAGCAGGCACGTTTTATCGAACTGTGGATGCTCCGGTGGAACGAAGTGCAGCAGCAACTCGATGCCGATGTGAAGTCGCTGGACGAAGACCAGGCCTACGCCCCCGAAGCCATGGATATGCGCGGCGCTGTGGCCTGCTTGCCCGAGGATGAGCGTGCTGAACTCGAAGGCCAGGAAATTCCCTCTTTTGCCCAAGTGTGGGCGCTGGGCTTCATGTTTGCCGTGGAAAACTGGCCCGACGAATGGGCCGCGCCGCGCGACAAGGAAGCCGCGCAGTGGCTCGATGATGCGATGGGGCACATCGTTGCGCTGACCGAAGACGATACCGGCAAGCCCGAAATCTGCATGTACAGCGACGACGGCCCGCCCAGCACCAGCAAGGCCCGTGTGGAAGCCTTTGGCGAAGCCATCTGGGCCGTGTACGACCTGCGCCAGATCTGGAAAAGCATGGGCCCGCGCGTAGAAACCTTGCGCAAGCCGCCCGAGCCCGGCCGCAACGACCCTTGCTGGTGCGGTAGCGGCAAGAAGTTCAAAAAGTGCCACGGCGCCTGAGGCGCCTTGGCCTTTAGGATGCCATCGCTAGGTTGCGCCCCGCACCTTTGGCTTGGTAAAGCGCCTTGTCTGCGCGCTCGACGATCGCATGGGCGTGGGTGTCGGTGGGGTTCCATACGCTGGCACCGATGCTGACCGTCATGTGGCCGATTTCCGGGAAGTCGGCTGCGGCGATGGCCGCGCGTATTTTTTCTGCCGCCGCCATGCTGCCCTCGCCCCCTGGGGTGTGTGGCAGCAGCACTGCGAATTCTTCGCCGCCATAGCGGGCTACAAAATCGACCGCACGGGTGTTTTCATCCAGCAGGTGCGCCAGTTGTTGCAAGACGGCGTCCCCTGCAGGGTGGCCGTGGGTGTCGTTGACCTGCTTGAAATGGTCGGCGTCGAGCAGCAGCACGGCAAACCCCCTGCCGGTGCGCTGGCTGGTCTGGAAGCATTCGAGAAGCTTGGTATCGAAGTGCCGCCGGTTGTGCACGCCGGTGAGCGGATCGCGGGTGGCCAGCCGTTTGAGTTCGAGGTTGGCGGTTTCCAGCGCTTTGGTGCGCTGCAGCACCTGGGTTTCCAGCGACTGGTTGACGGTGGCCAGTTCGCGTTCATGGGCCAGCAGCGCCGTGGTCATCGACTGGAGGGACTGGCCCAATTGTTCGACTTCGGCCAGGCGATGGTCCACCGGAAAGTCGGCATGGCGGTCGCCCCGCTCGATCTGACCCGCGGCCCGCGCCAACTGCTCAATGGGGCGGCTGAACGAACGGGCCAGCCACAGCGCCACCAGGCTGAACACCATGGCCGCCAGCAAGCCCAGCGCCAGCAGCCTGCTGCGCAGCGCGTGTGCCGGCTGCAGGGCCTGCTCCAGCGGCTGGCGCACCACGATGCGCCATCCCAGACCGTGGGGCGTGCGGGTGTCAACCGTGACCTGGCTGGTGAGGTATTCCTGGCCATCGTCCCAGCGCAGCCGAGCGTAGCGTGCGCCCGTACCCTGGGGCGCTACGGGGGCCAGGTGCGAGTGGTGGACCAGCGACTGCGGGTAAAGCACCTCGCCGTCGGCGTTGGCAATCAGAATCTCGGTGCCCTGGTCCCGGGCGTGCTGGTCGAAGGCGGCCTGCACCGTCTGCGTGACCCAGCGCCAGTGGATGTGGGCGCCCACCACGCCGACCAGGGTGCCTTCCAGGTTGCGGACAGGGGCGGCAATGTCGATGAAGCGCAGCGGTTCGGAAGACGCTTGCTGCGGCAGCAGCTTTTCCAGCAGCAGGGCCTTGTGTACATCACCGGCATAGATCCGCTTTTTCCCTTCAATAAACCAGGGCCGCTGTGCAACGGATTGGCCTTGCAGAATACCGTCCACCGCCTGCACCACGGTGCCTTGGGGGCTGACCACGCCCATCCAGGCATATTCCTCGCGCAGTTGGCGCCGTTGCTCCAGCGAACGCAGCACGGCAGGCTGGGTCAGCTCGCCGCGGGTGAAGTGCGGGGCCAGGCTCAGCAGCACGATGTCGAGCTCGTGTTCGCGCAAGCTGGCCCCCAGCAGATCGGCGGCGGCGCGTGCGGTGGCGTGAATGGAGGCGCCCGCCGTGGCAGCCACCTGCTGTGTGGTCAGCCGACCCACATACAGGCCAACGCTGAGCAGCGTGAGCAGGGAGAGTCCGCCAAACCACAGGGCCAGCTGGCCCCGAAGGCTGCGGAAGAAAAAAAGACGAGCGCGTGGCATCCAGTGCAGCTGTGTGATCACCCTGTCTCCCGCACCGGTTCTGTGCCGCAAGGTGTGCCGGGCGGGGGCGAAGGCCCATTAAAGCAAGTGTGGCGCTGAATGCAAGCGGGTTGCCCCCCAGTGCGTAACCGCTCGCTACGTGTCGCTAGGAGTCTGTTGGGCTTGGAGCGTCGAAAGCGAGAATGGACCGCTGCGGCCGATGTGCAGCCGACGATTTCCAAGGCCGACAGGCTTCTAGGGCCCCAGCAGGTGCGCCAGCTGCACCAGCGCATGCCGCACGGTGGCGGCGCGTACGGCGGCGCGGTCGCCTGCGAAATGCTGGTGCTCGCTGTAGGTGCGCCCGTGCACACACCACGCCAGCCACACCGTACCCACGGGCTTGTCAGCGCTGCCGCCTGTGGGCCCGGCCACGCCCGTCACGGCTACGCTGGCCTGGGCGGCAGAGTGCGCCAGGGCCCCTTCGGCCATGGCGCGGGCCACAGGCTCGCTCACGGCGCCGTGCTGGTCGATGAGCGTGCGGGGCACGGCCAGCATCTCGGACTTGGCGGCGTTGGAATAAGTGACGAAGCCGCGCTCGAACCACTGGCTCGAGCCGGCCCGGTCGGTGCAGACCCCAGCAATCAGGCCGCCCGTGCAGCTTTCGGCCGTGGCCAGCATCTGGTTCTGGGCCAGCAGGAGATCAGAAATATTGGTCAAAATGGCCTCTAGCGCAATACCATCAAGCGCTAGTAGCTCTTCTTTTGATAGTAATTGGTGGTGTGGGTTCACCAGAACCTCCACAGTGCAATCACCAGCAGGGTGCAGAAAGCCGCGACAAAGTCATCCCACAAAATGCCCCAGCCGCCGCGCCAGCCAAAGCCTTTGAACAGACTGTCGGCCCAGCCCACGGGCCCTGGCTTGGCGGCATCAAAGAAACGGAACAGTGCAAATGCCACCAGCTGGCCCCACAAGCCCATGGGCATGGCCAGCCACAGCACCAGCCAGAAAGCCACCACCTCGTCCCAGACGATGCTGCCGGGATCGGACACGCCCATGTGGCGCGCGGTGACAGTGCAGGCCCACCAGCCGCCCAGCGTGCTGGCGGCGATCAAAAGGCCCATTTGCAGTGGCGTGGCAAACCACGGCTGCAGCACCAGGAATGCCAGCCAGGCCCATAGGGTGCCCACCGTCCCGGGCGCCTTGGGCGACAGGCCCGAGCCAAAGCCCAGCGCAATGAAGTGCGCGGGGTGGGCCAGCAAAAAGCGCACCGTGGGGCGCAGGGGGAGGGCGCTGCTCATGGGCGTTCCAGCAGTTCAATGTCCTTGGGGTAGCGGATGGTGTGCTCGGCGCTGAACTGCGCCGTGGCCCCGGCCGCCAGGGGCTGCAGCCAGGCGATGGTGCCTGGCTGCTGGTTCCAGGCCAGGCTGGTGGGCTGCGGCTGGTAGCGCGATTCCACCTCGATTTTTTCGTTGCGCGAGACCGGTGTGGCGTGCAGCACCTGCAGGTCGATGCTGCTCTTGTGGCGGTTTTCTATCTGGTAGCTGCGGCGTGTCTGGCGCTCGGTGCGCGAGCCGGTCAGGCCGGTGGTGCTGGTCATGTCCTGGGGCACCTCGGTGCGCACCAGTACCAGTTCATCGCGGCCAAACGAAAGGCTGATGGTGGGCGGCGCGCCCGGCGTGCGGGCGGCGCTGGCGCTGAAATCCAGGCGCCCGGTGCCCACAAAGGCGCCGTCGCGGTACAGGCCCACGGCGCCAGGCGGCCAGACGCCTGGCGGTGGCGCCATCTCGGCCACCAGGTAGGCGGCTTCTTCCACGCCCGGTGCGGTGCGGGTGAGCAGTTGGGCACTGGTCAGCTGCGTGCCCAGCGCCAGCGTGACGCGCTGTCCGTTCGAGGGCACGGTGATGCGCTGCGGCACCGCAAATTCGGTGGCAAAACCCTTGTCGAGGGTGCTGACGTCAAAGCTGGGCATGGTGTCGGGCACTGCGTTGCCGCGCTCGCGCATTATCGGTGCCGGTGTGGCGGGTGCCATGGCCATCGCCTGGGCTGCCCTCTGGGGCGGCGGTGCCACGTCCAGGGTCCAGGGGTGGGGCAGGCGGCCCTGCGTGGCGCGGTTAGGTTGGCCGGTGGAGAGCGTGAGCTGCACATTGCTCCAGTCCTCGCCGGTGTTTTGCGCCACCAGCGCCAGGCGATCCAGCTTCACGCTGGCCTTGGGGGCATCGAGCGTGGCGCGGTAGCTGGGTTGCCAGCCGGGGCCGCGCACCTGGTAGGTCAGGCGCAGTTCGGCGTCGCGCTCGGTGGCCAGGTTGACGGTGACCGATACCACACGCGTGCGCTGGCTGGCCACGCGGTCGCGCTCGGCCGCCAGGGGCTTGAGCGCCAGTTCCAGCGCCTCCTGGCGGCGCTTGAGCTGGTGGGCGCGGGCCAGCGCATCCTGGCCGGATTTGCGCAGAACATCGGCGGTGGCACTGATCTGCGCCGGGGTGGCGGGCAGGGCGCGGCCCCCCGCGGCGGCCTCGCCCGCGCTGCCAGCGGCAACCCCTTTGAGGTAGCTGTCCACCAGTTGCAGCGCGCCCGATTCAGCCTTGACGGCAGCGATCTGGTCTTCAAGCTCGCGGATGCGACCGTCGAGTGGGCTGGCGCAGGCCGAGGCGACGTCGCGGTCTTCGGTCAGCACATTGAACTCACCCACGCGCACGCCCGCTTCGGCGCTGATCTGCAGGCTTTGCGGGTCCAGTGTGGCGGGCAGGCAGGCCATGGTCAGGCTGCGTGCACCCGCAGCCACCTTGGCGACACGCTCTACGGTGGCGCTGCCAGGGTAGACCGTGACACGGGCGATGCGCGAGGCGCTCTCTTGGGCTGCGACGGCGCCTGCGCT
Organism: Simplicispira sp. 125; assembly: GCF_003096555.1. Classification (NCBI taxonomy): domain Bacteria; kingdom Pseudomonadati; phylum Pseudomonadota; class Betaproteobacteria; order Burkholderiales; family Comamonadaceae; genus Simplicispira; species Simplicispira sp. 125. The sequence continues at coordinate 2,510,563 of NZ_QEKM01000001.1, read as the reverse complement.
GCACAGCAGCGCGGTGCAGGCCAGTGCGGATACCAGCGGCTGCGGGGAAAACGATGGGAGGTTCACGGGGCGCTCCTGGGATGTGCGGAGTAAAAACTTGCCGCACATGCTACCCCGGGTCATACCTTATTGGGCTGCGGCCCGCGCGGCAGTGGCCTTGGCCTTGGCTTCATCGGCTTTGCGTTGCAGCTCCTGGGCTTCTTTCTCGGCGGCCTGGGCTTCGGCGGCTTTGGCGGCCTTGGCATCCTTCTCGGCGGAGCTGCCACTGGCCAGCGCATTGCCGGCCATGGTGCCGGCCACCGCGCCCACAGCGGCTGCGCCCATGGTGCCCATCATTCCCGGGCCGCGTGCGGCAGGAGCCGCTGCCGCTGCCGGTGCTGCCGCAGCGGCCGGGGCTGCAGGGGCCTTGGGCGCCACCGGGGCCGCAGGGGTGGACGGTGCCTTGCCGATGCTGGCCGGAGGAATGGAGCGTGCTTTACTCCCACCCATGCGTTTGGCGTGCGCCAGCGTGGGGGCGGCCAGGGCGGCGACGGTCAGTGCGATGACAGCGGTAGTGGTGCGGTAGGTGTGGGTCATAAAGGTTCCTTGGGGATTAGTCGTTGCTGCCGAAGCCGAACAGGCTCAGCAGGCTGGTGAACAGGTTGAAAAGCGAGACGAAGAGACCCACGGTAGCCAATACGTAATTGGATTCTCCGCCGTTGACGATGCGGCTGGTCTCGAACAGGATCAGCCCGGCCGACAGCAAGGCCACCATGGCCGATACCGCCAGGCCCAGCGCCGGGATCTGGAAGAACATGGCCGCCAGCCCGGCCAGGATGGCGATCACCATGCCGGCGAACAAAAAGCCACCCATGAAGCTGAAGTCGCGCCGGGTGGCCAGCACCCAGCCTGACAGGGCCAGGAAAGTGGCGCCTGTAGCGCCCAGCGCCAGGGCGATGGTGTGTCCGCCGCCCGGCAAGGCCAAGTGTGCCGAGAGCACCGGCCCCAGGGTATAGCCCATGAAGCCGGTAAGCGCAAAGACGGCCCCCAAGGCCCAACCGCTGTTTTGTACCTTGTGCACCAGGAACAGCAAGCCGAAATAGCCCGCCAAAGTAAGAATCAAGCCCGGTGCGGGCAAACGCAGGGCGACGGCTGTGCCTGCGACGGCGGCGCTGAACAGCAGCGTCATGGACAACAGGGCATAGGTATTGCGCAGCACCCGGTGTGTCGACAGGGTGCTGCCCAGAGAGCTACGGGTGGTGCTTCCCTGGTAGGTGGCAGGATGGTTCATGGGGATTTCCAAAGTCAGAAGAAATCGGAGGATAGAGGATGTGTGATTTCTAAAAAAGCAGATTGAATATGAGATTCACTTCTGTAATATCGGAATATGAGCGCAAACTTCAATTACCGCCATCTCTACTATTTCTGGATGGTGGCCAAGGCGGGCAGCATGTCGCAGGCCGCTGTGCGGCTGGATATGGCGGTCCAGACCGTGAGCACCCAGGTGCGTGAACTCGAGCGCGACCTGGGTTGCCAACTGCTGCGCCCGGCGGGCCGCGGGCTGGCGCTGACCGAGGCGGGGGTGGTGGCCTTGCGGCAGGCCGAACAGATCTTCCAGTTGGGCGAGGCCCTGCCTGAACTGGTGCGCGCCGCCGCCCAGAGCCCCTCGGTACGGCTGGTGGTGGGCATTGCCGATGGCCTGCCCAAATTGGAGGTGCAGCGCCTGTTGCGGCCCGTGCTCCAGGTGGATGGGCTGCGACTGGTGTGCCTGGAGGGTGAAATGCCCGATCTGCTGGCCGAACTGGCTGTGCACAAGCTGGATGTGGTGTTGTCCGACCACCCGGCGCCCTTCAATCCGCGGCTCAAGGTGCACAACCACCCGCTGGGCAGCTCGGCCATGGGCTGGTATGCGGCGGCGCAGTGGTGGGCACAGGCGGTCGAGGGGTTTCCAGAGTCGCTGCAGTCGCTGCCCGTGCTGTTGCCCACGATGCACTCCATCGTGCGCAATCCTATTGATCAGTGGCTGGCCCAGAAGGGCCTGCGCCCGCGGGTGGTGGGTGAGTTCGAGGACAACGCGCTGCTGGAGGCGTTTGGTGGCACCGGTCTGGGCGTGTTTCCTGGTGCGGTGGCGGCCCAGGATGAATTGTTGCAGCGCTGCAAAGTGCGGCTGGTCGGCGCCTGTGACGGGGTGGAAGAGCACTATTACGCCATCAGCACCGAACGCAAGGTGGCGCACCCACTGGTGCTGCAACTGCTCAAGCACTCCCATAGACCTGGCTCTTTGAAATGATCCGTGCGTAGTGCGCCACAACCGGGCTCGGCCCCCGGTGTCCTGGGTCTTAGCCATTGACCGCGTGGGCCGGTCATCCGATACTGAAATGAGCAGGGCCAGCAGGGCTTTTGGTTTTCTTCCACGGCAGGTACCAGTCATCCAGAAACCATGGCAGAACAGCAGCACACACATATCGGTGTTCGCAGGCGCGAGTTGGCATGCCTGATGGGTTTGCTGTGCGGCGGCTGGCGCTTGGCGGGTGCGACGGGCGGGCCGGTGCGCATCCTCACGGAAGAGTTTCCGCCCTATAACTACACCGACGGCGGCAAGATCACCGGCCTGGGTACTGAGGTGGTCGAGGCCGTGCTTCAGGAATTGGGCTTGCAGGGGCAGTTCCAGTCGATGCCCTGGGCGCGCGCCTATGAAACGGCCAGCAACATCCCCGACGTGCTGATCTATTCCATGGTGCGCACGCCAGAGCGTGAAAAGCGCTTCAAATGGGTGGGCGTGATTGCACCGTCCGAGTACTACCTGTTTTCTTTGGCGGACAAGGCGCTCTCCCTTTCGTCGTTGGAGAAAGCAAGGGGCTTGCAGATCGGCACAGTGAACCAGAGTGTGGGCGAACAGTTCTTGCTGTCCAAGGGATTTGTCAAAGGCAAGAACCTGCAAGCCAGCGCCAAGAACGAACTCAACTACGAAAAACTGCGGCTGGGCCGTATTGATTTGTGGATCATGAACCAGCTCACCGCTTATCACCTGGTGCGCCAGGCGGGCCAGAACCCGGAAAAAGCACTGCACAAGGCCTTGGCCATTCCGGAGCTGAGCTCGCAGAGCTACTACATGGCGTTCGGTGCCCAGACGTCCGATGCCACTGTGGAGCGCTTTCGCAAGGCGCTGGAGTCCCTCCAGCGCAATGGCAGCTTTGACAGGCTGCAGCGCAAGTGGCAGTGAGCCCGCCGCCAGAGACGGGCGCGCCCCCTGCACCGGTGCGCCAGCGCTCCCTGGGATGGCGGCTGGTGTGGGCCACGCTGGTGTTTTGTGCCTTGTTCATCCTGGCATCGGTCATGGCGCTGACCTGGTCGGCATGGAATGAAGGCCTGAGCCGGATGGATGCCGAACTGGCGCAGATCGAACAGATTTACGGTGACACCCTGTCCAAGGCCATCTGGGAACTTGACCGGGAGGCACTGCAAGCACAGGTGCAAAGCGCCAAGGGCATTCCGGCAGTGGGGAAAATCGTGTTGAAGGTCACTCTGGCGAATCGTCCGCCTGAAATTTTCGAGAGCGCGCACGAAAGCTGGTCCGGCCTGGGCTGGGCGCCAACGCGCAGCATGCGACTGACCTATTCTCCCTATCCCGGCGCCCGCGAAGAGGTCGGTGAACTGGTTTTGTACGGCGACAAGCATGTCTTATGGCAGCGTCTGCGTAGCCAGTTGTTCACCATCGTGGTGGCGCAGTTGCTGCAATCCCTGATGCTGGCGGGCCTGATCATGCTGGTGTTCAATCGCATGGTTACGGTGCATGTGCGGCGCATCGCATCGCATTTGGAGGGCGTGCGTCCCGGTAACCTGGGTACCCGCCTGAGCCTGCAGCGCAACAGCCAGAACCAGGACGAATTGACCCAACTGGTCTCGGGTGTCAACCAGTTGCAGGGCAGTCTGGCAAACCACCTGGAGCGCCAACAGCGCTATGAGCAGGAACTGGCCGAGCACCGGGATCGATTGGCCCACTTGGTCGATGAGCGCACCGCCGAGTTGCAGGCGGCCAATGGCCAGTTGCAAAGCCTGGCGCGCACCGACCCGATGACGGGCCTGCCCAACCGGCGGCATTTCGACGAAGCCCGAATCATCGAAATGCGCCGCGCTCGGCGGGAGCAACAAAGCCTGGCCCTGCTCATCTGCGATATCGATGATTTCAAGGACTACAACGACCACTATGGCCACGCCATGGGCGACCTGTGCCTCGTTGCCGTGGCCCATGCTTTACAAGCGCAGCTGGGCAGAGCGGGTGATTTGGTGGCGCGCATTGGCGGCGAAGAGTTTGCTGCGCTGCTGCCCGCGACGAGCGGCTCTGCAGCCTTCAAGATGGCCGAGCGCATGCGCGCCGCCGTAGCGGCGTGCGCCATCGAACACCTGCATTCGCAGGCAGCCCAGGTGGTGACGATCAGTTTCGGGTTGGCTGTACTGGAACCCGGCGCGGACCGTGACTTCGAGGCCTTGTTCGAAGAGGCGGATCAGGCGCTGTACCGCGCCAAGGCTGCGGGGCGCAACCAGGTTGCCGGGCCCGATGTGTCGGCACCTTCCGACCCTGTGGGAGAGACCGCATGAAACGTGCCATTCTGTTGTTCTGGATTTTCTGGGCGGGTGCGGCAGCATGCCAAGCGCCGCCCATCCGGGCGGTGACCGAAACGACGCCCTACACCTCCATAGAGGGCGGCAAGGTGGTGGGGAGCGCCACCGAAGTGGTCGAGTTAACCTTGCAGCGCGCCGGTCTCAAAGACTACACAGTGCACCTGTACCCCTGGGCGCGGGCCTATGACATGGCGCTCAAGGAGCCCAATGTGCTCATCTTCCTGATAGCACGCACTCCGGCCCGTGAATCGCAGTTCCGCTGGGTGGGCGAGATCATGAAAATCCAGTACCACCTGTACCGGCTCAAATCCAACGTGCTCAATGTCAGTTCCCTGGAATCGGCCAAGACGTTCACGATTGGCGTCATGCGGGACGATGTGCGGCAGCAGTATCTGCGCGCCAAGGGGTTCAAGCAGCTGGTGGTCTCGGCCCAGCCTCTGGACAATTTCCGCAAGCTGCTGAGCGGCCAGGTGGACCTGGTGCCCCTGACCACCGGCGATGCCCGCCTGATGTGTCAGCAGGCCGCATTCGACTGTGCCGGCCTGGAGCGGGTGCTGACACTGGAGGAAATCTCTGCCGGGCTGTACATGGCCTACAGCCTGCAGACCCCGCTGGAGGTCGCGCAGCGCACGCAGCAGGCCTTCGACCGGCTCAAAGCCGAGGGGCTGGTGCAGCGTGCCATGGCGCGCACGCCCTGAGATTGTGCTGCTCCCCATTCGCGGGGTTGTCAGGCAAAGTGGTCGAACGAGGCGTAGCGGTGGAGCACCGGCTGCCCCTGGCCATCGATCAGACGCACACCGGGTTCGGCCTCGATACGGCCGATGCGTGTGACCGGTGTGCTGCAGGCTTGGCCCGCCGCGGCCACGGCGGCACGGGCGGCAGGGGGCGCGGTGAACAGCAATTCGTAGTCGTCGCCACCAGCCAGGGTGCACTGGTGCAGAAATTCAAGGTCAAAATGGCTTGAAACGCTTTCTGATAAAGCGCTACAAGCTATCAAATTAATAGTTATTGAGGTATCTACACAGGCCCCGACACCCGAGGCGCGCAGGATGTGGCCCAGGTCGCCCAGCAGGCCGTCGCTCACGTCCATCGCCGCGCTGGCCACGCCGCGCAGCGCCAGGCCCAGGGCCACGCGCGGCGTTGGTGCTTCCAGGCGCAGGCGTGCGGCGGTGAGGGTTTCGGCGGGCAGGGCGGCTGCGTCTTGCAAAGCCTCCAGCGCCAGGCGCGCATCGCCCAGCGTGCCGCTCACATAAATGTCGTCGCCGGGCCGCGCACCGCTGCGCAGCAGCGCCTGGTCGGCCGGCACTTCGCCAAAAATGGTGATGCAGATAGTGAGCGGCCCCTGCGTGGTGTCGCCGCCCACCAACTCACAGCCGTGCGCATCGGCCAGCTGCAGCAGGCCGCGCGAGAAGCCCTCCAGCCAGGCTGCGTCCACCTGCGGCAAGGCCAGTGCCAGCGTGAACGCCAGCGGCCGCGCACCGCAGGCCGCCAGATCGGACAAATTGACGGCCAGTGCCTTGTGGCCCAGGCGCTCGGGGTTGGTACCGGCAAAAAAATGCCGGCCCTCAACCAGCATGTCGCTCGACACCGCCAGCTGCATGCCCGGCGCGGGCGCCAGCAGCGCGCAGTCGTCGCCCACGCCCAGGGCCACAGCACCATCGGGGCGCACCGGGCGCGTGAAGTAGCGTGCGATCAGGTCAAATTCACCCATGGGTACGGATTGTGCGGTGTATCGGCTGCAATGCCTTGAGATCGTCAGCGGGGCTTGCAACCGACGCGGCCCAGGCCAGTGGACGCCGCGCAAGGGCCGCCCCGCCGCGCTGGCGGCGTCCCCTGGGGGAAGGCGCGAAGCGACTCAGGGGGAGTCAATTTGTCCCGCGAAAACGCAGCGCTGCCTGGCGGCTGACCTCGGCCAACAGTTGCTCTTCGCGCTGGCGCTCGCGCAGCCAGCGCGCGTCGTTCTGGCCCGCCTGGGTTTCATTGCGCAGCAGGTGCAGCGCCCCGGTTGCGCCATGGGCGGCGGCGTGTCCTGCGATCTGGTCCATGGTCTTGAGGATGTGCTCACGCAGCGGCATGTGGTCGCCCGTGGCCGGGTCGACATACACCGCATCCATGCCGAAGCGGCAGGCCTGGAAGCGGTTGTAGGTGTAGACAAGGTAGTCGTCCTCCTGCGGCAGGAACGGCTGGTCGGCCAGGAACCAGGCGCCCAGCGACTGCACGAAGCCCGACAGCGCGGCGGCGCGTTCGATGGTCAGCGGGGTGTCGAATACGCGGATTTCGATGGTGCCGAATTCGGGCTTGGGGCGGATGTCCCAGTAAAAATCCTTCATGCTCTTGACCACGCCGGTGCGTGTCATCTTGTCGAAATACTGCTCGAACTCGGTCCAGGTGAGCACGCAGGGCGCGCGGCCCGAGAGCGGGAAGGCAAACACCGAATTGAGCCGGGCCGAATCGAAGGCTGTGTCCTGGCCCTGCACGTACGGACTGGACGCCGACAGCGCGATGAAGTGCGGGATGTAGCGCGACATGCGGTGCAGCATGAGCAGGGCGGCGTCGGCGTTGGGGCAGCCAATGTGCACATGCTGACCGAAGATGGTGAACTGCTTGGACAGGTAGCCATAGAGCTGTGAGAGCTCCTGAAAGCGCGGCTTGTCGTAGATGCGCCGCTCGTGCCACTGCTGGAACGGGTGTGTGCCGCCGCCGACCACGGCGATGTTGAGCTTGTCGGCGCTTTTCACCAGCGCATCGCGGATCTGGCTCAGCTGCCCCAGCACCTCGCTCGAAGAGTGGCAGATGCCGGTGGAGATCTCGATCATGCTGTTCGTCATCTCGGGCACCACGCTGCCGGGCAGCGGCGTCTTGTGCATGAGCCGCAGCATGTCCTCGGCATAGGGTGCCAGGTCGTAGTCGTGCGTATTGACGAGTTGCAGTTCCAGCTCGACACCCAACGTCAGCGGTTCGGAATGGTTGAAGGCTTCAAGACTCACGGTTGTCTCCCCGGTTGCCACGGGCCAAAGGCGCCCAGGGCTTGGAACTTTCTCCCGCACGGTAGATGGCCACTGTGGCAATCACCGCGCCCAGCACCTCCATCAGCAAAATGGCGGGCAGGGCCACGCGCGCAATCAGGTGGCCTGTGGAAGGTGAAGCCAGCACAAACTGCGAAGCAATCAGCAGCGCGATGGCTGACATGGGTGTCATCGCACAGCCTACCCACAGTGCCTGCAGCCAACTCGAACCGCTGCCCACATTGCCCACGGCCACACCCAGCGCCTTGGCCAGCAGGCGCACCACGATCAGGGCCAGTACAGCACCGACCACAGGGCCGCTCCAGTCGGCCTGTGCGGCCACGGTGGACACCAGCACGAACATCAGCATGGTCAGCAGCGACGAGGCATTGCCCAACTGGCGTGGCCAGGCCCAGGGGCGTGGGTTGAGCTGCTTGAGCAACATGCCACTCAGTAGCGCGGCCAAGGGCGCGGACCCGCCCATGTGGGCGGCCACGGCAGCCGCAGCGGCGATCAGGGCCAGCAGCAACATGGAGGTGTTCTCGCTCGTCGGGCTCATAAAACGCAGTGCCATGCGCAGCACCAGCGCCAGCACGGCGGCCACGATGATGGAGACGCCCAGCACCACGACGACAGGGTAAACCGTGTCCATGAAGGTGATGCTGGAGCGGTTGATGAGTTCAGCCCGGGCGCTGCCCAGTGTCAGCGCATACAGCGTCGAGAGTGTGGCCAGAACGATGGCGCGCTCTGTCACCGGGCCTGCGGCCCCGGTGTCGGCCACCACGCGGGTCAGCACGGCAGGCGAAGCCGCCAGGGCCACCAGAGCCAGCGGGCCTGCGACCCGGGCGGGCACATCGAGCCACAGCAGCACCCAGTACACCGCGAAATAGGTCAGCGCAGATTCGGCCACGCTTTGCACCAACACCATGGGGTTGTGGCGGAACCAGCGCAGCGGAATCCGTCCACCGCATTCAAACAGCACGATGGAGATGCCCAGCTCCAGCAAGAACAGGCCAATGCCCTGCAGTGGCCAGACCGCACCGCTGAAACCGGCCAGCCCGGCCACCGCGCCCACCAGCGAGTAGCCCACCACCTTGGGCAGGCCGGTGTGGCGCTGCAGCAGATAGCCGGTCATGGCCGCCACGGCGAGCAGCAGCGACCATTGCACCGTGGGTAACCCTGCCGAAGGGCGCAGCCATTGCGCCCAGAAGCTCAAAATCTCGTTCATGTCATGGATTCCTCTCGATCAGGCGGTCAGTCGGCTGCCATGGTGGGGCCGTTCGCCAAAGGCATGTGTTGCGGCCGACATTGCCGGACACCAGCGAATTTACCGTTAGATACTAAAGACGCTTGTAGGACTGTGACACAAGCGGTCGTGGCCCCGTGGCGATCTCTGGATCAACTCCGGAGAAGCCTTTGCGCAGGCTGTGGAGTATCGCCGCATGCCGGAGATCATCGCCCATGTGCCACCAGGGCGCCTCTGGCATGGATATTTTCAACGGGGCCGCGCAGGGGATGGGGTGGGCCCGTCAGCGGATCTCAAGGCGCAGGAACGTCGGGCGCGCTGGCGATTCCATGTGCGCAGACGTCGCCCGTGTCCGGCGCAGGGGTGTTGTCCGCAGCGCCATTTGCGTCGAGCCGATCTCCAGACCAGCGCAGTGCACGGGCCGCGATGGGCGGCCCTATTGTTTCCAGAATGGCCACGGCCGCAAGCACGGTGGAGCCCACAATCAGCCCCTCGTTAGGGAACAGTGTCGTGGTGGTATTGACGAGACCGATGGCGAGACCGGCCATGGGCATCAGCAGGAGGCCGCTGGTGGCCGCTTGTCGCAGGGGCGTACGGCATGCAGACGCGGCCAGCGTGACCCCCAGCCACTTGGCGCCGCTGCGCGCAAACACAAACGCCAATGCAGCGGGCCAGTACTGGAGCATCTCCGACACATGCATATTGGCGCCGGCATAGACGAAGAGAACAATAAAGAACAGTTCGAACGAGGGGCCGAACTCAATGTCTGCCACCAGGTTGGTGCGCTCCAGGCTGCGTACGACCATACCGAGCATCAAGGGGGCGAACAAGGGGGACAAATTGAGCACGAGGGCGGCCCCCACTGTCATCATCACGGCGCCGATCACGAGAGCGAGCTGGTATTGGTGCGCTGCTTTGGTTTTGCGCGCCGCCACGTGCAGGGCCCACCCCATGATGGCACCGAGCGCCGCCGACCCCAGTACCTGGTAGAGCGGCGCGCCGATCATGATGGACACGGGCGCTTCGGCCTGCCCGTACAAGGCTGGCAATACCGCAGCGAAGGCCATGAAGGCGATGACGTTATTCAAGGCGACCAGCGACATGGACCGATTCGTCACCGGCCCGGATGCACCCAGCTCGTGGGCGACGTGGATCAGAACCGCAGGCGAGGAGGAAATGGCGATGGTCGAAATCACCGCTGCAGGCAGCCCCGAGATGCCGATCCATTCCAGGCAAAAGTAGACGGCCACAAAGGTGAGGGCGCTCTCCGCTACAGAAATCACCACCAGAGAGCGGTCGTTGATGAAGCGCTTGACGTCCAACGAAAGACCCAGCCGGTACAGAATCAGCGCCAGCGCGACATCCACAACGATGCGCGATTGCGCCAGCGCCTCGGGGCTGATCAGTCCCAATACGTTGGGGCCAGCGAACAGCCCCACCACCATGAACCCCGTGATACTGGGCAGCCAGGGCCAGCGGTGGGCCACATATCCACCCAGCGAGCCGCAAAAAAGCAAAAAACCGAAAAAAAACAGGGTGTTGACCGGTAGCGGCCAGACAGGGAGGAATTCCATGGGAAACGTGGAAATCAGTGCAATACGTGGGGCTTGGCGCTGTCCGAGGCATCCAGGTAGAAGCGCTCCACGGGCACCTCGAAAGGGGTGCCTTCTTCTGTCACGAAATGAAAGCTCCCGCGCATGGTGCCCGTGGCGGTGCGAAGTCGGCAACCGCTGGTGTATTCAAAGGCCTGCCCGGGCTGCAACAGCGGCTGCTGGCCCACCACGCCCAGGCCCTTGACTTCCTCGACATGCCCCAGCGCGTCGGTAATGATCCAGTGGCGGGAAATCAACTGCGCCGGTGTCCCACCGGGGTTGGCAATCTCGATGGTGTACGCAAAGTGGTATTCGCAAGCATCGGGATCGGACTGCTCCGCCAGATATTCGGGGCGCACGTGAACGTCGATGGTAGGTTTCGGCATCCCGGAATGGTAACTGCGACAATGGCGGCATGAGCCGTACCTTTCGCATTGCCCCTTCGATCCTCTCTGCCGACTTCGCACGTTTGGGTGAAGAAGTGCAGAACGTCGTCGCCGCCGGCGCCGACTGGATCCATTTCGACGTGATGGACAACCATTACGTGCCCAACCTCACTTTTGGTCCCATGGTGTGCCAGGCCCTCAAGCCCCATGCAAAAACGCCCTCGGGTGTCGCCGTGCCTATTGATGTGCACCTGATGATCCAGCCTGTGGACGCTTTGGCGGCGGCCTTTGCCGAGGCAGGCGCTGATTACGTCAGCTTCCACCCGGACGCATCGGGCCATGTGCACCGCAGTATCCAGGCGATCCGCTCCAAGGGCGTCAAACCCGGGCTGGTGTTCAACCCTGCCGAGCCGCTGGATGTGCTGGACTGGGTGATTGACGACATCGACCTCATTCTCATCATGAGCGTCAACCCCGGTTTTGGCGGCCAGAGCTTCATCGACTCGGCGCTGCGCAAGATCGAGGCCGTGCGCAAGCGCATCGATGCCAGTGGCAAGGACATTCGCCTGGAGGTGGATGGCGGCATCAAGCAGGACAACATCCGCCGCGTGGCCGATGCCGGGGCCGACACTTTTGTGGCGGGCAGCGCCATTTTCGGCAAAACCGACTACCGTGGTGTCATCGACGCCATGCGTGCGCAACTGGCGGCTTGAGCCGCTTTGATCCCGGGCGCTGAAACGCCAGCGTTGCTGCCCGGTCTGCCCAGCGGCATTCAGATGTGCCGCGCCATGCTGTGGCCAGCAGGCCCGCAAGGACATCCACAGTCCAGCCGTGATTGCACACCGGCCGCCCGGGCGCTGACTGTCTTTGTCGGGGTGAGCAAAAAAGACCCGTCCGACGAAGACCAGAGCGCCTACAACGACGCGGCCATGCAGGTGGGTGTCGTGCGCTGGGCGCGGATCCGGATAATCCATCACCGTATGAAAAAAGACCTCTATGACGCCGCCATCATCGACCTTGATGGCACCCTGATCGACACCCTGGGCGACTTTGCAGAGGCCCTCAACCGCATGCTGCGCGAACTGGAACTGCCCGGCATTGCTGCGCAACAGATCGAAACCATGGTGGGCAAGGGCTCCGAGCATCTGCTGAATTTAGTGCTAAAACATGCTCTAGGGCAAGCAGGGAAAGCGCTGTCAGCTATTGAAATAGAAGCGTTGTATGCGCGTGCATGGCCCAGCTACCAGCAGCACTACCTGGCCATCAACGGCCACCACGCCACGGTTTATCCCGGTGTGGTCGAAGGGCTGCAGGCGCTGCGCGCCGCAGGGCTGCCACTGGCCTGCCTGACCAACAAGCCCACCGCCTTTGCGCTGCCGCTGCTGCAGGCCAAAGGGCTGGACGGTTACTTTACCCAGGTGTTTGGGGGCGACGCTTTCGAGCGCAAGAAACCCGACCCGCTGCCGTTGCTGAAAACCTGCGCGGCCCTGGGCACCCTGCCTGCGCGCACGCTGATGGTGGGTGACTCCAGCAACGACGCCCAAGCTGCGCGCGGCGCAGGCTGCCCTGTGGTGCTGGTGACCTATGGCTACAACCACGGCCAGCCGGTGACGGCCGTGGATGCCGATGGCTGGGTGGGCTCGCTACAGGAGCTCGTGCTCGCTTGAGGTTGTGCCGCAGCGGGCTCGCGCCCGCGTGTGGCTTATGGGGTGCTGTTGCCGAGCTGGCGCTGTGCCGGACGGCCCTGCACGCTGCGCGGCGCGGCGGCACGCGCCACCGGGGCACCGCCTGCCAGTGACTGCACGGAAGCGCTGCTGCCTGTGCCGGTGTGGAACACCGACATGGCCTGCACCAGTTGTGCGGCCTGCGTGCGCAGGCTGTCTGCAGCGGCTGCGCTTTCCTCGACCAGCGCGGCGTTTTGCTGGGTGGCCTGGTCCATTTGCGTGATGGCTTCGCCGACCTGGCCTACACCTGCGCTCTGCTCGCTGCTGGCAGCGCTGATTTCGCCCACGATGTCGGTCACACGGCGGATGGCCTGAACCACCTCGGTCATGGTGGCGCCAGCGCGATCGACCAGGGCCGATCCCGCCTCCACACGCTCCACGCTGGCGCCGATGAGGGCCTTGATTTCCTTGGCGGCATCGGCGCTGCGTCCGGCCAGGCTGCGCACCTCGCTCGCCACCACGGCAAAGCCCCGGCCCTGCTCGCCCGCGCGCGCTGCTTCGACGGCCGCGTTGAGCGCCAGGATGTTGGTCTGGAAGGCAATGCCATCGATCACGCTGATGATGTCGGCAATCTTCTGGCTGCTGTCGTTGATGCCCTTCATGGTCTGCACCACCTGGGCCACCACCTCGCCCCCCTGTGCTGCGACGGTGGACGCGCTCACGGCCAACTGGTTGGCCTGGCGCGCGTTGTCGGCGTTCTGGCGCACGGTGGAGCCCAGTTGTTCCATGGAGGCTGAGGTTTCTTCCAGCGCGCTGGCCTGCTGCTCGGTGCGTGCGGACAGGTCGTTGTTGCCGTGGGCGATCTCGGCACTGGCAGTTGCCACGCCTTCGGCGTTGCGGCGCACGTTGTTGACGATGCCTGCCAGCTTGCCCTGCATGGTGGCCAGGGCTTGCAGCAGTTGGCCGGTCTCGTCGCTGGCGGTGGTGTCCAGCGGCTGCGTCAAGTCGCCGTCGGCAATGCTTTCTGCCGCTTTGCGGCCTTGCTGCATGGGCAGCACGATGGAGCGCGTGACCAGGATGGCCAACAGAGCACCCAGGGCCACAGCCACTGCGGCGCCCACGCCCAGCAACATTTGGCTGGCCGACGCCAGGCTGTTGGTGTTGCGCTGGCTCTCGGCCAACTGCGCCGCCATGAAGCTGCGCAACCCGTCCAGAGTTTGCAGGTATTTGTCGGCCAGTGGGCGCAGATCGTTGTCCACCATGGTGGGTACGCTGGGTTCGCCGCCGCGGTGCAGATCGCGGATTTCGTTCAGCTTGGTACTGTAGGTGGTGCGCGCAGCGGCGATATCGGCCAGCAGGGATTTGCCTTTGTCGCTTTGCAGCAGTTCTTCGATGCGCTTGGCCTTGGTCTCTGTGGCGGTCGAGGTGGCCTGGGTATCCGCGGTGAGCTTTTCCATGTAGCCGGGGTCGATGGCCTTGAGGAAGGCTTCAGTGCGCACCCAGTTCAGCCGTACGTCGGCAGCCCATTCGTCCACCAGGGTGTGCAACTCGATTTCGCGTGTTGCCACCTGTTCGCTGGCGTCCTTGAGCGCGCCAATGCGCCAGATGCCCGTCAGGGCAAGCAATGCGGTAATGAGCAGGATGGCGCCAAAACCCAGGCCCAAACGGGGGCCGACACGGAGGTTGCGGAATTTCATGGTGGTCTCAGAGCGCAAGGGGTGGCAGAAAAATCGACGGCGGTATCTCAGGGCGCTGCGAAAGCGGGTGTGGGGTGACCACGGTGGGGGAGGGGCGAAGGTGCAGCCATTGCAAGGGAGAGGTGTGTCCCATGCAGATGCGGATCAGCGTAACCCAAGGGGCACGCTGGCGGCATAGGCGCAGTCCTCTAACTGTCGGGTCGGTGACAGCCTGTCCTTGCACAGGCGTCTCACCCAAAAGGCAGACGGCCCTATGCGGGCCGCGCTGCATCACTTGATGCCGAGCATCTGATCCTTGAGTTTCCAGTCCGCCGGGGTGTGGCCGAACCAGATGGACATCAGTGCGCGGAAAAAGGCAGGGTCCTTGAAGGGTTCGGCCTGCAATTTGCCTTTGGCCCAGATGCTCAGGCCCTTGGCAGGGTCCCATTCCAGGGCGCAGACGTCGCCTGTCTCAAAGGATTTGTTGGCAGCAAAAATTTCCCCCATTTTGATCATGCCGGGAATGATTTTGGAGAGGTCGCTCTTGCTGACGTTGTCCTCGATGCCGCGCGTGAGCAGTTTGCCGAAATCAGCGGAATTGATTTCGCGCAGAAAAGTCATGGACAGTCGTTTGGGGCCCGGAGCCGCCATCAGTTCATCCAGGGATTTGACCGGCTGGGTGGTGTAGAGGTCGCCCACATAGACCTTGAAGGGGCCTTTGTAGCGGATGCCTGCGCCGTTGAGCTGCAGCTTGGCTCCCGCGATGGTGACAGAGTCTTCAACCTTGACCCCGGCGAGCTCCACCATGGAAAAGGCCGCGGTGCTCACGCACAGGCCAGCAGCAATAAACAGGGTGCGCAACGTCTTGATCATGTCACTCCTTACAAAAAAGAACGATCGTTCGTAAACTGCAACAAATTGTGCCGCTGATGGCGGAAAACCACATCAGGGTTTGCCCATGGGTTTTCCCGGGGGGGAGCGCCGCAGCCTTTGCGCAGGCGCAGGCGTGTATTTGCTACACTTTATGGCATGTTCATTCACCGCGTGTTCATTACAGGTCGCAGCGACCGGGGGGCCTGGCCCTGGCGTAAGCCTGTCTGCCTGAACACCTGATGGCACCTGGGGTACTTCCCGGCGTGCAGTTTCTGCCCCTGCCAGGGGGCCCGTCCATGAACAGCGGCGCCTGACCCCACCCTTGCGGTTTGCGCGCCACCCCAGCAGGGAGTCTCCCCCGTGATCACCGAACTTGAATTTCAGAGCCTGGCGCGCGAAGGCTACAACCGTATTCCGCTCATGGCGGAAGCCTTCGCCGACCTGGAAACCCCGTTGTCGCTCTATTTGAAGCTGGCACACACGCGCGATGGCGGCAAATACAGCTTCCTGCTCGAATCTGTAGTGGGTGGCGAGCGCTTTGGCCGCTACAGCTTCATCGGCCTGCCTGCGCGCACGCTGCTGCGCGCGCGCGGCTTTGGCGCCGCCGCCGTGACCGAGGTCGTGACCGACGGCCAGGTGGTGGAAAGCGCGCCGGGCAACCCGCTCGACTTCGTGGCGGCTTACCAGAAGCGTTTCAAGGTGGCGCTGCGCCCCGGCCTGCCGCGCTTTTGCGGCGGCCTGGCGGGTTATTTTGGCTACGACGCGGTGCGCCATATCGAGAAGAAGCTGGAAAACTCGTGCCCGCCCGACACCCTGGGCATGCCCGACATCTTGCTGCTGCAATGCGAAGAACTGGCCGTGATCGACAACCTGTCGGGCAAGCTCTATCTGATCGTCTACGCGGACCCGGCGCGCCCTGAGGCCTATAGCAACGGCAAAAAACGCCTGCGCGAGTTGCGCGAACAGCTCAAGTATTCGGTCAGCGCGCCCCAGGTACAGGCGACGCAAGGCCACCCGGCGCAGCGCGATTTTGCCAAGCAAGATTATCTGGCCGCCGTCGAGCACGCCAAGGAGCTGATTGCCGCCGGTGACTTCATGCAGGTGCAAGTCGGCCAGCGCATCCACAAGCGTTACACCGAGTCGCCGCTGTCGCTGTACCGCGCGCTGCGCGCGCTCAACCCCAGCCCCTACATGTACTACTACCACTTTGGCGACAGCCATGTGGTGGGCGCCAGCCCCGAGATTCTGGTGCGCCAGGAGAGTACGCCCGAGGGGCAGAAGGTCACCATCCGCCCGCTGGCGGGTACGCGCCCGCGCGGTGCCACGCCCGAGCTGGACAAGGCCACCGAGGTGGAACTGGTCAACGACCCCAAGGAACGTGCCGAGCATGTGATGCTGATCGACCTGGCGCGCAATGACATCGGCCGCATCGCCAAGACCGGCAGCGTGAAGGTGACCGAGGCCTTTGCCGTCGAGCGCTACAGCCATGTGATGCACATTGTGAGCAACGTCGAGGGCATTCTCAATGACGGCATGACCAGCATGGATGTGCTCAAGGCCACGTTCCCGGCGGGTACGCTCACAGGTGCGCCCAAGGTGCACGCCATGGAAATCATCGACCAGCTCGAACCCACCAAGCGCGGCCTGTATGGCGGCGCCTGCGGCTACCTCAGCTATGCCGGTGACATGGACCTAGCGATTGCCATCCGCACCGGCATCGTGAAAGACGGAACACTCTACGTGCAGGCTGCCGCAGGCGTGGTGGCCGACTCGGTGCCCGAGATGGAGTGGAAAGAAACAGAACACAAGGCCCGCGCCCTGCTGCGCGCCGCCGAACTCGTGGAAGAGGGCCTGGAATGACGCGCGCCATTGACAACACACAGTACTGCGCCACCATGGAAGACGTGCGTCGCCACATCGATGCGCTCGATGATGTGCTGGTGCCTCTTCTGGTTACGCGCGGCGGCTACATGACACAAGCCGCGCGCATCAAGCAGGATGCGGGACAGGTGCGCGACGAAGAGCGCATCGAAGCCATCATCCAGCGGGTGCGCTCCCGCACTGCGGCAGAGGGCGGCCAGCCCGAGGTGCTCGAAGCCATCTACCGCAGCATGATGGAAGCCTATATCGATTTTGAACACCGCGAGTTCGCGCGCCTGCGCGCGCCTGCGCAAGGGAGCCAGCCATGAAGCTCTTGATGGTCGACAACTACGACAGCTTTACCTGGAACATCGTCCAGTATTTCGGTGAACTGGGTGCGCAGGTGGAAGTGTTCCGCAACGATGAAATCACCGTGGAAGGGATCGCCGCACGCGCCCCCGACCGGCTGGTGGTATCGCCCGGACCGTGCTCGCCGTTGGAGGCGGGTATCTCGGTCGCGGCCATCCAGCACTTTGCGGGCAAGCTCCCCATCCTGGGGGTGTGCCTGGGGCACCAGAGCATTGGCGCGGCCTTTGGCGGCACCATCGTGCGCGCGCAGCAGCTCATGCACGGCAAGACCAGCGTCATCACCACCACGCAAAAGGGCGTTTTTGCAGGGCTGCCAGCGCAGTTCACGGTCAACCGCTACCACTCGCTGGCCATCGAGCGCGCCACCTGCCCCGCAGTGCTGGAAATCACCGCCTGGACGGATGACGGCGAGATCATGGGCGTGCGCCACAAAGAGCTGGCCATTGAGGGCGTGCAGTTCCATCCGGAGAGCATCCTGACCGAGCACGGCCACGCCATGCTCAAGAACTTTCTCGAGCAGGCGGCATGACGATGGAGGCGCACCAGCTACTGCTATTCATCGCAGCGGGCTGGTTGCTCAACCTCACGCCCGGGCCGGACGTGCTGTATATCGTCTCGAACGCGCTGCGGCATGGCGCGCGGGCCGGGGTCGTGGCGTCGCTGGGCATTGCACTGGGCTGCATGGTGCATGTCGCCGCCGCCGCCGTGGGTGTGGGTGCGCTGCTGGCGGCATCGGCCACGGCATTCACGGTGCTCAAAGTGCTGGGCGCAGCCTACCTGCTGTGGATGGGCGTGCGCATGCTGCTGTCCCGGGCGTCGGGGGGTGGCAGTGGCGCGGCGCTGGCTGCGGCGCAGGCCGAACCGGTGACAACGCCTTCGCTGGCCCGTGTTTTCATGGGCGGGTTCTGGACCAATGTGCTCAACCCCAAAGTCGTCATTTTCTTTTTGGCCTTTGTGCCGCAGTTCATCGCACCGGGCACCACCAACAAGGCGCTGGTCTTCGTGCTGCTGGGCGTGTTGTTCAGTGTGAATGCGATTCCCGTCAATGTCGGCTGGGCGCTAGCCGCTGCGTGGATGGCGAAGCGCGCAGGTGCAGTGCAGCGTGGCATGCACTGGCTGGACCGCGCCGCCGGTGCCCTGTTCATCGGCTTCGGGCTCAAACTGGCCTGGACGGACGCGCCCTCGGCCTGACTCTTATGGAGAAAAAAACCATGTCCATCACCCCCCAGGAAGCGCTGCAGCGCACCATCGAACACTGCGAAATTTTCCACGACGAAATGCTGCACCTGATGCGGCTCATCATGCAGGGCGAGCTCTCGCCCGTGATGACGGCGGCCATCATGACCGGCCTGCGCGTGAAGAAAGAAACCATCGGTGAGATCACGGCCGCCGCGCAGGTGATGCGCGAGTTTTCCACCAAAGTGCATGTGCACGACCGCACGCACATGGTCGACATCGTGGGCACGGGCGGCGACGGTGCCGGTACCTTCAATATCTCCACCTGCGCCACCTTTGTGGCTGCTGCTGCAGGCGCACGGGTCAGCAAGCATGGCGGGCGCAGCGTTTCCAGCAAGAGCGGCAGCGCCGACGTGATGGAGGCGCTGGGCGTGCACATCAACCTCAAGCCTGAGCAGATTGCGCAGTGCATCGACGAAATCGGCATCGGCTTCATGTTTGCCCCCAACCACCATCCGGCCATGAAAAACGTGGCGCCGGTGCGCAAGGAGCTGGGTGTGCGCACCCTCTTCAACATCCTGGGGCCGCTGACCAACCCGGCCGGCGCGCCCAATATTCTCATGGGCGTGTTCCACCCTGACCTGGTGGGCATCCAGGTGCGAGCGCTGCAGCGCCTGGGCGCTGAGCATGCGCTGGTGGTCTATGGGCGCGACGGCATGGACGAGATCAGCCTGGGCGCCGCCACGCTGGTGGGTGAGCTCAAGAATGGCGAGATCACCGAGTACGAAGTCCACCCCGAGGACTTTGGCCTCGCCATGGCCAGCAACCGGGCGTTGAAAGTGGAAACGCCCGATCAGTCGCGTGATCTGCTGCTGGGCGTGCTCAAGGGCGAGACCGGCGCAGCGCGCGACATCGTGTGCCTGAACGCCGGTGTCGCCCTCTACGCCGCCAACGTGGCTGCGACCATGCTGGAGGGCATTGCCCAGGCCCGCGCGGCCATCGACTCCGGCGCAGCGCTCGCCAAGCTGGAGCAGCTCGTTACGCGCACCCATGCGCTGGCTGCTGCGTGAGGGAGAGAGTGATGCAACCGTCTTTCTGGACCTACCCTGGCACCTGGATTGTCATCGTCTTCACGCTGCTGCTGGTGGGCGGCGGTATCGCCTTGGCCGTGGTGCTGCGCCGCGTCCTGCGCAAGCCGCCGCAGGAGTCCCATTTGCCCCCTTCTTCCCCTGAAAAGAACCGCCCCCATGAGTGACATCCTCAACAAAATCGTGGCCGTCAAGCACGAAGAAGTGGCCGCCGCCAAAAAGCGCCTGCCGTTTGACGCCATGCGCGCCGATGCCGAGAGCCGCGTGCTCACGCGCAATTTCGAGGGCGCGCTGCGGGCCAAAATAGCCAAGGGCCAGGCGGCGGTGATCGCCGAGATCAAGAAAGCCAGCCCCAGCAAGGGCGTGCTGCGCGCCGACTTCATCCCGGCCGACATCGCCCAGAGTTACGCCGACGGCGATGGCGCCGTGAGTGCGGCCTGTCTCTCCGTACTGACCGACCGGCAGTTTTTCCAGGGCAGTGTGGATGCCCTCAAGCAGGCGCGCGCCAGCTGCCAGCTGCCGGTGCTGCGCAAGGATTTTCTGGTCGACCCGTACCAGGTTTACGAGGCCCGTGCCATGGGCGCCGACGCCATTTTGCTGATTGCCGCCTGCCTGGACGATGCGCAAATGGCAGACTTTGAAGCCATCGCCCGCAGCCTCGATATGGCGGTGCTGGTGGAGGTGCATGACCGCCCCGAGCTGGAGCGCGCATTGAAGCTCAAGACGCCGCTGGTCGGCATCAACAACCGCAACCTGCGCACCTTCGAGGTCACGCTCGAGACCACGCTGGGCATGTTCAAGGATGTGCCCGCCGACCGCCTGCTGGTGACCGAGTCGGGCATTCTCAAGCCTGCGGACGTGAAGACCATGCGCGACGCCGGTGTGCACGCCTTTTTGGTGGGCGAGGCCTTCATGCGTGCCCCAGAACCCGGCCTGGAGCTGGCCAAGCTGTTTGCCTGAATATCAAAAACAATAGCTGCTTGCGCTTTATGGGTAAGCGTTGGAGGCCATTTTGACCATAAATATTGTTCAAGGCGGTACCGGGCTTGCACCCACGCAGTTGCAAAGTGCCGACCCCGCCGACTGGCCTGTGGCGCCCGGTTGGCAATCGCTGGCACAAGATTTTTTTGCCAGCACAGAGGGCCGCAAGCTGCTGGACTTTTTGCAGGCACGGCTGGATGCTGGAGCCACCGTTTTTCCGCCGCGCCCCTTGCGTGCGCTGGAGCTCACGGCGCCTGAAGATGTGCGCCTGGTCATCCTTGGCCAGGACCCCTACCACGGCCGGGGCCAGGCCGAGGGGTTGGCGTTTTCGGTCGCGTCCGGTGTCGCATTGCCGCCCTCGCTGCGCAACATTTTCAAGGAAATCGAGCGCGACCTGGGCCAGCCGCCGCCGGCGTTTCCGGTGCCCGGCGGCAGTCTGGTCGCCTGGGCCGAGCGCGGCGCCTTGCTGCTCAACACCACCCTCACCGTCGAAGAAGGCCAGCCCGCCAGCCACGCCCGGCGCGGCTGGGAGCTGCTGACCGACGCGCTCATCGCCCACGTCGCCGCACAGCCCCAGCCGGTGGTCTTCATGCTCTGGGGCGCGCACGCGCAGTCCAAGCGCGTGCTCATCACCGCACCGCAGCATTTGGTGCTGTGCGCCAACCATCCATCGCCCCTGTCGGCCCTGCGTCCGCCCGTGCCTTTTATCGGTTGCGGGCACTTCGGCCAGGCACGGGCGTTTCGGCGGGCGCATGGGGGCTGAAGGCACTGCGAGTCCGTAGGATCTCAGCCCTCGGGGCAGTCTGGAAACCGTTGTTTCAGATCTGCTGCGGACATGGTTTCGGCCAGATCCATGTTGCGCACGATAGGGATGTATTCGCCCGGCTCGGTAAAGCGGATCAGGGTGGTCACGGTCCGGTTGTGAGCGCCCTTTTGTTGGCAGCCAGCCAGTTCCAGCCCCAGACCCAGCGCGCGTTGCCCGCCATCCGTTCCTTTCCAGCTCAGCGCTCTCGCACGCAGGGCCTGCAGCCGGGGCAGGGCGGCGGGGTCGACGCGCCAGATCTGCGTTGTGGTCTGGGGGCTGTCGTACTCTGCCAGCAGGCTGCGTTCGGCCGTGCTGCGCAGCTCCTGCAGGGGAAGTTTCTCTTCCAGTTGCTCGGTCACGGTGCCGCCGTTGGGCTGGCGCAGCTTGCGCGACACGCTCACGGTCAGCACCAGGCCCTGGCCATGGAGTTGCACGCCGGGCTGGTGCACCACCGCAGCGCGCAGCGCTGCGGGGTCCAGCGTCTCCAGGTTGAGCTTGCGCAGTTTCCACAGCGAGGTTACGGGTACGCTGCCACAGGCGGCCAGCACGGCCGACGCCATGGCAAGCGCTGGCAAGACACGCCAGAGGGCGCGCAGCGCAGAGGCAGTCTGCCGCGCGGGCGGACGCTCGACGCGATCGGGTGGGGTGAGCAGGTCCAAGGCCATTGTTCGATGGTATTTCTGTAAAACAGTATATTATTATTGTTTTACAGAAATTTCATCAGGTGCACACCATGTTTCCTTCCATGGCCTCTCAAGGTTCGCCGGTGCAGGATCCCTCGTTTCGGCGCCTCGCCTGGGGTTTGCTGGTTGCCAGTTGGGTGTGTGCGCTGGTGTCGTTCGGGATTTCTCTGGCGCGCTGGGCGGCGATTGGGCAGGAGGGCGGCTGGAGTGGCTGGATGCCCCTGACCGTGGTGCCTGCACAGGCCTTGCTGGCCGGCCTGACGCCACCACAGTCCATGGACTTGCCATGGCGCTGGGTGGGGGTGGGGCTCGAGTGCATCCCCGCACTGGCCATGTTCTATGCCGTGTGGTGCGTGCACCGTATTTGCCGTGCCTTTCTGGCCGGAGAGGTGTTCGGGCCCGTGGTGGTGCGCGGATTTCGTGGTGTCGGCTGGGGTTTTCTGGCGATGTTTGTGACCTCGCTGCTCTACCAGATGGGGGTGACGGTGCTGCTGTCGTGGCTCGCGTCCGGGAAGAACGGCGGGCTGATTGTGCTGGGCCTGGGTTCGTTTGAAATGAGCATGCTGGTGGTGGGGCTCATGATGATGCTGCTGGCCCATGTGCTGGCCGAGGGCTGCCGCCTGCAGGCCGAAGCCAACGCGTTTGTGTAATTCATCCAAGACACCCACCCATGGCGATTGTTGTCACGCTGGATGAGATGCTTGTGCGTCGCAAGGTCAAGTCGCGGGATCTCGCGGCCCATGTGGGCATCACCGAGGCCAATTTGTCCCTGCTCAAGAGCGGCAAGGTCAAGGGCGTGCGTTTTGAGACCCTGTCCGCCATCTGCAGCTACCTGCAGTGCCAGCCAGGGGATCTGCTGACCTGGATTCCCGATGAAGGGGCGGCGCCACCGGCCGCTCTTGCGGGTGCTTCTTAGCAAGAGTAAGCCGGTGTGCGCTGCCCCGGTACGCCAGCGCCTGGTCGGGGCGGTGGCTGGGTCACTGATGCTGCATGCCATCGGGCTGGCGGTGCTGTGGCGGACGCTGGTGCCCCCGCCCGTCCTGCCGACGCCATCGCAGGTGCCGCTATCGGCCATGCTGTGGGTGGCGCTGGCACCCACGCCCACGCCTGTGCCCGCACCGGCTGCCGGGGTTGTGCCGGGCGAAACTGGCGAATCGGCCGGGGCGCGCTCCGTAGCGCCGAGGGCCATGAGGCGTGCCACGGTGGCCATCGTCCGGCCGCTTCCAAGGGGGCGCGTGCGCCAGTCCACCGCAAGCCCTGAGAGGGAGCGCCAGTTGTCGCCGCCGCTGCGCCAGCGCCAAGCCTGCCCGCTTCTGCTGCGCAACCGCAGGCCGTTCTTCGGCCGGACGTAGTGGCGCTCGCGCTGGCGCGGGAGAGGGCCTGGCAGCGCCGGCAAGGGCTGGTCCATGCGCCACAGACCTGGGCAAGGGAGGCGCCCGTCACCATGGGAGCGGAGGCTGTAGTGCGCGACCTGCGTGGCCCTGGGGGCTCACGCACCACGAAGGTGTCGGGGCCGTGGGTCGACTATTGTGTGGAACTGCCTTCCGCCAACCAGCCTCCCGCCATGGGGGCGGTGCCCCGCATGGTTCCTGCGCGTACCTGTCGTTGACGCGCCGTGCACCGTAGGTGCGCCGAACCCATAGGACATTCGCCAGCCAATCCCATCCGGGACCGTGACTCGCGCCGCATCAAGTCCGGACATAGAGGTGCAATCTTTTCCTTCTGTGCATCAAGTGAATGAGGGATTGGCATATTCGGCGTGTCAATGCGTTCTGCGTCCGTCGCAGGGCCCTGCCAAACGGACAGGAAGTGTTCAAAGGGTTGCTCCGGCCGACTTGTCGCAGCCATCCAGCGGATCTTCCTCGTGGCGGCGACACCTGTCGCGTCGCGCTGCGACAGGTGGAGCAGATGTCGCAATGCCATGTCGCATTGCATGGCTCCCACCGGGATCAGCCATGCCAGAAACCCGCTCTGGCTGACGCCAAACAGCGTCTTTTGACCCTTTTGTCTCAGGGTTTTCCCGCCAATTTGACCTGTTGGCTGCAGATGGCATGCCCATTGCGTAGTCCTCTGTGCAGAACACGGGCACAGGCCCTTTCAGCGCACTGTCTCCGCCGGTAAACGCGTGCGGGGAATCCTTAGACAACGACACGGAGATCTCGATATGAATGCGACTACAGAGCAACAACTCTGGATGTACGAAAAAATGATAGAGATCCGGGAATACGAAGAGACGATGGCCCGGATCTATCTAGAAGGCAAGCTGCCCCCGCACATCCAGAAGGGGCTGGCTTTTGATATCGGCGCCGGCCCGATACCCGGTGAGATGCACCTGGCCGCCGGGCAGGAGCCTGTGGCCGTGGGCGTCTGCGCGCATCTGCACGACGATGACACGGTGGTGGGCTCGCACCGTCCTCATCACTTTGCCATTGCCAAGGGCGTTCCGCTCAAGCCCATGACGGCGGAAATATTTGGCAAGGATACGGGTTTGGGGCGTGGCAAGGGGGGCCACATGCACCTCTTCGATCCCGCGCACAAGTTCAGTTGCAGTGGCATCGTCGGTGCCAGCATGCCGCCGGCCTGTGGCGCGGCCCTTGCGGCCAGGAAGCGTGGCAAGAACTGGGTGGCTGTGGCCTTTTTCGGCGAAGGGGCGGCCAACCAGGGCGCCTTTCATGAGTCCATGAACCTGGCCGCGCTGTGGAAGCTTCCGGTGCTGTTTGTGTGCGAAGACAACAAGTACGGCATCTCAGTCGAGAAGTCTGAATCCACCTCAGTCGCCTGGAATGCCAGTCGCGCCGCCGCCTATGGCATGCCTGGTGTGCTGGTGGAGCAAAACGATGCGCTGGCGGTGTATGCAGCGGCTGGTGCCGCGATTGAGCGGGCGCGGCGCGGTGAAGGTCCGACCTTGCTTGAGGTGAAGACCGACCGCTATCTCGGCCACTTCCAGGGTGATCCAGAAACTTACCGCCCTAAAGGCGAGGTGGAGTCCTTGCGCCGCCACGACCCTATTCCGCTTCTGGGTGAGCACCTGCGACGCGCAGGGCTGTTGGACGACGCTGCGGACAAGGCGCTGCGAGCGCGTGTCGGCGTACGCATCGCAGAGGCCTACGAATACGGTCGCACCAGCCCCTATCCCAAGGCGGAAGACGCGCTGATGCACGTCTTCTCCTGACACCGCCATCACTCAGAACAGGAGACGCGATATGACTACCCAGACAGCACGCAAGCTGACCATGGCGCAAGCCATCTCAGAGGCCATCGATCAGGAGATGGAGCGCGACAACGAGGTCTTTGTGATGGGCGAGGACGTGGCCAAGTACGGAGGCATTTTCAGTGCCACCGGTGGCCTGCTCGCCAAATATGGCAAGGACCGCATCATGGACACCCCGATTTCGGAGACAGCGTTCATCGGTTCGGCAATTGGTGCCGCAGCCGAAGGCATGCGCCCGATTGCCGAGTTGATGTTTGTCGACTTTTTTGGTGTGTGCATGGACATGATCTACAACCACATGGCCAAGAACACCTATATGGCGGGCGGCAACATCCGCCTGCCCATGGTGCTCATGGCTGCTATCGGCGGGGGCTACAACGACGCGGCGCAGCATTCGCAATGCCTGTACGCAACGTTTGCGCACATGCCTGGCATGAAGGTGGTGGTGCCCTCAAACGCCTACGACGCCAAGGGGCTGATGACCCAGGCCATCCGCGAAGACAACCCGGTGGTGTTCCTGTTCCACAAAGGGATCATGGGGCTCCCATGGATGTCGTATTTCGAGGGCAGCACAAATGCGGTTCCGCTGGAACCCTACGTGATTCCGTTCGGTCAGGCAAATGTGGTGCGCGAGGGCCGCGACCTGACCATCGTGACCCTCAGCCAGATGGTGCAGAAGTCGCTGATTGCGGCGCAACAGCTGGCCGCTGCCGGCATTGAGGCCGAGGTGATTGATCTGCGCACGGTCGTGCCGCTTGATCGTGAGGCCGTGCTGCGGTCGGTGCGCAAGACGGGTCGCCTGCTGGTGGCCGATGAGGACTACCTGAGCTTCGGCCTTTCCGGCGAAATCGCCGCGTTGATTGCCGAGAACCTGGACACGGTGAAGCTGAAGGCCCCTGTGTACCGACTGGCAGTGCCCGATGTGCCGATCCCCTACAGCCGGCCATTGGAGCAGTTTGTGATCCCGCAGGTCGAGGGCATCGTCGTCGCCTCGCAACGGCTGATGGGGGCGCCCCAGCTTGAAGGAGCGTCCGCATGACCGCAATTGTGCTCAACGCTGACGCCTGGCAGGACGTAGAGCCAGGCACCGAAGCCCTTGTAGAGGATTGGCTGGTGAAAGAGGGGGACCACGTCAGTGCAGGGCAGCCAGTTGTCAGCGTGGTGGTCGTCAAAGCCAATCATGAAGTGCTGGCGCCGATGGATGGCGTGATCGGGAAGATTCTGGTGGCCGCAGAAGAGACCTTCAAACCAGGCCAGGCACTGGCGACACTGCAATGAGCGCAGTGGCCACCGATACCGAATCTGCTGAATCTGCCGAATCCCGGCAGCCTGCGCCGTTGATTGCGCTCAAGGGCCTGCGCGGCAGCATCGCGCGCAACATGACGGCGGGCTGGCAGGCGCCGCGCGTTGCCATGGGTGCCGAAGTTGATCTGTCGCACGCCTTGGCGCTGCTGGCAGAGCGCCAGGCGGCGCCCGGTGCGCCGCTGCGCATGACGGTCACTTCGCTGGTGCTGCGCGCCGTGGCGCTGGCGCTGCGCGAGCACCCTGCGCTGAATGCCTGGATGCGTGAGGGTGGCATTGAGCGGGCAAGTGCGATTCATCTGGGTCTGGCGGTAGCCTTGAGCGACGGCCTGGCGGTGCCGGTGATTCGGAATGCCGACACCCTGTCCATCGAGCAGCTGGCGACGGCGTCACGGGAGCTAGCCCAAGGCACCCGCGACGGCCGCTTGCCGCCCAAAACTTACCAGGGTGGCAGCTTCACCGTCACCAATCTTGGCATGACGGGAATCGACTGGTTCACGCCAATCCTGAACCCGCCCCAAGTTGGCATCCTGGGCCTGAGCCGCGTGACGGACCGGCCTGTTGTGCGCAACGGGTCGCTTGCGATCGCTCCCATGAGTACCCTAACCTTGGTGTTTGACCACCGGGCGGTGGACGGCCATCCCGCGGCGCTGTTCCTGCGCAGTGTGCGTGAGTACTTGGAAACCTGCGATGGACTATGAGCGTGCCATAGGCGACCTCCCCATGGCCGTGCATGAGCAGCTATGGAATGAGCAGCAACTGGCCGAGCCGGTACAGCTGCCTGCCTGGCGCCTGTGGCGCTATGCACAGCCGGTGGTGGTGCTGGGTTGCTCACAGCGGCGCCTGCTCTCCGGCGCCGATGAGTTGGTGGGTATGCCGGTACTGGTTCGTGCCTCTGGTGGTGGCGCCGTGCTGACGGGGCCCTGGATGCTGGGGTTGTCGGTTGCTCTGCCGCCGGACCATCCCCTGGCTACCTCGGGCCCGGTCGGCAGCTACCGGTGGCTGGGCGAAGACCTGGCACAGGTGCTGCGTGGTGCCGGCCTGGTTGGTGCACACGCGGTGTCACCCGAGAGCCTTCGGGCAACCGGTCCGCCGCAGCGGCCACAAGGTGTGGACTGGGCTTGCTTCGGTGGCCTATCGCCTTGGGAAGTGCTGACAGCCGATGGCCGCAAGCTGGTCGGGCTGGCACAGGTACGCAAGCGCACGGGCGTATTGCTCGTAGGGGGCGTGCTGCTGGAGGCTTCTCCCTGGGCGCTGCTGTGCCGCACGCTGGCACGCGGTTCTGGCGATGCGCAGCAACTGGCGCAGCTCACCAGCAGTTGCCGCGAGGAGCTTGACGCCAGCTTTGATGCACAGGCGCTGGAGCGCTCGGTGGCAGAGGCTCTCAGGAGACGGCTTGAACGCCAGAACTGCACACAGTGACGTAGCGATTTTTACAACAAGGAGACATTCATCATGACCCACGATTCCCGTCTAACCGTTGCCACCGCGCCGGAGACCGTGTCGCCTGCGGCTGTGCCCATGCGCATGCTTGACAAGCGGCCCCAGATCGCCCGCCGCAGCTTTCTGCGTGGCAGCGGGCTTGGCGCCCTTGGCGCTACGGTGGCGCCGCTGTCGGTACTTTCGATGGCGCCCGCGAGCGCGCAGGCGCAGTCTTTCCCGGTGTTGGGCGCCGAGACCGGGAACACCCTGGTACGCATGGCCCGCGACATCTTTCCGCATGACAAGCTGCCCGATCGGTACTACCTGCATGCCGAGGCCCCCTACGACGCAGCGGCGGCGAAAGACCCGGCGCTGCATGCCCTGCTTCGCGACGGGGTGGCAGCGCTCGACGCGAGCGCCATGAAGCTCTACGCAAAGCCCTATGTGCAGGTGCCCACCGAGCCAGAACGCGTGGTGCTGCTCCAGGCAATAGAAGGCACCCCTTTCTTCAAAAAAATACAGGGCGACCTGGTGACCGGCCTCTACAACAACAAGGAGCTGTGGCCGCTGTTTGGTTACGAAGGCTCGTCCTGGCAAAAGGGCGGCTACCTCACGCGCGGCTTCAACGACCTCGACTGGCTCTGAGCCAGCACCCTTAGCAGGAGACACAACATGGCAAAAGAAACAAAATTCGCCTTCGACGACACCAGCGTGGTGGTAATCGTCGGCTCGGGCGCCGGCGGCGGAACACTCGCCAACGAACTGGCGCAGCGCGGCGTCAAGTGTGTGGTGCTTGAAGCGGGAAAACATTTCACACAGGCTGACTTCGAGAACGATGAATGGGGCATGTTCAACAAAATTTCGTGGCTGGACAAGCGTATCTCGGCAGGCGGATGGCACCACACCAAGACCTATCCCAACCTGCCGGCATGGATCGTCAAGGGCGTGGGTGGCTCCACCATCCATTGGTCCGGCGTGGCACTTCGGTTCCAAGAGCACGATTTTCGGACACGCACCCACTACGGCACCATAGAAGGGGCCAACGTGCTGGACTGGCCCATTACCCTCAAGGATCTTGCGCCTTACTACTTCCAAGCCGAGAAGAAGATGGGTGTGACGGGAACCCAGGCCAGCGGTCTGCCCGCCATGCCGCCCAACAACCACTACAAGGTGATTGACGTTGGCGCACGCAAGGTGGGCTACAAAAAAATCATTCGCCCGGTCGCATCCAATTCGATTCCCTATGACGGGCGACCGGGCTGTCAGCAGATCGGCTTTTGCATGCAGGGCTGCAAGATCGGCGCCAAATGGTCCACGCTCTACACCGAAGTTCCCAGGGCATTGGCTACTGGCAACGTTGAGCTTCGGCCGGAGTCGATGGTGCTGCAAATCGTGCATGACAAGTCGGGCAAGGCCAGCGGCGTCCTGTACATGGACAAGGACGGCAAACGCCAGTTGCAGAGTGCGCGCGTGGTCTGTGTGGCCGGCAACTCTATTGAGTCACCCCGCCTGCTGCTTAACTCGGCCTCCAGCATGTTCCCTGACGGTCTCGCCAACTCCTCGGGCCAGGTCGGCAGGAACTACATGAACCATGCCACGGCAGCAGCGGTCGCCATCCACCGCAAGCCGGTTTATATGTACCGTGGGTTCGACATTGCGGCCGTGGTCGCCGACGAAGTGGCCCCAGATACCCAGCGAGGTTTCTTCGGCGGCTACTACCTTGAAGGCCTGGCGCTGCACCTGCCCTACACCGCAGCGTTCATGAAGCCCGGCGGCTGGGGCCGTGATGTGACGTCGGCACTCGAGATGTACGACCACATGAGCTGCGTCTGGGTCTGTGGCGAAGACCTGGCGCGCGAGCAAAACAGCATCACGCTGCACCCGACCGAGAAGGACCAGTACGGCCTGCCCATACCGATCGTCACCAAGACCTACCATGCAAATGACGACCGGATCACGGCGCACGGACTGGTGCAATGGCGCAAGCTGTCGGAGGCAGTGGGCGCCACGCGCGTGGTCGATATGCCGGCCTATCCCGCCAGCCACAACATGGGCACCAACCGCATGAGTGCCAAGGCGCGTGACGGCGTGGTCAACCGGTGGGGCCAGTCGCACGATGTGAAGAACCTTTTCGTCTCCGACGGAAGTCAGTTCACGTCGAGTTCCGCGGCCAATCCGACCTTGACGATTGTCGCCCTCGCAATCCGCCAGGCCGAGTACATCGCCGGGGCCATGAACCGGCGTGAG
Source organism: Simplicispira sp. 125 (assembly GCF_003096555.1). Classification (NCBI taxonomy): domain Bacteria; kingdom Pseudomonadati; phylum Pseudomonadota; class Betaproteobacteria; order Burkholderiales; family Comamonadaceae; genus Simplicispira; species Simplicispira sp. 125. The sequence continues at coordinate 2,480,375 of NZ_QEKM01000001.1, read as the reverse complement.
CTCTAAGGGCAGCGGTGGGTGGCGGGTCTGCATTTCCCCCGGTTGCCAGCCATCCGCCGGTACGGCTTGCCTGGCGCAGCTATGGCGCAGGCCCACCGGTGCTACTGCTGCACGGCCTGTTTGGCTCGTGCGCGCAGTGGCACCACATAGCCGTTCCGCTGGCGCGGCGCTACCGCGTGCTGGCGGTGGATTTGCGCAACCACGGTGCATCTCCCCACACAGCGCGCATGGACTATGACCTGATGAGCGAGGACCTGCGTGAGCTGCTTGATGCCCATGCCATAGAGCAGGCAGCCCTGGTGGGCCACAGCATGGGCGGCAAGCTCGCAATGGCCTTTGCGCTGCGCTACCCGCAGCGCATAAGCCGCCTGGCGGTGGTGGATATTGCCCCAGATATCTACCCTGACAGATTCATGCCCCTGATCCATGCCGCACTGCGACTTGATCTGTCCAGCGTCACCAGGCGCGAAGATGCGCACGCACAATTGGCCCGCTACCTGCCGTCGGAGCGTCTTCGTGCGATGCTGCTGCAGAACCTGGTGCGTTGCGGCGCTGGATGGGCATGGCGTATCCACTGGCACAGTATTGCCGCAAGCATGCCGGAACTGCTGCGCTTTGCGGTGCCGGCGCGTCAGCGCAAATCCCGGGTGCCTGCGCTGTTCATTGCCGGAGCCTCTTCTTGTTACCTGCGTGAGCATCACATGCCGCTGATCCGTACGCTGTTTGCCGATGCCGTTTTTGAGAATATTGCCGGTGCTGGCCATTGGGTGCATGCGGACCAGCCGGCGGCGCTTGTTCGGCAGCTGGACGACTGGCTAAGTCTGACGCATTGCTCTGTAGCGCCGCCCGTGTCGGTTTGAAGGGGGCGGCGCTTCCGAGGTTGCGGAAGGTGATTGCCGTAATATGGGGCAGCATCCATGACAGCAGACGCAAGATGATGTGTGGGCCCACGACGCCCACCGCAGGAGACAGAACCATGGCCCAGGCCTCTCGCTTCACGGCCTTTGCTCGGCCGGACAACCCGCCGATCAATGTGTCGATAGACGCTGATGACGTGATCATCGAACGTTCGCGGCAACGTTCGATCAGTCTTTACCAGTTGGACCCGGGGCGCTGCGACCCTCCGCGCGTGCTGCCCGTCAGCGCCGTGCGTGAGCACCGCACACCGATAGAGCCACTTCTCGCGGTGGCACAAAGCGGCACCGAGTCGCTGTTCATGCAGATTCGCGATGCTGGCTATGTTGTGCTCCTGACCGATGCGCAAGGGGTGACGGTGGATTTCATCCACAACCCAGTCATCGATCGTGATCTGCGGCGCGCGGGCCTCTACCTGGGAAGCTGCTGGTCTGAGGAAAAGGAAGGCACTTGTGCCGTGGGTTTGGCGACCACCGAACGACAGCCGATCACGGTGCACCAGACAGAGCATTTCAGGGCACTGAACCATGCGTTGACTTGCAGCGCGGCGCCCATTTTTTCGCCCAACGGCGAGCTTCTCGCAGTGCTTGATGCCTCGGCCCTGCAGTCCCCTGGCGACAAGCGCAGCCAGTACCTGGTGTTGCAGATGGTCAAGTACACCGCACGCATGGTGGAGAACGCGAATTTCCTGCGTCAGTACGAAAGCCTCCTGGTCTTGCGTATCTCCAGCCGGCGGGAGTTCATGGAAGTTGCGACCGAGGGACTAATCGCATTGGACGAAGGCGGGCATATCGTGGCAGCCAACCAGCGGTTTTTGCAGGACGTGGGGGCAACACCTGCCTCCTTTGCGCAGGCCCATGTGGAGGACGTGTTTGGAATTCGCTTCGACGCCCTGGAGGCTCTGACACAGTCAACGCTTGATCCGTTCGCATTGCGCTTGCTGCACTCGGGGAGCCAGTGTTTCGCCTTGGCACGTCAACCGCGCCGCCGCCCGTTGGCGAACCTATCCGCGCCGATTTTTACACCGCAGCGTGCAGACTCCTCAAGCGCCGCCCTGAGGCGGCTGGCAGGCGACGATGCCCGTATGGAGCGCAACGTCCAGCAGGCGCTGCGTGTGCTGGGTAAAGGGCTGCCTGTACTGTTGCACGGCGAATCGGGCACCGGGAAAGAGGCGTTTGCCAAAGCCATGCACGAAGCCAGCGAGCGTGCTGCCCAGGCCTTTGTGGCACTCAACTGTGCCGCCATTCCTGAGACTCTGATCGAGAGCGAGCTGTTTGGCTACCGGGATGGTGCGTTCACCGGAGCCCGTTCCAAAGGGGTGCGTGGCCAGATACTTCTGGCGCACAAGGGCACCTTGTTTCTGGACGAAATCGGCGACATGCCACTGGCCCTGCAAACGCGGCTGCTGCGGGTGCTCGCCGAGCGCGAGGTGATGCCCCTGGGTGCCGAGCAACCCACGCCCGTGGATCTGCAAGTCATTTGCGCAACCCACCGCGATCTTGGGGATCTGGTGGCATCGGGAGCGTTCCGCCTGGACCTGTATTACCGGCTTGCGGGGTTCACGCTGGCGCTGCCTGCCTTGCGGGATCGGTTGGACAAGGAATCACTGATTCAGGCGGTTTTGCATGCCGAAGCCAGTGACCTGGGTGGCTGCACGCCAGGTTTTTCCGCGGATGTGCTGCCCTTGCTGGTCGGCTATGCATGGCCGGGCAATATCCGCCAGCTCAAGAACACCTTGCGGGCCGCGCTGGCCTTGAGCGGTGGTGAGGCCATTGGTGTGCAGCATCTTCCCGCCGAAATCACCGGGACGGTCTGCACGGCACTGCCACCGCCCAGGCTGTTGTCGCTGGGTATCGATCCTGGCGTGCCGACCTATGCGTCCTCAACCCCCGAGAGTGCACGAGACGTACTTCTGCGGACCTTGCGCCAGTATCAGTGGAATGTGACGGAAACTGCCCGCAGTCTTGGTATGTGCCGGGCGACGGTCTACCGCCGGATGCAAAGGTACGGCATCGTTTCGCCTAATCAGCGTGAATGAGGGTGTGGCGTGATGGTGTCGATTGCGACAAACATCCCGTGTTCGTACGCGGTTCGTCGTCGCGAGAGATCTCAAGCTTTGTGAGGCGGAATCAATAACACCTAGCTGGCAGAACTGCGCCCACAAAAAGGCCCTAAGATTTCACGGTTTTTTTACCACACAGAGGGACATCGCATGGCACAGCAGTTTCTGGAAATGCCCGACAGTCAGGGCTACTTTGGCGAGTACGGCGGGCAAATTCTTCCCCCCGAGCTCAAGGCCGTGATGGACGACATCAACGTCGCCTATGAAGAGGTCCGCAAGACCCCGGCCTTTCAGGAAGAACTGGCAGATTTGTACGCGCACTACGTGGGTCGGCCCAGCCCGATTTTTTATGCCAAGCGTCTGTCCGATCGCCAGGGCGGCGCGCACATCCACTTGAAGCGCGAAGACCTGAACCACACCGGGGCGCACAAAATCAACCACTGCCTGGGCGAGGCGCTGCTGGCCAAGCACATGGGCAAGACCAAGGTGCTGGCCGAAACGGGCGCTGGCCAGCATGGGGTGGCGCTGGCGTCGGCCTGTGCGCTGGTGGGTATCGAGTGCGAAATCCACATGGGCGAGATCGACATCGCCAAGGAGCACCCCAACGTCACCAAGATGAAAATTCTGGGCTGCAAGCTGGTACCCGTGACGCGCGGTACGCGCACCCTCAAGGACGCGGTGGACAGCGCCTTCGAGGAGTACATGAAAGACCCGGTCCATTTCTTCTATGCCATCGGCTCGGTGGTGGGCCCGCACCCGTTCCCGAAGATGGTGCGCGACTTCCAGAGCATCGTCGGGCGCGAGGCGCGTGCGCAGTTCCTGGCGCAGCACAAGCGCCTGCCCGATGTGGTGACGGCCTGCGTGGGCGGCGGCTCGAACGCCATGGGCATCTTCACGGAATTCCTGCCCGACGCTGGTGTGCAGCTCGTGGGTGTCGAGCCGGCCGGTCGCGGCTTGGACACTCCCGACCACGCGGCTACCATGACGCTCGGAACCAAGGGCGCCATCCATGGTTTCATTTGCTACAACCTGCAGGACGAAAAGGGCGAGCCGCTGCCGGTGTATTCGATCGCATCAGGGCTCGATTACCCCGGTGTCGGCCCGCAACACTGCTATCTGAAAGATGTAGGCCGCGTGCAGTACGAGGCGGTGACCGACGACGAGTGCCTGGACGCCTTCATGACGCTCTCGCGCACCGAGGGCATCATTCCGGCACTCGAGAGCGCCCACGCCGTGGCCTACGCCATGAAGGTGGCAAAAACCATGTCGCCCGATCAGAATATTCTGGTCAACCTCTCGGGCCGGGGTGACAAGGATGCCGATTTTGTGGCGCAGCACCTGGGGCTGTAAAATTTAAGCAAAAAAGGCTGCTATCGCTTGATGCATAAACGCTAGCAGCTATTTTTTTGATAGTAGCAATGCAGCCCTGAGCGCGCAATGCCGCTACAGGCGGGCCGTGGGCGCTCCGCGCTCCAGCAGCATCGCATCCCCGTAGCTGAAGAACCGGTACTCCTGCGCAATCGCATGGCGGTACAGCTCCATCACCTGGTCATAGCCCGCAAAGGCGCTCACCAGCATCATCAGCGTGCTTTTGGGCAGATGGAAGTTGGTGACCAGCAGGTCCACCACCTGGAACGCAAACCCCGGCGTGATGAAGATATTGGTGTCACCCGTCGCCAACCCCGAGCGCGCCCACGATTCGAGTGTGCGCACCGTCGTTGTCCCCACGGCCACCACGCGGCCGCCACGCTGGCGGCAGCGCTCCAGCGCGGCCAGTGTGGGCAACGGGATCTCGTACCACTCGCTGTGCATCTGGTGCTCGGCCAGGTTCTCGGTCTTCACCGGCTGGAAGGTGCCGGCGCCCACATGCAGCGTCACGCTGGCGCGCTCGATGCCCTGCGCAGCCAGGTCGGCCAGCACGGCGTCATCAAAGTGCAGCGCCGCTGTGGGCGCTGCCACGGCGCCCGGTGCGCGGGCAAAAATGGTTTGGTAGCGCTGGCTGTCCTCGGCGGCGTCGGGGTCGTTACCGGTGTTTTGCTGGCGCTCGATATACGGGGGCAGGGGCAGGTGGCCGTGGCGCTCCATCAGGTCCCAGGGGCTTTCTTGTGCGGGGCCATGCAGGGCGAAGCGAAACAGGGGCCCCTGCGCGTCGGGCCAGCGGCTCAGCAGCGTGGCATCAAAACCACCGGCGCTGCGGCCGCCGGCCATGTGCACCGTGCTGCCGGGCAGGGGTTTTTTGCTGACCTTCATGTGGGCCACCACCTCGTTGCCGGTGAGCACGCGCTCGATCAGCAGTTCGAGCTTGCCGCCGCTGGCTTTCTCGCCAAAGAGGCGCGCCTTGACGACGCGGGTGTCGTTGAAAACCAGCAGGTCGCCTGCGCGCAGCAGGCCGGGCAGTGTGTGGAAGATGCGGTCCACCGGGGGCCGGTTGCGGCCATCGAGCAGGCGTGAAGCGCTGCGTTCGGGGGCAGGGTGCTGGGCGATGCGTTCTGGGGGCAGAACGAAGTCGAAGTCGCTGAGGGTGAAAGTGCGGGGCGCGCTGGCGGGTAGATCGGTCATGGGGTTTGAGGGCGTATTTGCGATTTTTTCATGGTGCTCGCAAGACAACAGAACTGCCGTTTTCAGAAGACGACGGTACGTAAATTCAGAAGGGGCTGCACTTACAGGCTGCTGAAATGCTGGTCCCGTGCGGGAAATTCGATTGAATCAAGAGTATCCACTCGGCAGGATGCGCGATAAAAGCGGGTGCAGCACCTTGCGCGCTGTGTAGATCAGATGAAACTCCTCCTGCACTTCGTTGCAGCTACCGATCAGCTCCAATTTGTGGGTCTTCAGCAGGTCTTCGTGGATGGACACTGGCGCCGGAAAGACGCCCATTCCGGCTGCTCCAAAGGTCATCAGCAGCGCACTGTCCTCAAACTCCCCTGTGATCAGTGGCCTGATGCGCTCACGCTCCAACCAATGGTCGATGCGCAGGCGCACGGCAGAGTGCGGTGTCGGTAACAAAAGGGGAACGGTAGCAAAGCTGTGCGGAAAATCGCTACGCGCCGCCTCCAGCCATTTCTGGGGTGCGTACCAAGCGACAGGGCTGCTGGTGAGCAATTGGCTAGTAAAGCGCAGCTCCGATTTGGTGGGTGCCGCGCGGTCGGACAATACGGCATCAAGCTTGTGCAAAGCCAGCTCCGCCAGCAGTTGCCCAAACTCCCCATCGTGGCACAACAGACGCAGCTTGGGCTCAGCTAAAACCGGTGCCAGCATGCGGTGCACGGCCAGCTTGGCAATGCCGTCCGAGATGCCAACGTTAAAGCGCACGTTGCTTCCACTCACGGCCTCTCGTACACGATGCGGCAGGCCCTCACCCAAAGAAAATATCTGATCGGCCTCGCGCATGGCGGCTACACCGGCCTCGGTCAGCACCAGGTTGCGGCCCTGGGCTTTGAGCAAGCTCACACCCAGTGACTTCTCCAACTCGCGCACCTGGGTGCTAATGGTGGGCAGTGACATGTCCAGCCGCTCTGCAGCGCGGGCCATGCCGCCCTCTTTGGCGACGATCCAAAAATAATAGAGATGGCGGTAGTTGAAGGTTTGGCTCATGGGTTGGCGCTGCAAATAGTAAGGTATTTGCTTTCCAATAGAAAGATATTACATGCTTTTTTCTTTCTATTATGGGATCTACATTCGACATCTGCAGACATTGAACACCCTCACCTTTGGAGCCAACCATGCAAATTGTTTTTGACGCCAAGCCCACCGAGGCCAAGCCCCTGAAAGGCATTGCCACGGAACGTTTGCGCTTTGCCCTGCGCCGCATGGCGCAGCAGGTGAGTACGGCCAGGGTGAGCTTTACCGACGTGAATGGCCCGCGCGGCGGGGTAGACAAGCACGCCCAGATTCAATTGCACTTGGAATCCCACGGTACCGTGATCGTTGGTGCAACCGCCAGCAACTGGCGCACAGCCTTGGAAGACGTTCTGCGCCGCATTGTCGCCAAGATGGTCAAAACACTGACCAAAGCCAAGCGGCCCAAACGCCAGTCCATGAAAAAACTGGTGCAGCCCCAGAGCGACGGGTGAACCCAACCTAAACCTTCGGAGAAAACACCATGAACGACTCAACCCGACACAACCAGGACCGCGCCATCGCGTGGCCCGGATCCGATGTGCAGCAGTCCGAACACAGCCACGGCGAAGGCCAGACTTCCCCTGCGCTGCAAAACCGTGTGGTGCGCAACACCTATGCGCTGCTGGCCATGACGCTCTTGTTCAGCGCTGGTGTGGCCACAGCCGCTATGGCGCTGCAGGCGCCAAGCCCCGGCATCATCATTACGCTGGTGGGTTACTTTGGCCTGTTGTATGCGGTGCACAAACTACAAAACAGCGCCTGGGCCTTGGCGGCCGTATTCGGGCTCACCGGATTCATGGGCTACACCCTGGGGCCGCTATTGACCCGCTATAGCGGATTGCCCAATGGCGGAGAGGTGATTGGCATGGCGCTGGTCGCCACAGGTGTGACGTTCTTGGCACTCTCGGCCTATGTGCTGACCACCCGCAAGGACTTCAGCTTCATGGGCGGCTTTCTGTTCGCTGGCATGGTCATCGCCTTGCTGGCGGGTGTGGGTGCCATGGTGTTTGAGGTGCCCGCACTGGGCTTGGCGGTGTCGGCCATGGTGGCTTTGCTGTCGGCAGGATTGATCCTGTTCGAGACCAGCCGCATTGTGAACGGCGGCGAAACGAACTATGTGCTAGCCACCGTCGGCCTGTTCGTATCCCTTTTCAATCTATTCACCAGTTTGCTGAGCTTGTTTGGCTTTGGCAGCAGCGACGACTAACTTTACAAAGGAAAAAATATGAAATGCCCCACCTGTACTGATGTGGCTCTTGTGATGGCCGACCGCCAGGGTGTCGAAATTGACTACTGCCCGCAATGCCGCGGCGTGTGGCTGGACCGTGGCGAACTCGATAAGCTGATCGATCGTGCAGCCACAACCACGGCACCAACCGCTGCTGCTGCCGCGCCCACACACCGCGGACGCCCTGATTTTTCGGACTCCGACTATGGCCGTTCGCAGGGATACCCCCATAAGCGCAAGAAGTCCTGGCTCAGCGAGATCTTTGACTAAAGGATGACGATGGAAACGATAGGAACGTGGTGGATGTGGGTGGGCTTTGCCGTCTTTGTGGTGGTGGCCATTGCCGTTGACCTTCTGGCCATGGAGAAGCAAGGATCCCACAAAGTCACCATGAAGGAAGCCGCTCTGTGGAGCGTCCTGTGGTTTTCGTTATCGTTTGTGTTTGTGGGCTTGCTGTGGTGGTACCTCAATGACTCGCAGGGGCGCGAAGTCGCCAATACGGTGTCCATGCAATTCATCACCGGCTACCTGGTGGAGAAGAGTCTGTCGATCGACAACATCTTTGTCTTCCTGATGATCTTCAGCTACTTTGCCGTGCCTGAGCAGTACCAAAAGCGTGCGCTCATCATCGGCATCATCGGTGCCATCGTGTTGCGCGCAATCCTGATTCTGGCAGGCGCCTGGCTGCTGGCGACCTTCCATTGGCTGCTGTATGTGTTCGGTGCTTTCCTGGTGATCACCGGCGTGAAGATGTGGATTGCAGCGGGCCAAGAGCCAGATATTGCCGATAACCCCGTGCTGAAATTTTTGAAGAAGCACATCAAAATCAGCGACCGCTTTGACGGCGAAAAACTAACAACGGTGGTAAACGGAGTCAAGCTCTATACCCCCTTGTTTGTGGTGCTCGTGATGCTTGGTGCCACTGATGTCATTTTTGCAGTAGACAGCATCCCTGCCATCTTTGCCATCACCAGCGATCCGTTCATTGTGCTCACGGCCAACATCTTTGCCATCCTGGGCCTGCGCGCGCTGTACTTTTTGTTGGCCGACATGGCCAGCCGCTTCCATTTGCTGGCCTATGGCTTGGCGCTGGTTCTGGTGTTCATCGGCGGCAAGATGCTTCTGGTTGATTTTTACAAAATCCCGATTGGTGTCGCGCTGATGGTGACTGCGGGCTTGATCATCGCGTCTGTGGTTGCATCGGTGGTGAGCAGTCGATCGGGACACAGTACGCCCTCTAGGCCTCAGACAATGGGCAGGGTACGCGCAATTCCACCGTCACGCAATGAACAGCGCGATAGCGACGGTCGGTTGATCGCTGTGACATTGGAGTCTGAGCGACTCCCTGCCTCCTTGCCTGCGGGTGCCTGTTGGCTTGTCGCACTCGACGGCTCAGGGCACGCACTGCATGCGCTGACCCAGGCCATGCGCCTCGCCAAAGAGTCCGGTGTGCCTGTGCTGGACCTTGTCAATGCGCAACCTTGGCTGAGCAAGGAGGCCTCCGAATCCCATTTGGCCCAGTACGGCTGGGCTGTGGCGACTGATGCGTGCGCCATCCTTGATGCCAACGGAGTAGGGTGGCGACTCCATGTGCGTATGGGAGAAGCGGTCGATAGCATCGTCCAACAAGCCGCTTCTTTGAGTAGCCGAGGTATCGTCATCGGTGCGCGTGGTCTGAGCACCACTGAAAACCTGCTGCTGGGCTCTGTCGCGCAGCAGGTGATTCATGCCGCACAAGGGGTGGTGCTGGTTGTGCGCGCCCCTTCTGGCCTACGCCCTTGCACCGCAGAGGGTTCATTGGTCAATGCAAATTTTTGACGGCATGAGCCAGGCGCGTCGATTCAGGTCATGGCTGAGGCATCTGGAGCCCCGCGTTCTGGATAGTTTGAATAATCGCTGGCTGGGCAGGCTACGCCCTTGGCTAGACCAGCACGATGTCTTCAGCTTCACCCGCGAGCCACTGGCCCGGGGCGTTGCCATTGGGATGCTTTGCGGTCTCATCCCGGGGCCTTTGCAAATTCTGGGCTCTTTGGGAATCTGTGCCTGGCTGCGGGGTAACGTCATCGCCGCTGTCATCGCGACGGCTTACACCAACCCGTTGACCATCGTCCCCTTGTATTGGCTCGCCTTTCAGATCGGGGCATTCCTCTTGCCGGGGCAGCAGATCATGCCGCCGTTTGTTGCACCAGAGGGGGGCATGGGCGACTGGGCTGTGGGGCTGGGTGCGTGGATGAGCGCGTTGGGTTGGCCATTGCTGGTGGGGCTACCGGTTTTGGCCTGTTTGCTGGCAGCCAATGCCTATGCGCTGGTGCAAATCTTCTTCTTGACGCCCGTGATTCGGCGGGCACGGCGCATGGGCTCCAACATAAAGCGCTGCAGCCCCGATGTTCTACCGCCGCATTGAGCACGATGGATTTTCCCTCGGCCATGTGCGCGTCGGACTCGGCTATTTTTATGCAAAGCGGCAGCAGTTGCTTGCGCAGTGCTGGCGACTGTAAGTAGCCCATGAGTTGCGCCAGCGTTGCATTGTCCACTGGGCATGCTTCTGCAGCGTTGCAAATCCTCGCCGGGCCGCCAGCCCGGCTGTAACTTTCGCCTTGCATTCACCACCTTTGCGGGGCAATGATCGCCAAGAGAAATCGTAGACACGTTCTGATGGCCGAACAGGCACGTTCCCAGGAGGTATGAAAGGCGGCATTGTGGCATTGCCACCCCCCGCACGCGCGGATGCGCGTAAGCTAAAGCCTGTTCACACCGACTTGCGAGGACAGCAGCAATGGATGCTTTTGTATGGGATCAGCATTTCATCACCGGCGTGGAGGATATGGATGACCAGCACCATGCGCTGGTCGATCTGTTCAATGAGCTGAGCAAAACCTTCTACAGCACCGAGCGCAACCGCGACGAAGTCCTGGCGGCCACGTTTGTGCGGCTGGTGACATACACCGAATACCACTTCCATGATGAAGAGGCCCTGATGCGGGGCGTGGGTATCGACCCGCGCCACATCGCCTTGCACAAGGCGCAGCACGACCAGTTTGTCGAGCAGATCAAGGCCATCTGGACGGTGCGCGAGACGCTGCCCAACGCGGCCGAATCTATCGTGGGATTTTTGACCTCATGGCTGGGTCTGCACATCCTGGGCACCGACCAGTCGCTGGCGCGCCAGATCGTGGCTATCACCGCCGGGGCCACGCCCGAGCAGGCCTGGGACAGCGAGGCCAGCGCCGGGGCCAGCAACAGCACCCAGGCGCTGCTCAAGGTGATTGCGCGGCTCTACCACGCGCTGGCCAAGCAGAACGCCGTGCTGATCGCTGCGAACCAGGATCTGGAAAAACGGGTGACGGATCGCACAAACGCCCTCGCGCGCACCAACGCTGAGCTGCGCATCGCCAACCAGCAGCTCGAAGCCTTTTCGCGCACCGACGGCCTGCTAGGGATTGCCAACCGTGCCTACTTTGACGAACGCCTGGCGCAGGCTTGCGCAGCGGCCTTCCGGCGCGAGCAGCCGGTGGGCGTGTTGATGATCGATGTGGACCATTTCAAGCAGTTCAATGACCGCCATGGCCACCCGCAGGGCGACGCCTGCCTGCAGGCCGTGGCCCGGGCCGTGGAGCAAAGCATGGTGCGCAGCACCGATATCGTTGCGCGCTATGGCGGCGAGGAACTGGTCGTCATCCTGCCCGACACCGATGCTGCGGGGGCCGCAGTCGCTGCGGCGCGGGTGGTCGAAAAAGTGGCTGCCCTGGAGCTGCCGCATGGCGACTCGCCCACGGCGCCGCAGGTGACCGTGAGTGTGGGCGTGGCGGCGCAGGTACCCATGTCGCGTGATGGTGGCGCCGCACTGGTGCAAGAGGCCGACGCCGCTTTGTACGAAGCCAAGGCCGCAGGACGCAACCGCTGGGTGATGGCGCAGCATTGAGGGCGCCCGCGCCGGTTTATCCCGGCTGCGGCAGGTCTGTGGCCCGGTCAAACTGGCGCCGCACCTCGGCGGCATCGGCCAGTGCCGTGCCCGGTGCCAGCAGGGCTGCCGCGCCACCTGCCAAGCCCCAGCGCAGTGCGGTGGGCGCAGGGTCTTTGCGGTCCAGCGCCGACACCAGCGCGGCCAGAAAACAGTCCCCTGCACCCGTTGTGCCCTTGGTGGCCTGCACGGGCAGGGCGGGGGCTTGCCACACACCGTCGGGCGTTGCCAGTACAGCGCCTTGCGCACCCACCGACAGTGCCACGACCTGCGCCTTGTGTTGATGCACCAGGGCTTGCGCTGCGGCGTTCCAGTGCGCGGCATCGGCCAGGGGCTGGCCGGTGAGTTCGCGCATTTCACGCAGGCTGGGCTTGACCAGGTACACGCCTTCCTCCAGCGCGGCGGCCAGGGCCGGGCCGGAGCTGTCGAGCGCCATGCGGCTGCCCTGCAGGCGGGCGATGCGCGCCAGCCGCGCATAAAAATCATCGGGCACGCCGGGCGGCAGGCTGCCACTGGCCACGATCCAGCGCGCTGGTGTGGCCTGCTGCGCCACCGCGTCCAGGCAGGCCTGCCATTCGGTGGTGGCCAGTGAGGGGCCGGGCATCACGAAGCGGTACTCTTCCCCGGTGCCTTGCTCCACCACCGAGAGGTTTTCCCGCGTTTCGCCCGCAATCGGCAGGCAGCGCTCGGGAAGGGCTTCGGCTGCCAGTAGCTGGGCCAGTTGTGCGCCTGCCAGACCACCCGACAGATGCCAGGCCTGCACCGCATGGCCCAGGCGGTGCAGTACCCGCGCTACGTTGATCCCGCCACCGCCCGGGTAGCGCTGCAGGGTGGCGCAGCGCAGCTTGTGCGTGGGCTCCACCCGGGCGGTGGTGGTGGCCAGATCGAGCGCGGGATTGGGGGTGATGGTGAGGAAGTCGGGCATGACCGCACTGTAATGCCGCGCAGATGAACTACAGTCCCCCGCAGAGTTTTCGCCACATGCCATGCCCCCTCCATCGTTTGACCGTTCCCCCCTGCAAACCGGCCTGATTGCGCTGCACAGCAACCGCACCGAACAGCTGGCCGAGGCCACTCTGGCGTGGCTGCGCCAGAACCCGCTGGCGCCGCTGGAGGACGAGGTGGTGCTGGTGCAAAGCAACGGCATGGCCGAGTGGTTCAAGATGGAAGCGGCTGCCCGCAGCGGCGTGTGCGCTGCCATGCGGGTAGAGCTGCCGTCGCGGTTTTTGTGGCGCACCTACCGCCAGGTATTGGGCCGCGCCCAGGTACCCACACGCTCGCCGGTCGACAAGGATGCCCTGGCCTGGCGGCTGGTGCGCTTGCTGCCGGGCTTGCTGCACGAGCCCGGCTACGAGCCCATCGCCGGGTTTTTGGCGGCGGGCGATGACCCCGACCGGCTGTTCCAGCTTGCCACGCGCCTGGCCGATCTGTTCGACCAGTACCAGGTCTACCGGCCTGACTGGCTGGGCGATTGGGCCGCAGGGCAAGACCGCCTGGCTGCGCCCGATCGCCCCCCGCTGGAGCTGCCCTCTGACCAGCGCTGGCAGCCCCTGCTGTGGCGTGCCGTGCTGGCCACGCTGGACGAACGTGAGCGCCAATGCACCCGCCCGCACATCCACCAGCGTGTGTTGGACGCGCTGCATGGTGACACGCCGCTGGCCAGCCCCGTGGCCCGCCGTATCGTGCTGTTCGGCATGGCGCATGTCCCTCTGCCGGTGCTGCAATTGCTGGCGGCGCTCGCCCGGCACAGCCAGGTGCTGCTGGCCATACCTAACCCTTGCCGCTTTCATTGGGCCGACACCATCGACGGCCGCGAGCTGCTGCGCATGGCGCAGCGCCGCCAGCCGCTGCGGGCCGGGCGCGACTTGGCTGCGCTGCCGCTGGAGGAAATGCATGCCCATGCGCATCCGCTGCTGGCCGCCTGGGGCCGCCAGTCGCGCGATTTTGTGCGCCAGCTCGATGCTTTCGACGATGCCCAGCAGGCCCAGGCCCGCTTCGGCCTGCCGCGGGTTGACCTGTTCGACGAGCATGAGCGCGCCGACGCACCGCTGCTGCTGCAGGTGCAAAACCGCATCCGCGACCTGGTGCCGCTGGCCGAGCACGACCGGCGAGCAGCCCTGGCGTCCGACCGCTCCATTGTTTTTCATGTGGCGCACAGCGCGCTGCGCGAGGTCGAGGTGCTGCACGACCAGTTGTTGCACCTGCTGGCCCAGCCCCCCGGCGGTGCGCCGCTGCAACCGCGCGACATCGTGGTCATGGTGCCCAGCATTGACACCATGGCACCTGCCATCCGGGCCGTGTTTGGCCAGTACCCGCGCGGCGATGCGCGCTATATCCCGTTTGACATTGCCGACCTGAGTGCGCGCGCCAGCCACCCGCTGGTGGGCGCGCTGGAATGGTTGCTGCGCCTGCCGCAGCAGCGCTGCACCTTGAGCGAGCTGCGCGATCTGCTCGATGTCCCCGCCATCGCGGCGCGTTTTGGCGTGGACCCGGGCTCCATGGCGCGCCTGGCACAGTGGATGGCTGGCGCGGGGATCCGCTGGGGGCTGAACGCGGCGCAGCGCGACCACCTGGGCCTGGGGGCGTGCGGTGACCAGAACACCGGCGCCTTCGGCCTGCGCCGCATGCTGCTGGGTTATGCCGGAGGCGATGCGGCGTTTGCCGGCATCGAGCCCTACACCGAAGTGGGCGGGCTCGACGCTGAACTGGCGGGCGCGCTCGCCGGTCTGCTCGAACAGCTCGAGCACTGGTGGCGCACGTCGCTCACCCCGGCCACGCCCGAGGGCTGGGCCGTGCGTTGCCGCGCGCTGCTGGCGGGCATTGCCCAGGCCACCAGTGAGGACGACCGCCAGGTGCTGCAGGCCCTCGACGCCGCGCTCACCACCTGGCAGGAGACCTGTGCGCAGGCCGGTTTTTCGGAGGAGCTGTCCCTGGTCGTTGCACGCCAGGCCTGGCTCGATGCCTTGCAGCAGCCTTCGCTGAACCAGCGTTTCCGGGCGGGTGGTGTCACCTTCTGCACGCTCATGCCGCTGCGCGCCATTCCGTTCGAGGTGGTCTGCCTGCTGGGTATGAACGACGGTGACTACCCGCGCCGCGCGCCGCGCAGCGACTTCGACCTGATGGCCCTGGGCGGCCAGGCGCGCCCTGGCGACCGCTCGCGCCAGAGCGACGACCGCCAGCTCATGCTCGAAGCCTTGCTGTCGGCGCGGCGCGTGCTCTACGTGGGCTGGACCGGGCGCAGCGTGCGCGACAACAGCCTGCAGCCCCCTTCGGTGCTGGTGTCGCAGTTGCGCGACTACCTGGCCGCAGGCTGGAGCGGCGAGGTGCTGGCCCAGCGCACCACCGAGCACCCGCTGCAGCCCTTCAGCCGCCGTTATTTCGAGGGCGATGCCGCGCTGTTCACCTATGCGCGCGAATGGCGCGCAGCGCACAGCGCCGAGCCGTCTGCACAGCCCCCCGCGCCACCGTTGCCCGCGTTTGTGCCCGATCCACGCGTACCGCTGGGCGTGGCCTCGCTGGCCGCGTTTTTGCGCAACCCGGTGCGGGCTTTTATGCGCGAGCGGCTGGGCGTGGTGTTTGACCCGGCGCAGGACGAGGGCGACGACGATGAGTCTTTTGGCCTGGCCGGTCTGGAGGAGTACAGCACCGTGCGCGATCTGCTGGACGGTGTGCTGGCTGATCTGCAGAGCACGCCGGGCGATGCGCCGGTGGATGCTTTGCTGGAGCGCCGCCTGCAGCGCCTGCGCCGTGCCGGCAGCCTGCCCCTGGGCGGCCTGGGGGATCGCGCCCAGGCCCGGCTGGCAGAGAGTCTCTTGCCTTTGTTGCATGCCTGGCAGCAAGCGCAGGCCGACCATCCCCATGCCACCGACCGATTGCCTCTGCACTGCACGACACAAGAACAGAGTGCTATTGAAGTAGTAGCTGTTGGCGCTTTGCCAGTAAGCGCTAGCGGTGCTTTTTATTCAAATTCTGAACAAACACCTGTCGTGCTGGAAGACTGGCTGGAGCACCTGCGCCATGGCCAGGATGGCTTGCCCGTGTGGCTGGACCTGACACCCTCGCGCCTGCTGCAGGACGCCAGCAATGGCACGGTGCGCGCCGATGCGCTGCTGGTGTCCTGGGTGCGCAGCCTGGCGGCTGCCGCCAGTGGTGCCCGCGTGCACGGCCTGCTGGTGGGGCGCGATGCCGCGCTGCACTGCACGCCCCTCGCGCCCGACAGCGCGCGCGCCACCCTGGTGCACCTGCTGCAGGTGTGGTGTGAGGGCATGCAGGCGCCGCTGCCTTTTGCATTGCGCAGTGCACTGGCCTGGGTGAGCGGGGGCGACGCAGCCAGCACCTACGAAGGCGGATTCAACCGGGAGGGCGAAGGCACCGAGCCCTGCCTGGCGCGGCTCTACCCCGATTACGAGGCGCTGATCGACGACGGTCGCTTCGAGGCCCTGGCCGCGTCCGTGTGCGGGCCGCTGGCCGAATGGGCCCGAGAGCAGGTGCAGGTCCGCATCCACCCCGAGGCGGGCAGCCCTGCTCACGCCACCGGAGACGCCGCATGAGCCCGCCCCTGGACAATGGTGCCGACAGCACGGCGCTGCACGCCATCGATTTCCCGCTGTGGGGCAGCCGCCTCATCGAGGCCAGCGCGGGCACGGGCAAAACCTGGACCATTGCTGCGCTCTACCTGCGCCTGGTGCTCGGCCACGGGGGCGGGCAGGCCTTTGCCCGCCCGCTGCGCCCGGCCGATATTCTGGTGATGACCTTCACCCGCGCCGCCACGCGCGAACTGTCGGACCGCATCCGCGCCCGCCTGATCGAAGCGGCGCAGTGCTTTCGCGGCGAGGCGGTGGTGCCCGCGCACGATAGCTTTTTGGCCGATCTTCTGGCCGCCTACCCCGACGGCGCGGCGCGCACCCAGGCCGCCTGGCGCCTGGCCCTGGCCGCCCAAGGCATGGACGATGCGGCCGTGCACACCATCGACGCCTGGTGCCAGCGCATGCTGCGCGAACATGCGTTTGACAGCGGCAGCCTGTTTGACGAAGAACTGTGCGCCGATGAAACCGCCGTACAAACCGAAGCTGCGCAAGACTACTGGCGCCAGCAGTGCTACCCCTTGGACGGCCCCACGCTCGACGCCGTGCTGGCCGTGTGGGGCGGCGTGCAGGCATTGGTGGACGACATGCGCGGCCTGGCCGCGCAAGACCTGCCGCCCGGTGCCGGCGCGGGCACGCTGGCCGAATGCGTGCAGCAGGCCCAGCAGGCGCGCTGCGACGCCGTAGCCGCGCTGAAACACGGCTGGGCCGGGCGCGCGCAGGAAATGCGCCAGTGGCTGGACGACCAGACCGCGCCCAAGGAATGCGACTGGAACCGCACCCGGCTCAAACCGGCGAGCTACGGTAAATGGCTGGACCAGATCGTGGCGTGGGCCGACAGCCCCGAGCCGCAGTTGCTGGAGCTGACCACCGCTGCATGGAGCCGTCTCACTCCCGAGGGCCTGCTGGATGCGCGCAAGGACGGCGCGCCGCCCATGGCCTTGCCCGAACACTTCCAGGCCCTGGCCGATCTGCTGGCGGCCCAGCAGGCGCTGCCCGACCCCACCGTGGCGCTGCGCCTGCATGCCGCCGCCTGCGTGCAGCAGCGCGTGGCGCAGCTCAAGCGCCAGACGGGCAGTTTTGGCTTTGCCGACATGCTGCAGCGGCTCGACCAGGCCCTGGCCGGGCCGAATGGCGAACGCCTGCGCGCGCGCATCACGGCGCAGTACCCGGTGGCGTTGATCGACGAATTCCAGGACACATCGCCGCTGCAGTACCGGTTGTTCGACCAGCTCTACCGCACGCAGGAGCACTGCCCGGAGACGGCGCTGCTGCTCATCGGCGACCCGAAACAGTCCATTTATGGCTTTCGCGGCGCCGACATTCACAGCTATCTGGCGGCGCGGCGCGCGACCGCCGGGCGGCATTACGTGCTGGGCACCAACCACCGCTCCACGGCCGCGCTGGTGGCGGCCGTCAACCACGCCTTTGTGCGCGCCGAAGAGCGCCTGGGCGAGGGCGCTTTCCGTTTCCGCACGCCCGGCGCGGCGCACAACCCGCTGCCCTTTGTCGCGGTGCAGGCGCGCGGCCGTGCAGAGCAGTTCCAGACCGCAGGCGGCCTGGTGCCGGCCCTCGCCATCCACCACGACCTGGAGCTGCTCAGCGCGGGCGAGCACCAAAAGCGCGCTGCCGCACGCTGCGCCGAGCACATCGTTGGTTGGCTGGGTGATGCGCAGGCGGGTTTCGCGCAGCCGGGCCAGCCCTTGCAGCGCCTGCGCCCGGCAGACATCGCCGTGCTGGTGCGCACTGGACGCGAGGCCGAGGCCATTCGGCGCGAACTGCACCGGCGCGGCGTGGCTTCGGTGTATCTGTCCGACAAGGATTCGGTGTTTGGCAGCGACGAGGCGCACGACCTGTGGTACTGGCTGCAGGCCGTGGCTGAGCCGCTCGATGCCCGCAAGGCCCGCGCCGGCCTGGCCACGCGCACCATGGGCTTGGCGCTCGAAGAGCTGGCCTGGCTGGCGACCAATGACGAGGCTTTTGATGCCCGTAGCCTGCAGTTGCGCGCGCTGCACAGCGTGTGGCAAAGCCAGGGCGTGCTGACCATGCTGCGCCAGACCCTGCACCAGTTCGGGCTGCCCGCACGCTGGCTGCAAGAGAGCGGGGGCGAGCGCCGCCTGACCAACTATTTGCACCTGGCCGAACTGCTGCAGGACGCCAGCGCCTTGCTCGATGGCGAGCACGCACTCATCCGCTGGCTGCACGATCAAATGCAGGAAGGGCGGCCCACGGGCGACGAGCAGATCGTGCGCCTGGAAAGCGATGCCGATCTGGTGAAAGTGGTCACCGTGCACAAAAGCAAGGGCCTGGAATACCCCGTGGTGTGCCTGCCGTTTGCCTGCAGCTTTCGCGCCATGGCGCGCCGCTCCAATAGCTTTGTCCGCCTGGTGGATGCGGACGGCCAGCGCAGCCTGCACCTGCAACTGGACGCCGCCGCACTCGCCCAGGCCGACCACGAACGCCAGCGTGAAGACCTGCGCCTGCTCTATGTGGCGTTGACCCGCGCTCGCCATGCGTTGTGGCTGGGTTTTGCGGCGCTGAAGGTGGGCAATGGTGCCCAGTGCCGCACCCACCAGAGCGCGCTGGGCTATCTGCTCAGTGGTGGCGCGGCCCTGGAGGCGGGCGATTGGCTCGCCCCCCTGCAGCAGTTGGCACAGGGGCAGAGCGGCATCGTGCTGCACGCAGCCCCTGCCGAGGTGCCCCGCACACGGCTGGCCGCGCGCGCGGCGCCTGCGCCGCTGCACGTGCAGGCCGCCTATGCCGCCGTGTTCGAGCGCCGCTGGGGCATTGGCAGTTTCTCGCAACTGGTGCGACCGAGTTCCGCCGCGGCCCCTGCGCTGGCGCCCACACAGGCCTTGCGTCCAGCCGACGACGAGCCAGGCCTGGCGGCACAGGCGACGGGGCCGCTCAGCGCTCCCGCATGGGCCGCCACGCCGCCGCCCGAGCATCCCCGGGGCTGGACGGAGGACCTGTTCGCTTCGCCCGTACCTGCGCCCGATGCCGCCTGGCACCGCTTTCCGAGGGGGCCGCTGGCGGGCAATTTTCTGCACGACCAGCTCGAATGGCTGGCGGACGAAGGCTTTGACCTCCAAGGCACGCCCGCACTGGCCGAACGCCTGCGCCGCCGCTGCGAGCGCGCGGGCCATGGCGAGCGTGCCGACGATGTGCTGCAGTGGTTGGGCGCCGTGGTGGGTACACCGCTGCCGGGTGTGGGCGCGCCCCTGCAGGCGCTCGGAGCCTTGCTGCCCGAGATGGAATTCTGGCTGCCCGCCCACGCCTTGCGCGCCGCCGACGTCGATGCGCTGTGCTGCAAACACCTTTTGCCCGGCCTGGAGCGGCCTGCGCTGCCCGAGCGGGAGCTGCGCGGCATGCTCATGGGATTTGCCGATCTGGTGTTCGAGCACAACGGCCGCTACTGGGTGCTGGACTACAAGTCCAACCACCTGGGCGTCAACGGCAGCGCCTACACCGCGCAAGCGCTGGACGCGGCCATGGCCGCGCACCGCTACGACGTGCAGGCCGCGCTCTACCTGCTGGCACTGCACCGCCTGCTGCGCGCGCGTTTGGGCGCGGCCTATGTGCCCGCACAGCACCTGGGCGGCGCCCTGTATTTCTTTTTGCGTGGCATCGACGGCCCCGTGCAGGGCGTGCACCCTGTGCCGCCGCCGCTGGAGTTGCTCATCGCGCTTGACGACTTGCTCGCCCTCGCGGAGGACCGCGCATGAAGACCACCTTGACAATCCTGCGCCAGTGGAGCGACGCAGGCTGGCTGCGCCGGCTCGACAGCGCACTGGCCGCCCTGGTGGCCGAACTGGACCCGCAGGCCGCGCCCGAGGTACTGGTCGTCACGGCCCTGCTGGCCCACATGGAAGGGCGCGGCCACACCTGCCTTGCACTGGCGTCCCAGCTGCGCGACCCCGGCGCGCTGCTGGGCTGGCCGCCCGATGCGCAAGCCGCCTTGCAAGACTTTTGGCACACCCTGCCCGATGGGCTGCAAACCTGGGTCGCTGCACTGCAGGCCAGCCCTGCTGTGCGCCAGGCCGGGCTGCAGGCCGATGCAGGCCAGCCCCTGGTGCTGGGCGGCAGCCCTGATGCACCGCTGCTTTACCTGCGCCGCTACTGGGTCGACGAAACCCGGGTGGCCCAGGCCCTGCGGGCGCGCACCGCCGCACCCTTGCCGGTGGACGAAGCGCTGGCGCGCCAGTGGCTCGATCGTCTCTTTGCCTCTGATGCACCGGTACCCGATCGCGGTGTGGACTGGCAGAAAATCGCCTGTGCGATAGCGCTGCGTTCGCGCTTGTCCGTCATCACCGGGGGGCCGGGTACGGGCAAGACCTATACCGCCGCACGCCTGCTGGCGCTGCTGGCGGCGGTCGACGCACAACCCGAACGCTTGCGCGTGGCCCTGGCTGCGCCCACGGGCAAGGCAGCGGCGCGCCTCAAACAGTCCATTGATGCAGCCCTGGAGGAATTGCAGCAGCGCCTGGGCGATACCCTGGACCTGCATGCTTTTGCCCGGCGCATGGGCGCGGCGCGCACCCTGCATGGCCTGCTGGGTGCGCGGCCGGATACGCGGCGCTTTCGCCGCCACGCGGCCCATCCGCTCGATGTGGATGTGCTCATCGTGGATGAAGCCTCCATGGTGCACCTGGAAATGATGGCTGCGCTGCTCGACGCACTGCCCGCCCGTGCGCGTGTGGTGTTTCTGGGCGACAAAGACCAACTGGCCTCGGTGGAGGCCGGTGCGGTGCTGGGCGACCTGTGCCGTGATGCGCAGGCCGGACGCTACAGCCCGGAGACCGCGCGCTATGCGCTGCAGGCCGCAGGTGAGCGCATTCCGGCGCCGTGCCTGCAAGCCCAGGGCACGCCGCCCGCGCTGGCCCAGCACACCGTGATGCTGCGCGAGAGCCGCCGCTTTGGCGGTCCCATCGGCCAACTGGCACTGGCGGTGAACCGGGGCGATGGCGCTGCGGCCCGCCAACTGCTGGCGGGCGACGCCACCCTCGCCGTGCAGGCGCTGGAGGGGGTGGATGCCGTGGCGGTGGTGCGGCTGGCGCTGCAGGGGCGTCCCGGCGCACCCGCCTGTTACCGTGACTACCTGGCCTGCATGGCGCAGCCGCCCACGGATGCCTCAGCAGGCCTTGCGCACGAGGACTGGGTGCGCAGCGTGCTCACTGCGTTTGAGCGCTTTCGCCTGCT
This sequence comes from Simplicispira sp. 125, assembly GCF_003096555.1. Classification (NCBI taxonomy): domain Bacteria; kingdom Pseudomonadati; phylum Pseudomonadota; class Betaproteobacteria; order Burkholderiales; family Comamonadaceae; genus Simplicispira; species Simplicispira sp. 125. The sequence continues at coordinate 2,458,806 of NZ_QEKM01000001.1, read as the reverse complement.
GTGCGCCGTGCGCGAGGGCGAGTGGGGCGCCGCTGGACTCAACCGCGCTGTCGAGGCTGCGCTGCGCGCTGCAGGCCTGCTGGGTGGGCGTGGCGAGTGGTATGCCGGGCGGCCCGTCATGGTCACGCGCAATGATGCGGCGCTGGGGGTCTTCAACGGCGACATTGGCATTGTGCTGCCTGGCGCCAGCACGCAGTCGGGTCTGCGCGTGTACTTTGCCGACGGTGCGCAACTGCGCTCGGTCGGGGTGGCGCGCCTGGCGCATGTGGAAACGGCCTTCGCCATGACGGTGCACAAAAGCCAGGGCTCGGAGTTTGAACACACCGTGCTGGTGCTGCCGCCGCGCGCGGGTGCGGTGCTGGGGCGCGAACTGGTCTACACCGGCATTACCCGCGCACGCCAGGCCTTCACCCTGGTGGCCGCGCAACCAGGCCTGCTGGCCCAGGCTGTGCAAGCGCGCACCTATCGTGCCAGCGGGCTGCGCGAGCGGCTGGAGCGACCGCTGGAGCCAGACGGCGGATGCTGACCGCGCAGCGGTGCCGTTGCGGTGGGTGCACAACGGCCTTCTACAATGGATCTATGCAATCCCTGCGCCGCTCCCGTTGGCTGGCCTGTCTTGTGCTGGCATGGTTCGTCCTGTCTGCCGGGGTGGCCACGGCGTCGCCTTGGCTGGCGATGGCGTCACTGGAACGCATCTGCTCGGGCACGGGCGAGGCCCGGTTCGTGCTATCTGGGCCCCCTGCGCTGCCGGCCCTGGGCCATGCGCTCGATTGCCCGCTGTGCAGCCCCGCTGTTGCGCCCCCGCCGTCCGCAGTGGCCGCCTTGCCCCGGCTGGCGCCCCCTGCGTACGCCAATCCGCCCCGGGTGCTTGCGCATGTAGCCGTTCCCACGGCGGTACCCCAGCCTGCGCGCGGCCCGCCCGTCCGCGCATAAGCTCCTGAAACAATAGCTGCTGGCGCTTGATGGTAAAGCGCTGCAGCCTGTTTTGTCTCTATTTTTTGCCTGCGCCGCGTCTGCGGTGCCCTTCGTTGCTCGTTTGTTTATTGGGAGAAATCCATGTCACTGTCACGTATCACCACCCCCTTGTTCCTCGCTGCGGCCTTGCTGAGCGGCGCTTCCCATGCCCAGACTGCGGCTCCTGTCGCCGTGGATGGCGCCTGGGCCCGTGCCAGCGTGCCGGGCCAAAAAGCCACGGGCGCCTTCATGCGCCTGACCGCTGCCCAGGCCACCAGCCTGGTGCGCGCCGAATCGCCCGCCGCTGGTGTGACCGAGGTGCACGAGATGAAGATGGAAGGCGATGTCATGAAAATGCGTGCTGTTCCTTCCCTGGAACTGCCCGCAGGCAAGGCTGTGGAGCTCAAGCCCGGCGGCTACCACGTCATGCTGATGGATTTGAAGGCCCCGCTGGCCAAGGGCGCGACAGTGCCCCTGACCCTGGTGTTCAAGGATGCCCAGGGCGCTGAGAGTCAAATGCAGCTGCAGCTGCCCGTGGCGGCACAGGCCCCTGGGGCCGCCGCCGGCCATGGCATGGGCATGAAGCACTGAGCCTGGATGCCGGTCGCTGCGCGCGCAAGGGCATGGTGTTTGCAACATGCCCTTTCGCACCGGGTCGCCGTTGGAGTAAGCTGCGGGCATCCTTGTTCACATCCAACCCAGCGGAGCGGCCATGAGCGACACATCAACCACCGGTTTCGGTAAATTCGTGCCAGGTTTTGACTTTCTGCAGAACCTTGCCAAGGGCGCATCCAGCAATATTCCGCAGATGCCCAATCTGTCCAGCTGGGTCGCGCCGACCATCAACGTTGAAGAGCTGGAAAAGCGGGTCGATGAACTCAAGGCCGTGCAGTTTTGGCTGGAGCAAAATTCACGCGCGCTGGCGGCCACTATCCAGGCCCTGGAGGTGCAGAAGATGACCCTGGCCACGCTCAAGGGCATGAACTTCAGCATGGGCGACGTGGCCAACGCTTTCAAACTCAAAACGGCCGATACCGTGATGGATGGCGTGCACAAAGCCGGTGAAACCCTGGCCAGCGCGGCCCAGGCTGTCTCGGGCGTGGCGCATCGTGTGTCCGATATGGCGGCGCCCGAACCGGCTGCCCATGCCGCACCCGCCAAGAAATCCAAAGCTGCCGCAGCACAGGCGGCGAGCATGGTCGACCCCATGCAGTGGTGGGGGGCACTCACACAGCAGTTCCAGCAAATTGCCACCGACGCCATGAAGGACGCCGCGAAGCAGACCGCCCTTGATACCACCCGCAACCTGGCGACAGGCCTGGCCAAGGAGGCTTTCCGTACAGCCACCGGCATGGCCGGTCAGATGGCGGCCAAGGGGGTGCAAAGCGCATCCCGCCGCGTGATGCCCGCCAAGGCGCAGAGCGCCGCACCGGCGCCTGCGCGCAAGGCAGCGCCCCGCAAGGCTGCAGCCAAAAAGACGACGGCGGCGAAGACCACCGCACGCCGACCCGCAGCCAAGAAGGCACGCTGACTGTGCCTGGCCTGCACACCATGCAGGCAGGCCCTGTGCAGTCCGCAACCCCATGAAGCTCTGTCCAACAGGTCACGCCACGCACCCGCAGTGGCGCATGGCAGCTGCATTGGCGCTGGCGCAGGTGCGCGCGCAGATGGCGCTGCCCGCCTACGCCAAGGCGCCTGCCTTGGGGCTGCTTTACATCACCGACCACTTCGCCGCACAGGCGCAGGAGTTGCTGAACTACCTGTCCGCCGAACTGCCGGAAATTACCGACTGGAGCGGCACCGTGGGCGTGGGTGTGTGCGCCAGCAATGCCGAATATTTTGACGAACCCGCCCTGGCGCTGATGCTGCTGGAATTGCCTTGCAACGAGTACCGGGTTTTCTCGGGCGTGGCCCCTTTGCCGCGCGCAGGCACCAGTGACTTCGTGGCGCACACGGCGCTGGTGCATGCCGATGGCCGCACGCCCGACGTGGCGGGCCTGATCGCCGAAATGGCGGAGCGCACCACCAGTGGCTATGTGTTCGGCGGTCTTTCGGCCAGCCGGGGCGCCAGCGTGCAGTTCGCCGTCGGCGGCAGTGGCAACCTGGCAGGGCACGGCGCTGCCGGCGGGGTGTTTGCCGGCGGGCTGTCGGGGGTCGCCTTCAGTGCTGATGTGCCCCTGCTCTCCCGTGTCACCCAGGGCTGCCAGCCCGTGGGGGCCACGCACCGTATCACGGCGGCCCAGGACAACGTGGTGCTGCAGCTCGATGGACAGCCTGCACTGGATGTGTTGCTGGACACATTGGAAGTGTCGCTCGATGGCGACCCGCAGCATGCGGTAGAGCGCGTGCGCCACACGCTGGCCGGGCTCATGGATGCCGATGGTGCGTCCCAGGCGGGGCGCACGGGCCACTTCGGCACCGACACCCGGGTACGGCACATCATTGGCCTGGATGGTGCGCGCCATGGCGTGGCACTGGCCGACCAGGTTGAGACGGGGATGCGCCTGGCCTTCTGCCAGCGCAATGTGGCGGCCGCCCGTGCCGACCTCATGCGCATTTGCGCCGAAATTCGCGAAGAACTGGCACCGCAGGAGTTAGAGCCCGTGTCCCTGAACGCCCCTGCGGATGCAGGCCTGGCACCGCTGCATGGGGCCTTGGGTGCCACTTCGCTGCCCCAGCCGGGCCGCCATATCACAGGGGCCATTTACGTGAGTTGTTCAGGGCGGGGCGGAGCGCATTTTGGGGCCCCGGGGGCTGAATTGCAGATTGTGCGCCACGCCCTGGGCGACGTGCCGCTGGTGGGTTTCTTTGCCGGGGGTGAGATTGCGCACCAGCATCTGTATGGCTACACCGGGGTGCTGACGGTGTTCTGCACGGGCTCCTCACCTTGAGAGCGACTCACAAAACTCCTCTGGCGTCGTTGTCGCGTCTTGTCGTACGACTCGTACTGCCTGCGACACAGTGCCTGGCCAGAACCGCTTCGCTGCGTTTTGTGATCCGCTCTTAGCTCCCCTCGGTGGGCAAGCCGTCTGCAGCCCATTCAGGCACGCCGCCGCGCAGCCAATACACCTTCTTGAAGCCCTTGCTGGCGGCGACCTTGGCGGCCTTGTACGACTTCCAGCATTCGGCTCCATTGCAGGCAAAAACCACGGGCTTGTCCTGGCTGCCCGCGGGCAGCTTGTCGAGCGCGCTGAAGTCGTCCTGCGCGGCATTGAAGGCAACGTCCTTCAGGCTTTTCTCGATATAGGCCGCCCACAGGGCGCCCTTGATACGGCGGGCCTTGAATTCCTTTTCCGTCCGGGTATCCACGAAGAGCGCGCCCTGCAGTTGCTGCGCCTCTTTGGCAGTGATCCGCTGCACCCCGGGCAGGCTGGAAGGCGTGAACAGACCCAGCTCGGCCACGCGCTGGTATTCGGCTGCGTCGGGTCGCAAGATCACCGGCGCCAGTCCCGCCTGGGTGCTGGCGCTGCCAAACCATTGGGCGAGCTTGGCGCGCACATCGGCTGGCAGGTCTTTTTTGACCACCACCGTAAAGCCGCCGGGCACAGGTTGGCTGGTGGCCAGCACTTTCGCGCTGCCGGGGTGGGCGGTGTTCCACTCAGCCCATTCATCGGCGCGCACCACGGTGGCATCGGTGGCGCCCAGCGTGATGGAGCTCAGTCCCGCCTGTGGGTGCTTCTCATGCTGCACGGTTTTGAGATCTTTGAAAGACAGCCCGGCTTCGTTGAGCATGCCCCGTGCCATGTAGGTGTAAATCGAATCCTGCTGCGGCAGGTACAACCTGCGTCCCTTCATGGCGCCAGTGTTGTCCACCTGTGGTGTGCTGACCAGCAGATATTGTTCAGACTTGTGCGTGGCGCCGATCAGCTCATACCCGCGCGGCAGTGTGGAGGCCGCCACCTGCGCAGGTCCGATGAACACGTCGTAACCCGCGCTGCGGGTGGCGCGCATCACATCGGCAAGATCTTCGCTGGTGGAAACGGTCGCCGTCAGCGAGGTGGCCTTGGACAGGCCTGACTCCATGGCGCTGCGAAGAATGGTGTGCGCCGCCTTGCGGGCCGTGGGTTCCACGGCCACGATGACCGTCAGTTGCGCGTGCACAAGCTGCGCGGCCAGCAGCAAGGCCAGGCTCGACAGAGAGTTGCGAGCAATGGATCGGAGGTTCATGGCTTTTCTCTAGCAGGGTAAAAAAACAGGCGTTACCGTGGCCGAAGCCGACAACTCTAAATGTGCTCCAGCCTAGCTTGCGAATAACGGATGTTTCCATTTTTCATTTAATTATTACAATTATTGACATTTGTCAATGTTTTGTTTTTTGCTTGAACAGTCCAGAATGGGCGCCAGCGCGCGGGCAGAAAAGCATTGCGCGTCTCTTTTTGTATTTCTCATATTCACCTCTTGCGAAGGAGCGCGCCATGAAATCCCCCCAGTCAATGCCTCGCCGCCACATGTTGGCCGGCAGTGCCGCCGCCCTTGGAACTTTGGGCCTGGCCAGCTGGACAACTGGCGCGCATGCTCAGGCCGCTGCGCCCAAACCTTTGCCCGCCTATGTCAGCTGGAAAGACCCCAAGGCGCTGATCGTGCACAGCAACAACACCATGGAAACGCGGCGTTCTTCGTTTGGCACCAGCGTGTTGACCCCGACAGACCAGTTGTATGTGCGTAATAACCTGCCGCCGCCGGATGCGTCCATTCTGGACAACCGGGATGCCTGGACCATCAGCATCGAAGGGGTGAAAACTCCACGCGAATTTACGCTGGCAGAACTCAAGACAATGGGTCTGGAAACGGTGGCTACGGTGCTGCAGTGCTCGGGCAACGGACGGGGGTTCTTCCCCAGCAAGCCCAGCGGTACGCAATGGACTGTGGGTGCTGCCGGCTGTGTGTTCTGGAGCGGCGTGCCCGTGCGTGCGGTAGTGGCCGCGCTGGGCGGGGTGGTGGATGGCGCGGTGTATCTCACCGGCACGGGCGGTGAAAAACTGCCTGAAGGCGTGGATCCGCTGACGGTACTCGTGGAGCGATCAGTGCCCGTCGCCGCTTTGGGCGACGCCATTTTGGCTTGGGAGCTCAATGGCGAGCCCATCCCTCTCGCCCATGGTGGTCCGCTGCGTCTGATCGTGCCGGGCTACCAGGGGGTGAACAACATCAAGTACATCAAGCGGCTGGCGCTGACCCCGCAGCAATCCCCGGCGCGCATCATGGCCAGCAGCTACCGGCTCTCGCCCCCCGGCACCAAGTCCAGTCCTGACCAGCGTTCGGTCTGGGAAATTGTGGTCAAGTCCTGGATCAATGGCCCCCTTTCCGAGCAAGGGCCTCTGAAGGCCGGTATGACCCAGATCCACGGTGTGGCGTTTGCCGGTACCCAGCCGCTACAAGGCGTGGAAGTCTCCGTCGACGGGGGCGCCACCTGGAGCCGGGCGCAGCTGATCGGCCCCGACCTGGGGCGTTTTGCCTGGCGCCAGTTCGTGCTGCCCGTGCGGTTGGCAGCAGGAACCCATGTGCTGGCCAGCCGGGCCACCGATGCGGCGGGCCACGCGCAGCCTGCCGAGCGCGAGGAAAACATCCGTGGCTACAACAACAACAGCTGGCGTGACCACGCTGTCACTGTGACGGTGGCCTGAAGTCATGCTGAACAAGTTTCCCTCGCGCCATGCAGGCCCTGCAGCCTGGCTGTTGTGTTCGTTTGCCATGGCTTTGCCGGTACCTGCCCTGGCGGATGACGCCGAGCTTGTGGCACGGGGGAAAGCCCTGTTCACCACCGTGAAACCCGCCTGCGCGGTCTGCCACACACTGGCTGCCGCAGGCTCTGAGGGGCAGGTGGGCCCCGTACTGGATGAGCTCAAACCAGATGCGGCCCGTGTGCTGCAGGCTTTGCAGTCTGGCCTGGGTGTCATGCCGTCTTATGCGGAGCAGCTCAGTGAAACGGACATGCGGGCCCTTGCCGCCTTTGTCTCCCACTCCACGGGTGGGGCCCCCCTGGCGCGCTGATTTTTCCGTTCGGGCAGAGTCGTTTTTTGGATGTGGGCTGTAGCACTGCGAAGGCAGTGTCACCTGTCCCATCATCACTGAGTTCGTTCGCCTGTTTGCGGTATTTACCCGCCAGGTGCTGTGCGGGCTGCTGTCCGGTTGCTGTGAATCAATAAAGCGATGCACATCGTGCAGCGCATTGCCGGATGCCGTCGGATGAAAGGGCAGGCAGACGCCTGGGCGCATATGCAACTGGTTTATAGTAACAAGTTGTGTGGCGCCAAGGATGGGCTCTGGACTGCTGCGCTTTTCGCGCGGTGGACAGTAATCCAGCCGCCATCTGGGTTACGCGCCCTGATGGGCTGTGGTGCAGCGCCTACCGGCACTGCCCGCTACCGCCTTTCCACCGGTACTTACCATGTCCTTATTGCATCGATTGAGCCTGGCCCAGAAATTCATGATCCTGGGCCTGTTGGCCTTGGTGATGGTGATCTTCCCTGCCGCGCTGTACTTGCGGCTGGCTTTTCAGGGTGCCGCCCTGGCCGAGCGTCAGGTGCAGGGCGCGCAGGTGCTGGTGGAGATCAATGGTGTGATCCAGTCCAGCCAGAAGCACCGCGGAATGTCCGCTGGCATGCTGGGAGGCAACGCGCAGCTGGAGCAGCAGCGTCCGGCAGTAGCCAGCGTGCTGGCTCAGGGCTACGACAAGGTGGATAAGGCTCTGGCATCGAACCGTGCAGCGCAGCCAACCGTTGCGCAATGGGCAGAGCGCCGCAAGGAGTGGACTGCCTTGGAGCAAAAGGTCGCCGCCAAGCAAATGCCGGCCCCTGAAAGCACCCGATTGCACACCGCATTGATCGACCAGTTGTTTTTGGTGGGCGAAGGTGTTCTCGATGGATCAGGCCTGTCGTTGGATTCCCACTTCGATACCCACATGCTGACACAGGTGGCGTTGGTCAAGGCCATGGTGCTGACAGAGCATATGGGGTTGATGCGTGCGCGGGGTGCCATGTATCTGGCGCAAGGCACGCTGCCGCCCGAAGGCCAGGCCACGCTGCAAGCCGGTTTGCGGCAGATTGACCAGGTGCAGGCGGACCTGCAGCGCCACTTGGCCAAGGCTGGCGGCGACAACGCCGTATTCCGTAAGGCTCTGGAGGGTCCTGCCCGTGCGCTGAACGAGCAGATCGGAGCGACGCTCAAAATGACCCGGGAGGGCCTGGTTGACGCGCAAACCATCACGCTGACACCCACAGCCTATTTCGACGACTTCACCCGCACCATCGACGCCATCTACAGCTTTAACGATGGCGCGGTTCGTCTGCTCAATCTGACCCTGCAGGATCGCAAAAACCAGGCACAGCAGCTGGCTTACGGCATGGTGGCGCTGCTGGGGCTGGGTGTGTTGGGGGCTGCGGCGCTGGCGCTGGCGTTTGTGCGCAGCATTACGCGCCCGGTCCAGGATGCGGTACGGCTGGCGCAGGCGGTTGCGGCGGGCGACTTGACGACCGCGGTCGAGGTGCAGGGCACGAACGAGATTGCGAGCCTGATGAATGCCCTGGTCGAAATGCAGGTGCAGCTCTCCGGCGTGGTGGGGCAGGTGCGAGAGGGTGCCCAGGCAGTGGCGAGCGCCAGCGTACAGATTGCACAAGGAAACCACGACCTGGCGTCGCGCACCGAGAGCCAGGCCAGTTCGCTGGAAGAGACAGCGGCTTCCATGGAGCAACTCAACTCCACTGTGCAGCAAAACGCGGACAACTCCCGCCAGGCCAACCAATTGGCTGCCAGCGCCAGCCAGGTCGCGGTCAAGGGCGGCGAAGTGGTGTCGCAGGTGGTCGCCACCATGCAGGGCATCAATGAGAGCTCGCGCAGGATTGCGGACATCATCGGTGTGATCGACAGCATTGCCTTTCAAACCAATATTCTTGCGCTGAATGCAGCGGTTGAAGCGGCCCGTGCGGGTGAGCAGGGTCGGGGTTTTGCCGTGGTCGCCACTGAGGTGCGCAGCCTGGCCAGCCGCTCAGCCGAGGCCGCCAAGGAAATCAAGCACCTCATCAGCGCCAGCGTGGACCGCGTCGAACAGGGTACGGCCCAGGCGGACCAGGCCGGTGCCACCATGTCCGAGGTGGTCAGCGCGATTCGGCGCGTGACCGACCTCATGGGCGAAATCAGTGCGGCCAGTACGGAGCAGAGCCTGGGCGTGTCCCAGGTGGGCGAGGCCGTTACGCACATGGACCAGGTCACGCAGCAGAATGCGGCCCTGGTCGAGGAGATGGCCGCCGCAGCGGACAGCCTGAAGTCGCAGGCGCAGCAACTGGTGGCTGGGGTCGATGTCTTCAAGCTGGGGCATGCACCGGTCGCTGCGCAGCGACCGCATTCCTCGTTTGCGCCGCGCCTGGCCGGTCCGAATCATTCTGAGGAACGGAGAAGGTTTTGAGATCCAAGGTATGTCCACCCTGACCGGGCGAGCCACAGCCAGACAGTTTTTAGCGCTGATCTGTGCGCTGGCCATGCTGTTGCCGTTGACCGGGTGGATGGTCGTGCGCATACAGGCGCCCAAGGCAGAGGCGGAGGCGTTGGCCAATATGGCCGCCATTGCGCGCCTCAAGTCCGACCAGATCGAAAACTGGCTGGGCGAGCGGCAGAAGAATGCCCAGATGCTTTCGGATGACGCGGTCTTTGCCCAGCAAGTCGTCGCGCTCCAGGTGGATCCGGCGCGCAGCACCGCACAACAGGCGGCCGTCATGCAGCGTTTTGCATTGCTGCGAACCGCCTTTGACTACGACGCCATTGATCTGCTCGATCTCGACGGCCATGTACTGGCCAGCATGGCGGCGCAAGACGGCACGCCAGAATCCCAGGGCCGCTTTGTTCCCCAACTGGTGCAGGCCGAGCAGGCCGTGCGTCTGGACCTGAACGTCGATGCCCAAGGACATGCGCAGTTGCGCTGGTTGCTGCCGATTTATGACATCAGCAGTGCACAGCGGCGCATGGTGGCGGTGGTGCAAATGGGTATTTCGCCGGAGAGGTTCCTGTTTCCGGTCATCCAGGCCTGGCCGACCTTGAGTCCCAGCGGCGAAACTTTGCTGGTGCGCAGGGAGGGTGACGCAGCGGTGTTCATGAACGAACTGCGCCACCGCAGCGGCACCGCCATGCGCTTGCGCTTGCCTATGGCCAACGATACCTTGCCCGCAGCGGCGGCGTTGCGTGCCAGCGAGCCTGGACAGATGGCCGGCCGGGACCACCGCAATGTCGAAGTGCTCTCTGCCTTCCGGCCTGTGGCCAACACGGACTGGCACGTGGTGGCCAAAATCGACCGGGCCGAGGTGCTGCAGCCCGTGCATGTGCTGGCTTGGTGGGTCAGCGCGGTGACCACGCTCGCAGTCATCGCACTGGCATTGGTGCTGGCGCTATTTTGGCGGCAGCTGCGGCGTGCACAGCGGTTGGAGATGCTGGTTCAGAAGACCCGTTCAGACCAGTTGATGGGGCAGTTTTTTTCTCTGCCATTTATCGGCATTGCGACAGGCGATCTGTCCCATGCCCGCTGGGGGCGCTTTAACCGGCATTTTTGTAGCATCGTGGGCTTTGCGCCCGAACAGGTTGAGCGACTGGCCTGGGCCGATCTGGTCAGCCCGGACGACCTGGTACAAGACCTGGAGGGGGTGGATCGTCTGGTGCGCGGCGACATCAAGGCCTATGCCGTGGACCGGCGCATTCGCCGGGGTGATGGTGCGCAGGCGTTTGTCAGCGTGCAGTTGCGCGTGCTGGAGCAGGACGATGGGCACAAGCAATGCATCGTGGCGCTCCAGGACATCACCCGCAGGCATGAAGACGAACTTCGGATCAAACAGCAATCACGGCTCTATGCGGCCCTGAGTGCTTGCAACCAGGCGATCGTGCAATGCTCTACGGCGCAAGCGCTTTTCGCGCGTATTTGCGAGGCCGCTGTTCCGCTGGGAGGGATGCATCTGGCCTGGATTGGCATGCGCGAACCAGGCTCGCCGGCGCTGCAATTGGTGGCTGCGCATGGAGCGGGCGCGCCGGACATGGGTGCTGATCTGGTTGTCGGCGCCGACATGCCGGGTCTGGGGTGTGCGTGGACGGCACTGCGCGAGGGCCGTGAGGTCTGGATTAACGACAGACCAAACACCCGACCTGCCGTGGCTTTCCCCTTGCACCGGTCGGGTGAAGTGGTCGGAGTGTTTGTGCTGATCGCCGGGTCGGCCGACAGCTTTTCACCGGATGCACGCACCTTGCTTTCGCAAATGGCGTCCGATGTGGATTTCGCGCTGGACTATTTCGCCAATGAAGCGCAGCGCCAGCGGGCCGAGGAACTGCTGCGCCATTCCCAGGCGCAACTGGAGTTGGTGCTCAAAGGATCGACCGACGCCCCGTGGGAATGCCAGTTGCCAAGCCTGCAGACCGAGTTTTCTCCCCAAGGTTGGCACATGCTCGGCTATGGGGTGGACGACATGCCCCAGGGCCCCCTGCGCATCAAGGCGCTCGTCCATCCGCAGGACCTGGCGCGGATGGCTTCCTTGCAGGGGCGTTTGCTGGCATCGGAGGATAACGTGGTGGTCGAAGAGGTGCGGCTGCGCCACCGGTCCGGCCGCTATGTGCCGGTGCTGGCACGCGGGTTTGTCTCACGCGACCCGGCCGGGCGGCCCGTCCGGGTGACCGGAACCGCCATGAACCTCACCGCGCAGCACCAGACCCGGCAACTGGAAGCGCTGCGTGCTTTTGCACTGGAGCTGATTGCCAGCGAGCCCGATATCGACCAGATCCTGAGCCGTCTGGTGGGCCACTTGGAGGAGCTTTTGCCCTCTGTGCGTGGCTTGGTGTGGCTCCTGGATGAGCGTTCAGGCCAGCTGGAGCCGCAGGCGGCGCATGGCCTTGAGGGGGTGTTGGCGAAGGCGCGAGCCGTTTTTCCGGGGCATGCGCAGAACGATGTTGCTGGTGTCGTGGAGTTCAGTGGGGCGCAAGGCATTGCCCCGCTGCTGGACAATACCCCCCTGCGTTCACTGGTCCTGTCCATGGCCCACCAGGAGCGCTGGATGGATTGCACCTCGGTGCCCATCCTGACGGATTCGCGCACGGTCGTTGGCGTGCTGGACACTTTCAGCCGCCGCAAAAACGCGCTGGACCACCACGACACCACGCTGGTGGAGCGGGTGAGCCACTTCATGGGGAGCGCCATCCAGCGCAAGTCGTTCGAATCACAAGGGCGCCTGGCGTCCGAGGTGTTCCAGAACAGCCACGACGGCATCATGGTGACCGATGCACACCAGAAGATCCTGCTGGTTAACCCGGCCTTCACGACCATTACCGGGTTCACTTTTGACGATGTGCGGGGCCGCAACCCCCGGCTTCTGGCGTCGGGGCGCCACGACGCCGCGTTCTATGCAGCCCTTTGGCGCGCCGTACAGACCGAGGGACTGTGGCAGGGGGAGATCTGGAACAAGCGCAAGAACGGCGAGGTGTATCCGCAGTGGCTGACCATGAGCCGCATCGGCAACGCCGAGGGCGATGCCAGCCATTTCATCGCCATTTTTTCGGATGTGAGCCAGCGCAAGGCAGACGAGCAGCGTATCCGCTGGATGGCGCACTTTGACTTGCTGACGGGTCTGCCCAACCGCGCCATGCTGCGGGATCGTTTTGCCCATGACCTGTGCCTGGCCCAGCGCAGCGATGAGCCGATGGCGCTGATGTTCCTGGATCTCGATCATTTCAAGAACATCAACGATTCGCTCGGGCATGGCATTGGCGACGAATTGCTGATCGCGGTATCGCGGCGGATGCGCCAGCAGGTGCGCGAGCAGGACACCGTCGCGCGCATGGGTGGCGACGAGTTCGTGTTGGTGCTGCCGGGTACGGATGCCGATGGCGCCGCACACCTGGCGCGCAAGCTGATTGAATCGATTGCGGAGCCCCTGCAGGTGCGTGAGCATGAATTGATGGTGACCCCATCGATTGGCATTGCCATGTTTCCGGAGGATGGCCATGACCTGGACACGCTGGCGCAATACGCCGATGCGGCGATGTACCGCGCCAAGCTCGACGGGCGCAACGCCTACCGTTTCTATTCCTCCGACATGCATACGCAGGCTGCGCGCACCTTGCTGCTGGAAGGCGCACTGCGCCGCGCGCTGGAGCGTGAGCAACTGGCGCTGCATTATCAGCCGCAATGTTGCCTTCAGGATGGGCGCGTCGTGGGCGTAGAAGCCTTGCTGCGCTGGCAGCACCCGGAATTGGGCATGGTCTCGCCAGCAGAGTTCATTCCCATTGCCGAAAAAAGCGGGCTCATCTTGCCGATTGGTGAGTGGGTGCTGCGCACCGCCGTGCAGCAACTGGCCCGTTGGCAGGCCAGCGGGCTGCAGCAGATCACGATGGCAGTGAACGTGTCGGCGGTGCAGTTCCGCCACCCCAACCTGCCGGGCCTGGTGAGCCGCATCCTGGCCGAGGAGGGCGTGCTGCCCGATTGCCTGGAGCTGGAGTTGACCGAGGGCGTGGCCAGCAACGACCCCGAACGGGCCATTGCCATCATGGCGGACCTGCGGGCTCGGGGTGTGCGCATGTCGATCGACGACTTTGGCACCGGTTATTCGTCACTCAGCTACCTCAAGCGCTTCCAGGTTTGTAAGCTCAAGATCGACAAGTCCTTTGTGCAGGACATTACGGTGAATGCGGAGGACCGTGCCATCGTCTACGCCATCATCGGCATGGCCAGCAGCCTGGGGCTGCGCACGATTGCCGAAGGGGTGGAAACGCAGGAGCAGCTCGATGCCCTGCGTGCGCGGGGCTGCGATGAAATCCAGGGCTATTTTTACAGCAGGCCCTTGCCTGCACAGGAGTGCGAGCAGTTCCTGCGCACGCACCGCCCTGCGGCGGTGCTTACGGTCGCCTGATTCCATTTCTAAACCATCCGTGTCGATGTTGCTTCGCCTTGCCGTGCTACAGCACTGTCTGCGGCTTCGCGCCCAGGAGGCTGTCGGACTTGGAAATCGTCGGCTGCAAATCCAGTAAAAACTGTCCTCGCTGGGACCGATTCTCGCTTTCGACGCTCCAAGTCCGACAGCCTTCTAGACACGAATGATTTGGAAGCAGAATGAGAACGCGCTCAGGTGGCTGGCTGCAGGCGGGGCTGGCGCTGGTCTTTCATGCCAGCAAAGGCAAAGTCGACTTCTGGCACCTGGCCGCTGACGATGTCGGCCAGTGCCTTGCCCGAGCCGCAGGAATGCGTCCAGCCCAGCGTGCCGTGCCCGGTGTTGAGGAACAGGTTGCCCAGCTTGGTGCGGCCGATCAACGGCACATTGCTCGGCGTGGCCGGGCGCAAGCCCGTCCAGAACTGCGCCTGGGTGGCATCGCCTGCCCCGGGAAAAAGCTGCTCCACACGCCGCACGATGGCCTCGCAGCGGGCTGCGTTCAGGTCGCGGCCGTAGCCATTGAGTTCGGCCGTGCCTGCAATGCGCAGGCGGTCGCCCTGCTCGCTGGTGTAGCGCGAGAAGACGAGTTTGAATTCATCGTCCGTCAGGCTGACCTGGTGGGCCATGGCAGCGTCTTTCACCGGCATGGTCACCGAATAGCCCTTGGCCGGGTAAATCGGCAACGACACGCCCAGCGGTTGCGCCAGCAATGGGCTGTACGAGCCCATGGCCAGCACAAAGGCGTCGCCGCGCACCCGCTCAAAACGGCCCTCGGCGTTGGTGACTTCCACGTGGTCGATTGCATCTCCCGCCGCACGCAGCGCGGTAATGTGCTCACCCAGGCGGAACTGCACTCCGGCTTGTGCACATAGTGCGGCCAGTTCGCGCACGAACAGGTTGGCGTCGCCCGATTCATCTTCGGCGGTAAAGGTGGCGCCCGCCAGCTGCGGGCGAATGTGGGCCAGGGCGGGTTCGATGCGCACGGCCTCGTCGGCGCTGATCACCTGGCGCTCGCAGCCTAGTTGGCGCATTTGCTCGGCCGGGCCGAGTGCGCCGTCAAATTCTTTCTGGTTGGTATAGAAATGCAGGATTCCCTGGGTGCGCTGGTCGTACTGGATGCCGGTGTCGCGGCGCAGCTGTTGCAGGGCTGCGCGGCTGTAAGTGCCCAGGCGCACGATCTGCTGGATGTTGTGGCGCGTGCGTGCTGGCGTGCATTCGCGCAAAAATTGCAGGCCCCACAGCCATTGGCGCATATCGGCGCGCACGCGAAACAGCAGGGGAGCGTCTTCCTGGCCCAGCCACTGCAGCACCTTGAGCGGCGCGCTCGGGTTGGCCCAGGGCTCGGCATGGCTGACCGAAATTTGCCCGCCGTTGGCGAAGCTGGTTTCGGCGCCGGGCGTGGCCTGGCGGTCGATGACGGTCACATCGTGGCCGCGTTGTTGGAGGTAATAAGCCGAAGTGACACCGAGCAAGCCGGCGCCGAGAACGATCACGCGCATTTTTGGAGCCTTTCAGGGTTCCAGCGCTTGATGGATAAGCGGTAGCTGCTATTAAATGAATAGCATGCAGCCGACGTGTCCGCCAAGCTGCCGCTCCCCCTGTCCTTGTGACCTGAGAGATTCACCCCCTGCCAGCATGGCGTGGGGTTTGCTCCTTCGGTGCGCCACGGTGGTGGCGGCTCTCCAGACGGCTGTGATGAAAGGTGCAGTACGGAACCTGAGCGTGTATGGGAGTTTGCGCCTTCGGTGCAGCGGACGGTGCCGCCAAGCTCTCCTGCAGTGCGCGATTCTAGGCGCGCCCGGGGCCCTGCGTGGGGTGCGCAGGGCCTTATGCCATACAACAGTTGCTTATGGAGAGGCCCAAGCGCCTCGCACGCGCAGGGTTTTATTGGCGGTACGGATTGTTGGGTTGGCGGTCGTGCCGGTTGGAAACGCCATCGCCGTCGCTGTCACGGCGGTGGGGTGGGGCGCCGCGGCTGTGTGGGGGCCGGTGCGGGGGGGCGTTGTAATGGGGCTGGCGACCGTCAGGTGTCCGGTCGTAGCGGTTGGGAATGCCGTCACCGTCACGGTCCCAGCGGCCGGGCTCCATATACCAACGCCCACCGCGCTCGCGCCACTGGGGGGCGTTGTAACGGTAACCAGGGCGGGCTTTGAGCCAGTAGCCGTCGATCCAGCGGTAGCGGTCGTGGCGCCATTCCCAGTGGCCCGGTACCCAGACCATGCCGCGCCGAGCCCGGGGCGCGGCCTCGTAGTGCACGGGGGGTGGGGCTGTCTGGATGACGATGGTGGCCGAGGTGGCCGCCTGCGCGGTGGGCGCCAGGGCGCACAGTGACAGCAGGGCGATGCTTGCGGCGGCGAGGGCGATGCGTGCCATGGGAATACTCCTTTGAAATGGTCCCGAAAGGAACCAATGAAAGGCATTGTGTGGTGCTCTTCGTCAAGCCCGTGTAGTCGTTTGGCGAAGGCGTGTGAGCAAATGTTTCGGCGGCCTGCACCAATGCGCCTGACCGTGATGGATGTCACGCAAGGCTCCTGGTAGAGGACGGATGGGTGTCTTTGCCCTGAGATGGCTGTATTTTGGGCGATTTTGGTGGCTAGCGCTTGCTGGTAAAGCGCAATCAGCTATCAAAAATAGAGCGTTTTGGGCTGCTCGTCGACGTTGACGCTGTCTCAACGCCGCATCTGGGCAAAGGCCTCGAACTCCCAACTGCGCAGCGCCAGCAAAAGCGTGTAGCCCTCACGTTCGTGCTCAGGCAATTTCTGGTCGGCCAGGTGTTGTTGGGCAAAGTCCTGGGCCACGCGCTGCATGCGTTCCATGAAGGCAGGAGCCAGGGAGCGGCTGATGTTGCCATGCACCAGCAGCACACCTTCGCCTGTGCCGTCAAACCCCCCTGCAAAGTAGTCCAGCAAAGCGTGCTCGCGGAAATAGTTCATCACTGGCCCGTGGGGGCGCCAGCGGAAGGTCTTGGCCAGCTTCAGGCGGTAGCGGTTCAGGGGGCGCAACTCGATGATGCCGATCCGGTCGAGCTGCACCAGGTAGCGGATGACCTCGGCCTCGGTCAGCCGGTAGGCGCTGGTCACCTGCTCCAGCGTCCACTGGCTCAGTACGCAGATGGCCATGAGCAGCAGTTTCTTGTCGGCCACCACGGCCTTCTCCTGGTCGTGCGTCAGCTCCTTGAGCAAGGGTTGCGCGTCGGCCACGCGCCGGGCGAGGTCGGCAAAGTCCAGCGCCAGGGCGCGGCAGATGGTGTCGATGCGCGAGAGCGGCATGTCGCCTTTGGCCAGCATGCGCTTGACGCTCGATTCGGCCATGCCCAACTGCCGCGCGAGGTCGGCATAGGTCATCTGGGCGGATTTGAGTTCCTTCTTCAGGGCGGTCACGAGGTCGGCGGTGGTGCTCATGGGTATCGATTATCAATACTCCAGGTGCCATCAGTAGCTGTTTAAGCAGCTTTTTGGCGGTGCAATGGGTTGTGCTGAACACACTGCGGGGCATCGACCACTGACGGATGCGACGACCATGACCTTTTCTGTATCCCCCTCAGGCCAGTGCGCGCAGCGCCCTCTGTGCCGCCCGGTCCTGTCACGCGCTGAAATGGGTCTGCTGCTCGGCATGGCTGCGCTGCTGGCGCTGGCATGCCTCGGGCCGGTGTTGTCTGCACTTGTGACATTGCGCAACAGGAGGGTTCCAGTCATGCTGCGCGCCCCTGTGTCCGGGCAGAATCGCGCCCACATCGTCGGCGGCCTACGCTGGCTGTGCGCTTGAGGTGCGGGCAATACCAAAAAAACACAACAAACCTGTCGAGAACGAGGAGAAACGCATGAAGATCGAAAACCCCTCCGCCAGTGCTGCGCAGGCGCACGAGGACCCCAACCAGTTCGCCCTGCTGCGCCAGCGCCGTTTTGCGCCGTTCTTCTGGACGCAGTTCTCTGGTGCGGCCAATGACAACCTGTTCAAGTTTGCCTTCACGGTGATGGTGACCTACCAGATCAGCGTGTCGTGGATGCAGCCGGCCATGGCCGGACTGGTGATTGGCGCACTGTTCATCCTGCCGTTTCTGCTGTTCTCGGCCACCAGCGGTCAGCTGGCCGACAAGTACGACAAGAAGCGGCTGATCCGCTTCGTCAAGCGGCTGGAGATCGGCATCATGGCGCTGGCCGCGTGGGGGTTTTTCTCGGCCAACGTACCCATCCTGCTGGGCTGCACCTTTCTGATGGGGCTGCACTCCACGCTGTTTGGCCCCGTCAAGTTCGCCTACATGCCCCAGGTGCTGACCGAGCGCGAGCTGACGGGCGGCAACGGCATGGTGGAGATGGGTACTTTTGTGGCCATTTTGCTGGGCAATGTGGCAGGCGGCCTCATCATCGCCGTGCCAGAGATCGGCGCGCACCATGTGGGCCTGGCCTGTGTCGGCATGGCCCTCGTGGGGCGTGTGGTGGCCGAGTTTATTCCCTCGCTGCCAGCGACAGACCCGCACCTGAAGATCAACTGGAACCCGGTCACGGAGACCTGGCGCAACCTCCAGCTGGCACGCGAAAACACCGTGGTGTTTCGCTCGCTGCTGGGCATCAGCTGGATGTGGTTTTTTGGCGCGGTGTTTCTATCGCAATTTCCCAGCCTGGCCAAAGAGGTGCTGCACGGCAATGAGCAGGTCGCTTCACTCCTGCTGGTGGTGTTTTCGATCGGCATCGGCATCGGCTCGCTGCTGTGCGAGGTGCTCTCGCGCCGCCATGTGGAGATTGGCCTGGTGCCGCTGGGGGCGATGGGCATGAGCACTTTTTCCATTGATCTGTATTTCGCTGCCCGGGGTCTGCCCCCGGCCGAGATCATGGGCCTGGCGGCCTTTATGGACCAGGGTGCGCACTGGCGCATCATGCTCGACCTGGCGCTGCTGAGCCTGTTCGCCGGCCTGTACAGCGTGCCCATGTACGCGCTCATCCAGATGCGCGCCCAGCCCACGCACCGCGCGCGCATCATTGCGGCCAACAACATCCTGAACGCGCTGTTCATGATCGCCAGTTCGCTCATCGTCGGGGCTTTGCTGGGCGCGGGCTTTACGGTGCCGCAAATTTTCCTGTTCACCGGCCTGGCCAATGCCGTGGTGGCGGCCTACATCTTCTTGCTGGTGCCCGAATACCTGCTGCGTTTCGTGGCCTGGGTGCTCTCGCGTCTGGTGTACCGGTTCAGGGTGCAGGGTGACGAAAACCTGCCGGTGCAAGGCGCGGCCATTCTGGCCTGCAACCATGTGAGTTTTGTCGATGCCGTGCTGCTCATGGCGGCCAGCCCCCGGCCCATCTACTTCGTGATGGACCACCGCATCTTCCGCGTGCCGGTGCTGGGTGCGCTTTTCCGGCTGGCCAAGGCCATTCCGATCGCGTCCTACAAGGAAGACCCGGCCACTTACGAAGCTGCGTTTGAGCGGGCCGCGCAGGTGTTGCGCGAAGGAGATTTGCTGGCGATCTTCCCCGAGGGTGGCATCACGCGCGACGGGCAGTTGCAGCCGTTCAAGGGCGGCATCGTCAAGATCCTGGACCGCGCGCGGGCCGACGGGCTGGATGTGCCCGTGATCCCCATGGCGCTGACCAATCTGTGGGGTTCGTACTTCAGCCGCGTCGAGCGCGGGAGCG
This sequence comes from Simplicispira sp. 125, assembly GCF_003096555.1. Taxonomy (NCBI): domain Bacteria; kingdom Pseudomonadati; phylum Pseudomonadota; class Betaproteobacteria; order Burkholderiales; family Comamonadaceae; genus Simplicispira; species Simplicispira sp. 125. The sequence goes on along the minus strand of NZ_QEKM01000001.1, from coordinate 2,439,341 downwards.
CCATGGTGCGACCCTTCCGCCGCGGCATGTTCAGCCGCGTGGGTCTGAACGTGGGCGCGCCCATGGCTCCGGCCGAGGCGCAGCCCGAACTGCTACAGACCCGCGTGGCGCGGCTGCTGGAGGCGTGACAGGCCCTGGCGTCAGCGCGCGGGCCGCGCCAGCCCGCGCCGTTCGATGGGGGTGGAAAACACGATCGAGGTGCGCGTCTCGCCGTAGCCGTTGATGCCGGCGAGGAAGCGTTCCAGGTCTTGCAGCGTGGTGGCCACTACCTGCATCACATAAGAATCTTCACCCGCCACATGGTGGCACTCCAGCACCTCGGGCAGGCTCGCCAGCTTGTCCAGCAGCGCCCGCTTGCCCGGCTGGGGGACATGGATGCCGACGATGGCCCGCACCCCATAGCCCACGGCGGCAGGATCCACCTGGGCCTGGTAGCCACGGACCACGCCGGCCTCCTGCAGCCGCTTGATGCGTTCGGCCGTGGCGGGCAGGGACAGGCCCGCGGCATCGGCTAGGGCCTTCAGCGGAGCGCGGGCATCGGCCTGCAGCGCCTGCAGCAGCAGCCAGGCCTTGTCGTCGAGTGGGAGGGCTGAATCTTTTGCCATGGCGGTGCTTTTCCTGAAAAATTTAGGCAACAAAGTTTTTGGGCGGAATTTTTTGCCTGTTGTCTTGGCTGCATTCTTTCTACCATGGCGGCATGACCTCTTCTGCCATCCCGCTCTTCGCCGAAGCCCTGTGGGTGGGCTTCTCCATTGCCGCGCCGGTGGGGCCGATCGGCCTGCTGACCATCCAGCGCACGCTGGAACGTGGCGTGCGCGCCGGGCTGGCCACGGGCCTGGGCGCAGCCACGGCCGATGCGCTGTACGGGGCGCTGGGCGCGCTGGGGACGCGCTTGCTGATCGATGCGCTCGTGGGCGCACGCGTGCCCCTGGCGCTGCTGGGTGGTCTGGTGCTGCTGTGGATGGCCTGGCGCGTGGCGCGCCAGCCGCTGGCACGGCAGGTGGCGGTCACGCCCGCGTCCGGGGATTTGCTCGGCTATTTCGGGGGCACGCTGGTGCTGACGCTGTCGAACCCGGTCACCATCCTCTCGTTCATCGCCATCTTCGGTGCGATGGCGGGCGGCGCGAGGACGGTGGCCGTCCTGCCCATGGTGACAGGCGTGTGGCTGGGTTCGGCGCTGTGGTGGCTGTTGCTGGCAGCCCTGGTGGCGCGCTGGCGCTCACGCATCGATGATGCCTGGCGCCTGCGCATCCAGCGCGGCTCCGCCCTGCTGCTGGCCGGCTTCGCGCTGTGGCAGTGGTGGGGCCTGGTGCGGGCCTGAGCTTCAGAGCGTTTCGACGGCGAAGCGCAGCCCGGCATGGACCTGCAGCCGGTCGATCAGCGCCTGGCCCAATGCCGGGGCCGTGGTCCAGATGCCGCCGGGCGTGCTGCGGTTCTCCAGCAGGCATACGGCGGCCTCGGCGATCATCTTGGAGGTGGAGCCGTAGCCGGGGTCGCGGTCACCGGTCACGGACACGCTCAGGCGGTGGCCCTGGGCATCTTCTCCGAGGAACAGCACGTCGTAGTGCCCGGCCTCGCGCTCTTCGCGCGAAGGGCCTTCGCCCTGCTTGGGTCCGGCGTCCGAGCCGAGCGATTTGTCAGAGGCCACGGCGTTGGCAATGGCCTCGCCCTTGGCGCCGGGGCCGGTGACCAGCATCTCGTCATAGACGAAATCGGACCCGTAGGCATGGCCCAGCAGGAAGTTGGAACGGTGCACGTTGCGCGTATTGATGGCCGCCATGACGAACGGCGCCACCCACACGCCCTCGCCCAGCGCCTCGTCCACCATGGGCTTGCTGCCCGAGGGTTGGCGCGGGCCGGTGAAGCCCGGCGTGAGCGCGAAAGGGTCGCGCAGCAGATCGAGTACGCCGGGCTCGCTGGCGGCAGCGGCCAGCGTGGCCTTGAGGCTCGCCGCGGTACCGCCTGAGAAAGTGCCTTTCATTTTGCGCACCCGGCCGCGCACGCGGCTGGCGGGGTGGCCAAAGCGCGCCTTCATTTCGTTTTGCAGCAGGAAAACACCCAGGTCGAACGGGATCGAGTCGAAGCCGCACGAGAACACGATGCGCGCGCCGCTGGCTTTGGCCGTGGCCTCGTGCGCGTCGATCATGTGGCGCATCCAGGCGGGCTCGCCGCACAGGTCCACGTAGTCCACGCCGGAAGCCGCGCAGGCGGCCACGAGTTCGTTGCCGTAGAGCTGGTAAGGGCCCACGGTGGTCAGCACCAGGCGGGTCTGGTCCATCAGGGTTTGCAGGCTGGCGGGGTTGCTGGTGTCGGTGACAACGAGTGGCGTGTCGGCGGGGGCACCGATTTCATCGCGCACGGCGGCCAGCTTCTCGGCGTTGCGCCCGCCCATGGCCCAGCGCAGGCCGCTGCCTGCGGGGTAGCGCTGCAGCAGGTATTCGACCACCAAACGGCCTGTGAAGCCGGTGGCGCCGTGGACGACGAGGTCAAAGGGTTTTGTCATGGTGTGTCTCTTTCTTGGGCGGTGATTCCAGGGTGTCTGGCGCGGCATGAGAGGGCATTGTCGAAGACCGGCCCAAGGCATGGGTGTCGCGCAGGCGCCGACCGGCAGTGGCCTGGGGTTTTTCGGCAATGGCGGACAAAAAGTATCAAAAAACGATACCCCAATGCTTTGTATGCGCTGCTTTGGCATGCCAAAGCAGACAGCAGGGTCGACGGGCAGCACCATGCGTTCCATGTTCAACCATGGCCCCCGGGCCTCTACCGCAATGTCTTCATCTTCCCGCATCGTCCCGCGTGACAGCCGTGCCTGGCAGCTCCAGGTGTGGGTCTCCTTCGGTATCGCCGTGTTTCTGTGCGTCGTCGGTTTGGCCTGGCTGCCCGGCGAGCCGCTGGAGCAGGTGTTCATGGTGATGGGCTATGTCTTCTGCCTGTCTACCGCGTTGGTGCTGGCCAAGTTTGTGCGTGACAACGAGGGCAGCCGCCAGGGTGCGAAAGATGTGCCGATGTGGAAGCTGGTGGTCTGGGGTGGCTTTGCCGTCGCCATGGGCCTGACGGGCTGGGGCCTGCTGGGCATGGACATCAACGTGACCTACAAGGCCTTCCTCGGCGTGGGCTGGCTCTACCTCATCACCACCGCCTTCACGCTGGCCAAGATGCTGCGTGACCGCCACGAGGCCGACCTGCTGGAAGCCCGCTGGCAAGGCCGCCGCGAAGCCAGCACGGCCCACGCCACTGAATGACCCCTACAACCCTTCATCCAACGAAACTTCCATGACGACAAACATTTACAAAAAGCGGGTCTGCCTGCTGGCCGCGGCGGGCCTGGCCTGTGTCCTGGTGGCAATGCCCGCACAGGCCCAGAGCGAGGCCTCGGCTGCGCTCTCTCTGTTGCCTGTGGCGTCGGTGGTGGGCACGGCCTCGGTCGGCGCGGCGGCATCCGGCGCGGTGCTGGCGCTGCCGGTCGCCCTGTCGGTAGCGGGTGCAGTGCTTACCGTGAAAACGGTCGAAGCCTCCGCAACTGGCACGGTGTACCTGCTCGAACGGGCTTCGGATGGTGCACAGGTCAGTGTCGAAGTCGTGGGGCGTGGTGTGGCCGCATCGGCCCATGGCGTGGGCACGGTGGTGGCTTGCAGCGTGATCGGCACGGGTGTCGTCCTGTCGGTCGCGGGCGAGGTGCTGGCCTTTATTCCCAATGCCCTGGGCCAGGCCCTGCTGCACAACGAACGTCTTTAAGGAGCCGCACCATGCTTTATCCGAACACGTGGCGGCGCACCGCCCTGGCGGTTTTCTTTGTCGCAGCCGCCGTGGTGCTGGCTGCTGCACCGGCCCATGCCGGCCGCTCGTGTGAGGCGCACAAACCCACGCCGCAGCTCATTGAGCGCGGCATGCAGCTGGCGCAGCAGACCGCCGCCGCGCTGGATGCCGAACATGCCCGCAGCGGTGCCCAGGTGGTGGTGCTGGGCCGTGCGGGGCAAGACCTGGGTAAATATGGTCTGCGCTACTCGCACCTGGGCTGGGCCTACCGCACCGCTGAAGGCCCTTGGCGCGTGGTGCACAAGCTCAACGAGTGCGGCACCGCCGTGGGGCATTTGTACCGCCAGGGGCTGGGCGAATTCTTCCTGGACGACCTTTGGCGTTACGAGGCCGTATGGGCCGTACCCACCCCCGAGGTGCAGCAACGCCTGCTGCCTGTGCTGCAAGACCGGCTGCGCGCCCGCGCCCTGCAGCATTCGCCTTACAGCATGGTGAGCTATGTGTGGGGGCGCACATACCAGCAATCGAACCAGTGGGCGCTGGAAACCCTGGCCGTCGCCATGGAACCCGCCAGCGTGCGCACGCGCAACCAGGCGCAGGCCTGGCTGCAGTTCAAAGGCTATGAGCCCAGCGTGCTCAAGATTGGTGCCCTCACGCGGCTGGGCGGCCGCGTGGGCTCGGCCAACATCGCCTTTGACGACCATCCGAGTGACAAGCGCTTTGCCGACCGCATTGAAACGGTCACTGTGGATTCGGTGCTGGCCTGGCTGCAGCGTGCGCAGTTGGCATCGGCACCTGTCGTGCTGCGTCTGGAATCTCGATAAAAATAGCCTCTAGCGCCTAACAGCAAAGCGCCTTAAGCTATCAATTCAATAGTTGATAATTTCCAGAGAACAACATGAGCAAATCCTTGCGACTGTCCGAAAAATGGTTTCGCCGCGGCCTGTGGCTGGTAGCGCTGGTGTTTGCCAGCTTTCTCATTGGCCTGGGCGGCACCGTCGTGGGTGATCTGCCCAAGGTCGAAACACCGCTGGCGCTGGACGACTTTCTGGACCGGCCTGCGGCCCAGGCATTGCGCACGCAGGTGAAAGAGGCGCGCCAGGCCGAGCAGGACGCCCAGACCGCGCTGGAGCAGGCGCAATTGCAGCGCAACAAGGCGCGCAGCGAAAGCTCTGCCGAGCGGGAAACGTTCAACAACTGGCTGGCGGCCCGCAGCGTAACGCAACGGGCCGAGCACGACCCCGAGGTGCTGGCGCGCACCAGGGCCCTCGATGCACTCAAACAGGCCGAGCGCAGCACCCAGAAGGCGGTGGAGCAGCAGCAGCAGGCGGCACTGGATGCGCGCCAGGCCGCAGCAGCGGCGCAGCAGCGCCTGGGCCAGATGGAATCTGGGGCCTACGACAAACTGCACGCCGAGCGCCGCAAGGTTGAGCTGCGCGTGTTTCTGTACCGCCTGGCGCTCACGCTGCCGCTGCTGGCCATTGCCGCCTGGCTGTTCGTCAAAAAGCGCAAGGGCACCTATTGGCCTTTTGTGTGGGGCTTCATCTTCTTCGCGCTGTTTGCGTTCTTCGTCGAACTGGTGCCCTACCTGCCCAGCTATGGCGGCTATGTGCGCTACGTGGTGGGTATTGGTATCACGGCGCTGGTCGGGCGCTACGCCATCCTTGCGCTCAACCGCTACCTGGAGCGGCAGAAACTGGCCGAAGCCCTGCCCGATCAGGAACGCCGCAAGGAACTGAGCTACGACGTGGCGCTGGCGCGCCTGGCCAAAAATGTGTGCCCCGGCTGCGAGCGGCCGGTGGACCTGAAAGACGGCAAGACCGACTTTTGCCCGCATTGCGGCATTGGCCTGTTTGACCACTGCGGCCAGTGCAGCACGCGCAAGAGCGCCTTTGCCAAGTTCTGCCATGCGTGTGGAACGGTGGCCAGCGGCAGACCCGGCGCGAGCGAGGCGCATTGACGTCGGATGGGCTCTGCATGCGCCCGTTGCCAGCTCCTACGTAGAACTACGTCAACACAAGCCCCTGTAAGTAAACGTACGACTGGCGTAACGCCGGTGCGGGCTCTAGGCTCACGCTCCTTACGACAAGGAGACCCCATGAGCCGACAGACTACGCCCGGTGCACTGCATCCGACGAATCCGCCCGCTGTGCGACCCCCGAATCCAGTCCACGCATCAGCCGAGTGGCAAGGTGCGGCACAAAGTGCGGCTGATCCCGGGCTTGTGGGACGGGCGGCCCAGCGCATCGGCCTGTGGGGCGCTGCCAGCATGCTGGCCCTCGTTCTGCCGTGGTCGGCCGCCCGGGCCGATGTCGTCATTGGTCAGGTGGCCCCCCTGTCGGGCGTGCTGGCCAGTACGGGTAAGCAAATGGTGCTGGGCGGCAGCATCTATTTCCGGCATATCAACGCCCAGGGTGGCGTGCATGGCCAGAAGATCGCGGTGAAAGTGCTGGACGACGGCTACAAGGTGGACGACACCGTGCGTTTGACAAGCGAGCTGTTGGCCGACCCCGAAGTGGTCGCGCTGTTTGGCTTTGCGGGCACTTCAAACATTGGCAAGCTGCTGAGCGATGGCGTGCTGGAAAAGGGCGGCGCCGCGCTGGTGGCGCCCTATACCGGCGGTGAGCCGCTGCGCAACCCCTTCAACCCCTGGATATTCCATGTGCGCGCCGGTTATGCCGACGAGACCGAGCACATGGTGCAGCAGGTGACCACGTTGGGCATGAAGCGCATTGCGGTCATGTACCAGGACGATGGTTTTGGCAAAGCGGGCCTGGAAGGTGTGCAGAAGGCGCTGGCCCGGCGCCAGCTGGAGCTGTCGGCCGCCGCGCCCTACGACCGGAATACCGATAACGTGGATGCGGCCGTGCAGCAGATCATGAAGTCCGATGCGCAGGCGATCATCATGATTGCGGTGAACAAACCCACGTCGGCCTTCGTCAAGCGTTACCGCGAGATGGGCGGCGGCGCCCAGCTGTACAACATCTCCGTGGTGGACGCGGCCGAGATCGTCAAGCTGGCCGAGTTGAAGAACGCGCATGGCCTGGGCATCAGCCAGGTGGTGCCTTTCCCGTACCAGCCCAACTTGCCCGTGGTGCGTGAGTACCAGACCCTGCTGAAAAAATATGCGCCCGATGAACACATCAACTACACCAGTTTCGAAGAATTCCTTGGTGCCAAGGTGCTCGTCGAGGGGCTGCGCCGTGCGGGACCCGCGCCGACGCGGGCCAAGGTCATCAAAGCACTGGAGAGCCTGGGCCACTACGACCTGGGCGGGGTCTCGGTGAATTATTCGCCCGACAACCGCGTGGGTTCGCGTTATGTGGAGGTGACGGTGATCGGACGCAGCGGGCGTTTGATGAAGTAAACGCAGCCCCTGCGGCCGGGCGCCGTCAACCGGGGTGGCCCAGCAGCCGGGCAACCAGCTCGCCCGTGGTGGTGGCGTCCAGCTTGCGCATCAGGCGCGCCCGGTGGGCCTCGACGGTGCGGTGGCTGATCTCGAGCAGGCGGGCGATCTGCTTGCTGGTCGCGCCGGTCACGATATGCTGCGCTATCTCGCGTTCGCGCATCGTCAGCGCCGCGCCGACCGGGCGGCGCAGCGAAATGTCCTCGAACATCCACACGGCATGGGCAAAAGGGTCGGCCCGGTCGAGCGCACGGCCTGCCACATGGCACCAGAAAAGGGTGCCATCGGACCGGCACATGATGCGTTCGTCGCTGTAGTTGCCGGTGGCCTGCATCTCGGGCAGGCCGAGCTTGCCAATGTGGGTGAACTCGTCGAGAGAAGGGTATAGCTGGGCGAGGGAATGGCCCATGAGATCGGTCTGGGCATACCCGAAGATCTGCGCCAGCGCCTCGTTGCAGATCTCGATGGTCCGGTGGCGTGAAACGCACAGGCCCACCGGCGCCAGGTGGAAGGCCAGTTCCAGCGTTTGCTGAAGTTCGGAGGAGGAATCCATGACGCCTGATTCTGCCCCATGGACTGCTGCGCAGGGCTAGGGGGAAATGACCTGCTTGGGCTGGGTCGCTTCATCACGCAGCAATGGGCGCAGCGCCAGCAGGCCCAGTGCCGGGCCCAGCGCCAGCCACGGCAGCAGCGCGCCCAGTGCCACGATCTCCGCCAGTGACACGAACAGCAGAATGCTGGCAATCGAAATGGCAAATCCGATGCTGTTGGTGAGCGTCAGCACACTGCCCACGGCCTGTGCGGGAGCGTTGCGCGCCGTCAGGGTGGAGAGCTGGGGAGAGTCCCCGGCCACCGTGACGCCCCACAGCAGCAGCCAGCCAAAGAACAGGCTCGCGCCGGCATCCAGCATCCACGGTGTGGCCAGGCAGCACAGACCGCTGGTGGCCAGCTGCACGGCGGCCACACGCGCGCTGCCCCAGCGCTGCGCCACCCATCCGCCGAAGGCACAGCCGATGGCGCCCGCACCCAGCACGGCAAAAGCCGCCCACGACAGCGCCAGGCCTTGCACCCGCGTGGCCAGCACCAGCGGCATCATCACCCACATGGTGTAGAGCTCCCACATGTGGCCAAAGTACGCCAACACCGAGCTGCGCACCCGCGCATCGGTCCACACCGTGGCCAGGGCGCGCCACTGCAGCGTGGTCACACGCGCCTGCGCACCGGGTGCATCGGTGGTGCCCAGGAACAGCAGCAGGCCGCCCGCTGCCGCCAGCCCTGCTACGCCCAGCATCAGCGTGGGCCAGGGCAGGGCGTTGCCCAGCGCACGCAGTGCGTGGGCGCTGGCCGAGCCCAGCACCAGCGCGCCTATCAGCAGCCCCAGCGCACCCCCCAGGCCGCGCGTGTACCACTGGGCGGCGATCTTCATGCCCACCGGGTAAATCCCGGCAAGGAAGAAACCGGTGGCAAAACGCCAGACCAGCAGGGCGGAATAGTCGCGCACCATGGCCCAGGCCCCCACGGTGCAGGCTGCACCGGCCAGCGAACACAGCAGGAACACCCGGCGCGCCGAAAACCGGTCGGCAATGGCGAGCAGTGCGAAGACCAGCGTGCCCACGATGAAACCGAACTGCAGCCCCGAGGTGAGCGTGCCCACCGCCGCAGCGGGCCAGCCCAGCTCGCGCTGCAGGTCAGGCATGACCGCGTTGACTGCAAACCACAGCGAGGTGCCCGCAAACTGCGCGGCCACCAGCACGGGCAGCACGTGGCGTGGGACCGGGGCTTGCATGGGTGTCACTGCACCCAGTTTTCAACCTGACGGTTAGGCACGCGCTCATATTCGCGGGTGTTGCGGGTCATATTTTGCATAAAATTTTCATACAACAATGGCTGCACCGCTTACTGGTAAAGCGTGAGCGGCTATAAAAATAAGAGTGTTTTGGAAGTGGTTATTGAGTTCAGGTTGGTTTGGGCATGGCGTCTGTCAATGCAACAGCGCGAGGTACTCGGGGCGTTTGGCTGCCAGGCCTTTGAAGCTGCGCAGCAGGTGGGCAAATTCGGCGTCGGTCATGCCGTACAGGCGGGCTACGGTGCGATCGTTCTCGGCGCGCAACTGGTCGCGGGCCTTGGCGGTGGAGGGCACGTCGCCCGGTTGCACGTTGAACAGCGGGGCCAGCTCGGCAAAATCATCCCAGCTTGCGGCCAGGCTCAGCAGCAGGGCGTTTTGGGCGAGTTGGGCGTAGTCGGGGTGGGCGAGAATTTCGTCGTCGCTGGGCTGGGGTGTGGGCAGGCGGAACAAGTAGGTCTTGTTGGCGTGGATCTGGATCATGAAGCGCGCCAACCAGTCCACCGGCAGGCTGTTGAACCAGGCCAGTGCAAACAGCAGGCGTAGCGGTGAGGTGGCCTGTGTGGTGACGCCGCCTTTGGCATCCCGCAGGTAGGTTTTGGGAATGCTGATGTTGATGGTGTTGCCTACGCCCACGTTCTTGGGCAGCAGGCCAAAGATCAGGGTGCGTTCGTCAGTGTCTCTGGCGATGTCCCGAAAGCCTAGGCGCACAAATTCGCGGTCATAGCGCACCGCAGATGCGTGCTTGCCGGCCTCGGCTTTGGGTACGCCCAGGTCTTGCGCCATGCGGTACAGTTCTTTGCTGTGCAGCCTTGCGTCAAACGCTTGAGGATTCACCCAATACTGCGGTTCCTCGAACACATGGCTGTATTGCCAGATCATCTTGCCCTCGTACAACGGCAGTAGCCCCTGGATGGTTTGCTCGATGAACAATTCCTTGTCGCTGGTCATGTGAAGTTCATTACGGAAATCCAGCCAGTTGGGTGACAGCGAGGGGAAAGCGCTGTAGCACTTTTGCAGGATGGGCAGGTCGGTGCCGTCGCGCAGCTCCATCAAGGCCCATTGCTCGGGTGATAGCGCCTTGACTGTGTCCAGCGGGTACGGCACATGGGTTTCAGGCCGTTGCAGATCAGCGGCATCAAGCACGTAAAAGGCCGTGTCGATGGGGGCCTGGTCTGCTGTGGGCGGCGTGTTGACCACCTGCATCAGGGCAAATTTGTAGCTGCGATGCACGTCCTGGAAGATGCCTTTGTTGTTCTCAAAGCTGTGGAAGAACCGCAATTGCGCTTGGTTGAAGATATGCAGGCGCAGGCCCATGGAGCCTTCTTCGAACATCAGCGCGCTGGGCAGCACGTAGTTCAGGCTGCCGCCTGCGTTGAGCAGTCCGAGGTTGCGTTCGACAAAAAAGCGGAACAGATTTCCGTCGCCTGCACCTCTGTTGAGCGGGTAGGCCGACTTGTAGTAGTTGTTGGCCACCTCTGCATCGTGCTGCACGCTTTGGTACGCGGCGGCGATGTGGGTGCTTTCCAGCAGGCGCTTTTGCACAGCGGCCTTCTCGGTGTTTTTCAGGCTGCGGTAGTTGCTGTGGTACTGGGGGAAGAAGTCGGTGTCAGAGAACTTGGTCTTGTCCCACGGCGGGTTGCCAACGATCACGTCAAAACCTTTGCGCCCTCCAGCAAACGCTTAGGGAAAGGCCACTTCATAGTGAAAGAAGTGAAAGCGCTGGGCATAGGCCTCGACCTGGCGCAGCGCGGCGGTTTTGGTTTTGGCTTCGTCAAACAGCTGTGCCAGAAGGTCGGGCGTTTTGTCCAGCGCCTCGCAGGCGGCCTTGTTTCCTTCGGCCAGCAACGCACGGCGGGTACAGATGAAACTGAGCGCACGCGATAGCAGCTGCAGTTTGGGTGCAATAGAGGTTTTCCACAGCCGCTTGGATTGCTCCACCTCTTGCGCGGTGGTATCGCGCATGGCGTCTAGCTCGTCCATCACGCTGCGCAGCTCGTCAAAGCGGGCGCTGAGGTTGTCCACAAACAGGTCGTTTTGCCGGACTTCGGTGGCGTTGTAGTCAATAAACTCTTGCACGCTGGCGCCCATGAGGGCGTTGCCATGCTGCACATGGTGTTCGATGAACGACAGCGGCGTGCCAAAGATGAAGCTGTCCATCCACAGTGAAAGGCGTGCCAGCTCTACGGCAAAGGGGTTCAGGTCAACGCCAAAGATGCAGCGCTTGAGCAGCGCGCGCTTCAAAATTTGCGCGTCTTCGGGTACGTAGTCGAGGTTTAGAAACTGCAGCTGCTCGGCAATTTTGGCGCTCTCGGTGGCCACCAGCTGTTGCAGGTCGGCATCGGTTTCCAGGCGTTCGAGTGCCAGGTCGGTGAGGGTGCCCAGGGCTTCCACCAAAAAATGGCCGCTGCCGCAGGCGTTGTCCAGAATCTTCAGGTCCATCAGGGCCTTGCCCTGTGCGCTGGCAGCAGTCAGGGCTTGCTGCATGGCCGCTTGCACCAGCGGCTGCGACAGCGAGGGCGGCGTGTAGTAGCTGGCCGAGGTTTTGCGTGAGTTGCTGGCGCTTTTGAGGTACACGTCGCCTTTTTTCACGCTGATCTCGCGCAAGGCGCGAAAGCCTTTTTCCTTGCGCAGGATGGCGCTGTCGTAGGCGTCGAAATAGGCTTCGACGGATTTTCCGCGCGTGGCGGTGGTTTCGTATTCGAGGTATACGGCGGCTTCGCTGGCTTTTTCGAAGCGGAACTCCAGCAGCCCCTCGTAGATGCGCCCCAGGTGGGTGACGCTCATGTTTTTAAAGTCGCGCCGGGTGTCAAACAGCGTGGTGCCCCGGTGGGTTTTGTAGAGCAGTTTTTCCAGAATGGCACGCAGCGTGGTGTTGTCGAATATTTTGGGCTGCAGTAGCAATGCGGCACGCTGGGGGTCGAACAGGCCACCGTTGAACAGCGGGATGTCGATGTCTTCGGCGCCTTCGTCGAGCATTTCAAAAAGCTGCTTGAGGGCATACACGCCGTCGTGCAGGCCACTGCGAGGGCCGGGCTTGCTGGGCAGGGTTTGGTAGATCTGCTCCAGGCTGTAGCGGTTGTAGAACGGGTGGCGGGCGAGCAGTTCGCGGTTTTTGTCTTCAAAGTAAACCACGAACAGCAGCCGGAACAGCAGTACCACGCTGTTTTCATACACGCTGGCCATGCTGGCTTTGGGGTTGGCGCGGTGGATGGCGCGGCCCATGATTTCAAACAGTGAATCTTCGCCCGCGTAGCCGTAAATGACGGCTTTGAGGTTTTCTTCCACCGCCAGCGTGAAGTCGGCCGATGCAGCAATGGCCTGCTCAATGGCGTTGCTGGCACCGGCGGTGGTGGGCGGCACGTAGGTGTCCCGTCCGAAGAAGAACGCAAAAAGCGCCAGCGCCTGCGCCTTCTCCTGGCCGGGCTCCAGTGCGCAAATGGCTTCCAGGTCAAACTGGATGTAGGTTTTTTTGGCCGTGACCTTGTCGGTGTCGTAGATGCGCCAGACGCGGCCATTGGTCAAAAAGCCGAAGCGCACGCGCAGGGTGCTCAGGTAGTCCTGCAGTTGGTGGTGCGGGTTGTGGTTGCGGTCGGCTTTGCCGGTGTCGAGGGTTTTGGACCAGGCCTTGGATTCGCAGATGGCGGTGACCAGGGTGTGGTCCTTGCTCGCCATCAGGGCGTGGTCTTGGTTCGGATGCAGCAGGAGACACCAGTCGGGTTTGGCCTGTTTGCCCTGCACGATGAGGGGTTCCTGAGTGACGCTGACCCAGCCCAGCTGTTTGAGCAGGGGGCCAATAAACTTTTCTTCCAGTTGCGCTTCGCTGCGGATGGACAGTGCTGCCACATTGAAGTGTTGTTCCAGCCAGGTGCCAAGGCTGTAAGGCAGTGCAGCTTTTCCCAATGCTTCGCGCTTCTGTGCGATGTAGCCCTCGTCCAGCAAGGTGTTGACCAACCAGGGATGGGGGAAAAGGTCTTGCATGTGCGGTGCTTCGGTGTGCTGCGCTGGCAGACTGGTTAGTGCGTCAGTTTTTAGTATAAAAATTGCTTCTACCCATTGTCTGGCAATCGGTTGAAGCTATTATTTTTGCATCGCTACGGATGATCAGTCATACTGTTTATCCTTGCATTTCACGCATCGGCATGTCGAAAATGCAAGGATAAGAACGCCCGCAGAACTACACCCCCCGCGCCCGATCCGCCTTGAACTGCGCGCGGAACTCGCCAAAGCGTCCGGCGTCCAGGGCTTCTCGCACTTCGCGCATGAGGTTCAGGTAGTAGTGCAGGTTGTGCACCGTGGTAAGCATGGGCCCCAGCATCTCGCCGCAGCGGTCGAGGTGGTGCAGGTAGGCGCGCGAGAAGCCGCCGCGCCCGCCCGCGTCCCACGCCACACCCGATGCGCCTGCGCAGGCGTGGCAGGTGCAACTGGTGTCCAGGGGTTGGTGGTCGGTCTTGTGGCGCGCGTTGCGGATTTTCAGATCGCCAAAGCGCGTGAACAGCGTGCCGTTGCGTGCGTTGCGGGTCGGCATCACGCAGTCGAACATGTCCACACCATCGGCCACGCCCTGCACCAGGTCTTCGGGCGTGCCCACGCCCATCAGGTAGCGGGGTTTGTGGGCGGGCAGGCGGTGGGGGGTATGCGCCATGATCTGCAGCATCTGCTCCTTGGGCTCGCCCACGCTCACGCCACCAATCGCGTAGCCGGGGAAGTCCATTTCCACCAGCGCCTCAAGCGACTCCTGGCGCAGGTGCTCGAACATGCCGCCTTGCACAATGCCGAACAGCGCGTTCGGGTTGCCCAGGCGCTCGAACTCGACCTTGGAGCGCAGTGCCCAGCGGCGGCTCATCTCCATGGACTTGCGCGCCTCGGCCTCGGTGGTCAGATGCCCCTTGGTCTCGTAGGGCGTGCACTCGTCAAGCTGCATCACGATGTCGGAGTTGAGCGTGGTCTGGATCTGCATGCTCACCTCGGGCGACATGAACAGCTTGTCGCCGTTGACGGGGCTGGCAAAGGTCACGCCTTCTTCAGTGATTTTTCGCATGTCGCCCAGGCTCCAGACCTGGAATCCCCCCGAGTCGGTCAGGATGGGCTTGTGCCACTGTTCAAAGGCGTGCAGCCCGCCAAAGCTTTGCATCACGTCCTGGCCGGGGCGCATCCACAAATGGAAGGTGTTGCCCAGGATGATTTGCGCGCCCATGTCGTGCAGGCTTTGCGGCATCACGCCCTTGACGGTGCCGTAAGTGCCCACGGGCATGAAGATGGGTGTCTGGACCACGCCATGGTTGAGCGTGAGTGTGGCGCGCCGGGCGTGGCTGGAGGGGTCGGTGGTGAGAATCTGAAACTGCAGCATGGGCGCGATTGTCCCAGATGGCCGCCAGGCCGCCCACATGTGTGGCGCGGGCATGCTGGGCCGCTACACTGGTCTGAACAGAACACACAACAAAGGAATTGCCATGCCCAGAATCCTCATCGCCGTCGACGGATCGGAACTCTCGCTGGACGCCGTGCACCATGTGTTGCAACTGGTGCAGGACGGCCTGCGCGTCGATTGCGTGCTGGCCAACGTGCAGGAGCCCGCCTCGCTGTACGAACTGGTGGTCTCGCGCGACCCCGACCTGATCGTTGCAGCCAGCCTGGAGGCAGGCGAGCACCTCATGGCCTCGGCCCGTGCGCTGCTCGATGCGGCCGGGCTGGCCTACACCACCGAGATCGGGGTGGGCGACCCGGCGCACACGCTGGTGGACATCGTCGAAAGTACAGGTTGCGACCTGGTAGTGATCGGTGCGCGCGGCCAGGGTGCCATCAGCAGCGCGCTGTTGGGTTCGGTGTCGCAGGAGTTGGTGCATGCCAGTCCCGTGCCGGTGACCATCGTCAAGCATGCCGAGGTGATGGAATTGGACGACGAAGCCACCGAAGAGCCGCTGGCCTGAAAAAGAAAAGCCGACGCGCGTTGCGGCGGCTGGCTGGGGCTTTGGAGGTGGTCTCAGCTTTCCATGGAGCTGCGCTTCATCAGTGGCGTAAGAAACCGGCGCGGCCCAGACCAGCGGCCCCCGCGCAAGGGCCGTCCCGCCGCGCTGGGGGCGTCCCCCTTCCGCATCGCGTAGCGATGCCAGAGAAGGGGGAAGGAGCGAAGCGAGATAGGGGGGTGTTGTCCTTCACGCGGCTTTGCGCCAGGGCTCTGCCGGGCGCTGCAGCTTGCCATGGGGCAAGGTGGCCAGGCGTTTGAACATGCGGCCGCAATAGCCGCGAATCCACAGGCATTTATTCAATTCATCCACGGGCAGCGGGCCCGAGACCACGACGATGTCGTTGGCGACGTCTTGTGCGCCCGCAGCCCGCAGGCGGCGGCGCGTGTTGTTGGCCCACGACTGGATGCGCGTGGGGCTGCCATGCTGGTGTACCTCGCCGGTGTGCGCATCGAAGGCAATGGCCACGGTATCGGTCTTGAGCTTGAAGCGTCGCTCCCCCGTGACGACACTGGGCGCTTCGCGCATGTCATACAGGTAGTAGCTGCCGGCCTTGAGCTGGTATTGCATGTCCATGGTGTTGTTCCTCTTGGCTGCATTGTCGAGCGTGTGCCGCATCGCCAATGGCGGGGAAAACGGTGTGAAACAGGCTCTTTTCAGGAGCGCGCCACAAGGCAGGTGATGCCGCAAGTGGTGCGGCTGCCATTGTGGCGGCTGCCTGAGACCGATTCAAGAAACAGCGCAGGTATTGCGTAACGGGATGTTGTCCCGGCAGAGCCTCAGAAATCGACCAGGCTCAATCCCACCGTGAACACGGTGCGCTTGCGGTTGTAGTCGATCATGCTGTCGCCGTAGCCCGAGAACAGCTGGGTGTGCAGCCGCAGATTGCTTTTGCCCCCACCGAGGGCGGTGCCCAGGGTCTGCATCCATTCAATTCGTGCCGAGCCGCGCGAGTTGCTTTTCAGCGCGCTGCGCACCGTCAGGCCCAAGGTATTGCCCTGGTCCATGTTCCAGAACGCTGACAGTTCGCCGCGACCGACGAAGTCGCTGATGCCCGGGTTGTCGTCGCTGGTCGTGCTCTCGCCAATGCGCTTCCACAGCCGGGCGTTGACCGTCCACCGGTTGTCCAGTTCCATGCCGGTCATCAGGTAGGCGCGGTTCCAGCTGCGCGACAGGGGCAGGCTTTGCCCGTTGGACTGGTGTGCCACGCCGATGCCGCTGAAGCGCCAGCGCCAGCCCCAGGGCAACTGCGCGTCTGTGGGGTAAACGTACATCACCTCAGGCTCGTGGTCGGTGGTGCGGAACGGGCGCGAAATTTGGGGCGAGAACAGCTGCCAGTACGACTGCTGCGTGTAGCCAAACCACAGCGAATCCTTGCGCGTGGGGTGGCCCTGGGTAAGCAGGCCCTGGGCGATTTTGGTGCGCACGGAGAGCTGCAGGCGCGCCTCGGTGCGGCGGAAAGGTGTGGACTCCTGCGCCGTATGGTCGGCCGAAGGCGAACCGGGCTGGCGGTTCACATTGCTGGCCGCCACCACAGAGGCGGTGATGGGCCGGTAGCCGCGAAAACTGAAGGTGCCGCAGTCGCTGCCCGACTCCAGCTCCCAGAAGCGCGAGAGGGTGCTGTACTGCGGGTCGCGGCAACCGGCAGTCTGCGCCACCTCGATGATGCGCGTGGCCGGCAAGGTGGTGTCTACCAGTGAGGGAGCTGCTGGCGGGTCGTCCTGGGCCGCCGATGCCGCAGGTGCCTGCCAGGCCTGCTGGCCTGCCCACTGGTCAAAGCAGGCCAGGCGGGCAGCACTGTCGCTGGTCGCGGCGCAGCGCTGCCATGCCGCGCTGGGTACCTGTGCCTGTGCGGCCGGGTTGGCCAGCAGGGCGACCAGTGCCAGTGCCACGGGGGAGGCTTTCAAGGGGTAAGCAAGAGAAGGCATGGGCAGAGTCTTTCGCACGGGTAGAAAAAATTTCAATAAAAATGGCTTGTAACGCTTTATAGGTAATCGTTACAAGCTACAAAATAGAGAGCGAATTGCGCCTGCGATTCAAGCCACATGGGTGGCCTTCTATGTTTGGAGCGCCTGGGCTTTGCGCGCAAATTCGGCGCGCAAAGCCTTGAGTTTTTCACGCGGGTCCTCGCGCGCAGTGGTCTTGTCGAGCGCCATTTCCGCAATGAAGCGGCTGGGCTGCGCCGCCACCATCTCGCGGCCCTTTTTGCGCTTCTTGGTCCAGCTCACGGCCAGCGTGCGCTGGGCGCGGGTGATGCCCACGTACATCAATCGGCGCTCTTCCTGCAGGCGGGACAGCGTTTCGTCGCTGACCTTGAGTTGCTTGCCCCCGTCGTCGTCCAGCTTGAAAGGCAGCATGCCCTCCGTGACCCCGGCCAGGATGACGTGCGGCCACTCCAGGCCCTTGGAGGCGTGCAGGGTCGAGAGCGTGACCACGTCCTGGTCCTTCTCGCGGTCCGACAAGGTAGAGAGCAGTGCGATGGTCTGCGCCACTTCCAGCAGGCTTTTGGACTCGCTGGCGACCACGCTGCCCGCCGTGTCGTCGATCTGGCCCCCGGCGCGCTGCGCCATCCAGTCGCAAAACTCCAGCACGTTGGTCCAGCGCGCGGCAGCGACCTTTTCGCTGTCTTCGCCGTCGTAGAGGTGTTTTTCGTAATCGATCTCTTTCAGCCAGTCGCAGAGAAAGGTTCGGGCGTTTTCCGCGCCCATGGTGTGCCGCGCCCGGTATTCCAGGTCGTTCACGTAGCGGCCAAATTCGTGCAGGCTCTCAAGCGCGCGGCGCGGCAGGGCGGCGGGCAGCATGGGCGAGAACAGGGCAGTGAACAGGCCTTGCTTGTGCTGCGTGGCGAAAGCGCCCAATGCCCCCAGCGTGGTGTGGCCAATGCCGCGCTTCGGCGCGGTAATCGCCCGCAGGAAGGCCGGGTCGTCGTCCTGGTTGATCCACAGCCGAAACCAGGCGCACAGGTCGCGGATTTCTGCGCGGTCAAAAAAGCTGGTGCCGCCCGACACCTTGTACGGAATGTTGGCGCGACGCAGGGCCTTCTCGAACGGTTTGGCCTGGTGGTTGGCGCGGTAGAGGATGGCAAAGCTCTTCCAATCCGGCGGCGGGTTGGCGGCGGCACGCAGGCTCTGGATGCGGGCCACGGCGCGGTCGGCCTCGTGCTCTTCGCTGTCGGCATCGACCACGCGCACCGGCTCGCCCTCGCCCAGTTCACTGAACAGCGTTTTGGGGAAAAGCTTGGGGTTGGGGCCGATGACGTTGTTGGCGGCGCGCAGGATGGCGGAAGTCGAACGGTAGTTCTGCTCCAGCTTCACGATCTGCAGTTGGGGATAGTCGAGCGGCAATTTTTTCAGGTTGTCCAGCGTCGCGCCGCGCCAGCCGTAGATGCTTTGGTCATCGTCGCCCACGGCGGTGAAGTGGCCTTGTTCGCCCACCAGGAGTTTCAGCAACTCGTACTGCGTGGCGTTGGTGTCTTGGTATTCGTCCACCAGCACATGGCCGAGCTGGCGCTGCCATTTCTCGCGCACCGCGGGGAAGTCGCGCAAGAGTTTGAGCGGCAGGCCGATCAGGTCATCAAAATCCACGCTCTGGTAGGCCGTCAAACGTTCTTCGTAGCGTTGCATCAGCACGGCAATGCTGCGCTCGTGGTCGTCCTTGGCCTGCGCCAGGGCCTGCGCGCCAGTGAGGCCCATGTTCTTCCACAGGCTGATGGTCCATTGCCATTGGCGTGCGGTGGCGGCGTCGGTGGTGCCGCCGGCAGCATCTTTCAGGATGCTGGTGACGTCGTCGCTGTCCATGATGCTGAACTGGGGTTTGAGGCCCAGGAGCTTGCCGTCTTCCCGCACCAGGCGCACGCCCAGCGAGTGGAAGGTGCAGATCAGCACGTCTTTGGCCTGCCGCCCGATGAGGCTCTTGGCGCGCTCGCGCATCTCCGCCGCCGCCTTGTTGGTGAAGGTGATCGCGGCGATGGCCTTGGGCTCCATGCCGCGCTCGATCATGTGTGCAATCTTGTGCGTAATCACCCGCGTCTTGCCCGAGCCCGCGCCGGCCAGCACCAGGCAAGGGCCCTCGGTGTAATGCACGGCGCGCAGTTGGGCAAGGTTGAGACCAGAAGACATGGGGGAGGTGGAGCGAACGGAAACCGCGCAGGCGGGCGTCCAGGCAGAGAGGGTCGGGCGGCAATGATACCGGCGCAGCATTTTGCATGGCGCCAAGGGGTCATGGCGGGGCCGCCAGTTTCTTGCAAGCGCGCCGCCGCCGCTACCCCCACAATAGCGCCCGTGCTGTCTGTCCTGCTGATCACCTTCCCCTTCTTTGCGCTGGTGCTGTGCGGCTATCTGGCCGCGCGCGGCGGCATTTTGCCGCAACCGGCCATTCCGGGGCTCAATGCCTTCGTGCTGTATTTCGCGCTGCCGTGCATGCTGTACCGCTTTGGTGCCACCACGCCCATTGGGCAGCTCCTGGACCCGGCGGTGGCTGGCGTGTATCTGCTGTGCGCGTCGGTGATGGTGGCGGGCACGGTGCTGGCCACGCGCGGGCCGCGCATCGGCTGGAACGACGCCGCCTTCGGCGCCCTGGTGGCGGCATTCCCGAACACGGGGTTCATGGGGGTGCCGCTGCTCGTCGCTCTGCTGGGCGCGCAAAGTGCGGGTCCGGCCATCGTCACCATCGTGGTGGACATGGTGTTCACCAGTTCGCTGTGCATCGCGCTCTCGCGCCTCGATGGTGCGGGCTCCCACGGCGTGGGTGTCGCACTGCGCAATGCCTTCCGGGGCATGGCGACCAACCCCATGCCCTGGTCGATTGCGTTGGGTGCGCTGGCGTCCGCCCTTCAGTTCACCTTGCCCGGGCCGGTCGATAAAACCGTGGCCATGCTGGCCGATGCTGCCTCGCCAGTGGCTCTGTTCACCATTGGTGCCGTGCTGGCACGCTCGCAGATGAACCAGCACGAGCGCGTGCTGGTGCGCGACTACGTGCCCGTGGCGCTGGCCAAGCTGCTGGTGCACCCGCTGCTGGTGTGGGGGGTGGGCCGCGCGGCCATGGCGCTGGGGGTGCCGCTGGACCCGTTTGCCTTCACCGTGCTGGTGCTGCTGGCCGCGCTGCCCAGTGCCAGCAATGTGTCGTTGCTGGCAGAGCGCTTTGGCGCGCACAACGGACGCATCGCGCGCATCATTCTGGTGTCCACAGCGCTGGCGTTCCTGAGCTTCTCTGCAGCGGTGGCGCTGCTGACCTGAGCGCGTGTTTTTGCGCCGCCCTACACGCGGTTTGGGTTTTGTGGCTGCTAACGCTGTGTGCATAGGCGCCACGCATCAAAAAGATTGAAATATCAGCCGGTGGTACGGGGCCGTATCCATCGATCCACCATGGCTTGCAGCTGCGCAAAGTTCACTGGCTTGGCGAGGAAGTCATCCATTCCGGCGCTCTGGCAGCGCTCGCGGTCTTCGGCGTAGGCGTTTGCGGTCAGCGCGATGATGGGCACGCGCGCATGGTTTTGTGTTTTTTCCTTGGCACGGATGTGCTGCGTGGCGGCCAGGCCGTCAAGCACGGGCATCTGCATATCCATGAAAACCAGTGCTGGCGGCGTGCCGTTGCACTGCAGCCGCTCCAGTTGTTGCGCGGCCTGTTGGCCGTCTTCGGCGACCACGGCGGTCAGGCCTATGCGTTCGAGCATGGCGGTGATCACGACGCGGTTGATGGCGTTGTCTTCCGCCACCAGCACCATCGCGCCTTGAGTGGTCGGCGGCTGCAACATGCCCTGTGGGCTTGCGGGCACCAGCACGGCTGCGGGCGCCGCAGCAAAGCCCACCTGTACACGGAACCAGAAACGTGCGCCCTGGGCCGGCTGGCTTTGCACCCCGGCGTCGCCGCCCATCAGGCGCGCCAGGCGGCGCACGATGGACAAGCCCAGGCCGCTGCCGCCGTATTCGCGCGTGATGGAGTTGTCAGCCTGCGAGAACGGCATGAAAAGCCGCGCGCTCTGCTCTTGTGACAGGCCGATGCCGGTGTCGGTGACGGAAAATTCCAGCACGGCACCGACTCCGGTCTGCGCTAACTCACGCGCCTCAATGCGCACCTCGCCTTGGGGCGTGAATTTGATCGCATTGCCGACCAGGTTCGACAACATCTGGCGCAGCCGCATGGCGTCTGCGGTGTAACGGGCGTCTTGTGGGCCGATCCAGTCTGAGAGCAGGCGCAGGCCTTGGTTGCGCGCGCATTCGGCGAACAGGCTCTCGATTTCGCAGATCAACTGATGAGGCTCGAAAGACACGGGTGCCAGCTCAAACTTGCCGGCTTCGACTTTGGAAATGTCCAGGATGTCGTTGAGCAGTGTCAGCAGGGTTTGACCCGACTGCACGATGACCAGCGCCGCTTCTTGTCGCGCCGATGAGTCCATGGTGGGCTGTTGCAGCATTTGCGCCATGCCCAGAATGCCGTTCATGGGCGTGCGAATCTCGTGGCTCATGGTGGCCAGGAAGCGGCTCTTGGCCTCGTTGTCGGCATCGGCACGGTCACGCGCCTGCGCCAGATCCCGTTGCAGCCGCTCGCTGACGGTGAGCGCGATGGCAATGGGGATCCAGACGTTGTACAGAATGCACCAGAGGTAGGGCGCGGCGTACAAAGGGCTTGATGCAAAGATCGACTTCGATTCGGTCAGGTTGTATGCGGCATAGACCAACCGCCAAATAAAAACGCCCGCGCCGCCCGCAAACACCAGCAGCATCAGCCGGTTGACCCATTGCAGGCGTCCTGGTTCGCGCGTTTGTTCATTGCGCCAAACGGCCCACGCTGATGCGATCAGGGGTATTGCCAATAACAAGGAAACCACCACTACGCGCGCCGAAAAGCTGGGTTGCACATAGGTGGCCCACAGCAGCGACGGCACGCTGATACATGCGACCGCCCATGGCAGCCAGCGCGGCTGCGGCTGGCCCAGCAGCCCGCACAGGGCCAAGAACAGCACGCCGCCGCCTGCACACAGCAGCGTATTGCCAGCGATGAGGGATGCGATACCTGACGTCGGCGTGCCCCAGGCGTGTAACGCGCTGCCGAGCAGGCACAGCACGGCACCCAGCGTCCAGTCGCGCAGGTGAGTCTCTTTGGGGTGTACGCGCGCCATGACCATGGTGGTCAGCGCAAACACGACCCAGGCCATGCCTTGGAGCACAGAGAGAGTCCGGATATCGAATTCCATGCGGTCAATGGTATTCGGTCAACGCTGGCGTTGCGGGTGAAGCGGGCGACCAAGCGGGTGAATCGCTTGTAATTCAATAGCTGTCCGCGCTTATTCGGCAAGCGCTTAAGACCCAAAATCTATCAAATCGCTAGCGGATCCACATCCACCAGCCAGCGGATCAGTCCCTTGTGCTCGGGCTGGCCCCGCGTGGCCTGCAGCACCGGCTGCCATGCGGTCAGAAAGCGCTGCAGCGCGGTGCGGCTGCTGCCCTCGACAAGCATCTGGGCGCGCTCGACCTGGGCCACGCGCTGGATGGTCAGCGGCACCGGGGGGTAGAGCGTGACCTGGTCCAGCCCTGGCAGGCCGTGGGCGTGCGCGGCGCTGCTCGCTGCGGCGAGGAAGCCTTGGGCCACCTCCTGCGTGCGCGCATCGGCGCGCACCAGGGCCTGGAAGGCAAACGGCGGCATGGCGGCCTCCTCGCGTTCCTTGAGCTGCTGCGCGGCAAAAGCCGGGTAGTCGTGCGTGCGCAGGGCCTCGAACACGGCGTGCTGCGGGTGAAAGCTTTGCACCCACATTTCGCACTGCGTTCCCTGCGCTGCCATATAGGCCGCGTCGCGCCCGGCCCGGCCTGCCGCCTGCATGAGCAAGGCCAGCAGGCGCTCGGGCGCGCGAAAGTCGCTGGAGAACAGGGCGCCGTCGGGCTGCACCGCCGCCACCAGGGTGATGCGGCGAAAGTCGTGGCCCTTGGCGATCATTTGCGTACCCACCAGCACATCGACCTCGCCCGCGTGCACCTGGGCCAGCTGGCTTTGCAGCGCACCCTTGGCGCGGGTGCTGTCGGCGTCGATGCGCGCCACGCGCACGGGGCCGCCGTCCGGGCGCTGCACGTGGGCCATCAGGGCGGCCAGTTGTTCTTCGAGCTGCTCGGTGCCCCGGCCCAGGGCCACGATGTCGGGGCTGCCACAGCCGGGGCAGGCGTGCGGCACGCGCACGGCAAAGCCGCAGTGGTGGCAGCGCAGGCTGCGGTCGATCTTGTGGAACACCTGGTGTGCGCTGCAGTGCGGGCAGTCGCTTTTCCAGCCGCAATCCTGGCAGTGCAGCACCGGGGCATAGCCCCGGCGGTTGAGCAGCACCATGCACTGCTCGCCACGCGCGATGCGCTGCGTCATGGCGGCCAGCAGCGGGGCCGAGAACACGGTGCGCCGGGGCTGGTGGTTCATGTCCACGCGGCGCACGCGGGGCAACTGCGCGGCGCCAATGCGGCTGGGCATGGCCAGCCGCTGGTAGCGACCGCCCTCGGGGTCATCCGCGCTGGGCGGGCGGCTGGCATGCCAGCTCTCCAGCGAGGGCGTGGCCGAGCCGAGGAGGACCTTGGCGCCCTGTTCGCGCCCGCGCCACACCGCCAGGTCGCGCGCCGAGTAGCGGGCGCCTTCCTGCTGCTTGTAGCTGGGGTCGTGCTCCTCGTCCACGACGATCAGGCCCAGGCCCGGCAGCGATGCAAACACCGCCATGCGCGTGCCCAACACAATGCGTGCCTGCCCGCTGTGCGCCGCCAGCCAGCTTTTGAGGCGCTGCGGGTTCGTCATGCCGCTGTGCAGCGAGACGACGCTGCCCCCGCCAAAGCGGGCCACAAAACGCTCTTCCAGTTGCGGCGTGAGGTTGATCTCGGGCACCATCACCAGCGCCTGGGCGGTGGGGCTGCGCGCTAGCAGGTCCTGCACGCAGCGCAGATAGACCTCGGTCTTGCCGCTGCCGGTGCTGCCAAACAGCAGGAACGGGCCTTTTTTAGCATCAATTTCGGCTCTAGCGCTTTCCTGTTCTGCGCTGAGCGCTATCAAAGGCGTAGCGTTGAAGGTGTCGCCCTGTGTGCTGGCGCGGCGCAGGCGGCGTGCCAGCTGTTCGGGCTGCAGGTCGCGCAGTTGCGGGGGCAGCGCGGCCAGGGCCACCTCGCCCAGGCTGCGCTGGTAGTAGCGCGCCGCAAAAGCCACCAGACGGCGCCAGGGGGCGTTCAGCGGGGCCAGGCCTTCCAGCACCCCAGCCACGGCGCGCAACTGGTGGGGGGATGTGCCCGGGGCATTGGCCGGTGTGTCCCACACCACGCCCAGCACCTCGCGCCGGCCCAGGGGCACCCGCACCAGCGTGCCGGGAGCAAGCGGTTGTGTGCTGGTGTAGTCGAGCAGGTCGTCCACGCCGCTGTGCGACGGGGTGTTGACGGCCACCTGCACGGTGTAGGTGAGGGCGGTCACGGAGGGGCGATCAGGGCAAATGCCTTGATTTTCAGGCATTTGCACAGGCCGGGCCGCATTCTGTGGATAACTTTGTTGACATCCTGTCCGCCAGGCCGTATGGAGCTTGGCCGCGTTGTATCGGTGCTAGAAGCAGAAAATTGCTGCGGTGCAAAAAATACCTTTTGAATCAATGACTTGCTACGACAGCATGCGCCTTGCAGGGCATGGGGTGGGTCGCAGCAATGCCGCTCCCCCAGAAATGTGCACAAGTCAAGTGTCCGTGGCGCGTCAGCGGGCGGCGGTGGATCGCAATAGCGTCAATCAGGGTGTCCAGTTCACTCATTTTTTTGCATTTCGGCCGCAAGTGCTTGTGGCGACAAGGGTTTTTGGAGTCATCCCACTTTTCTGTGGATAACTTTGTTGATATCCCGTTGGTGGGTCGCGCAAGCCCTTGTGCCGTCGTGCTTTGGTCGCTTTGCCTGCCAAAAAGGCATTGCCTTTGCCGCCTTATGAATCAACCACTTACGTTGATGCCATGGATTGGCTGCCACTTTGCACGCATGCGGCCAGGAGAACCGGCTGCAGTGCCCGCTGGGCCGTCCGTGTGCATAAGTGGCGCCGCGCGGGCGACGTCCAGGCTCAACGCTGGCGCAGCGCGCGCGAATAGCTGTGCACGGCTTCGACCAGCGCGGTCACATGCTCGGGCGGGGTGAACTGGCTGATGCCGTGGCCCAGGTTGAAGATGTGCGTCGGGCCGGTCGTCGTGCGGTCGGTGTGGGGCTTGCCAAAGCTGTCGAGCACGGCGTGCACCTGGCTCGCAATCTGCGCGGGCGGGGCGAACAGCACGTTCGGGTCGATATTGCCCTGCAGCGCCTTGCCGGGGCCACCCACCTGGCCACCCACGATGGCGCGCGCCTTGCCCAGGTTGGCCGTCCAGTCCAGGCCCAGCACCTCGCAGTCGATGTCCTTCATGTCTTCGAGCCAGATACCGCCGCCCTTGGTGAAGACGATGCGCGGCACGTCCTGGCCATCGACGCCGGTGCGCTTGAGCTGCGCGAGCACGCGGCGGGTGTATTCCAGGCTGAACTGCTGGAACGCGCCATCGGCCAGCACGCCGCCCCAGCTGTCGAACACCATCACGGCTTGGGCGCCCGCGTCGATCTGGGCGTTCAGGTACTGCGCCACGGCGTCGGCATTCACGGCCAGGATGCGGTGCATCAGGTCGGGGCGGCTGTACATCAGGCTTTTGACGAGGCGGTAGTCGTCGCTGCCCTTGCCTTCGACCATGTAGCAGGCCAGCGTCCAGGGGCTGCCCGAGAAGCCGATCAGCGGCACGCGGCCATTCAATGCCTTGCGGATGCTGGTGACGGCGTCGAACACATAGCGCAGCTTGTCCATGTCGGGTACGGCGAGTTCGGCCACAGCGGCTTCGTCGCGCACCTGCTTGGCAAAGCGCGGGCCTTCACCCTCGGCGAATGTCAGGCCCAGGCCCATGGCGTCAGGCACGGTCAGGATGTCGCTGAACAAAATGGCGGCGTCGAGCGGGAAGCGGTCGAGCGGCTGCAAGGTCACTTCAGTGGCGTAGTCCACGTTGGTGGCCAGGCCCATGAAGCTGCCGGCGCGCGCGCGCGTGGCCTTGTATTCGGGCAGGTAGCGGCCCGCCTGGCGCATCAGCCACAGGGGGGTGTAGTCGGTGGCCTGGCGCCGGCAGGCGCGCAGGAAGGTGTCATTGGTCAGGGGGGCGTAACTCATCCCCCGATTGTCGCCTAGCTCGCCGGGCGTCCCTGTGCGGCTCCGTCCAGGGCGTTGAGTCGCTGGTGTTCCACCAGGGTGCATTTGTCCTGCACCACAGCCAAGCCGGCGGCGCGGGCGTGCTCGCAGGCAGCGTTGTGGTGCACGCCCAACTGCAGCCACAGGCCCCGCGCGCCGATGGCAATGGCTTCATCGGCAATGGCTGGAACCTCGTCGCTCTGGCGAAAAACGTCCACCAGGTCGATCTGCACATGCCGGGCGGCCTCGGTCAGCGAAGGCCAGCAGCGTTCACCCAAAATTTCGGTGGCCAGCGGGTTCACCGGCACGATGCGGTAGCCCTGCTGCTGCAGGTACAGCGCCACATGGTGGCTGTCGCGGTGCGCCTTGGGCGAGAGGCCCACCACGGCAATGGAGCGGCACTCGCGCAGCAGGGTGGTGATGGCTGCGTCGGTGTCGACGTTGGGAGGTAAGGGTGTTGTCATTGGCTGGGTTATAGCGCAGTGCAGACACCGTCGACCCTCCATGGTTGGCACAGGCGTGTGGTTCCACGCGGAAGGGGGGTGCAAAATTTTGCATTAGCGGCCATTCCAACGCGGGCACAAACCCGCATGTCCGCAAGCAACATGACCCAGAAAGCGCAGGAGGGCCTTCAAAAATTGCGCCCAGCCCGCTGTCAACGACAAAAAGCAAGAAGGCGCCATGGGGCCGGAGCCCTCTGTTGGCGACCGCCATTGAAACGGCCACAAGGCCCGTCGTTTCCTCGCTGCAATGCCCCTGTGCGATCGCCTTCCAGAATGGCCATCGCCTTGCACGCGGCAACACGGGCGGTCGCCCCGTGCGCTGCGCTTTGGTCATGCCCATGTCATGCGCCGGGCACACAATAGCGCCAGCAACGCCGTGTGAGCAGGTCAAACCCTTTGTTGAGGGTGACAAGGGCGCCCGGTGTGTGCGAGGGACTTCATTGCGAGCGACCGGGAAAAGAGCTGCTTCATTGGCGGCTCTTTTTTTTGCCGCCGGGTCGCCCCAAGGCAAAAAACGGCCCCTTGGTGGGTAGCGCACCGCGTGGGAGCGTGTGGGGGGGCCTGAAAAGTGCTAACGCCGCGCAAGGCGCGGCGTTAGCTAAAGCTTGCCGCCCCCGCAGGCAACGGCAGGAAGAGGTCGGCGGCATGCGCCGCCGCGGGTCAGAACTTGTGCACCAGGCCCAGGCCGAAGGTGTTGGAGCCGGTCGTGCCCTTGACCGCCTTGCCGGCGCTGTCGAGGCCGCCGTAGCCCGCGTAGAGCATGGTGCGCTTGGACAGGTAGTAGTTGGCGAACAGCTCGTAGGCCGTGGCGTCTTCGCGGGCGGGGTTGGGGTTGTCCGTCACGCGGGCCACCTGCGCGCCCAGTACCCAGGCCCCCAGCGGCATGGCCACACCCAGGCCAAAGCCCTTGCCGGTGCTCCTGGATTCGTCCTGCGTGTACAGCGCGCTGACCAGGAAGGACTGGAAGTCGTAGCGTGCGCCCAGGGCATAGCCGGTGCGGTTGTTGGCGCCTTCGGCCAGCTTGCTCTGCACCACGGCGCCCAGGCTCAGCGGGCCGCTCTTGTAGCTGGCAGCCAACTGGTACGAGCCCTTGCGCGTGTCGGCAGCGCCGGCGGCGGGGGCGGCCTTGTCTTCCTTCATGATCACCGATGCACGCGCCTGGAAGCCGCTCAGATTGGGCGAGGTGTACATGAACTGGCTGTTGGCGCGGTTGCCGCCCAGCGAACCGTCGGCGTCCAGGCCGAGGTTCTTCAGCGCCGAGGTGTTGTTGGCCGTGCCGTTGAGGTCGAACATGCCCATGGTGCGGTTCTGCGCCGTGGTCATGCGGCCCATGGCGAACTCGCCAAAGCCGCCGCCGACGGCCAGCCAGGCCGCGCGGTTCCAGGCGCCTGCCGCGCCGCCCGTCAGGGCGCCGTCTTCAATGTTGATGCCTTGTTCGAAGTTGAAGGACGCCTTCAGGCCGCCACCCAGGTCTTCCACGCCGCGCACGCCCAGCATGGAGGTTTCCTTGTAGTTGCTGATCATTTGCGACTTGCCGCCAAAGGGCTTGCCCAGTGCGGCGTCGGCGCGCCCGTACAGGGTGACATTGGATTGGGCCGCGGCGATGCCCGCAAATGTGCCGAGCACGGCCAGGGCGATCAGGGATTTTTTCATGGGAACAATTCCGATAGTTGTTGAAAAGGTCAGGGATGACCTGCACAACTCCCTGCGGTCTGCGATAGCGCGGCCTCGGGCGGTCCACTGCGTTGCTTTTCTTGCCAATAGCCGAGCTATTGGCCGCAAAAAGACGCCTTGTGGCCCATCCCGATCCGCACTACCACCGACTCGCGAGGGTTGTGCAGGTCATCCCAAGCGCAACAGGGCCTTCGCACAGAAGGCGCCGATGGCTTCCTGCCATTGCAACAACCGGATGTGACAGCCTGACTACATGACCCCACAAAGGCCTGCGGAAATCGGCCGGGACTCTTTCAGAGCAGGGCCAGCGCGGCCCGCAGTTCCGACACGCTGAGGATCTCGCTCATCACCACGGGCGCGCGGCCGGGGGCCAGCAGCACGTACACCGGCACGCCGTTGCGGCCCAGCTGGGCCAGCGCGGTGGTGATGGCGCTGTCGCGCCGCGTCCAGTCGGCGCGCAGCAGCGTCACGCCGCGCTTGTCAAAGTCGGCCAGCACGCCAGCGTCCTGCAGGGCGTTGCGCTTGTTGTACTGGCAGGTCACGCACCAGGCGGCGGTGAAGTCCACGAACACCGGTTTGCCTTGCGCCGTCAGTTCCTGCACACGCTGGGCCGACCAGGGTTGCCACAGCGCACCGGGGGCGCTGCCCACGCCCGCCACGGGGGCCGGTGCCTCCATGGGTTGGAGCACATTCGGGCCGATGGTGCCCGCCAACCATGCGCTAAATGCTATCAAAACAGAAGCAATAACGATGCGCGTGCGGCCCCGCAGCGTCAGTGCCCACACCACGCTGCTGCCCGCCACCAGCAGCGCCAGCAGGGCGCCGGCGCCATCGATGCCGCTTTGCTGGCCCAGCACCCACACCAACCACACCACGGTGGCAAACATGGGGAAGGCCATGGCACGGCGGAAGGTGTCCATCCACGCGCCGGGGCGCGGCAGCCAGCCCACCACGGCAGGAACCCAGGCGGCCAGCAGGTAGGGCAGGGCCATGCCGACGCCCAGCGCGGCAAACACGGCCAGCGCCTGCGGCGCGGGCATGTCGATGGCAAAACCCAGGGCCGCGCCCATGAAGGGCGCCGTGCACGGCGAGGCGATGGCCACGGCCAGCACGCCGGTCAAAAAGGCATCGCCCGCCGGGTGGCGCGCCTGCAGCGTGGCCAGGCGCCCGGGCACGAACTGGCCGAACTCGAACACGCCTGCCAGGTTCAGCCCGATCAGCGTAAAGAGCAGCGCCAGCACCGCCACCACGGTGGGCGACTGGAGCTGAAAGCCCCAGCCCAGTTGCTCGCCCGCCGCGCGCAGGGCCAGCAGCAGGCCGCCCAGCGCCATGAAGGACAGCACCACGCCAGCGGTGTAGGCCACGCCGCCCAGGCGCTGCGCGCGCTGGTGGTTGCCATGCCGGGCAAAGCCCATCACCTTGATGGCCAGCACCGGGAAGACGCAGGGCATGAGATTGAGCAGCAACCCGCCAATCAGGCCGCCCAGCAGGGCCGTGAGCAGCGCGCCGCCGGATGCGGCAGGGGGTTGCGGGGTGTTTTGGTTGGCCGCCAGGGCCGCGGCCAGCGCGGGGGACACGCCCGTGAGCGGCGCCGCACGGCTCCATTGCCCCTCGACGGCGGCCACGGTATGCCAGCCCTGGGGCGCGTCGCCCGCACTGCGGCCCTCGGGGGCCAGCACCAGCGGCAGTTGTACCGGGCTGGCGCCGCGTTCGGGCGAGAGCGGCAGGCTGGCCGTCCAGGTGTCGCCCTGCCAGACCTGCGTCCAGTCCTGGCCGGGCACGGCGGCGGGCACCAGCACGGCCGGGGTTTCGGCAAACACTTCGAGCGGCTGGCCGTGCACGCTGGCAGGCAGGCCGGTCACGCGCAGTTGCAGGCGTTCGCCCTCCACGGTGATGTGGCTCTGGCCCTGCAGGGGCTGCGGCTGGGCACCTTGCGCCTGTGCGAACAGGGCGCTGTGCATGGCGGTAGAGCTGCGCACCGGCAGTTGCAGCACGAAGCTGCCCTCTTCGGGGATGCATTCCACGCGGCAGGCCAGCCAGGTGGCGCGCAGGCGGATGTCGATCTGGCCCATGCCGCCCGGCGGGGGTTTGAAGCTGGCGGGTACCTGCATCGGCGCGGCCAGCAGCACCTGTCCGTCGTAGCCGTAGTTGGCCAGCTTGCCGATGCGGAACAGCCGGGGCACAGGCCAGGCGGTCTCGCCCATGTCCAGGCCGGGCGGCAGCTCCCAGGTCAGCTCGGTGGGCAGGCCCGAATCGCCGGGGTTCTTCCAGTAGGTATGCCAGTCCCTCTGGTGCGTCAGCCACAGGCCCACCCACACGGTCTGGCCCGGTGTCAGCCCCTCGGGGGCATGGGCCACCAGCTCGGCGCGTACCTGCGGCGTGCTCACCACGCTGCTGGTGGCAAGGGCGGGTTTGTTACTGAATTGGGCGTTGGCGCTTGTCCATCCTGCGCTGGCAGCTATGAAAACAAGAGCGAACAGAAAACGGTGGAAGGTGCGATGGGACATGGTCGTCCTGTGGGAGCCGGGGGCGTGTGTTTTGGTTCCGGGGGCTCAGGCGGCAAAGTCCCAGACGACCCGGTGGGCGGAGGCGCATTTTTTCTCGATTCCGAAGGTGTGGGCCACAAGGGCGCCATTGCCCAGTGGGTAGAGCATGGTGCGGTTCCGCCCAATGCCAGCGTCGGTGCAGGCGGTAATGCGGGCGCTGCATGCGTGCAGCCGGGCGTCCTGGCGGAACAGTTCTTCGGTCATGGGGCGATGGTAGCGGGATGTGGGTGCGCCACAGCGCAGCCGTCTCCACTACCATGCGGGGCATGACTTCCAATGCGCCCCTTTCTGCCTTGCCCTCGCGCTTCTGGGCCGATCTGACCACGCGCGACTTTGCGCGCCTGCAGGCCAGCGGCCAGGCCGCGCACACCGTGGCCGTGCTGCCCGTGGCTGCCATCGAGCAGCACGGGCCGCACCTGCCGCTCAGTGTGGATGCCACGCTGCTGCAGGGCGTGATCGACGCCGCGCTGCCGCTGCTGCCCGCCAACCTGCCGACGCTGTTCCTGCCGCCGCAGGTGGTGGGTTTGAGCACCGAGCACCTGGCCTACCCCGGCACGCTGTCGCTCGCGCCCGCCACGGTGATCGCGCTGTGGACCGAGATCGGCGCCTGCGTGGCGCGTGCCGGGGTCAAAAAGCTCCTGCTGCTCAACGGCCACGGGGGCCAGGTCAGCGTGATGGACATCGTTGCGCGCGAGCTGCGCCAGCACCACGGCCTGCTGGTCTACAGCAGCAGTTGGTTCAGCCTGCCGCTGCCGGGCGACGTGCAGGCGCTGTTCAGTGCGCAGGAGCACCGTTTCGGCATCCATGCGGGCGAGATCGAGACGTCGATGATGCTGCACCTGGCGCCCCAGACGGTGCGCATGGACCAGGCGCGCGATTTCCGCTCCACCTCGCAGGACCGGGCCGAACGCTACGCTCTCCTGGGCAACGGCAAGAGCGCCAAGATGGGCTGGGCCATGCAGGACTACCACCCGGCGGGCGCGGTCGGCAATGCGGCCGAGGCGACGGCCGAGAAGGGGCGGGCGGTGGTGGAGGCGGCGGGTGTGCAACTGGCGGCGTTGCTGGGGGAGTTGTGTGCGTTGCCGTTGGAATCGCTGGTGGCGCGGTGCGATGTTTGATGGATTTTTGGCTGTTGGCGTTTGTTAGGTAAGCGCTGGTAGCTATTGTTTTAATAGTTGACGTAGTGTTTTTTGAGGGCGGGAGCCGGGACTCGCCCCGGCGGGCGACCTCCTTTCTTGTCGCGCGACAAGAAAGGAGGCAAAGAAACGCGCCCCCCAGTCTGCGACCCCTTCGCTGTGCGAAGGGGCAAACCTGCGTCGGGGCGCTTGCGGGGTGCGCCGCGTAACTCACTTCGCGCTGGCGCGCTCCATTCAGACAGACGCGGCAAGTCAGTTCACGAAGCATGCGCGCGGGGGCGCGCATGCCACCCCGCAAGCACCCCGCCGCAGGCGCAGCCACAAGGGGTGGGGAGAAAACAGCCCTTTCGGGCCATCGCTGCGCTCGGCCCCGCGTTCGCGGCGCGTAGCGCCTGCGCCCCTTGGGGCCGAGCGCAGCGATGGCCCGTGTGGATGTTGGGCTACCACCCCCTTCTGTATGCGCCTGCGGCGCACTGGGGTTGGCGGATCAGGGCTCGCGATTGTCTGAGCGCCGCAGGCGCGAGTTCGAGCGAGACCCCGCCAGCACCAAGCACCGCAGGTTGCCCGGAGCGAAGCGGAGGGTCGCAGACAGTAGGGTCGCTTTCTTTTGCCTTCTTTTCTTGGCGAGACAAGAAAAGAAGGTGCCCCGCCGGGGGCACATCCCGGCACCCGCCCTCAACAAAAGCACCACATCAACTATCGAAACAATAGCTGCAAATGCAATATCAATAAGCGCAAAAGCCTAAATCAGGCGTGCGTCACCATTCCCGCATGCTGCGCGTCATTGAGGTGCGGCAGCGTGTTGAAGGTCTGCAGCATCAACCGCTTGGGCGACACGCTGAACTCGGTCACCGCGCTGTTGCGGATGCGCATGTTCAGCGCGATGGTCACTTCCGGCGCCGTGCCCAGTACCTCGCCGACGGCCGTGGAGATAGGGCCGCCGCTGCTCACCAGCAGCACGTTCTGGCCCGCGTGGTCGTGGCGCACCTTGTCGAGCGCGCCGCGCACGCCGGCCGAGAAATCCTCCCAGCTCGGCATGCCCTGCGGGCTGATGACGCCGGCCATCCACTGCGCAATGGCATCGCACAGCAGGCGGAAGTGGTGGCGGTACAGCTCGGGCGTGTCGGGCTTTTGCAGTGGTTCGTTGTGGATGGCGCGGATCAGCGCCAGGCTGTCGTATTCGTTCAGGCCCGGCAAGGCGATGGAAGGGGGCAGGCCCGGCAGGCCTTCGGCAATACCCTCCAGGGTTTGCGTGTGGCGGCGCAATGTGCCCAGCAATACCGCATCAAAGCGCTGGCCGCGTTCGCGCCAGTATTCACCCAGGCGCACCGCTTGCTGGCGGCCCAGGGGGCTGAGCTGGTCGTAGTCGTCCGCGCCAAACGAGGCCTGGCCATGGCGCACAAGGTAGAGGGTTCCCATGGGAGAGATTGTCAGCAGTGGTCACCCCCGGGCCTGTCTCCGCAGCGACGAGCCAGGCCCGGGCGTGGTTTTGAGACACGTTATTCCATTTCTAAGAGCGACTCACAAAACTCTTCTGGCGTCGTTGTTGCTCCGCCTTGCCGTGCACAGCACTGTGTGCGGCTTCGCGCCTGGACGCGAATGATTTGGAAACAGAAGTACATCCCATTGCCAGGTGCGCCGAACGCGCATTGCTCCTACATACCTAGACACCTGTCGTTCCGACAATGGAGGCGTCGTTGCCGGTCTTTGAGACCTCGAAAGGGAAACGTATGAAACAGGCACTCTATCGCGCAGGTATTGCATCTGTGGCCGTTGCAATGCTGGCGACTTCGTCGTTGGCATTCGCCCAGCCGAACAACCACCGCGGTCAAAGCGATGACAGGCAGCAAGAGCGCCGTGTACAGCAAGAGCGCCACGTGCAGCCAGGGCGCCATGTGCAGCAGAGACCGTCACATGGACCCAGCAATGCACGGCCAGGCAACCGCCCGCAGATGGCCCCGTCGTACCGCCCGGGTGAACCGCCACGGGGCCCCCGCATGCACAGTGAACGTGGCGCGGGGCCGGAGCACAACTGGTACCGTGGCGGACGTATGCCGCCCCAGTATCGCACCAACCATTACGTGGTGAACGACTGGCGCGGCCACCACCTTTCCCCGCCTCCGCGTGGGTATTACTGGGTCCAAAATGGACCGGACTACCTGCTTGTGGCAATTGCCACGGGCGTGATTTTTCAGATCATCCTGAGCCAGTGACGGGTGACGGACGTGGGTCGCTGCCGCGTGGATCGGGTGCAGCTTCTTTGACTCCGCGCCCCCGCCCGGGCCATCGACCGTATGGGGGTATTACGTCCATTTCCAAATCATTCGTGTCTAGGCGCGAATCCGCAGACAGTGCTGTAGCACGGCAAGGCGAAGCAACAACGACACGGGTGATTTAGAAATGGAATTACCTGTTGCCGCTCATGCGGACAGGACTTTGCTGAATACCGGGGCGTCCACGTTCCCTCCCGTCAGAGCCAGCCCCACCACTTTCCCTTGGATTTGCGTGCGCTCCTGCAGCGCGGCGGCCAGTGACGCGGCACCCGCACCTTCGGCTACGTTGTGGGTGTCCGCAAACAGGGCGCGCATCGCGGTAGCCACTTCAGCGTCGCTGACCTTTACGATGTGATCGATGTGCGGGGCCATCACGGTCAGGGCTTCGGGGTCGGCCACACGGCAGGCCATGCCGTCGGCCAGCTCGGTGGTGACGGGCGCCTCGACCACGCGGCCTGCGGCCAGTGAGTCGGCATAGGTGGTGGCATGGCTGCTGACTACGCCTACCACGCGGGCGCTGTGGCCCAGCGCCAGTTTGGCGGCGATGGCCGAGCAGGCGCCCGAGCCCTGGCCAATGGGCACATACACCACGTCGAGCTGCGGCACGGCGCGCAGAAACTCCCACCAGTAGGTCGCAACGCCGCGCAGCAGGTCAGTGTGGAAGCTGGGCACCATGTGCGCGCCGCGCTCTGCGGCGATCCGCATAGCGTGCTCACGGGCTTCCTGGAAGTCTTCGCCGTGCTCGATCAGCGTGACGCCCAGTGCGCGCATGGCCGCATTCTTTTCGACCGAGTTGCCGCGTGGCACGACGATGGTGCAGGCCACGCCATGGCGTCGCGCGGCCCATCCCATGCTTTGCCCGTGGTTGCCGCGCGTGGCGCTGATCACTTCACGCGGCAGCGCGCCGCGCTGGGCCAGTTGGTCGAAATAGGTCAGGCCGCCCCGGATCTTGAAGGCGCCCACGGGCGTGTGGTTTTCGTGCTTGAGCCAGCAGTCGGTGCCCAGGCGTTCGCTCAGCAGTGCCCAGCGGTACTGCGGTGTGGGCGCGAAGTCGCGGTAGACCACCTCGGCGGCGGCTTCGATGTCTTGCAGGGTGGGCAGAGGCATTGTTTCACTCCTTTTTTGAGAGCTACCAGCGCTTGCTGCACAAGCGCTGGAGGCGTATTTTGCTTGTATTTAAAACCGCACTGTGCCGCTGATGCAGGTGATGCTGTGGCCGCCCACCCAGATTTCGCTGCCGTCCTGCTCCACATGCACGCGTCCGGAGCGCCCCAGCGCTGTGCCCTGGCTGGCCACGTAGCGCGTGGGCGCCAGGCCCGCGCCGATGAGCCACTGCGCCAGCGCGGCGTTCAGGCTGCCGGTGACCGGGTCCTCGGCCAGGCCGTTGCTGCCGGGGAAGAAGGCGCGCACCTCAAAGGCAATACCCTCGGCGTCGCTCGCGCCCACCACGCCCACGTCCAGGCCGGCCAGCACGGCGGCGTCGGGCTTCAGCCCCAGCACCTGCTCGGCCGAGCGCAGCATCACGCCGCGCCAGTTCGGGCCGTTGTCGCACCAGGCGTGGTGCAGGATGTCGGTGCGCGCCACGCCCAGGCCGCGTGCGATGCGCTGCACGTCGTCTTCGGCGAGCGGGCCGCTCTGGATCAGGGGCGGCGCGGCAAAGGCCAGGCGCTCGCCGTCCTGGCGCAGCGGCACCAGGCCCACGCCGCATTCCTGCACGATGCGGCCCGGCGCGCGCGGCTGGCCGCCCGCGGCAAGCCAGGCATGGCAGCTGCCCAGCGTGGGGTGGCCGGCGAAGGGTAGCTCGCGCCCCGGACAGAAGATGCGCACGCGGTAGTCGGCCCCGGCGGCGCGGCCCTCGGGCGTGGGCGGCAGCACGAAGGTGGCCTCGGAGAGGTTGGTCCAGTGCGTGAACTGCTGCATGGCCTCGGTGGAGAGGCCTTCGCCATCGAGCACCACGGCCAGCGGGTTGCCCAGGCAGGGCGTGGCGGTGAACACATCGACTTGCTGGAAGGGGCGCTGGTGCATGGTGGATGGGCCTTGGTGTGTGGATGAGCGGTGTTTTCGGAGAGGGCCAGACGATGGGGTGTGCCGTGAGCGTGAGGCACGCCGGGGGCTTGCCGTCGTGCGGCCGCCTGTTGCCAGGCGTTGCGGCGGCGCCTGTGGCGCCGGGTGCTCAGGGGAAAAGGACTTCGCCCTCGATGCAGGTGATGGAGTTGCCGCCCACCCAGACCTGGCCGTCGGCGTCTTGCGTAATGCGCACACGCCCGGCGCGGCCCAGGCATTCGCCCTGGGCCACCACGTACTGGCGGGGCGCCAGACCCTCGGGAATCAGCCACTGCGCCAGGCTGGCGTTGAGGCTGCCGGTGACCGGGTCTTCCGGGTTGCCCATGGGGGCGGCAAAAGCACGCACCACCACGCCGGGCTGGCGGGTGTCGCTGGCGGTGGGGGCGACATGCACTACGCCCACGTCCTGGCCCAAGTCTTTCAGGCGGGCGTGGTCGGGCTGCATGCCCAGCACAGTGTCGGCGCTGTCGAGCAGCAGGCCCAGCCAGCGCGGGCCATTGTCCAGCATCTGCGCGGCCTGGATTTGCCCGGAGCGCAGACCCAGCGCACCCGTCACCAGCGCCAGCATGGCGGGGTTGGGTGCGCTGCGCTGCATGGGCGGTGCGGCAAAAGCCAGGGTTTCGCCCTGGCGCCGGATACGCACCAGCCCCCGGGCCGACTCCTGCACGATGGTGTCGGGGTCGTGCGGCTGGTGGCCTGCCTGCAGCCAGGCATGGCATGTGCCCAGCGTGGGGTGGCCGGCAAAGGGCAGCTCGCCGCCGGGGGTGAAGATGCGCACCCGGTAGTCGGCACCCGCTGCGCGGCCTTCGTCGGTGGGCGGCAGCAGAAAGGTGGTTTCCGACAGGTTGGTCCAGGCGGCAAACCGCTGCATGGTCCGCTCGGGAAGACCGTTGCCGTCCATGATCACGGCCAGGGGGTTGCCGTCGCCAGGGCGATGGCTGAACACGTCGATCTGCTTGTAAGAGCGCTTGTTCATGGGGGCTCCTGGTCGTGTGCGGAGAATTCAGGTACTGCGCGGGTAGGCCCGGATGGCTGCGGCCAGGGCGGTAATGCCGGTGTTGATCTGTGTGCTGCTGGCGGTCACGAACGACAGGCGCAGCGTGCGCGGGTCGGCGTCCGAGGCGTAGAACGCCGCGCCGGGCACGAAGGCCACGTTGCGCTCCACCGCCAGGGGCAGCAGCTCGATGGCGTTCATTCCTTCGGGCAGGCGCAGCCACAAAAACATGCCGCCCTCGGGGCTGTTCCACTCCACCTGCAGGCCGGCCATCTCGCGCTGCAGCGCTTCGAGCATGGCGTCGCGCTGGTGCTTGTACAGCGCACGGATGGTGGGCACATGGCGGTCCAGGAAGCCGCCCTTCATGACCTCGGCCACCAGGCGCTGGTTGAAGCCGGGGGTGTGCAGGTCGGCGGCCTGCTTGGCCTGCAGCAGCTTGGGGAACACGGCCTTGGGCGCCACGACGTAACCCAGGCGCAGGCCCGGTGCCAGCACCTTGGAGAAGCTCCCCATGTAGATGCAGCCCTCGGGGTTGCGCGCGGTCAGGGGTGCGGGCGGCGGGTTGTCGAACCACAGGTCACCGTAGGGGTTGTCCTCGACCAGCGGCAGGCCCAGTTGCGCGGCTTTTTCTACCAGGGCGGCGCGGCGCGACTCGCTCATGGTGCGGCCCGTGGGGTTCTGGAAGTTGGGCAGCACGTACAGGAAGCGGGCCTTGTCGGCACCGCTGCCCACTTTGGCGTCCAGGTCGTCGATGAGCACGCCTTCGTTGTCACTGGCCACGGCCACCACTTGGGGCTCCATGGGGGCGAAGGCCTGCAGCGCGCCCAGGTAGGTGGGGGTTTCCACCAGTATGCGGCTGTCGGTGTCGATCAGCACCTTGGCGATCAGGTCCAGCGCCTGCTGCGAGCCCGTGGTGATGAGCACCTGGGCGGGATCCACGTTCCAGGGCAGAAGGTCGGCAATCGCCTCGCGCAGGGGGGCGTAGCCTTCGCTGGCGGCGTACTGCAGGGCGGCAGCGCCGTCGTGGCCCAGCACCACTTCGCAGGCCTTGGCAAAGGCATCGACCGGAAAGGTCTTGGGCGAGGGCAGGCCGCCAGCCAGGCTGATGATGCCGGGCTTCTCGGTCACCTTGAGGATCTCGCGGATCACCGAGGGGTTCATCTTTGCGGCGCGTGAGGCCAGGGTCCAGTTCGTCATTCCAGTCATCTCCATTGTGTGCGCCTGTGGGTGGGGCGCAGCGTTTTCAGTCAATAAAGCCATTGTGCGGCCTTGCGGCGACCCGGGGTCGGGCGCCGGACCAATAGCTTAACCGCAGGGCCGCTTTCAATCTGTTCATGCTGTGGGCTCTTTGCGCGAGACATGCAACCGACGCGGCCCAGGCCAGGGCTCCCGCGCAAGGGCCGCCCCGCCGCGCTGGGAGCGTCCCCCCTCCGCGAGCGAAGCGAAGCAGAGAGGGGGGAAGGCGCCGAAGGCGCCACAAGGGGGTGTTCATCCTCTTCCACGCACCGGCATGCGCCGACCTGCCAAAACGGTGACCATGACCGCCAAGCCAAAGCCCAGGCTGACGGCGTCGAGCCGCTCGCCCAACAAGGGCACGGCAAACAGCATGCCCAGAAACGGCTGCACCAGTTGTACCTGGCTGACGCGCACCGTGCCGCCCAACGCCAGACCCCTGTACCAGGCAAAAAACCCCAGCCACATTGAAAACACGGACACATAGCCAAACGCAGCCCAGGCCACAACCGGCACCGCCACCTGTGGCCAGGACAGCGCCGCCAGTGGCACCGTGACCGGCAGCGACAGCACCAAGGCCCAGCAGATCACGGCGTCGGCGCGCATGTGGTGCGACAGGCGTGCGCCATAGCCATAGCCCACCGCCGCACACAGCATGGCGCCCAGCAAGAGCAGATCGGCCGGGTGCAGCGCCAGGCCCGCGCTGCCCGAACGCAGCAGCGCAAACGCCACCACCAGTGCCGTGCCCAGCAGCGCGCAGGCCCAGAAGGCGGGCGACGGGCGCTGGCGGTGCAGCAACGCCCCCACGGCCGCCGTAGCCAGGGGCAGAACGCCCACGATCACACTGGCATGCACGGCGCCTACATGGCGCATGGCAATGGAGGTCAGCAGCGGAAAGCCAAACACCACACCCAGCGCCGTCAGTACCAGGGGCCACCAGTCTGCGCGCTGGGGCCAGGGCGCACGCTGCGCCCACAGCAGCATGGCCGAGAGCGCCCCTGCCACGGCCGCGCGGCCCATGGCGATGAACAGGCCCGACATCAAGGGCGCCTCGGGCGTGCCCACGGCCAGCCGTGTCATGGGCAGCGTCAGGGCAAAAATTACCACGCCCAAGAGGCCCAGTGCCAGGCCCCGGGTTTCGGCGGTATGGCGGGCCGACGTGGTTGCGTGTGGTGTGGCGGATGGGCGGATGCTCATGCGGTGGTCATCCAGGCGGCGGTGAGCACCAGCACCAAGGCCATGCAGCGGTTGAACCACAGCAGGCGATTTCCCTGCGCCAGCCACTGGCGCAGCAGAGCGCCGGTAGCGGCATAGGTGAGGTTGCTGGTGAAGGCAAAAAACACCATCACCGGCAGCACGATGGCCAGGCGCGGCAAAGCGTCTTCGCGCCCGGCGATCCACCCAGCCACGATGGTCAGGGCCAGCAGCCAGGCCTTGATGTTGACGAACTGCAGTGCCGTGCCCTGCCAGAAGCCCACGCTCAACTGCGCCGTGCTGGCTTCGGTCAGGCGGGCGCTTTGCGCCAGTTTCCAAGCCAGCCACAGCAGGTATCCAATGCCCAGGCCCTTGATGGCCAGGCGCAGCAGCGGCACTGCCACCACCATGGCGCCCAGCCCCCCGGCGCAGAGCAGCAGCAACGCCGACCAGCCCACGGGTACGGCGCAGACAAAGCGCATGGCCTGGGGAAGCCCCCGGTTGGCCGCCAGCGCGGTCGAGAGTGTGGTGTTGGGGCCGGGCGTGAAGCTCATGGCTGTGGCCAGAACCAGCAGGGCGGTGAATTCGGCAAAGGGCATGGAGAAAGGAGAGGAAAAGAGCCGTGCGATGCAGCCCACTGTAGAGAAATTACCATTACAGTGCCAGTACAGATTTTTTGACAAACAAGCAAACTGTGCTGGTGTTCGCATCGGCACAGCTGCACTGATTCTTCCCATGCTGACCCGCACTGCCCACCGCACTCTGACCGAACAACTGGCCGACCGCTTTGCCGAGCGCATCCGTTCGCGCCTGTTGCCCGCCGGGGCACGCCTGCCGTCGGTGCGCGATTGTGCGCGCCAGCAGGGCGTAAGCCCCTACACCGTGGTTGCGGCCTACGACCAATTGCTGGCGCAAGGGCTGGTCGAGGCACGGCGCCAGCGGGGCTTCTATGTGCGTGATTTAGTACAAAATGTGCCTGCAACGCCCATTGATAAAGCGCAAACAGCTATTGAAAATGTAGCAAATAAAGGGCAACTGCTGCGCGAGGCAACGGGGGCCTTGCCCTCGGGCGCGCACATCAACGCCACGGCGCTGATCCGGGGCATGTTCCACCAAGGGGCCAACCTGCCGCAGCCGGGCTCGGGGGTGTTTCCCGGTGTCTGGCTGGAAGAGGCACGCTTCATGCTGGCAGCGGTGCGCAAGGTGACGGCGGGCAGGGCGCTGCAGGAGGGCACCTTCAGCTATGGCGAGCCCCTGGGTGACGCCGGTTTGCGCCAGGTGCTGGCACGCCGCCTGAGTGACCTGAATGTACCGGCACGCCCGGCCCAGATCATGACCACCGTGGGCGCCACGCATGCGCTGGACATCGTGAGCCGCACGCTGCTCAAGGCGGGCGACCCGGTGATGGTCGAAGAGCCGGGCTGGTCGGTGGAGTTTGCACGGCTTGCCGCCCTGGGCATGCGGGTGCTGCCGGTGCCGCGCCGGGCCGAAGGGCCCGACCTGGAAGTGATGGCGCGCTACTGCGAGGTGCACGCGCCCCGGCTGTTTGTGAGCGTGAGCGTGCTGCACAACCCCACGGGCTACAGCCTGGCGCCAGGGTGCGCGCACCAGTTGCTGCAACTGGCACAGCGGCACAACTTCCACATCGTCGAGGACGACACCTACAGCCACATTGCGCCCGACCATGCCACCCGTCTCAGTGCGCTGGACGGTCTGCGCCGCACCATCTATGTCAGCGGTTTCGCCAAGGTCCTGGCGCCCAGCTGGCGTGTGGGTTACCTGGCGGCGCCGGCGGATCTGACCGAGCGCCTGCTCGATACCAAGCTGCTGTCGACCTTGACCACGCCGTCCATCCTGGAAAAAGCGCTGGCGCTGTGCATCGAGCAAGGGCAACTGCGCCGCCATGCCGAACGCATGCGCCTGCGGCTTGCCCAGGCCCGCGCGCGCAGCGTGCAACTGGCGCTGGACGCGGGCTGCCGCTTCGTGACCGAGCCTGCGGGCCTGTTTGGCTGGGTGGATACCGGGGTGGACACCGATGCGTTGGCGCAGCGCATGCTGGACGAGGGCTACCTGCTTGCGCCCGGCTCGCTGTTCCATGCCAGCCGCCAGCCGGGCACGCTGATGCGCATCAACTTCACCACGACGCAGGAGGCGGTCTTCTGGCGGGTGTTTGAGCGCGTGCGCGCGCAGTTGAAGTGATTCATCCTTCCTCTTGTTCATCGCTGCGCGATGCGCAAGGGAGACGCCACCAGCGCCCCCTGTGCATCGAGGGATTGGCGGCCCTGGCGCAGTGGTTGCTGGTTGTGGGCAGCGCCAGTGTCAGAGACTTCTGTCGCATGGTAGGTCGGCTGCCTGGGTTCAGTGGCCGGGGCGGATGACTTCCAGGCTGGAGAGCACGCGCAGCAGGGCACGGTTGACCTCTTCGAGGTCCATCTCGTGGGTTTCGCACAGCTGGCGAATGGCGCTGGCATCCTCGGTTTCGAGGGCACAGGCCATCTCCAGGCTGGCGGCGTAGGGGCCGGTGTGCATCACGATGGCGTCGTAGATGCGCTCG
Source organism: Simplicispira sp. 125 (assembly GCF_003096555.1). Taxonomy (NCBI): domain Bacteria; kingdom Pseudomonadati; phylum Pseudomonadota; class Betaproteobacteria; order Burkholderiales; family Comamonadaceae; genus Simplicispira; species Simplicispira sp. 125. The sequence continues at coordinate 2,397,027 of NZ_QEKM01000001.1, read as the reverse complement.
GACAGCGGAATGCGGTGCAGGATTGTGCCCAGAGGTTCGCGCATCAGCTCATCGAGTTGCGAGAAAAGGCCGCACAGATACACCTCGCGGCGCAGGTCGTTTTGCACGCCCGATTGGAGCAGGTGCTCGGTGAGCCGTGCACGCAGCACGCTGGCCTCGCGCACCGGGCGCAGGCTGGCTTCGGTGTTGGCGTGCGGAAGTTGATCCGAAAGCCAGCGCTTGATCGAGCTGTAGCCCATCATCACCAGCCCACGGCGCAGCGAATCGATGCCGGTGCGCAGGCCCAGCGAGGCCGAGTTGGTATAGACCATGAAGCGGTAGGCCAGCAGCGGGTCTTCGTTCAGGATGTCTTCGAAGACCTCCAGCGACTGCTCGGCCTCGATGGCCTTGAGCAGTTTGAGGATGATCGCGTGCGCTGGCTGCATCTGCTGGTGGCGCAGGCTGTAGAGCACATCTTCCGTGGGCCAGCCCGCCAGTGCCATGGCTTTGCGCTCGTCCAGGCAATGCTCCATCAGTGCGCGGCTGGCGACGTTTTCGTACATCTGGCCGCCAATCACCGGGCTGGAGCCTTGTGGCACCGCGGGCGGCATGCCCGGGCGGGGGGGCGGTGGTGCGGCCTGCAGCGCGGCCACGGCATCCTCGGGGCGCAGGCTGAGCAGGCTGTTGTCAAAACAGCGGGCGATGTCAGGCTCGGGCAGGCTGCCCAGCTCACCCCGCCACACCATGCGCAGGCCACGCCGGTGCGCCGCTTGCACGCCGGCATGAATGGCGGACTCGGCCAGCCAGGGGCCAGGTACGCTGATCCAGGGGGCGTTGCGCGGGGCATGCTCCAGCATGTCGCCCAGCAACTGGCGCGTCTGGGGGGTTATGAGCAGCGGGGGGGAGCTGGCGCTCCACATTTCCTGCAAGGAGTGCAGCAGGTGGGCGGTGTCGACCTGGGCCGTGCCTTCGCTGCGCACAAACAACTGGATGCCCACCAGGGCCCGCTCCCGTCCCCAGAGCGGGCGATAGCCAAGAATCAGACTACCCAGGACGGATTGAACCATGGTCAAGAAATGAAATTGAACAGCGATAACTTCTGAACCATGGAGTAGGACTTGAGGGCGGCTTCGTAGCCCACCTGCTGGTTCTGGAAGTCGGAGAGACCCTTGATCATATCCAGGTCCTCGGCCCGAGAACGGTCGGCTTCGAGCTGCACGGCGCGCGTGTCCAGATCCCCTTCGATGCGGTCGGCCCGGTTGAGCAGGTCGCCCGCCAAGCCGCGCGATGCCTGCAGCCGGTTCATGGCGGAATCGATCTCCGTCAGGCCCCGGGTGATGCCGTGGGTCAGGCCGCCAAAGTCGGTACTGCCATCCAGGTTGCCGCCGTTGCGGATGGTGCCGATGACGTTCTCCAAAACCTGGAACACATTGCTTTGCTCGCTGGGGCTGATGTCAAAACTATCGCCATTGTTCGGTACGCCGGTCATTTTCAGCGACATGCCATCGAAGGCGATGGTCGATGGCGAGGTGTAGGGTTGGCCCGAGAGCACGGGCGTCGCGGTCGTGGTGTTCACAACGTCGTAGGTTGTCACGCCACCCACCACCGAGAACGTGATGCTGTAATCCTGTCCCGTCAGCGCAGACGGGTTGGTGACCTGCCCCACCTCGGCCCACGCCTTGCCAGTGTTGCCGGCATTCAGCGCGACCTGGAAAACACCATTGCCGGTGGGGACGCTCATCCAGGCGGCTTCTCCGTCGAGCACTTTGGCAATCTGGGTGTTGCTACTGGCATTTTGTCCCGGCAGACCGGCGAAGTTGAATGCGGGAGTGGTTCCGTTGAAGGGCGTCTGCGCGCTGCCCAGGGCCTGGAACAGCGGAAGGCCGTTGGCATCGTTGCGGTTGGCGTAGCCCAGAATCTGGTCGCGCAGGCTCACAAGCTGTTGAGCGATGGCGTCGCGTTCGGTCTGGGTATGCGTTCCATTGCCCGCGCTGACCACCAGTGCCCGGAATGCCTGCATGGCATCACCGGCTTCGCCCAGGGTGGATTCCGCCAGGGCCATGGTATTGCGCTGCATGTCCAGGGCGCGCAAATCGGTGGTGTTGCGGCTGATGCGGGTTTGTGCGCGCTCGGCCTGCGCTGCCGCCACCGGGTCGTCGCTGGCACGCACCACGCGCTTGCCAGAGGTCAGGTTTTCCTGCAGGTTGGACAAGGACGTCTGGCGCTGGCCGATGTTGCGCAGTGCCATGTCGTACTGGTTTGCCGTGCCCAGCCGATAGAGATTGTTGCTCATGGCGAACTCCTTTCAACCGCCTTAGCGGCCCAGGCCCTGTATCAGGGTGTCGAAGATATTTTGCGCGATCTGGATCATTTTGGCCGAGGCCTGATAGGCCTGCTGGTACTGGATCAGGCGCGCGGCCTCCTCGTCGAGGTTGACGCCAGAGATGGCCGTGCGGTCGCGCTCCAGGTTGGCAGCGATGGAGGAAGACAGCGCTGCTGCGAATTGCGCACTTTGTGTGCGTGTGCCAATCTGTGCCATGGCGCTGGCAAAACCGTCGGACAGCGTGGCGCCGTCGAACATCGGCACATCGCGCAAACCCATCAGTGCGCTGGCATTGCCCGCATCACGCTTGTACCAATCGCCATAGGCAGGATTCAGGGCGTTGTCCACGGTGATGGTGTCGCCCGCTTTGGGTGCGCCATTGACAGTGAGTGACCAGCCCGTGGGCGGCGTGGCGTTGTCGTAGGTAATGGGCTGACCCGAGACATAGGTATAGCTGGTGGGACCAGTGTCCGAGCGGGTGTAGGTGTTGGCCCCTGTGAAGGTGATGGTCACCGGGGCTGTGGTGCCCGGCGGATTGGTCAGCGCCTTGAGGTTGACCATCTGCAGGGTGCCCGAGTTGGTGGGGCCCATGGCGGCATTGATCGGGTTGGCGGCTGCCAGATCGACCGGTGAATACTGCAATGCTTGGAGCAGCGCCGCGCCTCCTTGCAGTGATGTGATCATGAACCTGTCACCGGCGTTGGGTACACCGGAGAGCGTGACGCCCAGCCCCTGTGCAGAAAAGACATCTGCCAACGTGACCGGAGGCGCCCCAGAAGCGTTGAAACTGAAGACTTTGCCGTCCGAGCTGCGCGTGATGGAGCCAGCGTCAGCCGCCGAGAAGTTGATGGTGTAGTTGGAAGCCTGTAGCAACGCAGGGTCCGTCACCGTCAGCCCCATGGTGGCGGCCGAGGTGTTGAAGCTGCTGCGTGCGGCGTCGCTCAGGCTGATCGGTGCGAACAAATTTTCGCCGGGGGTACCGTCCAAGGTCAGGCCCAGGCGGTTTTGTGTGTTCATGGATTCGCTGATGGCAACCGCCATGCGTCCCAGCAGGTTGCGGCCCTCGGCCAGGTCGTTGTTTTGAAAGCGCAGCAACCCCGCGACCTCGCCGCCGCCGAGCATGCTTTCGTTCAGCTCCACCTTGGTGCTGGAGCCTGGGGCGCGAAAATTCAAAACTTTTTTTCCGCTGCCGGCACCAAAGTCGGCGGGGTCGTCGATCGACAGCGTGGCCGCCTGGTTGCCGAGCACCAACGGCTGGCTGCCGGCCACAAAAATGCTGATGCTGCCATCGTCGGCCTCAACCTGGGAGGTCTGAATGTGCTGGTTGAGCTCGCGGATCAATTGGTCCCGCTGGTCGAGCAGGTCATTGGGGGGCTGGCCGCTGCCCTTGGCGCGGGCAATTTGTTCGTTGATGCCTGCAATACTTTTGGCCAGGCTATTGACGGTGACCATGCTGCCCTTGAGCTGCTCGGCCACGGTGTAGCTGATTTCGTCCAGGCGCTGCGATGCATCGCGCATGCGTGCGGCCATTTCATCCATGCGCGTGAGGGCTACGCTGCGTGCGGTGAGGTCGGTAGGACTGTTCACCACGTTGGAGAGCGCGTTCATCATGTCGTTGATGGATGCGCCGAGGCCAGTGGCCCCGCCACTGAAGACATCCTGCAACTGGCGCAGTCGATCCATGCGGGCGGTGTCTCCGGCATCCACGGCGGATGCCGCAGTGGCCTGGCGGGTGAGCAGTTCGCTGTGGTTGCGCAAAATGGTTTGCACATCGACGCCCTGGCCGATGTAGCCCCCGCCCGTGAACTGGCCTTGCACGGTCTGCAGCACTACGGTCTGGCGCGAGTAGCCAGGCGTGCTGACATTGGCGATGTTGTGGCCTGCGGTTTGCAGCGCAGTTTGGTTGGCCAACAAGGCCCGGGATCCGACGTTGAGCAGGCTCATGGTGTTTCTCCCGGGGTCATGCCATGGCGCGCAGCGCGCTCTGGATGGCGCCGCTCAGTTTGCGGGCGTAGGCGGGGTCGGTGGCGTAGCCGGCCTTCTGCAGTTCCATGGCATAGGCGGTGGCCGAATCGGTCTGGGCCCGGGCTTTTTCGTAGCGCGGGTTGTTGTTGATCAGCTTGGCGTAGTCCCGGAACGAATCCTCATACGAGTCGTAGGCGCGAAATTTAGCGACCACTTTGCGGGGAGTGCCATCGATGTATTCGGTGGTCGTCACTTCGGCCACCTTGCCGGTCCAGCCCTTGCCCGCCTTGATGCCGAACAGGTTGAATGAGCTGGAACCATCGGCATTTTTGATCTCGCTTTTGCCCCAGCCGGTTTCGTGCCCGGCCTGGCCGAGCATGAAGCTGGCCGGAATGCCGCTGTCCTGGGCAACGCGCTCGGCCGTGGCACCCAGGTGCTGCACAAAATCGTCGCGACCCTTGGGGGCTGGCCCACTGGCGGGCGCTGCAGGGGCGGCGGCCGGGGTGCGCAGGCTGGGGGCAGCGAGGCTGAGCGTGGAAGGGGGCGAGGATTGCAACGCACCGCCGCCCATCAGCATCGAGAGCTGGCGTGCAATGGCCTCGGACAGGCCACCCGGCTGGCCAGACATCTGCACAGAAAGCTGCTGGTCCAGCAGGTCGGTGCTCAGATCGCCCTGGGCGCTGTCGAGCAAGCCTGACTTCATGGTGGCCTCGCGCATGCTCTTGATCATCTCGCGCATGAAAAGCGATTCGAACTGTTTGGCCGCCTCGCGCGTGGCTTGCGGACTATCGCCTGCGGAAAACTTCAGGCGGTCGAGTGACCGTACGTCTGCCGCAAGCGCATTGGAGGTGTTGAGGCTGTTGGAGGAAGGAAGGGAAAGGGCCATGACTTAGCACTCCTTGGGCGGTGCTTCTGCAGGCACAGGGGGCTGTGCATGCATCAGATGACCTCCAGCTCTGCGTTGAGCGCGCCAGCGGCCTTGATGGCTTGCAGGATGGCGAGCAGGTCGCCGGGCGTGGCACCCAGCGCATTGAGCGCGCGCACCACATCGGTCAATTGGGCTGACGGAGGAACCTGGATGACGTTGCCGGGTTCCTGGTTGATCTGGATGTCGCTTTGTTGCGCAACCACCGTTTGCCCTTGCGATAACGGGTTGGGCTGGCTGATCACGGGCCGCGAGCTGATGATGATCGACAGGTTGCCATGCGCCACGGCGCAGGGCCCCAGCGTGACGGCCTGGTTCAGCACGACCGATCCGGTGCGCGCATTGATGACCACCTTGGCGGCCGGCACCATGGCCTCCAGCGGTAGTTCTTCGATCTGGGCAATGAAGCCGACCCGCTCCCCGGGTGCGGATGGCGCCTGCACCTGCACCGTGCGGCCATCGATGGCGGTGGCACGCCCCGCACCCATGCGGGTGTTGATGGCCTGGGCCACGTGCTGCGCCGTTTGGAAGTCGGAGGCGTTCAGGCCCAGGGTGATCGAATCGCCCTCGTGTAGTGGCGTCGGCACCGAGCGTTCAACCTGCGCGCCCTGCGGAATGCGGCCTGCGCTCAGGTGGTTGATCTGCACCTTGCTGCCGCCCGACGATGCGCCTGCGCCACTGACCGCGAGATTGCCTTGGGCCAGTGCGTAGATTTCGCCATCGGCGCCGCGCAGCGGGGTGGTCATGAGCATGCCGCCCTTGAGGGATTTGGAATTACCCATGGAGGAAACGTTGACGTCAATCAGCTGGCCGGGTTGGGCGAATGCCGGCAACTGGGCCGTGACGATCACCGCTGCCACGTTCTTCAACTGCAGTTGCCCGGCGGCGCTGGGAGGCAGGCTGATACCGATGTTTTGCAGGTAGTTCTGCATGGCCTGCGTGGTGTAGGGCATTTGGGTCGTTTGGTCGCCCGTGCCGTCCAGGCCGACCACCAGACCGTAACCCGTCAGCTGGTTGCTTCGCACGCCTTGAACAGCGGCCACTTCCTTGATGCGCAGCGCGTGGGCCGGCACCATGCCGCACAGTACTGCCGTGGCCAGCAAGACGCGCAGCAGGCGCAAAGGGCGCGGCAAAAAGGAGCAGGACGGGGCTTTCATGCCTCGATTGTGGTTCTCTGCCGCCAGAACTAAAACCCAAAAAGAAGCCGGTTCACCGGTCTATTGCCTGTGCCAAGGGCTTGTAGATGGTGCTTCTTCACGATAAGAAAAAACACATAAAAACAGCCACTAGCGCTTATACAGTAAGCGGTAGCAGCTATTGTTTTTGATGTTTTGGAGTGTGTTTCTTAGAACGGCAATATCGTGAGGAAGAACCGGCCTAGCCAGCCCATCACCTGCGCTTCGCTTTGTGCGCCGCGGCCCCGAGATTCCACGCGCACGTTGGCTACCTGGGTGGAGTTGATGATGCTGCCGGGCTGCAAGGCGCGCGGGTCGATGGTGCCCGAGAAGCGCAGCACATCCACGTTCTGGTTCACGCCGATCTGCTTTTCTCCGGCCACCACCAGGTGGCCGTTGGGAAGCACATCGATGACGGTGGCCGTAATCGATCCCGAGAAGGTATTGGCGCTTTCAGTGCCGCCCTTGCCTGCAAAGGTATTGTCGGACTTGGCCCCCAGCGTGGTCTTGTCGGTGAGGGATTTGTTCACGAAGGGCAGGGCGCTGATACCGGCAGAAATTTCAGAGTTGCGATCTACGCTGGACGAGGATTTCTGGCTCGCCGTTACGTTTTCCACGATCTGGATGGTGACGTTGTCGCCCACCATGCGAGCGCGCCGGTCTTCAAAGGCGGGTCGGTAGCTGGCCTGCTGGTACAGACTGCCTGTGACCGGCGGTGGTGTGCGGGGCACGACGGCCAGCGGCGGCGGTGTCGTGGGCAGGATATCGACCGGCGGCGTGGGCGAAAGGCTGGCGCAGCCTGGCAAGACCAGTGCGGCCACCAGGGCCAGGCAGCCTGCGCGCAGACGGGCCATGGAGGGGGAAATTGTTCTCATGGTGGTGCTCTCCCAATCCTGTGATCAGAGCTGGCTGAGCTTGGCCAGCATCTGGTCGGAGGTCTGGATGGCTTTGGAATTCATCTCGTAGGCGCGCTGGGTCTGGATCATGGTGACCAGTTCTTCCACCACATTCACGTTCGATGCTTCCAGAAAACCCTGGCGGATGTAGCCCAATCCGTTGGAGCCTGGTGTTCCCTGCTGGGGCTGGCCCGAGGCGGCCGATTCCTTGAAAAGGTTCTGCCCGATGGGCTCCAGGCCCGCTGAATTGATAAAGCTGGACATCGCCAGGTTTCCCAGCGGCTGGGGTGCTGGGTTGTTGCCCACGATGGCCGATACCGCGCCTTCCGTGCTGATGCTTACGCTGGTGGCGCCCGTCGGAATCGTGATGCCGTTGGCCACGGGCAGGCCGCTGGAGGTGACCAGGCGGCCTTGGGCATCGACCTGGAAGGAGCCGTCGCGTGTGTAGCCGATGCTGCCGTCGGGCATGGTGACCTCGAAGAAGCCGTTGCCGTTGATGGCGACGTCCAGGTTGTTCTTGGTCTCCTGGAGCGAGCCTTGCGTGAAATTACGGCTGGTCGCGACCGTGCGCACACCCAGGCCCAGGTGCAGGCCGGTGGGCAGCTGGTTTTGCTCGGTGGTGTTGGAGCCGACCTGGCGCAGGTTCTGGTAAATCAGGTCTTCGAACACGGCGTTGTTGCGCTTGAAGCCGGTGGTCGATACGTTGGCCAGGTTGTGCGAGATGACGTCGAGCTGTGTCTGCTGGGCAGACATGCCGGTCTTGGCGATCCAAAGGGAGTTGATCATGGTGGATTACCTCGGTCGTATCAATGTTTCAGTGCCTGTGGGACTGGCGTGGCCAAAGTCGCTCGGGGCGCTGTCGTTTGCCTCTTCAGCCGTTCATGCCCAGCAGCTGGCTGGCGGATTTATCGTTGGTTTCGGCGGTTTGCAACAGGCGCATCTGCTGCTCGAACTGGCGTGACGCGGCAATCATGCCGACCATGCATTCGACCGGGTTCACGTTGGAGCCTTCAATGGCGCCGCTGAGCATGCGTGCGTTGGCATCGCTGGGAATCGGGTCGCCCGATGCTGCGCGGAACAGCCCGTCGTCGCCGCGTTTGAGGGGGTCTTCCAGCGTGGGAGTGGCCAGCTTGAGACGCCCGACAGCGGCTGCCGGCTGCCCCGCCGATTTGGCCGTTACGGTGCCGTCAGAACCCAGCGAAACCTCTGCGCCCGGTGGAATGTCGATGGGCGCACCACCATCGGAGAGCACGGGCAAGCCGGTGGACGTGAGCAACTGCCCTGCAGCAGAAACTTCGAAACCGCCGTTGCGGGTGTAGGCCTCGGTACCGTCGACGCCCTGTACGGCAAACCAGGCGTTGCCCACGGCCATGGCATCGAGGTTGCGCCCCGTGCGCTGTACCGGACCAGCGGTGTCCCGGTGGCCCGAGGTGGCTTCCAGCGCGAAGACGCGCGTGGATGCCCCATCGCCCTGCAGGGGTACGGAGCGAAAGGTCGACATCTCGGCACGAAAGCCGTTGGTCGAGATGTTGGCCAGGTTGTTGGACAGCACCGCCTGCCGGTGTGCGGCAGCGTTGGCGCCGGTCATGGAGGTGTAGATGATGCGGTCCATGGTGACTCCGTTGTCTCAGGCGGGCGCGTTAGCGCAGGTTGACCAGGGTGGACATCACCTGGTCCTGGGTTTTGATGGTTTGCGCGTTGGCCTGGTAGGTGCGCTGCGCCGTCATCATGTTGACCAGCTCGGCGGTCAGATCGACGTTTGAGTCTTCCAGTGCGCCCGAGCGCAGCGCGCCAAAGTTGCCGTCCGTGGGGGTGCCGATGACCGACGCGCCGGATTCAAATGTTTCGACCCAGGCGTTGTCGCCAACGGCAAGAAGGCCTTGCGGGTTGCGAAAATTGGCCAGGGCAACCTGGCCTTCTGCGCGCGTCACGCCGTTGGAGTAACGGGCCATGACCATGCCGCTGGCTTCCACGTTGATGCCCGTCAGCGTTCCCGAGGCATAGCCGTCCTGGCTCAGGTCGGAGACAGAAAACTTGCTGCCGAACTGGGTCACGCCATCGAGGCTGATCTCCACATCAAAGGGCGGGAGATTGTTGGGGTTGGGCGGACTGGGATTGATGCCCGTCAGAGGCAGGATGAATCCTGTGGCGGGGGGCGTGGCGGCCGGGCCGGTGATGGCGCCGTTGTTGTCGAACGTGATCTGGCCAATCACAACGCCCACCACGGGTGGTGTGGCCGAGGGGTCGTCCAGCGTGTCGTACACGTCCCAGGTGTTGGCGGTGGCGGTTTTCTGGAAATAAAGGTTCACCGGCTTGGCAACGCCCTGGCTGTCGTAGACGTTGATGGAAGTGCCGTAAGTGGCGCGGGGTGTGGGGGCTACGGGCGGTACAGCGGCCGGGTCTCCAGCAGCATCCTTGGCGCGGGCGTCGAGGTTGAACTCGGCGACGATCTTGGTGGTCTGCTTTGCCGGAATGGGCGCGCCCGTGGGAAAGCTGAGTGGCGAGGGGTCGCTGGCGGTTCGCAGGCCCGTGATCGGATCAATTGGAAAGCCCATGACCTTGGCGCCATTGTTGGTCACCAGGTTGCCTATCTTGTCGAGCTTGAAGTTGCCGGCCCTTGTGTAGGCGGAAGAACCGTCAGGCTGCTGCAGCTTGAAAAAACCGCTGCCGTTGATGGCCACGTCCAGCGTATTGCCGGTGATGGTGATGTTGCCCTGGCCGAACTGCTGCGCCACGGCCGACACTTCCACCCCGATGCCGGCATTGCTGCCGCCGGCAGCGCCGATGGCCGAGGCCACCATTTCTGCAAATTCGGCGCGCGATGCCTTGAACCCTACCGTGTTGGTGTTGGCGATGTTGTGGCCGATCACGTCCAGGTTCTTGCTGGCAGCGTTCAGGCCCGAGAGACCTTGTTGAAAACCCATGGTGTGCTCCTGAAAATGTGACGTGAGGGTGGTTAGAGAATGGCCTTGATGGCGTTGTAATTGGTGCTGCCACCGCGCGAGAGTTGCAGGGACAGCGTGCCGTTGTCCAGGCTGACCGCAGTCACCTGATCGACCGAGAGTGCGGTGGCATCGACAGCCGTCTTGCCGTTGGCGGCGAGCACCTTGAAATGCAGCGGGCTGGTGCCGGTGTATGTCGAGGCATCCCATTCGAAGTTGTAGCGGCCTTCCTTGAGAGCGCCCAGTTCCACGGTGCCCACCAGCTTTTCATTGGCGTCGAGCACCTGCACAGACACGCTGGCGGCAGAACCTGCCAGGTCGAACGCGCCGCCGCCTACGTGGTTGGTGGTGTCCATGGCGAGGGTGTTGTCTGCGATCAGCACGTTGCGACCGACCATGGCGCTGCCCTGCATGAGTTGCTGGGCTGCGAACTGGCCTGCCAGGCCCTTGACGGTCTCGTTCAACTGCTGGATACCGGTGACGGTATTGATCTGCGCGATCTGCGATGTCATCTGGGCGTTGTCCAGCGGGTTCATCGGGTCCTGGTTGTTCAGCTGGGCTACGAGCAGCTTGAGAAAGCGGTCCTGGGCCGCCGCCGGGTCGGAGGCTGCGTCGGCTTTGGTCGTGCTCGTGCTGGTAGTTGCTGAAGTGGCGGCGGTGGCGCTGGTGATCATGGGGAAACTCCTGCAGGCTTACTGGCCCATTTGCAAAGTCTTGAGCAGCAGCGTTTTGGCTGTGTTCATGACTTCAATGTTGTTCTGGTAGGACCGCGAGGCAGAAATCATGTTCACCATTTCCTCCACCGCGTTGACATTGGAATGCGTCACATAGCCCTCGGCATCCGCGGACGGATGGCTGGGGTCGTGCACGCGGCGGCCTGGTACTTCGCTTTCCTTGACGGCGCTCACGCGCACGCCCGCAGCGTTGTCGGGCCCCATGGGCGTGGTCTGAAAAACCAGTTGCCGTGCCTTGTAAGCCTGACCGTCGGGGCCGGCCACAGCGTCCACGTTGGCCAGGTTGCTGGCCACGGTGTTCAGGCGCTGGGATTGCGCACTCACGGCGCTTCCCGAGACATTGAAGATGGAGAACATTGACATGGCAGTACCCGCTTCTCAAAGAATGTCACTGGCCTTGAATGGCGCTCAGCATGGTCTTGGCCTGGCCGTTGAGGAAGCGCAGTGTGGCTTCGTAGCGCACTGCGTTGTCCGTGAAGTTGGCACGTTCGCGATCCATGTCCACGGTGTTTTTGTCCAGAGACGGTTGTGTCTGCACGGTGTAGCCCAGCTTGTTATCGGTGCTGCTGCTGCTGCCGGGCAGGGTGGACGACAAGGGTATGTGACGTGGGCTGGTGGCGCCTGTCTGGGGATTGGCTGCACCAGGCGACTGGCTGCCCGCTGCATTCGCTTCGCGCAGTGCGTCGGTGAAATGCATGTCGCGGCCGACATAGCCGGGGGTGTCAGCGTTGGCGATGTTGCTGGCAATGATGCGCTGACGCTCGCCACGCAGGATCAGTGCGTTGCTGTGGAAATTCAGCTGGTTGGTCATCTTGTCAAGCATGGGGCGCCTCACACCGTAAGTTGCAGTAACGCCAGGGCCCTGAATGGACTGCTGGCGTGGGCTGATTATGGAAACGCCACGTTTTTTCTAAAGGGGGAAGAACGGAGGAATTGGTGTGCAGTTCGGTGTTTCCCCGGGCGGTGTGCCGCCTATAGTTCAATGGCTTGTGGCTTGCTTGCGGGCACCGAATTTCCAGGAGGCCTCCCATGACATACCGATTTGCCTATTTACTGCGCGCCGTAGGGGCGGCTGTCTTGTGTGTGGCTGCGAGTGCTGCTCAAGCGCAGGTGAACCTGGAGCAGATGACCCAGCAATGGCTGGATGAGGCCCTGGCGCGCAACATGCCTGCGCAATCGCCCTTGCGCATGGAGGTGAGCGTGGGTGCGTTGGACGAGCGCCTGCGTCTAGCGCCATGTACCCGTGTGGAGCCCTACCTGCCCGCAGGTGCCCGTCTGTGGGGGCGCACCCGTTTGGGTTTGCGGTGCCAAGACGCTGCAGTGCGCTGGAATGTGTTTCTCCCCGTGACGATCAAAGCTTACGGCCCTGCCTGGGTTCTGACGGGTGATGTCACCATGGGCTCAGTGCTCACTGCGGCCGACGCGACCGAGACCGAAGTGGATTGGGCGGCGGAAAATGCCTCCATCGTTGCCGAGCCCAGCTTATGGGTTGGACAGGTCGCTGCGCGCCACCTGAAGGCAGGCCAAGCCCTGCGTCAGCCAATGTTGCGTGCGCCCCAAATCTTCCAGGCGGGTGCTCTGGTGAGGGTGGTGGCCCAAGGACGGGGCTATGCCATCAGTGCGGGAGGGCAGGCAATGACGGCCGGAGCCGCAGGCCAAACTGTGCGCATTAGAATGGATAATGGGAAGATAGTGACCGGCATTGTGAATGATGACGGGACGATAGGCGTCCAGCTTTAGGTTGTTTTTGCGATTTACCGCTAAAGTCTGCGCACGACAGGTCGAAAACATTGCTACCTGGTCCCATATTTCAAGGGGCAGCGGAGAGAGCGATGAAAATAGGACAAAAACCGGAACTGCCGGGCGCACTAGCGCAGGCAGCGCCTGCCAAGCAGCAGGCAAAAGCGGCCGCACAGGCCGCAGGAGGGTTGGCTGCAAGCGCTTCGTCCGCTGTGGCCGCCGCCGGTGTGCCGGTAACCTTTTCATCGGCAACCAAGTCGCTCGATCAAGCCAGTCGCAATCAGGGCGATTTTGACGCGGGTAAGGTCAAAGCCGTACGCTCTGCCATCGAGAGTGGCTCCTTCAAGGTGAATGCCGAAGTCGTGGCAGACAAAATGCTGGCGAATTCCCAGGAATTCTTTTCCCGCGCAAAGGGCTGATGGTCTAGCATTCTGAGTCGCGCCTGAATCGATCACTTTTTACTCGAAAGACCGTTAAAGGCGCGCGCACACCATGCTTCTTGTCCAGGCTTTGGAGGCCGTTGAGGAACAACTGACTCAGGCATCGGCTGCACTCAAGTCGACAGATGCATTGGCACTGGAGAAATTCAGCAGCTCGCTACGGCAGGCTGCTGTTGATTTTTCCAATGCCATGGAGCGTGTGCAAGGTGAAATGCCTGCTGAACTGGTTCCCAGAATCCGCCAGGTAAGTGCCGAGTTGGCATTGCAGAGAGACCAACTGGCCCGCGTGGCCGCCCTGGTAGAAAAACAGCTTGCGGTGGTTTTGCCCCCTGTCGACAATGCGTCGACCTACGGTAGCCCAGGTCGGGGCGGCTCTTCAGGTGCGCGTATTTACCGGTCTGCCGGGTGATTGTGCCGCCCTGCTGGTAGAGATACTGGGACGCAAGATCAGTGGCTGCGCATTTTTGCGCGTAATCGGGCAATCGACTGGCTGTGCAACTGGCAAACCCGTGATTCGGTCACACCCAGCACAGCCGCAATTTCCTTGAGATTCATGTCGTGTTCGTAGTACATGCCCATGATGTACTGTTCGCGCTCGGGCAATGATTGAATGGCAGTGACCAGTGAGGAGCGCAGGCGCTGGTTACGCAGCATGGCCATGGGGTCGCCTGCGGGATCTGCGGCATCGTGGTGTTCCAGGAACCCGTCGTCATCTTCGCTGTGCGACATGTCTTCCAGATACACCAGTTGGGTGCCGCGCACCTTGCTCAGCAGGCTTTGGTAGTCGACCAGTGCCATATCCAGTTCGGCAGCGATTTCAGACTCCAGCGGGCTGCGCCCCAGCTTTTGCTCCAGGCGGCGCAGGGCTTTTTCAATATCTTTTTGGCTTTTGCGCGAGCTGCGCGACATCCAGTCGCTCTCACGCAATTCATCGAGCATGGCGCCGCGGATGCGCTGTGTGGCAAAAGTTTCGAACTGCACACCTTGTGCCACCTCATAGCGTGTGAGTGCCTCAGACAATCCGATCATTCCTACCTGGATCAGATCGTCCAGCTCTACATTGGCAGGGAGCTTGGCAATCATATGGTGCGCCAATCGACGAACCAGCGGAAGGTACTGGCGAATCATCGCGTCGCGATCGAGATGGCCCTTGGCGGTGTATGTCACTTCAATGGCTTTGAACAATGGGCGAGGAAAAACCTGCCGCAGCGGCAGATGGTAGCGCAGTTCCCAAGCCCGAGGCACTGATGGTGCTCGCGTTTTCCAGCAGTTGCAAGGCCAGCCGCTGTAGATCCTGGGCGCTATTGGTTTGGATGAGTGACGTTCGTATCTTTTGGCCCAGGTGGCGTGCAGCAGTGTCGCGCAGCGAAAGCAGCGCTTGGCGGGTCAGTGCATGCTGTCCTGGTTGCTCTGGGGGAGTGACGCAGGCCACCGTGCCTGTCAGGCCCGCGTGCAATGCCAGGTGTTTGAGTTGGCGATAGCTGTCCACGGAACCTTTTTTCCCAGGGGACATGAGTAGCAGAGGGGAGACCATGGTTCCCTCAAGCAGCGGTGATGCCAGCAGCCCCACGGGGGCATGGATAACGACCAGCGCATAACGCCGGAACAGCGGGTGCAAAGCCTGTAGCGGGTGCTGATGTTGCGGAGGCGGGTTCGCCAGGCTTTGTAGCCCGAGCATGGAAGGCAGCACGGCCAGCGACGAGGCATTGCGTTGGCGGGCGGGAGGCATGCTTTCGCTCCAGGGTGCATTCGCCAGCAGATCGATCAGCCCGGGGCTGTCTTCGTTTTCCCGGGCCGTGCCGTCCAGCACCACCACCGGATAGCCCAGCCGCTGTAAATGCAGGCAGACTTGCCAGAGAATCTCCAGTCCATGCGTCTCCGTTTGCGGGCTGGCTACTGCGATCAGCCGCAATTCATCCTGTGGCGCATGGCTGTACAGGCTGGCACCTTGGTGAAAGCCAACGTCAAGCATCGACCAACCCCTTTTCGTATGAACTCTCTGGAGAATGTGAGAAGAAGAAGTTCAAATCCGTAGCTTTCGGGTCGAACGCCGAGCGCACCGACGCACGCATGGATGCGCTGACCAGCTTGTGTGCATCAGCAGCTTCCCAGTCTTCTGGAACGCGCTGGCCGTTGGTCACGCCGCGCAGCATCATCTGGTGGCGGATCAATGCATCAATGGCGGGGCCCAATTTCACGGTTTCGTCCACTTTGGACAGGATGGCCTGCTGTGATCCATCGGTCTTGAAGGCGCCCAGCGTGTCGTCGAGTGTGTCGCCATGCGAGCCCGCGTTGAGCACCAGCAGGCGGTTAACCTGGGGCAGGTTCAATACTTCCAGCATGTCGCGCTTGCGCGGGTCTCGTGGCGCTACACCGGTGGTGTCGATCAGCACCATTTTTTTGCCACTGAGGAGTCCGAGAAGATCTTGCAGCGCAGCACGGTCATGGGCCAGGTGGGCGACGATGCCGAGCATGCGGCCATAGCTGCGCAGCTGATCGTGCGCACCCACGCGGTAGGTATCCAGCGTGATCAATCCCACACTGCCGGGGCCGTGGATGCGGGCACACATGGCTGCAAGCTTGGCCGTGGTGGTGGTTTTTCCCACGCCAGTGGAGCCCACCAGCGCGAAGATGCCCCCTTCTTCGTAGAGGGGGGGCATGCCTGCGTCGGTTCTGAGGTTGCGTTCCAGCACCTCCATCAGCCAACGCACTGATTCGGCGGCATCCATTTCTTCGGGCATGCGCTCCAGAATGGCGCGCGCCAGAGATGGCGAGTAGCCTGCGCGGATCATTTTGAGCATGAGGTTCGATTGAATCGGGTTTTGCCGTGCCTGGCCCAGCCAGGACAGCGTATTGAAACGGTCCTCGATCAGATCTTTCATGGACTGCAGCTCATGCATGAGCCCCTGGGAATCCATGGACGGAGCCATGAAAGGCGCCACACTGTTTTCGCGCCGGGCCGTGCGTGGCGTGGTCTCTTGGGGAGGGTGGATTGGTCGCAGGGGGTTGTGCCGCACCACTGGCGCGGGAGTAGGGCGCTCACGGAGTGTTTCGGGTTCGCGCTCTGCCAGAGCTGTCGCCAAGGGGTTTGCTTCTTGCAGGGCCTCATGGCGGCGACGCAGCATGCGTTCGCGCACATAGTCCTGGAACGAGAGCGTACTCATCGCCAACTGCTCGGTATCCTCTTTGACCGGATTTCGAGTTTCCAGGGCTGCACGTTCCTGCAGTGAGCGCCGTGCAGGGGGCATTGCCTCGGGCCGGTGTTCGATTTGCAGGCTTTCCTTGCCTTGATCAATGTTGCCCAACGTGTCTTCGGCTGTGGCAACCACCTCGACGCCGTTGGCGGTGGGCCGGTTGGACAGGATCAGCGTGCCATCGCCAAAAGCCATGCGGGCTTTCGCCAGAGCTTCACGGGACGTGGCAGCGTGGAAGCGTTTGATGTTCATGCCGATGCTCCTTTGAGGATGGGGCCAATGCGGATGGTGTGGGTCTCAGGAATCTCGCTGTGTGCGAGCACCTGTAGGCGAGGCGCTACACGGCGCACCAGGCGGGAGATGGCGCCGCGGATCTGGTCAGGCACCAGCAGGCAGGCGGGAAGCCCCATCTCCTCCTGCTTGAGTGCCACTTCAGCGGCTTTTTGGGTCAGAATGTCGGCCACGCCAGGGTCAAGTGCAGGGCCTGCGGCATTGCCCAGGGCCTGCACCAACAGACGTTCCAGGCCAGGTTCAATGGCAATGACATTGAGTTCACGGGTGGGGCCATAGATCTGCTGCACGATGGCTGGTGACAGGGCGATGCGCACGCGCCGTGCCAGTTCTACCGGGTCGGTGATGCTGCCAGCAAACTCGGCCAGGGTTTCGATGATGGTGCGAATGTCGCGGATATGCACGGATTCCTCCAGCAGCAACTGCAGCACCTTCTGGAACGTTGCGATCGAAACCATTTTTGGAACTACTTCTTCAATGAGTCGGGGGGCCAGCTTGGCCACATGCTCCACCAGCTGTTGTGTTTCTGTGCGGCTGAGGAGCTTTGCGGCTTGAACTTGCATCAAGTGTGACAAATGCGTCGCCATCACGGTTTCCGAATCAACCACGGTAAAACCAGCCATTTGCGCCGCTTCTTTCTGGCGTTCATCAATCCAGTGCGCGGGGAGCCCAAAGGCAGGGTCAGTGGTGGGTGTACCGATCAGGGGGGTGGTGATGCCGCCAGGATTGATGGCCAGGTGCATGCCGGGGAATGCCTCGCCCTCACCCACGACCACGCCACGCAGGGTGATGCGGTAGCCGCTGGGCTTGAGTTCCAGGTTGTCGCGCACATGCACGGGGGGCGGCAGGAATCCAACCTCTTGGGCAAACTTGCGCCGTACTCCCTTGATGCGCGTGAGCAAGTCGCCCTGGCGCGTCTTGTCCACAAGCGCAATCAGGCGATAGCCCAGCTCGAGGCCCAGCAAGTCCACCGGTTGCAGGTCATCCCAGGTGGCTTCGCCATCGCCCGCAGGGGCGGGTGGGGCCTCGACAGGAGGAGGCGTCTTTGCCTTCTGTAGCAGTGACCATGCCAGGTAGCCCAGCAGCGATCCGATGGCGAGAAATACCACATGCGGCATGCCGGGGATGAGGCCCAGGAAAATCAGAATTCCTGCAGTGACGCCGAGTACGCGGGGCGACGTGAACAGCTGGTGCACGATCTGATGCCCCATATCCGTGTCCTTGCCAACGCGCGAAATCACCATGGCTGCGGCCACCGAGATCAGCAGGCCCGGAATCTGTGCCACCAGCGCGTCACCGACGGCCATCAGGATATAGGTGTCGGCAGCCTTGCTTGCCGAGAGCCCGTGCTGCAGCATGCCGATGGCAAAGCCGCCCACGATGTTGATCAGCAGGATCAGGATACCGGCGACGGCATCTCCGCGGACAAATTTCGAGGCGCCGTCCATGGAGCCGAAAAAATTGGCTTCTTCGCCCACCTCTGCGCGCCGTCTTTTGGCTTCGGCCTCATCGATCAAACCTGCATTCAGATCGGCATCCACCGCCATCTGTTTGCCGGGCATGGCATCCAGGGTGAAGCGTGCGGAGACCTCGGCGATACGCTCGGCCCCCTTGGTGATCACGATGAAGTTGATGACCACCAGGATGGCGAACACGATCAGACCCACGGCAAAGTTGCCGCCAATCAGAAAATGCCCAAAGGCCTCGATCACGGCTCCCGCAGCGCCGGGGCCGGTGTGGCCTTCCAGAAGCACCACGCGGGTGGAAGCCACGTTCAGCGACAAGCGCATCAAAGTGGTCAGCAACAGGACGGACGGGAATGCCGCAAAGTCCAGCGGCTTGAGCATGTAGGCCGCCACCATCATCACCATCAGAGCCACCGCAATGTTGATGGTGAAAAAAGTATCCAGTAACCAGGGGGGGATGGGCAGCACCATCAGTGCCAGGATGGCAACCACCAGCAAAGGAGCCGACAAGCCTTGGGCTGCCGCTGCATTGGCTCCAGCCCACTGCCGGGCTGAATTCATGGAAATGTTCATGGTTGTTTGCCTTTGCGGGGAATTTTCTGCAGCGGATCGAGTTCAGGCGGGATGTAAGGATCCGGCTGGTCATCAGGCATGCGGCCCTCACCGCGCAGGGCTGCCTTGAGGCGATAGACATAGGCCAGCACCTGTGCCACGGCGGTGTATAGCGTGGCCGGGATGGGCTGGTCCAGGTCGGCGTGGGCGTATAAGGCCCGTGCCAGCATGGGAGACTGGAGCACCGGTACGGCATGGGCCTTGGCGAGATCGCGAATCTTCATGGCGATCAGGTCGGTTCCCTTGGAGATGACCTGGGGTGCACTCATGGTGTCGTCGTAACGCAGCGCAACGGCATAGTGCGTAGGATTCATCACGACGAAATCCGCCTTGGGTACGGCACTGACACTGGCGCCGTCGGCGATCTCTCGCTGGCGCTGGCGCATGCGGCCTTTGATTTGCGGGTTGCCGTCCGACTCCTTGTGTTCCTGCTTGACTTCCTGGTGCGACATCTTCAGGCGGCTCTTGAAGAAGAACGCCTGTAGCGGGACGTCGACGATCGCGGCGAGGAACACCACCAGTAGCAGCAAACCGATGCCTGTGGTCAGCCAGTCGGCCGCATGGCGAATGGCGATAGGCGAGGGTTGCAGTACCAGCATGGCGACCTGGTCAATGCTGCTGCCCAGGTACTTCCAGGCGACAGCCGCGAGGATGCTCGTCATGAGCACCATCTTGGCCACGTTGGTCATTTGCTGCTTCGAAAACAGGTTGGCAGCCCCGGAAATAGGATTGAGGCGGTTGAATTGCGGCGTGATGGGCTTAAGGCTGAAAATCCAGCCCCCTGCTCCAACCGCACTGATCAAAGCCGCAGCACTGGTCATGATGGCAAAGGCCGCGCTGGCGAGAATGCCTACAAATGCCATGCCCTGCAGCCGTGTGAGCATGTAGGCTGGGGTGTGCACTGTGGTGGCGTCGAACACCAATTGCTGCCCCATGGCGCGTAGCAGTTGGTCAAACAAGGGTTGTGCAAACACCAGCATGCCCGCCGCACCCGTGCCCAGGATGGCCAGGTGCGACAGGTCGCGTGAACGTGCTCCCTGGCCGTCCGTGCGGGCCTTTTGGAGCTTGCGCTCGGTGGCGGGTAAGTTGCGGTCTTGACTGGATTCCATGATGGCATGACGCGGGTGTCATGCCATTGTCGTGAGGGGGGGCGGAATCTAAAGCCCGATAAGCGGGCGCAGTCTGCGCTTATTCAGCCATGGTGGCACTGCAGGCTTTGCCGCAAGAGCCACCATGGCCCGTGTTCAGAAACCCAGGCTGGCGAGCAGGTCGTCCACCTGGGACTGGTCTGTGACCACGTCGGTACTTTTTCCAGGATCGACCACCGGGCCGGACAGCGGTGCGTGGGTGGTCTCGATGGTCGGCGGCGGCACTGCATTGGGGGGTGCAGTTTGTATGACCAGTTGAACGAGCTGCTGCTCGATGGTTGCTGCCAGGGCTACCACGCGGGCAATCACCTGCCCGGTCAGATCGTGGAAATCCTGGGCCATCATGATTTCCGTGAGATGTTCATCGGAAATCTTGGTGATGTGCTCCACATCGGTCAAGAAATTCATGATCTCGCCCTTGGCCACTGCGGCCACCGGATCCTTGACCATGGACGCAATGGTCTGCCGCGACTGTTCGGCCAGAAAATCGTTTTGGGTTTTTGCCTGCTCGACGCGGGTCAGTACCTTTTCAGCGGCTTCACCCGTGAGGCGGGCAATGTAGGACAAGCGGCTTTGCGCGTCGGGCAGCTCGCCCATCGTGCCACGCAATTGATCGGCATAGCCCAGCTCCTTCAGCGCATCATGGAGCTGGCGGGTCAATGCACCGATCTTGAGGTGAACATCGCCATCCGGCGCGGGCGGACTCTTTGAAAGGTGGTTGTCGGAATCCATGGCGCCTACAACCCTGCTTTCTTGATGATGAGAGTCACCTTTTCTTCCAGCGTCGCTTTGGTGAAGGGTTTGACGATGTAGCCTGCGGCGCCGCCCTGGGCTGCGGCAACGATGTCTTCCTTGCGTGCTTCGGCTGTCACCATGAGAACAGGCAGGTGCTTGAGCTTTTCGTCAGCCTTGATCTCGCCCAGAAGCTGGAATCCGTTCATGTTCGGCATGTTGATGTCAGTGACGACGAAATCAAACTTGCTGTTGCGCAATTTGTTCAAGGCAGCGACGCCGTCTTCAGCCTCGTCGGCCTCGGTAAACCCGCTTTCCTTGAGCAGGTTACGAACAATGCGCCGCATCGTGGAGAAGTCGTCAACGATCAGGAAGCGAAGGGCAGTGGCCACGTGGGACCCTTTCGGTCGGAAATTACAGTGTTGATTGTCAAGGATGTGAGCGAAGGTGACAAGTTGTTACCTTGCTTCGCCATCCGGGGGCATTTCGTTTTTTTCTTCCAGCAATTGTGCCGCAGGCAGGCCGGGAATGTTTTTTCCCAACAATCGTTCCTGTGCTTCGCGGGTAAGTACTGTGATGGTGATGCGTCGATTGGCGGGTGCGCGCGGGTTTTCGGTGTCGAGCAGGTCACTGGCAGCAAGCCCCACTACGCGCGCTAACTTGGCGTCGGGCATGCCGGCCGCCACCAGTTCACGGCGCGAGGCATTGGCGCGGTCGGCTGAGAGCTCCCAGTTGCTGTAGCCGCGCTCGCTGTTGCCGTAAGGGACAGCATCTGTGTGTCCCGACAGGCTGATGCTGTTTTCAACCCCGGCAAGGGCCGTGCCAATACCGCGCAGAATGTCACGCATATAGGGTTTGACCAGTGCGCTGCCGCTGTCGAACATGGGGCGGTTTTGCTCGTCCACGATCTGGATCTGCAGGCCATCGGGCGTCACATCCATCCGTATCTGTGAGCGGTATTCGTTGAGTATCGGACTGGCGGTGATGATGGCGTCAATCTTGGCCTGCAGCGCCTTGATGCGCTCTGCGTCCTGGCGCGCAATATCGGCACGCATTTGCTCTGCCGACATGCGGCGTTGTTTTTTCGTGTCGGCGTCAGAGCGGCGCACCTGTCCATGCACCTTGCTCAGGTCGTTGCCGCCGCCGGGGATGACGCTGGAGCTGTTGCCCGCGCCATCGCCACCCACCATA
This sequence comes from Simplicispira sp. 125, assembly GCF_003096555.1. Classification (NCBI taxonomy): domain Bacteria; kingdom Pseudomonadati; phylum Pseudomonadota; class Betaproteobacteria; order Burkholderiales; family Comamonadaceae; genus Simplicispira; species Simplicispira sp. 125. The sequence goes on along the minus strand of NZ_QEKM01000001.1, from coordinate 2,375,274 downwards.
GCCACCTTCAGAGGTGCATTGAAGTAATCCGCAATACCTTGCAGTTCTCCCTTGGCGGTGGAGCCCAGCAGCCACATCAGCAGAAAAAAGGCCATCATGGCCGTCACGAAGTCGGCGTAAGCGATCTTCCAGGCACCGCCATGCACGGCATGGCCGCCTTTCTTGATGCGCTTAATGATGATGGGCTGGAGTTTCTTTTCTGCCATTGCGGCGCGTGCCTATTTTTTGCCCTTCACATGGCTCTCCAGCTCGGTGAAACTGGGGCGATCGCCTGAGAAAAGCACTTTACGGCCGAATTCAATCGCCGTGGCAGGGTTGTAGCCCTGCATGCTGGCCAGCAAGGTGGATTTGATGCACTGCAATTCTTTGGCTGCATCCTCGGTCTTTTGCTCGACCAAGCCGCCTAAAGGTTCCACTACGCCATAGGCCAGCAAAATACCCAGGAAGGTACCCACCAGAGCCGAGCCAATCATGCCGCCCAGCACCGATGGTGGCTGCCCCACGGAGCCCATGGTGTTGACCACCCCCAGCACGGCGGCAATGATGCCGAAGGCGGGCAGGGCACCGGCCAGGCGCGCCAGTGCTGCGACCGGAGCGTGGGCCTCTTGGTGGTGCGTTTCGATCTCGCTGTCCATCAAGGCTTCAATTTCGTGTGAATTGAGATTGCCCGACACCATCATGCGCAAATAGTCGGTGGTGAATTCAATCACGTGGTGATCTGATCCTACGGTGGGGTATTTTTTGAAAATCTCGGACTCGTGCGGCGCCTCGACATCCTTTTCTATGGCCATCAGCCCTTCTTTGCGCGCCTTCTGCAAGATTTCATAAAGCATGGCCATAAGCTCCATGTACCGCGCTTTGGTGTACTTGGAGCTTTTGAGGGCCATAGGAATGGCTGCCATGGTGGCTTTGAGAACCTTGGGCTGGTTGTTGACCACGAAAGCGCCGAGGGCGCCCCCCAGAATGGTGACCGTCTCGAACGGTAGCGCCTTCAGGATCACGGCAATGTTGCCGCCGTGAAGGATGTACATCCCAAAGATGCAGCCGAAGGCGACGACGTAACCAATGATGACAAACATGGGGTTATTTTTACAGAGAGAGGAATGACGTTAAGCCAAAACAAACCTAAATATGTATGCCTTCTACCGCGAACGGATGAACAGCTTAAATGTATCGGATCGTTTGTGGGTGATTCTGCGGTTTTGGTTAAGCGGTTTCAAAATGCTGGGTAAAGACAACTCATATCCGAGACTTCGACGAAGTGTGTGCAGCTATTCTCGGGGCTCATCGTACGTTTTACGGGTGTCCGGCGACACCGATACCGCAAAAGGCTCCCTCCATGCTTGAGGAAAATCATCTTCCCGCCCCTGCATCCAAAGCTCCATTGGACCGGTGGCTTGCCGATGCAATGCAGTGCCATGCTCGGTGGCAGTTTGACGAGGCCCGTTCGCTGTACGAAGCCGTCCTTCAAGAGGAGCCCGGTCATCCCGACGCTAATCACAACCTCGGTGTGCTGCTGGCGGTGCAGTTGCTTCGCCCCAAGGAGGCGTTGCCCTATTTCGAAGCGGCGCTCAGTACCGCTTCCAAGCAACCGCAGTTTTGGTATAGCTACATCGATGCGCTCACCAAAGCAGAGTCATTCGACATGGCGCAACAGGTGCTGCCTTTAGCGCAGATCTATGGTCTGGACGATGCCCGCTACGAGCAACTCGCGCGCGACCTTGCGCAGGCGCGAAGCGGTGAGCAGGTGGTTTCGCCGGTAGTTGCATCGCCTGTTGCAGGCGTGCCAGTGCGTTTGGGGGTGCGCAAGGCGCCCACTGCACTGCATCGGCAATCTGATCCGCCCTCGCGAGAGCTTCAGCCGGTCATTGATCTGTTCAATCGAAAAGACTATGCAGCGGGCGTGAAGCTTGCCAAACGCCTTTCACACCGTTTTCCAGCGTCGGGCGCTGTGTGGAAGTTGTTGGGAGCGATGGAGCAGCAGCTGGGCCGCTTGCCAGAGGCTTTGGTGGCTAAGCGACGGGCTGCCCAATTGCTGCCGGGGGATGCCGAGGCACATTGCAATCTCGCCAATACATTGGTGGCTCATGGATTTTTCGACGAAGCGCGGGCTTCTTTCGAGCAATCTCTGCAGCTCGATGATGGCTATGCCGAGGCGCATTTCAATTTTGCCAATGCCTTGGTCGAAATGCACCAGTGGCCCGAAGCCGAAGCCGAGTATCGCCGAGCCTGCGAGTTGGCTCCCGGGTGGGCTGATGCGCACAGCAATCTGGGTTTTTTGCTGAAGAAACAAGAAAGACTCGCCGAGTCGGCCGAGAGCTACTTGCAAGCGCTTGCCGCCGCACCAGGCGATCCTGTGGTTCTTCAGAATCTGGGTATTGTCAGGAGCGCGCAGGGTTTGACGGTAGAGGCACTGCAATGCTTCAAGGCAGCGGTTACCAGCTCGCCCGCGTCAGCGGATCTGCAAGGGGCCTATGGTGAGATGCTGCATGCCATGGGGTGGCTGTCTGCCGCGGAAACCGCATTCCGCCGCGCACTGCAATTGCAGGCTGACCACCCCACGGCGCTGCGCCGCCTGGGGCACCTGCTGCAGCACCAGGGGCGTCTCAAAGAAGCCGAAACCTGCCTGCGGCGTTGTCATGCGCTACAGCCGGACGACGTGGTGATCCTCTTCGAAGTGGGAACCAACCTGTCGGAGCAAAAGCGCTGGGACGAGGCGCTGCAGGTCTTTCGTGAGGCCATCGCTCTCAAACCCGATTTCGCTGAAGCGCACATCAACCTCAGCAAGGCGTTGTATGAGCGCGGCGACCTGACGAGCGCGGCGCGCGAGGTGCAGGCCAGTCTGAGCGTCCTGCCCGACGTCGCGCAGTTGCACAGCAACCTGGGCGTCATCAACACCATGCAAGGCCGGGTGGATGAAGCCCTGGGCAACTTCAGGCGGGCGCTAGAGCTGAATCCCGATTTCGACTTTGCGCGTAGCTGCATGCTGTATGCACTGAGCCACAGTACCGATGTGGACCTGGAGGCGCTGACACGCGAGCACCTGCTTTTTGGTGAGAGGATCTCGCAGCGGGTGGGTAACCGTGTGTGTACGGCTCATAGCAATGACCGCAATCCCGAACGGGCATTGCGTATTGGTTTTGTGTCGGCGGATTTTCGGCAGCATGCGGTTGCCAAGTTCTTCATTCCCTTCATGGAGGCTTTCGGGAAGCGCCCGGAATTCATCTGCCATGCGTACTACAACCATGCGGCACGCGATATGGACACGGAGGCCATCGAGCGCCATTTTGCGGTCTGGCACCCTGTTGTGGGCCTGTCGGATGAGAGCTTGGTAGCGCAGATCCAAGAAGACGCCATTGACATCCTGATCGACCTGAGCGGGCATACGGCGGGCAATCGTCTTGCCATGTTCGGGCACAAGCCCGCGCCGGTGCAAGTGACCTGGGGCGGCTACCCTGGCACCACGGGCGTGCGGAGCATTGATTACCGCCTGGTAGAGCATGCTTACATGGATCCGGAGACGTTCAGGCGCCAGTTCGTCGAGCACATGGCCGAGCTGCCCGCCGTGTCGGCGTTTCATGGTCTGGAGGCCATGCCTGATGTGAACGACGCCCCTGTGTTGCGCAACGGCTATCTGACCTTCGGGTCGTTCAACCGCCTGAGCAAGATCAATCGCGAGGTGATCGCGGCCTGGTGCTGCGTGCTGCGGGCGCAGCCGGAGTCGAAATTGTTGATGGCTGGCATGACGGGTGCAGGATGTCCTCCCCAGATGCTGGAATGGTTTGTGCAGGAGGGCATCGGAGCCGACAGACTGTCCTTTCATCCGCGCACCAGCTTCTACAACTACTTGAACTTGCACCGCGAGGTGGATATCTGCCTCGACACTTTTCCTTACACGGGCGGCACAACCACCAACCATGCGCTGTGGATGGGAGTGCCTACGCTGACCGTGGCGGGCGACACCTACCCCAGCCGCCAGTCGGCCATGTTCCTGCGCCGAGTGGGGCTAGAGTGTGGAGTTGTTTCCACCAGCGTGGACGGGATGCTCGAGCAAAGCCAACAATGGGCGCAGCATGCCGACCAGTTGCAGGAAATACGCAGCCGCCTGCGCGGGTATTTGCTGCAAACGCATGCAACACACCTGGATGTTGTCGTCGCCGGCTTGTCGCAGGCATTGCGCGTGATGTGGCGGCGCTGGTGCGCCGGGCAGGCAACCGAGCGCCTGCGTGTGGAGTACGAAGACATTGGCATCGAGCGACTGCCGCCCCTGATGGAGAAACAAGCATGAACACCGGTATCCCGCCAGCCGCGCCCATGGTATATGTCACCCAGCCCAGCCTGCCGCCGCTGGAGGAATTTCTGCCCTACTTGGAGCAGATTTGGAGCAGCCGCAAGCTGGCGAACAATGGCCCGTTCCACCAGCAGCTTGAAAGTGCTTTGTGCGAGTACTTGGGCGTACCCTACATCTCGCTGTTCACCAACGGCACCATTGCCCTGGTGACGGCGCTGCAGGCGCTGCGCATCACGGGTGAGGTGATCACCACGCCATATTCCTTCGTCGCAACGGCGCACTCGCTGCTGTGGAACGGCATCAAACCGGTGTTTGCTGATATCCACCCCGGCACGCTTAACCTTGACCCCGCCAAGATCGAGGCGGCCATCACTCCGCAGACCACGGCCATCATGCCTGTGCACTGCTACGGCCACCCCTGCGACGTGGACCGCATCGAGGCGATCGCCGACAACTACGGGCTCAAGGTGATCTACGACGCGGCCCATGCTTTTGGCGTGCAGTGGCAGGGGCACAGCGTGCTGGCCCACGGTGATCTGTCAGTGCTGAGCTTTCATGCAACCAAAGTGTTCAACACCTTCGAGGGGGGCGCCATCATCTCGCCCGATGCCAAGACCAAGCGGCGCATCGACCATCTCAAGAACTTCGGCTTCGTCGATGAGGAGACCGTCGTCGCCCCCGGCATCAACGGCAAGATGAGCGAGTTCAACGCGGCACTGGGGCTGGTGCAGTTGCGCCACATCGATGTGGCGCTGCAAAAGCGCCAGGCCATCGACTCGCGCTACCGCGAAGGCCTCGCGCAGGTGCAGGGCGTGCGCTGCCTGGCCGATGCTGGCGAGACGCGGGCCAACTTCGCCTATTTCCCCATCCTCATCGAACCAGTCTACCCGCTGGCGCGTGACCACCTGTACCAGATGCTCAAGGAGCGCGGCATTTACGCGCGGCGCTACTTTCATCCGCTCATCAGCGAATTCCCCATGTACAAGGCGCTCCCCTCGGCCAACGCCGAAAATCTGCCCGTGGCACGACAGGCCGCCGCCCAGGTGTTGTGCTTGCCGATCTATCCGGATCTGGAGATGGACGTGGTGGACAAGGTGATCGGCTTGATCAGCCGTCCTTGGTAGGGGATGATTCGAAAACAATAGCTACATGCGCTTGATGGGAGAGCGTTAGAGGTCGATTTGAATTAGATTTTTGCCTGCGCCTGGCGCACCCTGTCATATACGCGCCGCGCATTCTCGTGGTCGCGGTGGGCGAAGAACAGCTTCTGCGCCGTGGCCATGCGCTCGCCCACGACCGGGGCGTTATCGCCCAGCAGCGCGTCCAGTTCCCGCAGTACCGTGTCAAAGTCCTGGCACACCGGGCCTGGGAAGGCCAGGTCCATGTCGTAGAGCAGGCCGTCCTGCTCGGTCCGGTAATTTTCCAGATCGTAGGCAAAGCATACGGCGGGTTTGCCCAGGTACAGCGTCTCGATGTAGACGCTGGAGTAGTCTGTGACCAGTACGGCACACTCACGCGCCACGGCTGAGAACTCGGGTACTGCAGTCTGCGACAGGTCAATAAGCTCGTCGCCATCGAGATACTGGTCAAGATTGAAATACTCGGTACTGTTTTTGAAGTAGTGCGGCCGGTAGCCCAGCACCGCGCCATGTCGGCGCAGCACGGTCTTGAGTGCGTCGATCTCGTGCGGCGTGAACTGGTAGTAGCGGGCGCTGGCGCTGACCGCTGTCTGCCGGTAGGTGGGTGCATACACCACCAGCCGCCGCCCGCACTGGAGGGTGCGTATGCGATCCAGTGAGTCACGGATATAGCTTGGCAGCCGACTGGCTTCGCAACTCAGGAAATCGTTGCGCGGCAGGCCCGTTAGCCATATCTGTCGGTAGTTCAGCGGGTAGAACATCGCGGCCATCGCATAGCTGTCCACGTCGGACGATGCGATCAGGCCCGCATAGCCCAGTCGCTCCTGGCGACGGTACGGCACGCGCTCGGTGTGCTGGTGGGTGCCCTCGTTGGCAGCATAGAGCAAGCGCTTGAGTGGAATGCCGTGCCACAAGTTGACTACCACGCGCCGACGCAGTGTGAGCTTGAGCACCGCGAAGGCCTTGGCGCCCCAGCGCAACGAGAAATCCATGGAGATTGAATGGGTCAGAAAAACCACCTGGCAGCGTGCCAGCAGGTGTAGGCTGCGCAGCGTGCCGTGCTCCACGATCTCGTAGTTGACGGCATCCTCGATCTGGAAGTCCTCGCGCTGACCCCGGTAGAAGACGATCTTGCGGATGCTGGGGTCGGCCTTGATGTGCTCGAACATCGCGCGCTGGTTCTCGATGAAGCGGCCCGTGTGTAGGTGGTGCGTGGCAAATGCCCAGTGGTCCGCGCGCTTGGGCACCAGAGCGTCGTAGAGTCGCCACAGGGGATGCAATAGGCGAAAGACGCTCTGGCGCATATTTATTCGAAGCGATCGACGATGGACGCGATCAAGTCCAGCGCATGTTTGAGTTCTTGTACGTGGCTGCGATCCAGTACTTGCAGGGTCTTCTTGATCTGGGTACTGGAGACGCCTTCGGTGCGCGGGAGGTAGATCACTTCGCAATGCGCCTTCAGCTCGTCGAAGCGCCCCTCCCAGTCGCTGCCCATGCCGAAGACCTGCACGCCGTGGCGGCGGATGTCGTCTGCCTTCTGTGCCCAGTTCTCTTCCGGGACAGCCAGATCCACGCACTGGAGGCTGCGTACGATCTCGATGCGGTCTTCGAAGCCAATGATGGTTTTTTTGCCCTTAAGCGCGTTGAACTCGTCCGTGGAGACGCCGACGATGAGTCGGTCGCCCAGTGCGCGCAGGCGCCGCAGCAGGTTCAGGTGGCCGACGTGGAACAGGTCGAAGGTGCCGTAGGTCAGTACGGTGCGGGCTGCCATGGCAAACCTACTCGCCGTACACGGCCCAGGCGCAGTATGGGTGCAGCGGGCTGCGGCGCAGGCGCAGGTTGTTCAGGCCCATGACCTCGTTTAGTGCCTGCGTCTCGCCGGGAAAGAACTTGCAGTTAAGCTCATCGAAGGCGATCACTGAGCCGCGCGTGAGCCGTGGGATCAGCTTTTGCAGCACCTTGAGCGTGGGCTCGTACAGATCCATGTCGAAGATCGCCAGCGACACGATTGCATGCGGGTTCTCGTCCAGCCAGTGATCGATGGTGACCGAAGCGTCGCCTTTGACCAGTTCGAACTTCTTGAGGTGCGACAGCGGCGGGAAGGACTCGATCAGCGTGAGAATGCGCTCGAGCGTTTCCTCGTAGTTGGCCTGCGTGGCCAGGTCGCCGGGCTGGTAGTGCCCTCCATCCTTTTCATGCACCGAGGGGAAGCCGCCAAAGGTGTCGAAGCCGTGGATGGTGCGGCTGTGGTTGAACGGTTCGTAGATGCTACGCAGGTTGATGAGCTGCGTGAGCGTGGCACCCCACTGTACGCCGAACTCGCACACGACGCCGGGCACGTCGATGATCTTCTGGTACAGGTCGTTAAGGTACAAAAGGCGTGAAAGCACGGTGACGTTGGCTGTCACCAGGCTGTGCCGGTTCCAGCCGTGCTCACCGAAGTGCGGCAGGAGCGCCTGCGTGGTGGCGAGCAGCTCGTTCAGGGACGAGAGCGTTTTATCTGTGCGAAAGGATACGAGGTGCTTCTTGGTGGCGTCTGCTGCGGCGGGTGTCTGGTTCATGGTTTTCTTGCTCTCCTTGGAATACTTGCTTCACAACAGCGCTTCGACCATGTCGGGGGCGAAGACGGGGATATTCAGGTGCTCGGCCACGTCTTGCCGCTCGGCAAAGGAGTCGTCGATGAAGATGGCCGCCGTGTGGTCTATATGGTCGGACTTTTGCTCGCCACCGGTCAGGTGGATAACCCGGTCAAACAGCGCTTCTATGCGGAGCTTGCGCAGGGTGGACGTGAGCGACCGTGCGTGGCGTGTGAGCAGTGTGACGCCCTTGCCTTCGGAGATCGTCTTGTACAGAAAACCCACCAGTTGGTGGTTGATGGCCCCGCGCAGCAACAGACAGTCGTCCAGATCCACGTATACATGGGTGTAGTGCAGGCCGTCGATGCGGTAGCGATTGTCCAGCGCTCGGTCCAGCGTGATCTGGTAGTGATTGGGCGCGATGTGCACGTCTTGGTCAAAGGCGTCGAAGGCGCTGAGCAGTGCGAAGTTCACGCCCATGCACCGGAACAAGCCGGAGGACCCTCCCAGGCGGGAGGCAACCTCCAGCAGGCGGGGTTGGCCGCTGGCGTCCTCGCGGGCTTGGAAGAACCAGGCTCCGCGCGGCAGGATGGCATCGTGGATGCGTTGGGCCCAGTCGGCAAAAGCAGCCGTGAAATCGTTGCTCGGGGCAGTGCGCACACTGATGCCATTGCTGATGCGGTCACGCCCGCGTGCCGCGTGAAATCTCAGAATACCGTGCCGGTCGGAAAAACAATCCACGGTCCACTCTTTGCCGGGCAGGTATTCCAGCAAAAGCATTGCTTGTCCAGAATGACGCGAGAGGAATTCGTTTGCTGCCGTCGGTGTGCGGGCCCATTGGCTATTACGCGCGCCATAGCCTCGGTCGGGCTTGATGAAGAGCGGGTACTGGGTGGCTAACTCAGGCGAGGTATAGCGTTGGGGCAGCGGAATGCTGCCTTGCAGCAAATCGTAGGTGGCGTTCTTGGATGCACACAGGGACGTGGCGCGCAGGTTGCTGCCAATCACTCGGCAATCAAGCCTGCTCCCTAAACTCACCAGAGTTTCGGCGACAGCGTCCATCGTGGGGTAAATGGCGTCTATTTGATGTTCCACCACGATTTTTTCCAGCTGGTCTGCAAAGGCTGGGGCATCGTGCATGGGCAGATCACCAATGTAGTCGTCAAAGACGAAACGTCCATGATCGTCCACGCTGGATGCACCAATTAACTGGAAATGGGTGGAGTAGCGGAGGGAGCGGTGAATCTCCAGCCCAATCTCAGAGCCACAAGGAAAAACCAAGATGCGGTGAGGTGAGGGCATGGACGAGCGTGGAACTGGCAGTCAATAAGACTAGGTATTCTGTATGACCCCGGTCAGCAGGAAGAGATTCCTGACCGCGGCTCACCCCTTCAGCAACTGGAGCACCTGCTGCGGCAACTGGTTCGCTTGCGCCACCATGGCAGTGCCGGCCTGCTGCAGTATCTGAGTCCTCGAGAGGTTGGCCGTTTCCTTGGCGAAATCGGCGTCTACGATGCGGCCTCGCGACGCCGCTACGTTCTCCACCATGATATCGATGTTGGCCACTGAGCTTTCAAAGCGGCTTTGCAGCGCGCCCAAGGACGCTCGGGATGAGTTCACCTGGTCGATAGCGCTGTCGATCTTCTTGAGTGCCACCCAGGCATTGGGCTGTGTGGATACGTCCACTGTGTCTACGCCTGTCACCCCAGTTCCGGTAGCGGCGGCGATCGCAACGCTGGCAAAACCTGTGGTGGAGACACTGAAACCGGAGAGGGTAATGGTGGTGATGGCATTGCCCGTGGCGTCCACCATGCCCGAGCGCATTTCAACGGTAAATCCTTTGACGGAATCGCCCGCCAAGTAAGCGGTGATACCGGTATCCGAGGATTTGCGGTTGATTGCCTCGACGACCTGGCCCATGCGCTCTTGCATGGAGCTGGCCTTGGCCAGTTTGCCCAGGTCGGAGGTGACGCCGTCCACAGTGATTGACAGGGAGCTGGTGCTGGCAATGAGACCTGCTGCGGTCACCGCATTGGCTGCGATCCCGGTGATGGACGAAATGCCGTAGTTCACGCTGGCAAGTCCCTTGGCCGTGGTGTTTGTCAGCGCGCCTACGGTGATATTGTCTCCGGAGTTGGCGCCCACCTGGAACACTGCGCCCGAGAAGCTTCCATCCAAAATCTTGGTGCCGTTGAACGTGGTTTGCTTGGCCACACGGTCAATTTCATCGCGCAATTGGGCTACTTCGGCCTGCAGCGCTTCACGGTCGGACTTGCTATTGGTAGCGTTGCTCGATTGCACAGCCAGTTCGCGCATGCGCTGCAGCATGTCGCCCACTTTGCCCAATGAGCCCTCGGCTACCTGTGCCAGCGAGATACCGTCGTTGGCATTGCGCGCCGCCACGGTAAGCCCCTTGACCTGGGTGTTCATGCGCTCGGAAATGGCCAGGCCAGCCGCGTCGTCCTTGGCGCTGTTGACCCGCAGACCCGAAGACAGGCGTTGCATGGAAGTGGCCAGTGAACTGGCCGAGAGGCCCAGATTGCGCTGGGCATTGAGCGAGGCAATATTGGTGTTGATGGTTGCAGCCATGAAAAGCTCCTTGGGGCTAAAGAACCGGCTTATCCACCGGAGGTAATGCCAGCGCCAAGGCTGACTCTGGTTTTCACCGTGGCTCCATTTTGGAGATACGCACAAAAGCTATCGCCTGGAAAAGTGCGCCAAAAACCAGTCAATTCCACGTGCAGAGGGAGGTTGTGGAGTGTTTGCCTGGTTTTTTTCTCAGTGATAAGTAAAAAAATTGTTACGAAGGCTCTCAAGTTTTGGTCTGGTGCTCCGAAAACATATCCAACGGATTCAAGGGAGTTCGTTGACCGGACAGCGACGGAGAAGTCTCGTTACTGCCGCACCGGTCTTGGCTGTCAGCTGAGAGGCTGACGTTGCGATCGGCGGCATGCCGGACCATAGTTTCAAAGGAGCATTTCAATGGCCTCGACCATCAACACCAACATTCCCTCGCTCAATGCCCAGCGCAATCTGAGTCTTTCGGCGAATTCGCTTTCCACCTCCATGCAGCGCCTGTCTTCGGGTCTGCGGGTCAACAGCGCCAAGGACGACGCGGCTGGCCTGGCCATTTCCGAGCGCATGAACACCCAGGTCAAGGGGCTTACCGTGGCGGCGCGCAATGCCAACGACGGTATCTCGCTGGCACAAACGGCCGAAGGTGCTTTGGGCAAAGTGGGCGACATGCTGCAGCGCATGCGCGAACTGTCTGTGCAATCGGGCAACGCTACCAATAGCAAGTCCGATCGTGAAGCGCTGCAGGCTGAAGTGACCCAATTGCGCGATGAAATTGACCGTGTGGCCAAGCAGTCGAGTTTCAACGGCACCAAGATTCTGGATGGCAGTTTTGCGGGCGCAGTATTTCAAGTGGGTGCTAATTCCGGCGAGAACATCACTGTGGGCGCTTTGACCAATTCCAGCGCCAAGGGGTTGGCCAATGTGAACTATGGCACTGCCAGCGTGACGGGTATCGTTGCTTCTGGCATCACCACATCAGGCTTGGCTGCCACCAGTTCCCTGTCGATGACTGTGGATGGCGTTGAAACCGATCTGGGCAAGCTGGCCAAGGCCAGTTCCGCGCAAGAGCGCATGGGCCAAGTGGTTGAGGCGATCAACCGCAAGTCATCGGATACCGGTGTCACCGCGTTCCTGACAGGCGATGCCGTCAAGGGTTTTTCTGTGGATATGAAGTCGTCCAAGGTGGATGCGTCGGGCAATGCCGTCACTGGCATTAGTTTCTCGGGCTTTACTGCTGCCACCACCGGGCTTACTGGCGCAACCATCGTGGCTGCCACCGGAACCTCCGTCACGGGTATCGACACGATCAGCATCGAAACACAGGCAGACGCCTGGGTAGCGTTGAAGAAGATCGATAGCGCCATTGATCAGGTGAACTCGGCACGCGCCAACCTGGGTGCCTTGCAAAGCCGTTTTGAGAACTCGGTGGGTAACATCGATATCATGACGGAGAACATCTCCGCATCGCGTGGTCGCATCGTGGATGCCGATTTCGCCAAGGAAACGGCCAACCTCTCGCGCACCCAAATTCTGCAGCAGGCAGGTGTGGCGATGGTGGCGCAGAGTAATCAGCTGCCGCAGCAAGTGCTGTCGTTGCTGCGTTAAGCAGGCTCGCCATCGGGTCAAGCCCGGTTTTTGACTCGCCAAAGCGGCAACAGGGCAAAACCTGTTGCCGCTTTTCCGGCTTTTGTATGCGGCCGGATCTGCAAAAATCATGTAGTGTTTTTTGCGAGGCCCGCCTGACGGGCCTGATAAGGAGATTGAAATGGCTATTTCATCCGCAGGCATCGGTAGTGGGTTGGATGTCGAAAGCATCGTGTCGCAACTCGTCACGCTGGAGAAGCGGCCTATCGTTCAGCTCCAAACGACGGCGGCCTCTATCCAAACCAAGCTCTCCACCTACTCGCAGGTGAAGTCGCTCATGTCGACGCTGTCGGACGCGGCGGCCAAGCTTACGCGCGATGGCTCATGGAATGGCATGACAGTCTCATCGGCGAACAGCGCGGCTGTGTCTGCTACTGTCACGGGGATTGCCAGCGCCACGACGCTCGGCATCAGCGTGCAGCAGTTGGCTCGTGCGCAAACTGTCGCCTCGTCGCCCGTCGCCAAGGATACGCCGATGGGCGCAGGCACGATGACCATTCAACTGGGCACCTGGCTGCACACAACTCCGCCACCTTCGTTTACGCCCGGTACCGATTCGCCATTGAAGGTGACTGTGGGGGCTGGCGACTCGCTGTCCACCATCGCTTCAAAAATCAATGATGCCAATGGTGGTGTAACAGCCACGGTGTTGAGTGATGCCACGGGGGATCGCTTGTTGGTGCGCTCCAAGGCAACGGGTGAAACCTCTGGGTTCCGCATCCAGGTGGAAGAAGACAGCGGAACTCCAGGCCTGTCTGGGTTGGCATTCGACCCGGAGAATTCTGCGGGTATTGGCATGGCCGCAAATGCGGCGCAGTATGCGCAGAACACACTGGCAAAGATCAACGGGATCGACATCACATCTGCCAACAACACCTTCGCTAACACCATTCCTGGGCTATCGATCACCGTGTCGCAGGTATCTGTGGATGAAGTGGGAATGACAGTGGGCGCGGACACGGCTTCGATGAAGAAGAACATCCAAGACTTCGTGGACGCCTACAACGCCGTTAACGACCTGCTCAGTAGTTCCGTTAAATATGATGCCGAAAAGAAAACGGCGGGTGCGCTTCAGGGGGATAACACGGCTGTGGGTCTGCAAAATGCGCTGCGCATGTTGACCATGGGATCGTCCTCTGGCGCTGGTGTATTCCAGCGCTTGTCCGACGTGGGTATAAGCATGCAAAGCGGCGGAAAACTGAGCGTGGATGGCAGCAAGATGGATGCGGCGCTCAAAAATCCTGTCGCGCTCAAGTCATTGTTTGCCACGGCGGCTGCTGGAGCGAGCGGGGGAGGCGGGATTGCCGTGCAGTTCAAGAGCTTCACGTCAGGCCTGTTGTCGCTCGACGGATTGATGAATAACAAGACCGATGCGCTGGAATCAGCCAGCAAGCGCAACATCGCCGAACAGAACAAGGTGAATGACCGTGCTTCAGTTTACGAGAAGCGCCTGCGTGCACAGTACTCGGCGCTGGACGCCAAGATGGGGTCTCTGTCTGCGCTCAATAGTTATATATCGCAGCAAGTTAGCCAGTGGAATAAGAGCAATGGTTGACGAGTTGGCAGCCTTTTATTGCATCGATGCAGCTATCAAAGGCATACCGCTGTAAAGCGCTGGATCAATACCCTGATTGCCGCCCAAAAACTCCTCAGGAATTACTTGAGTTTTTCCACCAACTGCCGATATTGACTACAAGTAGCACATGAAGGAGCCGTCGATGTTCACCCCAGTCAGTTCTCGCGCAGCCTCCGCATATCGGCAAGTAGGAGTTCAGTCCGGCGTCGATGGCGCAACGCCGCACATGCTGATCAAGATGCTGTTTGACGGTTTGATGCAGTCTTTGAATGCCGCACGCGGCGCTGTGCAGCGCGGTGAAATTGAGGAAAAAGGGCGTCACCTGGGCAAGGCGGTGCGCATTTTGGAGGAAGGGCTGAAGGGTGGCCTTAATTCAGAACAGGGCGGTGAACTGGCAAAGAATTTGCGTGCGTTGTATGACTATTGCATCAAGCGTCTAACGCTGGCCAATCTGCGCAACGATCTTGGGATGGTGGAGGAAGTGGTCCAGCTGATCGCCCCGGTTGCGCAAAGCTGGGAGCAGATCGGTGGTAGTAACAATGCGGCATCCAGCCAAGAGGGAGCCTGAACTATGTCCACTCTGATCGAATACTACAAAGCCATCGAAGACAGCAGCTGCAAAATGCTGGAAGCCGCCCAAGCCCGGGATTGGGATGGTGTGGTGCGCTACGAAGGGGCCTGTGCCGTGCTGATCGAAGAGCTGCGCTACAAGGCCCAAGAGCATGAGTTGCTGCCCGAGCAGCGCAAGGAAAAAACGGTGATCATGCAGCGCATCCTGCGCAACGATGCGCAGATTCGCTGCCTGGCCGAGCCGTGGCTGGCGCAGTTTGAACATATGTTTGAAGGCCAGCCGCAGATGATGCACTGAGAGTGGTGCCCAAAAACGAAGCCCCGCATAGCGGGGCTTCGTTTTTGATGCTATTGTTTTGTGAGCTTCTGGCGCTTGATTTAATTGAAATCTAGAGGTTTTTGTATTTGAATTGCTTGTCTATCAAGCGCGGGCAGCTCTTTTTTAGATAGCAGTTTTGCGGTTTACACCTGCATGTTCATGATGTCGGTATAAGCCTGCACCATGCGATTGCGCACATGCATGGTGGCCTGGAAGCCGATTTGCGCTTTCTGGATGGCCACCATGGTTTCTTCCAGGCTGACCGAGGGGTTTTCCAGCTGCACTTCCTTCTGCAGGTTGGCGGAGTTGTTTTGCGCCGCACTGACCGATTGCAGTGCGCCCTTGAGGGCGCCTGAGAAGCCTGCGTCTTTGGTTTCAATGGAAGGTGCTGCGGCACGGCGCGCCAGGCCGGCGCCCGCCAGCGGGGCGGGAGAGCTTGAAATGCGAAGATCCATGGCAGTGTCCGGTGGGAATGGGGGATGACGCAATCCTAGTGGGGATGGGGGCGATCATCCGGGGGAATTGATGGTCAAATGCGCGGCTTATCCAGCGAACATGGTGGGGTGCGCGCCCGAATAATCGACACCACGCCAGGATCGTCGCCGGGCCTGCCATACTGGAAAGCAAGATGTCCGCAGTTGTCGAAGCTCCCTTGACCCCCCCCGCTAGCCCCACGTGGCTGCAGCGGCTGTCCGCCCTGGATCGGGCGCAGCGCATGCGGCTGGGTGTGGGTGTGGTGCTGCTGGTCGCCGCTGCCCTGGCCGCGGTGGTGCTGGGGCGCCAGCCCGACTATCGGGTGCTTTTCTCGAATTTGTCGGACAAGGATGGCGGCGCTATCGTGGCGCAGCTGTCTCAAATGAATGTGCCCTACAAGCACGCTGACGGTGGCGGTGCAATTCTGGTTCCTTCGGACCGGGTGCACGATGTGCGCCTGCGCTTGGCCTCCCAGGGGTTGCCCAAGGGATCGATTTCAGGCTTTGAGCTGATGGAAGCCAATCGCTTTGGCATGACGCAGTTCCAGGAGCGGCTCAATTTTCAGCGGGGTCTGGAAGGCGAGCTGACGCGGTCCATCCAGGCGCTGTCATCGGTACAAAGTGCGCGTGTGCACTTGGCACTGCCCAATCAAAACGGATTTTTCCGTGAACAGCAGAAGCCCTCGGCCTCCATCCTGGTCAGTCTGTACCCCGGCCGTTTTCTCGACCGCGCACAGTTGGCAGGTATCGTGCACCTGGTGGCTTCCAGTGTTTCTGAACTGGCACCTTCGGCTGTCAGCGTGCTGGATGACACGGGTAAGTTGTTGTCGCAATCGCCCGATGGCGGCGCGAGCAACGGTGTCGATGCGCAGCAGTTGCAATATGTTCAGCAGATCGAGCAGCAGTACACCCGCCGGATCATGGATATTCTGGAGCCGGTGGTGGGCCGCGACAATGTCAAGGCGCAGGTTACGGCGGAGCTGGATTTCAGTCAGACCGAATCTACCTCGGAGCAATACCGGCCCAACCAGACGCCGGACACGGCGGCCATTCGCAGCCAGCAGGTGCTTGAAAATAATGAAACCGCCAGCTCGCAAGCGGCTGGCGTGGCAGGGGCAGTCGCCAACCAACCACCCGCACCGTCGGCCGCGCCGATCAATGGCGCCAACCCGGCACCCACCGCAGCGGGCCAGCAGGCGACGACTGATAAGGGCACTGCGAAGCGTGAATCCACCACCAACTACGAGGTGGACAAGACCGTGCGTGTGGTGCGGGGTAACAATTGGGCTGTCAAGCGCGTGAGCGCCGCCGTGGTGGTCAACTACCAGTCGGCGGAAGAAAAAGGCAAGGCCGTTACCAAAGCGCTGACCCCAGAGCAGATGGAGCAGATGACGGCGCTGGTGCGCGAGACCATCGGTTTCAATAAAGAGCGGGGCGACTCGGTCAACCTGATGAATGCGCAATTCCGCATGGATGCGCCCGCTGCCGACAATACTCCGCTGTGGAAGCAGCCTGAGACCCTTGAGTTGGCACGCAGCTTTGCCTGGCCTGTGGGCATGTCCTTGTTTGCCGCGCTGGTTCTGCTGGGCCTGGTGCGCCCTGCACTCAAAACGCTCGGCAAACCGCGCGCCATTCCGATGGCCGGTGCCCAGCTCGATGCGCTGGAGGCCGAGACCATGCAGCGCCCGGCGCTGCCCGCACCGGCAAGGGATGGCGAGCCCCAGCCAGTGACGCCAGAGCAGCAGCGGCTGGAAGACGCACGTGCGTTGGTGCGCCAAAATCCGATGGCAGTGGCCAATATTGTGAAAAACTGGGTCAACGGCGATATCGGCGGGTGACCCGCAGACTGAACGGCAAGAAGCACCATGGACGATCAGGGTCTCAACGACGCCGCGATTTTTTTGATGTCTCTTGGCGAGGAGGAAGCCGCCGAGGTATTCAAGCATCTGTCACCTAAAGAAGTGCAGAAGCTGGGGGAGACCATTGCCCATATGCGCAGCGTGTCCCGCGAAAAGGTGGACGAAGTCGTCAGCAAGTTTTCTAACGCTGCGGCGGCACAAAGCCTGTTGGTTTCGGATACCGGCAACTACGTGCGTGCGGTGCTCAGGCGGGCGCTGGGCGATGACAAAGCAGGTTTGCTGATTGACCGCATTCTGCAGGGTGGCGATGTTTCGGGCATCGAAAGCCTGAAATGGATGGATCCGCTCTCTGTTGCAGAGCTGCTGCGCAATGAGCATCCACAAATCGTGGCAGCAATTCTTGTGCACCTGGACCACGAGCAATCTGCCGGGGTGCTCATGCAGTTTACGGATCGCCAGCGCAGCGAAATTTTGCTGCGCGTTGCCACGCTGGAGGGCATTCAGCCCACGGCGCTCAAGGATCTCAACGAGGTGCTCTTCAAGGTGCTGGCGGGCGGCGACAAGATTCGCAAGGCGTCGCTCGGTGGCGTGAAGGCTGCGGCCGAGATCATCAACATGCTGACCTCGAACGTCGATGCGGTCGTGCTGGAGTCGATCCGCAGCCACGACCCTGACCTGGCCCAGAAGATCATGGACAAGATGTTTGTGTTCGACGACGTGGCCAAGCTCGACGACCGTGCTATCCAGACGGTGCTCAAAGAAATTGCATCGGAGACCCTCATCGTCGCGCTCAAAGGTGCGGTGCCCGAGTTGCGCGAGCGCTTCCTGTCGAACATGTCGACCCGCGCGGCCGAAGCCCTGCGCGAAGATTTGGAGTCGCGCGGACCCATGCGCCTGTCCGAGGTGGAGGCGCAACAGAAGGAAATTCTGAAGACCGTTCGGCGTTTGTCGGATGAAGGCCAGATCGTGATTGGAGGCAGTGGTGACGACGCATTCGTCTAAAAACCGTCTCTATGCCCGTTTTATTCCGAGCGAGGAAGTGGGCGATGTGATCCAGTGGCATTTTGGTGCCGTCGATGGCACCGATGCCGTTGTGGAAGTGCCCGAGGCAGAGGCCCAGGTCGAAGTGGATGTGGAATTGGAAGAGGCTGCACGGCAGGAGTTGCTGGAGCAGGCCTGCGCAGAAGCGTTTGCAAAGGGTCAGGAGCAAGGCTCCGCCCAAGCTGCGCTGCAGTGGCAACAGCGCCTGGATGACTACATCGCAGGGCA
The DNA here is from genome assembly GCF_003096555.1 of Simplicispira sp. 125. Classification (NCBI taxonomy): domain Bacteria; kingdom Pseudomonadati; phylum Pseudomonadota; class Betaproteobacteria; order Burkholderiales; family Comamonadaceae; genus Simplicispira; species Simplicispira sp. 125. The sequence continues at coordinate 2,356,981 of NZ_QEKM01000001.1, read as the reverse complement.
AGGCCTGGAGGCGGCCCAGCGGCTCGATGCGCTGGTGCAAACCCTGCAGGCGCGCTCGCAAGACCTGCAGCAGAACATGGCGCAGGAGGTGCTGGAGCTGTCTTGCGAGATTGCGCGCCAGGTGGTTCGGCAGGAACTGCGCTGCAACCCGCTGGTGCTCAAGCCCGTCGTACAGGAAGCGTTGGGCATGCTGGTCGCCGATGGGCGCCCTGCAACCGTGCGGCTGCATCCGCAAGACCATGCCCTGGTGGCCGACGCCTTGGCGCAGCAACTGGCAGCGACATCCGTGCAGTGGGTGGCCGATGCCGCCGTTCCGCCGGGCGGCTGTGTTGCAGAGCAGGCCGGCATGGTGGTCGATGGCACGCTGGAAAAGCGTTGGCAGCGTGCTATCGCCCCCCTGGGCCTGGCGTCAGTCTGGGAGGAAAGCGCGCATGACGACGACCACTGACACGACATCGCCCTGGTCGCGCTACCTGGCCGATGCACAGCGCAGCGTTTCGCAGCCGCATGCCCTGGAGTCATACGGGACACTGACGCGGCTCACAGGCTTGGTGCTGGAAGCGGTGGGTATCCGCGTTCCTGTGGGATCGCAGTGCCTGGTGCAGCAGGCTGGTCATGATCCGGTGTTGGCTGAAGTGGTCGGTTTTTCGGGGGATCGTGCGTTCCTGATGCCTGCAGGCGATATCCATGGTCTCTCCAACGGGGCCAGCGTGGTGCCCACGGTGCCGTATGCACCGGTACCCCGTCTGGAAGATGCAGGTGTCTGGCGTGCGCACAACCGGGTTGGTAGCTTGCGTGTGCCCATAGGCGAGGGCTTGCTGGGGCGCGTGGTCGATGCCCAGGGAATTCCTCTGGACCATGGCGGCCCCTTGCAGGATGTTGTGGCTGAGGCCATGGACCGGCGGCAAATCAATGCCATGGATCGCGACCCGGTGCGCGAGCCCATGGATACGGGTGTGCGCACCATTAATGCCCTGCTTACCGTGGGGCGTGGGCAGCGGCTGGGTCTTTTTGCCGGATCAGGCGTGGGTAAAAGCGTGTTGCTGGGCATGATGGCGCGCTACACGCAGGCCGATGTGATCGTGGTGGGCTTGATTGGTGAACGGGGCCGCGAAGTCAAAGAATTTGTCGAAGACATTCTGGGTGCCCAGGACCGTGGCCGTGCCGTAGTGGTGGCCGCACCGGCCGATGCCCCGCCGCTTTTGCGCATGCAGGGTGCCGCTTATGCCACGGCGGTGGCCGAGCATTTTCGTGACAAGGGCAAGCATGTCTTGCTGCTGATGGATTCCCTCACCCGGTATGCAATGGCCCAGCGTGAAATTGCCTTGGCCATCGGCGAGCCGCCTGCCACCAAAGGCTATCCGCCATCGTGCTTTGCCAAGTTGCCCCAGCTGGTAGAGCGCAGTGGTAATGGCCTGCATGGCGTGGGCTCCATTACTGCTTTTTATACCGTGCTGTCTGAAGGCGACGACCAGCAAGATCCCATTGCCGACGCTGCGCGGGCCATTCTAGATGGGCATATCGTGTTGTCCCGGGCGTTGGCCGAGACGGGGCATTTTCCGGCCATTGATATTGAGCAATCGGCCTCTCGGGTCATGCACAACGTGGTTTCGCGAGAGCATTTTGAGGTGGCACGGCAGTTTCGTGCCATCTATTCACGCTACCAGAAGAGCCGTGATCTGGTGCAAGTGGGGGCCTATATGAGTGGCTCTGACCCCTTGCTGGATGAGGCGATCCGCCTGCAGCCCGCCATGGTCGGGTTTTTGCAGCAAGACATGTTTGAAGCCGCGACATTGCAAGAGAGTTGCAACGCCATGGCCGATGTGCTGAGTTGATGGCAAAGGGGGGTGCACGCAATGGCAACTTCCAATGCACTGTCCGTCGCTGTCGAAATGGCAGTGCGCCAGCGGGACGAGGCTCGCCGGGTTCTGCAGGATGCGTGCAGCGCCCGCCAGGCGGCTCAAGACCAGTTGAACCAGCTCGAAGGCTACGCGCGGGAGACGCAAAACCGTTGGGGTATGCGCCCGGATGCCGTAGTGATGCCGGAAGTGATGCACCACCATTACCACTTTATGGACCGGCTGGACCATGCCGCAGGTTTGCAGACGGGCGTGGTGGGGGATCAAACTGAACGGGTGGATGTGGCGCAGCAGGCGCTGCTGGCCACAGAGCTGCGGCTGGCCAGTTTGCAGAAGCTGGTGGAAAAGCGCCATAGAGAAGCCTTGCAAACCCAGGCACGGCGTGAGCAGAAACAAACCGACGAGCGCGCTGCAATGCAGTTGCGCAAAACGTTCAATGGCTCTTGAGGGGCCGGGAGCAAAGCACCATGGAACAGGCACGTATCACCACTCAACAACCCAGCCAGGGACACCAGGCTGTGCGAGGTAAACAGGCGAGTCAGTCGCGCGATCCTTCGGGCCAGGCGCAAGACAGCGCAAATGGGGGGTTCCTTTCTCTGTTGGCGGCTTTGGGTGACAGCGTTTCACTGGACGGCACGATGCTCCAGGACGGCAGCCTGGTGCCGGATGAAAAGGGGGCCGTGGCGACGGACGGGGCTGGCCAGAATGGAGCTATTGCATGGCCCTGGATGTCGGCACAAGCCTTAATGCCGGTGGATGCAAATGCGGCCTCTCGCCTTCCGCTGGCGCCGTCAGCAGGGTCCCCCTTGTCATCGACCGAAGCATTACAGGACGGCGTTCTGGGAGGTGCGAGTGGTTTTCGAGCGACATCGGCGCTGGGAAGCCTCGGCAGTTTGGAGACTCTGCCGCAGAATGGTTTGGTTGCCCAGACGGCGCTGCTGGATTCTGCGGTGAAGAGCCGTGAAGGAGAACTAGAGAGCGACGGCATGGACGCGCCGCAGGCAGCGGTTGCGGGCGGAGTGCGCCGCGCACCTTCGCGTGCAAGCGGTGGTCTGGTCTTGGTGGGTGGTTTGTCCGCCATGACCGGCGCCCAGGGTGCGCAAGCGTTGAAGAGTCTGGGGGGCGCGAAAGATCCGAACGTGATGCAGGCCGTGCAAGCGGCGGCGGGGCAGAGTTCGGCTGCTGAACACCGTGGTGGTGCCGCGCAGTCCCGGGAGGGAGTGCGGTTTATGGACCAAGACCCCGCCACGTCTCTGGCGCCGCCCGCCACCTTTGTGCCGGGTTTCTCGGAAGCGGGAGGGCGTTTCACACAGCACAATGGCGATCAGAATGGCTCTGCCACACCAGGTTTCGGTGCCCCTGGGGCCAACGCAGAATCCCAGGGGGCGCCGTCGGCCGATATCGCAGTCGTCGATACAGGCATGGCAGGAGCTGAAGACGCTGTGGCAGAACAGGTGGCCTTCTGGGTGCACCAGAATATTCAGAATGCGGAAATGACCATACAGCACGATGGCCAACCCGTGGAGGTGAGTGTGTCACTGTCCGGCAATGAGGCCCATGTGGCATTCGGCAGCGATCAGGCGGAGACACGAAGCCTGTTGGATGACAGCGTGGCCCAGTTGCGGGAGATGCTGCGCCAGGAGGGGTTGTCGCTGTCCGGGGTGACCGTGGGAGAATCTGGCCAGCGGCAGGCTTCCGAAGAGTCGGGTCGCAACAATCAGCAGGGCGGGCCCAGGCAGACAGTGGTTGAAGTGTCTGCCGCGCCACAGACGCAGCTGAGCCCCAAAGCGGGGTACCAGACCGATCGTTCGATCGATATCTTCGTTTGATCAGGCATTTGCCTTGCGCGCGAGTGGCAAGCGTTGCGCAACCCACGGGAATGCCATGGTTTTGCTCTTTTATTCTGGCTATTATGGGCCGGTGTGCGCCCAATAATGGGCCATGTGCAAAGGTCGGGCGTTCATGCCGGGCCTGTGCTGACCGTATCCGACGCTAGGAAATTTCAACGTGTCCTCCAATGTCTCCGCAGACGACTCTGCAAAGAAACCTGGCAAAAGCAAGAAGCTGATCGTCATCATTGCCGTGGTCGTGCTGCTGCTGGCCGTTGTGGGTGGTGGAGCCGCATGGTTTTTGTCGAAGCGCAATGCTGCAGATGAGGATGGAGAAGCTGTCTCCGCGAAATCACATGAGCCCGTCGTGGCGCCCACTTTCCTGCCAATCGACACCTTGGTGGTCAACCTCGCCGATAACGGTGGTGAACGGTTTGTGCAGCTGGGAATTACCCTGGAACTGGCCGATGGTAAAACCGCAGATCTCGTCAAACAGCATATGCCCAGCGTTCGCAATGGCATCATCATGCTGGCTTCGCAGCGCACTTCCGATGAGCTGCTGGCCCGCGAGGGCAAGGAAAAGTTGGCGGCGGATATTTTGCGCGAGGTGTCGCAGACTTTGGGCATTGATGCGCCTGTGTCAAAGAAGCGTGCGAAGCAAAACGATGATGATGGCGCGGAGGACGTGCAGTCACGAAGCCGCAAGGCCGCTCCCAATCCCGTTCGGCGTGTGCTTTTTTCCGGTTTTATCGTTCAGTAGGCGTCCAAAGGCATTGCCATGAGCGAATCATTTTTATCCCAGGAAGAAGTCGATGCCCTTTTGGAGGGTGTGACGGGGGAGAGCCAGAAGACGGAAGAAGAAGTCTTCGATAAAGGCGAGATACGCAACTACGACATCTCCAGCCAGGAGCGTATCGTTCGTGGCCGCATGCCGACGATGGAAATCGTCAATGAACGGTTTGCGCGCAATTTCCGTATCGGCTTGTTCAATTTTATTCGCCGCAGCCCCGAAATTTCGGTGGGTACCGTTGCGGTGCAACGCTACAGCGCGTTCTTGCGGGAACTGGCGGTACCAACCAATTTCAATATTGTGGCGATCAGGCCGCTGCGCGGTAGCGGCTTGATCGTGTGCGAGCCGTCACTGGTTTTTGGCATCATCGATACCCTTTTTGGCGGCGTGGGGAAATTCCAGACCCGGATCGAGGGACGCGACTTTTCCCCCACAGAGCAACGCATCATCAATCGACTAGTCGATGTGATCTGCTCCGAATACAAGAAGGCATGGCAAGGTATCTATCCCCTTGAGCTGCACTACCAGCGCTCGGAGATGCAACCCCAGTTTGCCAATATCGCTACACCCAGTGAAATCGTGGTTTCCACGGCTTTTCAGCTTGAAATTGGGGACCTCTCGGGTGCGATTCATATCTGTATGCCCTATGCCACGCTGGAGCCGATCCGCGATGTGCTTTATTCCTCCACTCAGGGGGATTCGATTGAGGTGGATCGTCGCTGGGTGCGTGTGCTGACGCGAGAAATCCAGTCGGCAGAGGTCGTCCTTGTGGCAGAGCTGGCCCGTGCCGACGCCACGGTGGAACAACTGCTCGCCATGAAGCCGGGTGATTTTATTGAACTGGATCGCGAGCCGCGCATACGCGCTTCGATTGGTGGGGTGCCGGTATTTGAGTGCCAGTATGGGACCCACAACTCCAAATATGCAATTCGCATTGAGGAGTGTCTGCGCAATTCAGACATGAACTGGATGGGAGAAAAAGATGTCGGCTGAAGATAATCCGGAAAACAAAGAAGGCGCGGAAGCCGCAGACGATCCCTTTGCGGGTTGGGCTGAGGCGCTGGAGGAGCAGAAAACCGCGGATGCGGCGCCTGGTGATGCGGAGCAAGGCGGGCCTTTGAGTGGTGAGCCCGCTCGCCCGTTTTCTGCTGGCGGCGTTGATGGTACGTCGCATGACATCAGCATGGTGCTGGATATTCCGGTTCAGCTGTCGGTCGAATTGGGGCGGACCAAGGTGCCCATCAAATATATTCTGCAACTGGCCCAGGGGTCGGTGGTGGAGCTTGATGCGCTTGCGGGCGAACCGATGGATGTGCTGGTCAATGGCTACCTGATCGCGCAGGGTGAAGTGGTGGTGGTGAACGATAAATTTGGTATTCGCCTGACCGACGTGGTGACCCCCTCCGAGCGTTTGCGTCGGGTCAGTCGTGGGTAACGCGGACATGTCGCAGACGCTGTGGGTCGTGGTGCTGTTCGTCGCAGCCATGGCAGCTTTGCCCTGGCTGGTGCGACGCATCCAGCAGCGGCAGGCTGGTGCAGGCTTGGCGCCGGGTGCAACGGCCAGAGTTCTGTCTGCGGTGGCCGTAGGGCCGCAGCAGCGCGTGGTGACTGTGGAGGTGGGGCCAGAGCATGCCCGCATCCAGATGGTGCTGGGTGTGACTGCGCAGCACATCACTTGCCTGCATGTTCTACAAGATGCGAGTGTTGCACCGCCGCGTGCTGATTTTTCTCAGGAAATGCAGAAACACCATTCTGCCCTTGCTGCTCACAGCGCCCTGGATGTAGGGAGTGCGCCCCCATGACAGCGGGAGTGCTCCAATACAGGTCTGCCGCTTTCTCTTGGACTGCCAGGCTACTGGTGCCCAGTTTTTTCTTGCTGGCCGTTCACTCGCCTGCGTTGGCGCAAGCGGCCGGTTCGTTACCGGTACTAGTGGGTTCCGGGAGCAATGGCACGAGCTTCTCCGTGCCTATTCAGACCTTGCTGTTCTTTACGGCGTTGTCTTTTTTGCCCGCCATTTTGTTGATGATGACCGGGTTCACGCGCATTGTCATCGTGCTTTCGCTGATGCGGCAGGCGATTGGCACGCAGTCGGCGCCTCCCAATCAGGTCATCATCGGTCTATCGCTTTTTCTGACCCTGTTTGTCATGGGGCCGACCCTGGACAAGGTGTACCAGGATGCCTATCTGCCGTACACCACTAATGCCATCAGTTTCGAGCAGGCGATTGAGAAGGCTGAAGCCCCTATGCGGCAATTCATGCTCAAGCAGACGCGGCAGTCCGATTTTGCGTTGTTTGCCCGGCTGGCGCGGCTGGAGGCCTCGGTGACCGCGGAGACTGCGCCTTTGCGGGTTGTGGTGCCTGCGTTTGTCACCAGCGAGCTCAAGTCGGCATTCCAGATCGGGTTCATGATCTTTATTCCCTTTCTGGTGATCGATATGGTGGTGTCCAGCATCTTGATGTCGCTGGGCATGATGATGCTGTCTCCCGTTTTGGTGGCTCTGCCGTTCAAGTTGATGCTATTCGTCCTTGCTGACGGATGGAATTTGCTCATCGGGTCCCTGGCCGCCAGTTTTGTGACGTGAAGGAGCCGCCATGACATCACAAATGGTTTTGACCATTGGGAGTGAGGCGTTAACGCTTTTGTTGATGATTGCGATGCCTGTTCTTGGCGTGGTGATGGCGGTGGGCTTGCTGGTCAGCATCTTTCAGGCAGTGACGCAAATCCATGAGGCGACGCTGGCTTTCGTTCCCAAGCTGATTGCCGCCATGGTGGTCTTTGCAATCGCAGGTCCGTGGATGGTGAGCACGCTGGTGGATTACATACGGCGCACCATTGAGTCCATCCCGTCAATGATTGCTTAAGCGTTTTAGTCATACTGTGATCACGTTTTCTGAATCGCAGTTGGTCGCTTGGCTATCGCCTATTCTGTGGCCCTTTTTACGGATTTTGGCCGTGTTTTCGGTGGCGCCTTTGTTTTCTCTGCGCGCTATCCCCATGCGCGCCAAGATTGGGCTCGCGTTTTTCGTCGCACTGTGCGCGCAGGCGGCGCTGGTAGATCAGCCCGTTATTTCCTTGAACGGTCCTGAAGCATTCGGCGCGGTTGCACAACAGGTTGCCGTAGGCTTGGCCATTGGCTTTGCGGTCCGGTTGGTGTTTGCTTCCGTCGAGCTTGCGGGGGAAGTCATTGGCTTGCAGATGGGTTTGAACTTTGCTTCCTTTTTCGATCCAGCCAGCAATGCCCAGGTCAGTGCTGTGGCGCGGTTTTTTGGAAACATGGCCATGCTCTTGTTTGTGGTGATCAACGGCCATTTGATGGTGTTGATGGCCGTGGTCAAGAGCTTCGACCGTTTTCCTGTTGATGGAAACGCCTTGCATGGGCTGGCCCAGATGCGGCTGTATGAAATGGGGGGGGCATTATTTTCCAGCGCGCTGTGGATTGCCCTACCCATGGTCGCCTTGTTGCTGTTCGTCAACTTGACGCTGGGCATCATTTCACGAGTGGCACCGCAAATGAATATCTATGCGGTGGGTTTTCCTGTCACGCTGACGGTGGGGCTGTTGGGCATTGCTGCCACGCTACCGATGCTGGAACAGCCGGTATTGACGCTCATGCAGCAGGCCATCGACCTATTTGCTGCGCAGCGCTAAAGTGTTTTAAACGAGCTGATTGCGGATGGCGTAAACCGTTAATTCCGCATTGTTGTTCAGCTTGAGCTTTTCTAGCACCCGGGCACGGTAGACGCTGACGGTTTTAGGGCTCAGCATCAACTCATCAGCGATCTCGGATAGACGCTTGCCCGAGGCGATTTTGAGAAGCGTCTGGAGTTCCCGCTCCGAAAGCGCTGCATGGGGGACTTCCTGCTCGGGTTGAGAAACACTATCGGCCAGCATTTGGGCCACTTCCGGCGTGAGGTATTTGCGGCCCTGTGAGATGGTGCGGACCGCATCGATGAGGGCGACCGGATCGCTAGCCTTGCTGGCATAGCCTTGGGCCCCTGCACGCAGACAGCGCACGGCATATTGATCTTCCGGGTTCATAGAGACCACCAGTACCTTGATCGATGAATCCGTCTCGCGCAGACTTGCCAAGACTTCAAGGCCATTGCGGCCAGGCATGTTCAGGTCCAGAAGCAACACATCACATTCAGCCGTGCGTAGCACTTCGCGTAATTCGGGGTAGCTTCCTGCTTCTCCAGTAATTGCAATGTCGGGCGCCTCGGTCAATGTGTCCCGGATGCCTCGCCGTACCACAGCGTGGTCATCGCACAGTACCACCCTGATCATGGTGTGTTGTCCTTTTCAGACGGCGGGCGCAGAGGCACCGATAGGATGATCGAAGTGCCCTGTCCGCTAAGGCTACTGATGTCTAGCCAGCCGTCGACTGTTTTGGCACGCTCGCGCAGACCCGTCAGGCCGAAGGACTTGGGTTTTGTGAGTGCGCCGTCTTCCAGTCCACGTCCGTCGTCACTGATCTCCAGCGTAAAAACGCCCCCGGTGTCCGCCATGTCGATGTGAATGGTTTGGGCTTGTGCGTATTTGGATGCGTTGGTCAGCGCTTCTTGTGCCGTGCGATAGGCTACCAGTTGAACCTCCGGAGGAAGATGGATCACCGTGGCATTAGAGCGTACCTGTGTTGCTACGCCGCTACGCCGCTCAAACCCACTAGCCAACCACTGCACTGCGGCAACCAATCCCTGGTCCAGAACAGGCGGGCGCAGATTCATCATGATGCGTTGGCTTGCCCCCAGCGCATGTTGCAGCATGTTCGTAGCGGCTTGCGCATGCTCACAGACCTCGGTTTGCTGAGCGTGGCGACCAATCCAGGCAAGATCAAACAATATGGCGGTCAGTGACCCACCAATGTCGTCATGAATTTCCCGTGAAATGGCTGCACGCTCTTGCTCGATGGAGCTTTGTAGGTGTTCGGTCAGTTCAGCCAGGCGTTGTTGCGAGTGGGCCAGTTCTTGCACTGCCTGCTCTCGCGCAATGCGTGCTTCGTGTACTTCGCGTGCACGCTCAATCACATGGGGAAGCCGGGCGATTTCGTCCTTCAGAACATAGTCTGCAATCCCCAGGCGCATGGCATCTACTGCGGCGGCTTCACCAATGGCCCCGGACAGAAGAATGAAGGGTGGATGCCCCGGTTGCCCGGAAATCAGTGCCCAGGCATCCAATGCCGTAAAGCCCGGCAAGTTGTAGTCCGCCAAAACCACATCAAAGGATTCTTGGCCGAGGCTGTCCCGAAATCCCTCCAGCGTGTCCACCCGGTGCAGGGTATGCCCCAAACCGGCGCGGCGTAAAGTCAAGCGGGCCAGTTCGTGATCCGCAGTCGAGTCCTCAAGATGCAGGATGCGCAATGGCAGGCTATTGGAGTGGGGTGCCATGGGAGCGGCTATCATAGGATACAAATTGGAACAATCAAGGGGTGCTTGTCCTGTAGGTCGGTCTCTTGTTCTGCGGTTGAATGACGCAAAGCTCAGGGAGTGTGCGAGATGTTTATTGTTCTTGAGCGTACGACGTTATCTGGGATTCGTGTATCTTGTCGCTATCTGCGTCAGGGGAGAAGCGATGCAATCAATGCAAACAGGATCTGATGGGCCCGGGGTTCGTCTGCCGGTGATGGTGGCTGCAGAATTGCAGGATTCATTGCTGGTCGTGATGCATGATTTGCACCGCCTGGAGGGCCTGCTCAGCCACGCCACGGACAATCTGCTTGAGCGGTTCGGGGAGGCCAACGAGTCTTTGACGGACTCCGTCGTTGGCGACTCCCCCGAGTTGGCCGCAGCGCGAACAGCGTTGCGCAGCGCCGTGACAGAGCTGCAGTTCCAGGACATGGCATCGCAGCTGATCTGGCATACCACCAAGGTACTGCAAAGCTGTGCTTTTCGGCTTGCCGCGGAATCCATGGGCTCCGAGGACGGCGAAGAAGCAGCGCCTTTTGCGGAAATGGCCCCTGATCGCCCCAATCCAGTGACGCAAAGTGAGATGGATGCTGGATCCATCGACCTGTTCTAGTGCGATCAGAATCCTGATCTAATCAATAAATTGAAGCCTGTTGGAGTTCTAAATGCAATCGATCCTTGCCGTTGATGACTCTCCGTCCATGCGGAAGATGGTGTCTTTTACCCTCTCGGGTGCGGGCTACCATGTAGTCGAGGCGGTAGATGGTCAAGATGCGCTTGAAAAGGCCCAGAACCACGCCATAGACCTTGTTCTGGCAGACCAGAACATGCCGCGTCTGGATGGCATCGGGTTGACCCGTAAGCTGCGCGAAGACCCCAAGTTCAAAACCATACCCATTCTTATCCTGACAACGGAATCCAGCGATCAGATGAAGCAGGCAGGACGTGCAGCCGGGGCCACTGGGTGGTTGGTAAAGCCATTTGATCCCAATCGATTGATCGAAGTGATCAAAAAAGTGATCCGTTAGATCCATTGTTGACCATACAGCAAGTACACAGGAGCGCCATATGGGTGAAACCTATCAAGAAGGATCCGGATCGGGTGCAGACTTTGACCTGACCCAGTTCTATCAGATTTTTTTTGAGGAAGCGAGTGAAAACCTGGATCAGATGGAGAGCATGCTTCTCGATCTTGATCTGGAGAAGGCGGATGATGAAGAGCTCAACGGTATTTTCCGTTGCGCGCACTCCATCAAGGGCGGTGCAGCGACTTTTGGCTTCTCTGATGTGGCGGAATTGACGCACCAGATGGAGTCGTTGCTCGACAAGTTGCGGCGCCATGAGTTGCAGCCTGTTCCGCAGATGGTGGATGTGCTGCTGGAGTCCGCTGACGCCTCGCGCAATCTGCTGGCGCGGCACCAGTCGGGAGCGCAGGATGAACCCCCTTCCTCCGCTGATCTCGTGCGCCGTATCAGCGAGTTGGCGGCAGGAGGCGTTCCTGTGCAGAGTGCTGCTGTCGCGGCGCCCGTGGCGCCCAGCGCGCCCCCACCGCCGCCCGCGCCCGTTGTTCAGGCTGCGCCCAGTGCGCCGTCAACAGCCCAGGGGCCGCGCAGCCTGCAGGTGCGTATTGGACCTCTGGAGCGCATAGACCAGGCCGATGCCATCAAGGAGTTGTTCCGCGATATTCCCGGGCTGGGCACGATTGCGGATCTGCCCTCTGGAGACGGTGCAACAAGGTTTTTTGCGGTGGAAACATCGTCATCTGACAGTGACTTGCTGGATCTGTTTGCGTTTCACGTGGCAAAGGAGCAGGTGCACATTGCGACAGTGTCGGCGGCACCAGACGATGAGTTGCTAGAGGTGGCTGCAGTCCCCGCATCTGCGGAGGAGGCTTATGGGTTTTTCGATAATTCACCGGGTATGCCTGCCGGCAACGCCATGGCGGCTGTGCAAGCCATCGAGCCTTCTTCGGCCGTTACCCGCATAGCGCCCAAACCTGCAGGTGACACCAAAGGTGGAAGCCAGGCGCAGGTGGAGTCCACCACCATTCGAGTGGCCGTCAACAAGGTCGATCAGCTGATCAATCTGGTGGGCGAGTTGGTCATTACCCAGGCCATGCTGGCGCAGAACAGCCTGGGACTGGACTCGGCTGTGCACCAGCAGCTGCTGGCCGGGCTGGCCGATCTGGACCGCAATACGCGCGATTTGCAGGAATCGGTCATGTCCATCCGGATGATTCCGATGTCCATCGTGTTCAGCCGTTTCCCACGCATGCTGCGCGACCTGGCCAACAAGCTGGGTAAAAAGGTTGAATTGGTGACGTTGGGCGAGGCCACTGAGCTCGATAAGGGACTGGTGGAAAAGATCACAGACCCTCTCACCCATCTGGTGCGCAACAGCGGCGACCATGGCATCGAACTGCCTGCCGAGCGTTTGGCCAACGGCAAGCCTGAGCACGGAACCATTACGCTTTCTGCCTCGCACCAAGGCGGTTCTATCGTCATCGAGGTGAAAGATGATGGAAAGGGCTTGTCACGCCAAAAAATCCTGAGCAAAGCGCGCGAGCGTGGCATTGATGTCTCGGATCAGATGAGTGACGCTGATGTTTGGCAACTCATTTTTGCTCCGGGTTTTTCAACAGCCGATGTGGTGACCGATGTGTCAGGCCGAGGTGTTGGAATGGACGTCGTGAAGCGCAATATCGCAGCGCTCAATGGCTCGGTCGAGATTGATTCATCGGAGGGATATGGCACCAAGGTTTCGGTGCGGCTTCCTTTGACTTTGGCCATCATGGACGGGATGTCCGTCGGTGTCGGGGAAGAGGTATACATCCTGCCCTTGTCCTCGGTGGTGGAGTCATTCCAAGTGAACGCCAGTGATGTGAATACTGTCGCTCAAGGCTCCCAGTTGGTCAAGGTTCGTGATGAATACATGCCCGTCATAGGGCTGGAGCGCATTTTTGAAGTGCCGCGTTTCGATCTCGAAAAATCCAGCACCATCATGGTGGTGGTAGAAGCCGATGGCAACCGGGTGGCCTTGCTGGTGGATGAGTTGTTGGGACAGCACCAGGTGGTGGTCAAAAACCTCGAATCCAACTACCGTAAAGTGCCTAACGTTTCGGGCGCGACTATTCTGGGCGACGGCAGAGTGGCCCTGATTCTTGATATTGGTGGCTTGGTGCGCAGAGCGCGCCATTAAACGCGCAAGCCTCACCATCGACCCCACCACTGCAACGTAAGGAGAATTCACATGAGCGTGATTGGCAAAGCAGCAGAAACAGTGTCATCGGGTGCCCGGGAATACCTGACGTTCCGGCTGGACCAGGAAGAATACGGAATCGATATCCTCAAGGTCCAGGAAATCAGAGGCTACGAGCCGCCCACCCGGATCGCGCATGCTCCTGAGTTCATCAAAGGGGTGGTCAATCTCCGGGGGACCATTATTCCCATCGTGGACATGCGCTTGAAGTTCAATTGCTCGCAGGCAGAGTACAACGACTTCACCGTGGTCATCATCCTGAACCTGCGCAATCGCGTCGTGGGCATCGTGGTGGACTCCGTGAGCGATGTCATGGAATTGGCTCCCGACAATATCCGGGCGGCTCCGGATATCGAAAGCGTGATCGAGAACGATTGCATTCTCGGTCTGGGCTCGGTGGGCGAGCGTATGCTGATTTTGCTGGATATCGAGAAACTGATGTCCAGCGTCGATATGGGACTGGTAGCTGCTGGCGGATGATTGCCATGGCCTGAGAAGGCTGTGCAGCGAAGCAATGCGACGGGGCTGCGCTTGCTTCCGTTGCGGGTGTTTCGGGTCATTGAGTTCATCAAAACTGCTCCAGGAAATTTCATGCTTCGCAACCCCCATTCCGATCTGGCAGACCGTGCCGAACGTGGCAGCGCCACGCGGGCCGCTGCAGGAGGAGGGGGGAATGGCCCTTTGGCGCAGGGACGCGAGTTTGTCTGGACGGATGCTGACTTTTCCCGCGTGCAAGCGCTGATTTACCAGCGTGCTGGCATCAATCTGCATGAGGGCAAGCACGCCATGGTGTACAGCCGTCTTTCACGCCGCTTGCGTGAGACGGGGCACACCAGTTTTAAGGACTACCTCGGGTGGCTGGAAACGCACGATGGTTCAGAGTGGCAGGAGTTCATCAACGCCCTCACCACGAATCTCACGGCGTTCTTCCGTGAACAACACCACTTTGAGATTTTTGCTTCACATCTGAAATCTAAACCGGCAGGAACGCCGTGGCGGGTATGGTGCAATGCTGCATCCACCGGTGAAGAGCCCTACTCGATTGTTATGACAGCCTTCGAGACCCTGGGGGCCAACGCAAACTTCAAACTCACCGCCAGTGATATTGATTCACGTGTGCTGGCAACGGCCGCCCAGGGCGTTTACAGGCTCGACAGCTTGAAGGGGCTGACGCAGGCGCATCTGCAGCGTTTCTTTATGAAAGGCAAGAGCGGTAACTCCGGCTTGGTTCGTGTCAAACCAGAGTTGATCAAGGCGATCGATTTCATCAGCGTGAATCTGATTCGTGACGATTGGCCTTTCAGAGACCCTTTTGATGTGGTTTTTTGTCGTAATGTGATGATTTATTTCGATGCGGCGACCCAGCGTCGGGTACTGGAGCGTATCCACAGGGTGCTTAAACCAGGGGGCATGCTTTTTGTCGGGCATGCGGAGAATTTCAGTGAATCTCGGGATTTGTTTACTTTGCGTGGGAAAACGGTGTACGAGCGTCGCTGACCCTCACAGGCTGTTATTTTTCTCAAACTCATGACCACATCAAAATCCGGTCCAACCGACTCGACTGCTTCATCCGCAGCGTCCAGAACCTCTGGAACTCCGGAACGACGGCGGGCACCACGGATTGCCCCGCTAGGGGCTGATGTTTATCCTGTCAATGCGGGAGTGGCGCCGGAATCATCGCTGCAGGAATTGAAGTCCAGATCCGTCAAGCCAGGGCAGGCCTCCTTTTTCTATTACGACCCCCACTTCCAATACAACGCCGTCAAGGTATTGCCCGGTGAATACTTCGTTTCCAACGAAAACCTGGTGATCATGACCGTGCTGGGTTCTTGCATCGCCGCATGCCTATGGGACAGCCGTGTGCGTGTGGGGGGAATGAACCATTTCATGCTGCCCGATGGTGATTCGATCGATGTCTCGGGGCGCTATGGCTCGTATGCCATGGAGTTGTTGATCAACGAAATGCTCAAGCTCGGTGCCCGGCGAGAAACCATGCAGGCCAAAATTTTTGGCGGGGCGCAGGTCATGCACAGCTTTACCACGATGAACGTGGGCGAGCGCAATACGCAGTTTGTTGTCAACTATCTGCACACCGAGCGTATTCCCGTGGTGTCGGAGGATGTGCTGGATATCTACCCGCGAAAAGTCGTTTTTTTCCCAGTGACGGGCAAAGCCATGGTCAAGCGTTTGGCGCATTCCCACCCCGAAGAACTCGTCGCGCAAGACAAGCGTGGCAATGCTGCGGTGGTCGCCAAGACGACGTCCGGTGGATCTGTTGATTTGTTTTGAATGTGAAGGTGGGCGATGGGTAAGAAGATCCGGGTGATTGTTGTCGATGACTCCGCGCTGGTGCGCAGTTTGCTCGCCGAGATCATCAACCGACAGCACGACATGGAATGCATTGGCACGGCCAATGACCCCTTGATTGCGCGCGAAATGATTCGGGAACTGGACCCCGATGTCATCACCCTGGACGTTGAAATGCCGCGCATGGATGGCATCGACTTCCTCGGCCGCCTGATGCGTTTGCGGCCGATGCCGGTGGTGATGATCTCGACATTGACCGAACGCGGTGCGGAAGTCACCTTGAAGGCGCTGGAACTAGGCGCTGTCGATTTTGTGGCCAAACCCCGGGTAGGCCTGAGCAGTGGCCTGAACGACTTGGCGGGGCACATTGTCGAAAAAATCCGCGTGGCAGCGGTCGCCAAGGTACGCCGTATCCAGCGCGATCCCTCGGCGCCTGGAACTGTCTCTCCTTCGCCCTTGCCTGCCGCCGGGCTGCTGGGGCGGCTTTCTACCGAAAAACTGATTTTCATTGGCGCATCAACCGGGGGCACTGAAGCCATCAAGGAAGTTCTGGTGCACTTGCCTGCGGACATGCCCGCCATTCTCATCACCCAGCATATGCCGCCGGGCTTTACGACCAGCTTTGCTGCCCGTCTGAACGGTTTGTGCCAGATCACGGTCAAAGAAGCGGTGCACGGGGAGCGCATTTTGCCGGGGCATGCGTACATTGCTCCCGGCGGAAAGCAATTCCATATCAGCCGCAGTGGCGCCAATTACGTTGCCGTCGTGGACGATGGTCCTGCCGTCAACCGCCATAAACCTTCTGTGGAGGTTTTGTTCAAGTCAGGCGCGGCCCTCGCAGGACGCAATGCCTTTGGCATCATGCTGACCGGAATGGGCAACGATGGCGCAGCTGCCATGCGTGAAATGAAGAATGCAGGCAGTTATAACTATGTGCAGGACGAAGCCAGCTGTATTGTGTTCGGCATGCCGCGTGAAGCCATTGCCCATGGCGCTGCCGATGAGGTTCTTCCCTTGGCACAGATAGCGCCCGCACTGGTTGCCAGGTTGCGTGGGGGTTCAGATCGTGTCCACCACCGCATCTAAGGATCAGTGGACTTGACGCCATACTCTGTCAAAAACAATAGCATATAACGTTTTTTGCACAATGGTTTCCAATGGAAAACGCATTGAAATCTAATAGATACAAGCGGTAGCAGCTATTCTTTTTGATGGTTTTGAGGGGCCTTACAACCGATAGCACACTACAGACCTACCTGGGGCAGGACTGTAGTGTGCCCAAATTGGTTCTGACGCAGTCATTCTGAAAGCTGTGACCACCGCTCCAGCGCATTCATCAATGCGGTTTCAATTTCTCCCTCGCGCACATGCAGCGCTGCAGCACGTGCACCATCACTGCTGTAAAGAGATCCGTCGGCAAGCGTCTCTTGTATCGACTTTTGCTCTTCTTCCAGAGCCGCAATATGACCAGGCAGTTGATCGAGCTCGCGTTGGTCCTTGTAGCTGAGTTTCTTTTTTGTCGGCGTTTCGCGCTTTTCCGGGGGGGAAATCTCGGCCGTTTTGTCGCTGCTCGCTAGTGCGACGGTCGACTGACTTGCCAAAGGTGCTGCGGCCGCGATCTCTCGGCTGCGCCGGGATTGCAGCAGCCAGTCCTGAACACTGCCTTCATATTCGCGCCAAAGCCCGTCGCCTTCAAAGGCAATGGTGCTGGTAACCACATTGTCCAGAAAAGTGCGGTCATGGCTGACCAGGAAGACCGTTCCGTCATAGGTCTGCAGCAACTCTTCGAGTAGGTCGAGTGTTTCGATGTCCAGATCATTCGTCGGCTCGTCGAGCACCAGCACATTGGCAGGCCGTGCAAAAAGCCGCGCAAGCAAAAGCCGGTTGCGCTCTCCGCCAGACAGCGACCGCACAGGCGAATGCGCGCGGGCGGGAGAAAAAAGAAAATCGCCGAGGTAGCTCTTGACGTGCTTGCGTTGCTTGCCAATTTCTATCCATTCACTGCCCGGGCTGATGAAATCCTCCAGGGTGGCGTCAAGATCAATGGCATGGCGCATCTGGTCAAAATAGGCCACCTCCAGATTGGCACCCTGGCGAATCCGCCCGCTATCGGCCTGCAACTCGCCCAAAATGAGTTTGAGCAATGTTGTCTTGCCGGCGCCGTTCGGGCCGATCAGGCCAACCTTGTCGCCACGAAGAATCGTGCCGGTGAAGTTGCGGACGATGGTCTTGTCGCCAAAGGACTTGGAGACACCCTCCAGTTCAGCGACGATCTTTCCGCTGGGCGCTCCGGCGGCCAGGTCCATCTTCACGCTGCCCAAGGTTTCACGACGGGCTGCCCGATGAGAGCGCAAGTCTTCAAGCCGTGAAATACGGCTTTGGCTGCGCGTGCGGCGTGCCTCGACCCCTTTGCGAATCCAGATTTCTTCTTGAGCCAGCAGTTTGTCTGCCTTGGCCGAAATGGTCTCCTCTTGGGCCAATTGATCCTGCTTTTGCACAAGATATTGCGCGAAGTTGCCCGGATAGGAGCGCAACTGCCCCCGATCCAACTCAACGATGCGTGTGGCCACGCGATCTAGAAAAGTTCGATCGTGGGAAATAGTCACCACGCTGCCCGGAAAATCCACGAGCAACTCCTCAAGCCATTCAATGGAATCGAGGTCCAGGTGGTTGGTCGGCTCGTCCAGCAACAACACGTCCGGGCGGGTGACCAGGGCCTGGGCCAAGGCAACGCGCTTTTTTGTGCCGCCAGATAAGTCTCCAACGCGCCCGAGAGGATCTAGATGTAGTCGCTGCAAGGTCTCCTCCACGCGCTGCTCCCAGTTCCATGCGTCATAGGCTTCGATCTGGGTTTGCAGCGCATCGAGATCCAACCCTTCCGCACCAGACAAGTACTGGTCGCGCAACGCGATGACTTTGGACAGGCCCTGCGAAGTCGCTTCAAAAACCGTCGCAGTAGGATCGAGCTCAGGTTCTTGTGCGACGTAAGCAATGCGCACGCCCTGCTGAACGTGGCGCGCCCCATCGTCAAAATGTGCAAGCCCCCCCAGTATTTTTAGCAGGGAGGACTTCCCGGCGCCATTTCTGCCGATCAGGCCGATGCGCTCGCCAGTCTCCAGCGAAAAAGTAGCGTGGTCGAGCAAGGCCACATGCCCGAAGGCGAGTTGAGCGTTTAGTAGAGTAATCAATGCCATAGCGCCCATTATCAGGGCCATGACATAAATATTTCGTACTGAAGTCGGATTCCTCTTCGCCCTGTGCTACAGTCGAGGGCTTCGCTGCACAGAAGTTCTTCCTAGGAAGAGCGACTGAGCCGATGTGGTCTGGGGGCTGAAGAGCCTGGGCTGAGATTGTTGAGAGGGGCGGATAAAAAATCTTCGGTTTTGCGTGGTGGGGAGTAAAAACCCGGTATACAATGCAAGGCTTCGCTGAACGGAAGTGCTGCTTGCGGTGCTGATGGGAAGTGAAAAGATGCAGGGGGTTGAAAGACCCCTTGTGTTGACAGGAAATAAAAAAACCTGTTATAATTTGAGGCTCTGCTGATCGCGGCGGAGTTGGCAAAAACAAAGATGCAAATCTGGTTTTTGCGGGAACATTAAAAATATACAGCCGATAAGCGTGGGCGTTTGAAGCGAATTGCGAAGTTCTTTTGGAACTGAAGTCGCAAGACTTTAAACGCTCATGGAGATAGAAGTGAAGTTCACTTCAATTCCGTTTTTATGAGTGAAGTCGGAAGACTTTAAATTTATCAAGATCGAACTGTAGAGTTTGATCCTGGCTCAGATTGAACGCTGGCGGCATGCCTTACACATGCAAGTCGAACGGTAACAGCACTTTGGTGGCTGACGAGTGGCGGACGGGTGAGTAATACATCGGAACGTGCCCGATCGTGGGGGATAACTACTCGAAAGAGTGGCTAATACCGCATACGATCTACGGATGAAAGCGGGGGATCGCAAGACCTCGCGCGGACGGAGCGGCCGATGGCAGATTAGGTAGTTGGTGGGATAAAAGCTTACCAAGCCGACGATCTGTAGCTGGTCTGAGAGGACGACCAGCCACACTGGGACTGAGACACGGCCCAGACTCCTACGGGAGGCAGCAGTGGGGAATTTTGGACAATGGGGGAAACCCTGATCCAGCCATGCCGCGTGCAGGATGAAGGCCTTCGGGTTGTAAACTGCTTTTGTACGGAACGAAAAGACTCTTTCTAATACAGAGGGTCCATGACGGTACCGTAAGAATAAGCACCGGCTAACTACGTGCCAGCAGCCGCGGTAATACGTAGGGTGCAAGCGTTAATCGGAATTACTGGGCGTAAAGCGTGCGCAGGCGGTTATATAAGACAGATGTGAAATCCCCGGGCTCAACCTGGGAACTGCATTAGTGACTGTATAGCTGGAGTGCGGCAGAGGGGGATGGAATTCCGCGTGTAGCAGTGAAATGCGTAGATATGCGGAGGAACACCGATGGCGAAGGCAATCCCCTGGGCCTGCACTGACGCTCATGCACGAAAGCGTGGGGAGCAAACAGGATTAGATACCCTGGTAGTCCACGCCCTAAACGATGTCAACTGGTTGTTGGGAATTTACTTTCTCAGTAACGAAGCTAACGCGTGAAGTTGACCGCCTGGGGAGTACGGCCGCAAGGTTAAAACTCAAAGGAATTGACGGGGACCCGCACAAGCGGTGGATGATGTGGTTTAATTCGATGCAACGCGAAAAACCTTACCCACCTTTGACATGTATGGAAGATCGCAGAGACGCGATTGTGCTTGAAAGAGAGCCATAACACAGGTGCTGCATGGCTGTCGTCAGCTCGTGTCGTGAGATGTTGGGTTAAGTCCCGCAACGAGCGCAACCCTTGCCATTAGTTGCTACATTTAGTTGGGCACTCTAATGGGACTGCCGGTGACAAACCGGAGGAAGGTGGGGATGACGTCAAGTCCTCATGGCCCTTATAGGTGGGGCTACACACGTCATACAATGGCTGGTACAAAGGGTTGCCAACCCGCGAGGGGGAGCTAATCCCATAAAGCCAGTCGTAGTCCGGATCGTAGTCTGCAACTCGACTACGTGAAGTCGGAATCGCTAGTAATCGTGGATCAGAATGTCACGGTGAATACGTTCCCGGGTCTTGTACACACCGCCCGTCACACCATGGGAGCGGGTCTCGCCAGAAGTAGTTAGCCTAACCGCAAGGAGGGCGATTACCACGGCGGGGTTCGTGACTGGGGTGAAGTCGTAACAAGGTAGCCGTATCGGAAGGTGCGGCTGGATCACCTCCTTTCTGGAAAACTGCAGTTCTAATTGAACGCCCACACTTATCGGTTGTTGGAAAAAGTCGCTGCAAGCGCATATGTGAAAGCATGTGAGTGAGTAGAGGCAGGCCTGGGTCTGTAGCTCAGTTGGTTAGAGCACCGTCTTGATAAGGCGGGGGTCGGTGGTTCGAGACCACCCAGACCCACCAAGTGCTGCGGGCGACACGTGAGAAGACAATGCGGTTCCTGGGGGATTAGCTCAGCTGGGAGAGCACCTGCTTTGCAAGCAGGGGGTCGTCGGTTCGATCCCGTCATCCTCCACCAACATCCAAAGTTGCACAAGGCAGTGCAGCAAATCAACACCAAAGCAGCTTTGCAAAAGGCTGTTTTGTTGTTGATCGAGATAGTTCGATCAATCGGCTGTTCTTTAAAAATTCATAGAGTCGAATCAGCGTTGCTGATGGAAAGCATCGAAAGATGCACCGTGCCATCAGCAACATGAAATTTGATTGCGTCAACACGAATGAAACTTTGTTTTATTCAAGTAATGACGAATTGTTCTCTAGGTAGCAATACCGAAGAAACATTCATATTACGGCATAACGCGCAAGGTGAAAGACCTTGCAAGTCCTTGAAAAATTAGATGGAGATGTTTCGCAAGAGACGTCAAAGTTATAGGGTCAAGTGACTAAGAGCATGTGGTGGATGCCTTGGCGATGATAGGCGACGAAAGACGTGATAGCCTGCGAAAAGCTTCGGGGAGCTGGCAAATAAGCTTTGATCCGGAGATATCTGAATGGGGAAACCCACCCTTAGGGGTATCGCAACCTGAATACATAGGGTTGCGAGGCGAACCGGGTGAACTGAAACATCTCAGTAGCTCGAGGAAAAGACATCAACCGAGATTCCGAAAGTAGTGGCGAGCGAAATCGGAGAAGCCGTGCAGTGATAGCACGACGGTTAGCAAAATGGGATGGAAAGCCCAGCCATAGCAGGTGATAGCCCTGTATGCGAAAACCGACGTGTGGTACTAGGCTGCAGACAAGTAGGGCGGGGCACGAGAAACCCTGTCTGAATATGGGGGGACCATCCTCCAAGGCTAAATACTCATCATCGACCGATAGTGAACCAGTACCGTGAGGGAAAGGCGAAAAGAACCCCGGGAGGGGAGTGAAATAGATCCTGAAACCGCATGCTTACAAAAAGTAGGAGCCTCGAAAGGGGTGACTGCGTACCTTTTGTATAATGGGTCAGCGACTTACATTCAGTGGCAAGGTTAACCGAATAGGGAAGCCGTAGAGAAATCGAGTCCGAATAGGGCGAACATAGTCGCTGGGTGTAGACCCGAAACCAAGTGATCTATCCATGGCCAGGATGAAGGTGCCGTAACAGGTACTGGAGGTCCGAACCGACTAATGTTGCAAAATTAGCGGATGAGCTGTGGATAGGGGCGAAAGGCTAAACAAACTTGGAAATAGCTGGTTCTCTCCGAAAACTATTTAGGTAGTGCCTCAAGTATTACCGTCGGGGGTAGAGCACTGTTTAGGCTAGGGGGTCATGGCGACTTACCAAACCTATGCAAACTCCGAATACCGACGAGTACAGCTTGGGAGACAGAGCACCGGGTGCTAACGTCCGGACTCAAGAGGGAAACAACCCAGACCGCCAGCTAAGGTCCCTAAAATTGGCTAAGTGGGAAACGAAGTGGGAAGGCTAAAACAGTCAGGATGTTGGCTTAGAAGCAGCCATCATTTAAAGAAAGCGTAATAGCTCACTGATCGAGTCGTCCTGCGCGGAAGATGTAACGGGGCTAAGCCAGTTACCGAAGCTGCGGATGTGCAATTTATTGCACGTGGTAGGAGAGCGTTCTGTAAGCCTGTGAAGGTGCCTGGTAATGGGTGCTGGAGGTATCAGAAGTGCGAATGCTGACATGAGTAGCGTTAAAGGGGGTGAAAAGCCCCCTCGCCGTAAGCGCAAGGTTTTCTACGCAACGTTCATCGGCGTAGAGTGAGTCGGCCCCTAAGGCGAGGCAGAGATGCGTAGCTGATGGGAAACAGGTCAATATTCCTGTACCGATCAATAGTGCGATGTGGGGACGGAGAAGGTTAGCTCAGCCAACTGTTGGATATGTTGGTTCAAGCCTGTAGTCGTGCCCGGTAGGCAAATCCGCCGGGCTTAGATGAGGGGTGATAACGAGTCTGCTTGCAGACGAAGTGAGTGATACCCTGCTTCCAGGAAAAGCCACTAAGCTTCAGCTATTGACGACCGTACCGCAAACCGACACTGGTGCGCGAGATGAGTATTCTAAGGCGCTTGAGAGAACTCAGGAGAAGGAACTCGGCAAATTGATACCGTAACTTCGGGAGAAGGTATGCCCCAAGTAGGTGAACCTGTACAAGGCGAGCCCAAAGGGGTTGCAAAAAATCGGTGGCTGCGACTGTTTACTAAAAACACAGCACTCTGCAAACACGAAAGTGGACGTATAGGGTGTGACGCCTGCCCGGTGCTGGAAGATTAAATGATGGGGTGCAAGCTCTTGATTGAAGTCCCAGTAAACGGCGGCCGTAACTATAACGGTCCTAAGGTAGCGAAATTCCTTGTCGGGTAAGTTCCGACCTGCACGAATGGCGTAACGATGGCCACACTGTCTCCTCCTGAGACTCAGCGAAGTTGAAATGTTTGTGATGATGCAATCTCCCCGCGGAAAGACGGAAAGACCCCATGAACCTTTACTGTAGCTTTGTATTGGACTTTGAACGGATCTGTGTAGGATAGGTGGGAGGCTTTGAAGCCAGGACGCTAGTTCTGGTGGAGCCAACGTTGAAATACCACCCTGGTGCGTTTGAGGTTCTAACCTAGATCCATTATCTGGATCGGGGACAGTGCATGGTAGGCAGTTTGACTGGGGCGGTCTCCTCCCAAAGCGTAACGGAGGAGTTCGAAGGTACGCTAGTTACGGTCGGACATCGTGACGATAGTGCAATGGCATAAGCGTGCTTAACTGCGAGACTGACAAGTCGAGCAGATGCGAAAGCAGGACATAGTGATCCGGTGGTTCTGTATGGAAGGGCCATCGCTCAACGGATAAAAGGTACTCTGGGGATAACAGGCTGATACCGCCCAAGAGTTCATATCGACGGCGGTGTTTGGCACCTCGATGTCGGCTCATCTCATCCTGGGGCTGTAGCCGGTCCCAAGGGTATGGCTGTTCGCCATTTAAAGAGGTACGTGAGCTGGGTTTAAAACGTCGTGAGACAGTTTGGTCCCTATCTTCCGTGGGCGCTGCAGATTTGAGGAAGCCTGCTCCTAGTACGAGAGGACCGGAGTGGACACACCTCTGGTGTACCGGTTGTCACGCCAGTGGCATCGCCGGGTAGCTAAGTGTGGAAGAGATAACCGCTGAAAGCATCTAAGCGGGAAACTCGTTTCAAGATGAGATCTGCCGGGGGCTTGACCCCCCTAAAGAGTCGTTCTAGACCAGGACGTTGATAGGCTGGGTGTGGAAGTGCAGCAATGCATTAAGCTAACCAGTACTAATTGCTCGTGCGGCTTGACCCTATAACTTTGATCTCTCCAGATCAGGGATGTTATGCCAAGTTGTCGCAATCAAAATATAAGCTGATTCCAAACTCTATGAATTCGCCAGGCAGTCCTCAAAAACTGCCCAGCACCAAGTTATGCCTGATGACCATAGCAAGTTGGTACCACTCCTTCCCATCCCGAACAGGACCGTGAAACGACTTTGCGCCGATGATAGTGCGGGTTCCCGTGTGAAAGTAGGTCATCGTCAGGCTCTTACAGCGCAGCAACGCCCCTCTCAGCAATGAGCGGGGCGTTCCTGTTTCTGGGACTGGATAATCATCTCTCAGGTGCCCATAGATGATGCAATTGCAGGACATTCTTTATTCGCAGGGTTTTGGAACACGCCGTGTTTGTGCCGGGCTGGTGCAGCAGGGTTGGGTGGAGGTGCTGCAAAAGGGTGTGGATAGCACTCTCGTACCGTGTCGTGACTCTACGATGCGCTTCAACACCGACGGTTTGCAACTCTGCGTACAAGGCATATGGTGGCCTTACAAAGAAAAAGCGTATTTGATGCTGCACAAGCCAGCAGGCACAGAGTGTTCGCAAAAACCATCGACCTACCCCAGCATCTATACCTTGCTCCCTGTGCCTTTGCGTCAGCGGCCTACGAAGTCAGCCGTACAGGGTGTTCAAGCCATCGGCCGTCTGGATCAGGACACAACCGGCCTGATTTTGCTCAGCGACGATGGGCAGTTCATTCACCGCATGAGTTCACCGAAGAAGCATGTACCGAAGCTGTATGAAGTGCGCTTGAAGCACGAAGCAACGGCTGAACAGGTCGATCGCTTGCTGGCAGGTGTTGTTCTGGACGATGATCCCGCTCCCGTGAAGGCCGCGGCTTGCGTCCAAGTAGATTCCACGCTTGTGCACCTGACGTTGACCGAGGGGAAGTACCACCAGGTCAAGCGCATGATTGCGGCGGTGGGCAATCGGGTGGAGGGCTTGCATCGCTCAAGAATCGGGGGCTTGCAACTGCCTGCTGACTTGGCACCAGGCCAGTGGTGTTGGCTGGACGATACCGATTTGGCGTTATTGAAACCAGCACCTTGACGAAATAATGGGCAGCGCCAAGCCGTTGGTATCCGCTCGCTGGTGCACTGGTGGTTTGCTGTAGCATTGACGTAACGTCAACATTACAAGGCGATGCCAGAGCGGCGGCGATTCACGCCGCCATCGCACCGCCAGAATCCAAGCATGGCCTCCACCTTTACCATTCGTGATCTTGCCAAAGAATTCGATCTTACGACGCGGGCCATGCGTTTTTATGAAGATATGGGCTTGCTGCAACCCGAGCGAACAGGGCCCGGTGGACGGACACGGACCTATAGCGCACGGGATCGCACCAGGCTCAAACTGACGTTGCGCGCCAAGCGGCTGGGCCTTTCTCTCACGGAAGCGAAAGACATCATCGATCTGTACGACAGCCCCAGGGACACTGGTGTGCAGCTGCAGAAGTTTCTCGCGGTACTGGCCCAGCACCGCAAGCAGCTCGAGGAGCAGATGGCCGATCTCCAGGCCAATCTGGACGAAGTACGGGAACACGAAAAGGAAGCGCGCGCCTTGCTCGCCAAAGTGGCCAAAAATATCGGATAATTGACGTTTACGTAAACGTCAATCAGGAGCCTGCATGACGATACCCCGGTTCGAGCCCCGAGATTCACAGTATGCCGAGCGCGTGCAACAGAGTTTTGCGCGCCAAGGGATTATGAAAACCCTGGGCGCCACCCTCGGACTCCTGGAGCCGGGAGCCGTCGATATTCACCTCGACTGGGCGCAAGGCCTCACCCAGCAGCATGGATTCTTGCATGCAGGGGTCGTTTCCACAGGGCTGGACTCTGCCTGCGGCTACGCCGCATTTACCTTGATGCCCGCAGAGGCTGCGGTGCTGACCATCGAATTCAAGATCAACCTGCTAGCCCCTGCAAAGGGCCAGCGCTTTCGGATGGAAGGCCGGGTACTCAAGCCTGGTCGCACCATTTCGGTGTGCGAAGGTCGCGCGTACGCGCTGCAAGACGGACATGAAACACTGGTGGCCACCATGGGTTGCACCCTGATGGCGGTGACCGGACGCCCGGATGTTCAGGGCTGATCAACCCATTTACTTCAACACAGGAGAACACCATGAGCATTCCCGGCAACCTTCCTGGCCTTAATTTTCAACTGGGCGACGATATCGATGCTTTGCGCGACGCCGTGCGGGACTTCGCGCAGTCTGAAATCGCACCGCGCGCCACAGAAATCGATCACTCCGACCAGTTTCCCATGGACCTCTGGCGCAAGATGGGCGATTTGGGCGTGCTGGGCATTACGGTGTCTGAAGAGCACGGCGGTGCCAATATGGGTTATCTGGCCCACATGGTCGCCATGGAAGAGATCTCGCGTGCATCGGCCTCGGTGGGTTTGAGCTATGGCGCGCACAGCAATCTGTGCGTCAATCAGATCAACCGCAACGGCAATGAGGAGCAGCGCAAAAAATACCTGCCCAAGCTGATCAGCGGCGAACATGTGGGCGCGCTGGCGATGAGCGAGCCAGGGGCGGGCTCCGACGTCATCAGCATGAAGCTCAAGGCCGAGGACAAGGGCGGCTACTACCTGCTCAACGGCAACAAGATGTGGATCACCAACGGTCCCGACGCCGACACCCTGGTGGTCTATGCCAAGACCGAGCCCGAGATGGGCGCGCGCGGCGTCACTGCCTTCCTGATCGAGAAGGGCATGAAGGGCTTTTCCATTGCGCAAAAGCTCGACAAGCTGGGCATGCGCGGCAGCCATACCGGTGAACTGGTGTTTCAGGACGTTGAAGTCCCTGCGCAAAACGTATTGGGTGGCGTGAATATGGGGGCCAAGGTGCTGATGAGCGGCCTGGACTATGAGCGTGCTGTGCTGACCGGCGGGCCGCTGGGCATCATGCAGTCCGTCATGGACAACGTGATTCCCTACATCCATGACCGCAAGCAATTTGGCCAGAGCATTGGCGAGTTCCAGCTCATCCAGGGCAAGGTCGCCGACATGTATACCGTTCTGCAGGCAGGGCGCTCGTTTGCCTACACGGTGGCAAAGAACCTGGACATGCTGGGTACCGAGCACGTGCGCCAGGTGCGCAAGGACTGCGCCAGCGTCATCCTGTGGTGCGCCGAGAAAGCCACCTGGATGGCGGGCGAAGGCATCCAGATTTTCGGCGGCAATGGCTACATCAACGAATACCCCTTGGGTCGTCTGTGGCGCGACGCCAAACTCTATGAAATTGGCGCCGGTACCAGCGAAATCCGCCGCATGCTGATTGGTCGCGAGCTCTTTGCAGAGACTTGTTAAGGCCCTGCAGAATAGGTTCCCGCTCGATCATTGCGGGCGGCTTGTTCTGCCTTGACCCTCCTGCCGCCGGGCACAACAACACTCCTCCAGGAAAACACTGTGACCACCGATTCCATTGAAGACCTGTTTGTCCACAACCGTGAATGGGCTGCTCAAATGCAGCGCGATCGGCCCGGGTTTTTTACCCTCCTCCTGGAGCAGCAAAAGCCGCGCTATATGTGGGTGGGCTGCTCAGACAGCCGCGTGCCCGCCAACCAGATCACGGGGCTGGAGCCTGGAGAGGTATTCGTGCATCGCAACATCGCCAACGTGGTGGTGCCGACCGACCTCAACTGCCTCTCGACCATTCAGTACGCCGTTGATCAGCTGCATGTGCAAGACCTCATGGTCGTGGGGCACTACGGGTGTGGCGGCGTGCTGGCCGCGCTGCAGGATTTGCGGGTCGGCTTGTCCGACAACTGGATCCGTCACGTCAAAGATGTGCGCGACCGGCACCGCGAGCTGATCGCGGCGACAGAGCCCGAGTGGCGCCATGACGTCCTGTGTGAGTTGAACGTGATCGAGCAGGTCATCAACGTGGCACAAACCACGGTGTTGCAGGACGCCTGGGCTCGGGGGCAGAAAGTGCACCTGCACGGCTGGTGCTATGGGCTCAAAGACGGGCTCATCAACAACATGCATATCACGCTGGCGGGCAACCAGGGCATTGATTCGCTGTACAAGGCCGCCATCGACGGTGTGCGCGCCGCGCGGCGCTAAAGTCGCAGGGCCGATAGCATTCACAGGACGCCCAGCCCATGTTTCCCCAGCGCCTCGATTCGCCCCAAGCCTACGACATCGCGAAGGCGATGATGGACGGGTTCAACCGGCACTACCGCCTGTTCCGTACCGAATCCGCGCGCGCCAAACACCGCTTCGAAACCGCCGACTGGCACGGTCAGCAGCGTGCCCAGCGTGAGCGGATCGAGTTTTATGACCTGCGCGTCAAGGAATGCACGAAGCGACTGGAAAAAGAATTCAAGGCCGGCAGCCTTCCTATGGACGTGTGGCACCAGATCAAGCTCCACTACATTGGTTTGCTGGTCAACCACCACCAGCCCGAACTGGCCGAGACCTTCTTTAACTCGGTCACCTGCCGCATCCTGCACCGCACGCACTTTCACAACGATTTCATCTTTGTGCGCCCGGCGGTCAGCACCGAATACATCGAGAACGAAGAGCCCGAGGCCCGTCCGACCTACTGGTCGTACTATCCTTCGCGTGAAAATCTGTTCGACACCATGCTGGGCATCGTGGAAAACTTCCAGCTGCAGCGTGAGTTTGAAGACTTGCCCCGAGATATCCGCTACGTGCTCGCGGCCATGCAGGGGCGTCTGGACAAGGTGCGCCTGCGCGCCAACTTCCAGATCCAGGTGCTCTCCGGCCTGTTCTTCCGCAACAAGGGCGCCTATGTGGTGGGCAAGATCATCAACGGCTTTCATGAAGTGCCGTTTGCGCTCCCCATTCTGCACAACGATGCGGAGCAGCTCTACATCGACGCGGCGCTGTTTGGCGAAGACGATTTGCAGATGTTGTTCAGCTTTGCGCGTGCGTATTTCATGGTGGACATGGAAATCCCCAGCGCCTATGTGCAGTTTCTGCGCAGCCTGATGCCGCGCAAGCCGCGCACCGAGCTCTACAACGCGCTGGGTTTGGCCAAGCAGGGCAAGACGCTTTTTTACCGCGACTTTCTCTACCATCTCAAGCATTCCAGCGACAAATTCCGCATTGCTCCCGGTATCAAGGGCATGGTCATGCTGGTGTTCGACCTGCCCAGCTTTCCCTTCGTGTTCAAGCTCATCAAGGACTACTACCCGCCACAAAAAGAGACCACGCGCGAACAGATCAAGGGCAAGTACCTGCTGGTCAAGCAGCACGACCGCGTGGGCCGCATGGCCGATACGCTGGAGTACAGCGAAGTCGCCTTTCCGCGCGTGCGCTTCGATGATGAGTTGATCGCAGAGATTGAAAAGTTTGCCCCCAGCCAGCTCGAAATCAGCGACCGTGACGGCGATGGTCACCAGGAAGTCATCATCAAGCACCTGTATATCGAGCGGCGCATGATTCCGCTCAATATTTATCTGCAAGAGTCCTTCGACACCGGCCTGGACGATCCGCGCGCACGCCAGCAGATGGAGCACAGTGTCATCGAGTATGGCAACGCCATCAAAGACCTGGTGGCGGCCAACATCTTCCCTGGCGACATGCTGTGGAAGAACTTTGGTGTCACGCGCAATGGCAAGGTCGTGTTCTACGACTACGACGAGATCGAATACATCACCGACTGCAACTTCCGCAAGGTACCCCAGCCGCGCAACGAAGAAGAAGAAATGAGCGGCGAGATCTGGTACACGGTAGGCCCGCACGATGTGTTTCCCGAGACGTTCGGCCCCTTCCTGCTGGGCAACGATGCAGTGCGTGAAGCCTTCATGCGGCACCATGCCGACCTGCTGGGCGTGGAGTTCTGGCAGCAGCACAAGGAGCGCATTCTTGCGGGCCATGTCTACGACGTGTTCCCTTATGACGTAAACCGCCGTTTCTCGCACGGGCACGAGGAGCGCGGCATCTGACGCCTTTTCCACTTTTCATTCAGGAGTGATTTACATGACTACACCATCCCAGGACCCCATCGTCATCGTCGGCGCAGCGCGCACCCCCATGGGGTCTTTCCAGGGCGATTTTTCGGCCCTCGCGGCGCATGACCTGGGCGGCGCCGCCATTGCTGCTGCTGTCGCACGTGCAGGGGTGTCGCCCGACCAGGTGGGCGAAGTACTGTTTGGCAACTGCCTGATGGCTGGCCAGGGCCAGGCACCTGCACGCCAGGCCGCCTTCAAGGGCGGTCTGCCCAAAGAAGCCGGTGCCGTGACGCTGAGCAAAATGTGTGGCTCTGGCATGAAGGCTGCGATGTTTGCGCACGACATGTTGCTGGCCGGTTCGCATGAGGTCATGGTCGCCGGGGGGATGGAAAGCATGACCAATGCCCCCTACCTGCTGCAAAAAGGCCGTGGCGGCTACCGCCTGGGCCACGACCGCATCTTCGACCACATGATGCTCGACGGCCTGGAAGACGCTTACGAACCCGGCCGCTCCATGGGCACCTTTGGCGAAGACTGCGCCGCAAAATACGGTTTCACCCGTGCCCAGCAGGACGCCTTCGCCACAGCCAGCGTCGAGCGTGCCAAGGCCGCCACGGCATCGGGTGCCTTTGCTGCTGAAATCACCCCCGTCACCGTCAAGACCCGTGCGGGCGAAGTGGTGGTGTCGGTGGACGAAGGCCCGGGCAAGGTCAAGCTGGACAAAATCCCCAGCCTCAAGCCTGCCTTCAAGAAGGACGGGACGATTACCGCCGCGTCCAGCTCGTCCATCAACGACGGTGCCGCTGCGCTGGTCATGATGCGCCAGTCCACCGCCGCAAAACTCGGCTGCAAGCCGCTGGCGCGCATCGTCAGCCACGCCACGCACGCGCAAGAACCCGAATGGTTTGCCACCGCCCCCTTGGGCGCCACGCAAAAGGCCTTGGCCAAAGCGGGCTGGAATGCGGGCGATGTCGATCTGTGGGAAATCAACGAAGCCTTTGCCGTGGTGCCCATGGCGCTGATGACAGAGTTGGATCTGTCGCACGACAAGGTCAACGTCAACGGCGGTGCCTGCGCATTGGGCCACCCCATTGGTGCCAGTGGTGCGCGCATCATGGTGACGCTCATGTACGCACTGCAGGCGCGCGGCCTGAAGAAAGGCCTGGCCACGTTGTGCATCGGCGGTGGCGAAGCGACAGCCGTTGCGCTGGAACTGCTGTAAGTGATGGGTCTTGAATAAATTGATAGCTGCTCGCGCTTGATGGATGGGCGCTAGAGGCCAAAAACACTCAATATCAATGACGACACTCCTTGTCATGGGCGCATCGCGGGGCATCGGCCTCGAACTGGTGCGCCAGTACGCCGCCGAAGGCTGCCGCGTGATTGCCACCGTGCGTGACGACGCCGGGCGCGCGCGCGTGCAGGCGCTGGGCGCCGAGGCGTTGACCGTCGATGTTGCCAACCCTGCCAGCGTCAGCGGCCTGGCCTGGCAGCTCGACGGCGAGAAGCTTGACCTGGCGTTCTACGTGGCCGGCGTGATGCGCCGCCCCGGCGCCCACACACCACCCACG
Source organism: Simplicispira sp. 125 (assembly GCF_003096555.1). Taxonomy (NCBI): domain Bacteria; kingdom Pseudomonadati; phylum Pseudomonadota; class Betaproteobacteria; order Burkholderiales; family Comamonadaceae; genus Simplicispira; species Simplicispira sp. 125. The sequence goes on along the minus strand of NZ_QEKM01000001.1, from coordinate 2,325,193 downwards.
CAGCAGGACTTTGATGCGGTCATGCACACCAATGTGCTCGGCGCCATGCAGGCCATCCCGCAGGTGGCTCCGCTGGTGGAGGCTGCGGGCGGCGTGTTCGCTTTCCTGTCGTCGTCGATGTCGCAGATTGGCAGCGTGGGCGAGAGCAGCGCCTGGCTGTACCGCACCAGCAAGGCTGCGCTCAACATGGCCGTAGCCGCAGCGCAGCACGACTACCCCGGCGCCGCGCTGGTCACCATCGACCCTGGCTGGGTACAAACCGACATGGGCGGCGAGACAGCGCCCCTCACGGTCGAGACCAGCGTGCGCGGCATGCGCCAGACGCTGTCCCACCTCACGGCGGCCGACAAGGGCCAGCTGTTGCACCACGACGGGCGCCGCGCTGCGCATTGGTAAATATTTCTAAATCCCCAAACTGGAGACCCGCCCGATGTTGCTGACCCAAGACCAGGAAATGATCCGTGACGCGGTGCGCGATTTTGCACAAGAGCAGATCGCACCCCACGCCGCGCGTTGGGACAAGGAACACCATTTCCCCAAAGATGTGCACCAGGGACTGGCGGCGCTCGGTGCCTATGGCATCTGCGTGCCCGAAGAGTTTGGCGGCGCGCAGCTCGATTACCTCACACTCGCTCTGGTGCTCGAAGAAATCGCGGCGGGCGACGGCGGCACCAGCACCGCCATCAGTGTCACCAACTGCCCCGTCAACGCCATTCTCATGCGCTACGGCAACGCCCAGCAAAAGCGCGATTGGCTCACGCCGCTGGCGCAGGGCCAGATGCTGGGGGCGTTCTGCCTGACCGAGCCGCATGTGGGCTCAGACGCTTCGGCCCTGCGCACCACGGCGGTGAAGGACGGCGACGAATACGTCATCAACGGCGTCAAGCAATTCATCACCAGCGGCAAGAACGGCCATGTGGCCATCGTCATCGCCGTGACCGACAAGGGCGCGGGTAAAAAAGGCATGAGCGCCTTCCTCGTGCCCACCAGCAACCCCGGCTATGTGGTGGCGCGGATTGAAGACAAGCTCGGCCAGCATTCCAGCGACACGGCGCAGATCAACTTCGACCACTGCCGCGTCCCGGCGGAGAACCTGATCGGCGCCGAGGGCGAGGGCTACAAGATCGCACTGGGTGCCCTGGAGGGCGGACGCATCGGCATCGCCGCGCAAAGCGTGGGCATGGCGCGCAGTGCGTTCGACGCGGCGCTGGCGTATTCCAAGGAGCGGGAGAGTTTTGGCACGGCCATTTTCAATCACCAGGCCGTGGGTTTTCGCCTGGCCGACTGCGCCACGCAGATCGAGGCCGCGCGCCAGCTCATCTGGCATGCCGCCGCGCTGCGCGATGCAGGTAAGCCCTGCCTGAAGGAAGCTGCCATGGCCAAGCTCTTTGCCAGCGAGATGGCCGAGCGCGTGTGCAGCGCCGCCATCCAGTCGCTGGGCGGCTACGGCGTGGTGAGCGACTTCCCGGTCGAACGCATCTACCGCGACGTGCGTGTGTGCCAGATCTACGAAGGCACGAGCGACGTGCAGAAAATCATCATCCAGCGCGCGCTGGCCTGAAGATTGCTCCTGTATTTGTAGCTTCTTGCGCTTGATGGATAAGCGCTAGAGGCAAAAAATATCCGAATTTTTCCGGTATTCTACGAGGCCGCCTGACGCCCAGGTGACTCTGTTGGGCCCCTTGTGCGGGTCGCGCCCGTTGCGCGCGGGGGCGGGGTGTTCTTACGATCGGCGCTTGTTTATCGCTGTACAGGAGCACCGCATGCCTTTCGCGCACGTCAATGGCCAGAAGTTGTATTACGAAGACACGGGCGGAGACGGCCCGGTCATCGTTTTCTCCCACGGGCTGCTCATGGACAGCAGCATGTTTGCACCGCAAGTGCAGGCCTTGCGCGGCCAGTGGCGCTGCATCACTTGGGACGAGCGTGGCCATGGCCAGACGGCCAATCCGGCACACTGCGACCCCTTTACCTACTACGACTCGGCCAACGACCTGGCGGCGCTGCTGGCGCACCTGAGCGTGCACAAAGCCGTGCTGGCCGGCATGTCGCAGGGTGGCTATCTGTCGCTGCGCTGCGCGCTCACGCACCCCGAACTGGTGCGTGCGCTGGTGCTGATCGACACGCAGGCGCTGCAGGAAGATCCGCAAAAAATGGCAGGCCATGAGGTGCTGGTAAAGGCCTGGCTGGAGGGTGGGCTGTCTGACGAGATTGCGGCGGTGGTGGCGCACACCATCCTGGGCGACGGCTGGGCCGACGCGCCGCTGTGGCAAGCCAAGTGGAAGCAGGTGACCGTGCCCAACCTGCTGCAGTGCTTTACCACCCTGGGCAGCCGCGACGACATCAGCGAGCGCATCCGCGCCATTACCGTACCCGCGCTGGTGGTGCATGGCGCGCTCGACCATGCGATTGATCTGCAAAGAGCCCAGGCCATGGCCGACGCCTTGCCCCACGCGCAGATGGTGGTGGTGCCGGACGGCGGGCACGCCAGCAACCTCACACACCCCGAGCCCGTGAATGCCGCCTTGAAGGCGTTTTTGGGCCGCTTGTAAACACCGCTGCAGGTCGTCGTCGGCTGGGTCCATGCCCGCGCCGGTCGGCCTGCGCCCGGTTTATGACAGGCCGGGCGAAAGGGATGTGGGCCGCAGCACCACCGTGATTTGCCCGTTGACCTCGATCGTGGCGCGGGCCACCTCGTGCGCGTGCAGGCAGCCGCCCGCGCGCAAGGCGGCCGCCAGGTCGCTGGGGGAAATCCGTTCGCTCTGCATCAGTACTTCGTCCACCTTGCCGTCTTGCACCAGCACCCGCGGGCGTCCGTCAATCAGGCGTTCGAGCCGGCGAAAACGGTAAGTGAGGTGCGACAGCGCGACATGGCAACTGATCAGCGTGCTGGCCGAGATCAGCCCGCCGATCAGTGAGTCGTCTCCGGCATTCATCGAGTTCTGCACGGCGTTGGACAAAATCAGCAGCAGCACCAGATCGAACGGTGCGTACTGCCCGGTCTGCCGTTTGCCCGTCAGGCGCAGGAAAACCAGTAGAAACAGGTACACCACCACACCGCGCAGTACAAATTCCCACCATGGCACGCTCAGATTCCACATGAAGCATCTCCTTGCGGACCGGTGCCGCAGGGGCAGTTTAGAGCGTCAACACGCGCCAAAGCGACATCTGCAAGAATCGGGCAAGCCCCCCTGCAGCCCCATCGAAAGGATTTCTCCATGTTGCGCCGTACTTTCCACCAGGCTACTGCCAGCATTCTGTGCCTGGCCGCCCTGCGCCAGGCGCACGCACTGACGCTGGGCGACCTCTCCAGTGCCGACGCCAGCAGCGGGTTGAAGGCCGCGCTGGGCCAGGGCGCCAGTGCTGCCGTGGCCCTGCTGGGGCGCAGCGATGGCTTCTTGGGCAACCCTCTGGTGCGCATCCCGCTGCCGGGCGCCCTGGAAGATGCCGCCAAGCTGTTGCGCAAATTGGGCCAGGGCAAGCGTATTGATGAGTTGGTGACCACCATCAACCGGGCTGCCGAGGCGGCCGTGCCCATGGGCAAGGATTTGCTGGTGAGCGCCGTGCAGGACATGTCGGTGACCGATGCGCGCAAAATTCTCACCGGCGGAGACACCTCGGTCACCGAGTTTTTTGCGGAAAAAACGCGCCTGCCCCTTGGCGAGCGCTTTCTGCCTGTGGTCACGCAGGCCACCGAGCAGGTGGGCCTGACCCAGAAGTACAACGCCTTTGCCAGCAAGGCTTCCAGCTTTGGCTTGATGAGCAAGGAAGACGCCAATCTGTCCCAGTACGTCACAGGCAAGACGCTCGATGGCCTGTACCGGATGATTGGCGAGGAAGAAAAAAAGATTCGCCAGAACCCCCTGGGCAACGGCAGTGCCATCGTGCAGAAGGTGTTTGGCGCGCTGCGCTGATCGCGATGCCACCCGCATTGCCCAAAAAACCAGGGGTCTGCCCCTGTGGCCATCTGTCGTCACGGCATGTGCCGCTGGCCTTTGACGACTGCTGCGGGCGCTATATCGACCACTTTGAGACCTGCCCTGCGCCCGATGCCGAGTTGCTCATGCGTTCGCGCTACAGCGCCTTTGTGCGGGAGCGGGCCGACTACTTGCAGGCCACCTGGCATGCGCCCGAGCGCCCGGCGGTGCTGGACTTTGATCCCGGCGCACGCTGGCTGGGACTGGAAGTGCGCGCCCACCGTAGCACCGGGCCAGACCAGGCCGAGGTCGAATTCGTCGCCCGCTACCGTGTGGCGGGTAGCGCCGTGCGCCTGCATGAACGCAGCCGCTTTGTGCGCGAGGCCGGGCGCTGGTACTACGTGGATGGCTATCAATTTTGAAGAAAAACACCCTCCAGCGCTTTATGGATAAGCGCTAACAGCTATGAAATTTGAAGCAATCTTGTTCGACTGCGACGGCGTTCTGGTCGACAGCGAACCCATCACCAACGGCGTGCTGTGCGCCATGCTGGGCGAGGCGGGCTGGGCGCTCTCCAGTGAAGAGTGCATGCGCCTCTTCATTGGCAAAACCGTGCGCAGCGAGGCGGCCCGCATCGAGGCCCACACCGGCCAACCGCTCACCGATGCCTGGATGGCTGATTTTTACGCACGCCGCAATGCGCGGCTTGATGCCGAATTGTTGGCCATTGATGGCGCCGTGGCCGCCGTGCAGGCGGTGCACGCCGCATTGGGTGGGCGCATTGCCTGTGCCTCGGGGGCCGACCGGTTCAAGGTGGAAATGCAGCTGCAGAAGGTGGGCCTGGCGCCGTACTTTGCCGGGCGTATTTTCAGCGGCCACGAAATGCCGGCCACCAAGCCCGCACCCGACGTCTACCTGGCGGCCGCCGCCGCCCTGGGGGTGCCGCCTGCGCGCTGCCTGGTGGTGGAAGACACAGTGACCGGCGTGACCGCCGGAGTGGCCGCGGGCGCTACCGTGGTGGGCTACAGCCCGTCGCCCGTGGGGCATGGCACGCCCGAGGCCTTACGCGCCGCTGGGGCGGTGCAGGTCATGGCGCACATGAATGAGTTGCCGGGGCTGCTGGTCACAGGCTGAATGCCGCCGTCCAGGCGTGGTCGGGTTTCCAGTGCTGCACCCAGTGCGGCAGTTCGCTGGCGGGCATGGGGCGCGCAATGCCGTAGCCTTGTGCGCGTTCACAGCCCAGGGGCAGCAGCAGCGTGCCGTGGGCAATGGTCTCCACGCCTTCGGCTATCACTTCGCGGTGAAAGGCGTGGGCCAGGCCGATCACGCCCTGGACGATGGCCAGGTCGTCGGGGTCGGTCTGCATGTCGCGCACAAAACTCTGGTCGATCTTGATGACCTCGGCGCCCAGGCGTTTGAGGTAGGTGAGTGACGAGTAGCCTGTGCCAAAGTCGTCCAGCGCAAAGCGCACGCCCATCGCTTGGCAGCGGTGCATGATGGCGGACACTTCTGCGATGTCTTCCAGTGCGCTGGTCTCCAGGATTTCCAGTTCCAGGAGGCTGGGTGGTACCTGGGGCTGCTCGGCCAGCAAGGCTGCCAGGCGATGGCTGAAGCCTTCTTTTTGCAGATGCTGGGCGTCAATGTTCACGCTGACCGGCAGGCTCAGCCCCTGCGCCTGCCAGTCGGCCATCTGGCGCAGGGCTGTGGCAATCACCCAGTCGCCCACATCCTGGGTGATGGCGTGGTCTTGCATCGCCGGCAGAAAAGCGGCCGGTAGCAGCAGACCGCGTTCCGGGTGGCTCCAGCGGATCAGGGCCTCGGCCCCGATCACCTGGCCGGTGCGCATGTTGACTTTGGGCTGGTAGTGCAGCACGAATTCTTGCTCGGCCAACGCCCGGCGCAGGCGCGCGATTTCCTCGCGCTGCGTCTTCACGGCCGTGTCCTGCTCCACATCGAACAGGTGGTAACGGTTCTTGCCAGCCTGCTTGGCCTGGTACATGGCCTGGTCGGCATGGCGGATGAGAAGGTCTGGCGCCACGCCGTCGGCGGGAAACAGGGTGATGCCAATGCTGGCCGAAACCTGGAAGAGCTGGTCGCCCAGGCGCACCGGGTCGGCGGCGGCGCGCAGCATGCGCTCCAGCACGGGTTCGCAGTCACGCACGTGTTCCAGGTCGGAGAGCACAGCCACAAATTCGTCGCCACCCATGCGCGAAAGGGTGTCGCCTTCGCGCAAGGACGATTGCAGGCGCTGCGCCAGCGCGACGAGCAGATCATCGCCGCGCTCGTGGCCATGCAGGTCGTTGACGGCCTTGAAACCGTCCAGGTCGATGAAGGCCACGGCCAGCGAATGCCCCTTGCGCTGGCAACGTGCCATGGTTTGCTGCAGGCGGTCGGCCAGCAGCACCCGGTTGGGCAGGCCGGTCAGCGCGTCGTAGTGCGCAATGCGTTCGAGCTTGCGCTCGTTTTCCTTGATGGAGGTGATGTCGGTGAAGAGCGCCACATAGTGCGTTGTTGCACCCAGCGGGTTGCGTACGGCGCTGATGGTGATGATTTCGGCAAACAGTTCGCCGTTTTTCCGGCGGTTCCACACCTCGCCCGTCCAGTGCCCGTGTTCCGTCAGGCTTTGCCACATGGAGGCATAAAACTCGGGCCCCTGGCGGCCCGACTGCAGCATGCGCGGGTTGTTGCCAATGGCTTCTTCTCGGGAGTAGCCGGTGATGCGTGTGAACGTGTCGTTCACATCAATGATGGTGCCGCGCGTGTCGGTGATGGTGATGCCCTCGCGGGCGTGGGTGAACACGCTGGCGGCCAGTTGCAGGCGTTCATGCGCCTGTCGCTGCTCGGTGATGTCGTGGAACGAGCCCATCATCGCGATGCCCCGTCCCTGGGCGTCGCGCTCTGTGACGCGGCCACGCCACAGGCCCCAAAGCCAGTGGCCATCGTGGTGCCGAACGCGCTGTGCCACTTCAAACTGCTCCGTCTCACCTTTGAGGCAGGCGGCCAGGGGTGGGCCGAGGGCTGCCAGGTCTTCAGGGTGCGTGCGGCCGCGCCATTCTTCGATGGACATCGGCCGTTGCTCGGAGTCTTGGTCACCAAAAATCTGGACCAGTGTGTCGTCGCCCTGGACCATGCCGGTGCGCAAATCCCAGGTCCACAGGCCCATGCGTGCGATGTGCATGGCCAGGTCGAGCCGGTCCTTGGCTGCCTGGAGTTGCTGGCGCTGGGCTTGCAGCTGGGTTTCCGCTTGCAGCCGGTCGGCCACCATGGTGTTGAAGTCGCGGGCCAGGTCCGCCAGCTCGGTCGGGCCCTGGGGCTGTGCATAGGCTTGCCGGTCGCCCCGGCTGAAGGCGCGCGCCGCCTCGGCCAGGCTGCGCACCGGTTGCTCGATGCGGCGTGCCAGTGCGATGGCCAGCAGGCTCAGTGCCAGGACGATGAGCGCGCCCGCCGCAGCGGTGGTGATGGCCCGCTGGCGAACCTCGGCCGTGATAGTGGCGCTGGGCAGTCCGAAGTACGCCACCCAGCCCGTTTGCGGGATTTTCGTGGTGGCATAAAAGCGCACGGTGCCTTCCAGGCCCGGGCCTTCGAAAACGCCGTTCTTGGAGGCCGAGATGCGGCGCGCCATTTCCCAGTCGGGCTGCGTGCCAATGGCGGCCTCAGGGTCCTGGTTGCGCCAGAGCAAAACACCTTGGGCATCAAAGATGCCATAGCGGCTGTCTGCGGGCAGGTTCGGGGTCCAGAGGGCCATGTCCAGCGCCCGCAGTTCCATGGGCAAGTGCACCGCCCCGTCCACCACGCCCTGGGCATCGCGCACGGGCATGCTCAAAATCGAAACCCAGTGGCCGCTCACCGGGCTGGGGTGGGGTGGGCCGATGTGAAAGTTCTGTGTGCTCGTCAGGGTCTGGAGCCAGCCAGGATCGTCCGCAAGCGGCACCGGGCTGTGCGGTGTCGGTACGGCCGAGCAGACCAACCGGCCCTGCCGGTCGGTGAGCAGCAGGTTGGGAAAGTCCGGTGTCAGCGCATGCAGTTCGGCCAGGACGGAGTTGCACTGCGCAGCGTCCAGGCCGCGAATCCGGGGGCTGGAGGCCATGCTCAACAGGGTTGTGCGGGCATGTTCGATCTTGCGGCCCACATCGGCGGCAACGATGGCGGACAAGGATCGCTGTGCATTCAGCGCCTGGCTACGGGCCTCGGTCGTGTCACGGTAGGCGCCATAGCCCAGCAGCGCGGCCAGGGGCACCGTCAGTGCCAGAAGCGGCAGCAGCAAATGGGTGCGGAGCGGGGCTTGCATGGGGGTATGCGCGGAAAAGGTCGCGGGTGTTGCGCAGCGCAGGAGCCTGGTTCAACACGGGAGAGGTCGTAACGCAATTCCTTTGGCTCGGGGTCATAGGTTGCGCACCGCTCCCCTGGCAAACTTCTGGCGGGCCGTTACAGCATTCAGCGTAGGACGCGGCTGCGCAGGTGGGTACGGGCCATGCCGTAGATTCCAAGGGGGTTATGCGTATTCGTTCCAAAGTGTAAAGGGGAACGTCTTGGCGCGTGGGGCGGCAAAAAAGGCCGTTGCAAATCTGCACGCCGTGGTGGGGGGGGCAGGCCGCCGGGCCGGGCTCCACCGGCATCACGCCGGCATGCTGTTGTGCTGGCGCCATTCGGCCGGGGTGTGCCCGGTCCAGAGCCTGAAGGCCCGGATAAAGCTCTTCTCGTTCTGGAAGCCTGCGGCCTGCGCGACCTGTTTGATCGGGCGCTGTGTGCGCAGCAGCAACTCGGTGGCGCGCTGGCGCCGTACTTCGTTTTTCAGTGCCTGGAGCGAGGCGCCTTCCTCCTTCAACTGGCGGTGCAGGGTGCGCGCAGACAGGTGGAGCAGTGCTGACAGGCTTTCGGCGTTGTGTGCCTCCAGTGGCTGGTTGGCCAAGGCCTGGCGTACGCGCTGCACCAGCAGGCGGTCGCGCCGGTACTGCAGCACGGTCAGCGGCAGTGCGCGCTGCAGCATCACGCGCAAGGCGGCCTCGTCGCGCTGCAAGGGCAGCGCCAGGTAGCGCGCATCGAACATGAAGGCGGCGGGCCCCGTGTCAAAGCGCACCGGGCCCGGGAAAAGTACGCCATAGGCGCCATGGTGCGCAGGCCGTGCCAGCGGAAACTGCGAGCCTTGCAGCGGAATGCGCGAATCGATCAGCCAGCAGGCCAGCCCATGGGCGTTGCGCAGCACCGATACCAGGCAAAACTCGTGCAGTGGCTGAAGGTCGCGGTGCGTGACGAGCGATAGCGTGGCCGTGTCCCCCATGCTGTCCAGGCGCAGGGTGATGTCATCCTGCAGCAGCCCATGGTGCCTGCACCAGCGCTGCAGCGCCACGCCCAATGTGGGCGAGCTGATGGAGGCGCGCGCCAGCATGCCGTAACTGCCCCAGGGCAGGCGGCGGCTGAACCACCCCAGGGCTTCGTCGTCCAGCGCCTGCATGGCCAGGCCCGAGAGGCGCTCGAACTGCCAGGCGGTGACGCGGGCCTCGGGGTTTTCCACTTCCTGTGGCGTAATTTGTGCCTGCTGGAGCAAAGCTTCGGCCTCCACGCCGGCGCGCTGGCAGGCCAGCACAATGGCTTGCACAAAGGCCATTGGCGTAGCGGCAGGTCCCGAGGGCAGTGCGGGTTGGGCCAGGGCAAGAGGGCGGGAGGGGGGGGGCAGGTTCACGCCAGAGAGTTTGCCGCAAATGTGGCGTGATTTGCAACCACGCTGGCAACCCCTCTGCCAGTGGGCAGCGTATTCTCGGGGTAGACCTTCGTGGCACGCATGACGCTGTAGCGTCCGGCCCCACCTTCCCCGCACTCCGGAAAGACCCTCCATGCCCGTTTTGCAGACCCAACTGAACGCCCGTTCGTCCGATTTTCTGACCAACGCCGCCGCCATGCGCACGCTGGTCGAAGACCTGAACGCCCACATTGCCCGCACCTTCGAGGGCGGCGGCGAGGCCGCACGCGCCAAGCATGTGGCGCGCGGCAAGCTGCTGCCGCGCGAGCGCGTGCAGATGCTGCTCGACCCGGGCACGCCCTTCCTGGAGCTGGCGCCGCTGGCCGCGCTGAACATGTACAACAACGACGCCCCCGGCGCGGGCATCATCGCAGGCATCGGGCGTGTGAGCGGTGTCGATTGCATGATCGTCTGCAACGACGCCACCGTGAAAGGCGGCACCTACTACCCCCTCACCGTCAAGAAGCACCTGCGCGCCCAGGAAGTGGCGCAGCAGAACCATCTGCCCTGTATTTACCTGGTGGACTCGGGCGGCGCGAACCTGCCCAACCAGGATGAGGTGTTTCCCGACCGCGATCACTTCGGCCGCATCTTCTTCAACCAGGCGAACATGAGCGCGCAGGGCATCGCGCAGATCGCCGTGGTCATGGGCAGTTGCACGGCGGGCGGCGCCTACGTGCCCGCGATGAGCGACGAATCCATCATCGTGAAGAACCAGGGCACCATCTTCCTGGGCGGCCCGCCGCTGGTCAAAGCCGCCACGGGCGAGGTTGTGACAGCCGAAGACCTGGGCGGTGGCGACGTGCATACGCGCCTGTCCGGTGTGGCCGACCATCTGGCGCAAAACGACATGCATGCCCTCAAGCTGGCACGCATGGCGATCAAGAATTTGAATAAAAACAAGGCTCCAGCGCCCGCAGACAGTGCGCCAATAGCTCCTCAATTTGCAGCAGAAGAGCTGTATGGCGTGATCCCGGTGGATACGCGCAAGCCTTTTGATGTGCGCGAAATCATCGCCCGCATCGTCGATGGCAGCGAGTTCGACGAGTTCAAGGCGCGCTACGGCACCACGCTGGTGACCGGCTTTGCACGCATCGAAGGCATGCAGGTGGGCATCATCGCCAACAACGGCATCCTGTTTTCTGAAAGCGCGCTCAAGGCCACGCACTTCATCGAGTTGTGCTGCCAGCGCAAGATTCCGCTGGTGTTCCTGCAGAACATCACCGGCTTCATGGTGGGCCGCAAGTACGAGAACGAAGGCATCGCGCGCAACGGCGCCAAGATGGTCACGGCCGTGGCCACGGCGAGTGTTCCGAAGTTCACCATCATCATCGGCGGCAGCTTTGGCGCGGGCAATTACGGCATGTGCGGCCGCGCCTACTCGCCCCGCTTTCTCTGGATGTGGCCGAACGCACGCATCAGCGTGATGGGGGGTGACCAGGCCGCTGGCGTGCTCGCCACCGTCAAGCGCGACGGCATCGAGCTGAAAGGCGGCCAGTGGAGCATGGAGGAAGAAGAAGCCTTCAAGGCCCCCATCCGCCGCCAGTACGAAGACCAGGGCCACCCCTACTACGCCACCGCCCGCCTGTGGGACGACGGCGTGATCGACCCGGCCGACACCCGCCGCGTGCTGGCGCTGGGCCTGGCGGCCACGCGCAATGCGCCGATCGAAGACACCAAGTTCGGCCTGTTCCGCATGTAACCCCCACAGGGAGCTGCCATGGACGCTGTTGCCCATTTCACCCAGCTTGCACGCTACAACGTGTGGGCCACGGCGCGCCTGCTCGATGCCGTGCGGGCGCTGCCGGAAGAGGCCTATCGGCGCGATGTGGGCCTGTTCTTCAAAAGCATCCACGGAACGCTCAACCACCTGCTGGTGGGCGAGCACCACCTGTGGTTCGTGCGCTTTGCCGACGGCATCTCGCCCAAGGTGGCGCTGGACGCCGAGCTGGAGAGCGACCGTGCGCAGTTGGATGCCCGGCTGCGCGAGGGCGCGGCCCGCTGGACGCCGCTGATAGCCTCGTTCAAGCCGGACCGCTGGAGCGGCACGCTCGACTACACCACCATGCGCGGCACAGCGGCATCGCTACCGTTTGCGGCCACGCTGGCGCATGTGTTCAACCACGGCACGCACCACCGGGGCCAGATCACCGCCGCATTGACTGCGCTGGGCCAGCCTTGCCCCGAGCTGGACCTTGTCTACTTCCTGCAAAACCCGTCCAAGCCATGAGCAGCCAAAACCTTTCCATCACCCAGACCGGCACCGTGGCGCGCATCACGCTCACGCAGCCCGAGATTCGCAACGCGTTCAGTGATGAGGTCATCGCCGAAATCACCGCCGCCTTCACCGAGGTAGGCAGCCGCGCTGATGTGCGCGCTGTGGTTCTGGCGGCTGAAGGCCCGGCCTTCTGCGCCGGTGCCAACCTGAACTGGATGCGCCGCATGGCCGACTACACGCGCGATGAAAACATCCAGGATGCGGGCAAGCTGGCCGAGATGCTGCGCGTGATCTACGAATGCCCCAAGCCAACAATAGCCCGCGTGCAGGGCGACGTGTACGCGGGCGGCATGGGCCTGGTGGCCGCGTGCGACATGGCCGTGGCGGTGGACACGGCGGGTTTCTGCCTCAGCGAAGTGAAGCTGGGCCTGATTCCGGCCACCATCAGCCCGTATGTGATCCGTGCCATGGGCGCACGCGCCGCGCACCGCTATTTCCTCACTGCCGAGCGCTTTGGTGCGGCCGAAGCCTTGCGCATCGGCTTTGTGCATGAGGTGGTGACTGTCGACCAGCTCGACGCCAAGGTCGATGAGTTGCTCAAGCAGCTGACCAGCGCCAGCCCCAACGCCGTGCGCGCGTGCAAGAAGCTGGTGATGGAGGTGGCCGAGCGCGAGATCAACGCCAGCCTGATTGCTGCCACGGTGCAGGGCATTGCCGATATTCGCGCCAGCAACGAAGGCAAGGAGGGCGTGCAGTCCTTCCTGCAAAAGCGCAAACCCGCGTGGGTGGCATGAGACACCCCCCTGTGGCGCTGCGCGCCTTCCCCCCTCTCTCGCCTCGCTGCGCGACGCGGGAGGGGGGACGCCGCCAACGCGGCGGGGCGGCCCTTGCGCGGCGGCCGCTGGCCTCGGCAGTGCGTGGTGGCATGGCCACGAACGATGCGCAGCCCAGTGGATGACGACCATGGACCAACTCTGGCTCGCCATCGTCCAGTGGCTCCACACCGTGGGGCTGCATGTGGACGCGGGCGCGGCGCGCAGCGTGGCCGAGGGTGCGGCGCGTGCCACGGCGCAGCTGGACATGCCGGGCCTGCTGGCGCTGGCAGCCGCGCTGGGCTGGGCCAGTGGTTTCCGGCTTTATGCCGTGGTGTTTCTGGTGGGCGGCATGGGTGCGGCGGGCTGGCTGGTCTTGCCGTCCGGGCTGCATGTATTGCAGCACCCGGCGGTGCTGATCGTCAGCGGGTTCATGCTGCTGGTCGAATTCTTCGCCGACAAGGTGCCATGGCTCGACAGTGCCTGGGATGTCCTGCACGCCGTCATCCGCGTGCCCGCTGGGGCCCTGCTGGCCGCTGGCGTGTTCGGTGCCGACAACGCCACCATGGCCGTGGCCGCCGGCCTGCTCGGCGGCTCGCTCTCGGCCACGGCGCTGGCGACCAAGATGACCACGCGCGCAGCGGTCAACACCTCGCCCGAGCCGTTTTCCAACTGGGGGCTGTCCTTCCTGGAAGACGGCCTGGTGGTGGCCGTGGTCTGGCTCGCCACGCAGTACCCGCTGTGGTTTGGCGTGGCGCTGGTGCTCATGCTCATCGTGTCGGCACTGTTGCTGGTGCTGCTGTTTTCGTTTCTGCGTGCGGTGATCGGCCGCGTGTCCCGTTTCTTTTCTGGTTCTCCTGGAGTGGCCTAAATGTTTACCAAAATCCTGATTGCTAACCGCGGCGAAAACGGCTGCGTAGCGGCCGTTTCAACAAATTGCTTGGCACGCGCAGCGTGCGCAGGCGATTTCAACGCGGAGAACTGCCATGTTTAAAAAGATCCTGATCGCAAACCGCGGTGAAATCGCCTGCCGAGTGGCCGCTACAGCACGCCGCATGGGCGTCAAGACCGTTGCCGTCTATTCCGACGCCGACGCCAATGCCAAGCATGTCGCCGTGTGCGACGAGGCCGTGCACATCGGCGGCAGCGCCCCCAAGGACAGCTACCTGTGCTGGGAACGCATCCTGGAGGCGGCCAAGGCCACGGGCGCACAGGCCATCCACCCCGGTTACGGGTTCCTCTCCGAGAACGAAGAGTTCGCGCAGGCCTGCCAGGACGCGGGCCTGGTCTTCATCGGCCCGCCGCCCTCGGCCATCAAGGACATGGGCCTCAAGGCCGAATCCAAGCAGCTCATGGAAAAGGCCGGTGTGCCCCTGGTGCCCGGCTACCACGGCGCCGACCAGGACCCCGCTTTGCTGCAGCGTGAGGCCGACCGTATTGGCTACCCGGTGCTCATCAAGGCCAGCGCGGGCGGCGGCGGCAAAGGAATGCGCGCCGTGGACAAGTCAGAAGACTTTGCCGCAGCCCTCGCCAGCTGCAAGCGCGAAGCCATCAACAGCTTTGGCGACGATGCCGTGCTGATTGAAAAATACGTGCAGCGCCCACGCCATATCGAAATCCAGGTGTTTGGCGATACGCTGGGCAACTATGTGTACCTGTTCGAGCGTGATTGCTCGGTGCAGCGCCGCCACCAGAAGGTGCTGGAAGAAGCCCCGGCGCCCGGCATGACGTCCGAGCTGCGCGCGCGCATGGGTGAGGCCGCAGTGGCGGCAGCACGTGCGGTGAACTACGTGGGCGCAGGCACGGTGGAATTCATCGTCGAGCAGCCCGGTGGCTACGAGCACCCCGAGCAGATGAAGTTCTTCTTCATGGAAATGAACACCCGCCTGCAGGTCGAGCACCCTGTCACCGAAGCCATCACCGGCCAGGACCTGGTGGAGTGGCAACTGCGCGTGGCTTCGGGCGAGCCGCTGCCGTGCCTGCAAGACCAGCTCAAGATCACCGGCCACGCCATCGAGGCGCGCATCTGCGCGGAGAACCCCGACAACAACTTCCTGCCCGCCACGGGCACGCTCCATGTCTATGGCTTGCCCGACTGCGTGACCTTCGAGCGCGGCGCAGTGCGTGTCGATTCCGGCGTGCGGCGCGGCGACGCCATCAGCCCGTTCTACGACTCCATGGTGGCCAAGCTCATCGTGCATGGCGACACGCGCGAACAGGCGCTGGCGCGGCTCGACGAGGCGCTGGCGCAGACCCATATCGTGGGCCTGGCCACCAACGTGCAGTTTTTGCGCCGTGTGGCGCGCACCGATTCGTTTGCCAAGGCCCAGCTTGATACTGGCCTGATTCCGCGCGAAGAGGCGGTGCTGTTCCATCAGGAACCCATTGGTCTGGCGCTGGCGGTGGCCTCAGCGGTGGCGCAAACGCTGCTGACCGAAGCGGCCCAGTCGGGCGCCGACCCCTTCAGCCGCCGCGATGGCTGGCGCTCGCACGGCCTGGTGCAGCGCCGCTTTGCGTTTGACTTCCATGGCGAACCTGCCCAGGCGCTACTGACCTACCAGCACGATGGCGCGCTGCATCTGGCCGTGGGCGAGGGTGCGGACCAGGTGGCGGGGTCATTGGCGTTTAAGGCGCAGGGCGCCGAGTGCATCGACCTGCAGTTTGCCGACCAACGCCGTACCGTCAGCGTCTACGCCCAGGGCGAGACGGAGCACATCTTTGCGGCGCACGGGGCGACCGAAATCATCGAAATTGACCTGCTCGCCCATGCCGGAGAAACCCAGCAGGAGGGCGGCCGCCTGACCGCGCCCATGCCGGGCAAGGTGGTGTCGTTTGCCGTGCAGGCGGGCGACAAGGTCACCAAGGGCCAGGCCCTGGCCGTGATGGAGGCCATGAAAATGGAGCACACCATCGCCGCACCGCAGGATGGTGTCGTGGCCGAGCTGCTCTACGCCCCGGGCGACCAGGTGACAGAAGGGTCCGAGCTGCTCAAGCTGGCCGCCGCATAAATGCACGGTGGCAGCGGGCGCGGTAGGCTCTTGGCATGAACATTACCTTCTGCTGTACCGGGATTGCGCCGCAGCCCTGGTTGCAGGGCCTGCAGGCCGCGCTGCCGGGCGCGGCCATCAGCCTCTGGCAGCCCGGTGCGCCCTGCGCCGATTACGCAGTGGTCTGGGCGCCGCCCCAGCCGTTTCTGGACGAACAACGGGGCCTCAAGGCCTTGTTCAATATCGGTGCGGGAGTGGACGCGCTGCTCAAGCTGCGTTTGCCGCCGAACGCCCTGGTGGTGCGGCTGGACGATGCGGGCATGGCCGTGCAGATGGCCGAGTACGTCTGTCATGCCGTCATTCGCCATTTTCGTGAATTCGATGCCTACGAAGCTGCCATGCACGCGGGCCAATGGGCCTTTCGCAAGCCGCGCCTGCGCCAGGATTTCCCCATCGGCGTGATGGGCCTGGGCGTGCTGGGCGAGCGGGTGGCCAAAGCGCTCGCACACTTCGATTTTCCGGTCAACGGCTGGAGCCGAAGCCCCAGGGCCATCGACGGCGTGCGCACCTTTGGTGGCGCCGCAGGCATGAACGATTTTCTGTCCGCCAGCCGCGTGCTGGTGAACCTGCTGCCGCTCACGCCCGAGACGGAAAACATCCTGAACCAGGGCACCCTGTCGCGTCTGCAGGCCGGTGGCTATGTCATCAACGTGGCGCGCGGCGCGCACCTGGTGGACGACGACTTGCTGGCGCTGCTGGACAGCGGCCATCTCGCTGGCGCCACGCTGGATGTGTTCCGCACCGAGCCGCTGCCTGCTCACCACCCGTTCTGGGGCCACCCCCGCATCACGCTGACGCCGCACACCTCGGCACGCACCCTGCGCGGCGAGAGCATCGCGCAGATTGTGGGCAAGATCGGCGCGTTGGAGCGTGGTGAATCCATTGGCGGTATCGTGGACCCTGTGCGTGGCTATTGAGCCGCCTGATTTTTTATCTTGAGAGTCTTGTGATGAATATTCCCTCCCGCGTCAAACTCATCGATGTCGGTCCGCGCGACGGCCTGCAGAACGAGAAATCCCCCGTACCGGCCGAAGTCAAGATCGAGCTGGTGCACCGCCTGCAAGCAGCCGGCCTGCAAGAGATCGAGGTCACCAGCTACGTCTCGCCCAAGTGGGTGCCGCAGATGGCCGACAACCACGCGGTCATGCAGGGCGTGCAGCGCCAGAGCGGCGTGCGCTACTCGGTGCTCACGCCCAATCTCCAAGGTTTTGAAGCCGCGCTGCGGGACCAGCCCGACGAAATCGTCGTCTTCGGCTCGGCCAGCGAGGCCTTCAGCCAGAAAAACATCAACTGCAGCATTGCCGAGAGCATCGAGCGCTTTGCGCCGGTGGTTGAGGCCGCGCTGGCCGCAGGCATTGCAGTGCGCGGCGCCATGAGCTGCACTGTGGGTTGCCCGTACGAAGGCGACATTGCCCCCGAGCGCGTGGCGTATCTGGCGGGGCTGCTCAAAGGCATTGGTGTTCAGCGCGTGGATGTGGCCGACACCATTGGTGTGGGCACGCCGCGCAAGGTGCAGCGCGCCATCGAGGCGGCGCTGGCGCACTTTGCCATCGATGAGGTATCGGGCCACTTCCACGACACCTACGGCCAGGCGCTGTCGAACACGCTGGCGGCGCTGGAGCTGGGCGTCTGGAACTTCCAGTCCTCCGTGGCGGGCCTGGGCGGCTGTCCCTATGCCAAGGGCGCCACGGGCAATGTGGCCACCGAGGACGTGGTGTACATGCTGCATGGCATGGGCATTGAGACGGGTATTGATCTGGACAAGCTCATCGACGCCGGGGCTTACATCAGCGGCTTTTTGGGCCGTAAACCCCACTCGCGTGCGGCAACGGCGCTGCTGAACAAGCGCGCAGGTTGACCGGCATGTGTGGATCTGAATTGAAAAACCTGCCCGAAGGCGTGCAGCGCGTTGCGATGGCGCTGCAGGCGGCAGGGCACCCACATGCGCCCCGCATGCTGGACGATGCCTGCCGCACGGCGCAGCAGGCGGCCGATGTGTTGGGCATCCTGGTGGGCCAGGTGGCCAAGAGCATCATCTTTCGCCGCAAGAGTGACGATGCGGCGGTGCTGGTGATCGCTTCGGGCGACCGGCGCGTGGACGAGAAAAAGGTCGAGGCCCAGGTGGGCAAGATCGGCCGGGCCGATGCCGAATTTGTAAAAACGCGCACGGGGTTCTCGATCGGTGGTGTTTCACCCGTCGCGCACGCCACGCCGCCTGTCACGCTGATCGACCGGGACCTGTTGCGCTTTGATGTGGTGTGGGCGGCAGCCGGGCACCCGCATGGCGTGTTCCCGCTGTACCCCGGCGATCTGCAGCGGCTGACGGGCGCGCCAGTGATGGATGTGGTGCAGGAGCCGGTCAGATCATGAATGCTACAGAAGCAATAGCTGCTCGCGCTCGCCTGTTGGGCGCTGCAGGCTATTTTGATCAAAATTCTGATGAGGTGGTGCCTTCGCCTTGCATCTCGGTGTGCCGCATGGCGCCAGATGGGGGCCTCTGTGAAGGGTGCTTTCGCACGGTGGCAGAAATCCGCGCATGGTCGCTGGCGGATGGCGACCAGCGCATGGCGATCTGGGCGCGGCTTGCGCAGCGCGCAGGGATGCCTTTCCCTCCGTGCAATGACGCAATCCCCTGAGGCGCCAGCGCAGCGGGGCGGCCCTTGCGCGGTGGCCGCTGGCCTGGGCCGTGCCGGTTTCATACGCAGTGCGCGGGAAGCCAACGCCATGAAAAATTGACACGAGGAGTGACCCATGAAGCACATCGTTTTCCACCTGGACTTTGTCTCGCCCTACGCCTGGCTCGCCTTTGAGCGCCTGCCCGATGTCCTGGAAGGCCTGAGCTACAGCGTCGAATACCGCCCGGTGCTGCTCGGCGCCTTGCTGCAGAAACATGGCAATCCTGGGCCTGCAGGCATTGCCCCCAAGCGCGACTGGACCTACCGCCACGCGATGTGGCTGGGCCATTCGCTGGGGGTGGATACGCACATGCCCGCGCGCCATCCGTTCAACCCGCTCCCCCTGCTGCGCCAGGCGCTGGCCTGCAGCCGGGACGGCAGCATCAACCGCTTTGTGGCGGGTACGGTGCTGCGCCATGTCTGGCAGGGCGGGCACGATGCGCTGGATGCGCAGCGCCTGACGCAGCTCGCCGCCGAGCTGGCGCCCCAGTTGCAGCCCGACGATAGCGACGGCGCACGGGCCAAGGCGCTGCTGCGCAGCAATACCGATGCCGCCGCTGCGTGCGGTGTGTTCGGCGTGCCCGCGTTGGAGGTCGATGGCAAAGTCTTCTGGGGCTACGACAGTCTGCCCATGCTGCGCGCCTACCTGGAGGGTGACACCTGGTTCGACACCCACTGGGACGCGGCTGCAAGCGTGGCGCAAGGCCTGCCGGGTTGAATGGCAGGGCCGCAGTGCTCTGTGGCGCCGCCCGTGACTGCCTGCCATGCCCAATGCTTTTCACTTTTCAGCCTCGCCCTTTGACTGCCTGACCGCGGACGAGCAGCGCCTGGTGCGCGCCAGCGTGGACATTGCCTATTTCCCTGAAGGTGCCGTGGTGCTGGAGGTGGGGGCGGTGCCCACCCATCTGTTCATCCTCATCAAGGGCTATGTCACGCAGACCGAGGGGGACGAAGTGCTGGCCACCTATGGCCCCGACGACAGCTTTGACGGGCGCGGCCTGGTTGCAGGGCGCGCCAGCAGTCGTTTCGTGGCCACCGGGGAGGTGGTCGCCTACCAGCTTGCGCGCGAGGCGGTCAACGAGCTGATCGCGCGCAACACCACCTTTGGCGCGCTGCTTTTTTCCGATATCGGGCACAAGCTCAGCGTGCTCGCACAGCGGCCAGACCAGCACCAGCGCCAGTCGCTCACCCTGGCCCGCGTGGACGAAGCCTATTTGCGCCCGGCGCATACGGTGGGCGCAGACTGCGACATCGTCACGGTGGTACAGCTGTTTCAGGCGCAGCGCACCACCAGCGTGCTGGTCACCGGGCTGGCGGGCGGGCTGGGCATTTTCACCAACACCACGCTGCAGCGCGCCATTCTGGATGGGCGTCCGCTGACCGAACTGGCCGTGGGCGAACTCGCCAGCAGCCCGGTGGTTACCGTGCGCGCGTCCGACACGCTGGGTGACGCCATGGCGCTGTTGCTGCGTGTGCGCGTACACCGCCTCGTGGTGCTGGGCGAGGGCGCGCAGGTGCTGGGCATTCTGGAGGCGCTGGACCTGTTCAGTTTCCTGGCCAACCACTCGCACCTGATCACGGTGCAGATCGAGCAAGCCCCGGATCTGGAAACCCTGGCCCAGGCGGCCGGGCAGATCACGCGGCTGATCGGGGCGCTGTACCGCAGCGGGACGCGCATCGGCCTCATGGCCAAACTGGTGCAGCAGCTCAATGCCCGCCTGTTCGAACGTGCCTGGGCCATGGTCGCACCAGCCGAACTGGTGGTCCACAGCTGCCTGCTGGTGATGGGCAGCGAGGGCCGTGGTGAGCAATTGCTCAAGACCGACCAGGACAACGGTCTCCTGCTGCGCGACGGTTACAGCCCGCCGCCCGATCTGCAGGCGATCTGCCAGCGCTATTCCGATGTACTGGCGCGCTTTGGCTACCCCGAATGTCCTGGGCACATCATGCTCAACAACCCCGCCTGGCGCGGCACGGCCAGCGAATTCACACAGCGCGCCCGCCAGTGGCTGCTGCTGCCCGAGGCCGACAGTCTGATGAACCTGGCCATCTTTCTGGACGCGCATGCCGTGGCCGGTGACGGCACTTTGCTGGATCAGGTGCGCCGCGGCCTGATGGCGGTGGCCACGGACAACGACGCCCTGGTCGCGCGTTTTGCGTCTGCCGTGGAGCAGTTTGGCGGTGCCGCTGGCTGGTGGACCCGCCTTCTGGGCCTGGGCCACGAGGCCCGCCAGATCAACTTGAAGAAGGCGGGCATCTTCCCCATCGTGCATGGCGTGCGCAGCCTGGCATTGGTGCGGCAGGTGGCCGCCACCGGAACCGCCGAGCGGGTGGCCGCCCTCGTGGCCGATGGAACGCTGGACGCCGCGCTGGGTCAGGAGCTGATGCAGAGCCTGCACTTCCTGATGGGGCTGCGCCTGCAGGCGGGGCTGGCTGAAATCGACACCCACCGCACTGTCACAGGCAACGTAGACCCGCAGCTTCTGAGCAGCCTGGAGCGTGATCTGCTCAAGGATGCGCTAGCCGTGGTCAAGCGCTTCAAGGCGTTGCTGCACCAGCGTTTGCGGCTGGACTTGCTGTGATTCCATTTCTAAACCATCCGTGTCGTTGTTGCTTCGCCTTGCCGTGCCACAGCACTGATCGTAGGCTTCGCGCCTAGGAGTCTGTCGGGCTTGGAGCGTCGAAAGCGAGAATCGGCCCCAGCGAGGACAGTTTTTGCCGGATTTGCAGCCCCATAGCCCGGCTATGGGGTAAAAAGACGGTGAAAAATGGACCGCTGCGGTCGATTCGCAGCCGACGATTGCCAAGTCCGACAGACTCCTAGACACGAATGATTTAGAAACAGAATGAGCTGGCTGGCGCAGCCAGAAGGGTCGCGAGCGGCGCAGGCTTTGATGTCGGAAAAATTTGCTTCAAGAGCTTATTGGGTAAGCGCTAATAGCTATAAAAATAAGAGCAAAAAAACCGGGTGCAAGGCCCGGTCGTGGTGGGCGCAGCGGCCAGGCCGCCACGCCAAGGGCTTGCGCCCCATCGTCTGTCAGTGGCCCGATGCGCCGGAGGCGCCCAGGCCGGTTTCCGAGCGCACTTGCTGTGCCGGGAAGGCGGCGCGTTCG
The DNA here is from genome assembly GCF_003096555.1 of Simplicispira sp. 125. Lineage (NCBI taxonomy): Bacteria > Pseudomonadati > Pseudomonadota > Betaproteobacteria > Burkholderiales > Comamonadaceae > Simplicispira > Simplicispira sp. 125. The sequence continues at coordinate 2,303,674 of NZ_QEKM01000001.1, read as the reverse complement.
CGCGCTGCGTTGGCGCTCTTGTCGGTGATCGAGAAGAGCCAGATGCCGACGAAACCGATGGTCATCGAGAACAGCGCGGGCGAGGTGTACGGGAACCAGGCCGAACCGGCGGGGTTCCCCAGCGTGCCTTCCCACACCGAGGGCGAGACGATGGTCAGGCCCACCGACGAGATCAGGCCAAGGAAGCCGCCAATCACCGCGCCGCGCGTGGTGCAGTTCTTCCACAGCACCGAGAGGAACAGCACAGGAAAGTTGGCCGAAGCCGCGACGGCGAACGCCAGCGACACCATGAAGGCGATGTTCTGCTTTTCAAAGGCAATGCCCAGAACCACCGCCACCACACCCAGGCACAGGGTGGTGATACGCGAAACCTTCAACTCCGAGGCGCTGTCGGCCTTGCCCTTTTTGATCAGCGTGGCGTAGATGTCGTGCGACACGGCCGAGGCGCCCGAAAGCGTCAGGCCTGCCACCACGGCCAGGATGGTGGCAAACGCCACGGCAGAGATAAAACCGTAGAACACGTTGCCGCCGACCGACTTGGCCACCAGCACTGCCGCCATGTTGGCCGTACCCGCGCCGCCGTGGATGACACCCTTGACGACGTCTGCCATCTCGGGGTTGGTCAGCACCATGGTGATGGCGCCAAAGCCGATGATGAAGATCAGCACGTAGAAGTAACCAATCCAGGTCGTGGCCCACAGCACCGACTTGCGCGCCTGCTTGGCATCGGGCACGGTGAAGAAGCGCATCAGGATGTGCGGCAAACCTGCCGTGCCGAACATCAGCGCCATGCCGAACGAGATGGCCGAGATGGGGTCCTTGATGAAGCCCCCTGGGCCCATGATGGACAGACCCGCCTTGGCCGCTTCTTCCGGCGTCTTGCCGGTGTTGGCGGCAATGGCCGTGCGTACTTTGACGCCATCGGCAAACAAGGCCTCGGGGCTGAAGCCGTAGTGGGACAGCACCATGAAGGCCATGAAGGTCACGCCCGCCAGCAGCAGGCAGGCCTTGATGATCTGCACCCAGGTGGTGGCGGTCATGCCGCCGAACAGCACGTAGACCATCATCAGTGCGCCGACGATGACCACCGCCATCCAGTATTCCAAGCCAAACAGCAGCTTGATGAGCTGGCCCGCGCCGACCATTTGTGCGATCAGGTAAAAGGCCACAACCACCAGCGTGCCTGACGCCGCAAACGCGCGGATGGGGCCCTGCTGGAAGCGGTAACCCGCCACGTCGGCAAAGGTGAACTTGCCCAGGTTGCGCAGGCGCTCGGCCATCAGGAAGGTGATGATGGGCCAGCCCACCAGGAAGCCGATGGAATAGATCAGCCCGTCATAGCCCGAGGCCATGACCGCTGCGGAAATGCCCAGGAACGAAGCGGCCGACATGTAGTCGCCCGCAATGGCCAGGCCGTTCTGGAATCCGGTGATGCCGCCGCCCGCCGTGTAGAAGTCGGACGCTGACTTGGTTTTTGCAGCGGCCCACTTGGTGATCCAGAGCGTGCCGGCGACAAAGGCGCCAAACATGCCGATGGCTGTCCAGTTGGTGGCCTGTTTGGCCGCTTGGCCCAGGTCGGCCCCGGCGGCATGTGCGGCACCCGTGGCCAGCAAGGCCAGCAGCACCAGCAAGCTGGCCCGGTGTGTGTGAAGGGTGTTCATTTGCTTGCGTCTTTCAGGATGTCTTTGGTCAGAGCATCAAATTCGCCGTTGGCACGGCGCACATAGATCCCGGTGATCACGATGGTGAAAACGATCACGCCCATGCCAATGGGAATGCCCAGCGAGGTCACACCCGCCCCGATGGGTTGCGCAAGAAACTGTTTGTCAAATGCGATCAGCGCGATGTAGCCGTAGTACACGAGCAGCATCAGCAGTGTGAGAAAAATGCCCAAGCGGTTGCGTTTGGTGCGCAACTCCAGGTACTTGGGGTGGTTTTGGACTTTGGTGACCACAGGATCGTTCATGGTTGTCTTTCTGAGGGAATCGATGCGGAGCTGCTGAAAAATCAGAAGACGCGCTGCGCACCGGTTCTGATTCTGCAAACGGTGCTGACCAAGTGCTTACGCGGTGCCGCACATGCCCGCCTGGAGAGCCTTTGCAGGCCATTGGCTGATCGGTTTTTGCGCGCCTTCCATGACCGATCCAGGGCTCGAATTTCCGCATGGAGAAACTGCAATAACGGGTTACTACCTAGCTTGTAAGTACCGCGGCAGTTTGCTGTCAAGTTCTGCAAGAACCGTGTAAGTGCGGCGTTAGCACTGGAGTCGATAGTGCGTGCATAAAAATATTTTTCACTTGCCAGTGATTACAAAAAATTGCAGGAGACAAGAGCATGGCAAGTACGCATCAGGGGCCTGAACCGATGACACGCGATGAGGCACGCGTCATCTTCGCCTCGTCGCTGGGCACCGTGTTCGAGTGGTACGACTTCTACCTCTACGGCGCGCTGGCCACCATCCTGGCCCGCCAGTACTTCAGCGCACTCGATAGCGGGTCTGCTTTTCTGTTTGCGTTGCTGGCGTTTGCGGCGGGGTTCGTTGTGCGGCCTTTTGGCGCCCTGCTGTTTGGCCGCCTGGGCGATTTGATCGGGCGTAAATACACCTTTCTGGTCACGATCCTCATCATGGGTCTGGCCACCTTCGCCGTGGGGCTGCTGCCTTCCTACGACAGCATTGGTGTGGCGGCGCCGGTGGTGCTGATCGGGCTGCGCCTGCTGCAGGGCCTGGCACTGGGGGGTGAATACGGCGGCGCCGCCGTGTACGTGGCCGAGCACGCACCGCAGGGCCGTCGAGGCACCTACACCGCCTGGATACAGACCACCGCCACGCTGGGCCTGCTGATGGCTTTGCTGGTGGTGATGGGCACGCGCACGGTGTTGGGCGAGCACGATTTTTCGGACTGGGGCTGGCGCATTCCGTTCCTGGTCTCCATCGTGCTGTTGGGCATTTCGGTATGGATTCGGCTGGCGCTGGCTGAAACACCGGCCTTCCAGCGCATGAAGGCGCGCGGGCGCGGTTCGCGCGCACCGGTAGCCGAATCGTTTGGCCAGTGGAAGAACCTGAAGCTGGCCTTGCTGGCGCTGGGTGGGCTGACGGCGGGGCAGGCGGTGGTCTGGTACACGGGGCAGTTTTATGCGCTGTTCTTCCTGACCCAGCAGCTGCAGGTAGATGCCACTGCTGCGCAGCTCATGCTGGCGGTGGCGCTGCTGCTGGGTACACCGTTCTTCATCGTGTTTGGCGCGCTGTCAGACCGCGTGGGCCGCAAGCCCGTCATTCTGCTGGGCTGCGCTTTGGCTGCGGCCACGTATTTCCCTGTTTTCCAGGCGCTGTCGGTGGCGGCCAACCCGGCGCTGGCCGCCGCCCAGGAGCGCAGCCAGGTCGTGGTGGTGGCCGACCCGGCCGACTGCTCCTTCCAGTTCAACCCCACCGGCGCTGCGCGTTTCACCAGCCCGTGCGACAGGGCCAAGCAGGTGCTGGCGACGCATTCGGTGCACTATGCGAACGAGGCGCAGTCGGTCGATGGCAGCGCCCTGGTACGGATTGGCCCCATGGAAATCGTCCTGCAATCCAGCGCGGGCCAGAGCGCTGCCGAAACGCGCAAGCGCGACAGGGCCTTCCACGAGGCCGTGGCCGCTGCCCTGGCCGCGCAGGGCTACCCTCGCCAGGCCGACCCCGAGGCCATGAATCGGCCCATGGTGGTGGCCCTTCTTTTCTACCTGATGCTGCTGGTGACCATGGTCTACGGTCCCATTGCCGCGGCGCTGGCCGAGATGTTCCCCACACGCATCCGCTACACCTCGATGAGCCTGCCGTACCACATCGGCAACGGCTGGTTTGGCGGGCTGCTGCCGCCCATGGCGTTTGCCATCGTGGCGCAGACGGGAGACATTTACAGCGGGCTGTGGTACCCGGTGCTGATCGCCGGGGCCACGGTGGTGATCGGTGCGCTCGGCCTGCGTGAAACGCGCGGGATAGACATGTATGCCGACGATTGACGGCGACCCAGGCCATCAGCGGCGGAAGTGTCCGTCCGGTCCAATGATCGACAGGTCGGAAAAATCCAGGCCCGAATGGTCGTCTGCGGTGTAGCTCAGCGAGAGGCCGCCCAGGTCGAACTTGCGGAACGACTCCAGCGCATCGTGCAGGCGGGCGCGTGTGGGGTTGGGGCCGGCGCGGCGCAGCGCTTCAACCAGTACCTTGGCGTTGGTAAAGCCTTCCAGCATGGCGGGCGTGAGGTCGATCTTGGCCTCACGCGCCAGTGTGGCGGCCTCCCGCACCAGCGGGTAGGTGACGGAGCGCTCTGAGGGGAACACCTGCGTCACCACCACGCCGCGTGAGTGCTCGCCCAGGGCCTTGACGAAGCCGCCCGAGGCGTTGTTCGACAGCGTGACGATCTGTCCCGTCACACCTGCGGCGCGCAGCGCCTTGATGCCGTCCACTACCGCCGACCCGGTGCCGATGAAAATCACCGCCTGCGGGTTCTGCTGGGCGACCTGGGGCGCCATGGCGCTGAAGTCGGGCTTGGCGCGGTCAAACTTCTCGACAAACAGGGCCTTCTGCTGGTTCTCCTGAAAGCCGGCCAATGCACCGGCCAGGGCGTCGGCGCCAAAGGTGTCGTCCACGTGGACGACGCCAATGCGCTGCACCCCCAGCGTGGCCAGGTGGCCAATGGCCTTTTTCACCTCGCGTTGGTAGGGGGCGCGTACGTTGAAGATGTATTTCTGCACCGGCCGGTGCAGCACCATGGCCCCGGTGGAGGGACCGATCAGCGGTACCCCCGATTCGTCCAGCAGCCCGATGATCCCCTGGGTGTGCGGTGTGCCGCGCGTCATGAACAGTGCCAGCACATTCTTGTCCGTGATCAGCGTGCGCGCATTGGCCAGCGTGAGCTTGGGGTCGAACTGGTCGTCGAGCGTCAGGATTTCGACCTTCTGCCCACCCACCCCGCCTTTTGCATTGACGTGGTTGATATAGAGCGCCGCACCCCCCATGGATTCCTTCACGGTAGCGGCGGCCGAACCGGTCACGCCCACGGTCTGTCCAATCAGCAACTGGGCATGGCTGGTGGTGCACAGGCCCAGCACCAGAAGGGCGCCTGCCCACAATGTTGACCAGGGTTTCATGGCAAATCCTCGCGTGTGAAGAGTAAGCCCCGAGTCTAAGCCGGTGCCCGGCAGAACCTGACCGCACTTTGCATGGGTAATCCAGATACGGCAGCAGGACTGTTGCTTGCTCCCTAGAATGTTTGGCCTCACCCCCGAAAGACCGCTCCATGACCCAGGGACAGATCCGCATCCGCGGCGCGCGACAGCACAACCTCAAGGATCTGGATCTGGATATCCGGACCGGCGAACTCACGGTGGTTACCGGCCCCAGTGGCTCGGGCAAGTCCAGCCTGGTGTTCGACACCTTGTACGCCGAGGGCCAGCGCCGCTATGTGGAAACCTTCAGCGCCTATGCGCGGCAGTTTCTCGACCGCATGGACAAGCCCGCCGTGGACAAGGTGGAAGGCGTGCCTCCGGCCATCGCCATCGACCAGACCAACCCGGTGCGCAGTTCGCGCTCTACCGTGGGCACGATGACGGAGCTGAACGACCACCTCAAGCTGTTGTTTGCGCGGGCCGCCCAGCTGTTTGACCGCCAGACCGCCCAGCCCGTACGGCACGACTCTCCCGAGACCATCTACGCCGAGCTCCAGAGGCGCGCGCAAGCGGACGATCCCCGCCTAGTGGTGACGTTTCCGGTTGAACTTCCCGCCAACACCAGCGCCGAGCAACTGGCGCAGTGGTTGTCGGCCAGTGGCTTTACCAAAATCCAGGCAGAGCGTGACGTCGAGGGTGTGACGAGCGAAGCGTCGGGCCGCCCCAAGCAAGCGAGCGCCCCCTCGGGGGGCAGTGAACCCCACGCAGTGGGGAGCGTGGGGGCCGTCAAGATTCTCGACGTCGTGGCGGACCGCTTTCGTATCGGCACGGTGGAGAGTGCGCGCGCCATTGAGGCGATTGAAGTCGCCCTCAAGCGCGGCAGTGGGCGCATGAACGTGTACCGGCTCAGGGATGAAGACGCCCCCGAGGTGTGGAAATTCTCCACCGGCCTGCACTGCCCCGACAGCGATCTGCGCTACAGCGAACCGCTGCCGTCCATGTTCTCTTTCAATTCAGCGGCAGGGGCCTGCGACACCTGCCGGGGTTTTGGCCGCGTGATCGGGGTGGACTACGGCCTAGTCATTCCGGACGAGAAGAAGACGCTGCGCACGGGCGCGATCAAGGCCATCCAGACGCCGGCATGGAAAGAATGCCAGGATGACCTGATGCGCCATGCAGAAACCGCGGGCATCCCGCGCGATACCTCGTGGCACCGGCTGACCCCCGAGCAAAAGCACTGGGTGATCGAAGGCTCGCCCCACTGGAACGGCAAGTGGAACCAGCAGTGGTACGGTATCAAGCGTTTCTTTGAGTACCTGGAGACCAAGGCCTACAAGATGCACATCCGTGTGCTGCTGTCCAAGTACCGCAGCTACACGCCGTGCCCGGTGTGCGCAGGCGCGCGCCTCAAGACCGATAGCCTGCTCTGGCGCATCGGCAGCAAAGAGAACGCCGACACCGTGCTCGACCCCGCGAAACGCTTCATGCCCCAGGGCGTGCAGTGGACACGCGCGCAGCTCGAAGCCCTGCCAGGCCTGTGCCTGCACGACCTGATGCTGCTGCCCATCGACCGTTTGCGCCAGTTCTTCGAGCGTATGGCCGCGAGTGCGGACATGTTGAATGCTCCTGAAAAAATAGCTGGTGACGCTCTTTCTATGAGCGTTGCAGGCCATTTTGATAGAAAAGATACCGCCGCCACGGGAGAGGTCCAGGCGCTCAAGCTCCTGCACGGGGAAATCGGCACGCGCCTGAAATACCTCAGCGATGTGGGTATCGGCTACCTCACGCTGGACCGGCAAAGCCGCACGCTCTCGGGCGGCGAGGTGCAGCGCATCAACCTCACCACGGCGCTGGGCACTTCGCTGGTCAACACCTTGTTTGTGCTGGACGAGCCTAGCATCGGCCTGCACCCGCGCGACATGCACCGCATCACCCAGGCCATGCTGCGCCTGCGCGATGCGGGCAACACCCTGGTGGTGGTCGAGCACGACCCGGCCGTCATGCTGGCGGCCGACCGCGTGCTCGACTTTGGCCCCGGCCCCGGCGAGCGCGGCGGGTATATCGTGTTCGATGGCACGCCCGACGCGCTGCGCAGCGCCGACACCCTTACCGGCCAGTACCTGGGCGGGCGCAAACACGTGGGCCAGCCCTTTGCGCGCCGCGTGACGGATTCCACGCCACGCCTGATCCTCGAAGGCGCGCGCGAGCACAACCTGCAGAACGTGTCGGTCGAATTCCCGCTGCAGCGCCTCGTCACCGTGACGGGTGTCAGCGGCTCGGGCAAGTCCAGCCTGATCCAGGACGTGCTGGCCCCGGCGCTCATGCGCCACTTTGGCAAGGCCACCGACACCCCGGGCGCACACGACCGCCTGCTGGGCGCCGACCACCTGAGCGACGTGGTGTTTGTCGACCAGTCGCCCATTGGCAAGACGGCGCGCTCCAACCCCGTCAGCTACGTGGGCGCGTGGGATGCCGTGCGGGAATTGTTCGCCTTGGCGCCGCTGGCCCGCCAGCGCGGCTACACCCAGACCAAGTTCAGCTTCAACAACGGCGACGGGCGTTGCCCCACCTGCGGCGGCTCGGGCTTCGAGCATGTGGAGATGCAGTTCCTCAGCGACGTCTACCTGCGCTGCCTCGACTGCGACGGCAAGCGCTACCGCCCCGAGATCCTTGAAGTGACCATCGAGCGCGGCGTGCGCCGTCTGAACGTGGCCGATGTGCTCGACCTCACGGTGAGCGAGGCCATCGCCCTGTTTGCGGGTGACCGCGATGTGCTGCGTGCGCTGCAGCCGATTGCCGAAGTGGGGCTGGAATACGTCAAGCTGGGCCAGCCCGTGCCCACGTTGTCGGGCGGCGAGGCCCAGCGCCTCAAGCTGGCCGGTTTTCTGGCCGAGGCGGCGCGCTCGCAGGCCAAGTCGCGCCAGATGCTGGCGCGCAAGGGCACGCTGTTTTTATTCGACGAGCCCACCACCGGCCTGCACTTTGACGACATCGCCAAACTGATGCGCGCCTTTGGGCGGCTGCTCGATGCCGGGCATTCGCTCATCGTCATCGAGCACAACCTGGACGTGATTGGCGCCAGTGACTGGCTGATCGACCTGGGCCCCGAGGGCGGTGAAGCCGGGGGCTGGGTGGTGGCCCAGGGGTCGCCCGCCGATGTGCGCGAGCACCCCCACTCGCACACGGGCGCAGCCCTGCGCGATTACGCCCAGGCCATTGGCGCGGCAGGTGCCCCGGGCCATGCGGTGCACGAGAAAACGTCGCTGCTATTGAAAGAAGAGCTGGCGGCGCGCTCCCTGAAAGCGCGAAAGGCCAAAAACAGCATAGAAATCATCAACGCCCGCGAACACAACCTGCGCTCTTTGAGCGTGGAGATCCCGCGCGGCCAATTCAACGTCATCACCGGCGTCAGCGGTTCGGGCAAGTCCACGCTGGCGTTCGACATTCTGTTCAACGAAGGCCAGCGCCGCTACCTCGAATCCCTCAACGCCTATGCGCGCTCCATCGTGCAACCCGCAGGGCGGCCCGAGGTGGATGCCGTCTACGGCATTCCGCCCACGGTGGCCATCGAGCAGCGCCTGAGCCGGGGCGGGCGCAAGAGCACCGTGGGCACCACCACCGAGGTCTGGCACTACCTGCGGCTGCTCTACGTCAAGCTGGGGGTGCAGCACTGCACGCGCGATGGTGCGGCGGTGCAGCCGCAAACGCCCGACGGCATTGCCGCGCAGTTGCTGAAGAACTTCCGGGGCCAGCACATCGGCCTGCTCGCACCCCTGGTGGTGGCGCGCAAGGGCGTCTACACCGAGCTGGCCGACTGGGCGCGCCCGCGCGGCCACACCCACCTGCGGGTGGATGGCGAGTTTCTGCCCACCAGCGGTTTCCCGCGCCTGGACCGTTTCAAGGAGCACTCCATCGAGCTGCCCGTGATGAGCCTGGACGTCTCGCCCGCCAACGAGCCGCTGCTGCGCACGGCGCTGGCGCAGGCGCTCACGCACGGCAAGGGCGTGGTGCAGGTGCTCTCGCACCTGAACAGCCTGCGCGAAGCCATGGCGGCGGGCAGCTCTACCGCAGGCATCGGGCGTGTGCAGACGTTCTCGGCCAAACGCGCCTGCCCGGTGTGCAGTACCAGTTATGCCGAGCTGGACCCGCGCCTGTTCTCCTACAACAGCAAGCACGGCTGGTGCCCCGACTGCGTGGGCACGGGCGTCAAACTGACCAAGGAGCAGCGCAAGGTGTTCGACGACTCGGTGCTGGCCGACGACCAGAAAGGCCGTGAGCAAACCTTTGCCGAACCCGAGGTGGACGACGTGCAGGATGCCGCCTGCCCCACCTGCGAAGGCACGCGCCTCAATGCCACGGCACGCGCCGTGCGTTTTGGCGCCGATGCGGCCACGGGCCACCCGGGCTGGGCCATCACGGATATTGCACGCCTGTCGGTCAGCGACATCCGTGCCTGGGTGCAGCAGCTGGCGCTGAGCGGGCGCGAGGCGGACATCGCACGCGACCTCATCCCCGAGATCAAGGGCCGCCTCGAATTTCTGGAAGAAGTGGGCCTGGGCTACCTCACCCTCGACCGGGGCGCGCCCACGCTCAGCGGTGGCGAGGCCCAGCGCATCCGCCTGGCCGCGCAGCTGGGCAGCAACCTGCAAGGCGTGTGCTACGTGCTCGACGAGCCCACGATTGGCCTGCATGCGCGCGACAACCAGATTTTGCTGCGTGCCCTGCACCAGCTCAGCAGCAAGGGCAACACCCTGGTGGTGGTGGAGCACGACGAAGACACCATCCGCGCGGCCGACCATGTGATCGACATCGGCCCCGGCGCCGGCAAGCGCGGTGGCACGCTGGTGGCGCAAGGCACGGTGCAGGACGTGACCGCTGCCGAGCATTCACAAACGGGCCGCTACCTGCTGCACGCCATGCGCCATCCGCTGCAATTGCGCCGTAGCATGGAAGTGAATGCTCCTAAATTAATAGCTAACAGCGCTTTGCCAGAAAGCGCTGGAGGCCAAAAAGACCTTCAGTCCATCGGGCCCGCCCACTGGCTGGTTGTGCAGGGCGCGTACCTGCACAACCTGCACCAGGTGACGGCCCGCGTGCCGCTGCAGCGCCTGGTGGCGGTGACGGGCGTCAGCGGCTCGGGCAAATCCACGCTGGCGCGCGACGTGCTGCTGGCCAACGTGCAGGCCTGGGTGCAGCAGCGCAGTACCAAGGCCGGGCGCGATGCCATGGATGCGGGCAAGGCTCCTGCGCTGGTGGGTTGCTTGGGTTTATCGGGCTTCGAAACCATCGACCGCGTGCTCGAAGTGGACCAGACGCCGATTGGCAAAACGCCGCGCAGCTGCCCCGCCACCTATATCGGCTTCTGGGACACGGTGCGCAAGCTGTTCGCCGAAACCCTGGAGGCCAAGGCGCGCGGCTATGCCGCAGGGCGCTTCTCCTTCAACACCGGCACGGGCCGCTGCGCCACCTGTGAGGGCCAGGGCATCCGCACCATCGCCATGAGCTTTCTGCCCGACGTGAAAGTGCCCTGCGAAGCCTGCCACGGCGCGCGCTTCAACCCCGAGACCCTGGCCGTCACCTGGCGCGGCAAGAGCATTGGCGACGTGCTGCAGATGGAGGTGGACGAGGCCGTCGCGTTCTTCGCCAGCATGCCCGCCATAGCGCACCCGCTGCAACTGCTCAAGGACGTGGGCCTGGGCTACCTCACGCTGGGCCAGCCCAGCCCCACACTGAGCGGCGGCGAGGCGCAGCGTATCAAGCTCGTGACCGAACTCACCAAGGTGCGCGACGAAATAGGGCGGCGCGGCCAGAAGGCGCCACACACCTTCTATGTGCTGGATGAACCCACCGTGGGCCTGCACATGGCCGACGTGGACAAGCTCATCCGCGTGCTGCACCGGCTGGTCGATGGCGGGCACAGCGTGGTGGTGATCGAGCACGACCTTGATGTCATCGCCGAGGCCGACTGGGTCATCGACCTGGGCCCCGAAGGCGGGCGAGAAGGAGGACGCATCGTGGCCGCGACCACCCCCGAAGCCTTGGTGAGCCTGGGAACGCATACCGGCGTGGCGCTGGCTCCGGTGCTGGCGCGCTGAGCGGGCTGCTCCATCGCGTTTTTTTTATGGGTGGCCGAGCAACGTCAACTTTTTGGCGGAGTGATGTGCTTTTGGGGTGTCAAAAATAATAGCTGCTGACGCTTGACCAATAAGTGTTAGAGGCCTATTTTTCTTGAAATTTCTCGCCCCCAAAAAGCGAGGGCTTTTCAGTCCGCCTGTGGTGCAAAGCGCCGCTGAAAATCGGCGATCAGCCCATTGAGGACAAAGGGATCGGTGCAGCTGTGGTGCATCCGCACCGCCAGCGGAATCAGCGTGCGCCCACCTTCGGCGTAACGCTGGCCAAAATAGAAACTGCTCTGCCCCAGCGACTGGTCAGCCCGCCAATGCAGCGTCAGGCCGGAAAACCGCAAATGGGGCAAATTACCCATGAAATGCGCGAGGCAATAAGTTTCACTGGCGCAGGGCGGCAAGCCTGCGGGCGAGCGCGCCAGGGCGAGCATGTTGTGGTAGTTCTCCAGGAACGTCGGCAAATCCTGCTGGTAGGCGTTTTCCAGAACCAGATCTCGAAACCGTGCGTCGCCGCCCACGGCCACGGGGATGAAAATCGGCGGATTGTGCAAGACATACCAGTCGCCATTGACGCGGCGCAGGTTGAACGAGGGGTGTTGCGCCAGGGTCTGTGCGAGATGCCAGACCAAAAAGGCAAAAAAAGACGCCTGCTCGCTGTCCTGCGATAGCCCCTGGTACTGTGCAAAAGCGTTGCTGACATCCAGCTGCAAGGTCAGATCGATATGCGGGTTTTGCAGCACCGGTTCGCTGAAAAACGGCAGCGACCAGCCCAGCCATCCTGGCAATGAAGCGGGATCAATGGGTTGCGGAAGATACGACTCTGGGATGGGGGGCATGGTGGCAAGGCGTGCTGCGTAAGAAACGGGTTCTCACTGTATTGCCAACCTGCTGGCCCATGGCCCTGCCTACAGTACTGCGAACAGCTTTTCGCGCAACTCGGGCAGGCGTTTCTTGCCCGTGTTGTTGGTCTCCAGGGCGTGCGCCCAGGCAGGGTACACCTTGCGCAGCGCTTCGCTGCTCTGGCAGGCGAAGATGGCTTCGAGCAGCGAGATGCGGTTGTGGTGCCCAAAAATGTTGTTGACCGTGTTGGTCATGAAGTTGCGCGCCATGTCCAGATCTTTGGTGCTGCGGGTTTCTGCGGCCGGTAGGCGGTTCAACTCGTCTTCGAATGGATCATGGGGGTGGCCTGCTGCGGCCGGCGCGGATGCAGATGCGGGTGCTGCTGCCCTACCTACGGCGGCAATGCACTCGCGTGTCAACAACTCGGTAAGGTGCACCTCGATGTCGTTGCCCGGCACAAAAGCCGCCAGGTCCTTGCCGCTGCGGTGCCCGTCCACCAGCACCAGCACACGCCTCGCCAGCGGCGTCAAACCCATCGCGCGCGCTTGAATTTCTTGTTGGCCTTCGGCGGTCTTGGCGTAGATACGGGAGAGCAGGGAAGCAGATAAATCGGGCATGGGGTTCGCAGACGCTTTCTTTCAGCTGGGGGCGCCAGATGTCACATAGTGTTTCTGCATCGCTTGATCTTGCTATTGGGGATTTCACTGAGGCGCCTCGTAATGCGCACAGCACCCAAAACTAGTGTTTTCCCTTGAGTTGCCACATCCCTGACTTGTTTGGGTGATTTCATCAGTTCACTGTAAGGAAGCGTGAACACAGTCGCTAACGCAAACCGACGGCACTGCCTGCGGGATGCGCGGGGGCAGTGCTTTTTTGCGCTGTGGATCTGTTCTCAAAAAAGAGGGGGTTTCATGAAGGAAGACAAAAGTAGTCACGCCTACTGGAAAGCCACGCTAAGCTTGCTAACCAGGATTCTGATCATCTGGTTTGTGGTGTCGTTTGGCGCGGGGATTCTGTTTGCCGATCTGCTCAATAGCATCAAGTTGGGCGGTTATCCATTGGGGTTCTGGTTTGCACAACAGGGCTCTATCTACATCTTCATTGCGCTGATTTTCTATTACGCCAAGAAGATGGGCGACATTGACCGCCAGTTCGACGTACACGAAGACTGAGGACTGAAATATGGAACTCCAAACCACCATTTATATTTTCGTCGGGTTGAGCTTTGCGCTCTACCTCGGCATCGCCGTATGGGCGCGTGCCGGATCGACGAGCGAGTTCTATGCAGCTGGCGGCAGCGTGCACCCCGTCACCAACGGTATGGCGACGGCCGCCGACTGGATGAGTGCTGCTTCGTTCATCTCCATGGCCGGCCTGATCTCCAACATGGGCTACGGCGGCGCGCTGTTCCTCATGGGCTGGACGGGCGGTTACGTGCTGCTGGCCATGCTGCTGGCACCTTACCTGCGCAAGTTCGGCAAGTTCACGGTACCCCAGTTCATTGGTGATCGCTTTTACTCCAAGGGCGCCAGCACCATTGCTGTGATGTGCCTGCTGGTCGCCTCGCTGACCTACATCATTGGCCAGATGACAGGCGTTGGCATTGCATTTGCGCGATTCTTGGGCGTGTCCAGCGATACCGGCATTTACGTGGGCATGGCCATTGTGTTTGCCTACGCCGTGTTTGGCGGCATGAAGGGCATCACCTACACCCAGGTGGCGCAATACATCGTGCTGATCCTGGCCTATACCGTGCCTGCCGTGTTCATCTCGTTGCAGCTCACGGGCAACCCCATTCCCCAGCTGGGCTTGGGTTCCAACCTGGTGGACCATAACGTGTCTTTGCTGGCCACGCTCGACAAGGTCGTGACCGATCTGGGCTTTGGCAAGTACACGACGCAACTGCCCGGCAGCATGCTGAACATGTTCATGTACACACTGTCGCTGATGATTGGTACCGCTGGTTTGCCGCACGTCATCATGCGATTCTTTACCGTTCCTTCGGTGAAGGATGCACGTAGCTCGGCCGGTTGGGCGCTGATCTTCATTGCCATTCTGTACACCACGGCTCCTGCTGTGGCGGCCATGGCCAAGACCAACCTGATCCGCACGATCACGCCCGGCGTGGTGATGAACGATGCCGATCCGTTTGGCCCCGAAGCCAGCATCAAGTACGAAGCCCGTCCTGACTGGATGAAGCGCTGGGAGAAGACCGGTCTGCTGAAGTTTGCTGACAAAAACGGTGACGGCCGCATCCAGTACTACAACGACAAGACCAAGAACGCCGCCGTGCTCGACAAGGCTGCAGCTGCAGGCTGGAAAGGCAACGAATTGACCGTGAACGACGACATCATTGTGTTGGCCAATCCGGAAATCGCGCTGCTGCCTAACTGGGTGATCGCTTTGGTAGCTGCGGGTGGTTTGGCTGCGGCGCTGTCGACGGCTGCAGGTCTGCTGATGGCCATTTCCTCGGCCGTGTCGCATGACCTGATCAAGGGCGTGTTCAACCCCAGCATCAGCGAGAAGAACGAGCTGCTGGCGGGTAAGGTGTCCATGGCCGTAGCCATTGTGGTGGCTGGCTATCTGGGCCTGAATCCGCCCGGCTTTGCGGCCGGTACCGTGGCCCTGGCCTTTGGTATTGCAGCCAGCTCGCTGTTCCCCGCCATCATGATGGGTATTTTCAGCAAGAAGATGAACAAGGAAGGCGCCATGGCCGGCATGCTGGCGGGCCTGTTCTTCACCTTGTTCTATGTGTTCGCACACAAGGGCGTGTTCTTCATCAAGGGCACGGAATACCTCGGCCTGATTGGTGGCGCCAACAGCTTCTTCGGTATCACGCCAGAAGCCATTGGTGCGGTTGGTGCCGGGGTGAACTTCCTGGTTGCCTTCCTGGTGGACAAGGTGACGGCACCGCCACCAGCGCATATCCAGGCCATGGTGGAGGCCGTGCGCATTCCCCGCGGCTCCAAGACGGTGTCGGGTGCGCACTAAGGCCTAGGCTGCGTGCAAGACCAGACTGCCGCCGCGCCTGCGCAGCGGCAGTCACAATAGGGGGCCCTGTCGGCTGTGCTGGCAGGGCTTTTTTTCTGAATACCGGGGTGGCACTGCAAGGCAGAGTGTCACCGCATCTGGGAGCCCTGCATGGTTTTTGATGTCAATGTCGCCTTGACGTGGATTCTGTATCTGGCGCTGTTCCCCATGGCGTATTTCTGGTTGCGCCGGGCCTGGCGCATCGTGGTGCGGCGTGATTTTTCCGAAGTGGCGCTCAAGCGTGGCGAATCACCGCCCAATCCCGAAAAATATGCGCCCTATGTCGTGGCAATCAACCTCGTTGCAGGGGGGGTGGCGTCCGTGGTGATCGTGACCGTGGCCATGGGCCTGTTTGACTACAACACCTGGTCTGCCATGGCCGGCAGCACCATCTGGTGCAAGTTTTTTCTGGATTTCGCCCTGTCACGCCAGGCGCACAACACCTTTTCCAAGGGTAAAGCCAAGGCTGAATCCAAGGTGCAACCCAAGGCTTGAATCCCGACCGCGCTGCCCGGTGCGTAAGACCTTGGTAAGTGCGGGGCGCACAATGGCAGCAGGAGGCGCTTAGACCTTCTTGCCAGGAGACCGTCGTGCTCAAAGGACTCGGCTCCCAACGCCTGGTTGCCCTGTTCACCGGCGGCTGGTTGCTTTTCAATTTTCCGCTGCTGGGCCTGTGGGACCGCGATGTGGTTCTGTGGGGAGTGCCGCTTTTCCCGCTGGCCCTGCTTGTGCTGTGGGCCGGCATCATTGCAGCGCTGGCCTGGTTGATGGAGCGCCCACAGGACCGCTTCGACGAGCGGCCTGAGGAGCGCGCGGGCATACCCCCGCCGCCAGAAGACCAGGGCTAGCCATGCTTTCGCCCTTTCTGGTTATCACGGCGTCCTTTGCCTACCTGTTGCTGTTGTTTGCAGTGGCCTACTGGGCCGATCGCCGTGCGCAGCAAGGCCGTTCTGTCATTGCCAATCCCTGGGTTTATGCGCTTTCGCTGGCGGTGTATTGCACGGCCTGGACCTACTTTGGCAGTGTGGGGCGCGCAGCGTCTGGGGGGGTCTGGTTTTTGCCGATCTACCTGGGTCCTACGCTGGTCATGGTGCTGGGCTGGATTGTGCTGCGCAAGATGGTGCGTATCGCCAAAACGTACCGCATCACGTCCATCGCCGACTTTATTGCCAGCCGCTATGGCAAAAGCCCGTTGTTGGCGGGTCTGGTGACCCTGATTGCCGTGGTGGGCATCGTGCCGTACATCGCCTTGCAGCTCAAGGCCGTTTCGGCCGGGTACACCTTGCTCACGGCCACCGACGGCGCCACGGCGATGCTGCCCTTGCACTGGAGCCAGGACAGTGCCTTCTATGTGGCGCTGGTGTTGGCCGGTTTTGCCATGGTGTTTGGTGCGCGGCACCTCGATACCACGGAGCGGCACGAGGGCATGGTGGCGGCCATTGCCTTTGAGTCGGTGGTCAAGCTGGTGGCGTTCCTGTCGGTGGGTTTTTTTGTGGTTTACAGCCTGTTCGATGGCCTGGAAGACCTGTTCGCCCGCGCGCAGGCGATTCCGGAACTGCAGCAACTGCTGCGCCTGGAGCAAGGTGGGCAGTTTGCCTGGGCGCAGTGGTTCGGTCTGACGGTGCTGTCGATGTTCTCGGTGGTGTTTCTGCCCAGACAGTTCCAGGTCATGGTGGTGGAGAACGTGCGCGAGACCCACCTGCGCCGCGCCGTCTGGGTGTTTCCGCTGTATCTGCTGCTGATCAATCTGTTTGTGCTGCCCATTGCCTTGGGCGGTCTGTTGTACTTTGGCCCGGGCCAGGCCAATGCGGAGAACTTTGTGCTGTCGCTGCCCCTGGCCGCCGGACAGAATGCGCTGGCGCTGTTCGCTTTTGTGGGGGGGCTTTCTGCCGCTACCGGCATGGTCATTGTGGAGACCGTGGCCGTGTCCATCATGGTCAGCAATGAACTGGTGCTGCCCTTGCTGCTGCGCTGGCGGCACCTGCGCAGCAGCGAAGGACAAGACCTGTCGCGCGTGCTTTTGGGGATACGGCGGGCATCCATTCTGGGTGTGCTGGTGCTGGGCTATGTTTACTTTCATCTGGCAGGTGAAGCCTATGCGCTGGTGAGTATCGGGCTCATCAGTTTTGCCGCCGTGGCGCAGTTTGCGCCGGTGGTGCTGGGCGGCATGTACTGGAAGGGCGGCACACGGCAGGGCGCCCTGGCAGGCCTGTTGGCGGGTTTTTTGATGTGGGCCTATACCCTGATGCTGCCCTCGATTGCGAAGTCCGGTTGGCTCGATACCGGTTTCATTGCGCAGGGCCCTTGGGGGCTGGCGTGGCTGCGGCCTGAACAGTTGTTGGGCCTGCAGGGGTTTGACGGCCTGACACACTCGCTGTTCTGGAGCATGCTGGTCAATGGTGTGGTCTATGTGGGTGTCTCGCTGTGGCGCGTGCCTTCAGGCCGTGAAGCCAGTCAGGCCTTGTTGTTCGTCGATGTGTTCCAGCGCACAGCGGCCTCCAGCCCCGTGTTCTGGCGCGGGCGGGCCAATACGCAAGATCTGCTGCGCCTGTGCGAGCGTTTTCTGGGGGGAGCCAAGGCGCGGCCGCTTTTCGAGGCCTATGCGCTGCGCATGGGCGCAGGCTCGGTGCAAGCCCTGCGGCCCGACGCACGCCTGGTGCAGTTTGTTGAAACCCAGTTGGCCGGCGCCGTGGGCAGTGCATCGGCCCGCGCGCTGGTGGCTTCGGTGGCCGAGGAGGAAACCCTCTCACCCAGCGATGTACTGCGCATCCTGGATGAAGCTTCCCAGATACGCGCCTACTCGCGTGCGCTGGAGGGCAAGTCGCGCTCACTGGAACGTGCCACCGAAGATCTGCGCGCTGCCAATGAGCAGCTGCAAAGCCTGGACCGGCTCAAGGACGATTTCATGTCCTCGGTCACGCACGAATTGCGCACGCCTCTGACGTCCATCCGTGCATTGGCCGAGTTGATGCAGGACGACGTTGATATGTCGGCCACCCAGCGCCAGCAGTTTGTGGGCATCATCGTGGCCGAGACAGAGCGCCTGACGCGCCTGGTCAACCAGGTGCTGGACATGGCCAAAATCGAATCGGGCCATGCGGAATGGCATGTAGCCCAGGTCGATATGCGCGCTCTCGTGGAGCGTGCAGTGGCCACCACGGCCGAGGTGTTCCGGGAGCGCTCTGCCCATGTCCAGCTAGAGCTGGCAGATCAGGCGCCTTCACTCCATGCGGATCCCGACCGCATTCTCCAGGTGCTGCTCAATCTTCTCTCGAATGCCGCAAAGTTTGTGCCGCCCATCGACGGGCAGGTGCAGGTACGGCTGGTGCACGATGACCAGGGCGTTACCGTGTGCGTGCAGGACAATGGTCCGGGGGTGGAGCCAGGCCATGAGGCCATGATTTTTGACCGTTTTCACCAGACCGATATCGGTGTCCAGGTGGCGCACGGAACAGGCCTGGGCCTGCCGATCAGTCGCCACATTGCAGAACATTTTGGCGGCCGGTTATGGCTGGAGCCCACAGGCCTTGCAGGTGCGTGCTTCTGCTTCTGGCTGCCCCTGGACGCCCCCACCTGCGGAGACAAAAAACCATGACATACAAGATACTGATTGCCGACGATGAGCCCAACATCGTGATCTCGCTGGAATATTTGCTGCAGCGCGAAGGCTACACCGTGGTGGTGGCCCGGGATGGGCAGGAAGCGCTCGACACCATCGTGCGGGAGCGGCCCGCGCTGGTGCTGCTCGATGTGATGATGCCGCACAAGTCGGGTTTTGAGGTGTGCCAGGCCGTGCGTGCCGACGAGAGTCTGCAGGCCACCAAGATATTGATGCTGACGGCCAAGGGCCGCGAGACCGATCTTGCCAAGGGGCTGGCCCTGGGTGCCAATGCCTACATGACCAAACCCTTCTCTACCCGCGAACTGGTTCAGAAGGTGGCCGAGCTGTTGGGGGATGCGCCGGCATGAGAAAAGTAGACCCCCGCCTGGTGTGGGCCATCGTGGCTTCTGGCTTGGTCATGGCCCTGTGGTTGGTGTTGATGTCGGTCATCGTCTGGTCTACGCTGTCGCCGGACGAGCGTATGGCCGTGGGCGACGTGCTGGCGCAGCGCACCGCCCTGGTGGCGGTGGGCTGGCTGATCGGGCTGGGCCTGGTGGCGGGCGTTTTGCGTGTTTTGCACCGCCGCTACGTGGGGGCTCCTTACCAACTTCTGGAAGAGACCCGGGTGGTGCTGGCCGCTACGACGCCCCAGAAGCTCAAGCCCCGGGGCACGGCAGAAATGCAGGCCTTGGCCAGCGCCGTGAATGAGCTGGCCGCACAGCGCGACCAATTGCGCGGCGACATGACCGAACAGGTGGCGCAGGCGAGTGTGCGTGTGCAGCAGGAAAAAGACCGCCTGGCCGCCTTGATGGCCGAGTTGAACCAGAGCGTGGTGGTGTGCAACCGCGATGGGCGCATCCTGCTCTACAACCAGCGCGCACGCCAGCAGTTTCGCGCCCTGTCACAAGAGCCCGGCCTGGCCGATGGCACGGAACTGGTGGGTATTGGCCGCTCCATCTACGCCGTATTTGACCGGCAGTTGCTGGCCCATGCACTGGAGCGCATCCACCAAAGCATGGTGCGGGGCGTGGCCAGCCCGTCGGCCCAGTTTGTCACCACCACGCAGGGCGGGCAATTGCTGCGCGTGCAGGTGGCGCCGGTGCGTTCCGGCGGCAGCGATGCTGGGGCAGGCGACGCGGCGCAGGCCGTCGTCAGCGGCTTTGTGCTGATGCTCAACAACGTCACCGCCAGCGTCGAGGAAGAAGCCGCACGCGACCAACTGCTGCACGGGCTGACCGAAGGCAGCCGCGCTTCGCTGGCCAACATCCAGGCCGCCGTGGACATGCTGGGCTACTCCGATCTGGAGCCCGCCATGCGTGAGCGCTTTCTGGGCGTGGTGCGTGACGAGGTGGGCGCTATGGGGCGACGCATCACCGACCTGGCGCAGCGCGCCACGCAGCGGCTCAAGACCCGCTGGCCCATGGAGGACATGCTGGGCGCCGACCTGGCCGCTGCTGCCCAGCGCCAGATTGCAGCCCACTGCACTTGCCCCGTCACCCTGGATGCGGTGGATACCAGCCTGTGGCTCAAGGTGGACAGCTATACCCTGCTGCAGGCCTTGACCTACCTGGCCCACCGGCTGGTGGATGAATTCGAGGTGCGCTTTCTGCAGCTGCGGCTGCAGGCGGCAGGTGCACACGCCCAGCTCGATCTGGTCTGGAGCGGCCAGGCCATGAGCAATGAGACCGTGATGAGCTGGGAAATGGACTCGATGTACTTCGGCAACGAACGCAGTCCGCTCACCGTGCGCGATGTGATCGAGCGGCACGGCGGCGAGATGTGGTTCGAGCGCGAGCGGGTGCGCCACCAGGCCTTTTTCCGTTTCATGCTGCCCCTGGCCAGCGTGCAAGGCGTGGTCGATGCGGAGTTGGGCGAGAGCGATTGCAGCCGTCCAGAGTACTACGACTTCGACCTGTTCCAGATGGCTGAACAGGGCAGTGCGCTGGACGACCGGCCCCTGTCCGAGCTGGCCTACACCGTGTTCGACACGGAAACCACGGGGCTCAACCCCTCCGAGGGCGACGCCATCATCCAGATCGGGGCTGCGCGTATCGTCAATGGCAAGCTGCTGCGGCAAGAGTGCTTCGAGCAACTGGTCAACCCCGGGCGTGGTATCCCTGCGGCGTCCATTCCCATTCATGGCATTACCGAAGACATGGTCGTGGGCAAGCCGCGCATTGGCGAGGTGTTGCCGGTGTTCCATGCGTTCGCGCAGGACACTGTGCTGGTGGCGCACAACGCGGCCTTTGACATGCGTTTTCTGCAGTTGCAAGAAGAGGCCACGGGCATTGCTTTTCACCAGCCGGTGCTGGACACGCTGCTGCTATCGGCAGTGGTGCATCCGCACCAGGATTCCCACCGCCTGGAAGCCATCGCCGAGCGATTCAATGTGACCGTGCTGGGGCGCCACACGGCGCTGGGCGATGCGCTGGTGACGGCAGAGATCTGGTTGCGACTGATTCCGCTGCTGCAGGCGCAGGGCATACATACCCTGCGACAGGCGCGTGAGGCGGCGCAGAAGACGTATTACGCGCGGTTGAAATATTGAGTGTTTTTCGGCTATAGCGCTTATAGGTTAAGCGCAGGTAGCTATTGTTTTGATAGTTTTCGAGGTGCTTTTTTGGAGGGCGGAGGCCGGGATTCGCCCCGGCGGGCGACCTCCTTTCTTGTGCGCGACAAGAAAGGAGGCAAAGAAACGCGCCCCACAGCCTGCGGCCCCTGCGGGGCACACCTGCGGCGGGGTGCTTGCGGGGTACGCCGCATAACTCACTACGCTGCTGCGCAGCTGCGTTCAGACAAATGCGGCGAGTCAGATCACGAAGCGGGCGTGTCCTGCGACACACCCGCCACCCCGCAAGCACCCCGCCGCAGGCGCAGCCAGAAGGGGGTTGGAAGCCTGACACGGGCCGTCGCTGCGCTCGGCCTGGCATGCGCAGCGCATAGCGCCTGCGGCCCCTTGGTGCCGAGCGCAGCGATGGCCCGTAGGGATGTTGGACTCCCACCCCTTTTGTATGCGCCTGCGGCGCGCAGGGGATGGCGGATCAGGGCTCGCGATTGTTTGAGCGCCGCAGGCGCGAGTTCGAGCGAGACCCCGCCATCACCGAGGTTCTATGTTTTTCGTCAAGCGGTTTTTGGCATCAACCGTGTCGGATCAAAGATCTCGCTCCCCTTCCAGACAGCAGGGTCGCCTTCTCTTTGGTGACTTTCTCTTGGCGAAGCAAGAGAAAGTTACTACGCCGCCGGGCGCACACCCCGGCCTCCGCCCGCTGCAAAGGCATGCCAGTAACTATTAAAACAATAGCTGCTAACGCTTGCCCCATAAGCGCTAGATCCCAAAAATACTCAATACCTCCCCGTCTGATACCGCTGCCCCAGCACCCCCTGCAGCGTTTGCACTACCGAGAAGGCTTCCTTGAGGTGGCTGCGCTCGAAGTTGGACAGCTCCTCCAGCGCCAGAAAATTGTCGGGCTCCTGCCCCTGGGTGATCTGCCGTGCCTGGTGGTCGATGCGCAGCTTGGATAGAAACTCCAGCGCATCGCGCAGGTCGCGTGCGCTCTGCGGGCTGACTTCGCCGGCCTGGGCCACCTGCTCCAGGCGGTCGTGGGTGTTCACCGCGGCCACGCCACCGGCCAGTGCATAGACGCGCGCCAGGTCCACGATGGGCACGATGCCGCTGTGTTTGAGATCGATGGTGCCGGCATTCTCGCCACCGCGGATGCGCGAGATGGTGCCAAACAGCCCCAGTGGCGGGCGGTGCTTGAGTGCGTTGCCGACCATGTGCGCCAGAAACAGGCTTTTGCCCCGGGTGCGGTGCAGCACCTCCTGGCGCAAGGAGTCGAGCAGCTCCGTCTTTCCGTGGATGGCACGCAGGTCAAAGAACACGCAGGTCAGCATCAGCGCCATGGGCTCGGGGGTGTCCACCCACTGCTGGAAATACTGCGCCCAGCGCGCGCGCGGCTGGCGCCATTTGTCGGTCATGGCCATTATTTCGCCGGGGCAGTGGATGTAGCCGCATTCGGCCAGCCCGTCGCAGACAAAGCGTGAAAAGGCGCGAAAGTACTCGCCGTGCGCTGCCTCATCATAGCGGTCGTCCAGCACCAGGCAGTTGTCCTGGTCGGATTTGGCGGTTTGCTCGCTGCGCGCCTGTGAACCGGCCGCTACCCACACATAGTCCACGGGGGCTGGCCCCAACTGGGCTTGTGCCAGATGGATCAGGCGCGTAGTGATGGCGTCGGTGATGGTGGTGATGATGTGGCCCGTGCTGTAGGCGCTGGCATCGGCGGCGGCCAAGTGCTGTTGCAGGGGGCGTATCTTGGTGCTGGTGCGCGCGAGTCCTTCGACGCTCGTCTGCTTGTACACGTCGCCCGCAAGATAGACCGGTGAAGTGCTGTGCTGCTCGGCCAGATCAGTGGCTGTGATCATGCCGACGATGCGTGTGCCGTCCATCACGGGCATGTGGTGGATATTGTGCCGTGCCATCAGCAGCAGGGCCTCGAATGCCGGGCTTGGTGCCTGCATGGTCAAGGGGGCCAGCGTGGCGATGTCGGAGACCGGGCGATCAATGTCCAGGCCCTGTGCCACCACGCGGTTGCGCAGGTCACGATCGGTCACCAGGCCGAAAAGGTGGCCTTGTTGTACCAGCAGCACGGACGAGACCCGCAGTTCGCACATCTGCTGCGCTGCTGCGCGAATGGAGGTTTCCGGCGCGAGGGTGATGGGCTCACGTTTGATGAGCGCGCGCACCGAGGTGGCCAGCAGGTTCAGGTGTACGCCCGCGTCGGGCGACGGCACAGCACTGGCTTGCCCTGCGACAGGCAGAGAGGGGAAAAAATAGGCCAATGCACCGTGCTCGCGGCACAGGGCGGCCACGGTTTCTGCGTCCAGCCACGCAATGCGGCAATCGGATGCAGCGGTGGCCTGCCAGGTAGACAGGTGTTGTTCCGGTGTGGCGCCAAAGCCAAACATGTCGCCCGGCTGCAGGTGCACAGCGATGTCCAGATCGGGATCGTGCAGATCCACCATGCCGTCCAGGATGAGCCCGGTGCGGTTGTGCAGTTGGCCCTGCGGCCGCAGGGACGTGCCTACGTTGGCTTCTGTCTGCTCCCACTGGGGCGCCAGCGTGGCCAGCACGGCCGGTTCAAGCTGGCTCCAGATGCGGTGCCGGGCCAGTGCCTGCAGGACGGTGGCCGGGGCGGAAGACGATTCTGGGTTCATGGCAATGCAGCACCAGTGGGGATGGATGCACCCATTGTTGCAGCAGTGGGCAGGCTCCACCCATGGGGTTGATCCTGCCCTGTGCCTAACCGGGAATGACCGTGACGGCAGGCAGTGTGTGGGGGTCGATGGCCTCTTGTAGCGTGCCCCCCGTGTGGATGGGTTCTGCCGGGCGCTGCAGCAGTTCCCGCACGAAGTTGGGTTGTGCCAGCAGCGCATGGTGCATAGCACCGTTGTAAAGCTGCAAATCCTTCAGTCCATGCGCGGCGATGCGGGCATCCACTTCGGCTGCGCTCAGCGCGGCAGGATCCGTGTCGCAGGAGGCCATTGCCATGCACCACAGCGTGCCGTACAGAGGCACATATTGAAGATAGGGCTGCACGATGGGAAAGGCCGTGCGCAGCGACGCAGCGATGCGCGCCATCGACTCTGGGAGATGGATGGGCGAGCCCAGGTGCAGTGACAGCACACCGCCCGGATTCAGGGCACGACGGCAGGCGGCATAGAACTCGACGGTGTAGAGATCGAGTGCCGGGCCGATCGGGTCGGTCAGGTCAAGCACGATCTGATCAAAGCGTTCGGTGCACGATTCGATCAACGCGCGCGCATCACCCAGGCGGACTTCCAAGCGCGGGTCATCCAGTGCACCATGGTGGATATTGCCCAGCCATTCGCGAGCCATGTGCACGACATCTGCGTCCAGTTCGGCGAGCAGGACGCGCTCCATGCTCGGGTACTTGAGCAATTCCTCGGCAGCGCCACCATCGCCACCGCCCACCACCAGCGCGCTGCGCGGCGCGCCATGGGCGATGGCCGGCAAATGCACCATGGGCTCGTGGTAGAAAAATTCGTCGCGCTCGGAGGTCATGAAGCAGCCGTCGATGCGCATCACGCGACCAAACAGCGCGTTGTCGAACACCTCGATGTGTTGCCAGGGGGACTGCTTTTGCGCCACCCGGGTGCTCTCGCGCAGGTAGAAACCGAAATCGGGCGTCAGGCGCTCGGCCATGTAGCGGAGTTCGGGCATGTCAGCGTTCCTTTCTGCCGTGCACGTCGTATACAGCCCATGCAAACGGCGCGGCCCCAGGCGAGGGACGCCGAGCAAGGGCCGCTCCGCAGCAAGGGCGTCGTCCCCCTGGAGGGGGAAGGCGCCGAAGGCGGCTCAGCGGGTGTTCCATTTCAGGCGCGCTCGACACGGTGCAGATGGGGGTCGGCCGGGTTGAAGGCCGCCTGGATGTCGTTGAACAGTTTTTGCGCCTTGGGGCGGTTGTCGGTGGAGTAGTTGCAGACGTAGACATCGACGGTCACGTAGCCCGATTCGGGCCAGGTGTGGATCGACAGGTGCGATTCGGCCAGCACCACCACGCCGGTCACGCCGCCGCCCTCGCCAAAGCTGTGGAACAGACTGCCCACCGAAGTCAGGTCTGCTGCTGCAACGCGGGCTTTGCAAAAATCTTCCAGATACTCTGCATCGTGCATCAGGCGGCTGTCACACAGGCAGCCATAGAGGTCGCCGATCAGGTGCAGGCCCGTGGCATTGCGTGCTTTGGGTGATGCGACGACAGGGGCGAGCGTGGGTGGCACGGGGCATAGCGTTTTCATGGGTGCGGTTTCTCCCTTTTTGCGAGGTGGGCAAAAATCGGCAGACCATGGAATGCAAGCCACGTCTGCCGCCCGGTGTGTTGCAGGCGGTGGGCACGTGGGGGAATGGGAGAAGCGTCGCCGGCCATCTTGCCGCGCCCTCGTTCCGTTGTACGTGTATGACGCCAATGCAACGCTGACAGCAATCCGCCCGGCCGGGCGAGCGGTTTTTCTGAACCCTAAATTATAGCCTTATCGGTGTGGTGTGCTTTGGGTGATGCCAAGGTCGGCCAAAACGTTGTGCCGCGCTCCGTGTTTGCACGGGTAAAAAAAGGGTCTACAGGCCCATAGGGCAATCCCTTATATGATCGTACGCCTTTGGCGCCTGCGTTTTCGCCCATGTCCCTCACCTCCCCACACTGTCCCGATCCCTTGGTCGAGCTGCGCAATGTCCATTTTGCTTATGGCGCGCAGCCGGTTTTGCGTGGGCTGTCGCTGGCGGTGCCGCGGGGCAAGGTCACGGCCATCATGGGCGCTTCGGGCGGAGGCAAGACGACGGTGTTGCGCCTGATTGGCGGTCAGCAGCGCGCCCAGCAGGGCGAGGTGCTGTTCGACGGCAAGGATGTCGGGCGCATGGATAGGGCGCAGCTTTATGCCGCACGGCGGCGCATGGGCATGCTGTTCCAGTTTGGCGCGCTGTTTACTGACATGAGTGTGTTCGAGAACGTCGCTTTTCCACTGCGTGAGCACACCGATCTGTCCGAAGCGCTGGTGCGCGACATTGTGCTCATGAAGCTGCACGCTGTGGGCCTGCGCGGAGCACGCGATCTCATGCCCGCCCAGATCTCTGGTGGCATGGCGCGTCGCGTGGCGTTGGCGCGGGCCATCGCGCTGGACCCGGAGCTGGTGATGTACGACGAGCCTTTTGCCGGGCTGGATCCGATCTCGCTGGGCACGGCGGCGCAACTCATCCGCCAGCTCAATGACGCCATGGGGCTCACCACTGTGCTTGTCTCGCATGACCTGGAAGCCACTTTCAAGCTGGCCGATCATGTGGTCATCCTGGGGCCGGGCGTCATTGCGGCGCAGGGCACTCCCGATGAGGTGCGCCACAGTAGCGACCCTTTGGTGCACCAGTTTGTCAATGCGCTGCCCGTGGGGCCCGTGCCCTTCCATTACCCGGGGCCCGATGTGGCGCAGGATTTCGGCCCGTTGGACGGGGGGGCGACATGAGCTGGTACCGCCCCTCCGATCTGGGTTTTGCCGTGCGCTGCAAGCTGGCTGATATCGGCCTGGGCGCGCGCCTGTTCGGGCGATTGTTGAAATTGTTTTCGGCGGTGTGGCAACGCCCGGGCCTGGTGCGCGACCAGGTGCATTTCTTGGGCAATTATTCACTGGCCATCATCACTGTGTCGGGCCTCTTTGTCGGGTTCGTGCTGGCCCTGCAGGGTTATTACACCTTGCAGGACTTTGGTTCGACCGAAGCGCTCGGGCAACTGGTGGCGCTGAGCTTGCTACGGGAACTCGGGCCGGTGATCACTGCGCTGCTGTTTGCCGGGCGTGCCGGTACCTCGCTCACCGCGGAGATCGGCCTGATGCGCGCGGGCGAGCAGCTCAGCGCCATGGAGATGATGGCGGTCGACCCCGAGCGCCGCATTCTCGCGCCGCGCTTCTGGGCTGGCATTGTGGCCATGCCGGTGCTGGCGGCGGTGTTCAGTGCCGTGGGCGTGGTCGGTGGCTGGGTGGTGGCGGTCGGCATGATCGGCATTGACAGCGGCTCTTTCTGGAGCCAGATGCAGGGTGGCGTGGATGTTTTTAGTGACGTGGGCAATGGCGTCGTCAAGAGCGTCGTGTTTGGTTTCACGGTGACCTTTGTGGCGCTGCTGCAGGGTTACACGGCCCGGCCCACGCCTGAAGGCGTGTCGCGGGCGACCACGCGGACCGTGGTGGTGGCGTCGCTGGCGGTGTTGGGTCTGGATTTCATCCTCACGGCCCTGATGTTCAGTATCTGAAGGAAAAGGGAAGAACGATGCAGCAGTCCAAGAACGATGTCTGGGTCGGCCTGTTCGTCATGCTCGGCGTGGTGGCGCTGGTTTTTCTGGCATTGCAGTCGGCCAACCTGCTGACGCTGAACTTCCAGACGGGCTACCGCGTGACGGCGCGTTTTGACAATATCGGGGGTCTCAAGCCCCAGGCGGCTGTGCGCAGCGCGGGCGTGGTGGTAGGGCGTGTGGAATCGATCACGTTTGATGACAAGACTTACCAGGCCCGCGTCACCCTGCAATTGCAGGATCGCTATGCTTTCCCGAAAGACAGCTCGCTCAAGATTCTCACCAGTGGTTTGCTCGGTGAGCAGTACATTGGTATCGAGGCAGGAGCCGACGAGCACAATCTGGCGGCAGGAGATGCGGTGTCCGCAACGCAATCTGCCATCGTGCTGGAAAATCTCATCAGCCAGTTTCTTTTTAACAAGGCCGCCGAAGGCGTGCCCGCAGCAGACAGCAGCAAATGACCACCGCGATGACCAAGGGCGCGCAGCGTCCTGAAAAAAAACATGCCACGGGCGCCAGCCGGGCCGCCGCCCTGGTCCTGGGCGCTCTGTTGCTGGCGGGCTGCGCCAGCGGCCCTCAGGCCCATCCGGACGACCCGCTGGAACCCTACAACCGCAGCATGACGCGCTTCAACGATGCGGTGGATGCGGCTGTCCTCAAACCAGTGGCCACGGCCTACCAGCAGGCCACGCCTGCGCCGGTGCGCACCGGAGTCAGCAACTTCTTCTCCAATCTGGGTGATGCGTGGTCGTTTGTGAACAATACGCTGCAGTTGCGGGCCGAGGGCGCGTTGTCCAGTTTCTTCCGTGTGGGCATCAACACCCTCATGGGTCTGGGCGGCGTGCTGGACGTGGCCAGCGAGATGGGGCTGGAACGGCACAAGCAGGACTTTGGGTTGACATTGGGGCGCTGGGGCATGCCGCCCGGTCCGTATCTGGTGCTGCCCATCTTGGGGCCATCCACCGTGCGCGACACACTGGCGTTGCCTGTGGATATGCGGGGCAACCCCGTGCGCCAGGTCGATCCCGTGTCGGCCCGCAACAGCCTGTATGCCCTGCGTGTGGTGGATACCCGCGCAAACCTGCTGCGCGCCGGCGAGGTGCTGGATGGTGCTGCACTGGACAAATACAGCTTTACGCGCGACGTGTTCCTGCAAGTGCGCAGCCAGCGTGCTGCTGAAGCCGCTGGACGTGATGCTGCGCCCGGCAGTGATGATGGCCGACTGCCCCCCGAGCCGCAAGAGTGAATCCGGGCACGTGTTGAAGTGAGGAAAGAATGATCAAACGACGTTATTTGGGGCGCTTGGCAGCCAGTCTGGTTGCCGTGTGGGCTTTGGCCGGGGCCGGCGTGGTGCACGCCGCCGACGAGGCGCCCGATGTGATGGTGCAGCGGCTGTCTACCGAAGTGCTGGATGCGCTGCGTGCCGACAAATCCATCAAGGCGGGCGAGCTCGACAAAGTCATTGCGCTGGTGGACAAAACCATCATGCCGAACGTGAACTTCCGCCGTATGACCGCAGCCGCTGTCGGCCCAGGCTGGCGCAAAGCCAGCCCCGAGCAGCAAAAGCGCTTGCAGGACGAGTTCAAGACCCTGTTGGTGCGCACCTACGCCGGGGCGTTGGCGCAGGTGAGCGACCAGACCATCCACGTCAAGCCGCTGCGGGCCAGCCCGCAGGACAAGGACGTGCTGGTGCGCACCGAGGTGCGGGGCCGGGGGGATCCGGTGCAACTCGATTATTGGCTGGAGAAAACCCCCGGCGAGGGCACGGGCTGGAAAATCTACAACCTCAATGTGCTGGGAGCCTGGTTGGTGGAAACCTACCGTAGCCAGTTTGCCCGGGAGATCAATGCGAAGGGCATCGACGGCCTGATCGACGTCCTGACCGCGCGCAACCAAAGCAACGCCAAGGGCTGAAGGCATGGACACGGTGCTGGCCTTGCCGGTTGAACTGACGCACCGCCAAGCCAGCGGCGTGCTCGAGCCGCTGCTGCAGGGGTTGCGTGCGGGCCCGGCATTGCACTGGGTCATCGATGCCGGTGCGCTGCGGGTGTTCGACAGTTCGGCGCTGGCCGTGTTGCTCGAATGCCGCCGCGAGGCGCTGGCGTGCCACAAAACCCTGGCCATCAAGGATTTGCCCCCGGCACTGGCGGGAATGGCTGCGTTGTACGGCGTGGAGTCTTTGCTCCCCGCGCAGGCCGCTGGGGCGTGATGCCCCCATGGCCCGTGGCGGTGCATGGCAGCCTTGGACAGCCCCTTAGGGCCAAGGCCGTAAAATCGCTGTCTCACATGCCTGCAGTCTCCTTCCAATCCGTCTCCAAGACCTATTCCACGCCCCGGGGCTCTTTTCATGCGCTCAGCGGCGTGAGCCTGGACATCGAGGAAGGCGAGTTTTTCGGCCTGCTGGGTCCCAACGGTGCGGGTAAAACCACCCTGATCAGCATTTTGGCGGGCCTGGTGCGTGCCAGCACTGGCCGCGTGCTGGTGCAAGGCAGCGATGTTCAGCAGGACTATGCCCAGGCCCGGCGCAAGCTGGGCGTAGTGCCGCAGGAATTGGTGTTTGACCCCTTTTTTAGTGTGCGCGAGGCGCTGCGCTTTCAGTCGGGCTATTTCGGCGTGCGCCACAACGACGACTGGATCGATGAACTGCTCGCCAACCTGGGTCTGACCGACAAGGCCCAGGCCAATATGCGCCAGCTCTCGGGCGGCATGAAGCGCCGTGTGCTGGTGGCCCAGGCGCTGGTGCACAAGCCGCCCATCATCGTGTTGGACGAGCCCACGGCCGGGGTCGATGTGGAATTGCGCCAGACGCTCTGGCACTTCATTGCCAAGCTGAACAAGCAAGGCCATACCGTCTTGCTGACCACGCACTACCTGGAAGAAGCCGAGGCCTTGTGCGGGCGCATTGCCATGCTCAAGAACGGGCGCGTGGTGGCGCTCGACCGTACCAGCGAACTGCTCAAGGCGGCCTCGGGCAATGTGCTGGTCTTCAAAACCGACAGCGCTTTGCCTGACGCGCTGGCCGCACAGGCCCGTGTGACGGGGCGGGTGGTGCAATTGGCGGCCAACGATGCGCAGGACATTGAGCACTATCTGGCCACGCTGCGTGAGGCCGGTGTCGAGGTGCAGGACATCGAGATCCGCCGTTCCGACCTGGAGGATGTGTTTCTCAACGTCATGGCCGCCGCAGCGGCCGCCGAGGAAGTTGCTGGCGCATCCCTGCAGCCACTGGAGCACGCATGACCGGTTGGCAGATGCTTTTCTACAAGGAGGTGCTGCGCTTTTGGAAGGTCAGCTTCCAGACGGTCGGCGCCCCCGTGCTGACCGCCGTGCTCTACCTGCTGATCTTTGGCCACGTGCTGCAAGACCATGTGAAGGTGTACGACCGCATCGACTACGTCTCCTTCCTGGTGCCCGGCCTGGTGATGATGAGCGTGTTGCAAAACGCCTTTGCCAACAGCTCATCCAGCCTGGTGCAGAGCAAGATCATGGGCAGCCTGGTGTTCCAGCTGCTCACGCCCATGTCGCACCGCGCGTGGTTTGTGGCCTATGTGGGTTCGTCCATGCTGCGCGGTCTGGTGGTGGGGCTGGGGGTTTTTCTGGTGACGCTGGTTTTTGCACTGCCCGAGCTGGCGGCGCCGCTGTGGATCATTGTGTTTGCCTTGCTGGGGGCGGCGCTGCTGGCCACGCTGGGCATCATTGCCGGGCTTTGGGCCGACAAGTTCGACCAGATGGCGGCCTTCCAGAACTTCATCATCGTGCCCATGACGTTTCTCTCGGGCGTTTTCTATTCCATCAGCTCACTGCCACCGTTCTGGCAGGCAGTGAGCCACCTGAACCCGTTTTTCTACATGATCGATGGTTTCAGGTACGGCTTTTTTGGCCAGAGCGATGCCTCGCCCTGGCTCAGCCTGGGCATCGTCGGCACGGCCTGGCTGTGCGTGAGTGCCCTGGCCCTGCAGTTGCTGCGCACCGGGTACAAGATTCGCTCATGACCCGTGTGCTGTACTCCATGGGCGGCCCGGTGCCGCTGTTTTTTGCCTGCAGGCCGATAGGGCGCAGGCTGTTTTTCCTGGGAACCTGACATGACCGCCGACGAGATCCGCAACCTCATCAGCACGGGCCTGGCCTGTGAATACATCACGCTCGAAGGCGATGGGCGCCACTGGTATGCCACCATTGTTTCGCCTGAATTCGAAGGCAAACGCGCCATTGCGCGCCACCAGTGCGTGTACGCCACGCTGGGCGGCAAGATGCAGACCGACGAAGTGCATGCCCTGTCCATGAAAACCTTCACCCCCGCCGAATGGGCGGCCCAGGCAGAGCGTTGAGCGACTTGTGTGCTATTGAAAATATAGCTTGCAGCGCTTGATAGGTAGGCTCTAGGGCCTGTTTTTACTCATATTTTGAATTGCTGACCATGGACAAGCTCCTCATCCGCGGTGGCCGCCCCTTGCAGGGCGAGGTGCCGGTCTCGGGCGCCAAGAATGCGGCCCTGCCCGAGCTGTGTGCCGCGCTGCTAACGGCCGGGCCGGTGGTGCTGCGCAACGTGCCTCGGCTGCAGGATGTGAACACCATGCTCAAGCTCATCCGCAACATGGGCGTGGTAGCCGAGCGCGGCGACGATGGCAGCGTGCGCATTGATGCCAGTGGCCTGAATACGCCCGAAGCGCCGTACGAGCTGGTCAAGACCATGCGCGCCTCGGTGCTGGCCCTCGGCCCGCTGCTGGCGCGCTTTGGCGAGGCCACGGTATCGCTGCCGGGCGGCTGCGCCATTGGCTCGCGCCCGGTGGACCAGCACATCAAAGGCCTTACCGCCATGGGCGCCGATATTGTGGTCGAACACGGCTACATGATTGCCCGCCTGCCCGAGGGCCGCACGCGCCTGCAGGGCGCACGCATCACCACCGACATGGTCACCGTGACCGGCACCGAGAACTTCCTCATGGCCGCCAGTCTGGCCGAGGGCGAGACGGTGCTGGAAAACGCCGCACAGGAGCCTGAGATCTCCGATCTGGCCGAAATGCTGATCGCCATGGGCGCGCAGATCGAAGGCCATGGCACCAGCCGCATCCGCATCCAGGGCGTCGAACAGTTGCACGGCTGCGAGCATGCGGTGGTGGCCGACCGCATCGAGGCCGGTACCTTTCTGTGCGCTGTGGCGGCCACCGGGGGTGACGCCTTTTTGCGCCATGCCCGTGCGGACCACCTTGATGCCGTGATCGAAAAGTTGCGCGAAGCTGGTGCCACCGTTGAGGCCGCGCAGGGCGGCATCCATGTGCGCAGCCCAGGTGCTGCGGCCTTGCGTGCGCAGGGTTTTCGCACCACCGAATACCCAGGCTTTCCCACCGACATGCAAGCCCAGTTCATGGCGCTGAACTGCGTGGCACAGGGCACGGCCACGGTCACCGAAACTATTTTTGAAAACCGCTTCATGCATGTGAACGAGCTGGTGCGGCTGGGTGCGCGCATCCAGGTCGATGGTCGCTTGGCGGTGTCCGAGGGCGTGCCCCGCCTCTCGGGCGCAACGGTCATGGCCACCGACCTGCGGGCCTCGGCCAGTCTGGTGATCGCCGGGCTGGTGGCCGAGGGCGAGACCGTGGTGGACCGCATCTACCACCTCGACCGCGGCTACGACTGCATGGAAGCCAAACTGCGCGGCCTGGGCGCAGACATTGAAAGAATCTGATGATTACGCTTGCTCTCTCCAAAGGCCGCATCTTCGACGAGATCATGCCGCTGCTGGCCGCTGCTGGTATCGAGGTGCTGGAAGACCCTGAAAAATCGCGCAAGCTGATTCTGGCGACCAACCAGCCTGATGTGCGCGTGGTGCTGGTGCGTGCCTCGGACGTGCCTACCTATGTGCAGTATGGCGGCGCCGACATGGGCGTGTGTGGCAAGGACACGCTGATCGAGCACAGCGCCGAATGGGGCGGTGCCGCGCGCTCGGGCCTGTTTTTGCCGCTGGACCTGCGCATTGCGCGCTGCCGCGTGAGTGTGGCCGTGCGTTCCGACTTCGACTACGAAAACGCCGTGCGCCAGGGCGCCCGCCTGCGGGTGGCTAGCAAGTACACCGCCATCGCCCGCGATTTTTTTGCCACCAAGGGCGTGCATGTGGACATGATCAAGCTCTACGGCAGCATGGAACTGGCGCCCCTCACTGGCCTGGCCGATGCCATCGTCGATCTGGTGTCCACCGGCAACACCCTCAAGGCCAACCACCTGGTGGAGGTCGAGCGCATCATGGACATCAGCTCGCACCTGGTGGTCAACCAGGCGGCGCTCAAGCTCAAGCAGGCACCGCTGCGCCGCATCATTGATGCGTTTGCCTCCGCCATTCGTCCTGAACCTTGAACCCTGAGAACCGCTTGAGCAAGGGCGTTCAGTAAATTATTCGCCACCCCCAGCTGGGCCGACTGATCTCCCTACGACAATGCGCTTGCCTCAGGCAAATTCGTGTCTGAATGCAACAGTGAATTCAAAAACTTCAGGGATCGTATGTTCAAGAAAATTGCTTTGATCGGTGTATTGGCTGTGACCGGTGTTGCCGGTGCTGCAGATGCAGACTTCACGCTTGTCAACCGCACGGGTTATGCACTCAATGAAGTTTATATCTCGCCCACGAAAATGGACAAGTGGGGCAAAGACCGTTTGGGCGACAACCAGTTGCTCAATAGCCAGGCGCGCAAGTTCAAGTTCGGTGATACCAAGCATTGCGTACAGGACATCAAAGTCGTGTTCACGGACGACGAATCTGAGGTCGAATGGGAGGGCTTCAATCTGTGTGAGCTGGACAAGATCACGCTGCGTTACAACCGCAAGACAGGCGACGTATCGGCCGATACCGAATAATCCTCCGCCTTTAATTTTCGATAGAGAGCCATGAAAGCCACACCCGTTCGTTTGCGCACCGAGAGTGCCGATTTTGAAAATGCTTTTCAGAGCCGGTTGCATTGGTCGGCCGACCAGGATGCCGCCATCGAGCAGCGGGTGGCCGACATCCTGGCCGACGTGCGCAAGCGTGGCGATGCCGCCGTGCTCGAATACACCGCCCGGTTCGACGCGCTGCAAGCCCCCACGCTGCAGGCGCTGGAGCTGACGCAGGCCGAACTCAAGGCCGCTTTTGACGCCATTCCCACCGCCCAGCGCGATGCTCTGCGGGCCGCCGCCGCACGGGTGCGCAGCTACCACGAGGCCCAAAAGAAGGCCTGCGGCGAGAGCTGGAGTTACCGCGATGCGGACGGCAGCCTGCTGGGCCAGAAAGTGACGCCGCTGGACCGCGTGGGCATCTACGTGCCCGGCGGCAAAGCGGCTTACCCGAGCAGCGTACTGATGAACGCCATTCCGGCGCACGTTGCCGGTGTGGGCGAAATCATCATGGTCGTGCCCACACCCAAAGGCGAGAAAAACCCGCTGGTGCTGGCCGCCGCGTACGTGGCCGGCGTCACGCGCGCCTTCACCATCGGCGGTGCGCAGGCCGTGGCCGCGCTGGCCTACGGCACGCAGACCGTGCCCAAGGTAGACAAAATCACCGGCCCTGGTAACGCCTACGTGGCCAGCGCCAAGAAGCATGTGTTTGGCACCGTGGGCATCGACATGATCGCGGGCCCCAGCGAAATCCTCGTGCTGGCCGACGGCAGCACGCCCGCCGACTGGGTGGCCATGGACCTTTTCAGCCAGGCCGAACACGATGAGCTGGCGCAGAGCATCCTGCTGTGCCCGGATGCGGCCTACATCGACGCCGTGCAGCGCGAAATCGACCGCCTGCTGCCCACCATGCCGCGCGCCGAGATCATTGCCAAGAGCCTGACCGGCCGGGGGGCGCTGATCCATACGCGCAGCATGGAAGAGGCGTGCGACATTTCCAACCGCATCGCGCCCGAGCACCTCGAAATCTCCAGCCACGAACCGCACCGCTGGGAGCCGCTGCTCAAGCACGCGGGCGCCATCTTCCTGGGGGCCTATACCAGCGAGAGCCTGGGCGACTACTGCGCCGGCCCCAACCATGTGCTGCCCACCAGCGGTACGGCGCGTTTTTCCTCGCCGCTGGGTGTGTACGACTTCCAAAAGCGCAGCAGCCTCATCGAAGTGAGCAAGGCCGGTGCGCAAGTGCTGGGCCCGATCGCTGCCACCCTGGCCTATGGCGAGGGCCTGCAGGCGCATGCGCAGGCCGCGGAGATGCGGTTGAGCCGGGACCCGTCATAGATTCATGTGCATCGTGAGTTTTCACGAAAATTGCCACGAGGGCATGCACAGCATGCGCAATGTGCTTCTCTTTTGATAGTGCACATGCTGGATGCCCTGGTCTTTGTGCGCCGCATCTGGGCTGGGCTGTGCCTGCTGGCATGCACAGCCCTTGCGACCCAGGCCGCCTCGGCCATGCCTTGTGACGGCGCGCAGCGCATCCGTTTGCGCGTGCCCGTGGAACTGAGCGCACAGGAGCGCGCCCAATTGCGCGCTTTGCCGCCCCTGCGCATCTTTGCCGTGAACGCTCCGCCGATGGCGCAGTATGAAAAAGACCGAGATACCTACACCGGTATCAGCCCGGATGTGTTGTGCTTCATGGCGCAGCAGACCGGTTTGCGTTACGAATTCATCACCCGCCAGGAACTGACGGTTGCCGAGAAAATCCGGCAGGTGCAGGAGGGTCGTGCCGATGTGTTCGTCCCCCTGAGCCACCAGCCTGAGCGCGCGCGCAAGGGCATTTTCACGAAGTCTTATTACGCAAGCCAATATGCCGCCATCGCCCGCAAGGGGCGGCGTCTGTCTGTGGGCGCCAGCACCGATCTGGCGCAGTACCGCGTGGGCTTCATCGGTGGTGTGGCGCTCGAACCCATTTTGCGGGACATCGTGCCTGCATCCCAGTTGCACAGCTTTGATACATCGGTGGTCGGCAAGGGCCTTTTTCAGGCACTGCGCAGTGACGCGATCGATGTGGCCGTTTTCAACACTGATTTCTTTTCGCAAGAGCGTTACCGGCATGATCTCTTTGATCTGGAAATCATCCAGACCCTGAGTGAATTCCCGCGCGCCTACAGTTTCTATTTCAGTCGTACACCAGAGCATGAACGCGTCGTTGCGGTGTTGGACCGCTATCTGGCGGTCATGGACATTTCTGCATCCCTGGAGGCGCACGAAGTGGGCGAGCGCCTGTTGATGGAGCGCTATGTGGCGCAGCGCAGCCAGCGCACTTTGCTGCTGGCGGCCAGCCTTGCTGCGGTATTGCTGGCCCTGGCGTCGTATGTAGCGCTGCGCAAGCACCGCAACCTGTCCCTGCGCTTGGCCGCCAGCCATGCACAAATTTTGGCGCAGCAACAGGCACTGCAGGCCGCCAATGAGGAGCTGGAGCGATTGAGCCAGACCGATGGCCTCACCCGCTTGGCCAACCGGCGCCACTTTGACCTGGTGCTGGCACGCGAACATGCAAACCATCGGCGCACAGGAGCTCCCTTGAGCTTGCTGCTGATCGACGTGGACCACTTCAAGCGCGTGAACGACCACTTCGGCCATGCCGTGGGCGACGACTACTTGCGTGCCGTCGCCCGCACGCTCGAACGCGGTGTCGCCCGTGCCACAGATCTGGTGGCACGCTATGGCGGAGAGGAGTTCGCCTGCCTGCTGCCCGACACTGACCCTGAAAACGCCCGTGCGGTGGCTGAGCGCATTCGTGCCGGCGTGGCGGAACTTGATCTGCCCAACCCCCAAGCCGATATTCCATACCTGACGGTGAGTATTGGCCTTGCCAGCCTGCAAGGCGGTGAATACGGTGCGCCGGACTTGTTGGCCAGTGCCGACGCCCAGCTTTACGCCGCCAAACAGGCGGGGCGCAATAACGTGCGTTCGACGGTACTCTCTTCTACGCCCGTGACGCTGTAGACACGAATTTCGCGATACACGAAATTCGTGTGACACGAATTTCGTGTAGAATAATTATTATGAAGAATCTCACCATCACCGTCGATGACAACGTGCTGGAATGGGCGCGCATCGAAGCTGCGCGACGCGGCAGCAGTGTTTCGCGCATGGTGGGAGATTTTTTGGGCGAAATGCAGCGCCGCGAGGACGCTTATGAGCGTGCCTACCTTGCCTGGCGCACCGACGAGCGTACTTGGCGCTCGACGGGTGACGACGCACAGGTCACCGCTATGTCCCCCGAGGCGCCACGCAGCGTCAGCTTGGCCCGCAGCAACGCAGCCACGGTGCCGAACCAGCCATCGCCAGCGTTGGCCACCGACGCGCTGGTGTTTGTAGATACCTCGGTGCTGGTCGCAGCCGAAGACACCTCAGCGGGCGTTCTCTATACGCAGGTGCTGAACAGGCTTGACCACCTCTGGCGCGAGCGCACTGGCCGTGTCAGCACGCAAGGTCTGACTGAATTCTATGAATCTGTCACAGGCCGCGCCCAGCATCCCCTGCCACAGGGCGATGCGCGGGCGGCCATCCGCCGCTACAACAGCTGGACACCCTGGCAGAACGACGCCGCCACGCTGGAGACTGCGTGGGCGCTGCAGGCACGCCACACCCTGGCCTGGGGTGACTGCCTGGCGCTGGCGGCTGCGCAGCACAGCGGCTGCGCAGCATTGCTGTCGCTGCACTTGCCCGAAGGTGAGCAGTACGGCGGCGTGCAGGTAGCCCACCCGTGCAGCGTGCACTTTGCCGCAGCTTGATGCTTGGCCGCATTTTGGACATTCGCCTTTGTTTTGACGGAGTGACCGACTGATGACATCCGACACATCCCTTTCCCCGGCGTTGCAGCGCATCCGTCCCGATGTGCGCGCCATGCACGCCTATGTGGTGCAAAGCTCTGATGGTCTGCTGAAGATGGACGCCATGGAAAACCCCTTCGGCCTGCCTGCTCCATTGCAGGCCGCGCTGGGCCAGCGCCTGGGCGCATTGCCGCTCAACCGTTACCCCGGCGACGGCGTGGCACGACTGCAGCACGCGCTGGCGCGCCATGTAGGCATGCCTGCCGACTGCTCTCTGGTGCTGGGCAATGGCTCGGACGAACTTATCACCCTGCTGGCGCTGGCCTGCGCCCAGCCGGGCGCCAAAGTGCTGGCCCCGGTGCCGGGCTTTGTTATGTACGCCATGAGCGCGCAGTTGCAGGGGCTGGGTTTTGTCGGCGTGCCGCTTACGCCTGATTTTGAGCTAGACGAAGCGGCCATGCTGGCTGCCATTGCCGAGCACCGCCCGGCCATCACCTACATCGCCTACCCCAACAACCCCACGGCCACGCTGTGGGACGAGGCGGTGGTGCAGCGCATCGTGGATGCCGTGGGCGCATGCGGCGGTATCGTCGCCATGGACGAGGCCTACCAGCCTTTCGCCAGCCGCACTTGGCTCGATCGCATCCGCGCAGAACCTGCGCGCAACGGCCATGTGCTGTTGATGCGCACGCTCAGCAAGTTTGGCCTGGCCGGTGTGCGCCTGGGTTACCTGATCGGCCCGGCGGTGCTGGTGGGCGAGATCGACAAGGTGCGCCCCCCTTACAACGTGAGCGTGCTCAACTGCGAGGCAGCGCTGTTTGCGCTGGAACACGCCGAAGTTTTTGCTGAACAGGCGCGCGAACTGCGCGCGCAGCGCGAAGTGTTGCTGGCCGCCTTGCGCAGCATGCCCAGCATTCTGAAATGCTGGGACAGCGAAGCCAACATGGTGCTGGTGCGCGTCCAGGACGCCGCCCGCACCTTTACTGCCATGCGCGAGCGCAAGGTCCTCGTCAAGAACGTTTCTACAATGCATCCCATGCTGGCAAATTGCCTGCGCCTGACAGTCGGCTCTGCCGACGACAATGCGCGCATGTTGCAAGCACTCCAGGCCTCACTATGACCTCTTCCGCACTCGTACCCTCCGCCACCACCGACCGCACGGCCGAAGTCAGCCGCAATACCGCCGAGACGCGCATCACCGTGCGCCTGAATCTCGACGGCACGGGCCAGTCCAGCCTGCACACCGGTATTGGTTTTTTTGACCACATGCTCGAGCAGATCGCACGCCATGGCCTGATCGACCTGGAAGTGCACGCCGAGGGCGATTTGCACATCGACGGCCACCACACGGTCGAAGACGTGGGTATCACCATTGGCCAGGCGTTCGCGCGTGCCGTGGGCGATAAAAAGGGCATCCGCCGCTATGGCCATGCCTATGTGCCGCTGGACGAAGCGCTCTCGCGCGTGGTCATCGACCTCTCGGGGCGCCCCGGCCTGGCGCTGAACATTCCGTTCACCAGCGGCATGATCGGCGCGTTTGACACCCAGCTCACGCACGAGTTTTTCCAGGGCTTCGTCAACCACGCGGGCGCCACGCTGCACATTGACAACCTGCGCGGCGTGAACGCACACCACCAGTGCGAAACCGCCTTCAAGGCCTTTGCGCGGGCCTTGCGCGCCGCCGTCGAGCGCGATCCGCGCAGTGCCGGCACTATTCCATCGACCAAAGGGTCGCTCTGAAAACTTTGGATAAAATAAGGCTCAACCGCTTATCTGGTGTGCGCTAGCAGCTATGAATTCAGTAGTAAAAATGGTGGCGGTCGTGGACTATGGCATGGGCAACCTGCGCTCGGTGTCGCAGGCCGTGCAGGCCGCCGCCGAGGGCAGTGGCTGGCAGGTGGTCGTCACCTCGCGCCCCGAGGAAGTGCGCGCTGCCCAGCGCCTCGTGCTGCCAGGGCAAGGCGCCATGCCCGATTGCATGCGCGAGCTGCACGAATCGGGGTTGCGCGATTCGGTACTGGAGGCCGCCGCTACCAAGCCATTGTTTGGCGTGTGTGTGGGCATGCAGATGCTGCTGGACCACAGTGCCGAGGGTGACACGCCGGGCTTGGGCTTGATCCACGGTGAGGTGCTCAAATTTGACCTGGCAGGCCGCATCCAGCCCGATGGCAGCCGCTACAAGGTGCCGCAGATGGGCTGGAACCAGGTGCGCCAGCTGGCCCATGGCGGTGCAGTCCACCCGGTCTGGGCTGGGGTGCCTGACAACAGCTACTTCTACTTTGTGCACAGCTTTTATGCCCGGCCACTGGAGGCGATCCACTGTGCGGGCGAGGCCGACTACGGTGGCGCCTTTGCCGCAGCGATCGCACGCGATAATATTTTCGCCACGCAATTCCACCCGGAAAAAAGCGCTGAGCATGGCTTGCAGCTGTACCGCAATTTCCTGCACTGGAATCCGTGATCGCTTGCATTCATCGCCCGCTGCCGTTACAAGTTCGTTTCCCCGTCCTTTATCTCCGTTTGGGCTGAACCTGTCGAAGCCCCATTTTTCCCGAACCCACCATGCTTCTCATCCCCGCCATTGACCTCAAAGACGGCCACTGCGTTCGCCTCAAGCAAGGCGATATGGACCAATCCACCACCTTTGGCGAAGACCCCGCCGCCATGGCCCGCAAATGGGTGGATGCGGGTGCGCGCCGCCTGCATCTGGTGGACCTCAATGGTGCGTTCGCGGGAAAACCCAAAAATTACACCGCCATCAAGGCCATCCTGCGCGAAGTGGGAAACGACATTCCGGTGCAGTTGGGCGGCGGAATCCGTGACCTGGACACCATCGAAAAATACATCGACGGGGGGCTGCGCTACGTCATCATCGGCACCGCGGCGGTGAAAAACCCTGGCTTCCTCAAGGACGCATGCACGGCCTTTGGCGGCCACATCATCGTCGGCCTCGACGCCAAGGACGGCAAGGTCGCCACCGACGGCTGGAGCAAGCTCACCGGCCACGAAGTGGTGGACATGGCCAAGAAGTTCGAGGACTGGGGCGTTGAATCCATCATCTACACCGACATTGGGCGCGACGGCATGCTCTCGGGCATCAACATCGAGGCGACGGTGAAGCTGGCCCAGGCGCTCACCATCCCGGTCATTGCATCAGGCGGGCTCAGCAATATGTGCGACATCGAGCAACTTTGCGCCGTCGAGAGCGAAGGTGTCGAGGGCGTGATCTGCGGGCGCGCCATCTATTCGGGTGATCTCGACTTTGCTGCAGCCCAGGCGCGCGCCGACGAATTGCGCGGCTAGGCCGATTGGCTTCCAAAGGGCGCAGATTGCGCCCGCTTCAACACCGGGGCAGGCTCGCGCCGGTGTTCACGGCGTCCACGGTCTGCACCAGGGCTTCCCAGTACACCGGCAACGCCGCCCAAGGGTTGCCCACGCCCGTCGTGTAGTTGAACTCGCGCTCGGTGGCATACACCAGTCCTGCGTTGTTGCGGGCCGAGGCGGCGGCCTGTACGGCCGTCTGCATGGCGGAGCAGCTTGCGGTGTTGTGGATAAGCATGGCCTGCGCCTTGTTGGCGTAGGTGTAAAGCCAGGCGTTTTGCGTGCGCGGGTCGTACTTTTGGTACTCGGCTGCCGTGCCCTCGAAGCTGACCAGGGTGTCGGCCACACCCGCAAACTCGGCCGCAGGGACCATGCCCGGATTGCCCACCACGCGCAGGTTCGGGTCGATGGCCTTGATATAGCGGTAGATCTCTCGGTAAAAGTCGAGCTTTGAGGCCTCACTCGCCATTTCATCGAGAAAGAAGCCGCTGATACGCTCCCGCCCATAGAACTGCAGGTACTTGTCGATGTTCGCCTTGATGTCGGTGGTCGAGCGGCTGCCTTTGCCATAGCGGGTGTAGACATAACCCAGTACCGTGCCGCCTGCATCGACAAACTGCGTGGTCGCGCGGGAGAAATTGGCGTCGGCGCTGTTGAAGATGCCGTTGTTGGGGTTCATGATCGCCGTGATGGCCACCGAGGGATGGGCAGCGGCGCTGGCGGCCAGCGCATTCCAGGCAGAGCCTGTGGAGGGGTAGAAATAGGCCGGCACCAGTATTTCCATGCGCGCGGGCTGGGGGCGCTGAAAGATGGTTTGTGTGGCCGATCCGCTCTGGCCTGCCTCGGTGACCGTTGCGCTGATCTGCTGCCGTCCGGTCGCACTGCTGGTCAGCGTGCTCGAAGCAGCCCCCGCGCGGCTGGTGGGTGCGGCGGGGGTGAATACGCCCGAAGGCACCGAGAAGCGCACCACCGTGCCATCGGCCACCGCAGTGCCATTGACCGTGGCGCTGGCACGCACCGCAATCGGCGTGCCGACCGTAAACACATTGTCGGTTGTGCTGGGCGTCGTGATCTGCACGGCAATGACGGAAGGCGGGGCCTCGCCCGAATCGCCGCCACCACAGGAGGCCAGGAGTGCGGTCAAGGGCAGGGCGCACAGGCGCAAAAGGGTGTGGGCTTGGTGCATGGTGTGTGATGGCGGTGGTGTCTTTGGCGGGATTGTGCCCGGCTTCATCGCCAGTGCGGTCTGGTGCAGCGGGTTTACTGCAGCATGAAGGTTCGGTATTCCAGCTGGTTGAGACTGCGGGTGAGCAGGGCCAGGCCCGTGGACAGTGTGACCAGGGTGGCCAGTGCAAAGCCATAACCGTAGAGTGCAGCGCCAAAGGCCAGCGTCAGGCCGGTCAGCACCACGTTGAGCACCACGAATTGAATGCACAGCAGCAGCACGGTGCGGCGCTGATCCAGATAGAAGAAAACATTCAGGATGGCCATCAGCCCCACCTGGAGCCCTGCGCCAATGACCTGGACATGGAGCAGTGGCAAATACAGCCGCGAAATACCCAAGCCGTCAAGAACGGCGGGCCCCGCCACGAAGGTGATGAGCACCGCCAGCGTCTGGATTTTGGCAATTTCACTCAGACCTTGCTGGATCGAGTAGACCATTTCATCGCGCATGGACTCGATGTATTCAAGCGAACCGCCGCTGCGCACGGCGTCGTAGAACTTGTCGTAGAACTCGACAAAATCGGTTTCTATGCGCACCAGGAAAACCGCCATGCCCGGAATGATGGACAGGTAGGACAGGAACACCGGCATGTCGTAGATCAGCGACGCCCGCAGCCCGCCAATGATGGCCTGCGACGTGGGCGGGAAGTACCAGAACATGAACTTGTCCGCCCAAATGCCCAGGTTGTAGAGCAGGCCAATCGCCATGAGCGATGGGTAGAGCATGCTGCGCCGGGCGAAATCAAAGGCCACGAGGCGGCCCGTGGGGTTGAATTCCCGCACCACCAGCAGCCACATGCCAGCGAGCAGCACGTAATTGCCCAGCACAAAGCCACCGAGCAGGCCTTCTAGCCCATAGGGACGCAGCAGCAGGGCGCTGGCCACAATCAGCAGATAGGACAGACCGAACAGCGTGACGATGACCTTGTAGCGTTTCATGCCCGACAGCAAGATGGTGAGCACCCAGACCCCGCACATCAGCGTGAAACCGGCCAGCATGAGCAAGCGGTACAGCAAACCCTGGCCGGGTAGCACCACGAACAGTGCCAGGCTGCCCAGGACGCCAGCCACCAGCAGCACGACCAGCAGCAGACCGTGCAGGTTGGGCAGCACCAGGTCTTTCTGTTTTTCAAACAGGCGGTCGGAGATAAAGCGTGTGAACGCCAGCTGCACCAGCCCGGTCAGAATCAGGCTGCTGGCAACCAGATAGGTCACCGAGGTCTGAAACTGCGTCACCAGGAACGAGGGCACCACCATGCCAACGCTCAAGATACCGATCAGCAGAATGCCCACGATGGAGAACACCCAGGGCCCGGAGCCGATCACGCCCGCATAGGCGTAGGCCTGCACCAGGCTGAGCAGTGTGTTCTTGCGCAGCATGTGGCGCAACTCAAAGCCAATGCCCGCCATCAGTGCGCTCCCCGGGCCCGAAGAAAGGCCTTTTCATAGACCGCGCGGTAGCGGTCGAACATCATCGTGTCGGTGTAGTAGCGCTCGACGCGCGCGATCGCCGCATTGCTGGCGGCTTGCCATGCCGCAGGGTCGCTTAAAAGTGACAGCGCAGCGTCTGCCAGCTGCTGTGGATCGGCAATGGGAACGATCTTGCCCGATGGGCCGAGGGCCTGGTCCGCCGCATCCAGTCCCTCCACCAGCTGTCGGCACGAGCCGACATCGGTGGATACTGCGGGTACCCCGGCG
This sequence comes from Simplicispira sp. 125, assembly GCF_003096555.1. Taxonomy (NCBI): domain Bacteria; kingdom Pseudomonadati; phylum Pseudomonadota; class Betaproteobacteria; order Burkholderiales; family Comamonadaceae; genus Simplicispira; species Simplicispira sp. 125. The sequence goes on along the minus strand of NZ_QEKM01000001.1, from coordinate 2,259,144 downwards.
GCGTAGCCCTCCAGCAGCACCAGCGGAAGCGCCTCGCTGATGGACGAAAGCACCACCAAGCCAATGCGTGGCATCAGGTCTTCGACCTTCTGGAAGCCCAGGAAACGGATGTTTTTTTCCAACCCCAGGCTGCGCACCAGGCTCTGGCATTCCTCCGCATAGGCGGGGTCTTCGTCGGCGGGGCCGGCAATCCAGCCTTCGGCGCCGGGCAGCTCGTTGGCCACACGCCGCATGGCGCGCACAAAGGTTTTAATGTCCTTGATGGGTACCACACGCCCGATCAGGCACAGCACCGGTGGCGGCGTGGCTGGGCGCTGCGCACGCAGCGGTGCAAAGCGTGCCAGCTCGATGCCATTGGGGATGTTGAAGGTGCGCTCGGGGGCAGCGCCATCGGCCACCTGGCGCAAACGATTGGCTTCGTAGAGAGCAATGATGGGGTTGGCCGAGGCATAGCAGTAGCGGCCTATCCATTCAAAAAAGTGGATCCACATCTGGCGGAAGTACGACAGCTCGGTCGGGTCGCGCTGGAAGATGTTGCGGTTGTCGCGGATCCACTCGCTCTTGAATAGGTCGATCTTGCGCTCCTTGGTGTAGATGCCATGCTCTGAAAGCACCAGTGGCGTACCCCGCGTCTGCTCCAGCAGACCGCCGAGAAAGCCCGCGTAACCTGTGGACGCGCAGTGCACTACGCGCACGGGAATCAATGCAGTTGCCACGCGCGCCAGCAGCCACAGGGGCTGGAACATGATGCGTACGGTCCAGAAAAAATCGACAAACGAAGGGTCGCTGCAGTGGTCCCGGTAGACGTTGCAGATGATCTCCCAGGCACGCTGGCTGTAGAGAAAATCTTCCATTTGCAGCCTGCCGCCCGGTCGCATCTGTAGTGCCACCTGGCGGAATACCTCCATGGTCTGGGGGCTGTCGGGCCCCTGGTGCAGGGCGTCGATCAACTGGTCGATCAGGGCGAATGCTTCGCGGTCGCCGCTGCGCTTGGCGGGCTGGTGGTGCGCGTTCAGGTTGGCGTACAGGTAGTGCTCTTCGAAGTGCACTACGTTGTCGGGGAGCTGGTATTTGAATTCCTGGTAGTCCTCTCGGCGGCTGCCCAGAAATACGATGGCAAAACGGATTTCGGGATAGGCGCGGATGATCTGGTTGATCCAGCTGGAGACCCCCCCGCTCACGTAGGGAAACGTGCCTTCCAGCACCAGTGCCACGTCGGCGCTTTCGGCCTTGCGTGTGTTCATCGTCCGCTCCAGTAGTCCACCACCGGGTGCAGACGCGGCAGGGCGCTCCACTGCCCCAGTTCCTGCATCAGCGCACGGGCCTGCGCAAAATCCTTGCGGTCAAAGCACAGCTCGGCCTGGTAAGGCAGCACGCGGGTGGCAGGCAGGCCCAGTTCACGCGCTTGCGCATAGGCCTGCGCGGCTTCGTCGGGGCGCTTTTGTTCGTGCAACAGGCGGCCGCGCCGCAAGCACAGCTGCGCGTTGTCCGCTTGCTCGTTCAGCACCCAGTCACAGTAGCGCAACGACTCCTGGATCGCATGCTTGCGCAGGTCGCCCTGGACGAGGTCCTGGTAAATCAACTCCCAGTACAGGTCAGACAAGCGCTGTGCGGATTCCAGGGTGCGGGTACCAAACTTTCCACTCTCCGCCTGCGCGGTGCGCAGCGTACCCATCTCGGCATCAATGTTGCTGTTGATGCGCTTTTCCAGTGTGTCCAACATGCCGTAGGCGAGCAGACGCAGGTCTTCGCTGGGGTCACTCAGCACCGTGCGCAGCAGCGGTGAGGCCGTGCGTCCTGAAACATATTGCAAAGCCACCATGGCGCGCAGGCGCGCTTGGAGGGGTGCATGGGTGTTGCCCAAGAAAGAACGCAGGCCTGCATGGCGAAAGTGGCCCTGGCGGCGCTGGTGCTGGTCGAATTCCGGCATCTGCAGCGATTCGAAATCCACATGCGTTGCGGGGGCGCGGTACAGCCGCAACACCAGCGCCGCCGCCAGCACGCCGAGAAAGCCCGCAATGGGAACGGCATAGCTGCAGACCATCATCAGCAAGACAATGCCCAGCCGGGGACGGGCTTGCCGGGTGGAGAGCAACGGAAACAGAAACAGCGACAGCATCACGCAGGCCAGTGCATGCACCAGCAGATAGCTGGCCAATGCACTGTCCGTGTGCCCGCCCAGCAGCAGCGGGCCGCTCCAGGCGCCCAACTCCAGCAGTATTGCGGCGATGCCGAGCTTGAGGTTAACCATGGGCCAGGCCGTGGATGCGTTGCAGCACCGCCAGAGGGTTGTCGGCGGTCAGCGGCAGCACATGCGGGAACACCCCGGCTGCCGCCAGCGGCTGGGCGCCTTTTTGCTGCGACCAGGTTTCCAGGCGTTGGATATAGCCCTCGGCCGTGGCGGTATCGCCCAGCGGCATCAGCACAGCCAGAATCTGGCGCTCAGGAGTGGCAATCAGCCAGCATTCGTCCAGCTCGCGCTTGAGGCGCTGGATTTGCTGCGGCAGGTCGCGTCCAATGGCGCGTGGCAGAAATTCCAGCGCCACGATGATGCTGGGCACCTTGGTGTTGGCGCGGATGTGCGAGAGCCGCTGGGCCTCGAAGGCAAACGGGGCCGGGCAATCGGGCAGTTCCTGCAGGATGGGGCGCGCCAGGGCCTGCATGGACAGCCCGTCGGTGTAGTACCCCAAGAGCAGGTTGATGGTCTGCAGGTTTTCTGCCTGCAGCGAGAAAAAGGGCATCTCCTCCACCAGCAGCAGACCGTACAACTCACCGCCCAGATCCAGCAGCGGAGCAGCCACCAGGTAGCGGCTTTGCTGCTGCGCTGACAATGCCTGGTTGATATGGCACAGCTTGCGGGTTTCGATGGCCTGCTGTACCAAGGGGTCGTTCTCCAGCACCTGCCGGGGCGTGCCCAGGTTGGCCAGTGGCGTGGTGCCCAGCGCGTCGTCCACCACGGGGCACAGTGCAGCGGTTTCCAGCTGGCAGTACTGGGCGAGTAGCCGCAGCAATGTCTCGGGTCCCTGTGCATTGCTGCCCACGTCCTGCAGCGTGGACAGGGCATCGCGCATGGACATGGGACGGCCAATGAGCTCCTGTTCCAGGCGATCGTGCGACAGGCGCAGCAAGTAGTACTGGCGCACCAGGTGCTCCAGGCGCTGGTCCAAATACAGTTGCAAGGTTTCTGCGCGCCTGGTGCGCGCCTGCCACAGGCTGGAAAACTCGCCCACCAGCATGACCAGGATCAGCCCGCCAAGAAAGAACAACTGCGGAAAAGTGTCGTAGTGGCCCACGTTGAAGGCCAGCCAACCCACCAATAGCACGCCGGCGCCGCCCAGCCCTGCCAGGGGACCATACCGCAGGGCCAAAATGACCGGAGCCAGCCAGGACCAGGGGAAGTCCGCCGTACTCCAGAGGGGGTCCAGCGGGTTCCATGCAAAACCGAGCGTGAGCGCGATCAAGGGCAGCAGCAGCGTCTCGCCCAGCATGGCCCAGGGCCGGATCTCGGTGGCGGCCAGCTTTCCCAGCAGGGTGGTGGGCCAATGCGCCGGTCTGTGCGTCAGGGGTGCGGACGATTCGGAGCCTGCCAGCTGGCGGCGCGGTGTGGGGCTTTCGGAGGGACGGGTCATGGGCAGAGAAAACAGGCGTCAGCGGGCGCCGGCCAAGCCTGACTGCAGCAGGTCGCGGATCAGCTTTTGCGCGACCGCCGAGAGGGCTTCACGGCTCCAGCCACTTTTACCGCCGGTGCCACTCCACAGAATGTCACCGGAAGCCACGTCGATGATTTGCAGCGTCACGCCGACAGCGGGCTCACCGTCCACACCGACCTTGTAGCGCCACTCATCCACCGCACCGGTCAGCGCATAGCGCGCCTGGCGCTCGCGGGCCCATTCCAGGGCTTCCTGCTGGCGCTTGCCGTCACCGGCATCGAACAAGGCTTCCTGTTGTGGGCCGGTTTCGTAGCGCTGCACCTTGCCCACGCCTTGGGCGTGCAGAAGGGCCAACGCAATGGCTTCGGCGCGGTTGCCTGCCAGCGGGGTTTCGGTGTGGTTGGCAAAGGGCAGTACCACCCAGTGGGCCTGGCGTTCCAGCGCAGGGGCAGCACCTCGGTCCAGGGTGGAGCAGGCGCAGAGCAGCAGCAGGGCTGCGCCCATGAACAGAGTGTGCAGGCGTCGCAGGGTGGTGGTGTGGTGGTGCATGGGGTACCTCATGAAGCTTAAAAATGAAGACGGTAGGTCAATTGCAGGTCGCGGGTTGTGCCCTGGTTCTGGATGCCCGATTTGGACTGGCCCCAGCTCAGGCTTAGGTGGTCGGCCCCCCACACGTTGCCCGCCATGCCCAGGCGCACGCCATAGCCCGGGCCCAACCGGCTGTGCCAGGTGCGACTGATGCTGGCGAAGGGACGCAGTGCGCGTGTGTAGTCCTGGGCGTAGCGCGTGTTGGTGGACAGTTCGATGCCGTAAAAGCGGAAGTTGCCGGGCAAGAAGAAATCCGGTCCCAGCCCATTGGTGCCCGGCGGCAGAAAGCCCTGTACGCCAAAAAGGGCCGGATCCATGTCCACCAGGTCTCTGCGCCGGTACGCATGGGTGGACCAGAAGGCACTCCATTCGAGCGACGGCGCATCCTGTCGGTAGGTGTGGGTGTACTGGAGGGTGCTGTGCCGGCCGTTGCCCACCTCCATTCCTGTCTGGAGTTCGTAGCGCTCACCAGTGTGCGTGAGCGAGAACTGGTCCTGGCGCGTGGCCTGGTAGCGCAGGCTGGCGGCTGCACGGCTTTTCATGCCGGCCACGCGCAGTGCCAGGCTTTCTTCGCTGGGCAGGCGTACACCGATCTCCGTGTGCAGGCTCAGACGGTTGTCCAGGCGCTGCTCATGGGTGATTTGTACAGGTGTCGTGTTCAGAAAACCTTGTCGGCGCGCGACGTGCAGCACTGTCTCGCCGTCCAGGTGCCGCCAGTGCAGGCGCGTCTCCAGTAGTTTTTCGCCGGGCGGGAGGCGTATGACGAGGGGGTCGGTGGACTGGCGGCGGATGCTGGCAAAGTTCAGGTCGAGTGCCAGTCGGGGGCTTAGCGCGAGGTGCAGAACGGCTTCGGTGCGCTGCTCGTCCATGCCGCCCAGCTGCGCCGCCGTCACCCGGGTGCCCGCATGGTCGCTGAAGGCCAGCAGGTTTTCCGTCAGTTGCAGGTGCAGGGGTGCATCGTCGTGCTGGTCATTCTGGGCTTCGAAAGCAGCCGTTTGGGCCAGGCGCACGTCCTGGGCCGCAGCCGCGGCGTTGATGCGGTCGTAGCGCGGCAGGCGCTCGTCGAAGGTCTCCAGCAGTTGCCCGCTGGCAGCCCTGTCGTTTTCGGCCAGGGCGACGGTGATCTCGGCCCACAGCGGGCGGTGGGCGCGCAGGCTGTGGCTGCGCGCGTATTGGTGCCATAAAAAACCGCGCTCGGCGGTGTATTCGCCAGCGTCCTGCAGCCAGCCAATGGCTGTTTCGGCGGCGGCGTTGGAGAAATTGCCGCGGGCATCACGGTCCAGCCGCAGCAATTCACGCAGCACATCGATGGCGGCGTCGCCAGGGCGCTGCGTCAGCATCAGGCGTGTGCGGGCAATGCGCCGTGTCTGGTCCAGGCCTGCATCGGTCAACCACAGTTGGCGCGCCTGCGCACGTGTCAGGCGCGTGCCGCCTTGGCCCGTGCGCGCAGCCTGCCATTCGCGTGAAAGCAGATGGCGCCGCAGGCGCCAGGCGCGGTCGGTCTGCTGGTTCTGGTCCAGCGCGTCGGCATAGTTCATGAGCCACAGAAAATCGTTCTCATGGGCTTTGAAGCGGGGCGTCAGGTAGCGGTCGAGTGCCGTCTGCGGCAGTGACAGTGCCTGGTAGGCCGATGCCAGCGCGTCGTGCACTTCTTCGGATCGGCTCCATTGCTGTTCGTGCATGGCCAGCAGTGCGCGCAGCGACACCGTGTCATTGCCATCGATGAACAGCCACAGCAGGGCTTGCTGCATGTCGGTGGATTGGGGGCTCGCGCGCAGGCCTGCTTCATACAGGCGGCGCGCTTGGGCCGCGCGGCCCTGGTTCTGGTGCCAGGTGCCGGTCAGGCGCAGAAATTCTGGGCTTTTCCATAGAACGGCCAGCGTCTCCCGGTTGGCCTGCGAACCTGGTTCCAGGGGTTTGAGCAGGCTGGCAAAAGCATCCCACTGGCCGCGACCGGAATAGAGCGTCAGCGCTTGCAGCAGGTGGCGTGGCTGGTGGAAGCGTTCCCAGGCAAGGGCCGCGACCTGCGCCGCTTCCAGGGGGTAGTCCAGCAGCAGCATGCGGATCAGTCCGTCAAAGTCTCCCACGTCGATGTCTGGGGTCTCCAGCAGCTTGCGGTAGGCGGCGATGGCCAGCGGAGCGCGCTGCCGACTTTCGGCCAACTGCCCGGTCATGCGCCAGAAATCGGTCGCTGTCTGCGGTGAGGGGGGCTGGTGCTGCTGCGCGGCCTCCAGCCACGCCAGGCCCTCGTCAGGCCGGTCATGGGCGAGCGCCAGCACAGCCGCGCGCATGGCCCGCTCGGGGGTGGCCTGGCCAGGTTCCTTCAGCAGGCGGCGCCAGCTTTGCAGCGCAATGTCGGGTTGCCCGGCCCGCTCGGCCAGTTGCGCCAGAATTTCCAGGGTGGCAGGGGTGTGGGCGTGCTGCTGCAGGTAGTCCAGCGCGGGTTGCGGCTCGCCCAGGCGCTCGTAGGTTTGCACCAGGGCCTGGAGGAGTGGCAGGTCGTCCGGCTGGCTGCGCAATTGGTTGCGCAGCGCCTGCACCAGCGCCGCATCGTCGAACTGGCCCGGGGCCAGGCGCAGCACAGCCTGCCAGGCCTCTTTTTTCTGGGTCTGGCGGGCAACGACCAGCCAGTTTTCCAGCGCCACGTCCAGGCGCAACGTCCATTCCGAAACCTGGGCCAGTCGTTCGCGCCAGACCAGGTTGCTGGGACTCTGTTGCACGGCGGCTTGGGCGATGGCCCAGGCATCTTCCAGCTTGCGGTTTTCCAGGAAAACCTGGTAGCCCAGGGAGTAGGTCTTGTCGTCGAAGGGCAGGCCGGGTGTGGGGGGCGCCGCACGCGCGCCATTGCCTGCCATGCGCACCAAGACGGGGGCTGTGTGGGGGTGATCGCCGACCTCTGTCCTGGCAGATGCCAGCCAATGTGCTCCGTCGTCATAGCTATTCGAGACTGCGGCGGTAGGCTGGCGGCTTGCGCGCCATGCCGCCGGGTGCAGTCCGGCGAAAGGGCTTGCGCCGACTGCAGTCTGAGCGGCGGCCCATGCCGTGGGGTCTTGCCATTGGCGCAGCAGCGCCATGCGCAAGAGGCGGCGAACGTAGCGATCGGCCACCTCCGGCTTGCCTGCTGCGCGGGCCAGTTCGGTCAGGAAAAACAGAATGTCCCGGTCGTCGATCAGCGCGCCCACTTCGCGTTCGGCCAGTTCCAGCGCGGCCAAGGGCTGGTTGCCCGACTGCAGTGCACGCACGGCGGCCAGGTACAGCCGTTTGCTCTCCTTGGGCTCTGCTGCGGCTTGGCGCGCCAGCATGTAGAGCGCGGCGCTGCTGGCGTAGTCCGATGTGGCCAGTGCTTCGCGCGCTGCGCGCTCATAGAACTGGGCGGCTTCGCGGGGGCTGGTTTGCGCGGTGGCCAGCGTACTGTTGATTGCAATGCCCAACGCCGGTTCGTTGAACTGTGCAGCCAAGGCGGCCAGGCGACGCTGCCGGTCTTCAGGCCAGGTTTCGCGCGCCAGGGCATGGAGCTGTTCGCGCAGCGCTTGTCGCAGGGTGTCGCGGCGGGCGCTGTCCTTTTCCGGGGTGCGTTGGAACTCGGTGTACGTCAGCTCCCACAGCACCCACAGTGCGTCGCGGTGGATGTCCGGATGGCTGGAATCGAGTGCCGGTTGCAGTGTGGCCCGTGCATCCGCGGCCTTTCCATGCACCATCTGGCGCTGTGCCAACAACAGGCGCAGGCGGGGATTTTCCGGGTCGCTGCGCAGCAGGTTATTCAGGTAGGAGAGCGAGAGATCCGATTCGGTGGTTTCGGACAGGCGCCGCTCCAGATCCTGGCGCGGATACAGCAACCACAGGGCGACGCACACCATTGCCGCCATCAGAGCGATCAGCCAGCCGGGCGCCAGGACGGGGCGCTCAGCGTGCAGGGCAGAGGAGCTGGATTTGAGCACGGGCATCTTGGAGCCGGAAAGACTGCACCCCCGGCTGGGCCGAGGGCCCTGCCGGGAGGGGAGAAAGAGCGCGCTGGTTGGCGCGGACCTGGCAACGGCTGGCCGCTGCCAGCGCAAATTCGAGCGGCGCATGCGCCTGCAACTCCAGTTCCAGGCGTTGCCCCTGGTCCGACCAGGCCCAGTGGCCCAGGCGGCCGTTGGCTTCGAACAGGTAAGGTGCGCGCGGTGCTTCTGGCGTGCTGGCGGCCTGCGTTTGAAGCCAGGCGCGGGGGCCGGTGAGGGAGACATACAGCCCCTCTGTGCCCGGGCGGTAACCGGCCACGCCGGTACTGGCCTGCAGGTCGGGCGTGCCCAGGGCGGCAGGCAGGCGCAGCGTGCGCAGGTTGCCGTTGCCGCGCACGCGCCAGCCCGTGCCTTCGCGGGCGATGGCAACGCTATCGAAATCCTGCACCTTGGCGATGAATTCCGAGGTGAAGACCGGGTGCAGCGGGTGCGCCAGCGCCCAGCCGTACACCTTGTGCAGCGCCTTCAAGCCGGCCTGCTTGCTGGCGGAATAGACGTGGTAATAAATGCCCACGGGCTTGATGCGCCGGGGCTTGTCTGTCATTTCAAAGGTCTCTATGGCGCGCTCGTATCCATAAAAAGGCCCAAGCCACAGGTTGGTATAGATGTTTTCGTTGGTGATGGGGGCATACACCTGCAGGAAACCGTTCTTGCGAATGCCCAAAGCGCCCACGGCGGTGAGTGACGGGTTGGCGCGCGTGATGGAGGTATCACCCCCATTGATGTTGAGCAGCCCCGCGCGCTCGGTGATCTCCAAGGCCTCGGCGTTGGGCGCAGTGTCGCCCGTCCACTGCAGAATTTTGACTGGCTTGCCCGTGGGGGCCAGCCGTTCGCGGATGTAGGCGGTGGAGCCGACGATTTCGCGACTCAAATCCATGGTGTAACCGGGGATATTGAGGTTGTAGGCAGCCTCTGCGTTGTCTTTGAACAGACCGTGCAGCGTGCTGTGATCCCACAGAAAAGGGTGGGAATAGGTGTGATTGCCAATCTCGACATGCGGCAGCTTGAACATCTGCCGTGCAATGCCCTCCAGGCGCGGACTCAGGTCGGGGTGCAGACCATGGGGGGCGATTTCTGCCTCGATGACCGACATGGTTTGGGGAATGCGGTACCGCTCCAGCACATCCTTGAGCAGGATCTGTGCTGCCGGTGGGCTGCCGGGCAGTTCAGCCAGTGAGGCAAAGCCGTCGCCATCGACATGGGCCAGTAGCAGACGGCGGCCGTTCTCCGTAGTGGTGTCGGGTACGGGTATGGGGGACAGGCGCAAGGCCTGGATCAGGAAGGCAAACGGATCCACCACCCAGCGAGAAAAGTCGGTGCCGGGGAGTTCGATCAAGGCATAGGGGTCCAGGATGAACCCGCCCCAGGGCGTGAGCGCCCCGCCCACGAAAGCACGCTGGCGCTCATCGCGAAACTCTACCAACGCTTGGGCCTGTGTGGCCATGGCTTCGGTCAACTGCACGGGCTCGTAGCTGCGCGTAACCAGCGGCATGGCGGTCTCAAAAGCCAGCATCGGATGTTGTGATGCCAGACGCAAGGCGCCGGTGGGTTCCAGCGGGCCGGTGCGCAGTCCGAGTTTGCGCGCCCACTGGCGATCGGGAGACTGGCCGATGTCGCCGACGATCGCCAAGGGCATACCCTCGTCCATGCGATCTTGCAACCATTGGCCTACGGCCTTGCGTCGGCCTTCGGGGAGATAGCCAGCGAACCAGGTTGCTATCCCTGCATACCGGTCGCGCAAGATGTTGTCGGGCAAGGGCTGGAGTGCGTCCGCATACTCTGCGATGTAACCCATGTGGTTGATCGGCATCTGCAGGTAGCGGTGGGCGTTGGAATAGTTCAGCGACGGCGATTCTGCGCTGTTGTAAACGATGAGAATGCGCCGCGGCACCGCTTCAATGCTGCCGATGCCCATGGTCTCCAGCGCGCTGTCGGTCACCCAGGGAATGAAGCCCTCGGCCTGGATGCGGGCCGCCGTGGCGCGGGTGAGGGTGCGATCCTGGGGGGAGACATAGTCGATGACGAGCACCGGCAGGCGCTCCTGGTCCCGGATGGCGCGCAGCTGGTCCAGCAGCCAGGCCCGGTTGGCTTCGCTCACTTCTTCGTAACGTTGGGTGCTGGCGTTCCAGCCCTGGTACAGCGATTCAGCTGCCACCATCTGGATCTTGTCGCGTACCTGCGGCACGATCTCAAAACCCCGGTTGAGCACCAGCTTGATGCCGGGAAAGCGCTGGTGCAGGGTTTCGATGACGCGCACCAGCCCCCGCTGCTGGGCCTTCTCGTCAAAGCGGGTGGCCAGGCGGTAGGAGTCGAGCGTGTCCAGGAAGAAACCCCGGTAACCGCGCTCCCATAAAGGCGCAATCACGCGGCGGGCAAAAAAATCAGCCCACTCGGGGGGCGTCTGGTCGATGACGTCTGATTTCCAGTGGCCGTTGCGCGCCAGCTTCCATTGCGCTGGAATATCCGCGTAATAGGGGCGCGACGCCTGTACCTCTGCGACCGATACGTAGGCGTACAGGTCCGTGCCGGGCAACCGTGGCGGGGTTTTTTCGTGGTCGGGCTCGACCACCAGCATGTCGAATGCCCGAAAGTCCGTCAGCGGCGTGCTGTGGCCGTAGTACAGCGCCACCGCCGGCGTTGCCCGGGATGCCAGCGGCCACAGACACGCCGCAAGGCACAGCGCGCACCAGAGGGCAAGTTTTGAGGCAGTGGTCATCCGTCGCGCGAACATGGCGTTGTGAAATCAATGGGAACAGAAAAATTCGGACCACCAACGCTGCTGCAAGGAGAGGGCAGCGAAACGGGGATTCCCAAACGCAGCGCGACATAGAGCGTGGATGGTGCCAGCATGCGTGGCAGTATCAAAATGTCACAGTGGATTTTAGGAAAGAGTTGATAGCTACACTATTAAATCGTATTTAAATTAGTAGTCAAAAATTATGAAAAAAATACCCGTTCCCGCACCCGTATTGCAGTCGCTGCGCCAAGGAGCCCGCCCATGATTCTGGTGACTGGGGGCGCTGGCTATATCGGATCGCACACCTGCGTGGCACTGGCTGCGGCCGCAGAGAAGTATCTGGTGCTCGACAACTTCAGCAACAGCCGCCCATCGGTGCTGGAGCGCGTCGAACGCATCACTGGGATCGCTCCTCAGTATGTCGAAGGGGATGTGCGCGATGGCGCGCTGCTGGAGAAAGTGTTCGCCCAGCACCCCGTGACGGCGGTGGTGCACTTCGCGGGGCTCAAGGCCGTGGGTGAGTCGGTGCGTGAGCCACTGCGCTATTACGACAACAACGTGGCAGGCACGTTGACACTGCTGCGTGCCATGCAGGCCGCGCAGGTGCGCAGCCTGGTGTTTTCGTCATCGGCCACGGTGTATGGCGAACCGGCCAGCCTGCCGATCCGTGAAGACTTTCCGCTCTCGGCTACCAATCCCTATGGCTGGAGCAAGCTCATGATGGAGCAAATGCTGGCCGATGTGGACGCTGCCCAGCCCGGTCAATGGCGCATCGCGCGGCTGCGCTACTTCAACCCCGTGGGCGCACATGAGAGCGGCCTGATCGGCGAAGACCCGCAGGACGTGCCCAACAACCTGCTGCCCTACGTGGCGCAAGTGGCCGCTGGGCAGCGCGCGTGCTTGAGCGTCTATGGCAATGACTACCCCACCCCCGACGGCACCGGTGTGCGTGATTACATCCACGTCTGCGACCTGGCAGACGGCCATGTGGCCGCGCTGCGCTACCTGCGCCAGCACCCGGGCCTGCTGACGGTGAACCTGGGAACGGGCCGGCCCGTGTCGGTGCTGGAGATGGTGCGCGGCTTCGAGCAGGCCAGCGGCCGCCCGGTGCCCTACCAGGTGGTGGCGCGCCGCCCTGGGGATGTGGCTGCATGTTGGGCCGACCCCTCGCTGGCCGAGCGCCTGCTGGGCTGGAAAGCGCGCCTTGGCACAGAGCGCATGTGCCAGGACGCCTGGCGATGGCAGGACGGTGTGGCGCGCAGCCTGCAGATGTCTTGATGCTATCTTAATAATAGCTTGTGGCGCTTGATGGTATTGAGTTTCAATATGAAAATAATTTGAAAATCAATATCAACAAGCGCAAGCAGCTCACTTATTCATAGTGCTCCGTGCGCATTGCGCGGGCCATGGTATCTTGCGGGCCTTGTCTTCAACACCCGGATTTCCAGCGCCATGCTTGCCAAACGCATCATTCCCTGCCTTGACGTGACCGGTGGCCGCGTCGTCAAGGGCGTCAACTTTGTCGAACTGCGCGATGCCGGCGACCCGGTGGAGATCGCCGCGCGCTACAACGCCCAGGGGGCGGATGAGCTGACCTTTCTCGACATCACCGCCACCAGCGACGGGCGCGACCTGATCCTGCACATCATCGAGGCCGTGGCCAGCCAGGTCTTCATCCCGCTGACCGTGGGCGGGGGCGTGCGCACCGTGGACGATGTGCGCCGCCTGCTCAACGCCGGGGCCGACAAGACCAGCTTCAACTCGGCCGCCATTGCCAACCCCGAGGTCATCAACGCGGCATCGAGCAAATACGGCGCGCAGTGCATCGTGGTGGCCATCGACGCCAAGCGCCGCAGCGTTGAGGAGCAGGCCCGCCTGGGCCTTGATGGCCAGCCCGTGGGCGCTGGTTGGGATGTGTTCAGCCACGGTGGGCGCAAGAACACTGGGCTGGACGCCGTGCAGTGGGCCATGGAGATGGCGCGGCGCGGCGCGGGCGAGATTTTGCTCACCAGCATGGACCGCGACGGCACCAAGGCCGGCTTTGACCTGGCGCTGACACGCGCCGTGAGCGACGCGGTGGATGTGCCCGTGATCGCCTCGGGCGGCGTGGGCGACCTGGACCACCTGGCCGACGGCATCCAGATCGGCGGCGCCGACGCGGTGCTGGCCGCCAGCATTTTCCACTACGGCGAGTACACGGTGGAGCAGGCCAAGCGGCATATGCGGGAGCGGGGGATTCCGGTGCGATTGTGATGTGTCTCTGTTGCCTCTGTTTTCTTGTTTGAGGTCGGAGGCCGGGACTCGCCCCGGCGGGCGACCTCCTTTCTTGTGCGCGACAAGAAAGGAGGCAAAGAAACGCGCCCCACAGCCTGCGGCCCCTGCGGGGCACACCTGCGCCGGGGTGCTTGCGGGGTGCGCCGCATAACTCACTACGCTGCTGCGCAGCTGCGTTCAGACAAATGCGGCGAGTCAGATCACGAAGCGGGTGTGTCCTGCGGCACACCCGCCACCCCGCAAGCACCCCGCCGCAGGCGTAGCCAGAAGGGGGTTGGAAGCCCCAAACGGGCCATTGCTGCGCTCGGCCTGACTTGCGCGGCGCGTAGCGCCGCTACCCTCTCGGGGCCGAGCGCAGCAATGGCCCGGGTGGATGCCCGATCCCAGGGTTCCCTTCAGGAGACCCCGCTGGACGCAGGTTGCCCGTAGCGAAGCGCAGGGACGCAGCCTGCAGGGGCGCCCTTTCTTTGGTGACTTTTTTCGGCGACGCGAAAGAAAGTTACTCGCACGCCGGGCGACTCCCGGCCTCCGCCCGCTGCAAAGGCATGTCGGTAGCTATAAAAACAATAGCTATTAGCGCTTAATCTATAAGCGTCAGAGCCCAAAAACACTAAAAGCTCAATCCCGCGTGACCCGCAACACTTCCTCGCGGCTGGTGATGCCTTCGCGGATCAGGCGTTCGCCATCGTCTCGCATCAACTGCATGCCATCGGCCTGGGCGGCTGCGCGGATATCGGCCTCGGAGGCCTTGTTGTGGATCTGGGCGCGGATGGCGTCGGTGGTCGTCAGCAACTCGAAAACGCCCGTGCGCCCCGCATAGCCGGTGAGTCCGCAGACCTCGCAGCCTGCGCCCTGGCAGGCCTTGCAGGTCTTGCGCACCAGGCGCTGCGCCAGCACCCCCAGCAGCGAGCTTGACAGCAGGAACGGCTCCACGCCCATGTCGGTCAGGCGCGTGACGGCGCTGGCGGCGTCGTTGGTGTGCAGGGTGGCCAGTACCAGGTGGCCGGTCAGGCTGGCCTGGATGGCGATTTGCGCGGTCTCGAAGTCGCGGATTTCGCCGATCATGATCACATCCGGGTCCTGGCGCAGGATGGCGCGCAGGGCCTTGGCAAAGGTGAGGTCGATCTTGCTGTTGACCTGCGTCTGGCCCACGCCGGGCAGCTCGTACTCGATCGGGTCTTCCACCGTCATGATGTTGTTGCGCATCGCATCCAGCCGGGTGAGCGCGGCGTACAGCGTGGTGGTCTTGCCCGAGCCCGTGGGGCCGGTGACGAGCACGATGCCGTGGGGCTGGCCGATCAGGCCCGTAAAGCGCCGCAGTGTGTCGCCCTGCATGCCCACAGCCTCCAGGCTCAGCTTGGCTTCGCTCTTGTCCAGCAGGCGCAGCACGGCCCGCTCGCCGTGGGCGCTGGGCAGGGTAGAGACGCGCACGTCGATCGCGCGTGTACCCAGGCGCAGGCTGATGCGGCCGTCCTGCGGCAGGCGTTTTTCTGAAATGTCGAGGTCCGCCATGATCTTCAGGCGGCTGATCAGGGCGGCGTGCAGCGCACGGTTGGGCTGCACCACCTCGCGCAGCGTGCCATCAACGCGAAAACGCACGCTCGAATGCCGCTCGTAGGGCTCGATGTGGATGTCGCTCGCGCCGTCGCGTGCGGCCTGCGTGAGCAGGGCGTTGAGCATGCGGATGATGGGGGCATCGTCAGCGGCTTCCAGCAGGTCTTCCACGGCGGGAAGCTCCTGCATCATGCGCGAGAGGTCGGCGTCAGACTCGACCTCGCTCACTACCGTGGCCGCGCTCGATTCGCCCTGCGCATAGGCCGCACTGATGCGCTGGGCGAGCGCGTGCGCATCGAGCGGCTGCAATTGCCGCACGGCGTGCTTGCGCAGCACCTCGCTGAGAGCGGCCGCGTCCGGCGTGGGGCCATGCCAGAGCACGAGCTGCTGGCCGTCGTCCTCCAGCAGCAACTGGGCGCTGCGGGCGAAGGCGTAGGGCAGGGGGTGGCGCATCGGCAGGGTCTCAGTTGGCGTTGGCAGGGAAGACCTGCGCATCGGGCGCCGCTGGGCGCAGGGCGGGTAGCACGGGCGCACCGGAGATGGAGTTCATCACCGCACTGGGGGTGGGCTGCACCACCTGCTGCAGTGCGCGGATGGATTCGTAGCGGTCGAGCATCAGTGCATCGCTGGTGGCCGCATCACGTACCACCACGGGGCGCAGGAACACCATCAGGTTGGTCTTCTTGCGCGAGCGGTTCTCGCTGCGGAACAGGGCGCCCAGCAGCGGAATGTCGCCCATCACCGGCACCTTGTCCTCGGCCTGCGAATAGCTGTCTTCCAGCAGGCCGCCGAGCACGATGATGCTGCCGTCTTCCACCAGTACATTCGACTCGATGGCGCGCTTGCTGGTGGTGGGGCCGTTCACGTCGCTAAGGGTGTTGCCGTCGATCTTGGAGACCTCCTGGTAGATCGCCAGTTTGACGGTGCCGTTCTCGTTGATCTGCGGGCGCACGCGCAGCATCAGGCCGACGTCCTTGCGTTCCACGGTGGTGAAGGGGTTGACCGCGCCGCTGTTGCCGCCTGTGTTCGCATACGAACCGGTGACAAAGGGGACGTTGTTGCCAATGATGATGCGTGCCTCTTCGTTGTCCAGCGTCATCAGGTTGGGGGTGGAAAGCACGTTGGCGTCGCCGCTGTTTTGCAGGAAGTTGGCCAGCGCGCCCAGGTAGTACTGACCGGCTATGCGCGGGGCCAGTGCCAGGTTCAGCCCGCCCCCCAGTTTGCCCACAGCGCTGCCCACGGCCGTGGCGTTGCCCGAGGCCAGCGCTGTGGTCAGGCCCAGGATGTTGGCGCCGGCAGCGCCTGAATTGGTGCCGATGACCCCTACGGTGCCATCGCCTTGCTTGCCCATCACGCTTTGCCACTGGATGCCGAACTCGGTCAGCTTGTTGGCGTTGACCTCGACGATCAGGCTCTCGACCAGCACCTGCGCACGGCGGCCATCGAGCTTGTCGATGACCGTGCGCAGCTGGCGGTATTGCGGCTCGGGTGCGGTGATGATGAGCGAGTTGGTGGTGGGGTCGGCCTGGATCTGCCCGCCGGTGGAGGGCTGGTTGCTGCTGGTGCTGGAGGACGATGCCCCCGCGCCCAGGCCACTGCCTGCGGCCGCGCTGGAACTGCCGCTGGTGGTGCCGCTGCCCATGGCGCTCAGACCGCCCGTGGACGTGCTGCTGGCGGGTGCCACGCTGCTGCCTGCGCTGGCCTGTGCATTGCCCGTGCCGGCCGATAGGGCGGCGCGCAGCGTGGCCGCGAGCTTGGTGGCGTCGGCGTTCTTCAGGTACACCACATGGATGTTGCCGCTGGCGGCGCTGCTGCCGGGTGCGGGCGGCTGGTCGAGTTTTTCTACCAGGGCCCGCACTTGCACCAGGCGGGCCGGGTTGGCGGCGCGCAGGATGAGGGCGTTGCTGTGCGGCTCGGCCAGCAGTGTGGTCTTGAAGGAGGTGTCGGCCTGCCCCGGTGCGGCGGCGGCGGTGGGCGTGGCGCCCGCATCGATCAGGCGCGCCACCAGCGGCGCCAGGTCGGTGGCAATGGCGTGCTTGAGCGGGATGATCTCCACATCGCTGGCATTGGAGACATCCATGGCCGCGATGATTTTGCCCAGGCGCTGCAGGTTGTCGGCATAGTCGGTGATGACCAGCGCATTCGTTCCCGGATTGGCGTTGATGGTGTTGTTCGGGCTGATGAGCGGGCGCAGCACCGGCACCAGGTTGCTGGCGCTTTCGTAGTTGAGCCGGAAAATCTGCGTGACGATCTGCCCGCCCGCAGGGCCTGCGCTGCCCGCCTTGGCCACGCTCACACTGCCACCCTGCAGCTTGGCGTCGGCCTCAGGCACGACCTTGTACAGCCCGGCCGCCTCGACCACCGTAAAGCCTTGCAGGCGCAGCGCTGCCAAAAATTGCTGGAAGGCGGCAGCCGGGAGCACGGCGCGTTCGGTCACCAGGTTGATCTGTCCGCGCACACGCGGGTCCACCACCACATTGCGCCCGGTGATGGTGGCCATGGTGCGTGCCACGGCTTCGATCTCGGCGTTGGCAAAGTTCAGCGTCACGGGCTCGCCGGGGCGCACGCTGGCGGTGCTGGTGTCCAGCGCCGTTTGAGCATAAATTGTGCCGCTGGCGCTTGCCAGCAAAGCGCTTGCAGCTATTGTTGTAATAGCAAAATGCAGGCGGTGCTTGGTCAGGGGTGTCATACGGTATCCAGGGTTAACCGAGCGTAATGAGGGAGCGTGCGCCGTTGCGCCGCCCGATGATGTTGAGCAGGTTGGACAGTGCGCCTTCGCGTTCCGGCACGGCGCTGGCCTCGCCCGTGAAGCGCAGGCGCTGGCCCACCCATTGCCCGCTGCCCGAGAGCTGCAAGGCGCCCTGCAGGGTCTGCAGGCCCAGCGTGGGCGTTGCCCCGCCTTGTAGCGTGAGGCGGTAGCTGCCCATGGGGCGCAGCGTGGACAGGCGGGACGACATGGACAGCGCGTCGAGTTGCGCCTGCCCCTCCAGCACCATCCGCCCGGCGGCCCAGTCCACTTGCAGGCCCCGGGTTTCCAGCGCGAGCTGGCCTTGGGGCTGCAGCGTGTTCCAGGGCGTTCCCAGACCCGCCAGCATGGCCGCAGGCCAATGGCTCTGGCCATCGGCCACCGTGATGCGCGCGCCATTCCAGCCGGCCTGGGCCTGTAGCTGCAAGGGCGCAGGGGTGCAGCAGGCGGCGTCGATGTGCGCACGCAGGCCGCCCCAGGCAGGGCGCAGGCGCCAGCTGATCCGGCCGGGCAAGGTGGCTTGGTCCTGGCTGGCGTGGCCGCCGGTCAGCACCAGTTGGCCCGAACCCGTCCAGACGGTGCCGCGCACCCCGGCCAGCAACACGCGCTGGCCGCTGGCCTGGGCGATGCCGTCGGCAAGCCACTGCGCCGGCGCAAACACCGCCAGCGTGGGCAGTGCGCCCACCAGAATGCCGCCCAGCGCCCATGCCCAGGGCGAGCGTGTGGCACTACCGGTGGGGCGTGCGGGGCGGCGGAGGGTAGGCATCGCGACAGGCAAGGAGTGATCAGGGGGAATCAGCGTGGCGGCAGGGCCAGCACGATGCTGCCATCCCAGCGCACGGGCGGTGTGCCAGTGTTGGCCGTTGTGGCGGTGCGCGATTCTGGCGCCGGGCTGCGCACCAGGCGAACTTCCTGGGGAACGGCCCGTGCATTGCTGCGTGCCTGGGCCAACCAGCCCGCCAGTGCGTCGGCCGGTGTGCCTTTGAGGGTGAGGGTGGCGCGGTCGCCACTTTGCACCAGGCGCGCACTGGCGCCCAAGGCGGCAGACACGGAGGCCTGCAGCGCGCGCTGTGCGTCGTCGGCGTTGGCGCGGGGCTGGGCTTGCAGTTGCAAGGCCTCGGCCTGCAGGGCCTGCATCTGCTGGAGCTGTTTGTCCAGGCTGGCGTGGCGGGCCGGGGCGCTGCGCAAGGTGTGCAGCGCGGGGGCCAGTGCCAGCCACCACAGCAGCGCCACGGCCACCACGGCGCTGGCGGCCAGCAGCAGGCTTTGTTCGCGCGGGGCCAGGGCCTGCCAGCGGGCATGCAGGGCGCTGGCGGATGGGGAGGATGGGGTCATGCTGCGGCTCATGGCGTGGTGTCGGGGCGTACCAGCAGGCTGTCGCCGTCGGCGCGCAGGCTGTAGCCGCTGGCGCGTGCGGTGTTCGCGGCGTCGGTCAGCTCTTGTGGCGTGAGTGTGGTGCCGCGCAGGCGCAGTTCACCGGCGCTGTAGTCGATGGCTGTGGGCTGCTGTGCGGGGGGCAGGGCCAGGGCGGCGGCAGACAGCAGCGGCTCCAGGTCGCGGGCCGAGGTGCTGCCCGCCGCCTGGCGCAGCAGGGCCAGTTCGCGCTCCATTTGTACCGGGGCATCGACCACGACCTTGACCTGCGGGAAGGTCTGCGTCAGCGCATTGCGCACGCCTGCCTGCTTGGCGGCCAGTGATTTTTGCTCCTGCCAGGCCCAAGCGTTAAGGCCCGCCAGGTGCGCCACGGCCAGCAGCGCGGCGCCCCAGCGTGCGGCGCGCCATTGCGGTGCCCGCAGCAGGGCGCCAGCCAGGCCGCCCGCCTTGCGCAGTGCGCGGGTGCGGCCGCTGCTGGCCAGGTCAAACTGGGCCAGGTCCCAGGGGGTGCGCGCAGCGCGCAATGCGTTGTCGCTGTCGGTATACAACTGCACCGGGCGGCCCAGCACCTGCTCGGCCAGTGTGGCCACGGCGGGGGCGGCCAGCACGGGGGGCGGCTCTTGCGTGGTGTCGGTGCCGACCAGGGCCATGGCGGCGCTCGAGAGCGGCAGGACGGTCACGCCCAGGGCCGTGCCGTGGCCCGTCAGGGCCAGCCAGGCGTCCTCGGGGGTGCCCAGTGCGTACAGCTCGCACTGGCCGCTGGCGGTGGGGCCAGGAGTGAATTCGGGCACGACGCGCGCCACGGGGCGGCCTGCGGCTTCCAGCTCTTGCAGCGCGCTGCGCAGCCAGGCGCGGTCGCAAATGGCCACCCAGGCGGGGGCGCCGGGCTTGGCGCCGGGCTCCAGGGCAAAGTGCAGTTGCGCGGGGTCATCGAGCAGGCGTTCTTCCAGCAGGCCGTCGAGCACAGCGCGCAGGCGCGGGGCCTGCAGGCCAATGCCGGGCGGCAGGGACACGCGCTGCCAGGACAGGGCCTGCGCAGGCACCACGGCCACGACCTCGCTGGCGCGGCCCATGGCGGGCAGCAGGCTGGCGCGTGCATTGGCGTGGCGGCTGGCGCTGTGGCCGTCAGGACTCAGCGTGTAGCGGTATTCGGTGGCGGTGCCGGAGCGCGCCAGGGGCAGGGTAAGGATGAGGGTGCTCATGGGCGGTTTTCGCGGGCCATTGTAGGGTTCGAGCGCAGGGCTGCGCCGCGTTCGCGCCAGACGGTCGTGACCTCCAGGCCCAGGCGGCGCACCATGGAACGTTCCTGCACCGTCACGTCGTCCAGGCGCAAGCGGCCATGCACCTCGAAATACGAGGACGACACCGCATGGTCGTTGCTGCTGACCCGGGTGACTTGCCCCAGCAGGGCGTTCACGTCCTCCAGCGTTTTGAAATGCTGCATCTCCCGTACGGCCACGATTTTGTTGGCGCCCGCCATGTCCAGGCCCTCGATGCTGGCAAGCAGCACCTCGACCCCGGCGGTGTTCAGGTTCACCTGTCTGCGCTCGGGCAGCAGCGCGGCATGCGGGGCCAGCACGGCCACCGTGGCGGGCGAGACTCCCAGCCAGGTCAGCTGGCCCAGGGTTTGCGGCATCAGGGGCGCCTGGCTGCCGCTTTCGGCGGGTGCCTGGGCGGCGCGCAGCCCTTGCACCAGGGTGGCCAGCTCGGACGCGGGCAGGCCCAACTGGTTGAACAGACGGCCAAACTGGGCCAGTGCCGATTCATTCACCGTACCGCCCTGGACCAGGTTGGTCAGGTTCAGGCGTGACTGCAGGTCGATGATCTGGCCGGACAGAAAAGCGTCCCGGGTGTCGGTGCTGGCGTCGGTTTGCTGGGCCACGTTGCGGTCGGCGGCCAAAAAGGTGGACAGGCGGGCTTCTTCCAGCGGCACCGCCCAGGGTTCGGCCAGGTGGTCGGCGCCCCCGGCGCGGCCATCCTCGATGAGGATCAGGCGCGACCAGTCGAGCGCGCCCAGCAAAATCCAGGCCGATTGCACGCGCGCGCGTTCGGCGGTCTCCACCTCGATGGAGCGCCACTGCTGCCACAGGGCAGCGGCGGCAAAGGTGGCGACCAGCGTCACGGTCAGCATGGCTGCCAGCAGGGCCGCGCCGCGTTGTCTGGTGCTCATGTCTTGCCGCCTCCCTTGAGGGGGCTGACCCAGTCGCGTGTGATCTGCCCGGCCAGCCCCTGGCCGGGGGGCAGGTCGAGCTGCAGGCGCACGCCATCGGGAATCAGCACACTGGCCGTGGCGGCATCGGCGGCCGGTGGGCCGCTGCTGGACATGGGGTTGGTCCAGGCGTCGCTGCGGAAATAGAAAACTTTCCAGTCGGCCAGCGGCAGCAGGGCGACTTCGGCGCGCCGGTCGGCTTCGCCCGGGTTACGCGCCCACTGGGCGGCCTGTTGCCAGGCCTGCTCCCAGGCGCCGCGCGTGCGCAGCGGCGGCGACTGCCAGCGCAACCACTGGCTGGTGCCGCCCACGTCGCGGCGGGCCCAGGCCACCACCAGGGCGCCCTCGTCGGGCATCGCAGTGCTGCGCCGGGTGATGCGCAGCACCTGGCCGTCCCAGTCGAGCGGCGTGGTGTGCGGCAAGGGCAGCAGCGCGTCCAGGTCGGTGCCCCACTGCGTGAGCGCGGCCTGCAACACCAGCAACTGGTCGCTGCGCTGGCGGGTTTGTTCTTGTGCGCGCACCATGCCATCTATGCCGCGCCAGCTGAGCAGGGCCATCAGCGCCAGGATGGCCAGGGCCACCAGCAATTCGACCAGCGTGAACCCCCGTGCCGGGCGGGATGGATGGACGGGTGGGAATGCCATGGTCAGCGGCGCCCGACGATGGTAGACAGGCGCAGCACCGGGTACGTGCCATCGAGCACCTGCGCATCCACGCGCCGGAAGCTCGGGTTGGGGGTGGGGCGCACGACGAGGCTCACATCAAAACGGCGCCCGGCCTGCTCGCAGGACTGCAGGTCGTCGCCAATGGCGGGCATTTGCCGCGACAGGCGTATTTTGACGAGTTCGTTCTCGGCGCACAGGTGTGCCAGCAGTACATCGGACTGGCGCTGCGCGTTGCGCGTAAGGGCCGAGGTGGCCTGTGTGCCGGCCGTGAGCGCAATGGCCACGATGCCCAGCGCCACCAGCACCTCCACCAGCGTGAATCCGCCTTGCTGGCTGCCGGATGTCATTGCGGCGGCTCCACGGCAAAGGGGCGCAGGCCATCGGTGCCCACGCGCAAGGTGTGTTCGGGGTGGTCCTGCCGAGACAGCACCACCTGCTGGCGCCCGATCAGCGGCTCAGGCCCCAGGGCCAGATGGGACGGGCCTCGCACCAGCGTGGCAGGGTCAAGCCACTGGCTGGGCAGTTTTTCGGGCGGAAGTCCTTCAAAACGGAAGCCGCCCGGGGCCGTGCGCCAGTACACCGGCATGCCGCTGGCGCGGGACTGGGCGCGCCCGGCCTCCAGCAGCACGGCCAGCCGTTCGGCCTCGCGTTCGAGTTGCGTTTGCCCGCTGTCGCGCATCGCCAGCCCGACACCGGCCGTGCCCAGCGCCATGATGCTGACAACCACCAGCAGTTCAAGAAGAGTGAACCCCCTCTGGGCTGCTGCGCGGCTTCCCCCAAGAGTGCCAATGCCAATGCCGGTGGCCTGGCCAAGCCCGTTCCAATGCACCCCTGGCCTGGGGTGCGTTGGCTTAGGGCGGTTACTGCCAGCTGCCAATGTCGGCATCCTTGCCTTCGCCACCCGACTGGCCGTCGGCCCCGAACGACATCACATCAATCTCGCCTTTCACGCCGGGGCTCAGGTACTGGTAGGGGCGGCCCCAGGGGTCGTTGGGCAGCTTCTCGAGGTAGGGCTTCCAGTTCAGCGGCTGTGGGCCGGTCGTGGGCTTGGCAATCAACGCCTGCAGGCCCTGCTCAGAGGTGGGGTAGCGCTGGTTGTCCAGGCGGTAGAGCTTGAGCGCCTGCATGAGGTTGGTCACATCGGTGCGCGCGGCCGTGGTGCGGGCGTCGTCGGCGCGATCGAGCACGTTGGGCACGATCAGCGCGGCCAGCACGCCGATGATGACCAGCACCACCATCAGCTCAATCAGGGTGAAGCCCCGGGCCAGGCGTTGGCGTGCGTGGCAGGCGGAAAAAACGGGGTGGATCATGTTCATAGGCAATCGGTTGGGTGCAACGGGCCATCCCGTGCAGCGAGTGAATGATAATCGTGTGATGGTGACCAATTCACACAGTCTCTGGGGCGTGCGCCTGACCACCCTGGCCATATGGGCCCTGGCGGCCGCCAGCGCGGCCTATTGGGGCCTGCGCCTGTCGGCCGGTGCCCCTGGTTTGGCTGCGCCTGCCGTGCCATTGGCCGCAGCAGCGCCCGACGTGCAGGCCATGGCCCGATTGCTGGGAGCCGTGGCGGCCCCCGCGCCTGTGGCCGCCGCATCCAGCCGCTTTACGCTGGTGGGCGTGCTGGCAGGGCGCAACAGTGGCGGCGGCGCTGCGCTGATCGCCGTGGACGGCAAACCGGCAAAGCCCTACCGCGTGGGCGCCGCGATCGATACGGGCCTGGTTCTGCAGTCGCTGGGGCCACGCCAGGCACATTTGGGCGCCTCGGCCGCAGGTCCGGCCTCGCTCACGCTGGAAATGCCGCTGCGCAAATAGCGCGCTCGCCCCTCGGGGGTGTTTCCATGGCAGCACAGCTGGGTGCGTGCCACTCAGTAACTCCGCCCGCCCTTGTACATCGCATGCTGGCGCCGCTGCAAGGTGGCCACTTCGCCCAGGCGCGCCATGGCCGCGCCTGCGTGCGCGTGCGTGATGGCCATGCCTAGTGCGTCGGCGGCGTCGGTTCCGGGCAGGCCGGGCAGTTGGAGCAGGCGGCGCACCATTTCCTGCACCTGGCTTTTGGCGGCGCGGCCGTGGCCGACCACGGCTTTCTTCATCTGCAGTGCGGTGTATTCGGCCACGGGCAGGTCGCGTGCCACCAGGGCTGTAATGCAGGCGCCGCGCGCCTGGCCCAGCAACAGGGTGGATTGGGGGTTGACGTTGACGAACACGATCTCCACCGTGGCCACGTCGGGCTCGTAGCGGGCTGCTACTTCGCCAATGCCGTCGAACAGCACTTTCAGACGAGCGGGCAGGTCGCCCAGCGCGAGTTGGGTGGTGCGGATGGTGCCGCTGGCGACATAGCTGAGCTTGTGGCCGTCCACGTCCACCACGCCAAAACCGGTGGTCTGCAGGCCGGGGTCGATGCCAAGGATTCTCATGTACTATTGAAATGATAGCTGTTTGCGCTTGATTTATAAGCGTTAGAGGCAGTTTTTGCTTATAAACCGAAATACCAGCGTACTGAATGGAAAAACACCGGTGCAGCAAAGCACAGTGCGTCCACGCGGTCGAGCAGGCCACCAGCGCCCGTGACGGACTGGCCCTGCATGCCCCAGTTGGTGATGCCGCGATCGCGCTTGAGGGCCTTCATCACCAGGTGCCCCAGGCTGCCCGCCACGCAGGCCAGCAGGGCCATGCCCAGCGCCTGCCCCGGCTTGAAGGGTGTGATGAACGACAGCAGACCGCCCAACACCCCACCCACGCCCACACCGGCCAGCCAGCTGGCCCACTGAAAGCTCTGGCTGACCTGCGGTGCCACGGGCCGGTGGGGCAGGCGGCGGCCCACCAGGTGCTGCACCACCATGCAGGTCTGCACGACCAGCACCAGGAAGAAGACCAGGAAAGCACCCTTGCCCTCGTATTGCGGAAAGTCCAGCAGCAGCAGCGCCGGCACATGGCTCATGCCATAGACGCAGACCATGATGCCCCACTGCAGCTTGGCGCTGCGCTCCAGAAAGCGCTCGGGGTCGTTGGCCAGCGCGCTCACCACGGGCAGTGCCAGGAACACATAAACCGGGATGAACACCGTGAACAGATCGAAGGACCGTGATCCCACAATGATGAACTGCAGCGGCAGCACGACGAAAAAGGCCAGCACCAGGCTGCGGTGATCGCCGCGCCTTGTGGGTGAGAGCGTGATGAACTCGCGCAGTGTCAGGAACGAAACCAGGGCGAACAGCACCGTGGCCATGGTGTCGCCCAGTGCCCAGCTCACCCAGAAAACCGTGGCCATGGCCCAGGAGGTCTGCAGCAGAGCGCGCAGCTGCCGCGCTGCCACCTTGTGTGCCTGGCCTTCGGGGCCGTCGTGGTGCGCTTCGCGCAGGCCGCGCAGAATGGCCCAGAGCGTGATGAGCGTGAGCACGCCAAAGACCACCAGAAACAGCGCTCCGATCTGCTCGGTCGTGGAGAGGCTGCGCAGGAAGTTGTTCATTTACACCTCCCGCAACGCCATCACAGCGTGGCGTGCCCGGTCCAGGAAGGGGCGGCGCGCTTCGCCATCGGCCAGCGCGACGGGCGCGCCAAAGGTCACCGAGCACAGAATGGGCACCGGTACCACCTCGCCCTTGGGGATGACGCGCTGCACGTTGTTGATCCACGCGGGCACCAGCACCACCTGCGGAAACATCTGGGCCAGCCGGAACAGGCCCGATTTGAAGGGTTGCGGGTCGTCGCCATGGCCGCGCGTGCCTTCGGGGAAAATGATGATCGAGTCGCCACTCTCGAGCGCCCGCACCAGCGGCGCCAGCGGGTCGTTATCGGGCAGGGCGGCGCGCAGCGCCTCGGGGCTGGGCGCGGGTTCGGGCGTTGGCGGGGCAGGGTCTGGCCCACCCGCCGTGCCGTCGGCGGTGTCGTGGGCAGGTGCTGCAGGGGCAGGCGGTGGGGTGGCGGCCTGGCGCTCGACGTAGATGGCGTTGAACACAGCGGTGGTGATCCATTGCCGGAACGGTGTTTTGGTCCAGTAATCCCGCGCGGCAATCGGCCGGGTGATGCTGCGCAGCTCTTCGGGCAGGGCGGCCCAGATCAGCACCAGGTCGGCGTGGCTCTGGTGGTTGGCGAAGTAGATGCGCTGCTCCGCCTTGGGCGGGCAGCCATACCAGCGCGCCTGCGACCCGGTGAGCAGACGCACCAGGCCCAGCAGGAAGAAACCCATCAACTTGGCAAGCATGGGCCATGATACGGTGCTGTAGAGGGGGTAAGACGGGGCGAGAGCCGGTGTACGGAGTTTTTGCGCATTCCCCAAGTGCACAGAGTAAGCTATAAGCGTTGTAGCAACATTGCGTTTGTGGAAAAGCGGCCGAGAGTTTTTGCCGTCAAGAATTCCAGGCAGCGGTCCACGCTGCAGCAATGCAATCACAGCCATGGCACCTGCTTGAAGGGAGGCGATCGACTATGGATTTTGTCGGTATGGCGCTGAGCGAGTCTGATGGCAGCATCCTGCTTCACGTGCAGCCTGCACAAGGGCGGGGCGATATCGATGCTGCGGCGCTGCACGATTGGCTGGTGCGCGAGGGTTATGGCGACTGCCTGCTGCACCACGAGGCGTTGGAGCGTGCCGCCCAGGACGCCAAGAGCGCGCCTGCTCCCTTCTCGCTACCCGTTGCAAAGCGCTGTAACGCCCTCGTGCGCATCCATGTTGCCACGGATGCCATGTCTGCCAGTCTGGATATAACACCCGCACAAGGCGGGGTGTCGGCCACGGTCCAGGACGTGCACCAGGGCCTCATTCTTGCAGGGGTAGTGGCTGAAGTCGACGCGCAGGCCATCGCCCAGGCGGTCGCCGCCGGAGCCTGCGAAGCCGTGGTCGTGGCGCGCGGTGTGCCGGCGCAGGATGGGCACGATGCGGAGTTTGAGGAGCTGATTCCTGCGGCGCCCGACCGAACGCCCAGGGTGGATGAGAACGGTTTCATTGACTACCGCGAGCATGGGGAAATCGTCATGGTGCATACCGGCGCCTTGCTGATGCGCCGCCGACCGGCCACGCTGGGTGTTGCGGGCGTTACCGTGCGCGGCGAGCCCCTGTTGGCCCAACCCGGACTGGACGAGCCCTTCGCTGCGCAGCTGACGGGTGCCAAGGTGTCCGACGAAGACCCCAACCTGCTCCAGGCCAGCCAGACCGGCCACCCCGTTCGGGTGCGCGGCGGCGTGATGATCGAGCCTGTCCTGCGTCTTGCAGAGGTCAATATGGAGACTGGCAACATCCATTACGACGGAACGGTGCAGGTCGATGGCGACATCGGCCAAGGCATGCAAGTGCACGCAAGCGGTGATGTCATTGTCGGCGGCATGGTGGACGGCGGTATTGTCCAGGCCGGTGGTGCCATCAAGGTCACGGGCGGCGTCATTGCCCACGCCAGGCTGCGCGCCGCAGGCGCCATCAGCGCGCGCTTTGCCGAGGCTGCGCAGTTGTATGCCGGCACCTCCATCGACATTGGCGACACCGTAATGGAGTGTGAACTGCAATCGCTCAACCAGATCATGATTGGTGCCAGTGCACCGCAACGCGGGCGGCTGATCGGTGGCCGCGCCACCGCCATGATGCTGATCCAGGTGCCGTTGCTGGGTTCATCCAGCGCAGGTGTGACCAGGCTGGTGCTTGGCGCCAACCCTGAACTCGAAGCCCGCTACCTTGCCTTGCAGCAGCAGATGGAAAAAGAATTGGCGGCGCAGGACAGCTTGCTCAAATTGATCGCCCATCTGACTGCCGCAGGCGACCCTAAGGACATGCTCGGGCGCGCACAGGCTTCGTTGAAAAATGCGCAGAACGTGCATGCCCAGTCCCAGTTGGCGGTGGAAGACCTCGAGCAGCAACTGGCAAAGACACGCCATGCGGCGGTCAACGTTGGTATGGCAGTGGCTGGCGCCGTGGACATCGCCTTTGGTCGCGTGCAGGCGCGCCTGCGCCGTGAGTACCGGACGGGCAGCTTTCGGCTCGATAGCGAGGGCGTTGTCGTATTTACCGACCGCAGTGGCTACGCAGTGCCTGCGGTGTAGCGGTGGCGTATCCTTGCCCGGACAGATGGTGCTGTGGACGTATGGCGAGTGCAGACCGCAAGCAATGCGCCAGGTGCGATCCTGGTGAAGGCCCATGGATGGTGTGCAACAGGCCCATGGAGCGTGCGTGAGTCAGCAGGCTGCAGTCCATCAGGCATTCCATCGACGTTGCCTTCCAAAAGAACTTTGAAGCCTATGGATGGGGTGTAAATGGCTACCAGTGAGATAGCAAAAAGCCCGTAGGTGTTGTTGCCTACGGGCTTTTTGCGTATGAGGCGGGCGCCTCAGGACAGGGCCGAGCCCTGCCCGGTGGGCATTACATGCCCATGCCGCCCATGCCGCCCATGCCACCCATATCAGGCATGCCGCCGCCAGCGCCGGCTTCATCCTTCGGCGATTCGGCGACCATGCACTCGGTCGTCAGCATCAGCGAGGAGACAGAAGCAGCGTTCTGCAGCGCAGTGCGCGTGACCTTGGTGGGGTCCAGAATGCCCATTTCGATCATGTCGCCATAGGTGTCGTTGGCGGCGTTGAAGCCGTAGTTGCCCTTGCCACCCAGAATGGCGTTGACCACCACCGATGGCTCGCCACCGGCGTTGGCCACGATTTCGCGCAGGGGCGCTTCGATGGCCTTGAGCACCAGCTTGATACCGGCGTCCTGGTCAGCGTTGTCACCCTTGATCTCGCCAGCCGCTTGGCGTGCGCGCAGCAGGGCCACGCCACCGCCGGCCACGATGCCTTCTTCCACGGCAGCGCGGGTTGCGTGCAGGGCGTCTTCCACGCGCGCCTTCTTTTCCTTCATCTCGACTTCGGTGGCAGCGCCGACCTTGATCACGGCCACACCGCCGGCCAGCTTGGCCACGCGCTCTTGCAGCTTTTCGCGGTCGTAGTCGGAGGTGGCTTCTTCGATCTGCACACGCACTTGCTTGACGCGCGCTTCGATGTCAGCGGCCTGGCCTTCACCGTCGATGATGATGGTGTTTTCCTTGCCCACTTCAATGCGCTTGGCCGAACCCAGGTCGGCCAGGGTCACTTTTTCCAGCGTCAGGCCGACTTCTTCAGCGATGACCTTGCCGCCCGTCAGGATGGCGATGTCTTCCAGCATGGCCTTGCGGCGGTCGCCAAAGCCAGGGGCCTTGACAGCGACGACCTTCAGGATGCCGCGGATAGTGTTGACCACCAGCGTGGCCAGGGCTTCGCCTTCGATATCTTCTGCAATGATCAACAGAGGACGGCCGGCCTTGGCGACTTGCTCCAGCGTGGGCAGCAGGTCGCGGATGTTGCTGATCTTCTTGTCGAACAGCAGCACGAAGGGGTTGTCCAGAATCGCGGATTGCTTGTCGGGGTTGTTGATGAAGTAGGGCGAGAGGTAGCCGCGGTCGAACTGCATGCCTTCGACGACTTCGAGTTCGGATTCCAGCGATTTGCCGTCTTCGACGGTGATCACGCCTTCTTTGCCGACCTTGTCCATCGCATCGGCAATGATCTTGCCAATGGTTTCGTCCGAGTTGGCCGAAATGGAGCCGACCTGGGCGATTTCCTTGGAGGTGGTGGTGGCCTTGGAGGCTTTCTTCAGCTCAGCGACCAGGGCTGTGACAGCCTTGTCGATGCCGCGCTTCAGATCCATCGGGTTCATGCCGGCGGCCACGTACTTCATGCCTTCGCGCACGATGGCCTGGGCCAGCACGGTGGCGGTGGTGGTGCCGTCACCAGCGATGTCGGAGGTCTTGGAAGCGACTTCCTTGACCATCTGCGCGCCCATGTTCTGCAGCTTGTCCTTGAGCTCGATCTCCTTGGCGACGGACACACCGTCCTTGGTCACGGTGGGGGCGCCGAACGAGCGCTCGAGCACCACGTTGCGGCCTTTAGGGCCCAGGGTGGTCTTGACGGCGTTGGCCAGAATGTTTACACCTTCGACCATGCGTGCGCGGGCTTCGCCGCCGAAAACTACGTCTTTTGCTGCCATTTTGGAGCTCCTGAATATGGGTTAAATACGGTTCCAGCGCCCGTCTGTCAAGCGCTGTAAGCTATCAATAAAGTAGCTTGCGAATTACTTCTCAACGACGGCAAAAAGGTCGTCTTCCTTCATGACCAGCAGCTCGTCGCCATCGACCTTGACGGTCTGGCCGCTGTACTTGCCAAACAGAACGCGGTCACCGACCTTGACGCTCATGGCGATGCGCTCGCCGTCTTCGTCGTGCTTGCCCGGGCCCACGGCCAGCACTTCACCCTGGTCGGGCTTCTCGGCGGCGTTGTCGGGGATGAAGATGCCGGAGGCGGTCTTGGTTTCGCTTTCGATGCGCTTGACGATCACACGGTCGTTCAGGGGGCGAAGTTTCATTGCATATCTCCTGGATTCAAAAAACACTTGCGATGCAAAGCGCCTGATAGGCAGGCGCTCAGTAATTTCAGCTCGATATGGGGTGCTGCTAGCACTCACGTCGGGCGAGTGCTAATGATAAGGGCATTTGGCGGCGTTTCAAGAGGAGGGCCTTTGCCACCATGGCAAAAGCCACCATTTCTGGTGGCCGATGCGGTGGCGCGGCGCACCAGGGTACGGGGCCCAAGCGGGGGGAAGTCGCGTCTAGCTTTGAGCCTCGGCAGGCGCCAGCAGGCCCAGAAAGCTGTCGAGGATATGAAAATGGTCCTCGAAGTATTCGTCTTCCAGCCCCGCAAGTGCGTCGATGGCCACCCATTCGGCCTGTGCGGCGTCGTCATCGGCAAGCACGTGCGGTGGTGGTCGATCGCCCAGGTCGAAGTAGTGCGCATGGGTGATGGTGCGCCCGCGTTGGCTGCGCGCCGGATGGTCGAAAACGCGTACCGCCTGGAACGCCTGCGCCAGCGCATCCGGTGGCAGGTCGCAATGGGTTTCCTCCGCCAGTTCGCGCAGGCAGCTTTGCCACAGGGTTTCGTTGGATTCAATAAACCCACCGGGCAGTGCCAGCAGGCCGCGCCCTGGTGCATGGGCGCGCCGGATCAGCAGCACCTGGTTGCGGCAGCGCAGCAGTGCATCGACGGTGACAAAAACAGGCGGATAGGGCGCTGCAGACCACGCTTGGCGGGCCGCCTGCAGTGCGTGCCACTCGCCCTGCAGTGCGCTGTAGGCGGGGTGCAGGGCAAATTGGCGCAGAAAATCGAGACTGGAATCGGGCAACTCGTCCTGTATCTGGGCCAAGGCTGCTTGGGCGTGGCCCGGTGCGGCCGAAAAATAGGCGGCGCGCAAGGGCGTGGCATCGGTGTCGGTCTGCCGAGCCAGGGCGCGCAACTCCCAATGGGGAAAGCTGCGCAAATAACCGCTGGTGGCATCCTTGAAGTGCCCGATCAGGCAGATTTTGGTCCGCTCCGGCGATGATTCGCCCTGCTGCACAAGGCAATCGTGCACGCTCGCCTGCACTGCGTGCGCCCACCGGGCTTCGTCGAAGTAGTCGCGTATCGGAAGCATGTGCACCCGTGCCTGGTCGGACTCGGGTAGCGCACCGTGCAGCAAGGCGGCACGTTCTTGCCAGGTGAAAGGGTTGCGCGGCGAACGCGCGGCATGGGCAGAGCCCAGCACGACAATGACCTGGCGCGCTGCGGCAAGTGCATCGCGCAGCAGTGCCAGGTGGCCGTTGTGTACGGGCTGGAAGCGCCCAATGAGGATGGCGGTGTCGTACATGCTTTGAAAAAATGAACTGCTGGCGCTGGTGTATGCAGCGCAGGTGTTGATTTTCAGTCAAATGGGTCGAACACGCCTACCAGGAAGCCACGGCGTGTGGTGGGCATACGGCCCGATAGACCACAGGGGATAAATCTGGCGCAAACGCACACTTTGTGCCGGGCTTGTCGCTGTGGGCCAGATCAGCGCGCACGGCGCAGTCAAAACAAATAAAAGAGATCCATGTCTTTGTGGCTTAAATTCAATCTGGTGCTGCCGGGGGTGCCGCCATGGTCATGGCCGTGCGGGCGCAACCGCGTGGTGCAGGCGCAGGAGACCGTCTGAATCAGCGCCCAGTCCTGCTCAGGCAGGGCTGGGCTTTTTTCGTTTACCTCAGCGCCTTGCGGGCAGCCCCAACGCCCAGCACTGCCAGGATGACGAACAGCACGGCAATTGCCAGGAAGATGAAGAACAGGATCTTGGCAATACCGGCCGCGCCGGCTGCGATGCCGGTAAAACCGAGCGCGCCGGCGATCAGCGAGACGATGGCGAAGATGATGGCGTACTTGAGCATGTCGTTCCCCTTGAAGGACCCCGCGCGCTGGATGGCGCGGCTTGTCTGCAAAGGTAGCGGGGCGACCCGTCGTACGCCGTAGGAAGGGGGGCGAAGCGTTTGTAGGACGAACCGGGCATGTAGGCCCGGTCCATCCTGGTGCCGTAGTTGACGTCCCGCGACACTGCGCTTGGGTGCGGCGCGCCCTACAGCCCGGCTGCTCGCAGCGCTGGGGCTTTGTGGCTTCAGCCCGGCCCTGCGGGCCTTCACTTCGCTGCGCGAAATGAGCCTGCGCCGCAAGGCTGCCGAACCCGCTGCGCGGGTTGCCGGGCTTACAGCCCAGCCGCTGCACGCAGCGCGGCAGCCTTGTCCGTTCTCTCCCAGGTGAACTCGGGTTCGTCGCGGCCGAAGTGGCCGTAAGCGGCGGTCTTTTCGTAGATGGGGCGCAGCAGATCCAGCATCTGGATGATGCCCTTGGGGCGCAGGTCGAACTGCGCGGCCACCAGCTTGGCGATCTCGGAGTCGGGGATCACGCCCGTGCCCTCGGTGTAGACCGTGATGTTCATCGGGTGTGCCACGCCGATGGCGTAGGCCACCTGGATCTGGCACTGGCGCGCCAGCCCAGCGGCCACGACGTTCTTGGCCACGTAGCGTGCGGCGTAGGCTGCGCTGCGGTCTACCTTGGTCGGGTCTTTGCCGCTGAAGGCGCCGCCGCCGTGCGGGCAGGCACCACCGTAGGTATCGACAATGATCTTGCGGCCCGTGAGGCCGCAGTCACCCTGCGGACCACCGACGACGAAACGGCCTGTGGGATTGATCAGGTACTTGGTGTCCTGCAGCCACTCTTTGGGCAGCACGGGCTTGATGATTTCCTCGATCACGGCCTCGATGAAGCTGGCCTTCATCTTCGTTTGCGTCTCGCTCTGGTCGGGGCTGTGCTGCGTCGAGAGCACCACGGTGTCGATGCTGTGGGGCTTGCCGTCCACATAGCGCATGGTCACTTGGCTTTTGGCATCGGGGCGCAGGAAGGGCAGGCGTCCGTCCTTGCGCACCTGGGCCTGGCGCTCCATCAAGCGATGGGCGTAATAGATGGGTGCGGGCATCAGGTCTGGCGTTTCGTCGCAGGCGTAGCCAAACATCAGGCCCTGGTCACCGGCACCGGTGTTGAGGTGGTCGTCTGACGCATGGTCCACGCCCTGGGCGATATCGTTGCTCTGCTTGTCGTAGGCGACGAGCACGGCGCACCCTTTGTAATCGATGCCGTAGTCGGTGTTGTCGTAGCCGATACGTTTGATGGTGTCGCGCGCCACCTGGATGTAGTCCACATGCGCGTTGGTGGTGATCTCGCCGGCCAGCACGACCAGGCCCGTGTTGGTCAAGGTTTCGGCTGCAACGCGGGAGAGAGGGTCCTGTGTGAAGATCGCGTCAAGGATCGCATCGGAGATCTGGTCCGCCACCTTGTCAGGGTGGCCTTCCGAGACAGATTCGGATGTGAAAAGAAAGTCGTTCGCCATTTGAATAAACTCCTGTGTTCCGGCATCGTTGGGCGTTGCCCGAAGCCTTGGGAGCTCTGGCGAACGCTTTAGCAGATTTATTTAGTGTCGCCCTGCAAGTTGCTCATTTAACTCAGCGACCCCGTCATTTTAATGCCTTTTGTATTCCGGTTTTTTTCCTTGCTGCCTTTGTGGCTGCTGCACGCCCTGGGTGCGCTCATGGGGTGGACGGCGTTTCTGGCCTCGGCCACGTACCGGCGGCGGTTTCTGCACAACGCCGCGCTGGCAGGCTACGGCTTCACGCAAGTGCGCGCTGCGGTAGCCCATGCCGGGCGCATGGCGGCCGAGTTGCCACGGCTGTGGCTGGGGGCCGCGCCGCCTTGTCGCATCGTGGGCGCCGAGCATCTGCTGCAAGCCCATGCGGCAGGGCGGGGCATTGTGTTTCTCACCCCACACTTGGGGTGTTTTGAGATGTCGGCCCAGGCCGTGGCCCAGCGCTGGGGCGCTGCGCACGGCCCCATCACCGTGCTGTACCGCCCGGCGCGCCAGCCTTGGCTGGCCCGGGTGATGGAGACCGCGCGCAACCGCCCGGGCATGCAGGCCGTACCCACCACGTTGGCGGGTGTGCGCCAGATGATCAAGGCGCTGCGCCGGGGTGAGGCCGTGGGTCTGCTGCCCGACCAGGTGCCGCCCGAGGGGCAGGGCCTGTGGGCGCCATTCTTTGGGCGTGACGCCTATACCATGACCCTGGCCGTGCGCCTGGCCCAGCAGACCGGGGCCACCGTGCTGCTGGCGCGCTGCGAGCGCCAGCCCTGGGGGCGGGGTTTTTTGCTGGTGATCGAGCCGCTGCCTGCGGTGCTCGATGATTCTCTGGAGGCCGCTGTGCTGCAAATCAACCGCGCCATGGAGCACATCATTCGCCAGTGCCCGGACCAGTACCTGTGGGGCTATGCCCGCTACAAGCAGCCGCGCGCCGAGGCATCCGCCGGAGGTGCTGCATGAGCGGCCGCCTTGGGGTGTGGTTCATGGGCATGCTGGCGTATCTGCCGCTGCCGGTATTGCGCGCCATCGGCTGGCTGATCGGGCAGGTGCTGTACGTGCTGGCGGCGCCGCGCCGCCGTGTGGCACTGCGCAATCTGGAATTGTGCTTTCCGCAGGCCACGCTGGCGCAGCGCAAGGCCTGGGCGCGCGAGACTTTCGTGGTGTTTTGCCAGACCTGGCTGGACCGCAGCTGGCTGTGGTCTGCGCCGCGCGATGTGGTGCTGCAGCGCGTGAAGCTGCAGGGCGCTGTGCACGAGCTGGAAGGCGATGCGCCCACCATCATCTTTGCGCCGCATTTCTACGGCATGGATGCGGGGGGGCTGGCCTTGCCCCTGCGCACCCAGCGCGCGTTCACGTCCATTTTCTCGACGCACCCCAATCCCGCGGTGGATGCTTGGTTCATGGCGGGGCGCCAGCGCTTTGGAGATGTGCGCATGCTCAACCGCGCCGACGGGGTGAAGCCCATCATTTCCAGCCTGCGCAAAGGCGGGCTGCTGTATCTGTTGTCTGACATGGATTTTGGTCCGGGCGAGTCGATCTTCGTGCCGTTCTACGGCGTGCCCACGGCCACGGTGCCTTCGCTGTCACGCTTTGCCCGGCTGGGCCGCGCCAAGGTACTGGGCATGTACACGCGCCTGACGCCCACGGGCTATGTGGCCGAGCTGTCTCCCGCCTGGGAGCATTTCCCCACCGACGATGCAGAGGCCGACACAGCGCGCATGAACCGTGAGTTGCAGGGTTACATCGACACCATGCCGGGCCAGTACTACTGGGTACACAAGCGTTTCAAGACCCGGCCCGAGGGTGAGCCAGGTGTTTACTGAGTGCCTCTGAGACGCCTGTGGCCAGGGTTTGGAAGGGTGGATTTATGCCCAATTGGCTCGCAGCCCTTATGCAGAGAGCGCAAGCAGCTATTCTTTTGATTGCAAAAAATCCGCGAGCCTTTGGCGCACCAGTTCGGGCTGTTCATGCACCAGCCAGTGCGAGGCTCCGGCGATCTGTTGGAGTTGCAATTGCGGCACCCAGCCTGGCAGGCCGTCCAGCAGGCCGGGCAGCAGCGCCGGGTCGTCCATGCCCCAGAGCACCAGCGTAGGCATCGCCACTGTCAGCATGGACGCAGGCATGCTGACAGTGGCGGCCCCGGCGTCGCCCTCGCGGGGCGGGCGCAGCGGGCTGGCGCGGTAATAGTTGCAGGCGCCCGTCAATCCTTGCTGCCACAGTGCACGGTACTGCGCCCGCACGGCGTCGGTCAGCCAGGCGGGCGCGCGGCCGTCGGGGGCATTGAAGAAAGCGAACAGGCGACGGAAGTCGTCCTCGGCCAATAACGCCTCGGCATCGGGGCGGCACAGGAAATGCATGTACTGGCTGGCCGCCTGCTGGGCGGGGCTGTGCTGCAACTCGCGCAAAAAGGCGCCGGGGTGCGGTGAATTCACAATGGCCAGGCGGCGCAGGCGTTGCGGCCACTGGTTGGCCAGGTTCCAGGCGACGGCGCCGCCCCAGTCGTGCGCCACCAGGCATTCAAGGGGCGCTCCGTCGGCGCATTCCACCGCGATCAGCGCTGCCAGGTCCTGCACCAGGTATTTGGCGCGGTAGGCCTCGGCTTCTGGTGGGCTGCTGGAGCGCCCAAAGCCCCGCATGTAAGGCGCTATGCAGCGGTAGCCGCCGTGGGCAGGTTGCGAAAAGTGCGCCAGCAGGTCGTCCCAGATGAAGGCGCCTTCTGGAAAGCCATGCAGAAACATGAGCACCGGGCGGCCCCGCTCACCGCTCACATGGCAGTGCAGGGTCGTGCCGTGGGGCAGGGGAATGTCGATACGGGTGATCATTTTGCTATTTAAAAGAGAGCTTTCTGCGCTTTATTTATAAGCGCTAGAGGCCATTTTTACTGAAAATGAAACCGCTGCCGCCCTGCACCGGGTGTCAGCCTTGGGGCGCTGCCGGGGTGACTGGCTCGGCGGCTCCATCCGGGTGGGCCCACTGCCACAGGAGTTGTGCGGTCTCGTCCACGCCCTGTTTCTTGAGCGCAGAGAACATCTTCACCTCGCCCCCGCCGGCCTGCAGTCGCCCAATCGACAGCGCCTTGGTCTGCTCGGCGCGGGTCAGCTTGTCGGCCTTGGTGAGCAGTACCAGAAACTTCAGGCCTTCCTCGACGCGCGGGCGCACGACTTCGAGCAGAGCCTCGTCCAGTTCGGTCAGGCCCAGGCGCGGATCGCACAGCAGCACGATGCCCGTCAGGCTGGTGCGGCTGACCAGGTAGTTCACCATCACCTGCTGCCAACGCTTCTTGTCGGTGCGCGACACCGCTGCATAGCCGTAGCCGGGCAGGTCGGCCAGTACTGCGTCGGTGATGCCCTGGCGGCCCAGTGAAAACAGATTGATGTGCTGCGTGCGCCCCGGTTTCTTGGAGGCAAAGGCCAACTGCTTTTGCTGAGCCAGGGTGTTAATGCACGAGGACTTTCCCGCGTTGGAGCGCCCGACGAAGGCGATCTCCGGCACATCCACGGGCGGCAACTGGTGCAGTTGCGCGGCGGTGGTGAGGAAGCGCGCCGTGTGCATCCAGCCCATGGCGGTCCGGGCATCGGGTGCGGGCGAAACAGGGCCAGCAGTTGGCGCAGGAACAGAGAGTGTCATGGATCAATTGGATGCGGTGGAGCCTCATTGTAGAATCGCGTGGTTTAGCGCCACCACAACGAAGTCCCTCGATATGAAGTTGCTCGCCTCCTTGCTCATGGCTGCCGTGCTGGCAGCTCCCGCTCTTCCTGCTTTTGCTGCGGACGCCGCCCCGGTACCCGCCAAGCCCGACCTTGCGAAGGGCGAAGCCAGTTATTCCACCGTTTGCGTGGCTTGCCACGCGGCCGACGGCAATTCGAGCATTGCTGAAAATCCCAAGCTGGCGCAACAGCACCCCGCCTATTTGGTCAAGCAGCTGGAAGAATTCAAATCGGGCAAGCGCGCCAGCGCCATCATGCAAGGCTTTGCCTCCATGCTGTCGGACGAGGACATGAAGAACGTGGCTGCCTGGCTGGCTTCCAAGCCCGCTGCCGAGAATGCTGCCAAGGACAAAAACCTGGTGGTGATGGGCGAGCGCATCTACCGCGGCGGTATCCCAGATCGCCAGATCGCCGCCTGCGCTGCCTGCCACAGCCCCAATGGCGCTGGTATTCCCGCGCAGTACCCCCGTCTTTCGGGCCAGCACGCGGTCTACACCGAGGCCCAGCTCAAGGCTTTCCGTGACGGCGTGCGCAACAACAATATCCACATGACCGGTGTGGCCGCCAAGCTGAACGACCGCGAAATCGCTGCAGTATCGGACTACATCGCCGGGCTGCGTTGATCGCTGCGCGCTGTCCGGGGCGGTTTTGCCGCCACTGTACGGAACCAATCGCGCACGACTAACCCCAATGCGGGCGGGCCCATCTTTGGATGGCCCGCCCTTTTTCTTTCTGCGCTGCATACTCTCCACCCATGTCTGACACCACCCACGGCGTGCGCATCCGCACGGGCTCGCACGCGATGCGCGCCGGTATCGAGCTGTTGTCCTCGATGCGCTTCGCCATTGCGCTGCTGACGATCATTTGTATCGCCTCGGTGATTGGCACGGTGCTCAAGCAGCACGAACCTGCTATCAACTACGTCAACCAGTTTGGCCCCTTCTGGGCGGAGCTGTTTGCGGCCGTGCAGCTCAACACGGTATACAGCGCCTGGTGGTTTTTGCTGATCTTGGCGTTTCTGGTCACCAGCACCTCGCTGTGCATTGCGCGCAATACCCCGAAAATCATTGCCGATCTCAAGACCTACAAAGAGAACATCCGCGAGCAAAATCTGCGCGCTTTCCATCACAAGGCCGAGGCCGCTCTGGAACAAAGCACCGAAACCGAAGCCCGGCGCATTGGCCAGATGCTGGTGGGCGGCGGTTGGAAGGTGCGTTTGCAGCAGCGTGACACCGCTGCAGGCCCGGGTACGGGCTGGATGGTGGCCGCCAAGGCTGGCGCAGCCAACAAAATTGGCTACATCGCGGCGCACAGTGCCATCGTGCTGGTGTGTCTGGGCGGCTTGCTCGATGGCGATCTGATCGTGCGTGCGCAGATGTGGGTGGGCGGCAAAACGCCGTTTGCCGGTGGCGGCATGATTGCCGACGTACGCCCTGAGCACCGTTTGAGTGAACGCAACCCCACGTTCCGCGGCAATCTGGTGGTCAGCGAAGGTGCGCAGGCGAGCACAGCCATCCTCAGCCAGTCTGATGGTGTGCTGCTGCAGGAGCTGCCTTTCGCGGTGGAGCTTAAAAAATTCATCGTCGAGTACTACTCCACGGGAATGCCCAAGCTGTTTGCCAGTGAGGTCATCATCCACGACAAGGCCACGGGCGAGACCGTTCCGGCGCGCATTGAGGTCAACCATCCGGCCAGCTACAAGGGGGTCGAGATTTACCAGTCGAGCTTTGACGACGGCGGATCTACGGTGTCTTTGCACGCGCTGCCGTTGGCAGCGAATGCGGCGGCGTTCGATGTGCAGGGCACCATTGGCACCAGCTCCCGCCTGGCCCAAGGCGTGGGGGGGGAGCCGATGTCGCTGGAATTCACCTCGCTGCGCACCATCAACGTAGAAAATTTTGGCAATAACGAAGACGCTACCGGCACCGACGTTCGCAAGGTGGATTTGCGCCACTCCATCGACGCCCGCATGGGCGCGGCCAACAAGACCGAGAGCAAAACGGATTTGCGCAATGTCGGCCCCAGCATCGGTTACAAGCTGCGCGATGCGGCAGGCCAGGCGCGCGAGTTCCACAACTACATGCTGCCTGTGGACATGGGCGACGGCTCGCCTGCGGTTTTCTTGTTCGGCGTGCGCGAAAAACCATCCGATCCTTTCCGTTACTTGCGCCTGCCGGTCGATGCGCAGGGCGGGATCAACGGTTTCATGCGCCTGCATGCGGCGCTGTCCAGTCCCGCCGACCGTGCGGAGGCTGTGCGCCGCTATGTGGCCCAGGCCGTCGATCCGGGCCGTAAAGAGCTGTCGGCACAACTGGCCGAATCGACTTCGCGGGCGCTGACGCTTTTTGCCGGGCGCACGGATGAAGCGGGCAAACGCCATGGCGGGTTGGCGGCTATCTCCGAGTTTATGGAAGCCAATGTTCCCGAGGCAGAACGCTCGCGTGCTGGCGAGGTGCTGATCCGGATTTTGAATGGCGCGTTATACGAACTGGCGCAGATCACCCAAGAGCGCGCCGGGCTTGCGCCGCTTCAACCGGGTAACCAGACACTGGGGTTCATGACACAGTCGGTGATGGCGCTGAGCGATGTCCAGTTCTATCCGGCGCCTGTGCTGTTCGAACTCAAGGATTTCAAACAGGTGCAGGCCAGTGTCTTCCAGGTAGCGCGTGCGCCGGGTAAAAACGTGGTGTATCTGGGCTGCGCCTTGCTGATTCTGGGGGTGTTTTCCATGCTCTATATTCGTGAGCGCCGTGTCTGGGTCTGGCTGGCCCCCCGCGATGGGCGTACCCATGCCACCATGGCACTTTCGACCAATCGCAAGACAATGGATGGCGACCGCGAGTTTGCCCAACTGACCGAAAAACTCATTGGGGCGGCACCTTCGAGCCGCCATGGAGGCTCCACATGAATACTGCTAGCACCATCACGGTGACCCTCAATGAGGGCTTCTTCTCCCGCCGAAACTGGCTGGACTGGCTCTTTGCTGCCATTGTGGTGGTGGGGGGGCTGTATGCGTTGCAGCGTTACGGCGCCTACATGGACATCTATGAAAAAGGCATTTTGCTTGCCGCCATCCCCAGCCTGGTGTGGCTGGGCTGGTTCTGGCGGCCCCTGCGCTCCTTGATGCTGGCGGTGGCTGCACTCTCGTTGATGGCCATCGGTCTGTACCAGATCGATGGTGCAGGCAGCCTGGGGCGCGCCGAAACAGTGTTCGGCCTCAAGTATTTTCTGTCCAGCCAGTCGGCCATCCTGTGGATGAGCATGCTGTTCTTCATGGCAACGCTGTTCTACTGGATCGGCATGTTCTCGCGCGGCGAGGGCGATGTGATGTCTCTCATCGGCTCACGCCTCGTTTGGGTCGCCGTGGGCATGGCCTTGATCGGCACCATGGTGCGCTGGTATGAAAGCTACTTGCTTGGCCCTGACATCGGCCATATTCCGGTGAGCAACCTCTATGAGGTGTTTGTCATGTTCTGCTGGATGACCGCGCTGTTCTACCTGTACTACGAAGAGCAGTACGGCACGCGCGCCCTGGGCGGTTTTGTCATGCTGGTGGTTAGCGCAGCGGTGGGTTTTCTGTTGTGGTACACGGTGGTGCGCGACGCGCATGAAATCCAGCCTCTGGTACCTGCTCTCAAAAGCTGGTGGATGAAGCTGCATGTACCCGCCAACTTCATTGGTTACGGTACCTTTGCGTTGTCGGCCATGGTGGCTTTTGCCTACCTGATCAAGCAGCAGGCGACCGAGACGCGCTGGTACAAGCTGGCACCGCTATGGCTGCTGGGCGTGGTGCTGTGCTTTGAGCCCCTGGTCTTCCGCCAGGGCTCCACCGCCGCGGGCAGCAGCTACTGGATGGTGTATTTCGGCGTATCCGCGCTCATCGTTGCCAGCATTTTGCTGGGCCGTAAGCGTATTGGTGAGCGCCTGCCCTCGTTCGAGGTGCTCGATGACCTGATGTACAAGTCCATCGCGGTGGGTTTTGCGTTTTTCACCATTGCCACCGTGCTGGGCGCACTCTGGGCCGCCGAGGCCTGGGGCGGCTACTGGAGCTGGGACCCCAAGGAAACCTGGGCGTTGATCGTCTGGCTCAATTACGCTGCCTGGCTGCACATGCGCCTGATGAAGGGTTTGCGCGGTACGGTGTCCGCCTGGTGGGCGCTGGTGGGCTTGGTGGTCACCACCTTTGCCTTCCTCGGGGTCAACATGTTCCTGAGCGGTCTGCACAGCTACGGCACACTGTAGTAGATGGGTAAGCGGGGCCCGGTCGGCGGGTTTTTGGTGAGCGTTGTAATCTGAACAATGAATGGAACGAATTGGTTTTCATTTCGCTCTATCTGTCACAGCAACCAAAAACCCCACTGGAGCAATTCGATGGCCCATTTTTCCCGCGATACGGGATTCCAGCACCCTGTCGCTTCTGAAATTACCCCCCGTGGGGTGTACGAAGAGCGCCGCCAGCTGCTGCGCCAATGTGCTGCGGGCCTGGCAGGTGCCACGTTGGCCGCCTGGGCGGGTCGCGAGGCGCTGGCCCAGGTGCAGGCACCAGGCAAGTTGACCGCATTGCCCGGCATCAAGTCGGCCGTGGCAGGTGCAGTCACGATGGAAAAACCCACCAGCTACCAGGACGCTAGCAGCTACAACAATTTCTACGAGTTCGGGACCGACAAGGCCGACCCGGCCCGCAACGCCCATACGCTGAAAACGACGCCCTGGACGATAGAGATCGAAGGGCTGGTGAAGAAACCCGGTCGCTACGGTCTCGAAGACTTGCTCAAGCTCAGTGCCATGGAAGAGCGCATCTACCGCATGCGCTGCGTGGAAGGTTGGTCAATGGTGATTCCTTGGGTAGGTTATTCGCTGGCCGACCTGATTCGGCGTGTCGAGCCCCTGGGAAGTGCCAAATATGTGGAGTTTCTGACGCTGGCCGACAAGGCCACCATGCCCGGTGTGGGTTCGCGCGTGCTGGACTGGCCTTATACCGAGGGCCTGCGGCTGGACGAAGCCATGCACCCGCTGACCCTGCTGACTTTTGGCATGTACGGCGAGGTGCTACCGAAACAAAATGGTGCGCCGGTGCGCATTGTGGTGCCGTGGAAATATGGCTTCAAGAGCGCCAAGAGCATTGTCAAGATTCGCTTCACCGACAAAGAGCCTCCCACTGCCTGGAACAAGGCCGCCATCCAGGAGTACGGGTTTTATTCCAACGTGAATCCCCAGGTGGACCACCCGCGCTGGAGCCAAGCCACTGAGCGCCGTATTGGCGAAGATGGTCTTTTCGCCCGCAAGCGCAAGACTCTGATGTTCAATGGATACGAGGCACAAGTGGGGCAGCTGTATGCCGGCATGGACCTCAAAAAGTTCTATTGACGACCTGCCGTTCTGAGCAGACGGTGCTGCTGCGTGCCGCTATTTCCATGAAAAAATTGTTGATGCACCCCGCTGCCAAACCCCTGGTCTTTGGGCTGGCGCTGCTGCCCCTGGCCTGGCTGGTCTTTGCCGCCGCCACGGACGCGCTGGGTGCCAACCCGGCCGAGGCCTTGATTCGCGCGCTGGGCGATTGGACGTTACGCATGCTGTGCCTGGTGCTGGCGGTAACGCCTTTGCGGGTGATGACCGCAACGCCTGCGCTGGCGCGTTTTCGCCGCATGCTGGGTCTATTTGTCTTTTTTTACGCGGCAATGCACCTGTTGGCGTATGCCTGGTTTGACATGGGTCTGGACGGTGCCGAGATTGTGCGCGATGTCATCAAGCGTCCCTTCATCCTCGTCGGCATGTTGGCGGGGGTGTTGTTGACGCTGCTAGCGGCAACCTCGTTCAACCGTGCTATCCGATGGCTCGGCGGCGCCCGTTGGCGGGCGCTGCACCGCGCGGTGTACGCCGTGGCGGGGCTGGCGATTCTGCATTTCTACTGGATGCGGGCCGGCAAGAACAACTTTGCCGAGGTCTGGTTGTACGGCGCCATTCTGGCTGTTCTGCTGGGCTGGCGGCTCTGGCGCCGCGTATGCCAGCGCGAAAAATCCACGCGCATTGGCGGAGCCGTTGCAGCGGATTGATGCTATTTAAAATATAGCTGTTAACGCTTGATGGTAAAGCGTTAGAGCCTTATTTTAGTAGTATTTCATTGCGGAAGGTGTCGGCCGCGGTCTCACGCTGCCGGATCAGTTGGGCCTGGTCGCCGTCCACCAGCACCTCGGCCGCACGCCCCCGGGTGTTGTAGTTGCTGGACATGGACATGCAGTACGCCCCTGCCGACAGCACAGCCAGCCGATCACCCGCCTGCACGGCCAGGCTGCGGTCGCGGCCGATCCAGTCGCCGCTCTCGCAGACCGGCCCCACTACGTCGTAGATCTGCTCGGCATCGCTGGAAGCTTGTACCGGTACGATGGCGTGGAAAGCCTGGTACATGGCCGGGCGGGGCAGATCGTTCATGGCGGCATCAACGATGCAGAAGTTCTTTTCTTCGCCAGGTTTGAGGTACAGCACTTCGGTGACGCATATACCTGCATTGCCGACCAGCGAGCGACCGGGTTCGATCATGAACTGGCGGTCACCAAAGCCGCGCGCGTCGATTCGGGAGAACAACTGCTGCCACAGCGCATCGGCAGCAGGAGGTGTGTCGCCGTTGTAGTTGATCCCCAGTCCGCCGCCAAAATCAATGTGGTGGATGGGAATGCCTGCCGCCTCGATCTGCTCCACCAGATCGAGCATGCGCTCGGTGGCATCGAGGTAAGGTGTGACTTCTGTGATCTGCGAGCCGATATGGAAATCAATGCCCACCACGCGCAGGCCCGGCAGGGCCGCCGCGCGCTGGTACGTGGCGAGGGTGCGTTCATGGGCCACGCCAAATTTGTTGCCCTTGAGGCCGGTGGAAATATAGGGGTGCGTTTTGGGATCGACATTCGGATTCACGCGGATGCTGACCGGTGCCGTCGTGCCCGCCGCCACGGCCACTTCGCTCAGCACTTCCAGCTCGGCTTCGCTCTCCACGTTGAAGCACAGAATACCGGCCTGCAGGGCCTGCCGCATCTCGTGCCGCGTTTTGCCCACGCCAGAGAAAATCACCTTGCCGGGGTCTCCGCCTGCAGCGATGACCCGTTCCAGTTCACCGCCCGAGACGATGTCGAATCCGCAGCCCTGGCGAGCAAAAAACTGCAGCAGCGCCAACGAAGAGTTGGCCTTCATCGCATAGCAAATATGCAGCTTGCGTCCGGCAAAGCCGCGCTGGTAGGCCGATAGTGCATCACGCATCGAAGCGGTTGAATAGATGAACAGCGGTGTGCCGTACTGCGCAGCAAGCTCGCTGGCGCGCAGCCCCTCGACGCACAGTGCGTTGTCACGGTAGGCAATATGGGGAGCGCCGGG
Source organism: Simplicispira sp. 125 (assembly GCF_003096555.1). Lineage (NCBI taxonomy): Bacteria > Pseudomonadati > Pseudomonadota > Betaproteobacteria > Burkholderiales > Comamonadaceae > Simplicispira > Simplicispira sp. 125. The sequence continues at coordinate 2,214,528 of NZ_QEKM01000001.1, read as the reverse complement.
CAGGGCCTTGGAAGTCATGGTGTGGCAGTCGAAGCAGGGGTGGAAGGGTGTGGTGCAGCGGGGTCGGCAGAGCTGGGTGCCAGTGTTTGCGGCAGGGTGGCGCGCTGGCGTGCTGCTGCGTCGGTCGGCAGAAACAGCGGACCACGCTGACCACAGGCACTCAGGCTTGCCACGCTGGCAGCAAGGATTAAGGCACTGACTAGAATTTGTATCGCTCTCAACATATTGAAATTGTAATGACCGACCTTGAATTCATGGACTGTGCCGAGCTTTTATTGCAGGCGGTAGAGCAATGCTGCGACCGGATCAACGATGAGACGGACGCCGATATCGACAACCAGCGCTCTGGCGGCATGATCACTCTGATGTTCAGCAACCGCAGCCAAATCATCATCAATCTGCAAAGGCCCTTGCACGAAGTCTGGATGGCCGCGCAGTCCGGGGGCTACCACTACCGTTTTGACGGCAGCGCATGGCGGGACACCAAGGGAGGCAATGAGTTCTTTGCCCAGCTGCGCAGCGATGCTGCGGCGCAATCAGGGTTGCAACTGGACTTCAGAGGGTAATGCGCCAGGCGCATTCAGGCGCACTACGTTCTCCTGATATTGGATTCAATTGCGAAACAGGTCGAGGATGCGACTGCGCTCCTCCGGAGCAGGGCCCTCGGGTCGCGGTGCCGCACTGGCGCTTTCCATTCCTAGGCTGGAAACGCCCGCGTTGCGCGCATATTCCTCATAAAACCACTCCCCACCGACGTTAACGACGCCAGCCGGCACTGTGGGCTCCATCACAGGAACGCCCTTGAGCGCTTTTTCCATGAAGCTGATCCATACCGGTAGACTGAGTCCGCCGCCGGTTTCACGGCTGCCCAGGTTGCGGGGTGTGTCGTAACCAATCCAGGTGACGGCGGCGATCGTGGGCTGGAACCCTGCAAACCAGGCATCCCAGGAATCGTTGGTTGTGCCGGTTTTGCCATACAAATCGGGCCGCTTGAGCGTGGCCTGCGCGCGGGCCGCAGTACCGGAGCGGGCCACTTCCTGTAGCAGGCTGTCCATGATGAAAGCATTGCGCGGTTCAATCGCGCGAACTTGGTCTTGCGTCGCGGGTGGCTCGATCTCCGAGAGAACCCTGCCTTTGTGATCGGTGACGCGTGAGATCAGCCAGGGATTGACGCGATATCCGCCATTGGCAAAAACCGAGTAACCCACGACAAGCTGCATCGGGGTGACCGAGCCCGCTCCCAGTGCCATCGTGAGATAGGCGGGATGCTTTTCGACATCAAAGCCAAATTTTGTGATCCATTCTTGGGCATTGCGGGCCCCTACGGCCTGGAGCACGCGGATCGAGACCATGTTTTTCGACCGGGCCAGTGCAGACCGCATGGTCATGGGACCTTCAAACTTGCCGTCATAGTTCTTTGGCTCCCAAGGCTTTCCGCCAGTGACCCCGGCATCAAAAAAGAGAGGGCCGTCGTTGATGACGGTGGCCGGCGTAAAGCCCTTTTCCAACGCAGCCGAATAGATAAAAGGCTTGAAGCTCGAGCCAGGTTGGCGCCATGCCTGGGTGACATGGTTGAATTTGTTTTTGTCAAAATCAAAGCCGCCCACCAACGCCTTGAGTGCGCCTGTGCGGGGATCGATGGCGACAAAAGCGCCTTCGACTTCGGGTAATTGTGTGGCTTCCCAGGTGTCCTTGGGAGTTTTGACCACCCGAATGACAGCGCCACGGCGTATCTTGATGTTGGGTGGTGCTTTGTCGCTCAACCCGGATTGCACGGGTTTGAGGCCCTCCCCCGTGATTTCGATGGTGTCGCCGTTGGGGCGCATGGCAACAATTTTGCGTGCTCCAGCTTCCAGCACCATGGCCGACAGGACGTCGCCGTTGTCTGGATGGTCGGCCAGAATGTCGTCGATGGTTTCTTCCAGCTCTTGCGGGGTGCTGGGAAGCGTGACGAATTTTTCGGGGCCGCGGTAGTGCTGTCGGCGCTCGTAGTTCATGATGCCTTGGCGCAAGGCACGATAGGCGACCTCCTGTTCACCCGCGTTCAGGGTGGTATAGACGTTGAGGCCGCGCGTGTAGGCCTCATTACCATATTGCGCAAAAATCAGCTGGCGCGCCATTTCAGCCACAAACTCGGCATGGACACGGGTGCTGTCCGAGCCCGTGCGGATCTTGACGTGCTCGGTGCGCGCGGCGGATGCCTCTTCAGGGGTGATGAAGCGGTTTTCCTCCATGCGGTCGATGATGTGGAGCTGTCGTGCCCGGGCCCGCTTCGGATTACTGATGGGGTTGTAGGCTGATGGGGCTTTGGGCAACCCGGCCAGCATGGCTGCTTCTGCAATTGTTACAGCTTTGAGTGGCTTGCCAAAATAGGTTTCTGATGCAGCCGCAAAGCCGTAGGCCCGATTTCCCAGAAAAATCTGATTCATATAAATCTCAAGAATCTGATCCTTGGTCAGGAAATGCTCTAATTTAAAAGTTAGTAATATTTCGTAAATTTTTCGAGTAAATGTTTTTTCCGAAGAAAGATACACGTTGCGCGCCACCTGCATGGTGATGGTGGATGCGCCCTGGCTTTTCATCTTTCCCAGATTGGCCAAGCCTGCGCGCAGCATGCCTTTGTAATCTACGCCGCCATGCTGAAAGAAGCGCGTGTCTTCAATGGCAAGAACGGCGTCCTTCATCACCTTGGGGATTTCGCCGATGGGCGTCAGGTTGCGCCGCTCTTCACCAAACTCACCCAGCAAGGCGCCTTCTGCGGAGTAGACCCTCAAAGGGAGCTTCGGCCGGTAGTCTGCCAGGTCGGAGATGTCGGGTAGATTGGGGTAGGCCATGGCCAGCGCCACGGCAATCACAAAGGCAAGGGACAGTGCGCCAGCGGCTGCCAGGCCCAGCATCCAGAGCGTCAAGCGGATCATCCATCGGAGCCATACCGGTCGCTTTGAGGATGTTGAAGGAGTCGCAGTGTTTGCGGATTTTATCGTGGCGGGGGGCGGCATATCGCTCCGGATTGAAATGACAGGCCATTATAAAAATGCGCTGTGGCATTTTTTGGGGGATGACAAAAAGCAGTCCCCAAATGGGTGTGCACTGGGCGTGCTGATGGGCCCCGAGGGGTTGTAGTGTGGCGTCAAACGTCTGCTTTTGACAACGGTTCAAATGTGCAACGGCCGGAAAACTCTTTGCTGGAGAAGTATCTTACTGATAGCATTCATGTGAAATGTTAAGTTATGTTGTGTCTGATTGACAATTTTTAGGGGGCCATCTTGATCTCTGCGGGATCTCTGTTCAGTCGCCAGTCCGCGCCACTGCTGGGCATCGACATCAGCTCCTCCAGCGTCAAGCTGGTGGAGTTAGGGCGTGACAAGGCGGGTGGCCTGGTCCTGGAACGGTGCGCCATCGAGCCACTGGAGCGTGGTTGGATTACGGATGGCAACATCGAGAAATTCGATGAAGTCGCCGAAGCCCTGCGCAGGGTGGTGAAGAAAAGCGGCACACGCACGAAAAATGTGGCGCTGGCCTTGCCGCCTTCTGCCGTGATTACCAAAAAAATCACATTGCCCGCAGGCATGTCCGACCAAGAGTTGGAGGTGCAGGTGGAATCCGAAGCCAACCAGTACATCCCCTTTTCCCTGGATGAGGTGAGTCTGGATTTCTGTGTGATTGGCCCCAGCAAGAACGCGCCTGGAGACGTTGAGGTCCTGATCGCTGCATCACGCCGCGAAAAAGTACAGGATCGACAGGGCTTGGCTGAAGCGGCTGGGCTCAAAGCTGCAATCATCGATATTGAATCCCATGCGTCACGTCTGGCGGCGAGCCGACTGATGGAGGCCTTCCCCAACAAGGGTGTGGACACGATGGTGGCCTTGTTCGAAGTCGGGGCGCTGACGACCAGCATGCAGGTCATTCGCAACGACGAAGTCCTGTACGACCGAGACCAGGCTTTTGGTGGTGCGCAGTTGTCCCAGCTCATCGTGCGGCAGTACGGTTTTTCAGCGGAAGAGGCAGAAAGCAAAAAACGCAGTGGAGATTTGCCTGACGATTACTCGTCAGCAGTGTTGCGCCCCTTTGTGGAGAGCCTGTCCCAGGAAATTGGCCGTGCATTGCAGTTTTTCTTCACAAGTACTCCCCACAACCGGGTAGATCACATCATGCTTGCCGGTGGATCGGCTCCCTTGCCAGGGCTGACTGATGCGGTTACGCAACACACGGGGTTCCCGTGCAGCATCGTCAATCCCTTTGATGGCATGGAAATCGGAAGTTCAGTCCGCATGAAAAAAATGGTACGTGAGGCGCCTTCCTACCTCACCTCATGCGGACTTGCGATGCGGAGGTTCCTGCAGTGATTCTTATCAACCTGCTCCCCCATCGGGAGGCTGCACGCAAGCGCCGTCGGGAAAATTTCCAAGCGACGATGCTGGCATCGGCCTTGATCGGTCTCGTGATTGCCGGGGCCATTTATTGGTGGTTCCAGATGCAAATCGAGGAACAACAAGGTAAAAACCAGTTTCTTCAAAGTGAAATCAAGCTTCTGGAAGGCCAGATTAAGGAAATCGCGACCATTGAAGAAGAAATTGCCGCGCTTCGTGCTCGCCAAAAGGCGGTAGAAGATCTGCAATCTGATCGCAACCTGCCTGTGCACTTGCTCAGCGAGTTGGTTCAGCAACTGCCCGATGGCGTGTACATCACGGCACTCAAGCAGACGAACCAGTCGGTGGCGTTGCAAGGGATGGCGCAGTCAAACGAGCGTGTCTCTGAGATGCTGCGCAATCTTTCCAACAATACGCCTTGGCTTTCCAAGCCAGAGCTCGTGGAAATTGTGGCCGCCAATGTGGCATTGACGCCGCGCGACCAGCGCCGCGTATCCGCCTTTAATCTGCGCTTTCAGTTAATGCGTTCCAGTGAGGCGCAAAAGGCCATGGAAGCCGCGAGTGTGGCGGGGAAATAAGCTATGGCAAAGAAACAAGCTTCTAATATCGATATGGCGCAGTTGCAGGAGCAATTGGCGCGCCAGTTCAAGAATCTGGATACCAAAGATCCCTCGCTCTGGCCACCTTTGCCGCGCTATTTGCTGTGCTTTTTCTTGGCGGTAGGCGTAGCAGTCGCATTATGGTTCGTCAAACTCACAGACTATGAGGTGGAACTGGAGAGTGAGCGTGCGACTGAGCAGACATTGCGGCAGGACTACCAAAAGAAGCTGCAGAAAGCGGTCAGTCTTGATCTCTTGAAGAAGCAGCGTGAGCAGGTGCAGCAGTACGTGATCCAACTGGAAAAACAACTGCCCAGCAAAGCTGAAATGGCAGCACTGCTGTCTGATATCAACCAGGCTGGTCTGGGGCGCAGCTTACAGTTTGAGCTGTTTCGGCCCGGGCAGATCGTGGTGCGGGAGTATTACGCTGAATTGCCGATTGCCGTGCGAGTCACTGGCAAATACCACGATATGGGGGCATTTGCAGCCGATATTGCCAATTTGTCGCGCATTGTGACCTTGAATGATATTTCTATTGGCGTATCGGTAAAGGACAAGTTGAGTGGGAACCTGACCATGGATGCGACAGCGCGCACTTTCCGTTATCTTGATCCGGAAGAAGTGCAGGCACAACGGGATGGAAAAAAAGCAGGAGCGAAAAAATGAAATTCCTGCCGATTGCATTCATCGCGCTGTGTGTGAGTTCGTTATTGGGTTGTAGTTCATCAGGTGAAGATGAGCTTCGTCAATGGATGTCCGACGAACGGGCGCAGGCGAAGCCGCGCGTCACGCCGATCGCAGAACCCAAGCAATTCAATCCACAGCCCTATACCGCCGATGCGGGAATGGAGCCGTTCAATTCGCTTAAATTGACCCAGGCTTTGCGGCGCGAATCTTCGCAGGTGGCATCGAATGCAGCGCTGATCGCGCCTGAAATGGCACGCCGAAAAGAACCGCTGGAAGCCTTTCCGCTCGATGTCATGGCCATGGTGGGCAGTTTGAACAAGACGAGCAAGCCGACGGCTTTGTTGAAGGTGGACAATCTTTTGTACCAAGTGCAGGTGGGCAACTATCTTGGACAGAACTATGGGCGGATCACTGCCATTACGGAAACGGCCATCCAGATTCGCGAAATTGTGCAGGACGCTACGGGTGACTGGATAGAGCGCGCCACATCGCTGGAACTGCAGGAGGAGGCGAAGAAATGAAGCAAAAGACCATGAAAATTATTAATCGTGCAGCAGTTGTGGCCGTTGCCACATGTCTGGCGTCATTCGCCTGGGCTGAGGGGGCTATCGAATCTGTTACAGGCAGCATGCAGGCGGGTGCCGAAGTCGTCCGGATTGAGATGTCCGAGCCGTTAGGTGCCGTTCCCACCGGTTTTACTACGCAGTCGCCGGCACGGATCGCGCTCGATTTTCCCGGTGCCAGTAACGCCATGGGCCGTTCCATGGTGGAGGTCAACCAGGGTAATTTGAAGTCGGTCAATGTGGTGCAGGCAGGAGGGCGGTCGCGTGTGGTGCTCAACCTCAAGCAGGCGACTTCTTATCGGGCCGAACTCCAGGGCAAAGCGCTGCTGATTCAGCTGGACCCGGTTGCGTCGGGTGCCAGTCAGCCAAAACCGTCCACTGTCTTTGCGGAAGCTGGTACCAACGATATCCTTCCTATCAAGGATGTCGATTTTCGCCGTGGTCCAGATGGTTCTGGCCGAATTGTCATAGGCTTGGCCAGCAGCCAGGTGGGGGTCGATTTGCGACAGGTAGGCAAAGGATTGACGGTTGATTTCACCCGTTCTTCGCTACCAGAAGGTTTGCGCCGCCGCCTGGATGTTGCTGATTTCGGGACTCCAGTGCAGATGGTGACGACCACTGAACAAGGCGACCATGTCCGCATGGTCATTGAGCCTGTTGGTGACTGGGAGCACAGTGCGTACCAGAGCGATAACCAATTTGTGATCGAAGTCCGTCAGAAGAAGGTGGATCTCAACAAGTTGAGCCAAGGGCCTGGCTATAGCAATGAAAAACTTTCATTAAATTTTCAGAGTATCGAGCTTCGCTCTCTTTTGGCTGTTTTTGCAGACTTTACCAATATCAATATCGTCACCTCCGATACCGTGACGGGTGCCATGACGCTGCGTCTGCAGGATGTGCCGTGGGATCAGGCACTGCAAATCATCATGGAGGCCAAGGGGCTGGGGATGCGTAAGACGGGCAATGTGCTCTGGATTGCGCCCAAGGACGAGATTGATGATCGTACAAAGAAGGATTTCGAAGCGGCGGCTGCCATTCAGAAATTAGAGCCTTTGCGTACGCAGGCGTTCCAGATGAACTATGCCAAAGCGGTAGATATGGTTGTTCAGCTAACTACCAGTGCAGGTGGAGCGACCAGTGGTGGCACCTCTAACCGATTCTTGTCCGAACGAGGCAGTGCCATCGCCGAGCCGCGTACCAATCAACTGTTTGTGACCGACACTGCAACCAAGCTTGAAGAGGTGCGCCAACTACTCGCCAAACTGGATGTGGCGGTTCGGCAGGTCATGATTGAGGCGCGCATCGTGGAGGCGTCTGATACCTTCGGCCGGTCCCTCGGGGTTCGGTTGGGCGCAACTGATTTGCGGGCCAACCGTGGTGGTGATGGCGGATACAACCTCGGTGGAGGAAACCGAGTGGCAGTCGGCACGAGTTACAGCAATGCTGTCGCGTCGACCAGCGCAGGTGGAGCGGTGAATACTTTGGGTAATTTTGTCAACCTGCCTGCACAAGCCCAAGGTGGATACGATCCGACGAGTTTTGCTATTTCGATCTTCAACTCGGCTGCGAACCGCTTCCTGAATCTGGAAATTTCTGCCATGGAGGCAGATGGAAAAGGCAAGATTGTGTCCAGCCCCCGGGTTGTCACTGCCGATCAGACCAAGGCATCTATTGAGCAAGGTACTGAGTTTCCATACCCTGTCACTGCACCCAATGGTGGCACGATCATCGCATTCAAGAAGGCCGTTTTGAAACTGGAAGTTTTGCCTCAGATTACCCCAGAGGGAAATATCATCTTGGATCTGGATGTAAATAAAGACAGTCCAGGTGAGGTTTTGAATAACGTTCGTGCAATCAATACGAAAAGAATTAAGACGCAGGTGTTGGTTGAAAATGGTGGTACCGTTGTGATTGGTGGAATTTTTGAATTGTTCGAAGATGAAACTGAAGCGAAAGTTCCTTTCTTGGGCGATATTCCAGGTGTAGGAAATCTCTTTAAAACGCGCACAAAACAGGCAAACAAGCAAGAAATGCTGATCTTCATCACCCCCAAGGTGATCACAGATAAATCAGCTTCTCGATAAATTGATATAGAAGAGGACAGAAAATGCAAAAGATTTTCAAATTTATAGCGACGGCATCGGTTGCCGTGCTGACGGCCTGCGGGGGCGGTGGCGGTAGCCCCGGGGACAGCAGTTTGCCTTATTCGATTTCAGTGAAGGCGGCCAAAACTCAATTGCCTCTGAATATTGCGAATGAAAGAGCTGGTATTGGAGCGTATTCGCCCTTCACGACCACGCTCTACGTCGAGGCACGTGAAGGCAGTGCTCCAATTCCCGGAGGGAAGGAAATTTTTGGCTGCAATGTCGCTGGTGGCCTGGAGTCTGGTGCTTTGTATTATCTTGATGGTAAAGATGAGCACATGGTTGAAGTCGACGATGGAATGGGCGGAAAAATTAAAGTCCCAGGCGCTTATCGCAACATCGTGCTTGATTCCAACTCGGGCGGAAATTCGTTCCATTTCCATGCAGGAGATAAGGCAGGGACTGCCCGCATTGTCTGCACGGTCACTAACCCAGCAGATAAGCTGGTTTCCAGCGCGAGTGTCGATATTGTGGTGGGTGCGGCAACCGGCAAGCCAGCCAGCGTGACTGGAACAGCCCAGGCTCCTGGCTATCTGGGTACGAGTACCAATACATTTAACCTGCCTAAAAGCGTCGCCATAAGTGCAAAGGTGATGGATGATGCGAATCAACCGGCTCCTGATCCAGTTGCTGCCAATCTGCAGGTCAGCATTCGCCCATTCGGCGCATCTGCGGGATCGCGCCTGTTGCAGGGAGGCCAGTCGGGAAGCACGATTCAGGTCAAGACCATTGGGGGCGAGGGACTGTTCGCGATCTCCAGCGGGCCAAGCGCAGGCGTCATTCTGCTGGAACTGACTTCGGATCGTTTCGACAACGACGTAAGCAACGGTATCCAGGATCCCGTGATGCAACTCATGGCCATCGGTGTGCACAAGGCCATCAGAACGGTTCCGCTGGCGATTACGGACACAGAAATAACGGTCACCAATGGCATGGCGTTCTCGTATGCATTGACCGCACAGGGCGGCGTGCCACCCTACATGTGGACAAGCAGCGGGTTGCCCACGGGCCTCAATTTGAGCGCTGACGGCGTGATCACCGGCACACCCACTGCACCGAAGGGGACTTACAACGTGGTGGTGACCGTGACCGATTACACCGATGTCCCGTTGACCAAGAACGTGAAGATCAAGGTAGAAGGTGATCTTGCTATTGACGGCTGCGATAGCGACGTCAGCAAGCCCTGCGCCTTGCCTGGAGGAAAATTGGGCGAACAATATTCACACACCCTCTCGTTCTCGATTGGCGACCCAGCGATTCCGGTAGTATGGACGGTCACGGGGAACTTGCCTCCCGGACTGGCACTGGCTGCCGACGGTACTATCTCAGGCACGCCGACCGCTAAGGGCACCTTCACTTTCATCGTCACCGCCACGCGGGGCAGTCTGGTCGTGAGGCGCCAAGTCACCATCGTTGTCGGTTGATTTGGTCTTCACAGATCATAGGCACTCTGTCCGGGCAGCACAGGGTATTGAGAAATACAATTCCTGTCTGTCCTGAGTCTTGAGAAAAAGCCCCTTGGATGCATCCAAGGGGCTTTTTTTTGGTACCGTTGTTTTGTGACCCGCACCCATATTTATCACCATCGATGCAAGAAACCGAGAATAAATACGAAATGCCTGAATCTCTTTCAGACCGAGGGACGCGCAAGCTGGAAATCGATCTGGGGGATCGCAGCTATGAAATCCAGATCGCTGCGTCTTGCCTTTCAACGCTGTACCAGCATTCGGCGCTACCCCGCGCACCGTGTGCACTGGTTGTCACCAACACGACCGTGTGGCCATTGCATGGTGCGGCGCTCGTACAGTCCCTCAAGCAGTGTTACTCCGTTGTCCATGTCGTTCAACTCCCCGACGGTGAAGAACACAAAACCTGGCAAACCCTGAACTTGATCTTTGACGCACTACTGGAGAACGGTTGCGATCGCAAAACAGTGCTCTTTGCGCTGGGCGGAGGTGTTGTGGGTGACATGACTGGATTTGCTGCAGCGTGCTACATGCGCGGCGTGCCCTTTGTCCAGGTACCTACAACTTTGCTGGCGCAGGTGGATTCCTCTGTGGGAGGGAAGACGGCCATTAACCACCCGCTGGGCAAGAACATGATTGGTGCTTTCTACCAACCTCTACTGGTGGTTTGCGATCTCTCCACCCTCGACACGTTGCCGCAGCGCGAACTGTCCGCCGGGTTGGCTGAAGTCATCAAATATGGGCCGATTGCCGACATGGCTTTCATGGAGTGGCTCGAATCGTCCATGGATGCCTTGCTGGCCCGTGACCGTGATGCGCTTGCGCATGCGGTGCGCCGCAGCTGCGAGATCAAGGCCTGGGTCGTGGGGCAGGATGAGCGGGAGGCGGGTCTACGGGCGATTTTGAATTTTGGCCACACTTTTGGCCATGCCATTGAAGCCGGCATGGGATACGGAGCATGGCTGCATGGTGAGGGTGTTGGGGCCGGCATGGTGATGGCCATTGAGCTGTCCCATCGGCTGGGTTTGGTGGATGCCGCCTACGTGCAGCGGTTGCGCGCATTGGTGCAACGGGCTGGTCTGCCGCTGCGCGGCCCGGTCCTGGATGCCGCCGACAATGCGGGGCGTTACCTGGAGCTCATGCGGGTCGATAAAAAGGCCGAAGCCGGGGAAATTCGTTTTGTGTTGATCGAAGGCCCAGGGCGCGCCGTAGTACGCGCAGCGCCCGATGCGCTGGTGCGCGAAGTCATCGATGCCTGCTGTCTTTGATGCACAATCAAATTGATAGCTGGTGGCGCTTATAGAATAAGCGTCAGGTGCCAATTTGACTACATTTTCTTCATTGCAAGTTTATGCGTGCGATCCAGCCCGTACGCGGGGACGGCGCTACGCTGAAGTGCCTGCTCTCACGCGCACCGAATACCAACGCGACCGGGACCGTATCGTGCACTCGACGGCTTTCCGCCGCTTGGTTTACAAGACGCAGGTCTTCCTGAACCATGAAGGGGATCTGTTCCGTACGCGGTTAACACATTCGCTGGAGGTGGCGCAGCTTGGGCGGTCCATAGCGCGATCGTTGGGCATCAATGAAGATCTGGTGGAAGCCATCTCGCTGGCACACGACCTGGGGCATACGCCGTTTGGGCATGCCGGGCAGGATGCGCTCAATGCCTGCATGGCCGACTACGGGGGGTTTGAGCACAACCTGCAGAGTCTGCGTGTTGTCGATTTGCTGGAGCGGCGCTATCCACAGTTTGATGGGCTCAATCTCAGCTTTGAAACGCGAGAGGGCATTCTCAAGCATTGCTCGCGCGCGAATGCCCAAGCGCTGGAGACGGCAGAGCCCGGCGGAGTGGGGCAGCGGTTCCTGGTACGCCAGCAGCCCAGCCTTGAAGCGCAGCTGTGCAACCTGGCAGACGAAATTGCCTACAACGCCCATGATATCGATGATGGTGTGCGCTCCGGTTTGTTGACGATGGAGCAACTGCGTGACGTCCCCTTGTTTGACCGATACCGCGCTGAGGCCTTGTCCGAATACCCTGGGTTAGATGCACCCTCGGGCCAACGGCGCTTGCTCTACGACGCCATCCGGCGCATGCTCAGTGCCCAGGTCTACGATGTGATCAACACCACACAAGCCGCATTGGCGCAGTCCGTCCCCTCCAGTGTCGAGGTGGTGCGCACCATGCCTACGATCGTGGGTTTTGGCGACAGCATGCGGGTGCTGTCGCAAGAACTCAAAAGCTTTCTGCTCAGCCGTCTTTACCGCCATGAACAGGTGGTTCAGACCATGGGCAACGCCAGCCAGATTGTTCGCGACCTCTTCAGGACTTACATGGCGTCCCCGCCGGAGATGAAACCGTCTTTTGCTGAGTGGGCTAACGGTGCAGCAGAGCCTTCTGTCCGAGCGCGGGTGGTGGCCGACTTTATCGCCGGCATGACCGACCGCTATGCGGCCCGGGAGCACGAGCGCTTGACAGGACAGCGTTTGCTCGATTGAGCGCGCCTGCGCGGCGTACCGCCTGGAGCCATCGGCAGAGTCTGCTATCGTGCTCCAACGCTCGCTTACCTTTCCTGTCCCCGCAACGCCATGACTGCATCACCCCACATGTTTTCAGAGTCTCCTTTGCCCGATGCGGCGATCGTGTGGCAGGACACCGTGCGCTGGTTGGAGCGCGCTGTGATCGGCCTGAACCTGTGTCCCTTTGCCAAGGGTGTGCATGGCAAAGGGCAGATCCATTATGTTGTCAGTAGCGCCACGGAGGGGGCGCAGTTGCTACAAGAGCTTGGCGATGAACTGAAGGCCCTTGCCGAGATTTCACCCGAAGAGCGCGACACCACGCTACTCATAGCGCCAGCCTGCTTTCCTGATTTTCTCGACTTCAACGATTTTCTGGAGTTGGCCGACCAACTGCTGAACGCACTGGACCTGGAGGGCATCTTGCAGATTGCATCGTTCCATCCCGCGTTCCAGTTTGGAGGCACAACCGTGGACGACGTGACCAACTGCACCAATCGAGCACCTTACCCCACCTTGCACCTGCTGCGCGAAGACAGCATCGACCGGGCTGTGGCGGCGTTTCCAGAGGCCGAAACCATCTACGAGCGCAACATGAAGGTGCTGGAGGAAATGGGCGCAGAGGGCTGGCAGGCGCTGGATGTAGGGGCGCGCTGCCCCGTGGCACACGCCGAATTGCCACAGAAAGGCAATACATGAAGCCGCTGCGTGGAAAAGACCGTGCTCCCGTCTCAGTCGCTGCCGTGGAGATCCCAGAACTGCGCCCTGGCCAGTCGGTGGAACTGCTCAAAGAGCTGCATATCCTCACGCGCGATGGCCGCCTGAACCAGGATTCACGCCGCAAGCTCAAGCAGGTCTCGCACCTTTTCCAGTTCATCGAACCGTTGCTGGAAGAGTTCAGCGCCCAGGGCCATGCCCCCCTGCTTGCCGACCATGGGGCCGGCAAGTCTTACCTGGGCTTCATTCTGTACGACCTGTACTTCAAGGCGCTGGGGCGCGGCCACATCTACGGCATCGAAACCCGCGCCGATCTGGTGGAAAAATCCCGCGCCTTGGCCGACCGGCTGGGTTTTGGTCGCATGTCTTTTCTGAATCTGTCGGTGGCCGAATCGACCGACGCGACCGAGTTGCCCGATCGCATCGACATCGTGACCGCGCTCCACGCCTGTGACACAGCGACCGACGACGCCATTGCATTTGGACTTCAAAAGAGGGCCCGTGCCATGGTCATCGTGCCGTGTTGCCAGGCCGAAGTGGCCTCATTTTTGCGCAAGGACAAGGCCTTGCAATTGGGCCGTACGCCGTTGGCTGAATTGTGGCGCCATCCATTGCACACCCGGGAGCTGGGGAGCCAGATCACCAATGTGCTGCGCTGCCTGTACCTGGAGGCCAGCGGCTACCAGGTCACGGTGACAGAACTGGTGGGCTGGGAGCACAGCATGAAGAACGAACTCATCATCGCAAAATACAACGGGCAGAAAAAACGCAGTGCTGCCGAGCGCTTGCGGTCCATCTTGCGAGAGTTCGGACTGGAACAGGCGATGGGAGCGCGCTTCGGACTGGAGCCGCTGCTGGAGGTTCCCGCAGGTGATCTGCCTACCGGAGCGTCATCAGGTTCTTGACTTTGCGCACACCCGGTGTGCGCTGGGCAATCGCCTGGGCTCGCGCTCGCTCTTGGGTGTTGCGCGCTTCGCCCAGCAATTCGGCTTCGCCCTCCTTTACGTTCACAGTCACCGTCTGGCGTAAAGCGATTTGCTTATCGGCCAGGATCATGTGCCGCACGCGCGCTGCGGTGTCTGCATCCATGGCAGCGATGCGGTTGCGCTGATGGTTTGTATAAGCGTAATTCCCGTTGCTGGTACAAGCCGCCAAACTCGCAACGGAAAGAAAGATAGCCAAACTGGTGGTTCGTCGTGCGTTCATGGTGCTGCCTCTCAGAGTTACATGGATTGGATCACACACTTTGAAGCGCTTCGCAGAATAAAATTGGGGTCAGACTCTGAAATAGCGCTGGTTTCAGGCCCACTCCATGCTGTTGCGCCGTCCTTGGTCGTCCTTGTCTTCTACCTACCCTGCTGAGTGATTTCGTTTATGGCCCGTCTTCCTCGCCTGACCCTCCCTGGCTACCCCCACCACATCATCCAGCGCGGCAACAACCGCCAGGTGATTTTTGTCGATGCGCAGGATTTCGAAGCCATGCTGCGGCTGCTGGCAGAGAGTGCAAAAAAGTTCGGTGTCGCGGTGCACGCCTATGTGCTCATGGACAACCATTTCCACCTTCTTGCCACGCCAGCCACTGCGGAGGCGCTGCCTTTGATGATGCAGGCGGTGGGCCGCAGTTATGTGCGCTACTTCAATCAACGCCATGGCCGCAGCGGCACCCTGTGGGAAGGGCGCTACCGCTCTACGTTGATCGAGACAGAGCGCTACCTCCTGGCCTGCATGGTCTACATCGACCTGAACCCGGTGCGCGCCGGCAGGGTGCTGCAGCCGACCGATTGGCGCTGGTCCAGCCATGCGCACCACCTGGGTTTGCGCCCCGATAGCCTGGTCACGCCGCATGCGCTGTACTGGGCGCTGGGCAATACACCGTTTGCGCGTGAAGCGGCCTACGCTGAACTCGTACAGGCCGGCATCAGCGCGGGCCAGCAAGCGCAGTTGACCGATGCAGCGTTGCGTGGCTGGGCATTGGGCGAGCCGGATTTTGTGGGCGAGATACAAAAAAAATCGACCCGCCGCGTGACGAAATCGAAACCAGGGCGGCCACCCACGGGAAAAAAACAATGAAGAAAAACTGAATTAAAGCCCGCGCACAAAGCGTTATAAGCTATTGTTTTTGATAAGTCCCCAATTTAGTATTTTTGAATAATTGAACTGATTAATTAGAATCTGACCCCATTTATTCTTCTTGCGTGCAGATGCTGCAATGCACTAATCTTCACTTCCCTGCGCAATGAATGAGGAAAGTGCCATGACCACGGCCGCCGAGATAGAGCATCTGAAGCAACACGGTTTGTATTCGACCGCCAACGAGCACGACGCCTGCGGCCTCGGCTTTGTGGCGCACATCAAGGGCGTCAAGCGGCACGACATCGTGACGCAGGCGCTCAAGATCCTGGAAAACATCGATCACCGCGGCGCCGTAGGCGCCGACAAGCTCATGGGCGATGGGGCAGGCATCCTGATCCAGATCCCGGATGCCCTGTACCGTGAAGAGATGGCCGCGCAGGGCGTGGCACTGCCCCCCGCTGGCGAATACGGCGTGGGCATGATCTTCTTGCCCAAGGAGCACGCCAGCCGCCTGGCCTGCCAGCAGGAGATGGAGCGCGCCATCAAGGCCGAAGGCCAGGTGCTGCTCGGCTGGCGCGATGTGCCGGTCAACCGCGACATGCCCATGTCACCCACCGTGCGCGCCAAGGAGCCCATCCTGCGCCAGGTGTTCATCGGCCGGGGCAGCGACGTGATCGTGCAGGACGCGCTCGAGCGCAAGCTCTACGTGATCCGCAAGACGGCCAGTGCTGCCATCCAGGCGCTCAAGCTCAAGCACAGCAAAGAGTATTACGTGCCCAGCATGAGCAGCCGCACCGTGGTCTACAAGGGCCTGCTGCTGGCCGACCAGGTGGGTGTGTATTTCAAGGACCTGGAAGATGAGCGCTGTGTGTCGGCCATTGGCCTGGTGCACCAGCGCTTTTCCACCAACACCTTCCCCGAGTGGCCGCTGGCCCACCCCTACCGCTATGTGGCGCATAACGGCGAGATCAACACCGTCAAAGGCAACTACAACTGGATGAAGGCGCGCGAAGGCGTCATGTCGTCCCCCGTGCTGGCGGCCGACCTGCAAAAGCTCTATCCGATCAGCTTTGCCGACCAGTCCGACACGGCCACCTTCGACAACTGCCTTGAATTGCTGACCATGGCCGGCTACCCCATCAGCCAGGCCGTGATGATGATGATTCCCGAACCCTGGGAGCAGCACACCACCATGGACGAACGCCGCCGCGCTTTCTATGAATACCATGCCGCTATGTTGGAGCCCTGGGACGGGCCTGCTTCCATCGTCTTCACCGACGGTCGCCAGATCGGCGCCACGCTCGACCGCAATGGCCTGCGTCCCTCGCGTTACTGTGTCACCGATGATGATCTGGTGATCCTGGCGTCCGAGTCGGGCGTGCTGCCCGTGCCCGAAAACCGCATCGTGCGCAAATGGCGCCTGCAGCCGGGCAAGATGCTGCTCATCGACCTGGAACAGGGCCGCATGATCGACGACCAGGAGTTGAAGGCCAACATCGTCAACACCAAGCCCTACAAGCAGTGGATCGAGAACCTGCGCATCAAGCTCGACAACATTGACGCGGGTCCCCAGGTGGCGACCACTCAGGCAGCCGAACTGCCGCTGCTCGACCGCCAACAGGCCTTTGGCTATACGCAAGAAGACATCAAGTTCCTGATGGCGCCCATGGCCCGCAATGGCGAGGAAGGCATTGGCTCCATGGGCAACGACAGCCCACTGGCCGTGCTCTCGGGCCGCAACAAGCCGCTCTACAACTATTTCAAACAGCTTTTTGCCCAGGTGACCAACCCGCCGATCGACCCGATCCGCGAGGCCATCGTGATGTCGCTCAACAGCTTCATCGGCCCCAAGCCCAACCTGCTGGACATCAACCAGGTGAACCCGCCCATGCGGCTGGAAGTGAGCCAGCCGGTGCTCAACTTTGCCGACATCGCCAAGCTGCGCGATATCGCAAAACACACCCAGGGCAAGTTCCGCAGCGCCACCATCGACATCACCTACCCGCTGTCCTGGGGCCGCGAAGGTGTCGAGGCCAAGCTCGCCTCGCTGTGCGCGCAGGCGGTCGATGAAATCCGTGGCGGTGCCAATATTCTCATCATCAGCGACCGCGGAGTAGGTGCCACGCAGGTGGCCATTCCTGCGCTGCTGGCGCTCTCCAGCATCCACCAGCACCTGGTGCGCGAAGGGCTGCGCACTACGGCGGGCCTGGTGGTCGAAACGGGTACTGCGCGCGAGGTGCACCACTTTGCCGTGCTCGCCGGCTACGGCGCCGAGGCCGTGCACCCCTATCTGGCCATGGAAACCCTGGCCGATATGCACAAGGACCTGGGCGGCGATCTGTCCGCCGACAAGGCCATCACCAACTACGTCAAAGCCGTCGGCAAAGGGCTGTCCAAAATCATGTCCAAAATGGGCGTGAGCACTTACATGAGCTACTGCGGCGCCCAGCTGTTCGAGGCCATCGGCCTGAGCAGCGACACCGTCGGCAAGTACTTCACCGGCACCGCCAGCCGGGTCGAAGGCATTGGCGTGTTTGAAATCGCCGAAGAAGCGATCCGCATGCACAAGGACGCCTTTGGCGGTGACCCGGTGCTGGCCCACATGCTCGATACCGGCGGGGAGTACGCCTGGCGCACACGCGGTGAGGAGCACATGTGGACGCCCGACACCATCGCCAAGCTGCAACATGCCACGCGCGCCAACAACTGGAGCACCTACAAGGAATACGCCCAGCTGGTCAACGACCAAAGCAAGCGCCACATGACCCTGCGTGGCCTGTTCGAGTTCCAGTTCGATCCCGCCAAGGCTGTCCCGCTGGACGAGGTCGAACCCGCCAAGGACATCGTCAAGCGCTTTGCCACGGGCGCCATGTCGCTGGGCTCGATTTCTACCGAAGCCCATGCCACCCTGGCCGTGGCCATGAACCGCATCGGCGGCAAGAGCAATACGGGCGAGGGCGGTGAAGATGCCGCGCGCTACCGCAATGAACTCAAGGGCATCCCGATCAAGCAGGGCGACAGCCTCAAGAGCGTGATCGGTCCCGAGAACGTCGAGGTCGACCTGCCTTTGCTGGACGGTGACTCGCTGCGCAGCCGCATCAAGCAAGTCGCCTCGGGGCGTTTTGGCGTCACGGCCGAATACCTCAGCAGCGCCGACCAGATCCAGATCAAGATGGCCCAGGGCGCCAAGCCGGGCGAGGGCGGCCAGCTGCCCGGCGGCAAGGTGTCCAACTACATCGGCAAGCTGCGCCACAGCGTGCCTGGCGTGGGCTTGATCTCGCCCCCGCCGCACCATGACATTTATTCCATTGAAGACTTGGCGCAGCTCATCCACGACCTGAAAAACGTCGCGCCGCACGCCAGCATCAGCGTCAAGCTGGTGTCCGAAGTGGGTGTGGGCACCATTGCGGCGGGCGTGGCCAAGTGCAAGAGCGACCACGTCGTGATCGCCGGCCACGATGGCGGCACGGGCGCATCGCCCTGGTCGTCCATCAAGCACGCCGGCGGTCCGTGGGAAATCGGCCTGGCCGAAACCCAGCAGACCCTGGTGCTCAACCGCCTGCGCGGGCGCATCCGTGTGCAGGCCGACGGGCAGATGAAAACCGGCCGCGATGTGGCGATTGGTGCGCTGCTCGGTGCCGACGAGTTCGGCTTTGCCACGGCGCCGCTGGTGGTCGAGGGCTGCATCATGATGCGCAAATGCCACCTCAACACCTGCCCCGTGGGCGTGGCCACGCAAGACCCGGTGCTGCGCGCCAAGTTCTCGGGCAAGCCTGAGCATGTCGTCAACTACTTCTTCTTCGTGGCCGAAGAAGTGCGCCAAATCATGGCGCAACTGGGCGTGCGCAAGTTTGACGACCTGATTGGCCGCACCGACCTGCTCGATATGCGCAAGGGCCTGGAGCACTGGAAGGCCCGTGGCCTCGATTTCGGCCGCCTGTTCGCCCAACCCATCGTGCCCGCCGACGTACCGCGCTTCCATGTTCAAGTCCAAGACCACGACATTGAGCACACGCTGGACCGCAAGCTCATCGAGCGCAGCCAGCCCGCCATCGAAAAGGGCGAGCGTGTGCAGTTCATCGAAGTGGTGCGCAACGTGAATCGCTCGGTCGGCGCCATGCTCTCGGGTGCAGTCACCCGCCTGCACCCTGAGGGCTTGCCCGACGACAACATCCGCATCCAGCTCGAAGGCACGGGCGGCCAGTCGTTTGGCGCTTTCTTGTGCCGTGGCATCACGCTGTACCTGATTGGCGACGCCAACGACTACACGGGCAAGGGCCTGTCGGGCGGCCGCGTGATCGTGCGCCCGAGCATCGACTTTCGGGGCGATGCTGCGCGCAACACCATCGTGGGCAACACCGTCATGTACGGCGCCACCAGCGGCGAGGCCTATTTCAGCGGCGTGGCCGGCGAGCGCTTTGCTGTGCGCCTGTCGGGAGCCACTGCGGTGGTGGAAGGCACGGGCGACCATGGCTGCGAATACATGACCGGCGGCACCGTGGTGGTGCTGGGCCAGACCGGCCGCAACTTCGCGGCGGGCATGAGCGGCGGCGTGGCCTATGTGTACGACGAGGACGGCCAGTTCGACACCCGTTGCAACCTGTCTATGGTCACGCTCGAACGCATCCTGCCCAGTGACGAGCAAATGGCCACCACGCCGCGTGCCACCTGGCACCGCGACCAGACCGACGAAGCCCAGCTCAAGAAAATGCTGGAAGACCACAACCGCTGGACCGGCAGCAAGCGTGCGCGCGAACTGCTCGACCACTGGGCCGCATCGCGCAGCAAATTCGTCAAGGTGTTCCCCACCGAATACAAGCGCGCCCTGTCTGAAATATATGAAAGAAAAGTGCTTGAAGAGTCCGCTACACCAGCGGTAGAAGCTACAGAAACAGTAGCAAAAGTGGCCCCTTGAGGCCGCTCGCTGCCAGCACATCATTCACAAGGACACAGACATGGGAAAGACCACAGGCTTCATGGAATACGGGCGCATCGAAGAGGGCTACAAAGGTGTGCCCGAGCGCCTCAAGAACTACCGCGAATTTGTCATTGGCTTGGACGACGCCCAGGCCCGCGTGCAGGCTGCGCGCTGCATGGACTGCGGCACGCCGTTCTGCAGCAATGGCTGCCCGGTGAACAACATCATTCCGGACTTCAACGACCTGGTGTACCAGGCCGACTGGAAGAGCGCGTTCGCCGTACTCAATTCGACCAACAACTTCCCCGAGTTCACCGGCCGCATCTGCCCCGCACCCTGTGAGGCGGCCTGCGTGCTCAACGTGAACGACGATGCCGTGGGCATCAAGAGCATCGAGCACGCCATCATCGACCGCGCCTGGGAGCATGGCTGGGTGCAGCCGCAGGTGCCCAAGCACAAGACGGGCCGCAAAGTGGCCGTGGTGGGCTCTGGTCCTGCCGGCATGGCCGCGGCCCAGCAGCTGGCGCGCGCCGGGCATGACGTCACGCTGTTTGAGAAGAACGACCGCGTGGGTGGCCTGCTGCGCTATGGCATTCCCGACTTCAAGATGGAGAAGACGCACATCGACCGGCGCGTCCAGCAGATGCAGGCCGAGGGCGTCACGGTGCGCACGGGCGTTTTTGTGGGCGCCGCCAAGGATGGCCTGGGCAAAGGCTCCAAGGTGACCAACTGGGCCAAGGAGACCATCAGCCCCGAGCAGTTGAAGCAAGACTTTGACGCCGTGCTGCTGACCGGCGGCGCAGAGCAAAGCCGCGACCTGCCCGTGCCGGGCCGCGACCTCGACGGCATCCACTTCGCCATGGAGTTTTTGCCGCAGCAGAACAAGGTCAACGCGGGCGACAAGCTCAAGGGCCAGATCCGAGCCGATGGCAAACACGTCATCGTGATCGGCGGCGGCGACACCGGCAGCGACTGCGTGGGCACCAGCAACCGCCACGGTGCGGCCAGCGTGACCCAGTTCGAAGTCATGCCCATGCCTCCTGAGGTAGAGAACCGCCCACTCACCTGGCCCTACTGGCCGCTCAAGCTGCGCACCAGCTCCAGCCACCAGGAAGGCTGCGTGCGTGAATTCGCCATCTCCACCAAGGAGTTCACGGGCGAAAAGGGCAAGGTCAAGGGATTGACCACCGTGCAGGTCGAGTTCAAGGATGGCAAGCTGGTCGAAATTGCGGGCACAGAAAAGCATTACCAGGCCGACCTGGTGCTGCTGGCCATGGGCTTTGTCAGCCCTGTGGCGCCCGTGCTCGATGCGTTCGGCATTGAGAAGGATGCCCGTGGCAATGCGCGCGCCAGCACCGACGAAGGCGGCTACGCCACCAACGTGCCCGGAGTATTTGCTGCGGGAGACATCCGCCGGGGCCAATCGCTGGTGGTGTGGGCGATCCGGGAAGGCCGACAAGCGGCGCGCTCGGTAGACCAGTTCTTGATGGGATCGAGCGAATTGCCGCGTTGAAACGTTCCGGGTTCGGCCTTCCCGGTCGCCCAGGGCGGGAAGGAATGAACGCGCACTGCGCGCGCGGCGCGAAGGCCGACAAGCGGCGCGCTCGGTAGACCAGTTCTTGATGGGATCAAGCGAACTGCCGCGTTGAAACGTTCCGGGTTCGGCCTTCCCGGTCGCCCAGGGCGGGAAGGAATGAACGCGCACTGCGCGCGCGGCGCGAAGGCCGTCAAGCGGCGCGCTCGGTGGACCAGTTTCTGATGGGATCGAGCGAACTGCCGCGCTGATGCCCCTCGGGAGGAGGGCTTCGCACATCGTGCCAGCCCCCGCTGCTATGCTGCGGCGCCATGTTCCACCGCCTGCTGCGCCTGATCTCTATTGACCGACCCACGGGTCTCCGTCCTCGGTGGGAGCTGGTGGCGCCCTGGCGCTGTGCGTGGTGGGTGGGTCTGGCGCTGGGGCCCTCCCTGGCCTGGGCCCTGCCCACGTTTGACGAAGTGCGCCAGGATTTCCAGTCGTCTGAAACCGTACTGCTGTCGCGCGAGGGTGAGGTGCTGCAGCGTGTGCGCACCGATGCCCAGGTGCGGCGCGGGGCGTGGGTGCCGCTGGCCGATGTGTCGCCCGCGCTGCGCACCGCCATGGTGCTGTCGGAAGACAAGCGCTTTTATGCGCACAGCGGTGTGGACTGGCGCGCCGCCACAGCCGCCGCCTGGGGTAATTTGTGGAACCAGCGCACGCGCGGCGCCAGCACCCTGACCATGCAACTGGCGGGCCTGCTTGACAGCCCCGACATGGCCGACCTGCGCCAGCGGCCCGGCGGGCGCAGCGTGGTGCAAAAGCTCGGCCAGACCGTGGCCGCGCAGGTGCTGGACCGGCGCTGGCGCAAAGACCAGATTTTGGAGGCCTACCTCAACCTCGTGCCGTTTCGGGGCGAGCTGGTGGGTATTGATGCACTCAGCCGCACCCTGTTTGGCAAAGCCGCGCACGGGCTGGACGACCGCGAGGCCGCCGTGGCCGCCGCGCTGGTGCGCGGCCCCAATGCCGCGCCGGCCGTCGTCACCCAACGCGCCTGCGGTATGCTGCGCGACATGCAGGGCAAGGCGCCAGGGCCGCGGGTCGATTGCGATGCGCTTGACCTGTTTGTCAGCGCCGCCCTGCAGCGGCGCGGCTGGGCCGCCAGCGAAGGCGTGGCGCCGCATTTTGCGCGGCGGGCGCTGGCGCAGGCAGAGGGCGGGGCGGCGCCGCCAGCGCGCATCACCACCACGCTGCGCGCGCCCTTGCAGCGCTTTGCCGTGCAAACGCTGGAACAGCACCTGCGCGAGTTGCAGGGCCGCCAGGTGGAAGACGGCGCCATTGTGGTGCTCGACAACGCCACGGGCGAGGTGCTGGCCTGGGTGGGTTCGTCGGGCCTGCTCAGCCAGGCCGCCGAGGTCGATGGCGTGCTGGCGCTGCGCCAGCCGGGCTCCACCCTCAAGCCTTTTTTGTATGCACAGGCGATTGATCAGCGGCGGCTGACCGCCGCCTCGCTCATCGAGGACTCTTCTGCCCACATTGCCACGGCGGGGGGGCTCTACATTCCGCAAAACTACGACCGCCAGTTCAAGGGCTGGGTGTCGGTGCGCACGGCGCTGGCGTCCTCGCTCAATGTGCCGGCGGTGCGCACCCTGGTCATGGTCTCGCCCGATGCGTTCTTTCGGCAACTGGTGGCGCTGGGCCTGCCGCTGCGCGAGAGCGGGGGCTATTTTGGCTACAGCCTTGCCCTGGGCAGCAGCGAGGTGCCCCTGCTGCACCTGGCCAACGCCTACCGCGCCCTGGCCAATGGGGGGCGCTACAGTCCGGTGGCTCCGCCGGTGCTGCCCGTGCGCAAGGTGGTACCCGCCTTGCGGCCGGTGCTGGGCGCCCAGGCGGCGTTCATCGTGGGCGACATCCTGTCCGACGGCAACGCCCGGGCGCGCACCTTCGGCACCGACAGCGTGCTGGCCACGCGCTTCTGGAGCGCCGTCAAAACCGGCACCAGCAAGGACATGCGCGACAACTGGGCCGTGGGCTGGTCTGCACGCTACACCGTGGGCGTGTGGGTGGGCAACGCCAGCGGCGCGGCCATGCACGATGTGAGCGGCAGCAGCGGCGCGGCCCCGGTCTGGGCGGCCGTGATGGCCTACCTGCACGCGCACACGCCCAGCCGCGCGCCCGCACCGCCGCGCACCCTGGTGCGCACCGCCGTGCGCTTTGGGCCCGCCCCTGGCAGCCCCCTGCCGCTGGAGGCGGCGCGCAGCGAATGGTTCGTACCGGGCACGCAGCAAGGCATTTTTGCTATGGATATCGTAGCTGGTGGCGCTTTATCTACGGTCGTTAAAGGCCAAAAACACTTAAAAAACAGGGGGCAGCCCGCAACCACTGCAGGCGGGGCGGCCCCTCTTTCTGCGGTGCACATTGCCACACCGGTGTCGGGCACCATCATCGCGCTCGACCCCGATATTCCCCCGCTGCGCCAGCGCCTGCAGTTCGAGGCGGGCGGCCCTGCGGCGGGCATGCCGCTGCGCTGGCGCATGGATGGCAAGCCCGTAGGCCGGGGCGTGCAATGGGCCTGGCTGCCGTGGCCGGGCCGCCATGTGGTGCAGCTGACCGATGCGCGGGGCACGGTGCTCGATGAGGTGCGCATCGAGGTGCGTGGCGCGGGGGTCGCAAGGCGCTGACGCCGCCCGCACGCCTGTTCATTGGTAATCAAATGTTTGCTTGCACCTACAATGCACAAGCAGCCCTCCATGAAGTCCATGCGCCATTTTTTTTCCCAACGCCTGATCTGGCTGGCACTGTTGCTGAGCATGGGCATTGGCGCCATGGTGGCGCGCACGATCTGGACGATGCGGTCGGATGAATGGGATTTTGCCGCGCGCACCAACAGCAATCTGGTGACAGCGCTGGAGCAATCCATTGGCTGGACGCTGCGCGTGATGGACCAATCATTGCTGGATGTGACATCCAAGCTGGAGCAGCCCGGCATCATGGAGCTGCCGCACGAACTGCGCCACCAGTTGCTGTTTGACCGTCCGTTGCGTGTTGTAGGCCTGATGGATGTCTATGTCATCGACAGCCGGGGGGACATCATCATGGATTCAAGCTCGTTGCAGGCCCGAAAGGCCAACTACGCCGACCGTGATTACTTTCTGACACTCATGGCGGGCACAAAGAAGGGCCTTGTCATCGGCCGTCCCGTCATGGGCCGCGTCACGCAATCCTGGATGCTGCCAATGGCGCGGTCCTACCGGGGGGACGACGGGCAGGTGGCCGGGGTGGTGGTCAGCTCCATCAGTCTGAGCTATTTCAACGAGCTCTTTTCCTCTTTGAACCTGGGGCCCAGCAGCGGCGTCAACCTCATTCTCGACAACGGCATCATCGTGAGCCGCTACCCCTATGGCGATGCCGACGTAGGAAAGTCCTTGGCGGGCACGGAGAATATGCGCCGTATTCTGGCGGGCCGTACGGGCAGTTTTATGGGAGTGGCAAGCCTTGACAAGGTTGAGCGCTTTTATAGTTTCCAGCATGTGGGGCCGTACCCCCTGGTGGTCAATGTCGCCCAGTCGACCCAGGCCATGCTGGCCCACTGGCGGACGAATGCCCTGCAGTTGGCTGTGTTTGCCCTGGTGCTCATGGCCAGTTGCGTGGGCTTGGCCATTCTGTTTACCCGCGAACTGGCCCAGCGCCAGCAAGTGGCCGGCCGCCTGCAGCAGGCCGAGCATTACCTGCACACCATTCTGGACAACCTGCCTTCCATGGTCAGCTACTGGGACGTCGATCAACGCAACCGCTTTGTCAACAAAACCAGCAGCGCCCTGTATGGCCGCACGCCCGAGGAACTGCGTGGCCTCACGGCCCGGGAAGTGCTGGGAGAGAAGGACTATGCCTTCGTGAGACCTTATGTAGAGCAGGCATTGCAAGGCCATCCGCAGTTGTTTGAACGGACCGTTACCGACGCCTCGGGACAGTTGCGGCACACCGTCATTTCCCATACCCCCGACCGCGATGGCGACCACGGCCCGGTGCGTGGCATTTTTGTGCAGATGACCGACATCACCGAGCGCAAACGCATGGAAGACGAACTGTTCCAGGAAAAGGAACTGATGCGCCTGACGCTGCACTCCATTGGCGATGCCGTGATCTGCACCGATGCCCAGGGCCTTGTCACCTACCTCAACCCGGTGGCGCGGCGCATGACGGGTTGGCAGGCCTTTGATGCCGCCGGGCGCGATGTGGACGAGGTCGCCCCCTTGTACCTGTCCAACGGCCAGCAAACCCAGCCCAGCCCCTTGCGTGTGGCGCTGGCCACACAAGCCGCCTGCGGTCCCACGCGCGGCGTGGTGCTGCGCCGCAAGGATGGCCAGCGCTTTGAGGTGGAAGAGTCGGCCAGCCCCATCATCGACCGCCAACGCCAGCTGACCGGTGCGGTGATGGTGCTGCACGACGTGACTGAAACCATGGCCATGGCCGAGCGCATGGCACGTCTGGCGCAGTACGACCCCCTGACCGATCTGCCCAACCGTGTGCTGTTGCAGGACCGCGCCCAGCACGCCCTGGCCGTGGCCCGCCGCGACGGCAAGGGTCTGGCGGTGATGTACCTGGACCTGGACGGCTTCAAGCAGGTCAACGACACCCTGGGCCACGACGCTGGCGACCAGTTGCTGGTGGAGTTTGCCTGCCGCCTGACGGCCGCCATGCGCCAGTCCGATACCGTGTGCCGCCAGGGGGGCGATGAATTTGTGGTGCTGCTGCCTGCCCTGGCCACCCCGGCGCAGATCCGCACGGTAGTGCGCAAGGTGCTGGCGGTTGCGCAGCAACCGTTTGTGTTGCAGGGGCAAGAGCTGCACATCGGCGTGAGCGGGGGCCTGGCCCTGTTTCCCCAGCATGGCGACAGCTACGATGTGCTGGCGCGCCACGCCGACACCGCCATGTACGCCGCCAAGCGCGCGGGGCGCATGCAGGTGCGCTGCTACGCGGGGCAGGGCGCCGAGCCCGAGTATGTGGACCCGGACGATGTGCAGGACAGCGTGCCATCAGACCTTTGATTGCTATTGAAAATAGAGCTGTTAGCGCTTGATGGATAAGCGTTAGAGGCTATTTTTATCCTGTGTTTTGCCATCCACTCCAGGGGCGCAGCCGAGCCGGTTTTGAATTTGTTGCATGGCCACGCAAATTATTTTGATGGCCGCAGCCGGGCGCTGTGGCTAACATCCCGGCACACTTTCCCCCGAAACCCTCCGAGGAGCGCCGCGTGTCCGACCTGTCCACCATCACCTGCATCGAAGACCTGCACCGCGTCTACCAGCGCCGCGTGCCACGCATGTTCTATGACTACTGCGACTCGGGCTCGTGGACAGAAAGCACCTACCGCGCCAACGAAGACGACTTCCAAAAAATCAAGCTGCGCCAGCGCGTGGCCGTGAACATGACGGGCCGCACCACGCGCACCACCATGGTGGGCCAGGACGTGGCCATGCCCGTGGCGCTCGCGCCCACGGGCCTGACCGGCATGCAGCATGCCGACGGCGAAATCTTGGCCGCGCGTGCGGCGCGTGATTTTGGCGTGCCCTTCACACTCTCGACCATGAGCATCTGCTCCATCGAAGACGTGGCCGAGCATGCCGGCCCGGGTTTCTGGTTCCA
Organism: Simplicispira sp. 125; assembly: GCF_003096555.1. Classification (NCBI taxonomy): domain Bacteria; kingdom Pseudomonadati; phylum Pseudomonadota; class Betaproteobacteria; order Burkholderiales; family Comamonadaceae; genus Simplicispira; species Simplicispira sp. 125. Next base: position 2,187,315 of record NZ_QEKM01000001.1, on the reverse strand, counting down.
GCTGTATGTGATGCGCGACCGCGATTACATCGAGCGCCTGATCGACCGCGCCAAGGCCGCCGGCTGCTCGGCGCTGCAGCTCACGCTCGATCTGCAAATCCTCGGCCAGCGCCACAAAGACATCAAGAACGGCCTGTCGTCGCCCCCCAAGCCCACGTTGTCCAACCTCATCAACCTGGCGACCAAGCCGCGCTGGTGCCTGGGCATGCTGGGCACCAAACGCCGCAGCTTCGGCAACATCGTCGGCCATGCCAAGGGCGTGGGCGACATGTCTTCGCTGGCGTCGTGGACGGCCGAGCAGTTTGACCCCGAGCTGAACTGGGGCGATGTGGAGTGGATCAAAAAGCGCTGGGGCGGCAAGCTGATCATCAAGGGCATCATGGACGCCGAAGACGCCCGCCTGGCTGCCAACAGTGGGGCTGATGCGCTGATCGTCAGCAACCACGGCGGGCGCCAGCTCGACGGCGCACCCTCGTCGATTACTGCGCTGCCTTCCATCGCGCAGGCGGTGGGCAAGGACATCGAGGTGTGGATGGACGGCGGCATCCGCAGCGGCCAGGACGTGCTCAAGGCCCGCGCCCTGGGTGCGCAGGGCACCCTGATCGGCCGTGCCTTCCTCTATGGCCTGGGGGCTTACGGGGAGCTGGGCGTGACGCGGGCGCTGGAGATCATCCGCAAGGAACTCGACCTCACCATGGCGTTTTGCGGCCGCACCGACATCAACACCGTGGACGAGAGCATCCTGCTGCCGGGCACCTACCCGCGGTAGCCTCGGCCTGGCCTGCCATCGGGGCCATCTGCACCCGGCAGGGTGCGCCAGGGGCTGCATCGCCCTTCATCAGCAGCCTTGGCATTCCTTCGACACAATGCAGGGAGCGTTCGGCCCCGCGCTGGCAGATCCGCCTGTGCAGGGCATCCCCCCCAACGCATGCGTGCCGCAAATAACAAGGAAACCCCCGATGAACCGCACACCTCTTTTTCTGCTGGCGGCCCTGGCCCTGGCCAGTCCGCTGGCGCAGGCCGACACCGGCAAACTGCTGCTCACGGGTGGCGTCAGCAGCATCACGGGCACGGCCGGGGGCGGCATCACGCCCTGGGCCGTGATCGGCAGCAACGCCACCGAGGGCGAGTGGGGCGCCAGCGCCTTCACCACCCGTGCCGTCACGCAGGACTACGCGCTGACCAGCTATGGCGCGGCGCTGGCCTGGAACGAGCGCGTCGAGCTGTCGGTGGCGCGGCAGGACTTTAATGCCGGGGCGGCCGTGGCCCTCAACAGCATTGCCCCGTTTGGCGTGCAGCCCGGCCAGCACATCCGCATGGACGTGCTCGGTGTCAAGCTGCGCGTGGCGGGCGACGCCGTGCTCGACGCAGACACCTGGATGCCCCAGATTGCCGTGGGCCTGGAGCACAAGCGCGTGCGGCCGGGCTCGCTGCAGTCGGTGTTTGATTTTGTGGGGGCCGACACGCAATCCACGGATTTTTACGTCAGCGCCACCAAGCTGGTGCTGGACAAAGGCCTGTTGCTGAATGCCACGCTGCGCTCCACGCGCGCCAACCAGAATGGCCTGCTGGGTTTTGGGGCGGGGGCGCCAGGGCGCAACAGCCGCAGCCTGCAACCCGAGTTTTCGGTGGCCTGGCTGCTGCGGCGCGACCTGGCCATTGGGGCCGAAGTGCGCTTCAAGCCCGACAACCTGCAGGCCACGGGCCGCGCGGCCGGTTTGGGTTCCGCACTGCGCGAAGACGCCTGGAAAGACATTTTCATCGCCTGGGCGCCCACCAAGAACCTCTCGCTCACCCTCGCCTGGGCAGACTTGGGCCGTGTGGTGCCGGGTATCACCAACGGACGCCGCCAGAGCGGTGCCTACCTCTCAGCCCAGGTCGCTTTCTGAACCCGCTGCAGAACATTGCCATGAAAAACACCACTGCCCTGTCTTGCGCCCTGTTGCTGGCGAGTGCCAGCCTGACGGGCGTGCACGCCCAAACCCCTGCTGCGGCGTCCCCGTCGATTGCCGCTGCGCCCCTGGCCCCAGCCCCAGCCGGTCTGTATGCCGCGCTGGGCGAGAAGGCCGGCATCGTGCGCCTGGTCGATGATTTTGTCGAACGTCTGGTGCGCCACCCACGCATTGGCAGCCAGTTCAAAGACACCAAGCCCGCTGCGCTCAAGGAAAGCCTGGTGAACCAGTTCTGCCAACTCAGTGGCGGGCCCTGCGTGTACGACGGCCCCGAGATGGGCGAACTGCATGCCGATATGGACATCAACAAGGGAGACTTCAACGCCCTGGTCGAAACCCTGCAACGTGCCATGGATGCCCAAGGCATTGCCTTCACCCAGCAAAACCGCCTGCTGGCGCTGCTGGCGCCCATGCACCGCGACATCATCACGGTGCACTGACATGCTGCGCAAAACTCTGTTTTTGATAGCTGCTTGCGCAATGGTAGCAAGCGTTACCGCCGGAAATGTGCAAGTCCAGGTGCTGGACAAAGAAGGCCGCCCGGTGCCTGATGCCGTGGTGGTGGTCTATCCCAGCACCCCGGCAGCACCGGTGGCCAGCAATGCCACCATCGGGCAGCAGCGCATGCGTTTCGTTCCCCTGGTCACCGTGGTGGCCCCTGGGAGCCGGGTACGTTTCACCAACCTCGATCGCTGGGACCACCATATCCGGGGAACGGCGGCGGTGAACAATGTCCCTGGCGCGCCTTTAGGCACGAACTTCGAGATGCGCCTGGCCGGTGCCACAGCCGACGCCACGGGTGGTGAGGCCGATGTGGTCGTACAGGAGCCAGGCGCCGTGCTGCTGGGCTGCCACTTGCATGGTTCGATGCGCGGCCATTTGTTCGTCACCGATTCGGCCTATACCCTCAAGACCGATGCCGACGGGATTGCCCGCTTCGACCAGATTCCCGAAGGAGCTGCGCAACTGCGCGTCTGGCATCCTGAGCAACTGGTGGACTTGCCGCGCCGTGCGCTGCAGATCGGCGCTGCACCGGTGCTTGAAAGCGTGCCGCTGAGCGTGGTGCCCCGGCGGCGCCGGTCCTGACCGCGCGGGGCAAGCACCACGCACATTGGCCGACAATGGCAGGGTGCCCCTTCCCGCTGTATCGCCCTCTTCTGAAAACCCCGGGCAGCCTCTGCGCCGCATCGCCCACCTCGACATGGATGCATTTTTTGCATCTGTCGAGTTGCTGCGCTATCCGCAACTCAAGGGCTTGCCGGTGGTGATCGGCGGCGGGCGGCGCGCGGTCGACGAGTTGCTGCTGCAAAGCCCGGACGGCGCCGGTCTGCGCGAGCCGCATTTCATCCCGGTGGCTGATTTCCCGCGACTCAAAGACTATGTGGGCCGGGGCGTCATCACCACAGCGACCTATGCGGCGCGCCAGTTTGGCGTGGGCTCGGCCATGGGCATGATGAAAGCCGCCCGGCTGTGCCCGCAGGCCATCGTGCTGCCGGTGGATTTTGACGAAATACGCAAATATTCGCGGCTTTTCAAGAGCACTATCACCGAGATCGCCCCCGTCATGCAGGACCGGGGGGTGGACGAGGTGTACATCGACTTTACCGATGTGCCCGGTGGCCAGCGCGAAGGCGGGCGCGTTCTGGCCCGCCTCATCCAGAAGGGCATTTTTGAACGCACCGGGCTGACCTGCTCCATCGGCGTGGCGCCCAACCGCCTGCTGGCCAAGATGGCCAGCGAGTTCAACAAGCCCAACGGCATTTCCATCGTTTACGAGACCGACCTGCAGACGCTGATCTGGCCGCTCAACGTGCGCAAGGTCAACGGCATTGGCCCCAAGGCGGGTGCAAAGCTGGCGGCACTGGGCGTGCAGACCATTGGCGATCTGGCCGCGCAGAACCCGCAGTGGTTGATTGCGCAGTTTGGCAAATCTACCGGGGCGTGGCTGCACCGCGCGGCCTGGGGCCAGGACGACAGCCCCGTGGTGACCGAGAGTGAGCCCGTGAGCATGAGCCGCGAGACGACCTTCGAGCGCGACCTGCACGCCGTACGCGACCGCGCTGAGCTGGGGCGCATCTTCACCGACCTGTGCCAGCGCGTGGCGGCCGATCTGCAGCGCAAGGGGTATGCAGGAAAAACCATTGGCATCAAGCTACGCTACGACGACTTTCGCAGCGTGACCCGCGACCAGACTATTGCCGAACCCACGCAGGACGCCGTCACCATTCGCCGCACGGCGGGTTTGTGCCTCAAGCGTGTACCGCTGGAGCGGCGCTTGCGGCTGCTGGGCGTGCGGGTGGGAGGGCTGGTGCGACTGGACGAGGAAGTTGCCACAAACCCTGCAGAGGTCTCCACGTCGCCGGGCCCCAGGACGGCAGATTTGTTCTAGGTCAAGAAAATGTGTTGCATGACGCCAGTCAAGTGGTACTGATAACGCAATATTCTGCGGAATATGTGACCATCTGTTTCCTCTGCTTGCAGATAAAAAGAGCGTAGCAATACACGGTGCGGGTGCGTTGGAGGGGTGCCTCCGGAGTGGCTGGTGCTGGTGTCTTTCATTTTTTCACGAGTCTTGAATCTATGCGCGTCAACCTGCCCGTCACCTCCCACGAATACGACTACCCAGGCGAAGAGCTTCTGATGTCGACGACTGACGCCAAGGGTGTGATGACGCACTGCAATGCCGCCTTTGCGCGTGTCAGCGGTTACTCCATGGAGGAGTTGATGGGCCAGCCGCACAGCCTGATCCGCCACCCCGACATGCCGCCCGAGGCCTACAAGGATCTGTGGGCCACCATCGGCCGGGGCCGCAACTGGACCGGCATCGTGAAGAACCGGCGCAAGAACGGCGACTTCTACTGGGTGCGCGCCAATGTCACCCCCATGATGGTGGCCGGCAAGCCGCGCAGCTACATGTCGGTGCGTGTCAAGCCCACGCGCGACGAGGTGCGCGCCGCCGAGGCCTTGTACGCCCAGATCCGCGAGGAACGGGAGCGCGGGGCCAGCAGTTTCTGGCTGCATGCCGGGCGCGTGCGCCGTCCCGGCTTGCGCAACCAACTGGGAAAGCTGCAGCGTTTCGGCCTCACGCAGCGCCTCGTTGCGCTGCTGCTTCCCATTCTGGTGGCCGCGCTCGCGCCGGGCCTGTTGGGTTGGGCGGGCCCCGAGGTGATGATCGGCCAGGCCGTGGTGCTGCTGGCGCTGTCCGCGTTCATGCTGTGGCGGTTTCAGTGCATTGTTGCCGCGCCGCTGGCCGACGCCGAGCAGTTGATGACCGAGATCGCCGGGTGTGATCTGGCCCAGCCACAAAGCCCCGTGGAAGGCAACAGCCCCGTGGAGCGGCTGCTGGAGCGCCTGCAGCGCATCCACCTCAATTTGCGCGCCGTGGTGGGCGATGCGCGCCAGGAAATCAGGGCCTTCGGCTCCATTTCGTCTGGCATTGCGCAGGGCGCGCAAGACCTGTCCGAGCGCACCGAATCGCAGGCCAGCAGCCTGGAGGAAACAGCGGCCTCGATGGAAGAATTGTCCAGCACGGTGCGCCAATCGGCGGAAACCACGCAGCAGGTGCAAAAAGAAAGTGAGCGCAGTGCCGAGCTGGCGCGCAGTGGCGGCGAAGCCGTAGCCCAGGTGGGTACGGTGGTGCAGGCCATTGCGCAGTCGTCGGGCAAGATGGGCCAGATCATTTCTACCATCGAGGGCATCGCCTTCCAGACCAACATTCTCGCGCTCAATGCCGCCGTCGAAGCTGCACGTGCTGGCGAGCAGGGCCGGGGTTTCGCCGTGGTGGCCAGCGAAGTGCGGGCGCTGGCGCAGCGCAGCGCCACCGCGGCCGGTGAAATCCGTGGGCTGATTGGCGAATCCAGCGCGCACATCGAGCGGGGCGCCGGGCAGATGCAGTCGGCCGGCAAAACCATTGCCAAGGTGGTGCAGTCGGTGGCCTATGTCAATACCCTGATGGGCCAGATCAGCATTGCCACGCGCGAGCAGGCCCAGGGTATTGCGCAGGTGAACGAGGCCGTGATCGAGCTGGACCGTGTCACGCAGCAAAACGCTGCGCTGGTCGAAGAATCCGCCGCTTCGGCCCGCGCCATGAGCGACAACGCCGGTGTGCTGGGCCGCACGCTCGACGTGTTCAAGGTGTAGCTGGCGGTTGGACTATTGCCGCGCCGTGCGCACGTTGGGCGGCGGCGCCATGGGATGGCTGGTGCGCCAGGGGTTGATGTCCAGCCCGCCCCGGCGGGTGTAGCGCGCATACACCTCCAGCTTGATGGGTTTGCAGCGCGTCCAGAGGTCCATGAAGATGCGCTCCACGCATTGTTCGTGGAACTCGTTGTGGTTGCGAAAGCTCACGATGTACTGCAGCAGCCCTTCCTGCTCGATTTGCGGGCCGGTGTAGGCAATGCGCACGCTGCCCCAGTCGGGCTGGCCGGTGACCAGGCAGTTGCTCTTGAGCAGGTGGCTGACCAGCACCTCGCTCACGGGCGCCTCGTCGAAAGCGGCGCGCAGCAGTTGCGGTGCCGGCTGGTAGTGCTTGCATTCCAGGTCGAGGCGGTCCAGGTTCAGGCCATCGAGTTCGTGGACCGGCTCACGGTCAAACAATTCGGGCAGCAGGACCCGCACGCCCAGGCTGGCCGACTGCGGTGCGCCGCGCCACGCGGCCTCGGTGAGGTCGGCGCGCAGGCGTGCCTGCACGGCCTCAACGCCGGAAAAGCGGGTGTTGTTGAAACTGTTGAGGTACAGCTTGAACGATTTGCTCTCGATGATGTTCGGCGTTTCGCAGGGCACGGTAATGTGTGCCAGCGCCACCTGGGGCTTGCCGCGTTCGTTGAGCCATGACAGCTCAAACGCGGTCCACAGGTCGGCACCCATGAAAGGCGGGTTGCCCGTGATACCGATCTCGGCCCGCTTGCCTGCGCGCGGCAGGGGGAACAGCAGCGAGGCGTCGTACTGGTCGATATAGGCGGACGCCTTGCCCAGGGGAGATTGGTCTGCAGAGGACATGTGTACTATCAAAAAAATAGCTAGTAGCGCTTTACTGGTAAGCGTTTGAGCCGTATTTTAGTCAAATTTTCTTTCGCGCAGCCATTGCGTGGCCACCCATTTTTCACCTGTGACCACAGGCGCGCCACCATGCAAGGTGCGGCTGCTGGGGTGGGGCTGGTCGTAGCGGAAGAATACGGCATGGCCGCGCAGCGGGGCCACCTCCAGGCCAAGGTCGGGGAAGGTGGTGGCGCCGCCCTCGTCGGGCGTGTTCAGGTAGATCAACAGCGTGGCCAGGCGCTGGCCGCCGCGCTGCAACAGGGTGCTGGTGCCGGGTTCGGCCGGATCGAAGTAGTCGTAATGCGGCCGGTACTCGGCGCCCGGGCCGTAGCGCAGCACTTGCAGGCCTTCGCAGTTCCCGGCGGGCCAGCCCAGCAGGCGCGACAGGCGCTCCTCGATGTGCTGCACCAGCGGGGTTTCGGCCCGCTGGAAGAACATGCCGTCGCTGGTGCGGTGGGCGTTGCGCTCTTCGCCGCCGGTGTGCTGCTGCACCGTGAGCGAGCGCGCCATGTGGGGGCGCGCGGCGTCGATCAGGGCGGTGCATTCGCTCGCGCTGAGCAGGTTTGCCAGCACCACCAACGGCGGTTTGTCGATCGCCAGCAAGCGCTGCACGCTGTGCCCGTTCAGGTCGATGCGATGCGGGCCGCTGTGCAGCCCTTGGCCTGGCAGGGGGCGGGTTTCGGGAAAGGACAATGAGGTCGGCGTAACAGCTGGGACCATAGCGCTTTCTAACCCCACTCAGACCCGTCGGCGGAACACCAGACGATCGGGGCTGGACGCGCCGATGTCATGGGCGTAGCCCTCGGCGGCAAAGTCTTCGAGCTGGCGGGGGGTGGCGGCGCGCTGCGTAATGGCATGGCGTGCCATCAGGCCGCGCGCACGCTTGGCGTGGAAGCTGATGATTTTCCAGGTGCCGTTTTTCCAGTCCTCGAACACGCATTCGACCACCCGGGCGCGCAGCTGCTTGCGGTCCACCGACTTGAAATATTCTTGTGATGCCAGGTTGAGCACCACGGGTGCCTCTTCGTCCTGCTGGCAGGCGTTGAGATACAGGGCAATGCGCGGCCCCCAGAATTGGTAGAGCGTCTGGCCTGCCGGGGTGGCCAGTCGTGTGCCCATTTCCAGCCGGTAGGGCTGCATCCAGTCGAGCGGACGCAGCACGCCATACAGGCCACTGAGAATGGCCAGGTGCTGCTGCGCCCAGGCCAGGTCTTCAGCGGCCAGCGTGCGCGCATCCAAACCTTCGTACACATCGCCATTGAAGGCCAGCAGCGCCTGGCGCGCATTGCGGGCGCTGAACCGGCTCGACCAGGCTTGGTAGCGCGCCACGTTCAGCGCGGCCAGCGGGTCGCTGATCTTCATCAACGAGGCAATGTCTTGTGGGGATTTCTGTCGCAGTATCTCGATGAGCTGCTGGGATTGCGCAACGAACTGCGGCCGCGTGTGCGGCAGGTCGGCGGGGACGGGGGTGTCATAGTCGAGCGATTTGGCGGGGGACAGCAAAATCATCATGGCGTGCGGGTCTCCAAAAAGCCACTGGCCCCAAGCGGGGCCAGTGGTCCATCAATCGGCACAGTCGCTGGTGGGCGTCCGTGCCGGTCCTCAGGCGCTTGGCGGCTGATCGAACGGCAGCTGCATGTCGCGCAGGTCGCGGCGGGTTTCCACCAGCACCAGCGGGCCGTCGTCTAGCACCACGGCCGGTGGACGCACGCGGGGCACGTGGATGGGGCGTGGTTCGGCGGCAATGGCGGCCTGGATGGCGGCGACCTTGTCAGCGTCCGACTGCACCCACTGCAGGCCGGAGCCCTGGGCCACTTGCTGCATTTCATCGATCGGCAGCACGAAGGGCGCGACGACCGGCAGGGCGCCATTGCTGGCGGCCACTGGTGCTGCAGCCGGTGCTGCGACCGGTGCCGCAGGAGGAGCCACGGGTGCTGGCACGGGTGCTGCCATCGCGGGGGCTGGTGCTGGCATGGCCGGTGCAGGTGCTGCCACCGCAGGGGCTGCGGCCACTGGTGCCGGTGCCTGGGTTGGTGCTGGCTCAGCGGCCTGGGGTGCTGTGGCTGCGGGTGCAAAGTAACTGCGGCGGCTGTTGTCCGAGGGAGCTGCTTGAACCGGCTGGCCGGGCAACTCGAAGTCCATCATGCCTTCCGCTGCGGGTGCTGGCGGCGCTTCCTGTCCATCGCGGCGCGGCTCGCCACGTTCGCCACGCTGACGGTCACGGCCATAACGGTCGCGCGAGCGGCGGGTGCGGGTCTCGCCAGTGTCGGCCTGCGCCGCTGCGGAGGGCATGTCATTGCCTGTCAGGTCCAGGTCGGGCAGCAGTGCCAGTGGAGCGGTATCGGCAAAATCCGCCGGTGCGTTGCTGGGCTGGCTTTCCTGGGCGCGGGGCTGGCGTTCACGGCCTTCACTGCGGGGCTGGCGCTCGCGGCCTTCACCACGGGGCTGGCGCTCGCGGCCACCATTGCCGTTGCGGGGCGCGCGATCACCGCGTGCCTCGTTGCGGTTTTCGCTGTCTGCCGCGTCCGGGCCTTGGGGGGCTGTCTGCGTTGGAGCGTCGGCTGCGGGGCGTGCTTCGGCACCGTCGCGGCGGCCACGGCCACCTTCGCGGTTGCCGTCGCGGGGCGGACGACCACCACCCTCGGTGGAGCGTGCTTCCGATGGGCGCTCGCTGCGTTCACCGCGGCGGCCACGGCCGTCGGCAGCGCCATCACGGCCACTGGCTTCGCGGTTGCCATCGCGGCCATTCACGTCGCGGTTGCCATCACGGCTGCCGTTGCGTTCGCCACGGCGGCCTCGGCTATCACCGCCACGTCCATCACGGCGCGGCTCGCGGGCTGGGGTTTCTGCAGCGGGTGCTGGGGTCGGTGCGGGGGCTGCGGCAGGGGGGTCGCCCATACCGAACAAGCCCTTGAGCCAGGCAAAGAAGCCCTGCTCCTGGGGGGCCACCGGGGCACGTGCCGGAGCCGGCTGGGGTGCAGCAGCGGCTTGCCGCTGGGGAGCGCGCGGAGCGCGGGCCTCGGCCTGTGCTTCGGTGCGGGGCGCGGCCTGTGGTGCCGGGGCGTCGGGCAGCACGCCCTTGATCACCGGGGTTTGCTTGTTGGTCGGCTCCTGCGAGCGGCGTGTCACGGCGGTGGGGTCTTCCACTTCTTCGGCGAGCGTGTAGCTGGCCTGCACATGGTCCAGGCGTGGGTCGTCGTGCTTGAGGCGTTCGAGCTTGTAGTTGGGTGTTTCCAGTGCCTTGTTGGGTACCATCAGCACGGCCACGCGCTGCTTGAGCTCGATCTTGGCGATCTCGGTGCGCTTTTCGTTCAGCAGGAACGAAGCCACTTCCACCGGCACCTGGCAGTGCACGGCGGCGGTGTTGTCCTTCATCGATTCTTCTTGAATGATGCGCAGGATCTGCAGCGCCGACGATTCGGTGTCGCGGATATGGCCCGAGCCACCGCAGCGCGGGCAGGGGATGGAGGAACCTTCGCTCAATGCGGGCTTGAGGCGCTGGCGGCTCATTTCCATGAGGCCGAACTTGCTGATGGTGCCGAACTGCACGCGGGCGCGGTCCTGGCGCAGGGCGTCGCGCAGGCGGCTCTCCACCTCGCGGCGGTTCTTGCTCTCCTCCATGTCGATGAAGTCGATCACGATCAGGCCGCCCAGGTCGCGCAGGCGCATCTGGCGGGCCACTTCGTCGGCGGCTTCCAGGTTGGTGCGGGTGGCGGTTTCCTCGATGTCGCCGCCCTTGATGGCGCGGGCCGAGTTTACGTCCACGCTGACCAGCGCTTCGGTGTGGTCGATGACGATGGCGCCGCCCGAGGGCAGTTGCACGGTGCGGGCGTATGCCGACTCGATCTGGTGCTCGATCTGGAAGCGCGAGAACAGGGCGGCGTCGTCGCGGTAGCGCTTGACGCGGGCGGCATGCTCGGGCATGACGTGCGCCATGAACTGCTGCGCCTGTTCGTAGATGTCGTCGGTATCTATGAGGATGTCACCGATGTCGTTGTTGAAGTAGTCGCGGATGGCGCGGATGACGAGGCTCGATTCCTGGTAAATCAGGAAAGCGCCTTTGCCGCCCTGGGCAGCGCCGTCGATGGCGTTCCACAATTTCAGCAGGTAGTTCAGGTCCCACTGCAGCTCGGGCGCGCTGCGGCCGATACCGGCGGTGCGCGCAATGATGGACATGCCGTTGGGGTATTCGAGCTGGTCCATCGCCTCCTTGAGTTCGGCGCGGTCCTCACCCTCGATGCGGCGGCTTACGCCACCGCCACGCGGGTTGTTGGGCATCAGCACCACATAGCGGCCGGCCAGGCTCACGAAGGTGGTGAGGGCGGCGCCCTTGTTGCCACGTTCTTCTTTTTCCACCTGGACCAGCAGTTCCTGGCCTTCCTTGATGACGTCGTTGATGCGTGCCTGGTTGGGCGAGACGCCGGCGGCGAAATACTGGCGGGCAATTTCCTTGAACGGCAAGAAACCGTGGCGGTCTTCACCGTAGTCGACAAAGCAGGCCTCCAGCGAAGGCTCGACGCGCGTGACAACGGCCTTGTAGATGTTGCCCTTGCGCTGCTCGCGCCCTTCGATTTCGATTTCGTAGTCGAGGAGTTTTTGTCCATCGACGATGGCCAGGCGCCGTTCTTCAGGCTGCGTGGCGTTGATCAGCATCCGCTTCATGATGCATTTCCTTTTGTGTGTGCCGGGCGCCGACGGTCTGGCAGCAAACATGCTGCGCGGGCTGTCGGCGCGCGTGATTCCATACTGACAACAGGCCCTCAAGGGGCCAACAATGCCTGGACTGACGCTTTGGAACGAAGGGAATTGCCGGGAATGCTGCAACGCCCCGCACAGCTGCTAGCTCTGCGGGGGCGGCAAGGGCGCGTGGATGGGGGCGAGCCTGGAATAGTGCAGGTTTGCTATAAATTGAATAGCTAGTTGCGCAGGCAGGGTGGGCTCTGGGGTGTAATTTTTTGCCCACAGCAGCGGCAGACGCCACCGCCAGAGGGACAAAAATCGCATGACCAGTACCAACATGTTCGCTTCGATCCTCTGGCACGCTGGGCCCGGGTGGGGCAGCCTGCCAGACAGGGGATTCCGTATCAGTGTTCCAATGTGTCAGCCTCCCGTGCGGTGCACCGGCCATGTCAGGCAACTGGCCTGTCATCTGCATGTGCAACGCCCGCTGGCATCGACCTGCCTGCGCGGGGTGAGCGGCCGTGTGGACTAAACTCCAGACGAATCAACTACTTACAAAACACTGCGCAGGTGAAACACATTATAGAGGCCAAACCGGCTTCGCACCGTCCCAAGGCGCCAGAGCCCCTGCCCGCGCGCATGGCACCCGCCGTTCGCATGCTGGACGTGGACGCTGACTCCGCGGGCCAGCGGCTGGATAATTTTTTGATGCGCCACCTCAAGGGCGTGCCCAAGACGCATGTCTACCGCATCATTCGCAGCGGCGAGGTGCGCATCAACAAGGGGCGCGCCACGGCCGATACGCGTGTGCAGGCAGGAGACCAGGTGCGCCTGCCGCCCGTGCGCGTGTCTGAAAAAATGGCCGAGAAGGCTGAACGCCCCGCGCCAGCGCGGGAGTTTCCTTTGTTGCTCGAAGATGAGCACCTCATCGCCCTCGACAAACCCGCCGGCACAGCGGTGCACGGTGGCAGCGGCGTGAGTTTTGGTGTGATCGAACAAATGCGCCAGGCGCGGCCCCAGGCCAAGTTTCTGGAGCTGGTGCACCGGCTCGACCGCGAAACCTCGGGCATCCTGCTGGTGGCCAAGAAACGCAGCGCACTCACGCACCTGCAGGACCAGTTCCGCGAGCGGGAGACCGGTAAGACCTACCTGGCGCTGGTGATCGGCACGTGGCCCGCGAACAAGAAGGTGATCGATACGCCGCTGCACAAATACCTGCAGCCCGATGGCGAGCGGCGTGTGCGCACCACCACGGTGGATGATCCCGATGGCATGCGTTCCATCACGCTGGTGAAGCTGCGCACCAGCCTGCCCGCACGGCCTGACCAGGATTTGCCCACGTTTTCGCTGCTGGAGGTCACCATCAAGACCGGGCGCACCCACCAGATTCGCGTGCACCTGGCCAGCCAGGGCCATCCGATTGCCGGGGACGAGAAATATGGCGACTTCGATCTCAACCGCCGTTTGCCCCGCCACGGCCTCAAGCGCATGTTTCTGCATGCCTGGAGGCTGCAGTTCACCCACCCTGCCAGCGGCGAGCGCATCGAACTGCTGGCGCCCCTGCCACCCGACCTGGCCTGTTTTGTTCCCTCTATCCCATGAGCCCTATTGCCCGTCCGCGCCGTTTTGACCTGATCGCCTTCGATTGGGATGGCACCTTGTTCGACTCCACCGCCATCATCGTGCGCAGCATCCAGTCTGCCGTGCGCGATGTCGGGGGCACCGTACCCAGCGACAGTGACGCCGCCTATGTGATTGGCATGGCATTGAACCAGGCCCTGGCCCATGCCGCACCCGATGTGCCGCCCGAAAAATACGGCGATCTCAATCTGCGCTACCGCTACCACTACGCCCGCCACCAGGACGACCTGAGCCTGTTCCATGGCGTGTTGCCTTTGCTGGGTGCGCTGCGCGAACGCGGGCACCTGCTGACCGTCGCCACGGGCAAGAGCCGCCGCGGCCTGGACGAGGCCTTGCACAGCGTGCAGCTTCGCGGGGTGTTCGATGGCTCTCGCACGGCCGACGAAACGGCGGGCAAGCCCCATCCGCTGATGCTGCATGAACTGATGGGTGAGTTCGACGTGGCGCCCGAGCGCGTGCTCATGATTGGCGACACCACGCACGACTTGCAGATGGCGCGCAACGCCGGGTGTGCCAGCCTGGGCGTGAGCTACGGCGCGCATGCGCCCGACGCCTTTGGCGCGCTGGGCCCCCTGTACATCGCACAATCGGTGGCCGACCTGCACGACTGGTTGGCCCGTGAGGGCTGATTTCGACAGTTGACAATGCCATGATGCCGAACATTTCCGACACCATTCCCCTGTGCCCCAGTGCCGATCTGCAGGACGGCGGCATGGCCGTGTCCTTCGATGTGGTGTACGCAGGCGAAACCTGCCGCGCCTTTGCTGTCCGATTCCAGGGGGCTGTTCATGCCTACCTGAACCGCTGCGCACATGTGCCCATGGAAATGGACTACCAGGAAAACCGGTTTTTCGACGACAGTGGTCGCTGGCTGTTGTGCGCCACCCATGGCGCAACCTACGCCCCCGACACGGGCACCTGCGTTGCAGGTCCCTGTCGCGGTGGGCTGGTGAAGATCGCCCTCACCGAAAGCGATGGCATGGTGCACTGGCATACTGCGAGCCACATCCAGCCCATCAAGTTCTGATATGACCGAGTCCCACCAGCTTCCTCCGAATGGATCTGAGCAAAAAAACGCTGCAACGCCCGATCTGTGGGCGCAGGCAGCTACTGATACAGGAGCAAAAAATGCAGACGCTCAGGCGCCGGGCTGGGAGCGCTCCGTCTTGGAGAAGCTCGCTTTTGCCGCGCTGAACGAGCAGCGAGCGGCGCGGCGCTGGCGTATTTTTTGGCGCTTGTGCTGGCTGGCATTCTTTGGAGCCCTCGCGTGGGCGCTGATGTCGAGCAATATGGCGACCTCGTCGAGCAAGAGCGCGCCGCACACGGCGGTGGTCGATATCAAGGGCGAAATCGCCTCTGGCGCCGACGCCAGCGCCGAATATGTGGTCGCCGCCCTGCGCAGCGCCTTCGAAGACGACGGCTCCAAGGCGGTGGTGCTGCTCATCAATTCGCCCGGCGGAAGCCCCGTGCAGGCGGGCATGATCAACGACGAAATCGTGCGTCTCAAGGCCAAGCATGGCAAGCCCGTGTATGCCGTGGTCGAGGAGACCTGTGCCTCGGCCGCCTATTACATTGCTGCCGCGGCCGACGACATCTATGTGGACAAGGCCAGCATTGTGGGCAGCATCGGCGTGCTCATGGACGGCTTCGGGTTCACCGGCACCATGGAGAAACTGGGTGTGGAGCGCCGTCTGCTGACGGCGGGCGAAAACAAGGGTTTTCTCGACCCCTTCAGTCCGCAAACCGAAAAACAGCGCGCCTATGCGCTGGCCATGCTCGACCAGATCCACCAGCAATTCATCGCCGTAGTGAAGGCAGGCCGGGGCGACCGGCTCAAGAGCACGCCCGACACCTTCAGCGGCCTGTTCTGGACGGGCCAGCAGGCCATCGAGTTGGGCCTGGCAGACCAGCTGGGCAACCTTGACTATGTGGCGCGTGAGATCGTCAAGGCCGAGGACATCATCGACTACACGCGCCATGAAAACGTGGCCGAACGCTTGGCCAAGCGTTTTGGTGCAGCCATCGGCGCCGGGGCCGTGCAGGCCGCCCGTTCGTTCATGCCGCAGTTGCGCTGAAGTCCAGAGACGCATGGCCGGGCAGGCCCGGTAAATCACCGACAATGCAGCCATGAACTGGCTCAACGAAGTGAAATGGGACGCACAGGGGCTGGTCCCCGTGATTGCGCAGGAAAAAGGCACGGGCGACGTGCTCATGTTTGCCTGGATGAACCGCGAGGCGCTGCAAAAAACCGCAGAGCTGGGCCGGGCTGTGTATTTCAGTCGGTCGCGCGGCAAGCTGTGGTTCAAGGGCGAGGAGTCCGGCCACGTGCAGACCGTGCACGAAATTCGCGTCGACTGCGACCAGGATGTGGTGCTATTGCAGGTGACGCAGCAGGGCCACGAGCCTGGCATCGCCTGCCACACCGGGCGGCACAGCTGTTTTTTCCGTGTTTTGCAGGGCGACGCCTGGCAGAGCGTCGATCCGGTCTTGAAAGACCCGCAATCCATCTACAAATAAGTGCCATGTCCTCTTCTGATACCTCGACTCCCTTTACCGAAGGCGCACTGGCACGCCTGGCCAGCGTTATCGAGAGCCGCAAGCCAGTCCATGGCGGAGATCCTGAAAAAAGCTACGTGTCCCGCCTGCTGCACAAGGGGCCGGACGCCTTCCTGAAAAAAATCGGCGAGGAAGCCACCGAGGTGGTGATGGCCGCCAAGGATGTAGACCATGGAGCCGACCCCGCAAAAATCGTCTACGAGGTGGCTGACCTGTGGTTTCACACCATGATCGCGCTGGCGCACTATGGGCTGAGTCCTGCCGACGTGGTGGCCGAACTGGAGCGCCGAGAGGGCACCAGCGGTATCGAGGAAAAAGCCTTGCGCAAGGCCGTTGCGCGTGCCGCGCAGGAGGCTCCCCATGAGTGACATCATTGACGTGCAGGCCAGTGACGAACGTGCCGAGGGTCTCAAGGCCTGGGGCTGGGTCAGTTATGTGCTGCACCTGATCGTGGCGGTGGGAGCGGTCATTCCAGGGGCCCAACCGGGGGCGGCACTGCTCATCATTGCGCTGGTCATCGATCTTGTCAAAAAAGGCGATGCCCAGGGCACCTGGCAGGCCAGCCATTTTTCGTGGCGCATCCGTACCGTGCTGTGGGCGGGGGTGCTGTATTTGGTGACATCGCCACTGTGGCTGTTGTTCATCTTTCCGGGCTGGATTGCCTGGGGCTTGATCTCGATCTGGTTCCTGTACCGCATTGTGCGCGGCATGGTTGCCATGAACAAAGACCAGGCGCTGGATGCCTAAGCCGCGCAAACCGCAGCAGCGGTTGAACCTGGCGCTGCAGGGTGGGGGCTCGCACGGTGCACTGACCTGGGGCGTGCTCGATGCCCTGCTGGAAGACGGCGGGCTTGATTTTGAAGGCATCAGCGGCACCAGCGCAGGCGCCATGAATGCTGTGGCCATGGCGCATGGCTTTGCGCATGCCGCCCAGGAGTTTTCTGACCCACAGGAAGCGCGCCAGGCAGGGGCCGCGCTGGCGCGGGCCACGCTGGCGCGCTTGTGGGAAGGTGTGGGAGCCATGGGCAGCCTGGTGTGGGGCGTGCCCCAGGCGCAGGCGTTGCCGGGCCTGTCGATGATGACCCCGTGGCTCGCTCCGGCGCAGGCCAATCCGTTCGACTTCAATCCTCTGCGCCGCCTGCTGGAGCGCGAAATCGATTTCGAACGGTTGTCCCAGCCCCGCAAGGATGGGTTGCAGGTTTTTGTCTGTGCCACCAACGTGCGCACCGGGCGCGGCGAGATTTTTTCGGGAGCACGGCTCTCGGCCGATGCGGTGATGGCATCGGCTTGCCTGCCCATGGTTTTCAAGGCGGTCGAGATCGAGGGGGAGCTTTACTGGGACGGTGGTTACTCTGGCAATCCCGCCCTGCACCCTTTGATCTACCAAACCGAGAGCAGCGACATCTTGCTGGTGCAGATCAACCCGATCGAGCACCTGGGCATACCCGACACCGTGCCCGAGATCATGGACCGCATGAACGAGGTCACCTTTAACGCCAGCCTGCTGGCCGAGTTGCGCGCTATTGAATTTGTGAGCCGCCTGCTGGCCCAGGGCAAGCTTGACCCCCAGCGCTACAAGGATGTGCGCATGCACCGCATCGATGGTGGCGCCTTGCTGGCAGATAAGGGATCGGCCAGCAAGGCGCGCGCCGACCTGGGCTTCTTGCGCCAGTTGTTCGAATTGGGCCGCACCGCGGGCCAACAGTGGCTGGCCGCGCACCGGCAAGACCTTGGGGTGCGCGCAAGCCTTAACCTCGCGCACAATGCATGACCTTTTGAATCGCCAGCCCCTTTTTTTTGACCATGCACGACCCGAACTGCCTCTTCTGCAAAATCATCGCGGGCCAGATTCCGTCCCGCAAGGTGTACGAGGACGAGGAAATTTTTGCTTTCCACGACATCCATCCTTGGGCTCCCGTGCATTTTTTGATGGTGCCCCGGATGCACATTCCCTCCATGGCACAGGTGCAGCCGGAACACGCAGGCCTGCTGGGCCGCATGATGGCGCTGGCGCCCCGCCTCGCCCTGGAGCAGGGCTGCAGGCCTTACCCGGACGGGGGATTCCGCACCGTGGTCAACACCGGTATGGAAGGTGGACAGGAAGTGCACCACCTGCACATGCATGTCTTGGGCGGCCCGCGCCCTTGGCTTAAAGGCTAGACAGGTGATTGCAAGGGTAATGGGAACCGCGTTGTCACGCGACCCGTCTAAAATGAACCGCATTCGTTAGGAGATATTTCATGGGCACTTTTTCCATATGGCACTGGCTGATCGTGCTGCTGATCGTCGTCATGGTGTTTGGCACCAAGAAGCTCAAGAACATGGGCTCGGATCTCGGTGGCGCCGTCAAGGGTTTCAAGGATGGCATGAAGGACGGCGGTGCGGCGGCTGATGATGCGGCTACCAAGTCTCCCGCCGGGCAGGTGGGCAACCAGGCCAGCGCCGACAAGACTACCATCGACGTTGAAGCCAAGCAAAAGAGCTGAGACCGGACGCGGCAGACTCCATGATTGACATCGGCCTCTCCAAAATGGCGCTGATCGGCGTGGTGGCGCTCGTCGTCATCGGGCCGGAGAAGTTGCCGCGCGTGGCGCGCACCGTGGGCACTTTGCTGGGCAAAGCGCAGCGCTACGTGGCCGACGTCAAATCGGAGGTCAACCGTTCCATGGAGCTCGATGAGCTCAAGAAGATGAAGGAAACGGTAGAAAACGCAGCCCGCGACGTCGAACAATCGGTTCACACCGCCGCCAGCGATTTCGAAAAGGACTGGGCCGAAGCGACGGGCGAGACCAGTGCCGCCCTGGAGGGCAGCGCCACCGTGGTGCCCGCCTACCACCACCCGGGAAAAAACTGGCGTCTCAAGCGCGGCGCCATGCCGCAGTGGTACAAGGCGCGCGCGGGTGTCCGTACCAAGGCCCTGTCGGGCGCGGCGCGCGTGGCGCGCTACCGGCCACAGAAATTCCATTGACGCCGCGCCACGGGGCGCTGCAAGGCCGGACGTGAAGTCCGCACTATTCCCACATGTCCGAAACACCATCCCAAGAAGACGAGCTGGCAGGTACCGAGCAGCCGTTTGTGCAGCACCTGATGGAGCTGCGCGATCGCCTGGTCAAAGCCATGCTGGCTGTGGGCGTTGTGGCCGCCGTGCTGTTTTTCTACCCTGGGCCCGGCGCCCTCTATGACCTGCTGGCCGCGCCGCTGGTCGCACATTTGCCCAAAGGCGCCACGCTGATCGCCACCTCGGTGATCTCACCGTTCATGGTGCCACTCAAGATTTTGCTGATGTCGGCCTTTCTGGTCGCGTTGCCCGTGGTGCTCTGGCAGGCCTGGGGCTTTGTAGCGCCCGGCCTGTATACGCATGAAAAACGCCTGGTGTTGCCCCTGGTGGTGTCCAGCACGCTGCTATTTTTTATCGGCGTAGCGTTCTGTTATTTCTTTGTTTTTGGGCAAGTGTTCAGCTTCATCCAAAGCTTTGCTCCCAAAAGCATCACGGCTGCGCCCGATATCGAGGCTTATTTGAGCTTCGTGATGACCATGTTCATCGCCTTTGGTCTGGCGTTCGAAGTGCCCATTGTCGTGATCGTGCTGGCACGTATGGGTCTGGTGAGCGTGGAGAAGCTCAAGGCTTTTCGCGGCTATTTCATCGTGCTGGCCTTCATCATCGCTGCGGTCGTCACGCCGCCCGATGTGGTGTCGCAGCTGGCGCTGGCCATTCCCATGATCTTGCTTTACGAAATGGGCATCTGGGCCGCGCAGATCTTCATCCGGCACACCCAGGCGCCCGAAGAAGCCGAAGAAAAGGCCTCCTAGGAGCGCGTGAGGTCACCGCGGTTGTGCGCGCTGCTGGCGTGGCCGCACGCCGGGGACCAGGTCCAGCTCCAGCACCTTGTCGCCGCGCTGCACCTGAAAAACGGCTTTCTCGCCGGGCCGCAAGGCTGCCACACCAGAAAGCAGGCCGGGCACGCTACTGATCGGTTTGCCTGCCACTTGCAGGATCACGTCGCCGGGCCGTATGCCCCCCGCGCCGGCCGGGCCGTCCTGCAGCACGCCGGTGATGATGACGCCCTCGGTGGCCTTAATGCCAAAGGTCTCTGCCAGTTCAGGCGAGAGTTCGCTAGGCTCTACCCCAATCCAGCCGCGCGTGACTTGGCCGTCACGCACGATGCCGTCGAGCACCATTTTGGCGGTGGATACCGGAATGGCGAACCCGATACCCAGGCTGCCACCAGAACGCGAATAAATGGCGGTGTTGATGCCCAGCAGGTTGCCATACACGTCCACGAGCGCCCCGCCCGAATTGCCCGGATTGATGGCCGCGTCGGTCTGGATGAAATTCTCGAAGGTGTTGATGCCCAGCTGGCTGCGCCCCAGTGCGCTCACGATACCGCTGGTCACCGTTTGCCCCACGCCGAACGGGTTGCCGATGGCGAGCACCTGATCGCCTACGGCGAGCTGGTCGGAGTTGCCCAGAACGATGACGGGCAGCTTGTCCAGTTCGATTTTCAGGATGGCCAGATCCGTCTCCGGGTCGGTGCCGATGGTGCGTGCGCGTGCGCGGCGGCTGTCAGAGAGGGTCACGTCGATCTCGTCCGCGCCTTCAACCACATGGTTGTTGGTCAGGATGTAGCCGTCCTGGCTGATGATGACACCGCTGCCCAGGCCCGCCTGGGCCTGGCGGCCCTGCTCGCCAAAGAAGAACTGGAACCAGGGGTCGTCACTGCGCGGGTCACGCACCGCAGCCTTGCTGGTGTTGATGCTCACCACGGCGGGCGAGGCCTTGCGTGCTGCGGCGCTCAGGCTGCCAGGAGCCGGAATGTCGGGGTTGCCGGGGGGGGCTTCGATCAGGGAAATACCTGCGCCCGAGCGGGTGGCGCCGCGGCGAATCCAGTCGGGCTGGAGCGTTGCCACGACAAAATAGGCCGCGACCAACACCGTCACGGTTTGCGAAAACAGCAGCCAGATGCGTTTCATGGAGGTCAGTGAAAAGTAGGTGCGCTATTGTCGCGCAAGCGCCTGCGCTCGTCCCGCAGGACAATAGCCGCATGAGCATTTCCCGAGACACCCTGCGCCAAGCGCTGGACGCGCTGCTGCAACCCGAGCGCTTCAAGGACTATGGCCCCAACGGCCTGCAGGTCGAAGGCAAGAGCGAGATCGCCCGCATCGTTAGCGGCGTCACTGCCAGCCGTGCGCTGATCGACGCCGCCATTGCGCAGCAGGCCGACGCCCTTTTTGTGCACCATGGCCTGTTCTGGCGCGGCCAGGATGGGCGCGTCACGGGCTGGATGAAGCAGCGCCTGCAACGGCTGCTGGCCCACGACATTAACCTGTTTGCCTACCACCTGCCGCTCGATGCACATCCTGAGCTGGGCAACAACGCACAGCTAGGGCAGCACATGGGCTGGATGAGCGACGCACGATTTGGCGAGCAAGAGCTTGGCTGCCTGGCTCCCGTCCGCTACGCCAGCCCGCAGGCCCTGGCACAGCACGTGGGTCAGGTTTTGGGCCGCAGCGCCACGCTGGTTGCGCCAACGGAAGACCGCCCGGTGGCGCGCGTTGCCTGGTGTTCTGGTGGCGCACAAAGCTATTTTGAAGCGGCGATTGCCGCCGGTGCCGATGCCTTTGTGACCGGGGAGATTTCGGAGCCACAGGCCCATTTGGCGCGCGAAACGGGGGTGGCCTACATTGCCGCTGGCCACCATGCCACTGAGCGTTACGGCGCACCGGCCGTAGCCGCCCGCATGGCAGCGCAATGGGGGCTGGAGCATGTGTTCATCGATATTGACAATCCGGCGTGAACCATCGAAGCATTCGGTGTTCATATATTTATTTGCTATTAAAATTATAGCTAATAGCGCTTATTGGTAAAGCGTTAGAGCCTATTTTCATTCAAATTTCTTCATGCAAGCACTCGCCATCACCCAGGGAGATTCGGCCGGTATCGGCCCAGAGATCATTGCCAAAGCCTTCCGCGATGCGCCGCAGCACATGCAGGGGTGTTTTGTGGTGGGCGAGCTGGACACCTTGCGCCGCGCCGCGCAGTGCATCGCCGTGCCGGGGCGGCCCAGCCTGCCCGTGGCACTGATAGCGAGCCCGGAAGAAGCGCTGGCCACGCCGCCACGTTGCATGCCGGTGCTGGTGCTGCCAGGGCTGCCGGGGCCTGCGCCTTTTGGTGTCCTGTCGGCTGACGCGGGCCGCGCAGCCGCGCAATGCGTGGTCTGGGCAGCGCGTGCCGCGTTGCGGGGCGAAGTGGCAGGTTTGGTGACGGCGCCGCTGCACAAGGAGTCGCTCCATGCGGCGGGCGTGCACTTTCCGGGCCACACCGAACTGCTGCAGGCAGAGGCGGCCACCCATCGGGGGGTTGCGCTGGCCGATATGCCTGTGCGCATGATGCTGGCCAGTGACGAATTGCGCACTGTGCTTGTCAGTATCCACATGTCCATGCGTGCGGCACTGGATGCGGTCACTTTCGAGAATATTCTGCAAACATTGCATATCACCCACGAAGCCCTCTCGCGCAGTCTGCACCGCCCTCCCCGCATCGCCGTGGCGGGGCTGAATCCGCATGCGGGGGAGGGGGGGCTGTTCGGGCGGGAGGAAATCGAAGTCATTGCACCGGCCATTGAAGCGGCCCGCGCCCAGGGGCTGGATGTGACCGGACCGCTGGCGCCGGACACCGTGTTTATGCGGGCACGCCATACACAGGCCCAGCCTGGTGAGTTTGATGTGGTGCTGGCCATGTACCACGACCAGGGGCTGATTCCGGTGAAGTACCTGGGGGTGGATAAAGGCGTGAACGTCACCCTCGGACTGCCGCTGGTGCGCACCAGCCCTGACCATGGCACGGCCTTCGATATTGCCGGGCAGGGCGTGGCGGACGCCTCCAGTCTGATAGAGGCTGTGCGTATGGCGCGCAGCCTCGGTCCAGCGACGTAGCCCGAATCAGCGCTTCAGGCTGTCACGAATTTCACGCAGCAGCACGATGTCTTCGGCTGGAGCAGCGGGAGCGGCCGGCGCTTCTGCCGGGGCTTCGCGCTTGAGGCGGTTGATCTGCTTGATCATCATGAAAATGATGAACGCCAGGATGAAGAAGTTGACTGCCACGGTAATGAAGCTGCCATAGGCAAATATCGGCACGCCCGTCTTCTTCACCGCTTCGAGCGTCATGGCCGTGCCCTCGGGCACCGTGCCCAGCGCGATGAACATGTTCGAGAAATCGAGCTTGCCGAATACCAGCCCGACCACCGGCATGATGAGGTCAGCGACGACCGAGTCCACGATCTTGCCAAAGGCGCCCCCGATGATCACGCCGACTGCGAGGTCAATGACGTTGCCCTTGACGGCAAATTCGCGAAATTCCTGAGCCATACCCATATAAATCTCCTGAAAATTGAACAATGCGCAGAGTATCTGCCAATCGGGCGCAGAGCGTGGCCGAACGCCTTCAAGCCGATCAAATGCGCTTCTACCCCTGAAATGTCAAAAGCCGAACTTTTCACTCCGCTACAATTTGAGGCTGTCTTTCCAATCTAGCGATGTAAATCGAGGACCCCCATGAGTGACACTCCAATCGACTCCAGCAAACGGACGTGGCTGATCGCGACCGGCTGCGCGGGCGCTGTGGGCGGCGTGGCAACCGCCGTGCCTTTCGTGAGTACTTTCCAGCCATCCGAAAAGGCCAAGGCCGCCGGCGCTGCAGTCGAGGTGGATATTTCCGAGCTCAAGCCCGGTGAGCGCGTCACCGTCGAGTGGCGCGGCAAGCCCGTCTGGATCATCAAGCGCACCCCCGAGCAATTGGCCGAGTTGCCCAAGCTGGACTCCCAACTGGCCGACCCCGATTCCAAGCGCAAGCCCGACGAGTTCACGCCAGCGTACGCACGCAATGGCCACCGCTCCATCAAGCCCGAAATCCTCGTGGCCGTGGGTATCTGCCCGCACCTGGGCTGCTCGCCCACCGAAAAATTTGCCATGGGCGCCCAGCCCTCACTGCCCGACGACTGGAAGGGCGGTTTTCTGTGCCCCTGCCATGGTTCCACCTTCGACATGGCTGGCCGTGTTTACAAGAACAAGCCGTCGCCGGACAACCTTGAGGTGCCACCGCACATGTACATGTCCGATACGCGCCTGCTCATCGGCGACGACAAGAAAGCCTAAGGAAAGACACCATGGCTGAATTCAAGGAAATTTCTCCCAACGCATCGGCGGGCGCCAAGCTCACCAACTGGTTTGAAAACCGGTTTCCGACGGCATTTGACGCCTACCGCGTCCACATGTCGGAGTACTACGCTCCGAAGAACTTCAACTTCTGGTACATCTTCGGTTCGCTGGCCCTGTTGGTGCTGGTGATCCAGATCGTGACCGGCATTTTCCTGGTGATGCACTACAAGCCCGATGCCGCTCTGGCATTCGCTTCGGTCGAGTACATCATGCGCGACGTGCCATGGGGCTGGCTGATCCGCTACATGCACTCCACGGGTGCATCGGCGTTCTTCATCGTCGTCTATCTGCACATGTTCCGCGGCCTGCTGTACGGCAGTTACCGCAAACCCCGCGAGTTGGTCTGGATTTTCGGCTGCGCCATTTTCCTCGCGCTCATGGCCGAGGCCTTCATGGGCTACCTGCTGCCCTGGGGTCAGATGTCGTACTGGGGCGCCCAGGTCATTGTGAACCTGTTCTCTGCCATCCCGTTTATCGGCCCCGACCTGGCCCTGCTGATCCGTGGCGACTTCGTGGTGGGTGATGCCACTCTCAACCGCTTCTTCAGCTTCCACGTCATTGCCGTGCCCCTGGTGTTGCTGGGTTTGGTAGTGGCCCACTTGCTGGCCCTGCACGACGTCGGTTCCAACAACCCTGACGGCATCGAAATCAAGGGCCCCAAGGCGCCCAAGGATGCCAAGGGCCATCCGCTGGACGGCATTCCTTTCCATCCCTACTACACGGTGCACGACATCCTGGGTGTTTGCCTGTTCTTGATGGCTTTCACGGCAGTGATCTTCTTTGCGCCTGAGGCTGGTGGCTATTTCCTCGAGTACAACAACTTCATTCCGGCTGACCCATTGGTCACGCCAGCGCACATCGCACCGGTCTGGTACTTCACGCCGTTCTACTCGATGCTGCGTGCCATCACCACCGAAATGATGTACGCCCTGATCGCCTGTGTGGTGCTGGGCGCTCTGTTCGGTGTGGCCAAGGGCCGCATGCCTGCCATCTTCAAGGGTGCCATCCTGGTGGTCGCAGCGGTGGCCGTGGCGCTGATGCTCTCGATTGATGCCAAGTTCTGGGGCGTGGTGGTGATGGGTGGTGCCGTGATCATCCTGTTCTTCCTGCCTTGGCTCGATTGCAGCCCGGTCAAGTCGATCCGCTACCGTCCAAGCTGGCACAAATACGTGTATGCCGTGTTTGTCGTCAATTTCGTGATCCTGGCTTACCTGGGTGTGCAGGCGCCGTCGGCCATTGGCGAGCGCGTGTCACAGGTCGGAACACTGTTCTATTTTGGCTTTTTCCTGTTGATGCCCTGGTGGAGTCGCCTGGGCGAACCCAAGCCAGTGCCTGACCGTGTCACGTTTGCAGCGCATTGAGTCGGAGCCGGACATTATGAAAAAAATTCTTCTTTCGTTTATCGCCGCGCTCGGCTTGGTGGCTGGCGCAGCGCACGCTGCCGGCGGCGGCATGGCTTGGGACAAGGCGCCCAGCAAGAGCAACGACCTTGCTGCATTGCAAAACGGCGCCAAACTGTTCGTCAACTACTGCGTGGGTTGTCACTCGGCAGCCTTCATGCGTTACAACCGCCTCAAGGACATCGGCCTGACCGAGCAGCAGATCAAGGACAACCTGCTGTTCACCACCGACAAGATCGGTGAGACCATGAAAGCCAACATTGATCCCAAGCAGGCCAAGGCCTGGTTTGGCGCCAATCCACCCGACCTGACTGTGATCGCACGCTCGCGTGCGGGCGCTGGCGGTTCGGGTTCGGACTACCTGTACACCTTCTTGCGCACTTTCTACCCCGACGACACCAAGGCCACCGGCTGGAATAATCTGTTGTTCCCTAACGTGGGCATGCCGCACGCGCTGTGGCAACTGCAGGGCGAGCGCCGTCCGGTGTTTGAGGAAGTGCAAAGCCACGGCCAGACCACCCACGTGTTCAAGAGCTGGGAGCAGGTTGCTCCAGGTCAGATGAGCGCGCAGGAATACGACCAGGCCGTTGGCGATCTGGTAGGTTACCTGCAGTGGATGGGTGAGCCCGCCCAGAACACCCGGGTGCGCATTGGGGTGTGGGTGCTGATCTTCCTGGCCGTTACCACGGTTTTCGCCTGGAAACTCAACGCGGCTTTCTGGAAAGACGTCAAGTAAAGTTCACCTTGTCATGCCGCGCCCTCGGGCGCGGCCCTGTTTTTCTAGAGTGGGCGCTTCGTGCGTTCCACTCTTTTGGTTTTTAGGAGTCTCTTGCCATGATGGTGCTTTATTCAGGTACGACCTGCCCCTTCTCCCACCGCTGCCGGTTTGTTTTGTTTGAGAAAGGCATGGACTTCGAAATCCGCGACGTCGATCTCTACAACAAGCCCGAAGACATCAATGTCATGAACCCGTACGGCCAGGTTCCGATCCTGGTCGAGCGCGACCTGATCCTGTACGAGTCGAACATCATCAACGAGTACATCGACGAGCGTTTTCCGCACCCGCAACTGATGCCCGGTGACCCGGTCGACCGCGCCCGTGTGCGTCTGTTCCTGCTCAATTTCGAGAAGGAGCTGTTTGTTCACGTGAACACGCTCGAATCGCGTGCCAGCAAGGGCAACGAGAAGGCGCTGGAAAAGGCGCGTTCGCATATCCGTGATCGCCTCACCCAGCTGGCCCCGGTGTTTTTGAAGAACAAATACATGCTGGGCGACAACTTCTCTATGCTTGACGTTGCCATTGCGCCCTTGCTCTGGCGCCTGGACTACTACGGCATCGACCTCAGCAAGAACGCTGCGCCGCTGCTCAAGTATGCTGAACGCATCTTCTCGCGTCCCGCCTACATCGAGGCGCTTACGCCCTCGGAAAAGGTCATGCGCAAATAAGGCGCAGTACGTTACCCTTCCTTTACGCACGCAGGCCCATGAACGCACCGGAATCCACCACCACGCGCCCCTACCTCATTCGGGCATTGCACGAATGGTGCACCGACAACGGGTTTACGCCCTATGTCGCTGTGCGGGTGGATGATTCTGTGCAGGTGCCGCGTGAGTATGTGAACGACGGTGAAATCGTGCTGAACGTCGGCTTTGATGCCACCAGCAGCCTGCAACTGGGCAACGATTACATCGAATTCAAGGCACGTTTTGGTGGGAAATCTCGCGACATCCTCGTTCCCGTGGGGCGTGTGGTTGCCATCTATGCCCGTGAAAACGGCCAAGGTATGGCATTTCCGCCACCTGTGGATCTTCTCCCCGAAGGCACAGTCCTGGATCGAGCAGAAGTGGAACAGGCCTTGCCAGAGTCAGCCGCGGCAGATGCTGTGCGGGTGGTGCAACTCGTCTCCACCGATCCTGCGCCGGAAGACGGTGACAAACCACGGCCCCCCACCACCCCAGGGGCTGCGCGTCCGGCCTTGAAACGAGTCAAGTAATACCCCTTGAACCGCAGCCGGGGGGCTGCTTCGATATTAGAATACGCGCTTCGCCGATTTAGCTCAGTGGTAGAGCAACCGCCTTGTAAGCGGTAGGTCGTCAGTTCAATCCCGACAATCGGCACCATCATTTTTTCAAGCGCTCTGAAAAACCCGCACTTCCATTGATCTGGAGATGCGGGTTTTTTTATTGTGGCTGCAGAGGTCGTCGGAGTCGCGTCAAATTCACCAGGAAGATCCCGGTATCTGCAACCAATGAAGTTGCGGGGGGCTAGAAACGAAAAACGAGCCGGGAGGGCTCGTTTTTTTATGATGTGGCGGAGACTGTGAGATTCGAACTCACGGACGGTTGCCCGTCGGCAGTTTTCAAGACTGCTGGTTTAAACCACTCACCCAAGTCTCCGTGATGGCAGCCGCGTATTTTAGCCGCCCCAGCGGCGTTCTTCGGGCGAGTTGGTGTTGTTTTATCTGTAGCGTACTTGACCGCGGTAAGGGCACCCATCTATTCTGGTTGCTTCGGCGGCAGATGGGACAGGCACTGGCGGGACTCTGTCTTGCCTCGGCAACTTTGCTGGCCTTTGGCACACTGGAGCACTATCCATGCACAACGAATCCATTGATGAAACCATGCAGCGTTTGCAGGCGATCGTCGTGCGCGAAACAGGGGTAGGGCTTGGGGCGGCGGCGCTGGCTGAAGTGCAAGGCTTTCTGACGGCGGGTGACAGGCTGCGCGCCGACTGGGTGAAGACCGGCGATGCCACGCTGCAGGCGCAGCCGCGCGAGGTCACCTTGCTGCTGGCAGACCTGCGCGGCTTTACAGAAATGTCTGCGCTGCAACCTGCGGCAGAGGTGATTGCCGCGCTCAACCGCTGCCTGGTGCGGCTGAGCGAAGTGGTGTTGCGCCACCAGGGCACCATCGAGCAGTTCCTGGGTGATTCCATGCGCGTCGTTTTTGGCGCACCCATCGCCCATGAGGATGACGTGGAACGCGCCCTGGTGTGCGCGGTCGAAATGCAGCTGGCCATGCGGGATCTGAATCTGGTGCATCTGCGCGAGCGCTTGCCACAGGTTTATCTGGGGATTGGCGTCAATACCGGTATGGTGATGGCCGGGCGCTTTGGCTCGGATTTGTTCTCGCAATACACGGTGATGGGGGAAGAGGTCGACCTGGCTTCGCGCATCGAGGCCTTCAGCCTGCGCGGGCAGGTGCTGATCAGTGAATCGACCTACCAGCGGTGCTGGAATCGGGTGTCTGCCACGGCGCCCATGCAGGTCTACGTGAAAGGGCGGCTGCAGCCTGTCAGCCTGCGGGAGCTGGTGGCTATTCCGTCGCGCAAGCTGAAGGTGCCGCGCCAGGAGTTTCGGCGCAGCCACCGCGCGGGCACCCGCGTGCCCTGCTTGTGCCAGCTGGTGCAGGGCGATGATGTGCAACCCCGCATCATTCACGCCATGATTCTGGACATGAGCTACCACGGCCTGATGCTGGAGTTGCCCGAACGGATCGAGCCTGGCAATGTGCTGCAGCTGGAGTTTGATCTGACGCTGGTGCAGTACCGTGCCGTGGGCGTGTTTGCCCGGGTAGTAAAAATCAAGGCGGAAAAAGGCCACTGGGTGGCGGGCCTGGAGTTCACCGAGATCAGCGAAGAATGCCGCCCCAAGGTGCAGATGTTTGTGCAGTTGTTGGTGGCTTCACGTTAGGCGATGGGTGGTCTCACCAAGCTTGGTCCCCTCGACAGGAATCGAAACATAGCATTCATGCGGCTTTTAGGCGCATGTGCGTGATTTGTGCGGATTTCCTGTGCACATAGGCCCTAACTTCGCTTCGCAGCCATAGCCGATTGCGCGGCGTCGATGTGGGCGCTTCGTCCGGGAATCCCGGTAACCGAACCAGTACGTCGCGAGTGTGGCGCACAGAGCAGCGATGCATCTGCGCTATATCGTCAAGCGTCATGAGATCGTTCATTCCGTCCCCCCATTAAAAAAGCCCCTTGATCGGGGCTGTGTGTCGTCAAAGTCTGGTACCGGCTCGCGCCGGTCCCTGCGGGTGCGGGCGCGGCGGCTCATGGGGTGCTCCTTGAGTGGATCAGTGCACAGCGTCGCCACTGGCTCCCAGTTGTCAGTTGTCATGGCTTCTTGTCCTTTCCAAAATCTCCCGTTCAATGATCTCAGTGTGTCGCGATACCTCATCGCTGAGATAGTCCGGGAACGGCACCTTGGATGCCAGCATTGCGCTTTCCATCGCAGAGAGCAGGCGCATGAGGCTCAGAAGTTCGGTTGTGCTCATGGTTTCTTGCCTTCCTGCTTCGTAACTTTTTTGTCATGCGTCTTGCACCAGCCCACATCAACAGGGGTGCCCTTTACAACGCACCAGCCGGTCAACTTTGCTTTGGCGTTTGCCTTACGTTGGGCTGTTGAGTAATGGATGCAGCCTTTGCAGTGTTTATTCATGGGTCTTGCCCTCCTGTGCTGCCCTGTACATCTTCATGGCCTTTACGATAGTGGGCCATCCGATGGCATCTTTATAGACGTGCCACGCAAGCAACAAGGCGCAAGCCGAAAGCGCGAGGATTGCGACTATCGCTCCAAGACACCAGATTACGGCGTGTGTGTAAAACATAGCGGAGTCCATCACTTGCCCTCCTGTGCTGCTGCTGCGTGCGCCCGCTTCGTGAGTCCCCGCCAGTGGTCAACCATCATCGGGATCGGGACGATGAACCCGGTGCCGTCCCACTCAAGTCGCCACAAAAACGCTGGCACTCTGCTAGAAATCCGCACCACACATTCATACGTACCGAGCCGCGCTGGTTGAACGTGCCGTGGAAACCAGGGAGTTACTCCTTTTGGCATCACTTCCCCTCCTGTGCTGCGCGGGCAGCGTCTATTCGCTTTAGTTGTTCGCGCAGACCGTTGACCGTGCACGCCTCGTCGCCAACGGGCGTGCCTCCGCTCAGTCCTAACCCCTCTCCCGCTGAACGAAGGTGTCTGGCGATTAGCCGCGCATGTGGGGATTGATGGCCGCACCACGTATCTAGGTCTTTAACCGCGTAAACGTAGCGATTGCATTTGTCCATGTGTTCTCGCCATAGCTCTTGCTGTTGGTATTTGCCAACAGATCGACCGATCAGATAAGCGGCCCCCACGAACAGAGCAAGCAAGCCAAGTGCTGTGAAATCTTGTGCGTCCATCACTTGTCCTCCTGTGCTGCGTGGGCAGCGTCTATTGCTTCACGCAGGCTTGCTCGCTTGCGGTATGGCAGCCCGTAGCTGGGGCGCGTGTACCAAGATTTTCCCAAGTGGAATACGCACCTGTTCCCGTCGGCGTCCAACCAGTCCAGTCTCATGGTGTCCAGCGCATCCCCCTGCGCTGTGGGCGTTGTGCTGGCGGCCTCGATGGCGGCGCGCAACTCTGCAACGAGCGCAGCAGCGATGTGCGCCTGCGGGATGCCGCGCGTCTTGTTCTCGAAGGCATCCAGCACCACATCCAGTGCGCAACCCTGCGCTACGGGCGAGGGCTGGGGTGCCCCCGCTGGCCGTGCCTTGAGCGACTCGATCTCCAGCCGTGCGGCTTCGTAGCCGGTGCGCAGTGCATCGTTCTCTGCGTGCAGGCGGCGCAGTTCGGATGCGGCTTCATCTCGTAGTGATCCTTGCGCCCCGGTTTTCTCAAGCAATGCAGCAATTCGCAGCGGCTCGGGTTGTCGTTTGTCTGTCATGTTGCTGCCTTTCTCGCTATTTTTATGATAGCTGTAAGCGCTTTACTGGTAAGCGTTGCAGCCTGCTTTGATTGGGTGCCGGGTGATGTTATTCCGCAGGTTTTGCGGGATACATTGCGTTAAACCACTTGCACCGCGCCAGCGGGGGCGCCTGCAATCAGCAGCATTTCATCGGTGCCGTCGCCGTCGCGCAGCGGCTTCAGGTCGCGGTCATCCCACATCACCTCCAGTCGCAGGCCATCGCGGCAGGTCCAAAAGTGCGGCGGGTCAACCTGCCACGCAAGCTCGCCCATGGCGATGCGCAGCGCCACCACGCGCACGATGCGACCGAGGCATTCGGGGTCCGTGTCGGCCCGCACAATAACGGCGAGGTCGCCAACTCTGCATTGCATTTCGCTCTCCAAAACGTGGTTTAACTCTGCGTTCGACCGGACCCGCTGGCCCGGTCAACTTCGGCGTTGTGCGTCATGCGCGCTATCGACAGCAGCAGGTCGCGGAACTGCGGGGGGGTGCCGTTGCGTAGCGCGGTCTTGTCCTTGCCGCCGATCATCGCCACCACCCCAATCCGCCGCGCCTTGGCATAGCCGTAGCGCTCGATCATCCAGTCCGGCAGCCGCTGCTTGCCACGGCTCCAGTCCAGTTCGGGCAGCTCGGGTGCGTTGGCTAGCAGCCATGTCGGCTTGCGGCTCGCGTGCCCGTAGTGCCCCTGCTCCACGTAGCAGGTCATGCAGCCGTAGTTGTCGGCTTGCACCCAACCTTCTCCGCGCTTTGGCTTTCGAAGGCCAAAGTAATCCCAGGCCAACGAATCGGCCGGATGCTCCAGCACGCCACCATAGTTGCGCACTGCCGTGAGCGCAGCAGCGAAGCAGCCGCCGTCTTCGCCAAGCCGGTATTGGTGCGGCTTGCGGGTGCTGCCGTGCCAGAACTTGCCCCAGCGCTGGCACGGCGAATGGCACACCACCGGGTGCGGCCCGCGGTACTTGCGCGCGTCGCGCGCCTCGTCCCACGGGTCCACGCCTGGCACGCCAACGTACACGCCATTCGGCTCAACGTAGAGGGCCGCCACCGTCGCGCATGCCACCGGCCGCACAACTGGGCGGTCAACCGGACAACGCACGGCGGCCAGCTCGGGTGCGTCTGCGAATAGGTCAGCGCCGTGCATTGCCGGTTACCTCTGCGTTATCCAGCGAGTTAGGGTCTTTGCGCGCAAACCACGACCCCGGTGTATGGGCGGCTATCACGACTCACCCCCCTTCACCTGATCCTCTGCAATCGCTTTCAACGCGCCCGTGATCCGGCCTGCCAGCCCGTTCAAGCGTGCGTCGCTGTCGTCGTCGCCGGGTATTTGCATCAGCGCATCAATCACCGGCAGGCAATCGCGCAGCAGCGAGCACAGCACCATGCGCTGGCCCCTGAGCTTTGCCATTTCGGCGTCTCTGCTGTAAGCGGGCACGTAGCGGCGCCCGACTTTGCGAAAGAGGGTTTCTGTTTCGGTTGTGGTCATGGGATGGCCTTGAAGAAAAGGACTGAATGACTCAAGAACTGAGGGGGAATCAAGCGGACGGCAACAGCCGAGCCCTCAAAGCTCTTGTGGTTGTTGCCCTGGAAGCCGAGATCGAAGTGGCAACTCCAGGCGTAGGAGGCGTCTTCTTCATCTTCCTGGCACGACCAGTGCCAGCCTGGCTGCAGGTGCGGCTCGCAGTTGGCGAACAGCAGTGCCTGCTCTTGCCGGTCGGGCAGTTCGCCGCCCACGCTGGTGGCCCATGCCTTGGCGGCGTCCCAGTTCAGGCGGGATTCGGGGAGGTGGGGCAGCAGCACCAGGTGGTGTTTGACGCGGCCTTCGGCGTCGAGCACGGGGCCTGCGTAGCGCTCTCCGGGGTGTAGCTCGATGGTGATGGCGGGGATCTGGAGGGGGGTGGTTTCGGTGGTGGTCATGCTGTCCTCCATTCGCCGCGCAGGGCCAGCAGCCCAAAGACGAACAAAAAGACACCAATACCGAACGCGACGTTTTCTGAGACTGTCTGAGCCAAATAGATGGCCGACATAAGAAAGTGTTTTTCGCTGGCTCTCATGCTGCTGTCCTCATGTTCTTCATCACGCTTCGCCGCACCACGTCCAGAGCTTCATACATCTGCAATGGGCTGCTGGCGTCGGTGATTGCTTCGTGTGCGTCCAATGCGTCAACGATGGCCGTGCGCTCTGCTGGCAGCACTTCCCACTTCGCCCACTTGTCATGGCGCTTTCTGACGGCTGTCATGGCCTCTTGCCCGGCTTCGAGCAGGTCAGCCAAGGCGCGGTCGATTTCCAGCGCCCGAACCTTCGCAAGATTCAGCGCCATAGCAACGCGGTCGAAGTCGTCGTTATCAGCCGTGCCGTTTCCGAGTCGCTCAAACGCTGCGCGGGTCTTGATGTGCTGCTCTGTGGTGTCGCCGGGGTCAAATGGCCGGGCACGGTCGAGTAGGCGCAGGGAGGCCAGCGGGTCAGGTGCCCAGCGGCGGCGGGCGTAGGCGCTTGTCTTTCTCATGGGCTACCCCTGCAGCCGGTGGCGCACGACACCTGGTGTGCTTCTGTCTATTGCACTGGAAGTCTCAATTGATGGCGCTTGCTCAATAGCCGCTATTGCCTGTGGTGCTTTCAGTCCGTCAATGAAATTGCTGACGTCTTGTTTTGACACTTTGAGGTATTCGACTTCTACCCGTGCCGAGTCCACCAGCACACCGGCAACCTGTGCCACGGCTCTGGCGCGGTCTGGCTCCATGGGGAATTCCCGGCTGCGAAGGCTGGAGAGCGTCTGCAGCAGGTGTTCTTGCAGGGTGGTCATGTGTGGGGTGCTCATGCTTGTTTTTCCTTGTGTTCTTTATTGATTCGGTTGACTTGCCGGGTAATAGCGCCCTTGAGCTGGGCGAGCCTGCCAAGGTCGTGGTCTTTGGAATACAGGCTGTTGCGCATGGCGTTCTGCGCACGGCTGATGCAAATGATCTTGTCCACGGTGATTTCTTCCAGAACAACTGTGGCGAGCCGTGAGTCTTTGAAAATCACGATGTGCTTGGGCGGGACGGGGCCGTGGTGCTGCTCCCACACCAGGCGAGTGACGGGTATCCAGCGCACATGGTTTGGGCCGGGGTTCTCGCTCATCTTTCGCTCAAGCCGGGCAATGCCTTTGCTGGTATTGATGCGGTAGCTGCCCACTGGCACCCATGTGTGCGGTTTCTGGCCGGGTTGGAACTGCGTTTTGCGGCAGTTGTCGTGCAGCCCTGTGGAGCCTTTCACGCCTTCGTTCCATGTCTTGTGTCCGGGCTTGAAGCGGGTAGCCAACATGCGCGGGTCAGTGTTTGCAGCCTGTATGCGGCCACTGGAGAAGCTGGCTTTGAAGGCATCGGACTTGCCAATTTCCAGCAGCACGGCTTTGCGATGGACTGAGCCGACGCTTCTGCCGATGCACTGCGCCACTTCATCGGCCTTGAAGTCGGGGTACAACCAGCGCAGCATGAATAGCTGCTCTGGCCTCCAGTGGCGCGGGTCTGTCATGCTGCTCTCTTGAGCGCCTTGGGTTCTGGTGCAAGCAGCCACACGCGGCCCATGCCGTCTTCGCCGTAGCGCAGGGCGCTGCGCACGCTGCCGGGTTTCTTGTGCGTTTCAAGCCACTTCTTGAGGGCCGTAGCAATCTTGGGCGCAGCCCCTGGTGGGCACTTGAGACACTGGCCGTATTGCAGAGCGGCGAACTTGGCAGAGTATTTGCCCTCTGGCATGGCCCGCCCCTGTGGTAGCGGGTCGGTGCAGATTTCGAGGTCGTCGGGGTTGATCATGGTGATGGCGCGTGGCGCTGGCTTTTCACCAGTCCATGGGTTCTTGAGCTTGGCGAATTTGGTTTGTGTCATGGCATTAAAAAAGCCCGCTGGTGCGGGCTGGGGTGTGGGGTGGCAGGGGGGGGTTATAACGGTGGGATGTCGTCGTAGCCGTCCTGCTGCGGGGCCTGGCGTTGCGGCTGTCGCTGTTGCGGCGCCTGCTGGCCTTCACGCGGCTTCGGGTCATTCAGGTAAGCCCACCCATCCCATCCGATGGGCACCGCCTCCAACTTGAGCATCAGCCCGTTCTTTGTCTCAATCACAGAGCCCAGCGTCTGATAGCGGCTCTTTTCTGCTCCGTTGCTGTCGGTGTATTTGCCTGTGATTGCGGTCACTTCGTACTTTCGTGCCATATTGGCCTTTCAAAAAACCCACGGCCTCGCACCGTGGGGGTTGGGGTTAAGCTGCCTGCAGCTCGGGGGATTTGTGGATCTGGTCGAACTCGGCGATCACTTCTTGAAAGTAGGCCTGCGCGGCCTTCACCTTGCGTTCGATCAACGCCTCTTTCTCCACGTCACGGCGAATCACCCAGCCCGTAAGCCTCATGTGCTCCGGGATGTGCGAGACGATGTGCATCTGCAGCGGTTCGTAGCCGATCAAGCGCTCCGGGGTGTCCACCAGGGCATAGGCAACTTCCCACTCGTCGGCGCACCACAGCTTGATGTAGCCCCTGCACTGCCACTCATAGAGTTTGTCTTCACAGTCCTTCACCCAGCCGGGGAAAGTCTTGGCTGACCAAGAGGCTTTAAGGTCATAGCCCTTGCGCACGCTTTGGTCGAACAGGTCGCACTCGCCAGTAATGAAGCCGTCGCTCTTGCGCTCGGCGTTCTTCGACAGAGAGAGCCCGCGAACGCGATTGAGCAGGGCGATGGCCTCGCCTTCGACCTCGATTCCCTTCTCCGTTTCCTTGCTGGAAAACTCGAAGTCAATGCCGAAAATCTCCTGCTGGGCAAGCTCGCGGATGTAGGTTTTCGCTCCTACTGAAAGCTCGCCTTCTGCCTTGGTCTTTGGCTCGGTCATGATTTTTCCCAGCGAACTGCACCGGATCAGGATTTCACGCATGTGCTGCTCCTTGTTGCTTGAGTGCCGCGCCGCGCGTCTGCACGGCCCTGGCGAAGGTGGCGTAGCCGTCCTTGTCGCGGGAGGCTTGGAAGACCTTGACACCGTCCTGCATTGTCTTTCGCAGGGCGGCTTCGTCGGCGGCGGCTGTGGCCCGCGCGCACCAATCATCACGCACAAGCTGCATCTGCGCATCGCGCTCGTCGTCAACCAGGTGGCGCACCAGTTCGGCGTCCAGGTCTTCCAAGTCCTGGCTGAACATGTCCGATGCCGCTGTGACGTTCAGCACCATCGCAATCTTGGCCCGCTTGCACGCCATCTTGAGAACGGTATTGGCAAGGTCTGCCGACTCGGTGCGCACCTGCTGCACCGTGTAGTGCCCGCCTTGCTTGCGCCCGAACTTCAGGCGGCGGTTAGTTTCTGGCGTGGCCTCGAATTCCTCCACGCACACCGCCTTGCGCCAGCGGTACTTTTCTTCATCGCTGGAACACTCGCCCAGCCCGGAGCCCAGCGTCGCGCCGGAGGTCTGATGCTCTCCCACGCAGTTCACCCGGTAGCGGATTGCACCGTCCCGCGACAGGTCTGTGACCTCGTAGCGGTCGGCGATGCGGAAGGTCATGCAAAGCACTTCGGCGCCGGACTTCAGTAGCGTAGGCTTGTCGCCCGCGCCGGGGATAGCCCCGTAGTGCACATTGGGCTTCATCACGGCCTGCATGACCTGTTGCACGGTCTTGGCATGCGCGACGACTTCAGCAGTGGGGTTCGCGCTTCGTGCGGGAACCATGCTGGCTGTATCAACTTCAACGACAGCGTTCATGGTGGTGGTTCTCAGTAGGTGATGGAAACGGCCGGAATGGCCTGGCGATAGATGCGGAAGGTTGCCCAGGCGATGGCGATGCGGGTTTTCATTTCGCTGCTACTTCTGCGTCTTCAATGTGGAACGTCCAGCCTTCGCTTTGCGGCACTGA
Organism: Simplicispira sp. 125; assembly: GCF_003096555.1. NCBI lineage: Bacteria > Pseudomonadati > Pseudomonadota > Betaproteobacteria > Burkholderiales > Comamonadaceae > Simplicispira > Simplicispira sp. 125. The sequence goes on along the minus strand of NZ_QEKM01000001.1, from coordinate 2,150,260 downwards.
TCCGGGCCGGAAAAGGGAGATAAAAACCGTTGTGCTGCAGTCCTCAATCGGGGCGCTGTAGCCGTTCGAGAACCTGACAACCACCTGCTTTCCATCTGCCAGGGCGCGCAGGCATTCCGCGTTTGGGTGGCGTTCTTTCATTGCCCCACCTCCTTTGCCGCCTGCGCAATGGCGTCGGCAAGGTTCGCTTGGTCTGCCGCCCATGTAGGCGCCTCGTCTGCGCAGCCGGTAAGAAGGATCGCGGCCAAAATGGCCAGAGCCCAGCCCCATCTGAACATCCACATCAACGCCCGTTCATGCAGCGGGCGCCGGTAGCAGAAAATCGCCTGGGCGTCCTGCGCAGACATTCCGAAGGCTTCGCGCGTTGTGCGCGGAAATTTTCGTGTCGTTGGGTTTTCCATGTTTTTTCTCCTGGCAAGGCTTCGCCCAGACTGCCGTTTGCAGCCGTTGCGGTTTGTGGATGGAATCAGGGTGCAGCGCTTATCTAGAAAGCGCTAGAAGCTATCTATTTGATAGCTCCCGCCATTCGCGTGTCGCGCTCATTGCCCACGCCTCTGCGAGGTCGTCAACAACATCTCGCGCGGCGGGGTCGTTGATCTGTGCAAGCATGCAGAGCGCCCGGTCGATTAGGTCGGGTTTCTCGTCTTGCAGCACATAAAGCGCCTCTGCCGTGTCACGCTTTGCCATTTTTTTCGGTGTATCAAGCGGGTGTTTTGGCCCCCATTGCAAGCCTTCTATAAATGCTTCTTTCAGACGCTGGAAGACCCGCATTTCCTCTGCCTCTTCGGCCTCGGCAATGTCGGCGCATGCGTTTTCGTAGCGCTCTGCATCGGCGCATGGATTTGCTGTGCAGTACATAAATCCTCCAAAAAAGCCCCGCATTGCAGGGCTGTGTGTTGCGCGGGGGTTGTCGCTATTTTTATGATAGCTGTCAGCGCTTTACTGGTAAGCGTTGCAGCCTGCTTTGATTGGGTGCAGGGTGATGTTATTCCGCAGGTTTTGCGGGATAAATTGCGTTAGTCATTACTTCTCGCTTTCAAGCGGCTCATGCACACCACAAGCCGCTTGAGCGCCGCACCGCACGGCGTCCTCAATCACCCCTTGCAACTCGTAGTAGTAGCTACCTCCGCGAGACACAACACCAGTGCAGTCATTCCACTTGTCCAGGATGTTCAGCGCCCTGCGTTCTGCATCCTTCAGTTCTCCAGCAGTCATGTCTAACTCTCCGTTGCAGGGGAAGCGGAACATGCCGCCGTGCCTTGGTTTAAAGTGGGTGCGCCGCTCGCCTGAACTACGGCGTTATCTGGCATTGCAGGGCTGTGTGTGTTTATCTGCTGCCAGATAAAGTTGGATAGTGATAGCCAGCGCGTACCGAGGCAGAGGCGCTGGGAGACCCCAACACTTTCCACATCGCCGCCCATCAAAGCACTCCAGGCCCCTGGTGTAGGGGCGGGTGGGGTTACGTGTTGGTCAGTTTGGTTTGCAGTGCGTAGCCCATCAAAGGCCAAAGCTCAGCTTTTGAGTTATCAAAGGCAACCTTTTTGCCAATGTCTTCGTCGTCGTTCTCTGGCGATACGCTGGCAGATGGCTTGCCGACAACGGCGAATCCGCTTGTGGTTGTGATCACCGCCCAGCGCAGCACTTTCCGGCCCGCCGATATGTGCTTTACATATTCGACAGTCGCAATATTTGCATCTACATCGGCAGGCGTAACGCGCGCCGCTGTCAGGCCCTTGGCTTGAATTTCCTGCTCTATGCCGTCTGAAGTCATAAGGTGTTCCTTTGTTGAAAAACAGAGAGCACTGCCTATCAATGCGCTCTGGTTTCGGCCCTGTCTCCAAGGCCATGCCGGTTACTCGGTCCGGCTCCACTGAGGGAAGGTCTAGGCCCAAGCTATGACGCTCTGAGGCTCGACGGGTGGTTTGAAGGCTTCATTGATTGCGTTAAGGGTTCGCCACGCCCAAGTACCCCGCGCCTGATTGGCTTCTTTTGTCCGGGTAACTCGCCTATCGACAACCGCGTTTTCTGCTCTTGGCCGCCGCCTCATCAGGTATCGGTGTACCTGCCCTGATTTGCTCCCCGTAGGGCATCGCCTCAGTTCCGACCGTATCGTGGGCCGTTCACCTGTGCCGTTGTTTGCGGCATGGGTGAAGTATGGCTGAACCGTACACACAAGGTCAAGTTAAACCGGACATTTCTTATAGAATTTGTTGTCATGTAGCGTCGTGTCAAACCGTACAAGACGGCATAAAGAAGCGACAGACCACAAAAAACCGCCTCGGCGGGCGGTTTGGCTTGTTGTGGGCTCTTAGTTACACGTTGTGTTCACTGTGTCAAAGAAGCGGGTGCTTCGACAGTTTATGGCGGGGCGTGGTCTTGCCATCTGCAGCAACAGCAAGCCGCTAGATATCTCACGATTGTCCTGCTCCCGTTTGGCGATCTCTTCCTGGCGCCGCATGGATTCGGCCTGTTGCTGGCGCTCGAAATCTAAGCGCAGCGCGGCCTTGCGACGATCTTCTTCTTGGGCTGCAATGAGCGCTTTTGCAGCTTCCTCCTTTTCGGACTGGGCGGCATGCTGCGCCCTAACCATCGCTGCGAGTTCTGCCAATTTATGCTCAAAATGTCGAGCATTTTCTTCTGTGGCTTCAATAGTCGCGCCCCACGCGAGATCACCAGAAAACGTTTTTGCCAAGATAGAACGATAGTTTGCTTCGAATTCTTCTATCGTCTGTTTTGCCAATGGATGGTAAGCAGTGCGGGCTTGCTGGTCTTGCTTCTGACAACTCTGCAATTCAGCCACCAAAAACTCAAGCGCCTGTCGCTCCTTGGCGTTCGCTTTTGCTCTTGATGTCCGCAGTGACAGCGGTATTGTGGTTTGTCCAACCCCAAGCCGTGTAGCTGCTGGCGCGGCTCTTGAGTCCATCCACATGGCTGTGTAGCACTCGCCAATGCGGAACGGCCTCTCTTCCTGTTCCGCGTACACGCCAAAAGGCAGCGCTGCGAGAATCAATATGGCCATGGCTTTCATACTTTGCCTTTCTTGGTGACGGCTGGTTGTTGCGGCGCCGGAGGAAAGTGCTTTTCTACGTGCCCATCAGATACAGCGGGGCCAAGCATCATGGAGAGCAACTGTTTGCGTTGTTCTTCTGTCAGCGCTTGCACGACGCTCGCGGCCTTGATCAACTCCGCGTCCTTCTTTATGTCGCCAAAGATCAGGTAATCGGCACTGATATTCAGTTTTAGGCATATCAAACGCAACTGATCGGCTTTGGGGTAGTGCCGCTCTGCCTCCCAGTCTGCCACGGATTGCTTGGACGCATCTTTCCCTGGTTTGTCACCAGCTCCACGGCCCAATTCGGACCCGCTGAGCCTGGCAGCTTGGCGAGCTTCTTTTAGCCTGACACCGAATCCAAAGCTGGCGTTTTTATCCATCTTTTGAGCATAAAGACTTGGTTCATCATGCGAAACTATTCGTACGGTTGAACTTGACTGATGGTGTCTGGTTGAACCATACTCGGGGAATGGACAACCCAGAACTGAACGCATTTCTTGAGCCTCGGGGAAAGCAAGCTGCTGTTGCCGCGTCATTGGGGGTCTCCAAGCAGACCGTGAATGACTGGAAGCGCCAAGGCTTCATTCCCGCCAAACACGCCGCCGCTTTTGAAGCTTTGTCGGGCATTGACCGTAAGCGGCTGTGCCCGACCTTCACATGGGCGCCACCCCGCAAAGCCAAGCCCACCGCTACGGCCTGAGCCATGAACTGCCATCTGTGTTTCGTTTTGCATGCACAGATGGTCTTTTTTTTGGCCAAAACGGTCACCCCTTTTTGCCCCTAACAGTTACGGAGCCTTCCATGAAGCTGTTCTACGACGACGAATACGACGCGATCGCCACCGCGATTGGCAACAGCGGCAAGCCCTTCAAATTGGTTGCCGCACACATGTTCCCCGACATGAAGCCAGAGAGCGCCTATGCCCGTCTCAAGGACTGCTGCAACCCAACCGGCACGCAGAAACTGTCGTTCGGCCAGGTCATGCGCCTCATGTCTTATTGCGAGTGCTACGACCCGCTCTATCACGCTTGCGACGAAACATTGCACGCCCGCCCCGACCGCAAAGCTCCCGAGGATGAGGCGGTAAAGCTGGTCGAAGTGATGAACAGCGCCGCCCAAACGATGGAGCGCGCCATGCGGGCCATGGAACACCTCAAGGCCCGTGGCGGCATCCGGGCGGTCGCATGACATTCCCCACCATTCGCCCCAAGGCTACCCCAGCCCCTTGCGCTGGCATCAAGCGCCCAGCAATGGCCCTCAAGCGCTACCCCGGCTTTGTGCTGGAGAACCAAGAGACAGGACGGGCCAGCACCGAGCGCCGCAAGGCTATCAGCAAGGCGGCTGTATGAACGATACCGAACTCGCCCAACTGATCGACAAGCGCCGCGATCTGGCTGCACAGCTTGCAGGCGTGGACCTGCAGATTGCTATGGCCGTTGGAGACCGCGACGGCGCGCGCAAGCACTTGGAAGAAATGAAGGCTCAGACCCTGGCCCGCCAAGGTGCCAAGTTCGCAGCCTGGGAAGCGAGTCACTGATGGCAAATCCATGGTTTCGCGTGTATTCCGAGTTTGCAACGGACCCGAAGGTCCAGAGCATGAGCGAAGCAATGCAGCGCCGCCTGATGATGTTGATGTGCCTCCGTTGCAGCGACGTTCTTGCAACGTTGCAAGAAGATGAGATTCAGTTCGCCATGCACATTTCGGCGGACGAATTGACCGAAACGAAAGCGCTTTTCGTCCGAAAAGGGTTCACCGATTCGGAATGGAATCTGCTGAATTGGGATAAACGCCAGTTCAATTCTGATAGCAGCACAGAGCGCAGCCGTAAGAGCCGGGAGGCTAAAAAGGCAACTTCCGAAATCGTTGAAACGTTGCGCAACGTTGCAGCAACGCCCCCAGATACAGATACAGATACAGATAAAGAAGCTAACGCTTCTGTCGGCAGTGCCGACAAGTCGCCGCGGTGCGACACGCAATCCGTGGTCGACCTGTACCACGAAATCCTCCCCGAGCTTCCATCCGTCCGATTGATGAACGACAGCCGCCGCAAATGCGTGTCGGCTTTCTGGCGGTTCGTGTTGACCTCGAAAAAGTCTGACGGCACGCCGCGGGCAACCGATGCGGGCCAGGCGATGGAATGGATCCGCGGCTACTTCACCCGGGCCCGGGACAACGATTTCCTGATGGGCCGCGGGCACAAAGCCGCGGGGCATGAGGGTTGGCAGTGCGATTTCGATTTCCTGCTGACGGAAAAAGGGAAGAAGCACGTAATAGAAAGGACTGCTACCCATGCGTGAACAAGCAACGTTGGAGCGAGTGCGTGAACGCCTTGCTTACGACCCGGACTCAGGATTGCTCACATGGGCATCCCGCCCCAGCAGAAAAATCTGCATTGGGCAACAAGCGGGACGCATAGGCACCAACGGGTACGTGGTGATCCGACTTGATGGTCTCAACTACCACGCCCACCGATTGGCTTGGCTGCTTCACCACGGTGTATGGCCTGCGATGGAGATTGACCACATCAATGGCGAGCGCGCTGACAACCGCATAGCTAATTTGCGTGATGTTGACAGGTCAACAAACATGAGCAACCGCAAGGGGGCAGACCGCGATGCGAGGACGGGGGTTCTGGGTGTTTACAAGCATCGTCAGCGCTTCGTCGCTCAGCGCCGTATTCATGGCGTTCATCGCTACTTAGGGACGTTCGATACAGCGGCAGCGGCCGGTGAAGCCTACAAAGCTGCGCTGCAAAAGGAGCACGCATGAAATCCGATTCGCCAGAGATTCTGGCAACCCCCGGGCACTTCTGTAACGAGCACATCGAGGCCGCGGCGCTGTCCATCTTGATCAACTTCCCCGCGGCGTTTGACGATGTGTCGGACCGGCTGCGCCCCGAGCACTTCGCGGTTGAAGCGCACCGGGTCATCTATGCCGAGCTGTGTCGCCAGATGGCCGCTGGCAACGGATGCGACGTGATGAGCATCGTTGACGCGCTGATCGGGGTGCTGGAGGTGTCTGACGTGCTGCAGGTGGCTAGCTGCAACAACCATAGCGCCCGCGGCATATCGCGCCATGTGCAAACCCTGGTCGACGCCTTCAAAGCCCGCCAGCTGCACGGCCTGAGCTACAAGATGGCCGAACTGGCCTATGAAACGGGGCCGGTGCAAGAGCGCATCGACCGGGCCCAGGCCGAATTGGCAAAGCTGGATGACGTAGAGCAATCGGACGACTGGATCGACGCGCACACCGCGGCGATCAAGCATCTTGACCTGCTGGACCAGCGCCAAGAGGGGAAGTTGAAGGGCATGCCTACCGGACTGCACGACTTCGACGAAATGCTCGACGGTGGATTGAGCCGCGGCAACCTGGTCGTGATAGGGGCCCGCCCAGCCATGGGCAAGACAGCTCTAGCCATGACGATTGGGCTCTACATGGCTCAGGCGCAGTCCGTTGGATTCCTGTCCATGGAAATGCCGCACAGCGACGTGCGTGACCGGCAAGCCGCCATCCTGAGCAGGGCATCCATCGGGATGATCAAGCGCCCACAAAAAGGACTGGAGTACGACCGCATCGTCGACGGGGTGGAGAAGGCCAAGACCCTGCGCTGGTTCGTGTCGGACAAGTCCGGGCTGAACATCATGCAGGTGCGCAGCCGGGCCCGGGCCCTCAAGCGCCGCCATGGGCTGGACATTCTGGTGGTTGACTACATCGGCCTAATGAGCGGCATGGACAGCAAGCAGCCGCGCGCCTACCAAATCGAGGAGATCAGCCGCGGGCTTAAGGGCCTGGCCAAAGACCTTGATATCACCGTTATCTGCCTTGCCCAGGTAAACCGCGGCGGAGTGGAGCGGGTAGGGCAGGTGCCCGGCCTGCAAGACCTGCGCGACTCCGGCGCAATCGAGCAGGACGCCGATGTGGTGGCTTTCATTCATCGCCCAATCGAGGCCCAGCCAGAGCTTGGCGAGAACTTTCGCAATTACGCATTGCTTCGTGTCGCAAAGAACCGCCAAGGACGGACAGGGGATGTGAATCTGTTCTATCACGGCCAGTTCACATCGTTCGAATCGTGGGCGGGCCCACCGCCGCAAAAGGGCGTCGGGGCCCAGTCGAAAGGCTTTGAATGAAATTCGATTCCAAGCGCATCGCGCATGAGATGGAGCTGGCCAGCATCCGCGAGCCCATCGCCAGGGCTATCCAGTCCGAGGCAACCCGCCGCCCTTCCTTGCGCCAGTTTTACCGCTTGGTCGGCGCTCAGATTCAAGAGGCCGGGTCCGCGGAGTGGGGAATTGATCCCTATGAGGTCGATTGGATCAGCGTTTTCACGCCTATCGAACGGGCGCTGTGGCACGACATTCGCGCCGCCGACCTGGTGATGTATCCGCAGTACCCCGTCGACGGCTACTTTGTCGACTTCGCCAACCCAGTCGCCAAAGTCTGCATCGAATGCGACGGCTCGCAGTGGCACAGGAACACCGAGGTCGACGCAGTGCGCCAGCGCGCCATCGAGGCGAAGGGCTGGACCATGTACCGAATCATTGGCCGCGACTGCAAAACAGACTCAGATCCCGAAACCGGGGACCGCGGCGCCGCGCGCGAGTTCATCGACCGAATCGCCAGGGCCCACCCGGTTAGCCGTGGTGGCGCACATGAATGACATGCCAATCCTGCATCCACTGGTCGCCAAAAAAATCGGGGCAAATGGCGAAGCACGGTTTTGCAATCTGCGCCATCGGCCCGGTATGGAAGTACCTGCCTCCGCAGCACACATGCCAGAAGCACAAGCCAGCAGAGGAATCTGTCGTATCGGCTCGCGTGGCGTGGCTGTCATCAGCCGCACCGCGCAAGAGTGGGGGGTGATGTGATGCGAGTAGAAACGATTGGCAACGCCACGCTTTACCTGGGCGATTGCATGGAAGTCCTGCCGACGTTGGGCAAGGTGGACGCCGTCATCACAGACCCGCCTTACGGGATGAGCTGGGACACCAACAGCAAACGATTCAGCGGTAATGACGGCGCGCGCAAGCGGGGGCGAGGCCGTGAGGACTGGGGGGCAATTCTTCAGGACGCGCAACCATTCGATCCTTCGCCTTGGCTGGCGTTTCCAAAGGTGATCGTATGGGGGGCTAATCATTACGCCCAACGGCTACCGGTCGGCACCACGCTGGTCTGGTTGAAGAAAGACGATCACTTGTTTGGCACTTTTCTTTCGGATGCCGAAGTGGGTTGGCAGAAGGGAGGCCACGGGGTCTACGCTTTTCGCCGATCGTTTTCACCACCATCTCGCATTGCAGAGAACGATGGAATGCAGGCGGCGCACCCTACTCAGAAACCTATCGCCTTGATGGCGTGGTGTATCGAGCGACTGGGCACTCCATCGCCCATTCTTGACCCATATATGGGGTCGGGTACGACAGGGATTGCGGCCATGCAGCACGGCTGCCGCTTTATCGGCATCGAGCGCGAACCCAAGTATTTCGACATTGCCGTTCGGCGCATCGAGCAAGCCCACGCCCAGGGCCAGCTATTCGAGCCCACACAAGCCGCCCCTGTGCAGCTTGGACTGGAGGTCGCATGAAACCCCACATCAAGCGAATCTACGGTGTCTGGCACTGCGGCATCAAGGGCATCCCAAACCGTTATCTGGGGATTGGGTTCACGCCTTGTGCTGCTTATCGGGACTGGGTCTCGCATGGCTGAACGCATAACCCTCAGCCTGTGGGAGCCCGTGCAAGCCCACAAAGCGATCATGACCGCTTGGCACCACGCCAAGGGCTGGCTGATGGCCGGAGACACCCGCCTGACGCTGGAAATCCGCCCCGAGAAGCGCAGCGATGCGCAGAACCGCCTATTGCACGCTTGTCTGGGCGAGATCAGCAAGCAAGTGGAATGGGCCGGTGCAAAGCGTGACGTGGACACATGGAAGCGCCTGCTTACGGCTGCATGGCTGCGTGCCCGTGGCGAGCCAATCGAAATGCTGCCCGCCGTGGATGGGCATGGGGTGGACATAGTTTTCCGACGCACCAGCCAACTGACAAAGGCCGAATGCGCGGAGCTGTCCGAGTTCGTTATGGCCTGGGCTGCTGAGCAAGGGGTGAAGTTCAAAGCACAGGAAGGGTGGGACGATTGATGAACGAGATCCTTGAAGTCTGGAGACCCACAGCCCGATCCGGAGGCGCCTATGAGGTGAGCAGCCTGGGTCGCGTCCGCAGCATGGATCGCGAGGTTCGACACCCTTCGGGTGGTATTGCGATAAAGCGTGGCATGGTGCTAAAGCCGGTTGCTGATAGTTATGGCTATCTGAAGTGCAAGGTGACCGAAGACGGCAAGCTGGTCGCTCGGAAGATTCATAGGCTTGTGGCGCAAGCGTTCCTTCCCCCTAGTGACTTGCCACAAGTTAACCATCTTGACTTCAATAGAGCCAACAACGCCGCCACCAACCTTGAGTGGGTCAACAACCACGACAACATGCGCCACGCCGTTGCTGCTGGACGCCATTCTGTGGCGAAGAATCCACGTAAAGCCAAGAAATTAACTCTAGAGAGGGTTGCGCAAATACGGGCCGCGAGAGCAGCTGGTCGGCTTCAGAGCGATATAGCGGCTGAGTTCGGTGTTCACCAGTCAATGGTCAGCAACATAGTCAATGGCAAGAAGTGGTCGCAAGGGGCGCCGGCATGACAGCTTTCCGTCGCACCACATGCCCCCACTGCCGCGCCAGGCTGGAGCCAGGCCAGCGCATCCATGCCGAGTGCATCGCACCATGGGCCGATGCCCAGGCAGAGAAAGCCCAGCGTGCCCAGGCAAAGAAGGCCCGCGCTGCTGCCAAGGTGGAGCGGGCCAGCATCCGGGCGCGCAAGGAGGCTATCAAGACGCTGGCAGACCTCAAGCGCGAAGCCCAGACCGCCCTGAACCGCTGGATTGTGCAAATCCGCGATGCCGACAAGCCATGCATATCCTGCGGGCGCCATCACCAAGGGCAATGGCACGCAGGGCACTACCTGAGCCGTGGAGCCGCGCCGCAGCATGCGCTGAACCCGATGAACGTCTGGAAGCAATGCGCCCCCTGTAACACCTACCTGCACGGCAACTTGATCCCGTACCGCGTGCGGTTGATCGAGTTGATCGGCCTGGAGGCTGTCGAAGCCATGGAGAACGACAACGCTCCGCGCAAATGGACGCGAGAGGGGTTGATAGAGGTGCGAGACACCTACCGGGCAAAGCTCAAAGAACTGAAAGGGAGAACATGCTGATGCGCGTCACTGAAACCGTCGATTACAGCCACGTCCAAGACCGCCACCAGGCCATCCATGCGAGGCTGGAGAACTGGCGCCGCTGGGTGATCGTGCGCCCGCATGGCTGGCAGACTGCTCCCATGTTCCGCATGTACCAGAGCAAGGCCAGGCAGTGGCATGCGCCCGTGATTCAGACGCCCGTTGATACGCTTGATGCGGTGCTGGTGGAAAAGGCGGTAGCTGCACTGCCAGAGAAGAACCGGGCCGCAGTGCGCTGGAGCTATGTTCACTGCGGCAACCCGGTAGCGATGGCCCGCACGCTGGCAGTGAGTAAGCAGGGATTGGCTGATCTTGTGGATGCGGGCAGGACGATGCTGCAAAACAGGCTCTGCAAATAAATGTTGCACACCACCGAAATCTATGGCATAGTCGCCGCCATTAGTCAGCATTGGCATTAGGACTTGCCCGATTTGCGTCGGGTAGCGCGCCTCTAGGATTTGTCAGTCAATCGAAGCCGCTCAGGAGCAATCCGGGCGGCTTTTTTGTTTTCGCGGGCCTGCTGAACAAACTTCTCGGACTCGTTCCTAAAGCAGCAGCGCCCGCTCCCTATCGACCCCGCATCATCGCGTAAACCGAAGGCGAGCGCGGCGGGTAAACCGCGCTGTATCTCCTGGGGCACGCGCAGTCCTTATCGGCTACGGCAGCGAACGGCAACGCCCAGCAGGGTCAGACCAAGCCCTGTAGTCCGATGGGCGCTTATCAACTAACAACCATGACGACAGCAACAGAAACCATTGATGCGCTAGGTGTCGATGCACTGTGCGACCGTCTTTGTGCAGGCGAGTCGCAGACAGCGATTGCGGAGAGCTTGGGGGTTGGGATCGCAACACTGAGCCGGTGGATTGCAGCCGACCCGGAACGTTCCGCGCGCGTGCGCGAAGCCCGGATTGCTGCGGCGCGCACCTTTGACGAAATGGCAGAAGCGGAACTGCGCGCTGCGGCTGACCCATTCGGCCTAGCGAAAGCAAGGGAGCTTGCCAGCCATTACCGCTGGAAGGCTTCCAAGTCGAACCCGCGCGAGTACGGCGACAAGCTGGAGATTGACCAGAAAACCACCCTGACAGACCTCACGGAAGAACAGATCAATGCAAGGCTTGCCCGACTCATTAACGCGAGCGGAGAAGCTGGAGCTATTGGCACTGCTGGAGGAAAAGAAGCGCCGTAAGGAGGGCAACCAGTTGCAGGCGTATCACGCATACGCCAAGCAAGCTGAGTTTCACGCCAAAGGTGCGAGCTTTCGTGAGCGACTCTTGATGGCTGGCAACCAGCTTGGAAAGACCTGGAGCGCAGGATTTGAGACGGCAATGCACCTGACGGGCCGCTACCCGGACTGGTGGAAGGGCCGTGTCTTCGAGAAGCAGGTGATGGCCTGGGCCGCTGGGGTAACTGGTGAAGTGACGCGGGACACGGCGCAGCGGGTTTTGCTGGGCCGCTTCAATTCGATTGGCACTGGCGCAATCCCTAGGGACGCGATCAAGTCCAAGACGATGAAGCGCGGCGTTGCGGATGCTGTGGATACCGTTGTAGTGACATTCGGCGGTGGCGGTGATGTGCAGGCCGGGGAGAGCCTGATCGGGTTCAAGAGCTACGACCAGGGCCGCGAGAAGTTCCAGGGCGAAACGCTGGATGTGGTTTGGCTGGATGAAGAGCCGGACGAGGACATTTACACCGAGGCGCTGACCCGAACGAATGCGACGGGAGGCATGGTTTACATGACCTTCACGCCATTGAAGGGGATGACGGGCACGGTGAAGCGTTTCTTGCTTGATAAGCCTGCCGGGTCAAGCGTCACGACTATGACCATTGACGACGCGGAACACTACACACCTGCACAGCGGGCGTCAATCATTGCGAGCTACCCAGCACATGAGCGCGAGGCCCGAACAAAAGGCATCCCGACATTAGGAAGTGGGCGCATCTTCCCGGTTGCCGACGAGACGATCAGCGTGGCGCCGTTCGAGATACCGCTCCACTGGCCGCAAATATGCGGCATCGACTTTGGCTGGGATCACCCCAGCGCTGCAACCCGGCTTGCTTGGGATCGTGATAGCGATGTGATCTACGTTGTTGCAGGCCACCGACAGAAAGAGCAGACGCCCTTGCTGTTTGCATCGACTGTGAAGCCTTGGGGTGATTGGCTCCCTTGGGCCTGGCCGCATGACGGGCTACAGCACGATAAGGGCTCAGGCGAAGCCTTGGCAGAGCAGTACAAGAAACAAGGGCTTGCAATGCTGGAAGACAAGGCCACACACCCCCCGCCCGATGGGGAGCCAGAGGGCAGCGGGGGTAATGGTGTCGAGGCCGGGCTGGTCGACATGCTGGACCGCATGCAAACCGGACGCTGGAAGGTGTTCAGCAACTTGACCGAGTACTTTGAAGAGTTTCGCATGTACCACCGCAAAGACGGAAAGGTGGTCAAGCTGGACGACGATTTGATTTCCGCGTCGCGCTACGCCTACATGATGCGGCGCTTTGCCATCACAAAACCCAAGCTTGCAGCCCCAATTGTTTACAGGAAAAGAGTTCTCGCATGAACGAAACCCACACCTACCCGGACGGATCGCAGCGCGTCGGAATGCCGCCATTCCCGAAGCATTCCCCACTGGAAGAGGCCGCTGGAAAGATTGCGCCCGCAGAAGTTGAAAGCGTGGCGCAAGACGTGCAAGACGAGCCACAACCCGCAAAACGTGGCCGCAAACCCAAGGCTGAGGCTACAGAGTAATGGCAAAGATGGACGATAGCGACCTGCTCAAGCACCTGCAGGCGAACGAGGAAGATTCGGCGGAGTACATCGACCTCATCGGCGCGACTCGTCTAAAGGCCATGCGGGAGTATTACCGCGAGCCGTACCCTGGCGACGAGGAATTGGACGGATGGAGCACGATTGTCACGTCCGAGGTGTCAGATGCTGTAGAGGCCATGCTACCCGGCCTGGTGGACACATTCACTAGCTCAGACGAGGCGGTGGTGTTCGAGCCCACAAAGCCCGAAGACGTAGAAGGCGCAGCGCAGGCGACGGACGCCTGCAATTACGTCTTCTACAAGCAGAACAACGGGTTTCTTGTCTTGTACACGGCCATCAAGGACGCACTGATTGCGCAGAACTGCGCCGTAGAGTGGCGCCTGGTGTCGGAAACAGTGCGCGATGTGCAAGAAGTTCAAGGCGCGCCGCTGGAAGCGCTGGCGATGCTGGAGAGCCAAGGCTTCGAGATAGAGGCTGCAACGCCTGTCCAACAGCCTCCTATGGCTGACGCAATGGGGATGCCCATCGAAGCGCCACCATTGTTCAATGCCCGCGTGTCGAAGAAGGTGGAAAAGAAGCGCATTCGCATCGAAGCCTTCCCGCCCGAGCAGCTGCACATTAAACGCGGCTGGACGACCCCGTTGCTAGACGAGTGCCCGTATGTGGCCCGCGCGATGGAGGTCACGCTTTCTGATCTGCGGCAGATGGGCTTCAAGAACGTCACCGCCGAGGACTTGCGCGCATCGGACGACCCGTCTCCGGTGGGCAGCGATGAAGACTACCGCCGCAGCCGCGCAGGCGAAAGCACGCGCGCAGAAGACGACACGGTAGATATCGAAGATGAAAGCCTGGCAACAGGATGGCTGCGCATTGAGTATGTGCTGGTGGACTATGACGGCGACGGCATTGCAGAGCGTCGGCTGATTCACCGGCTGGAATCGAAGATTCTGAGCAACGAGGAAACCGACCACGTTCAGATCGCCACAGCGTCGCCGATCATCAACCCGCACCGCTGGGACGGGATGAGCGTTGCTGAGATTGCTTCTGATGGCCAACTACTCAAGACCGATCTAACGCGCGGCATGGTCAACGCCAGCAACCTGGCAGTGAACCCGCGAAAGACGGTGCTTACCGACGCGCAGGGGGCGCCGTACGCGAACATTGATGACCTGATGGATTTCCGCATCGGTGGCCTTGTGCGCCAATCGCGGCCAGATTCCATCGGCATGGAGCCGACGCCGTTCAACGCGGCCAACACGCTACCGGTGCTGGGTTACGTCGATTCGATGCTGGAAAAGCGCATCGGCTATTCAAGCAACCAGGCGGGCATGGATGGCGACAGCCTCAAGCCTGGGCGGACTGCTACTGAGGTTTCGATTCAGTCGAACGCCTCGCAGCAGCGCGTCAAGCTGATCGCCCGCATCTTCGCTGAGGTGCTGGTAACGCCGATCTTCCGGGGCATCTTGAAGCTGCTCACCTCTGGCGAGATGGAGCCGCTGGCGTTCCGGCTGCGCGGTAAGTTCGTGCAATACGACCCGAACGAATGGCGCGACGGCTACGACATGACCATTAATGTCGGCCTTGGCACGGGCGACAAGGCGCAGCAGATATCGTTTTTTAACGGCTTGCTGGAGCGGCAAATGGGCCTAGCCCAAAGCCCGTTTGGCTCGCTGATGATTACACCAGACAACATCTACAACACGCTGGCAAAGCTGGTGGAGTTGGGCGGACAGAAGAACGTGGGCGACTTCATCGGCGATCCACAAGGAAAGTCACTGCCACCGCCAGGGCCTAACCCGCAGCTACAGATTGAGCAAATGAAGCTGCAGGCCAGCCAGGCAGGCGAACAAGCCAAGATGCAGGTGCAGGCGCAGACGAAGCAAATGGAAATGCAGTACCAGATGCAGGCCGATGAGATGCAGCGCCAGTTGCAAGCGCAGCTAGAGATGATCCGCCAGCAAGCCCAGCAGCAGACCGACGCCAACCGCCAGGGCATGGAAGCGCAAATGCACAGCATGAAGTTGGAGCAAGAGGCGCAGCTAGCAGCACTGAAAGAGCAGTACGCCGAACGCGAGCGCGAGCGGCAAATGGGATTTCAGCGCTGGAAGGCAGAACTCGACGCATCGGTGCGCATCGAGACGGCCAACATTTCCAGTAAAAACAAACTCAGCAACCCCGCCACCATGGCAGCGACGGCAGAGATTGGCCGTGAGGTGCAGCCATGAACGACGACCAGATCGTAAAAGCAGGCTCTGACGCTGCGCAGGTGCTCGATAACCCGGCTTTTCAGTCTGCACTTGAGCAGTTGCACGACCTGGCGCACAAGGCATTCAAGGCCACGGAAATTCGAGACGCGGAAGGCCTGAAGCTGGCACGCCAGTTTGCCGCAGTGACGGACGATTTCGAGCAGATATTGCGCCGCATGGTGAAGGGCGGCGAATTCGCTAGCCTGAACCTGAACAAGCACAGAAACGAAAGCACAGCGCGAAGGATGCTGCGCACGGTTATCCGGTAGTCACCTACCTTTTGGGCCTCCGTTGTGAAACGTGCCCGTAGCTGCCCTTGGTGACAAAGGGGGTGGTTTTGATTGATTGGAACACCCAATGGACGGACAAGCCGACACGGCCCCGGTTACAGCGGATGAAGTGGCTAGCTTCCTTCTCGACAACCCCGGCGCAGACGGGACCGAGGCACAAGAGGAAGTAACGCCAAACGCTGATGCACCTGAAGGCGACGAGCCCGAAGACAACGCAGACGCGGAAACCGACGACGAGAGCCCGGATGAAGACGGCGACGACGCCGAAGACAAGCCCGATCCGACAAGCTCTCGCAAATTCAAAGTCACCATCAAGGGCGATGACGGTGCGGACCTCGAACAAGAGGTTGACGAAAAAGAACTCATTGCAGGCTACACGCGGCATTCCGACTACACGCGGAAGACGCAGCAGCTTGCACAGCGAGAAGAGCAGGCCGTGGAGATTGTGCGCGCGAAGGTGACGGAAGCGCAGAACCACTACGTCCAGCAAGCGCAGATGGCACAAGCGCTTGTGCGACAGCTCGCCGGTTTGAAGTCACCCGAGGAAATGCAGCAACTGGCGTACCAAGACCCTGCGGCTTATGTCGCAGAGCAGGCGCGCGCGCAGCAGGTTCAGCACGTCATTGGCGGGCTACAAAACCGCTGGCAGCAGGAGCAATTCCAGCAACAGCAACAGCAACAGCAGAACCTCCAAAAGAGCTTCTCTCAGTGCTGGGGTGTGTTGGGTCAGCAGGGCATCGACAAGCCCAAGCTGCAGCACATCTTTGAAACCGTCGCCAAGGACTACGGCATAGGGCAGGAGCGTTTCGCAACGCTGAACGACCCGGCTGTGGTGATGGTTATGCGGGACGCTGTGGCGTATCGGGAGCTTCAAAAGAAAACCGCTGACGTGAAGAAAAAGGCGGCAACTGCGCCGCGCCTTCCACAGCAGCAAAGCGTGCCCCGCAACGAAACGCGTGAAAAGCGCGTGACTGAGCGGCTTCGTACCGGCAGGGGGTCGCGTGACGACCTTGCCGCATTCATCGCACAAAACAACCTGTAAGAGGCCCAAAAATGGCAGCAGCAGCAAGCACCTATACCCGCTACACGGCGGCCACCAACGTCCGCGAAGACCTCGCAGACTTCATCTCTCGCCAGGACCCGGAAACGACCCCCATTGTCTCCAGTGCTGGCCGCGCCAAAGCCACGCAGACACTGCACGAGTGGAGTCGTGACGCCTTGCGCGCGCCCAATGCGGACAATGCCGCTATTGACGGCGACGACGCGACCGTATCGACCAAGACACCTCCGAACCGCATCGGCAACTATTGCCAGATTTTCCAGGACACGGTGGCCATCTCTGGCCGCGCCGAAGTCGTGGACAAGGCCGGGAAAAAGTCGGAGATGGCCTACCAAAAGGCCAAGATGTACAAGGAGCTGCAGCGCGACATTGAAAAAATGGTTGTGTCCAACAACGTCGCAGTGCTGGGGTCCGGTTCCGTCGCAGCCAAAGCGACCGGCCTCGGCCCGCTGATCTACACCAACACCAGCCACGGCGTTGGTGGTTCGACGGTGGCGCATACCTCCGGCGTGGCTACGGTTGCGCCAACCCCTGGCACGGCCCGTGCGCTGACTGATGTTCTCTATAAAGCGGCGGTGCAGGCGACCTACATCTCTGCTGGAAAGGTGCCAAAGTCGGTGTATTTCTCGCCAGCGCACAAGGCCGTTGCGTCCGCCTTCACAGGCATCGCCTCCAATCGTTTTGAAGTGAAGGGCACGAACCAGGGCGCCATCATCGGTGGCGCTGATGTGTTCGTGTCTGACTTCGGCGCGCTCACGCACGTTCCGCACTACATGATGGCTGGCAGCACGAACGTGTATGGCCTGGACCTGTCCGAAATCAAAATCGCCTACTTGCGGCCCTTCCAGAGCACCAAGCTGGGCCGCTCGGGAGACTTCGAGCGCGAACAGATCTTGGTCGATGCCACGCTGCGTCTGGAGGCGGAAAAAGCCTGCTTCAAAATTAGCGATCTCAGCGGAGGCTGATAGCTAGATGACGCACCCCGGATGATGATCGCGTTTAGCCGCCACGTAGGCTGCGTGCGCCTCTTCCGGGGTGTTGAAATAGCCCAGACTGTGTTGTCTTCCACCGTAAACGATACGGGCCGTATATTTCCTCGCAGTCTTCTTAGACCGGTCAAGCACCACGCCTAACAGGCCAGAGCTGTTGTGCGACTTTGCAGCCTTCAGGTTTTGAATGTTTGTCGAGCGATCGACATCACGCAAATTCGCAATGCGATTGTCCTGTTTGTTGCTGTTGATATGGTCTATATCGCCCTCCGGCCAAACGCCGTAGTGATAGAGCCAAGCTAGCCTGTGAGCCTTGTATCTGGCGGTTTGTATGCGTATTGCCAAATACCCTCGGCCTTCAGCAGAGCCAGCGATATCGCCAGCTTTGGCACGCCGCCCGGTAGGGCGCAACCAAACAAAGACACCCGTGTCCGAGTTGTAATTGAGCACTTCGCGCAAACGCGCGACTGATATATTGGCAGCAGCCATGAAGCGGTCCTTTCGCTGATTGGTTAGAGCCCGTCCGGTGTTAGCAGCACTGCGCGGACTCGCCTATTTTACAAAGGCCACCCCTTGCCCGGGTGGCTTTTTTTATGCCCAAACGGGTGGGGGCCTTCATGAGCTTCGGAAATTTTCAAATTGATGAGGGCGTGAACCCAGATACCGGAGTTCGCACCATCTACCGTTTTGAAGGCGACCAGGTGGTGGTAGAAAAGAAGTACGACGCCGCGCCTTATCTTGAGCGCGCCGCAGAGATGCGTGCTCGAAACGAGGGCAAGAAATGGGGCGAGGGCCGAGAGGTCGGTGTGATTCCGCCCTGGGCACTGCGCGAGATTGAACCCATCAAAGACGACAAAGAGCGCGAGAAGGCGATGCGTACCTTTTTTCGCGATAACCCCGCATTCCTGGCGTATGACGCCTTTATCAAATGAACTGGGGTGAACTCAAGGCGGCGGTTTCGGCGTATGCCCATCGCACCGACCTGGCGCCGATGTTCGCTACGTTTCTGGCGAATGCAGAGCAGCGCATTTACTTCGGTGAACTGAACTCGCCAAAGCTGCGCATAGCCGCCATGCGGGCATTTGAAACGATGGCTACTGGCGCGCAGCCAGTGGGCTATCTGGAGTCCATCAAGGTCACACCAAGCGGAAGGCCTGAGCTTGATTTGTCGTATCGGCCTTTGGCAGCAATGCCAAACGAATTCCAGTCCTACTCCTGGGACGGCCAAACGCTGGCGCTCTCGCGCGACCAGGGGTTCCCGGTGGACCTTACTTTCTACAAGCGCATGGATTCGCCTGTCCTGGACACGGATACGAATTGGCTGATGACAAATGCGCCAAACGTCTATCTTTCCTCGCTGCTAGTCGAGTACGCGCGCTGGGCACGCGATGACGCGCTGGGGGTTCGTGTGGCATCCGATTATTCGAGCGCCGTCAACTCACTGCAAAGCCAAGACACAGCCGCCCGCATCAGCGGTTCCACGCTACGAATGAAGAGGCGCACATGACAGTTGAAACCGCAAGCTATATCAGCCAACTCTCGTCGACAAGCCCGGCTTCTGGCGATCCGAAATCAGAAGGCGACGATCAAATCCGTCTGATTAAAACGGTACTAAAAACCCAGTTCCCGAACTTCGGCACTGCGGCGATGACTGCCACGACAACCGAACTCAATTACTCGGTCGGTGTCACCAGTGCGATTCAGGCGCAGCTCAACACACTCACAAACGACAAGGCCGCGAAGGCAGGCGACACGTACACAGGCGCGCACGATTTCACAGGCGGCACGATTGCAGTGCCCATGCAGACCACAGGCGACGCCACAGCCAATGCAGCCAGCACGGCGTTTGTCGCTGCGGCTGCTTTTGCTTCTGCTCTCCCGAGTCAGACAGGAAACAACGGCAAGTTTGTCACTACCGACGGCTCTAACGCATCATGGGCGGCTGCTGTCAGTCCTGCTGTCAGTCTTGGTGATGTTGATCTGAACACCGCAACCACATCGGGGTTTTACTACTTCGGCACGCCCACAAATGGCCCGGCTGGCGTTACTGCATCGTCGGTATATGTGTCCCGATCCGGTGATGTAGCGGCGCAGATTGTGGTTCAGGCGTCTGCTGGCTTGATGTTTTCTCGGGGCGTGACTGGCCTCAACACATCTCCGGTATGGTCGAATTGGAAGCGCGTCGCCATGCACTCCGACAAAGTGACTGCGCTTGCTGGCGGTGACATGGATTGCAGTGTTGGCAACTACTTCACGGAAACAGTTGCGGGCACGCGCACCTTTGCTTTCACCAACATCCCTGCAGGCGCATACAATTGCGTCCTGGAAATCAACCACACGTCCGGGGCAATTACCATGCCAGCAGGCACGGTGTGGGCAGGCGCCACCCCTACATTCACGACCGGCAAGCGGCATCTTGTGTTCTTCCAGCGGGCGCAGGCTGGCACCGCTGGCTGGTTTGCATCGGCCCTCATAGGGTACAGCGCATGATTCGCGGAATGATGTTTGCTGTAGGGGCTCTCGTGCCTGGACAGCAGGCGTGGACCACGGCAGGAACGTACAGTTTCACCGTTCCAGACAACTGCACCGAGATCGCATCGGTAGGCATCGGCAGCGGAGGAAGCGGTGCTACCGGATCGAGCGGCGACAGCAATACATCGGGCGGCGGCGGTGGCGGTGCGCTCACGTACCACAACGCCATCGCAGTCACACCCGGAGAGACGCTGACCGTCGTGATCGGAGTGCCAGGCTATGCCGTCGTGTTTACAAACGGCGATGGCGTGGCGGGTGCGGCTTGCACGATCAAGCGTGGCGCCACGACGCTACTGGAAGCGCGCGGCGGTTCTGGCGGCAGCAATACAGGCACGGGTGGCCCTGGAGGTGTCGCTACGACTCCATCCGGTGGCGTGTCGTATGCCGGTGGGCTTGGTGGCGGCGCGTCGTCTGGATTTTTCACATCCGGTGGGTCCAGCGGCAGGTACGCGGCAGCGGGTGTCACGGGCGGGCCTGCGGCAAGCGGCATCCCTCCAGCCAACGGCGCCGACCTGTTTGGCAACAGCACCGGCAGCACTGTCGGCCACGGCGGTGCAGGCGTCAAAGGCCCGAACAGCAGCGCAGGCGTCGTTGGCGGCGTCCGAATCATGTGGGGGCCTGGTCGGTCATTCCCCAGTAACGCGGCAGACGTCTAATGGCAATTGTCAAAATCTCGGATGCAGGCAAGGGCTTGAATGCAGACCTGACGCCAGAAGAGCTGCAGATGGGCGTTTGGAGCGATGCGCAAAACATGCGCTTTGCCAACGGCTACGCGCAGCGGTTTAACGGCCTTGCGCCCATCTTTGCGGCGCCGGTAGTCGAACCGTACTACCTGACTGCTTTTCAAAAGCCTAATAAGCGGCTGTGGATTCACGCCGGGACAGAACGCGTGTTCTCGGACGACGAAGCAGTGCGGACGGAAATCACCCGCCTGGCAGAGATTGCAATCAGCACGCTGACGCATGTCACCACGACCGCCACGCTCAAGACGACAGCAGCGCATGGCCTCACGACCGGCGACAGCGTGACGATCTACGGGGCCTACCCGCTGGCCTACAACGGCACCTTCACGATTACCGTGACTGCGCCCGACACCTTCACTTTTACGCTACTGAGCGACCCGGGGGCCAATGCGTCGGTGGTGGGCCATTTGACAGGCCCATCGGCAGCGACAGCCAATTTCACCGGCACGCGGGACGACCGCTGGACGGGGGGTGTACTGGCGGGGATTCAGGTGCTGAACAACGGCGTCGATGTGCCGCAGTATTGGACGGGCGACGCGAACAGGCTGCGCACGCTGCCGGGGTGGAATGCCAACTGGACGGCAGCGGCAGTAGTTCCGTGGAAAAACTACCTGATCGCGCTCGACATTACAAAATCAGGCGTGCGCAATCCGCACATGATTAAGTGGAGCGTGGCGGCGGTTCCGGGATCTTTGCCGGATTCGTGGGACGAAACTAACGTTACCCGAGATGCCGGTGAAATTCAGGCGTCCGACACCGCTGATTTGCTGGTGGATGCTTTGCCAATGGGTGATGTGCTCATCATCTACAAAGAGCGGTCCATGTACGCACTCAGGTTCATCGGCGCGCCCTACATTTTCCAGGTGCAGCGGATTCCAGGGGATTCCGGGATGCTGTTCAGGGGCTGCGCGGTATCGACACCGCTAGGCCATGTGGTGCTGACCGCGGGCGATGTGGTGCTGAACAACGGGCAGGGCGTCGAGTCGATTGCAGACGGCCAGATTCGAGATTACATATTTCGGAACCTCGATTCGACAAATTACAAAAAAGCATTTGTCACCTCGAACCCGCAGAAAAATGAAGTTCTGATCTGCTTCCCGTTCGTCGGATCGACCAACTGCGACAAAGCGGCGGTGTGGAACTGGAAAGAGAAAACCTGGGGGCTGCGCGACCTTGACGGTGTGACCTACGGCGCCACTGGGCAGATTGCAGCTACCGCCTTCACGACATGGGGAGGCGATTCTGAGTCGTGGGAACTGGACACATCGACATGGAACGAAGACCCCTATTCACCAAATCAGGCTCGATTGCTTCTGTCGCAAACCAATCGAATCGCGGGCTTTGATATTTCCGCTGGTGACGATGGTGTGACAAACCTCACTGGAAGCCTTACGCGCACTGGTGTGTCCCTCGACAACGCACAGGCGTTAAAGCTTGTGCGAGGGGTGTATCCGCGCGTTGATGCGCCTGCCGGGGCTGTGATGACGATTGAGGTAGGGGCGTCGATGGCCCCAAATGCCGCGCCTGTCTGGAGTGCGCCTGCATCGTTTGTAGTTGGGCAAGACACCAAGGCGGACACCTTTGCAAACGGGCGGTTCCTTGCGTTTCGCTTTACTTGCTCTGCGCCGTGGCGGATGCGGCCTTTTGATATTGACGTCGATTACGCGGGGCTTTACTGATGTACATCCCAGCTTTTGGCGCAGACGCCGAATTCCACCAGGTGGCGAAAGCGCTGGCGCAGCCGCAACCGTACTTGTTGCTTGCGACAAGCTACGCAGCGCCGGATAAGTTGGCAGATGGAATGGTGGTTTTGGCAGATGGCACGCACTGGAACCCCGGTTCTGGCGCGGGGTTTTACGGCTACCGAAACGGTGGCTGGCAACATTTGGGCTAAAAATTATGAGCAGTTACTACGACAAATATGTAAACGCGCAATACTCGTCGGACTACAAAACACCCGACTGGTTCAGGCTGAATTTCGGCACAGGGATCGACAACACAACCGATCTTGATGCGTTTTTCGCCTCTCACCCGAACGAGGCGGCGGACTTTGATCGAATCACGAGCGGGCAAACCTCGCAGATGGCGACCGGGGGCACGAGTTTTTTGCGCACGCCATCGTCTGCCATGTCTCCCGAGGCTGCTGCTCACTTCGCAGCAAACCCGTACGAACAGTTGGCATACGAAGGGTTTGGGCAAGACCCCACTCTCTCGTACATGAATTACACGTATGGGCCTCAGTCCATTGGGATGACGAACCCAAAAGACAGCAAAACGCAATACCTGCGGGACAACCGATGGACTCCGAACGGCATTACCTCCGGCAATAACGTAAGAGCGCAGGGCTTCCAGTTGGGCGACGGCACATTTGGCGGTGGCATGGGGGGTGCTGGTGGTGTGAGTGGGGCCAACACGTACAGCACCAGGCCTTTGCAGGTGGACGCCAACGGGAATCCAATTGCTGGCGGCAGCTCTGGGGGCTCTGGGGGCTCTGGGGGCTCTGGGGGCTCTGGGGGCTCTGGGGGCTCTGGCAGTTCTGGCGGATCTGGCGGCGGTTCCATGTCCACAACGTTCGGCATGAACCCCTATCTGCAGCAGATGGGCGAACAGATGGCCGGGACGATGACCAACAACTGGCAGCGCCAAGTGCAGCCACAGATTGCTTCGCAGGCCATGGCGACCGGGGGATATGGCGGCTCGCGCCAGGGCGTGGCAGAGGCAAACTCGGCAAACGATCTGAACAACGGTATCGGGTCTGCTCTAGCCAGCCTGTACGGCAACGGCTACAACACCGGATTGCAGTACGACCTGGGCCTGAAAAACAACCAGCTCGGCTATGCCAACCTGGACCGCAACATCTACAACGATAACAACAATTGGCAGTTGCAGGGTGCCAATTTCGGCCTTGGCATTTACGACCGACTGCAGCAGGGCGACCAAATCGGCCTGAATGCTGGGACGAACATGCAGAACACGCCGATGAACTATTGGAGCCAGTTCAGCAATGGCGCCAATTCAATCGGCAATGGCTACGGCACGTCTACAGGGTCGCAGAACATGCCAGGTAACCCGCTGATGGGCGCCATTGGCGGCGCGCAGTTGGGGAGGAGCCAGTTTGCGAATTGGTGGGGGTCTGGAAATGGAGGTGCGTCCAATAACAATTTTTGGTCACCTGGGTTCAATGGAAGCATGGGTGATTGATGGGCGCGATTCAAGAAACGACACGCGAAAAAGTCAACCGCCTGGAGGATGCGCTTCGCAGCGTTCCGCAGGTTGATTGCCCAATTCGCCACCATTTTGCGCCTGGCATCTACGCGCGCGAAATCACGATACCCAAGGGCACGGTATTGACGGGGGCTGTCCACAAGCAAGAAAGCCTTGTAGTGCTCTCCGCTGGACGCTTGCGTCTTGTCACAGACGATGGAACAGTCGAAATATCCGCGCCATACACGCTGACATGCAAGGCGGGTGCAAAAAACGCGGCGCTGGCGCTTGAGGATTCCGTGTGGACAAATTTCTTCGCTACTGAAGAAACTGACCAAGACAAGCTCGTAGAACTACTCACGGAATCGAAGGCGTCCGACCTTCTTGGCGGGGACACCAATCAACAACTCGCAGCCAACAAGGCCGCAGAAATTACAGAGGCATAAGCATGGCATTCGGACTATCAGCAGGCGCGGTTTCCTTGATTGGCGGCGGATTGGGTCTTTTGGCAGGCGGAGATAGCGAACAATCACAAACTGCCACCAAAGAGCCTTGGAAAGACGCTGCCCCCTGGCTGCGCGAGAACCTGCGCACCGGCCAGGGATTGCAGGGCTACTACCAGCAAAACCCATTCAACCAGCAGCAGCAGGCAAGTTACCAGAACACCTTTGGCGACATTGATGCATTCCGCAACCAGATGGCGCCCGGGTTGATGGGATTTGCAAACAAACTGATGGGCAGCAGCTACCAGCGCGGCGGATCGACCGCAGGGGCAAACGGCGCGGTGGGCGGCGGTGGAATGGGCGGGCTTTTGAGCAGCGGACAGGCTGCCCAAGGCGGCGACATTAAAGCGTTGATCGCACAACTGATCGGCGAGCAGGGCGGCACCTCACAGGGCGGAATGCCCATGCAGCAAGGCATTTTTCGTGTACCGCAAGGTCAGAGCTACGGTCAGATCGACTGGAACGCGCAGAACCCATTCCGCAATGGCGCTATCGAGGCCACATCAACCCCCACAGCAGACAGTCAGACGGTTGAGGAAATGGTGGCCGCAGAGATCGAACGACAGCGCATAGAGCAGCAGAACAACTCAAACCGCTTCGCGTGAGGTGAACATGGCCGGACTACTTGACTCGATTTTCAACACCCCGGAGGGGCGCATGGGCTTGGGGCTGCTGGCATTGGGGCAAATGCCAAAGTCGCAGGGCATGGCGGGTCTGATGGGATTGATGGCATCCCAGGACGCCGCAGCAAATAACAAATTAGACAGAGCATGGCAGGATGAAGCCAGGGGACGCCAGCGCAAGGAATGGAGCCAGGCCGACGCGGCGGCAGAAGCTGCAGCACGTCAAAAAGCCGCTGAGCAGCAATACTTTTTTGGCGGCGCCGGGGCTGTGGGCGGCACATCGGCGCCCGCAGTGCAAGGCGCTGGCGCAATCCCCGCTGGCGGCGCTGATGTTGGCGCACAAGGCGGAAAAATTGACGAGTGGGCGCGACAGCTCGGGATACCTCGGGACGCCATCATTGCCGACTACATAAAAAATGGCGGCAAGGGAATTGCTGACATGCTTTACAAGCGCGGCACGCCGGACATGCAAGTGACGAACGGCTACGCCTACGACAAAAACAAGCTCGTCTCTGGTTTCATGCCCAGCCTGTCCACGTCGCAGGACGGCAAGACAAGCATGGTACGCATTGGTCAAGATGGCTTGCCGGTTGTGTCTTCGCCGCAGGGGGCGCTGGACACGTACAACAGCTATCAGGGCGCGCAGGCGGCGTTCAAGCCAATCAAGGTTTACAACCCGGCCACGGGGCGCGAAGAGTTCACGAACGAGCGCGCTGTGGTGCAGCAGCCGCAGCATTCTGGCGGCGGGTATGCAGGCGGGTCTGCTGGCGCGGCTGCGCCTGAACAACTGCGCATCATTCAAGCAGAGCTGACCCGCCTCCCACCTAATCACCCAGATCGCCCAGCGCTCATGCGCGAGATTCAGCGGATCGGCGGCGGGCAAGCTGCCCCGTCCGGGAACTATGCGGCGGGGCCTAGCGCGTTGGAGGCCGCGGAAAATGAAGCGGCACGGGTCAGGCTGGTTGATCAAGCCAAGGCAGACGTGGTGCCAACGCAGCAGCGCGAAAGCAAATCCGCTGCGGCCAGCGACATGCTTGGCGTGATTGACATGTTGGACAAACATCCTGGGCGCGAGACGGCAACCGGCGCGTCTGGCGTGATTGACCCTCGCAACTACATTCCAGGCACGGACGCCAAGGATTTCAGCGTAGCCCTCGACCAACTCAAGGGAAAGACATTCCTACAGGCTTTTGAATCGCTCAAGGGGGGTGGGCAGATTACGGAAGTTGAAGGGAAGAAGGCCACAGAAGCCATTGGCCGCTTGAACACGGCACAAAGCGACAAGGCATTTCAGCAAGCGTTGAGTGACTTGCGCGGCGTGGTCGAAGGCTCCATGAAGCGCGCGACCGGTGAAGGTGGCGCCACCGGGGGATTGGGCGACAAGCCCAAAGGCAATGTCTTTGACTCCCTGCCTACTGCCAACGCATCCAACAAAGGCCAGCGCATGCGCGACACCACGACCGGGAAGATTCTGCGATCCAACGGCATGCAGTGGAAGGAAGAATAAATGGCCTATGAACTGTTGGATGAATCGACGAAGGGTCGCTATGAAATGCTGCCAGACGATGCGGCGCCAGTGGGCAAAGGCCCAAAGCAATCTGGCTTTGTGAAGGGCCTGCGAGACCCTATCGACGGTGGCGCGCAGCTTCTGACAAACCTGCTGCCCAGTGGCGTGGTGAACGCAGGCAACCGCCTGAACAACTGGCTTGCAGACACCACCGGCCTAGTCGGGCGCTTGCCAGAGGGCGGGGTCGATCAACAGGTGCGGGAAAGCGAAAAAGCCTACCAGGCGCAGCGCGGGCCGGATGCCGGAATTGATTGGAGCCGAATTGGTGGCAACGTGCTAAATCCTGCCAATCTCGCGCTGGCATCCAAGCTGCCAGCAGCAGCGTCAACGCTCGGGCGCATTGGCGTCGGTGCTTTGGGCGGTGCATCGTCTGCAGCACTGAACCCCGTCACGCAAGATGGAGGATTCGCAGGCAACAAGATGCAGCAGATTGGTATAGGCGCGGCGGGTGGTGCGCTGGTGCCTGCGCTGACGGCGGGGCTTGGCCGCGTCATCAGCCCTGCGGCATCGCGTAAACCGGAACTTCAACTGCTGCAGCGTGAGGGCGTGCGCCCAACTGTTGGGCAGGCGCTGGGGGGCCGCTGGAATGCCGCAGAAGAAAAGCTACAGAGCCTTCCCATAATGGGTGACATGATTTCAAAAGCGCGAAACAACGCACGCGATGATTTCAACCGGGCAGCGCTGAACCGCGTTACCGCACCAATCGGCAAAAAGGCCACGGAAACCGGACAGGCAGGCGTACAGCAGGCCGGGGATCTGGTGGGAGACGCCTACACGCAGGCAAAAAACCAGCTTGGGAATTTCCGGCTAGACCGCCAAGGCGTGGGCGAACTGCAGAAAATTCGCCAAATGGCGGACATGCTCCCCGATGAAACCGCACGCGGGCAGTTTCAAAAGCTATGGGGCACGCTGGCGAACGACATTTCACCCAACGGCACGATCAAGGCTGACGCGTTCAAACGCATTGATTCAAAACTGGCAAAAGAGGCGTCTCGATTCTCTGGCGCCCCGGATGCCTACCAGCAGCAACTGGGGGACGCCCTGGCCGAAGTGAGGGCTACGCTTTCTCAAAACGCCCTGCGCGCCAATCCGCAGGCAGCGAAAATGATGAAGGCGGCAGATACCGCTTATGCCAATCTGGTGCGTGTGGAAGGCGCGTCCAAGAACGCGATGCAGACAGGGGGGTTTTTCACGCCAGGGCAACTAGGATCGGCTGTGCGTCAAGCGGATCAAAGTGTCCGCGACAGGGCCACAGCCAGGGGCACGGCACTTATGCAGGATTTGGCAGGCGCCGGGCAATCCGTACTCGGAAACAAGGTGCCAAACAGCGCTACGGCAGATCGCTTGATGCTTGGTGCTGGGGGCCTCGGCCTTGGTGCGCTCAATCCGGCTATCCCTGCTGGGTTGTTGGCAGGGGCGGGGATTTACACATCACCGATGCAAGGCCTGCTTCGCGGCGCGATGACAGCGCGCCCACAAGCTGCCCAGGC
Organism: Simplicispira sp. 125; assembly: GCF_003096555.1. NCBI lineage: Bacteria > Pseudomonadati > Pseudomonadota > Betaproteobacteria > Burkholderiales > Comamonadaceae > Simplicispira > Simplicispira sp. 125. The sequence continues at coordinate 2,121,925 of NZ_QEKM01000001.1, read as the reverse complement.
GGTACGCAACTCGCTGCTCAAAGCAGCGCCCGGTTTCGTTCCTGCGGGCGCTCAAATAGGCCTTGGCCTTCTGGATTATTAGCCAATACATCCAGACACCCAGCCCAGATGCAGCAGCGCGAAGCATTTGATCGTCATTCACCAGCCCGCTCCTAGCGGGTTTTTTTCGCCCGCAAAAAACAATGATACGCCATGAGAAATGAAGCCGTTGATATAACCATCGCCGCCGCTGGAAGTAAAACCACCTATATCGGCGCGGGGGTGACGGGCTTAGGGTGGTTCCTCTCAAACGAGTTCTTCGGGCTTGTCGGCGTGCTGATCGGGGTCATTGGCCTCTCAGTCAACATCTACTTCAAGCTCCACGCCAATCGGCGGGCCAAAGTCGAGCATCAGGCCCGCATGGCACTATTGCGCAGGGGCATGCACTCTGATACTGGTATTGGTGGCCTGGAGATGGACGAATGACCTCCCCCCAGGTGCCCGGCAAAGTGTGGGCCTCTGCGGGCGCGGCCGTCCTTGCCATCGTGGCAGGCGTGTTTGCGGTGGAGGGGGGCTACGTCAACAACCAGGCAGACCCCGGCGGCGAAACAAACCACGGCGTCACCGTGGCAGTGGCGCGCGAGCACGGCTACCAAGGCCCCATGCGTGAACTGCCCAAGGCAACCGCGCAGCGTATCTACACGCAGGACTACATTGAGCGCCCTGGCTTTCACAGCGTGATCCTTCTATCCCCGGCCCTGGGTGAGAAGCTGGTGGACGCCGGGGTGAATGCCGGGCCTGGACGATCGGCGCGCTGGCTCCAGCAGGCGCTCAACCAACTGAGCCGTGGGGGAGCCGACTTCCCACTTGTGACGGTGGATGGAAACATTGGCTTCCAGACCCTGGCCGCGTACCAGGCGCTGGAGCGAAAGCGCGGGCGCGTGAAGGCTTGTGAGCTGACGTTGAAGCTGATGGACGTGCAGCAGGGCGCGCACTACATGCGCCAGAACAAGCCCATGTTCATCGTGGGCTGGGCAGACAACCGCCTGGGCAATGTGCCGCTGGCACGCTGTGGCGAGTCCGTGGCGAAAGGGCCGACGCCATGAATCCGATCATCCTGGCCATGTGGCTCAACTGGTGGAGGTGGTGGGAATGATCCCCCTCTACACACACGCGATCGCCGCAGCCGTGGCCGGTGCGCTCGCTTTCGGCGGGGCTTGGCAGGTTCAGGGCTGGAGGTATGGCAAGCAGATTTCAGACACCGCAGCCCAGCACGCCACAGCCCTTGCCAGCGCGAATCAAAAAGCGTTGGACGACACAATCAAAATGCAAAGGACGAAAGATGACGCCATCAAAGCTGCCCAAGATCGGGCAAAACGTGAAGCTGCCAATGCTGCTGCTGCTCGCACTGAGCGTGACGGCCTGCGCGCACAACTCGCCGCAACCACAGTGCAGTTGCCCAGCGCTTCCTGTGCCTCCGTCCGTGAGTACGCCGCAACCGTCAACGGACTATTCGATCAGTGCGCAGGCGCTTTTGAAGACATGGCGGGAAAAGCTGCGGGCCACGCCGCTGACAGCCGATTGATGCTTGAGGCGTGGCCTGCGAACGGCAGTATGACGCGGCTAGAGACGCGCTGAGATAGCCTCGGCGGTTTCGCGATAGTAAACCCGCAGCAACAGGGATACATCGCGGTGCCTCGATATGCGGGCAAGGGTCAATACATCGACACGGCGCGCCAACAGCGTCAATGCCGTGGCCCGCGTGTCGTGAAATGTCAAATCACCCAGCAGCAATTGCCGGGTGAGTCTGGAAAATAGCGTGCTGGCCTCATTCGCCCCGACCGTGAATGCAGTGGGCAGCAGCTTGACAGCGCGGCGCGTAAGCGGCACCTCGACATAGCCGCCTGTTTTCGTGCGTGGCAGCATGTAAACCCGGCGCCTTGCGTCATAGGTGCCCGTCAGCACTTCGCCAAGACGCATTCCGGTATGCAGAGCGATGTGAAACGCCTTCACCACTTCGCCCATCTTCTTATCGCGGTCAGAGCGCAGCACGCGCTTGATTTGCCGCCATCCCCACACCTGACGGCGCGCCTCCGTCTGCTCAGGCATGTGCACCCCTCGGAATGGGTGCGACTCAATCCACTCCCATTCATTCATGGCGACGGTGAACAGGTTGCGCAGCAGGTTCGCTTCGCGCTGCACCGTGGCCCCGACGACGGTTTTCAGCCGTTCGTCTCGCCACTTGCCAATCTCTGCCCGCGTGATTGAAGCCAGTGGCGTGTTCTCGCCAAAGTGCGCCATGAAGTAATCGAATCGGCGCGCTTCCCACTCTGGCTTTTTCTTGCGCACGCTTACCGTCCGCAGGTACTCTCCCACAGCGTCCCCAAGCGTCTTTCCGCCTGAGCCTTTAAGCCGGTCTAGCTCTGCCTCTTTTGCAAGCGCCCACGCCTGGGCCTCGCGTTTTGTCGCGCACAGGTGGGATGCCCGGATGCCATGACGCTGCACTTCTGCGCGCCACTTGTCGCGGTACTTGCGGATTGATGCCATGCTGTGCGTATTCTTGTGCGGGCCGCGTGCGGGGAGATTGCGACTTTCGTGCGTGTGACTGTAGCACTTGCCCTCTGTGGGCCGTTAGCTATTTCCCTTTAATTCCCTTCACTGGTCCCCTCGACAGGAATCGAACCTGTATCTGACGCTTAGGAGGCATCCGTTCTATCCATTGAACTACGAGGAGCAAGCAGGCGTGAATTGTACGCGGAGATATGCTTCTGTATTGATAGCTGGTGCCGCTTGCTGGTAGAGCGCTAGAGGCTAATTTCACTCAAAAATGCAGCTGGGCTGGTTGCGGCTCAGTCGTAGCGCATGGTGTAGATCAGGTCGGCAGCGCTTTTCTCGCCGGTTTGCCCGCGCAGTGTGAGGTGGCGGGTGAGGTCGTAGAAGATGTAGAGCGTGCCCAGCGTGCCTGACAGGCTGCGCTCGTACGTCACGTACAGGTCCTTGGACAGGCGCTTGCCAAACGTGAGAGCCGCGCCAGTGGCGTCTTCGCCAGCACCTGGGCCTTTGAAGCCGATTTCGTCCAGGCCCAGGCGGCGTGCCGCGTTGGCTGCGGTGTTGTCGGTGCCGCCCCGGCCGAGCAATGCCAGTGCGGCCTGCTGCAGCACGGCGGCCTCGGCGCCACCGCCGGCGGCGCTGCGGCCCAGCACCACCCACGAGAGCTTTTCGGCGTCGGGCAGCTCCGGGTCGGAGTAGAGCTTGACACGCGGTGCCAGCGCGCTGCCGGTGACCTGCACCCCCGCACGCACGCTGATGTGTGGGCGCAGCGCCAGGATGTCGAGCGAAGGGTTGTTGTATGGCCCGTTGAAGCGGATGAGGCCGGTTTCCACATCCAGCATCTGGCCCCAGGCGCGGTAGCGGCCCTGCTCGGTTTGCACCTCGCCGGTGATGCGCGGGGGTGAGCCCGGCGTGGTGCTGCTCCGAATCTCGACCTCGCCGGCCAACCGGGTGGTGATGCCGTGGCCGCTCAGGGCAAAGTCGTTGCCCAGGTTCAGGGTGACGGCGATGCTGGGTGGCTTGGCGGTCTGGGCCTGGGCGCCTGCTGTAGCGGCCTCTTGCGCCTGGGTGCGGTCTTTGGCGGCGGAGCGGACCACCACGTCGCTGCCCAGGCCGGGCGCCGATTCGTCGGGCAGGATGATGGTGGCACGGTTGGCGGTCAACTGGCCGTGCAGGCTGATCTGGCCCTGCTGCAATTGGGCCCGCAAGGGGCCTGACACGCTGAGCTGGCGGTCGGCGCGCACCTGCACCTGCAGGGCCTTGGCCTCCGCTTGGAAGTCCATGGTGATACCCGAAAAGCCATCGGTGGCGGCGCTCCACTGGATATGGCCCGTGCCGGTGAGCAAGCCGCCATCGTCGGGCGCAGCCGTGCGGTTGCCGCTGAGCCCGGCGATGCGTGCACGGCTGCCGCGCCCGCCTTTCAGTTGGAACTCGGTAATGTCGATCCGGTCACCCTCCAGCGTGGCGCGCAGCCGCCCGTCCTGCAGGTCTACCCCGTCAACAATGGAGCGCACGGCCAGGGCATCGGCGCCCAGTGTTCCTGTCCAGCGGGGTGCGCTGCGGGTGCCTGCCAGGGTGGCGCTGGCGTCCAGGGTGCCGCGCACGCGCCAGCCGGGTGGGGCCAGGGCCGACCACACGCCCACATCGGGCAGGCGCGCCCGCAACTGGCCCTGCAGCGGCGCGTCGGCTGGCCAGAGGCTGGCGGCATTGCCTTGCAGTGCCAGCTGGGTGCTTACGCTGGCATCGATTTCACCAGCACGCTCGCTGGCCCAGACGAGGCGCGCACGCAGGGTGTTTCCTTCGGCCTGCAGCGCCAGTTCGGCCTGGCGTACGCCAGCGGGCGTGCCCGCCGTCGCGGCGGTGCTGCTGGCAGTGCCCTGCACGGTGGTGGCGATACCTGCATCGCCCGCCAGGATGCGCAAGTCGCCGCTGCTGCGGCGCAGGCTGGCGCTGGCGCGCAGGGTGTCGCCCATGTCCACATTCCATTCGCCGTCGAGCAACAGGCTGGTGGCCAGCCCCAGGCGAGCGAGCAAAGGCTGGGCCGGGCTGCCCTGCACGGCAGGGGCGCCGTCGTTCAGGCCCAGGGCATCCAGCCAGGCCATGGGCAGGCCTTGCAGAGAGCCCTGGGTTTGCAGCCGCAAAGGCGTACCGGTGCCACGGCCCCAGCGCATGGGCTGCCAGCGCAGCGCGACGCTGCCCGGCAAGGGGCCGGTCAGGTGGGCCTGGCCTGCCGATGTTTGCAGCTGGAGTGTGCCGCTCTGCGCCTCGGTGCGGGCTGAAAGGCCCAGGGGGGCGTCCAGTTGCAAAGCCCAAGGGCCAGGGCGCTGGGTGTCCTGTGCTTGCAGCGCCAGTGTGGCGATCTGCGCCTGCCAGAGTCCGGCGGAGGCCTGCCCGCCCGCAACGCGGGTTTGCAGGCGCAGGCGCTGCTGCCCAGTGGAGCCTGTGCGGGCTTCGGCGTTCAGGTCGAGTGTGGCTTGTGCCCAATTGCCAGCAATGCTGGCCTGCACTCCTCGCAGTTGCACCGCGGTGGGTCTGCCGCCTTCGCCAGTGGCGGATGGGATCGACAGGTCAAGCCGGGGGCTGCTCAGGCTGGCTTGCAGCGTGGCGTCGCTTTTTCCAGGGAGGGGCTGCATCAGCCCGCGCCAGCCACCGTTCCAGCGCGCGGTCAGCTGGGCTGCACCCTGGGCCGAGGCGCTTTGCAATGTGCGTTGTAACGCGGCGCCGATCAAGGGCAGGTCGGCCAGCCAGCGTTGGGTCAGTGCGACGTCGGCCCATTGCACCTGCAGATCTCCCTTGCCACTTTGCGCTGCCAGCTGCCCGCTGGCGCGTGCCGTGGCCCCTGGCACAGCCAACACCAGCTGGCCCTGGGCGGACTGTGCGCTGGGGTGGATCAGGAGGTCGGTCGCCTCCACGCGCGCTTGCAGTGCGTCGATGAGCAGACGATCGATCTGCAGTGTGTCCGTGGAGGTGCCGTTGTCTGTCGTTGCGGAAGATGCTGCCTGCCATTGGCCCTTGCCGGTGAGACGGCGAATACGCAGCGGGGCAGGGTGGCCGGGCGCGGCTTTTTCTGTGGTCGAGGAGGCTGCGGTTCCGATGTCTGCGCTGAAATGCACGGCGCTGCCCTGTGTCCGGGCGCTGATCTGGCCCGACAGGGGCGCTGCCGCCAGCGCAGTGTGCAGGGCGTCGGGATGGAGCTGGCGCAGTTGCGCAGTGCCCTCCAGCGCGCCCGTGGCGGGTGTGTAGTGGCCTTGCAGTGCGACGCTGCCCTTGCCTGCGCTGGCGCTGGCGCCGGGCAGCGTCCAGCGGGTGCCGTCGTAGGTGGCGTTGGCCTGCAGTGCTGTCAGCGGCAGGCGCGAAGCGTCCCAGGGGCCGGGCAGGGTGTTCTGCAACTGCACGCCGATGGCCCAGTCTGCAGGGGCCTCGGCCGTGCCGGGTGTGGGGCCCGCCTGCACGGTGCCCTGCAACTGCGTGGTGGGGGCTTGTGGCCACAGAGCCGCCAGATTGAGGGCGCGCAGCGTGGCCGTTACCGACTGCAGGGGCTGTGTCGCCCAGGGGGCAGCGGCCGCTTGCACATCGGCTTGCATGGGGGTGCCGGGCGCGTCTGCCGCATCGCCTTCGGGGCGCAACTGTGCCTGTAGCTGTAGTTGGGCCGCCGATGTGGCCAGGGTGCCCTTCAGCGTGGCGTGGGCAGCGATTTGCAGGGGTGCACTGCTGCCAGGCGCTTGTGTGTGTACGCTGCCGTCGAGCGTGACCTCCAGCGCCATGGGCGTTTGCGCATCAAGGGTTGCGCGTGCGCGGTAGCGGCCCTGCGCCAGCTTCACGCTCTGGACGTTCAGGCGGTGCTGCCGACCGTCAAACCGGTAGTCACCGGCCAAATCTCGCGCCTGGACCGCGGGTGCGCCCGCCCAGTCCAGTTGATCGACCCGGAAAGACAGGCCGATATGCAGGGGCAACTCCAGCGCCGTGGGCGGTGTGGGTGGTTCCTGGGTCTGGGGGGCGCCTTGCGGTGTGATTTGAACCTGCGCGGCATGTAATTCGCCCAATTCCAATCGGCCCTGCAGCAGCGGTGCCAGCTGCCATCCCAGTTGGATGTCTTTGGCCTGGATGACCAGGCTGGGGCTGCTCCAGCGCAACTCGCCAATATGGCCCCCGCTGCGCAGCGAGCCGGTGACACCGCGTGCTTCCAGCTGCTGGTGTGCGGGCAAAAACTGTGCTGCGCGGCGCAGGGTGGACGCCAGTGAGGCATCCCCGCTCGCCCACCACCAGGCGCCAGCGCCCAGGCCCAGTACCAGCGCGACCGCAGCCACCAGCAGCCAGCCCAGTGTGCGCACGGTGCTGCGCCGTGCCCCGGTGCGCAGGTGTGCTGAACCTCCGGGGCTGAAGTCCGGCCCTGCAGCGGGTGGGGGGGACGTGTGGCGGCCCATCAGAAGCTGAACCCCAGGCGCAGATGCAGCCGCACTTCCTTGGCCTGCACGCCATAGGCCAGGTCGGCCTGCAGCGGCCCCACCGGGCTGCGCCAACGCACCCCGGCGCCTACGCCGACGCGGGCGTGCAGGTCGCTGGCGCGGTCCGCCACGGCGCCCGCATCGATGAAGAGGGTGCTTTCCCAGTCGGTCATTTCACCGCCGTAGACGATGGGGCGCTGCCATTCGACACTGCCCGCCGCCATGTAGCGGCCGCCGTAAAGCTGGCCGCTATCGGTGCGCGCGCCAATGCTGCGGTAGCCATATCCGCGCACCGTGGTATCGCCACCGGTCAGGAACAGTTGCGTGACTGGCAACTGGGCGCCGTCGCGCGCCAGCACGGCGCCCCCCTCGGCGCGCAGTGCCACGCGGGCGTTGCGGCCCTTGCCGTCGGCTGCCTCTACCCGCCCTGCCGGCAGGAAGGTTTGCCAGCGCACCAAGGTGCGCACAAAGGGGTCTCGCTCGGGCCGCAGCGTGGTGCCTATGCCCAGTTCCACGCCTATGCCGTGGCCTCGGGTGGGCGCGGTCAGGCTGTTGAAGTAGCGGCCTGTCCAGCCGTAGTTCACGCTCAGTGCCGTGCTGGAGGGGGGGGCGCTGGTGCCCTGGTTGTTGGCATAGTCGTATTGCAGGAAATAGTTGCGGTCGATGCGTTGGGTGATTTTGCTGCGGCCCGTGCGCAGGCGGCCGCTGTTCACAGTGAAGTCGCCCGTTGCTTCGCGCAGCACCTGGCCCTTGGCAAACCAGCGCCAGCCGTTGTTGTCGGGCAAGTCGGTCCATTCGGTATCCAGCAGCTTGGTTTCGCGGTCCAGCAACAGCTTGCTCACGGCGCGCCAGCCCAGGCCGGGCACCCGGTTGTGGGTGTGCTCCATCGACAGGCGGGCGCCGCTGTCGGTCGAAAAGCCGGGGCCGAACACCAGTTTTTGCATTTTGGCTTCGCGCACATGGGCCACCACGGGGGCGGCCTGCGGGTCGTCGCCCTCGGTGTCCAGCGTCAAAAACACGGCGTCGTAGTACCCGCTACTGGCCAGGTTGAGCTGGGCGTCGAGCAGTGCTGCCTCATCGTAGATGGCTCCCGTGGGCAGGCGGGCCAGGCGCCGTGCGCCGTCGGGGTCATAACGCTCGCTGCCCTCTACCTTCAGTGGGCCGAAGCGGTAAGCCGGGCCGGGGGCGTAGGTGACGCTCAGGCGGGCCTCATGGGTGTCGGTATCCACCTCGGCGCGGCTGTTGGCAATGTGGGCGGTGGGGTAGCGGCGCACCTGCAATTGGCGTAGGCCGTCGTTCTTGGCTGCATCCCACGCAGACTGGGTGAATGGCTGCCCAGGGGGCAGCGACCAGCCGCGCTGCACGCGCTGCTGCTGGCGCGTGCGGGCGTCGGGATCACCATTGGGCGTTTCGGCAAAGGCGATGTCTGCACTGGCAATATGCGTTTGGGGGCCGGGCTCCACGGTGATGGTGACCGTGCGCAGCCCTTGTGGCTCGTCGGGGGGGGGCGCTTCCAGTGCCAGCGCGATGGTGGGCGCAAAGTAGCCCAGGGTGCCCAGCAGCTCCCGCGCATTGGCGTCCGCCGCGCCCAGCAGGCGCTGCAATTCGCCGTCCTGCAGGTCGGGCAGGTGGCGAAAGCGCTGCAGTTCGAGGTGGCGCTCCAGTGTTTCGCGCACGGTTTTGGGGGCGTGCACCTGTACCTCGAACGAGGGCGCACCCGAGGTGGCGATGACCGGGGCCGGCGCGTTGTCGGCGGCGGCTTCGTCGCTGGCGCGCGGCAGCAGGCTGCAGCCGGGCAGGCACAGGGCCAGCAAAAGCAGCAACGCCGACCAGGGGGTCGGCGTTGCTGTGGCGACGGTCGGGCGCGGAACGCAGTGTGGCACAGCAAATAGAGGACTGAATGGAAAAAAGTGGAGGCTGGGTGGCGGGGTTTCTCCGACCGCCCATCTTTGCCACTATGCCCTGAAAACCAGCGTGCCCGTGTCAGACAGCATCGCACGCTGCATGGGGCGCCGTGGCCTATTTGGACAGCAGCCGCATCGTCTCTTCCAGGCCCTTGAGCGACAAGGGATACATGCGGTTGCTCACCAACTGCTGGATGATGCTGATGCTCTGGCGGTACTGCCACACGCCCTGGGGCTCAGGGTTGATCCACGCAAACTTGGGGAAAGCGTGCGTGAGGCGCTGGATCCACTCGGCGCCGGGTTCTTCGTTGTTGTATTCGACGCTGCCGCCGGGCTGCAAAATTTCATAGGGGCTCATGGTCGCGTCGCCCACAAAGATGAGTTTGTAGTCCTTGTTGTACTTGCGGATGATGTCCCAGGTGGGGAATTTTTCGGCAAAGCGGCGGCGGTTGTTCTTCCACATGAAGTCGTACACGCAGTTGTGGAAGTAATAGAACTCCAGGTGCTTGAACTCCGTCTTCACGGCGCTGAACAGTTCTTCCACCCGCTGGATGTGTTCGTCCATCGTGCCGCCCACGTCCATGAGCAGCAGCACCTTCACGTTGTTGTGGCGCTCGGGCACCATCTTGATGTCCAGATACCCGGCGTTGGCCGCCGTGCTGCGGATGGTGTCGGGCAGGTCGAGTTCGAGCTCATGCCCTTCGCGCGCAAATTTGCGCAGGCGGCGCAGCGCCACCTTGATGTTGCGTGTGCCCAGCTCCTGCTGGTCGTCGTAGTCGCGGTAGGCGCGCTGCTCCCATACCTTCACAGCGCTCTTGTTCTTGCTTGCTCCGCCAATGCGGATGCCTTGCGGGTTGTAGCCGCCGTGGCCAAAGGGGCTGGTGCCGCCGGTGCCGATCCACTTGTTGCCGCCCTCGTGGCGTTCTTTTTGTTCTTCGAGGCGCTTTTTCAGCGTCTCCATGAGTTCGTCCCAGCCCATCTTTTCGATGGCGGCCTTCTGCTCGGGCGTGAGCTCGTTCTCCAGGATCTTGCGCAGCCAGTCGGCGGGAATTTCCTTGGTGAAATCGGCCACCATTTCCACGCCCTTGAAGTAGGCGCCAAAGGCCCGGTCGAACTTGTCGTAGTGCTTCTCGTCCTTGACCAGCGTGAGGCGGGCGATGTTGTAGAAGTCGTCCAGGCTCCAGGCGTCGTCCGATTTGGGGCCCACCACACCGGCCTGCAATGCTTCGAGCAGGGTGAGGTATTCCTTGACCGAAACCGGCAGCTTGACCGAGCGCAGGGTGTAGAAAAAATCAATCAGCATGGTTTTGCATGTTTTTGGTCTCTAGCGCTTATGCAGCCTGCGCATGAAGCTCTAAAAGATATAGCAATTGTGCCCGGGCTTCGGGCCATTCACCGGCACGCATGCTGTACATGACCGTGTCGCGGATCGTGCCGTCGCGTCGCAGTGCATGGCCACGGATGACGCCGTCTTTCCGGGCGCCCAGGCGCTCGATGGCGCGCTGCGAGGCGAAGTTGTAGTTGTCCGTGCGCCAGCCCACGACGTTGCAGCCAAGCTGGTCAAAGGCGTGGCCCATCATCAGCAGTTTGCAGGTGGTGTTGACGTGGCTGCGCTGCACGCTTTTGCGGTACCAGGTGTAGCCAATTTCCACCCTTTTGACGGTGGGCAGGATGTCATGGAAGCTGGTGCTGCCCAGCACCTCACCCGTTGCGTCATCGCACACGGCAAAGGCAAAGCGATTGCCGTCTGCACGCATTTGCAGCGCTGTTTCGATGTAGGCGCGCGTGTCCTGCGGCTCGGGCACCGAGGTGATGCGCAGCTTCCACAGTGCGCCGTCGGCTGCTGCGGCGCGCAGGCCCTCTTCGTGCTCCAGGACCAGGGGCTCGAGGCGCACGCCGTTTTGGCACATCACGAGGGGCTCTATAAAACGCATGGACAGGCTCCCGGACTCAACGGTTCCTCTGGTTCATGAAAACGAGCTTTTCGAACAGGCTTACGTCCTGCTCGTTCTTGAGCAGCGCGCCCACCAGCGGCGGCACCGACACCTTGTTGTCCGCGCTTTGCAGGGCGGTGAGCGGAATGTCTTCGGCCACCAGCAGCTTGAGCCAGTCGAGCAGCTCGCTGGTCGAGGGCTTCTTCTTCAGGCCCGGCAGATTGCGCACGTCGTAGAAGGTTTTCATCGCCACGCCCAGCAATTCGCTCTTGAGCGTGGGGAAGTGCACGTTCACGATCTGCCGCATCGTGTCCGCCTCGGGGAACTTGATGAAGTGGAAGAAGCAGCGGCGCAAAAACGCGTCGGGCAGCTCTTTCTCGTTGTTCGAGGTGATGAACACCAGTGGTCGGTGCTTGGCCTTGATGAGTTCGCGCGTCTCGTAGCAGTAAAACTCCATGCGGTCGATCTCGCGCAGCAGATCGTTCGGGAATTCGATGTCGGCCTTGTCGATCTCGTCGATCAGCAGGGCCACCGGCTGGTCTGCCGTGAAGGCCTGCCACAGCACGCCCTGGATGATGTAGTTGCGGATATCTTTCACGCGCTGGGCGTTCTCGCCATCATTGAGCTGGCTGTCGCGCAGACGGCTCACGGCGTCGTATTCGTACAGACCTTGCTGCGCTTTGGTGGTGGACTTGATGTGCCATTGCAGCAGCGGCATGCCCAGGGACTGGGCCACTTCTTCGGCCAGCATGGTCTTGCCGGTGCCAGGTTCTCCCTTGATGAGCAGGGGGCGCTGCAGCGTGATGGCGGCGTTGACGGCCAGCATCAGGTCCTGGGTCGCGACGTAGTTTTCTGAGCCTTGAAATTTCATGGAATAGATTGCGGGAACGTTGACAAATGGGCTTGACAGCTGCTGGCTATAATCGCCAACAAAATCTGAGCCCCCTGAGCTTCACTCTTTCAAGATTGTGCGCGCAAAATGAACAAGACGTTGACCACGCTATTTGCCCTTGCTGTCGCCTGCGGGACGGCACTTTCCCATGCCCAAGAAGTACAGGGCGACGTCAAGGCGGGAGAGCAAAAAATAGCCATGTGCATCGGCTGCCACGGCATCGTAGGCTATCAGTCGAGCTTTCCCGAGGTGTACAAGGTGCCCAAGATTTCGGGCCAGAGTGCGGGCTACATTGCCTCGGCTCTGCACGCCTACCAAAAGGGTGACCGCAAGCACCCCACCATGCGCGGCATCGCCGTCTCGCTGACGGACCAGGATATTGCTGATCTGTCCGTTTACTACGCACAGCATGCCAAGACGACCGTCGAACTGCCGGCCAAGCCAGCACGCGAACCCCATGCACAAGTGACGGCCCTGTTACAGAAGGGTGCCTGCGTGTCCTGCCACGGCGACAACTTTGCCAAGCCCATTGACCCGTCGTACCCCAAGATCGCAGGTCAGCACGCGGACTACCTGTTTGTCGCACTCAAGTCCTACAAAACTGAAAATAATCCGCACGTAGGTCGCAACAACGGTGTGATGGCTGGCATCGCGGGCCAGTTCAGCAATGCAGAGCTGAAGGCGCTGGCGGGCTATATCGGCAAGGTCGATGGCGACCTGCAGGTGGTGCCGCAGCCGCGCTTTCGCTGACCGCTCAAAACGCTCTCCTTCGCAAAACCCGCCTTTGGCGGGTTTTGTTTTTTGGGAGCGGATGCCGCTGCGGCGAACATAGAATCGACGCACCCGATGGCCGCACTGGTGTGTTCATGGGAGTGCTGAGCGGGAGCATGGAGCTTGTGCCAGCGGCGGTTTTTCGCTTGAGTTGGCCTGCTGGCCCCGTACCCATGCATTTTCCACATCACCTTTTCGTGGCTTTGGCGCTGGTCGCTGCCGCTCCCCTGGCCTGGGCGCACATGTACAAGTGCACCGATGCGCAAGGGCGCTCCATTTATTCGGATCGCGCCTGTGCGCTGGGTCCCAAACCGGTGCCCCCGCCCGCGCCGGTCGAAGCAGCCCCGCCCAAGAAGCCGGGTGCAGCGGTGGTCAAGCCTTTTATTGACGGCAAACTCACGGTAGCCGCTGTCGACCGGGTGGTGAGGCAGGCGGCAGACATGGCGGAACGGTCCGACTACCGTGGCCAATGTGCGTTGGCCGGGCCGGAGCTGACGTTCAAGATGACCGACCACAGCACAGCACCGGCCTCGGTGCACTCGGGTGGACGGCGCGAAATCTGTGCAGTACAGCGCGAATCGGCCCAGGCCGTGGATGCCATGCAGTTGAGGGCTTCGGTGCGCTTGGGAAAATTGGCCATCAGTCTCAATCCCGACAGCACCCGGGCCACGGTGAAGTATGAAAGCGCAACGACCCTGACCCACCAGGGCGAAGTATTGATGGTGCTCAAGTGCACGCGTGAAGAGGTCCTGGGCGTCTACGACGGCGAGATTCTGTATGCGCAGGCCCAGGCCGTTTGCAGGCCGTGAACAGATCTTTCCCAAGCGCCCGATAGCGCGCGCCGCCCGATACTGGCACGGTGCGGGGGGGTATGCTTGCCCTGAGGGAGTGGGTCGCCTAAAATGACCCTATGACTTTCCTGGTTTTCGCCCTTCGCACGCCCGCCGTGCTGCCTGCATCGGCAGCCCTGACGGCCTGTGTGCTGCAAAGGATGGGTGATGCGAAACCAGCCGTGCGGGCCGCAGATTCCTGGGCCCGGCGGTAAGCACCCCCCACCTTCTTCAGCGTCATCCAGACCGCCGGGTTTTTTTGCCATTGGTGCGCGCCCGTGCGTTGCGCATGCCATGGCCGCATGCCTTGTGCCTTTGCCTGACCGCCTGCACAAGATGCACGATGACGCAGCCGCCGGCGCCGCCCGCCGTTTATCGACTGCCGACCAGGAGACTGCCCGTGCCCATCCACACCATTCTGGCCCTCACCGATTTTTCTAACCAGGCTGAGCGCGCCCTCGACCGTGCCGCCCTTCTGGCTGCCGCCCACCAGGCCCGGTTGCGCATTGTGTATGCGTCCGACACCCCTCCGCTGCAGCTTGCCGATCCCTATGCCCGTCTGGAGCAGCGTGCGCGTCAACTGGCCCGGCGCCACAGCGTGCAGGTGACTGCTGTCAGTGGCTCGGGCCAGCGCATGGCCGATGCCATGGCCGAGGCCGACCGTGCCGACCTGCTGGTGGTGCACCACACCATGCACCGCGGGCCGTTCTGGCGCCGTTCTGCCTTGTCGCGGCTGTTGCAGCGCAGCCCCTGCCCGGTATTGGTCGTGCGCCAGTCCGCCCAGGCAGACTATGAGCAGGTGCTGGTAGCGGTGGACTTTTCCGCCACCTCCCGGCCCCAGGTGCGCTACGCCAGCGGTTTTGCGCCCGGGGCGGCCCTGGAAATTTTCCATGCCATCGACACCGGAACGGAAGCCTGGATGCGCCGTGTTCAGGCCGATACGTCAACGGTGCAGGCCTACCGGCGCGAAGTGCAAGCGCAGGCGCAAGACCAGATGTTCCAGCTCTCGGACTCGTTTGACACCCGCAGAAACCGTGTTGGTACGCTGATTGGCCGAGGATGCCTGGCGCGCCATCTGGAAGTGCAGCAGGAATGCGTGGCCGCTGATCTGATCGTGGTGGGCCAGCCGCGCCGTACGGCCTGGTTTGATGTGCTGCGTGGCAGCGTGGCGCGCAAGCTCTTGGGGCTGGGCTTGGGCTGCGACCTGTTGCTGCTGCCGCATGACTCCCCCAACGTGGCACGGTCGGCAGTGCGCCAGCGTGGGCTGGCGCCAAGGCTGCAGGCCTGAGTCGGGGTGGGGCCGCCGCGTCCGGTCAGTCCTGCGTGGCCCGACGCTGCACGCTGGCGATATAGGCATCGCCATCGGGCGGGCGGCCCGAGCGCTGGCTTTCCCATAGCATCTGGCCCAGGCATTCCATGGTGGCGTGGTGCGCGTCGTGCAGCGAGTCGAGCCGCCGGGCCAGCAGCTCTACCGCCTGGCGGATGCCGCGCGGCTGGTCGATGCTGCACTGCTCGCTGATCGACAGGTGCATGGACAGGTGCAGGAAAGGGTTGGTGCGGTCCGGGGTTTCGTCGTAGTTGCGTGCCAGGGCTGCGTCTACGTCCTGCAGATCGGCGTGGAACTCGGGGTGCTCAGCGATCCACAGGCTGGCCAGTGTCTCGATGGCCTCCATGGGCTGCTGGGTACTCGCCTTGGCATGCGCGGCACAAAAAAAGCGGCGGACATCCGCCTGGGATGGATTGAACATAAGGCCGATTGTCCCGCATGCAGCAGGAGGGCACCTGCGGCATGGATACAGTGGGCACCCCCAACACAGGAGACTCTTGCATGACCCACGCATTCATTTGCGACGCCGTGCGCACACCGTTTGGCCGTTATGGTGGCGCGCTCTCTGGTGTGCGCACCGATGACCTTGGCGCCATCCCCCTCAAGGCCTTGATGGCACGCAACCCCCGCGTGGACTGGGCCGCCATCACCGATGTGCTGCTGGGCTGCGCCAACCAGGCGGGTGAAGACAACCGCAACGTGGCCCGCATGGCCAGCTTGCTGGCGGGTCTGCCGCTGCAGGTGCCGGGCGCCACCATCAACCGCCTGTGCGGCTCCGGGCTTGATGCGGTCGGCACCGCGGCGCGCGCGATCAAGGCGGGCGAGGCCGATTTGATGATTGCGGGTGGCGTGGAGAGCATGAGCCGTGCCCCTTTCGTCATGCCCAAGATGGACGCAGCCTTCGCGCGCAACAACGCCGTCTACGACACCACCATTGGCTGGCGCTTTATCAACCCGCTGATGAAGGAAAAATTTGGTGTGGATTCCATGCCCGAGACGGCCGAACATGTGGCCCATGAGCACGGCATCGAGCGCGCGGCCCAGGACCGCATGGCCCTTGCCAGCCAGTGCAAGGCGGTAGCGGCCCAGCAGGCCGGCCACTTCGCCCGCGAAATCACTCCGGTCACCCTTGCGCAGAAAAAGGGCGATGCCGTCACCTTCAGCCAGGACGAGCATCCCCGCGAAACCAGTCTGGAGGCCCTGGCCCGCCTGCGGGGCATCGTGCGACCTGACGGCACCGTCACGGCGGGCAATGCCAGTGGCGTGAACGACGGCGCCTGCGCCTTGCTGCTGGCCAGCGAAGGCGCTGCCCGGCACCATGGTTTGACACCGCGTGCGCGCATTGTTGGCATGGCGGTGGCTGGCGTGGCGCCGCGCACCATGGGCATCGGCCCCGCTCCCGCTACGCAGAAGCTGCTGGCGCAGACCGGCATGGCCCTGGAACAGATCGATGTGATTGAACTCAACGAAGCCTTTGCTGCGCAAGGCCTGGCTGTGCTGCGCTTGCTGGGCCTGCAGGACGATGACGAGCGCGTCAACGCCTGGGGCGGTGCCATTGCGCTGGGCCACCCGCTGGGGGCCAGCGGTGCGCGCCTGGCGACCACGGCGGTCAACCGCCTGCATGCCACGGGCGGGCGCTACGCGCTGTGCACCATGTGTATCGGGGTGGGGCAGGGGATTGCGCTGCTGCTGGAACGGGTGTGACCGCTTGCCCATCCACCGCGCACACTGGTGCTTGGGTGGGTTAATACTCTCAAAACAATAGCTGCTTGCGCTTGCCTATCAAGCGTTAGAAGCCATTTTTGCTTGAAGTATTGAGAGGAGACTCATCTGCTGGGGTCATCGCCTCCGCATCTTTCCCATAGCCCGGGTACCCCCTGCCTGCCGCATGGCGCAGGTTGCGCTCCTCCCGCTCCTTGGCCAACTGCTCGGCCAGCTGGCTGCGGCCTTCGCGGGCCACCGCGATCATGCGGGCCTGGTCCTTGTGGTGCGGGTACATGCGGTCGGCCAGTGCAATGTTGTGCTGGCGAAAGCGCACCAGCAGAGCGTCGGCCTCGGCGGCTTCCAGGCCCATATGCCCGAGCACGCTGCGCGCGCTCAGCAGGCTGGATTCGAACACCTCGCGTTGCACCTGCTCGACGCCCAGGTCGCGCAGTTCGTTCCAGTGCGTGAGGTCGCGGGCGCGCGCCACGATCTTCAGGTGCGGGAAATGCTCCCGCGCGAGTGCCGCAATCTTGAGCGATGCGCTCGGTGCATCGACCGCCAGCACCAGCACGCGCGCCTGGGCAGCGCCCGCCATGCGCAGCAGGTCCAGGCGCGTGGCGTCGCCATAAAAAACGCGGTAGCCAAAGGTGCGCGCCACTTCCAGAATATCGACACTGTGGTCCAGCACCGTGGCGGGAATGCCTTGGGCCAGCAGCACGCGCGCCACGATTTGCCCGTAGCGGCCAAACCCGGCAATCAGCACCGGCGCCGTTTGCGGCTCGGAGATCTCGCCTTCGGGAGGCGCGCGCAGCGTGGCGGCAAAGCGCGGCAGCACGAAGCGATCGATCAGCAGCAGGAGCAGCGGCGTGCACAGCATCGACAGTGCGACGGCGCCGATCAGCAGCGAGGCCATCTCGCCCGGCAGCGCACCTGCACCCGCTGCGGCCTGGAACACCACAAAGGCAAATTCCCCGCCCTGCGCCAGCAGCAGCGTGAACACCGGGCGCTCCTGGTACGGAATTTTCACGGCCCGCGCCAGTGCATAAATCACCACGCTCTTGATCGCCACAAAGCCGGTGAGCAGCAAGGCCACCACGAGCGGCGCGCGCAGCATGGCGCCAAAGTCGATGCTCATGCCCACGGCAATGAAGAACAGGCCCAGCAGCAGGCCTTTGAAAGGCTCGATATCGGTTTCCAGCTCGCGCCGGAACTCGCTCTCGGCCAGCAGCACACCGGCCAAAAAAGCCCCCAGCGCCATCGACAGGCCGACCAGCACCATCAGGTAGGCAATGCCGACCACCAGCAGCAGCGCTGCTGCGGTAAAGATCTCGGGGGTGCGGCTGCGCGCAATCCAGCGCAGCAACGGGCGCAGCAGCAAGCGACCACCGAGGATGATGGCGGCGATCACGCCGACGATCTTGAGGGCTTCGAATGCCGCGGCGCCCGGTGTGTGGGCCGCCCCCGTTGCACTGGCCGTGCCCAGCACCGCCACGAGCGCCAGGATGGGGATGGCGGCAATGTCCTGGTACAGCAAGATGGAAAACGCTGATTCGCCACTGCTGGTACGCAGCAGGTTGCGTTCGCCCAGCGACTGCAGCGCAATGGCGGTGGACGACAGCGCCAGCCCCAGGCTGCCCACCAGCGCCACGCGCCAGGGCAGGCCGGCGAGCAGCGCCGCCGCGCACAGCAGCAGCGTGCAGCCCAGTACCTGCGCGGTACCGAGCCCAAAAATCGGCCTGCGCATGCTCCACAGGCGCGCAGGCTGCAACTCCAGCCCAACGAGGAACAGCATTAACACCACGCCAAACTCGGCAAAGTGCAGGATGTCTTGCACATTGTTCACCAGAGCGAACCCCCAGGGCCCGATGGCAATGCCGGCGGCAAGGTAGCCAATGATGGCGCCCAGCCCCAGCGCGCGCGCCACCGGCACGGTCAGCACAGCGGCGGCCAGGTAGAGAAAGGCGTAGTTCAGCCAGGCGGGCGCGTGGGACATGGGTTTCGCTACAGACAAAGAACGGGCATGGGTGATTTTGGCACCAGCAGAGCGCGCGCGCCGCTCGGGCCAGCGTGTCGATAAGATACCGACCCGATCCACGCTTTTCTGCGATTGATTCCATGGACTTGCATACTTGGCTGGCCTTTGTGGCGGCAACCTGCGTGATTGCCATTTCTCCCGGCTCGGGGGCGGTACTGGCCATGAGCCACGGGCTGTCGTATGGCGTGCGGCGTACCAGCGTCACCATTCTGGGCCTGCAGCTGGGCTTGCTCTTGCTGCTGCTGGTGGCCGGTGCGGGCGTGGGCTCGCTGCTGCTGGCGTCGGAGACGGCGTTCAACACCGTCAAGGTGCTCGGCGCGTGCTACCTCATCTACGTCGGCTGGAGCCAGTGGCGGGCAGGCACGGGTGATGCGCTGCAGGGCGGCGTGACGGCCCCTGCGGGAACCTGGCAGCGGCGCTTTGCCACCGGGTTTCTGACCAATGCCACCAACCCCAAGGGCATTGTGTTCATGGTGGCCGTGCTGCCACAGTTTATGACGGATGCGCGCCCGTTGTGGATGCAGCTGCTCGTCATGGCCGTGACTTCGCTGGTGATCGACCTGACGGTGATGCACGGCTACGCACTGGGAGCCAGCAGCCTGCGCCGCATGATGCAAAGCCCGCGTGCCATGCGCAACCAGAACCGTGTATTCGGCGGCGTACTGATGGCAGTCGGTGCCGGCCTGTTTTTTGTGAAGCGGGGCGGGGCGCATGCCTGATTTGCTATTGATAATATAGCTGCTAGCGCTTGATGAATAAGCGTTAGAAGTATATTTTGCTCAATTTTTTAGGAATAAGGAGACCGTCATGCCCGTGGTCGTGGTCGCCAATCCAAAGGGCGGTGTGGGCAAGTCCACGCTGGCAACCCATGTGGCAGGTTACTGGGCCAGCCAGGGCCGCGCGGTAGTGCTGGGCGATGTGGACCGCCAAGAGTCCGCGCGCCTGTGGCTGGGCCTGCGTCCGCCTGCTGCGCCGCCCATTGGCGCCTGGGATGCCAGCGCCGACCGCATCGTGCCCCCGCCCCGAGGCTGCAGCCATGCAGTGCTCGATACACCCGCTGGCCTGCAGGGCTGGCGCCTGAGTGATGTGCTCAAGCGGGCCGACAAGGTCATCGTGCCGCTGCAGCCCAGTGTGTTCGATATTTTTGCCACGCGCGAGTTTCTCGACCAGCTGGCCACGCACCGCCGCGCTGGGGAGGTGCAGGTCGGCATTGTGGGCATGCGGGTGGACGCACGCACCCGTGCGGCCGAGCAGTTGCACCAGTTTGTGGACAGCCTGGACCTGCCGGTGCTGGGCTATTTGCGCAATACGCAAAACTACATCCACCTGGCCGCACACGGGCTGACGCTGTTCGACCTGGCACCAGGCCGCGTGGCGCGGGATCTCGAACAATGGCAAGGCATCTGCACATGGCTGGACGCTTGAGCGCGCGGGGCTGTCGCCCGGCAGACATCGCAGCACCGCAGGCGGGGCTACATTGCGGCCATGAAAACCTTCCATTCCTATTCCGAAGTGAGTGCCTGCGTTGGCCAGGAGGTCGCCGTGACCGACTGGATCACCATCACGCAGGAGCAGGTCAACCTGTTTGCGCAGGCCACGGGCGACCACCAGTGGATCCATGTGGACCCCGAGCGTGCCAAGGCCGGGCCGTTTGGCGCGCCCATCGCGCATGGCTTTCTCACGCTGTCGCTGATCCCGCGTTTTTTCGAAGAAGCGCTCACCATCGAGGGCGCGCGCATGGGGGTCAACTACGGCCTCAATCGGGTGCGCTTTACCTCGCCCGTGCCCGTGGGCAGCCGGGTGCGTGCACGGCTGACCTTGCAGTCCACCGAGGCACTTTCGCCCGATGGCATGCAGATGAACTGGCTGGTGACGGTGGAGCGCGAGGGCGGCGACAAGCCTGCCTGCGTGGCCGAGTCGCTGTCGCGCAGCTACGGTGCAGCGGTATAAGGTGCCATCCCCCTGAGGTGCTTCGCACCTTCCCCCTTCTCTCGCCTCGCTGCGCGATGCGGGAAGGGGGACGCCGCCAGCGCGGCGGGGCGGCCCTTGCGCGGCGGTCGCTGGCCTGGGCCATGCCAGTCTCACGGGCTGCGAGTGCTAAGCATCGCCTTGGAAGGTGGATGCATTGCAGTGCACCATCTTCAGGCCCGGTCTGTGCTGGGCGGGGGGGCTGAACCATGGATCGCCTGCAAGCCATGAAGATCTTTGCCCGCGTGGTGGACGAGGGCGGCTTTGCCGCTGCCGCCCGCGCCATGGACATGTCGCCACCCGTGGTCACGCGGATGGTGGCTGAGTTGGAACAGCACTTGGGCACGCGATTGCTGCAGCGCACCACCCGCAAGCTGGCTTTGACCGATGCCGGCGATGCCTATTTGCAGCGGGTGCGCGCCATCCTGCACGACATCGAGGATGCTGAGGCCGTCACCGCCGCCAGCACCCGCGATCTGCAAGGCACCGTGCATGTGCTGGCGCCGCCTACGCTGGCCACCTACTTTCTGGCGCCGAGCATGGTGCACTGGCGTGCGCGCTATCCGCGTCTGCTGCTCGACATAGAGACGGACAATTTGGTGGCCGCACGGGTCGATGAGTTCGATGTCACCTTCATGGTGGTACCGGAAGGTTTTGACGGCAACGTGGTGGCGCGCACCCTGTTCCAGGGCGAGGCCATTGTGGTGGCCTCGCCCGATTACTTGCAGCGCATGGGCGTCCCGCAGGAGCCCGAGGACCTGGCGCAGCATCACTATCTGCGCGATTCGGGTCAGGCCGTGCGCGCCCATACCGGGCGCCGTTTGCGTCTGCAGCCGCTGGAGGGTGATGGGCCTGCCCGGGAAGTGGATGCGCCCGTGGTGCTCCAGTCGGTCAGTACCGAGCTGCTGCTGCGCGCAGCGCTGGATGGTGTGGGCGTCACCGTGGTCGCGCAACTGCTGGCGGCCCCTTTTCTGGCCAGCGGTGCGCTGATCCATGTGCTGCCCCAGTGGATCTATTCGCGTTACACAGTGTATGCGGCGCTGCCCTCGCGCCGCATGCTGCCTGCGCGCACCAAGGTTTTTCTGGATTTTGTCAGCGAGCAGGTGCCCCAGGCGGTGGTGGCGCAGCAGGGCGGGTAAAGCTCAGGCTTGAGGGGCTGGCACGGGCGCGATTGCAAAGCTGTTTTGTCGCCAGGCCTCGAACACCGTCACGGCCACGGCGTTGGAGAGGTTCAGGCTGCGCTGGTCCGGCACCATGGGCAAACGCAGCCGCTGCGCCGGCGCAAAGGTTTCGCGCAGTTCAGGCGGCAGGCCCCGCGTTTCAGCGCCAAATACCAGCCAGTCACCGGGCAAAAAGCAGGCATCGTGCACGGTTTGCGTGCCGTGGGTGGTGAGGGCGTACATGCGCAGCGGGTCGGGCTGCGCCGTGCGCAAAAAGGCCGTCCAGCCGGGATGGCGCAGCACCTGCGTGTACTCGTGGTAGTCCAGCCCGGCGCGGCGCATGAGACGGTCTTCCATGGAAAACCCCAGCGGCTCAATCAGGTGCAGTGTGCACCCGGTGTTGGCGGCCAGGCGAATCACATTGCCCGTGTTGGGGGGGATTTCGGGCTCGACCAGGACGATGTGGAACATGGCGCGTATTTTCGTTTGGAATATGGAGCCAGTGGAGTAAGCAGTCGTATCAAAGGGGTGCTTCGGTGCGCGCGAGCACCAGGCCCGCCACTGAAGCTGCGCCCGCCTGGAGCAGGGCCTGGGCGGCGGCTTCCAGGGTGGCGCCGGTGGTCATCACATCGTCCACCAGCACGATGCGCTGGCCTTGCACCTGGGTGGTGCGCAGCGGTTCCACAGCAAAAGCGCCACGAAGGTTGTGCAGGCGTTGCGTACGTGGCAGGCCTTTTTGTGCCACCGTGTCGTGCAGGCGCAGTAGCAGCGTGCTGTCGGTCTTGTGGGGAGCCAACTGCCGGGCCAACAAAAGCGACTGGTTGAAACCACGTTCTTGCAGCCGTTGGCGAGACAAGGGCACCGGCAGTACCAACTGCGCGGCGTCCAGGGCGGGCTCTGCCCAGGGAGTGCTGCGCAGCAGTGCGGCCAGGCTGCTAGCCCAGCCGGGATCACCGTGGAACTTGAATTCGGCCACGATGTCGGCCCAGGGGTAGCTGTAATCCACGGCGGCAATACAGGCGTTTAGCGCTGGTGCCTGCCGCAGGCAGGCGCCGCATTGCGGCCCGCCGGATGGCAAAGGAATGGCGCAGGTGGTGCAGCGGCGGCGCGGCTGGGCAAAGCGTGCGGCGCAGGCATCACACACGCGCCGCGTGGGCCAGGAATGGCACACGGCGCATTGGCTGGGCAGGAGTGCTGCCCAGCGCCCCGCTCTGGCGGAAAGCCCTGATGCGATGTGGCTCAGCATGATGCTGTCAATATATGCGGTTTTTCCAGTCTGCAGAGCCCCGTACCATGCCGTCAGAGTGCCCCCCCACCATCGATCCTGTTGCCGCCGCGCGCTGGCATGCGGCAGCCCCCGCGCATTCCCCCTGGCTGCACGAGGAGGTAGCGCGTCGTATGGAAGGACGCCTGCAATGGATCCGTGAAGCCCCTGCGGCGTGGTGCCACTGGGACGCCGTGCGCGGCGGTCTGGAGGCCCATGCGCTGGTGCGCCAGCGCTATCCGCAAGCCCCGTGCCACGTGGTGGAAACATCGCCACCCTTGCAGGCGCAGGCTGCCAAGGCCCTGGCACAGTCCTGGTGGACTGCTGCGCGCTGGAGAGGCGGGCCGGTGCACTTTGGACGCCCTGCGCAGGGGGCGGTGCAGATGCTCTGGGCCAACATGGCGTTGCACATGGCGCCCGATCCCCAAGCCTTGATAGCGCAGTGGCACCATGCCCTGGCCGTCGATGGCTACCTGATGTTCTCGTGCCTGGGGCCCGATTCGCTGCGCGAACTGCGGGCCGTCTACGCCGCTATGGGCTGGCCTGCACCGGGCCATGCGTTTACCGACATGCACGATTGGGGCGACATGCTTATTGAAGCGGGTTTCGCCGAGCCGGTCATGGACATGGAGCGCATCACGCTCACTTTTCCTACAGCGCAGCGTTTGCTGCAGGAATTGCAGGAGCTGGGAGCCAACTTGCACCCGCAGCGCTTTGCTGGACTGCGCGGGCGCCATTGGCATGCACGTCTGCTGGAGGCGCTGGAGGAGCGCCTGCAGCGGCCGGGTGAGGGTTTGGGGCTGACCTTCGAGATCGTCTATGGCCATGCCTTCAAGCCCGCGCCTCGGATACCTGTCGCAGAGCACAGCGCAGTGTCCCTGCAGGATATGCGTGCCATGCTGCGCAAATCAGCACCATAGAACAAGTTGGTTACGGTTTGTCAATGATTTGTCGCAAATCGCCCCGATCGCGGCCGATGATTTGCGCCAAGCTCTGATTTAAAACAAGGCGCGCTACAATCGCCCCGAATGCCAGCAGGGGAACTTGTGGGGAGACTGCGCCAGCCTCTGGGGCTGTGCCGCAATGGTGTGCGCGCCAAGCGTGGGCCGTTGCTGCGCCGCGCCGCTCACGAACTTCTCTGGCCCCATCCATTCCGGTGCAGGCTGCCGGTGTGCTGTCGCACGAAGATCGTGCCGCAGGCAGGGGCGAGCCGGTAGCGCGGTCCCGCACAAGCGGTACTGGAAATCGATTTGAGAGGCTGAAACAAGTGAGAACCATGAAGAGCATTCCCCGCAAGCTGGCCTCTGTGCTGTGGTTGGCTGCCGCCTGGATGGGAGGCGTGGCGCATGCCGTGTCCGATCTGCCGGGTGGCCCTGCCGTTAATCAGCTCAATCTGCATCCTCCGGTCACGCGCATCGCCGAAGAGCAGCATTTTCTGCACTGGATGATGCTCATCATCTGTACGGTGATCTTCATCGGCGTTTTCGCGGTGATGTTTTATTCCATGTGGAAACACCGCAAGTCGCAGGGTGCCAAGGCAGCCAACTTCCATGAGTCTGTGACCGTGGAAGTGGTCTGGACGGTGATTCCGTTCATCATTGTGATCGCCATGGCCTTGCCTGCTACCAAGGTGCTGGTGGCGCAAAAAGACACCACCAATGCAGACCTCACCATCAAGACCACCGGCTACCAGTGGAAATGGGGCTACGACTACCTCAAGGGCGAGGGCGAGGGCTTGTCCTTTATTTCCACGCTCGACAGCAGCCACCGCGCCATGTCCAACAGCGGCGACGTGACCAATGCACCCGTGGACTACCTGCTGAAGGTGGACAACCCGCTGGTGGTGCCCGTGGGGCAGAAGATTCGCATCATCACCACGGCCAACGACGTGATCCATTCCTTCATGGTGCCCGCGTTTGGCATCAAGCAGGACGCTATCCCCGGTTTTGTGCGCGATACCTGGTTCCGTGCGGATCAGGTAGGTGATTACTACGGTCAGTGCGCCGAGTTGTGCGGCAAGGAGCATGCCTACATGCCGATCCATGTGAAGGTGCTGTCCGCGCAGGACTACTCGCAGTGGGTTCAGACCGAAATGAAGAAGGTTGAAGCCAAGCGGGACGATCCCTCGCGCGTCTGGGCGCTGGACGATCTTGTCAAGCGTGGCGAGAAGGTCTATGCATCCAACTGCGCGGCTTGCCACCAGGCTAACGGCAAGGGCGCCGGTTCCATCAAGGCGCTCGATGGCTCTGCCATCGTGAAAGACGCTAACCATGTGCTCCAGATTCAGACCGTGTTGCACGGGGCTGCCAATGGTGCCATGCCGTCATGGAAACAATTGAGCGACACGGATCTGGCCGCAGTGATCAGCTATACCAAAAACGCATGGTCGAACAAGACGGGCCAGCTCGTGCAGCCTGCTGAAGTCGTGGCCCAGCGCGGCAAGTGATCCGCGTTGAAAAGAGCATTGAGGAATCCAATATGAGCGCAGTTCTCGACCACCCCGCACACGCAGGCGGCCACGACCACGATGACCACCACCACGCAGCACCCAGTGGCTGGCGCCGCTGGCTGTTTGCTACCAACCACAAGGACATTGGCACGCTGTATTTGCTGTTCTCGTTCACCATGCTGATGGTGGGCGGCGTGCTTGCGCTGATGATCCGCGCTGAGCTGTTCCAGCCGGGCCTGCAGCTCGTCAATCCGGAGTTGTTCAACCAGCTCACGACCATGCACGGCCTGATCATGGTGTTCGGCGCCATCATGCCGGCCTTTGTGGGTTTTGCGAACTGGATGATTCCGCTGCAAATTGGCGCATCGGACATGGCTTTTGCGCGCATGAACAACTTCAGCTTCTGGCTGATGATTCCCGCCGCGCTGCTGTTGGTGGGCTCGTTCTTCATGCCCGGCGGTGCGCCGGCTGCCGGTTGGACGCTGTATG
The DNA here is from genome assembly GCF_003096555.1 of Simplicispira sp. 125. Lineage (NCBI taxonomy): Bacteria > Pseudomonadati > Pseudomonadota > Betaproteobacteria > Burkholderiales > Comamonadaceae > Simplicispira > Simplicispira sp. 125. The sequence continues at coordinate 2,096,224 of NZ_QEKM01000001.1, read as the reverse complement.
CACCGCTGACGCTGCAGATGGGCCCGTCGATGGATGCCGGTATTTTTGCCATGCACATTCTGGGTGCGTCGTCCATCATGGGCTCTATCAATATCATCGTCACCGTCCTGAATATGCGCGCTCCCGGCATGACGTTGATGAAGATGCCCATGTTCTGCTGGACCTGGCTGATTACGGCGTACCTGCTGATCGCCGTGATGCCTGTGCTGGCTGGCGCCATCACCATGACCCTGACGGATCGCCACTTTGGCACCAGCTTCTTCAACCCCGCGGGCGGCGGTGACCCGGTGATGTACCAGCACATCTTCTGGTTCTTTGGTCACCCAGAGGTCTACATCATGATCTTGCCGGCCTTCGGCATCATCAGCCAGATCGTTCCCGCGTTTGCACGTAAGAAGCTGTTTGGCTACGCCTCCATGGTGTATGCGACCTCGTCGATCGCCATTCTTTCGTTCATTGTGTGGGCGCACCACATGTTCACCACTGGCATGCCGGTGACCGGACAGTTGTTCTTCATGTACGCCACCATGCTGATTTCGGTGCCCACGGCGGTAAAGATTTTCAACTGGGTGGCCACCATGTGGCGAGGCTCGATGACCTTCGAGACGCCCATGCTGTTTTCGGTGGGTTTCATCTTCGTGTTCACCATCGGGGGTTTCACGGGTCTGATCCTGGCGATGGCCCCGATCGACATCCAACTGCAGGACACCTACTACGTGGTGGCGCATTTCCACTATGTTCTGGTGGCGGGTTCGCTGTTTGCCATGTTTGCAGGCGCCTACTACTGGCTGCCCAAGTGGACCGGCGTGATGTATTCCGAAACGCGCGGCCAGATTCACTTCTGGTGGTCGATGATTTCGTTCAACATCACGTTTTTCCCCATGCACTTCCTGGGCCTGGCGGGCATGCCACGTCGTTATGCCGACTACCCCATGCAGTTTGCTGACTTCAATATGCTCGCCAGCATCGGAGGCTTTGCTTTCGGGTTTGCGCAGGTCTATTTCTTCTTGTTCGTGGTGTTGCCGGCCATGCGTGGCAAGGGCGCCAAAGCCCCCTCGAAGCCCTGGGATGGTGCCGAAGGGCTGGAGTGGGAAGTGCCTTCGCCCGCACCCTTCCACACCTTTGTGAACCCGCCCAAGCTGGACGCCACGGCGACCCGCATCATTGGTTGAGGAGCAAAGCCATGACGACTGTAGAACAGAAAAAATCCAACCTGCGCATGGCGCTGGTGCTGGCCTCGGTAGCCGCCACCTTCTTCGTGGGTTTCATGGCCAAAATGATTGTGCTGAGCCACTGAGCACGGGCCATGAACCGACGCCGCGAAAATGCCAGGATGGTGGGCAAGCTGGCCGTGATAACGGTGGGCATGTTCGCCTTTGGCTATGCGCTGATCCCGATTTATCAGCGCATCTGTGAAGCCACGGGGATCAACATCCTCTCGCTGTCCGAGCGCCAGGTGCCTGGCAATGGCCAAGCAGGGCCGGATGCGCGGCGTGGGCTGAATACGCAGGTCGACAAGAGCCGCACCATTACGGTTGAATTCGACGCCAATGCGCGTGGCCCCTGGGAGTTCAAACCCGCGACGCGCTCGATTCAGGTGCACCCGGGCGAGCTGACCACTGTCATGTATGAATTCCAGAATGTGCAGAACCGGCGCATGGCTGCCCAGGCCATCCCCAGTTACGCGCCGCGCCAGGCTGCAGCGCACTTCACGAAATTGGAGTGCTTCTGCTTCAACCAGTACACGCTGGAACCTGGTGAAAAGCGCGAGTGGCCAGTGGCCTTCGTGATCGATCCGCGGCTGTCCAAGGATGTCACCACGATCACGCTGTCCTACACCTTCTTCGAGGTGGGCGGCAAGACGCCCGCGGCGCCCACCACGGCAGCGGCTGTGCCGCCCGCACCCTTGATGGCGCTGGAGGCCGCAGGTACATGAACCACAGCGATGCGAACAACGATAACCCGCAGGGCGAAGTGCTGCGCAAGGGTTCCCTGTTGCGCACCATGAAAGCGGTCGCCTGGTCCCTGATTGGGCTGCGCAAGGACAGTGAATACCGGAACGATCTGGAACGCATCAATCCACTGCACATCATCGCGGTCGGGCTGATTGCCATCTTCGCGCTGGTGGCTTTTTTGATCGTGGCAGTGAAATTAATAGTCTGAGCCCTTTGGCCCATGCCCATGGAACGAATAACAAAGAAACTGAGAGTCAGGAGCTGAAATGAGTGCAACAACCCACGGCGCAACCCCGTACTACTACGTTCCCGCAGAGTCGCGCCATCCCATCATGGCGGCGATAGGGCTGTTTTTCGTGATCCTGGGCGCCAGCCAATGGATTAATGGACAAGACTGGGGGCAGTATTCGCTGTTCCTGGGACTGGCCTGGTGGCTGTTCGTGCTGTACCAGTGGTTCCGTGATGCAGCGCAAGAAAGCGAAGGCGGTCTGTACAGCCGCAAGATTGACCTCTCGTACCGCTGGAGCATGAGCTGGTTCATCTTTTCGGAGGTGATGTTCTTCGGCGCCTTCTTCACGGCCTTGTGGTGGGCACGTGCCCACTCGGTGCCTGCCCTCGGGAGCTTGGACAATGCCATTCTCTGGCCCGACTTCAAGGCCGTCTGGCCCAGCATGGCCGCTGGTGCCACGGGTTCGCCCGCCGGTATTGTCGAGCCGTTCCAGACCGTCGGCCCATTCTGGTTGCCGACCATCAACACGGCCCTGCTGCTGACCTCGGGGGTGACGCTCACCATCGCCCACCATGCGCTGCGCGAGAACCTGCGCGGCAAGACCATCGCTTTCATGTGGATCACGGTGCTGCTGGGTGTCACGTTCCTGTGCGTTCAAGGCTATGAGTACTATCACCTCTACACCGATCTGAACCTCAAGATGACGTCGGGTGTGTTTGGCTCCACCTTCTTCATGCTGACGGGTTTCCATGGTTTCCACGTGTTTCTGGGCATGCTGATGCTGCTGGTCATCACGCTGCGGCTGCAGAAGGGCCATTTCACTGCTGAGCACCATTTCGGTTTCGAAGGAGCAGCCTGGTATTGGCACTTCGTTGACGTGGTCTGGCTGGGCCTGTATTTGCTGGTCTACTGGATGTAACAGGCCGGTTCGCAGGCAAAAAAGGCGCCGCAAGGCGCCTTTTTTTCTGGCGGATGGTGGGCTTTGGCGTCAGCGGCTTGCGGGCAGCCCCGTGGGCTGGATGTAGCCGAGCTTCCATGCCAACAGAAGACAGACAAACAAGAATATGGAAAGGCCTACCCGCCAAGCCAGCGCCCCGGCCATACGGCGGCCGCTGGCCTGGTTATCCTTGCCAGCGCGCATCATGAAGAACAGCGCGGCACCAAGGCTGGCGAGAATGGCCAAAAATACAAGTATCACCAGAATGATCATGGGGGACATTATCCAGTGACTGCGCCGCGCCGTGTGCGCCTCGATTCCCGCTTCTGGCTGGTCACGGCTGCTGCCGTGGCCACCATGGCCGCCACGGCAGCGTTAGGGCGCTGGCAGCTCGACCGCGCAGCCCAGAAAGAGGCTTTGCAAGCGGTCATCGATGCCCGCATTCACCTGCCGCCCCTGGAGGCCGACGCCTTCGAACAAATGGTGGCATCCGGTACGGCGGAGGCATTGCATCGCCGGGTGGTGTTGCGCGGGCACTGGGTGGCGCGCAACACGGTGTTTCTGGACAATCGGCAAATGCAGGGGCGGCAAGGGTTCATCGTGGTCACGCCGCTGCAGCCTGAGCACAGTCCGGCCGCCATCCTGGTGCAGCGTGGCTGGGTGCCGCGCAATTTTCAAGACCGTACCGCTTTGCCTCCCGTGGCCACGCCTGAAGGCTTGGTGGAGCTGACTGGGCGTATTGCAGCACCTCCGACACGCCTGCTAGAGCTCGAAGGGGGCCACCAGGCGGAGGGGTCTTCCCGTATCCGGCAAAATCTCGACCTGGATGCGTTCAAGTCCGAAACAGGGTTGCCGCTGGCGGATGTCTCCGTTTTGCAAACAGATGCCGAAAATGAGGGCTTGCTGCGCCAATGGCCACAGGCTCGTGCCGGTGTGGAAAAGAACTACGGCTACGCATTCCAATGGTTCGGGCTTTGCAGCCTGATTGCGATTCTTTATGTCTGGTTTCAACTTGTCCGACGCTTCATCCGCCCCCGCAACACAACGCCCTGATGCCGCCACGCCCCCGGCAGGTACCGGCGGGGCTGCGCAGAAAACACGCCGCCGCGCCCGCTGGAAGCTGCTGCTGCTGTTGCTGGTGTGCGTATCGCCCGTGGTGGCGTCGTATTTCACCTACTACGTGGTGCGGCCTGAAGGCCGGCGCAATTTCGGCACGCTGGTACAGCCCCAGCGGCCTATGCCCGACCTGGCCACAACCGCGCTGGATGGCCATGGTGGCAGCCTGCGCGCTTTGCGGGACCAGTGGCTGTTGGTGAGCGTGGCGCCTGCCGGGTGCGACGAGCCCTGCCAGAAGCAACTCTATCTGCAGCGCCAGATGCGCGAGAGCCTGGGCAAGGACAAGGATCGACTGGACTGGGTGTGGCTGGTGACCGATGGGGCGCCGTTGCCCGACACGATCCAGCCGGGGCTGAAGGAGGCCACGGTGCTGCGCGTGGATGCGACGGCACTGGCGCAGTGGCTGGAGCCCGAGGCGGGCCATGCATTGTCTGATCACCTGTATGTGGTGGATCCCATGGGCAACTGGATGATGCGATTCCCCCCAGGCCTGGACACGGCTGCCGCCGCCAAGGCCAAGCGGGATCTGGAGCGCCTGCTGCGGGCTTCGGCCTCCTGGGATACTGCCGGTCGCATGGAATTGAAATGACCGATCTCTACGATCTCTCGCCGCTCCTGCGCTTGATGCTGCTGGGGACCGTGATTGCCCTGGGACCCTTGGCGTGGGTGTGGTGGCGCAGCCGTGGATCTTCCCGGGGGCGGCGTTTGCAGGCCCTGACGGTACTCACGCTGTTTCTGACGTTCGATCTGGTGATGTTTGGCTCCTTCACGCGCCTGACCGACTCTGGTCTGGGGTGCCCCGACTGGCCCGGCTGCTATGGCAACGCCAGCCCGCTGGGGGCACACAGTGAAATTTCGGCGGCGCAGCAGGCCATGCCCACCGGGCCGGTGACACATGGCAAAGCCTGGGTGGAAATGGTGCACCGTTACCTGGCCACCGGTGTGGGTGTGTTGATCATCGTCTTGACCGTGGCCGCCTGGCGCGAGCGCCGCCGGGCCCGTAGCGCTGCCGCCCCAACGGGCGATGAAGCCTTGAGCCCCTGGTGGCCCACGGTGACGCTGGCATGGGTGTGCCTGCAAGGCGCGTTTGGCGCCCTGACCGTGACCATGAAGCTGTTTCCCGCGATCGTTACCTTGCATTTGATAGGAGGGCTGGTGTTGCTGGCGCTGCTGTGCGTGCAGGCCGTGCGTTACACCCGCGCCACTGCGGGTGTAGGGCCTGCACCGGTGGCCCCGGGCCTGCGCTTCTTGCTGTGGCTGGCTTTGCTGCTGGTGTCAGCACAGGTGGTACTGGGCGGTTGGGTGAGCACCAACTATGCGGTGCTGGCGTGTACCACCTTTCCCGCTTGCCAGGGAAGCTGGTGGCCCGAGATGGATTTTTCCCAGGCTTTTGAGGTGTGGCGACCCCTGGGCCTGCTCAAGGATGGCAGCCATATCGGCTTTGCCGCGCTGACAGCCATCCACTACGTGCACCGGCTTTTTGCCTATGCCGTGCTGGCCTTGCTGGTGCTGCTGGCCTGGCGCCTGCGCAGCCCAGGGCCGCAGGCTGACGGCACGCCAGCCCATGGGCGGCAGCGGGTTGTGCAGGCGCGCTGGCTGCTGGGCCTGGCCGCCTTGCAATTGCTGACCGGTTTAAGCAACGTGGTGCTGGACTGGCCGCTGGTGGCTGCCGTGCTGCACACGGGCGGCGCTGCTGCGCTGGTGGTGGTGCTGACCTGGGCGCTGGATTCCAGCACGGTGCTGGCGCGAGGAGTCGACCGTGTACAACGCACCCCGGTGGGTGCCACAGGAGCCAAGGCATGAGCATCGCTGCGTCTCTTCCTACATCGTCGCGTCTGGTGCAGTACTACCAGCTGACCAAGCCGCGCGTGGTGCAGCTGATCGTGTTTTGCGCGCTGATTGGCATGGTGCTGGCCGTGCCGGGCCTGCCGTCGGGCAATGAGCTGCTGCGCATGCTGGCAGCCAGTGCGGGCATCTGGCTGGTCGCGGGTGCTGCAGCTGCGTTTAATTGCCTGGTGGAAAAAACCATTGATGCCAAGATGAAACGCACCGCCTGGCGCCCCACGGCCAAGGGACAGCTGTCGGATATGCAGGCGCTGGTCTTCTCGGCCGTGTTGTGTGTGGCGGGTTCGGCCATCTTGCTGGTCTGGGTCAACCCCATCACGATGTGGCTGACCTTTGCCACCTTCGTGGGCTATGCGGTGATCTACACCCTGCTGCTCAAACCCAACACGCCGCAGAACATCGTGATCGGCGGCGCCTCAGGCGCCATGCCGCCGGTGCTGGGCTGGGCGTCCATGACGGGCAATGTGGGCCCGGAGGCGCTGATCCTGTTCCTGATTATTTTCCTGTGGACGCCGCCTCACTTTTGGGCCTTGGCCCTTTACCGCGTGGAGGAGTACCGCAAGTCGGGCCTGCCGATGCTGCCTGTGACGCATGGCAATGCCTTCACGCGGCTGCAGGTGTTTCTCTACACCCTGGTTCTTTTTGCCGGTTGCCTGATGCCCTTTGTTTACGGCATGAGTTCGTGGATCTATCTGGCAGCGGCAGTGCTGCTCAGCGGCGGTTTTTGCGCCTATGGTTTTGCGCTGTGGCGCAACTACTCGGATGCGCTGGCCCGCAAAACCTTCCGTTTTTCCCTTATTCACCTGAGCCTGCTGTTTGCGGCGCTACTGATCGATCACTATGTTCTGTGAGGTTCCATGCTGAAACGCAATACTCTTAAAACGATAGCTGCTTGCGCTCTACTGGTAAGCGCTGGAGGCATGTTAACCGCTTGCTCTAAAGGCAAACCCGAGTTCCGCGGCGTGGACATCTCCGAGGTGGACTATGCGCGTGACTTCCCGCTCCCCGACCACAACGGGCAGCAGCGCAGCATTAAGGACTTCAGCGGCAAGGTGGTGGTGGTTTTCTTTGGTTACACCCAGTGCCCCGATGTGTGCCCGACCACCATGCAGGAAATGGCCGAGGTCAAGCGCATGCTGGGCAAGGATGGCGATCGTCTGCAGGCGATTTTTGTCACGGTCGACCCCGAGCGCGATACGGCGGACATGCTCAAGGCCTACATGGGCAATTTCGATCCAAGCTTTTTGGCCCTGCGCGGCACGCCCGAGCAGACCGCTGCGGTGGCCAAGGACTTCAAGATTTACTACAAGAAGGTTGATGGCAAAACGCCCACCAGCTACACCATGGACCACTCGGCCGGCAGCTACATCTACGACACACAGGGGCGGCTGCGCGTCTACTACCGCTACGGCAGCGGTGTCGAGGCACTCGCCGCTGACGTGCGCACCTTGCTGGACGAGGCGAAGTAAATCAGGCCGCAGCGCCCGCCGAGTGGGGGGCGGCTGAGCGGGTGCGGGCAGGTGCCAGGTAGCGCGACAAAGCCAGCCCATCGGTGCGGATTTCTGGCGTATGGCCCATAGCCAAGTCAGCTACCAGCTTGCCTGAGCCGCATGCCATGGTCCAGCCCAGGGTGCCGTGGCCGGTGTTGAGCAGCAGGTTGGCGTAGGGCGTGGCGCCGACAATCGGCGTGCTGTCGGGTGTCATGGGGCGCAGGCCCGTCCAGAACTCCGCCTTGGGCAGGTCGCCGCCAGGGAACAGGTCGCTCACCACCATCTCCAGCGTCGCGCGCCGACGCGGATTGAGCGAGAGGTCAAACCCCGCCAGCTCGGCCATGCCACCCACGCGAATACGGTCGTCGAAGCGCGTGACCGCTACTTTGTAGGTCTCGTCGAGTACGGTCGATTGCGGCGCCAGCGCCGGGTTGAGCAGCGGCACCGTCAGTGAATAGCCCTTGACCGGATAGACCGGCAGCTTGAGCCCCAGCGGCTCCAGAAAGCCGCGCGAATAGCTTCCAAACGCCAGCACATAGCGGTCGGCCGTCAACACCTGGCCGCCCACGCGTACACCGGTGATACTGCCGCCTTCGCTGAGCAGGCCGTCGACCGACTGGTCAAAACGGAAATCTACCCCCAGGCCACGCGCCAGCTCGGTCAGCTGCTGTGTGAACATGTGGCAGTCACCGGTTTCGTCGTTGGGCAGGCGCAGGCCGCCGGTGAGGCGGTCGCGCGCCTGCGCCAGTGCAGGCTCCACTGAGGCGAGCTGGTCGCGGTCCAGCAGTTCGTAGGGTACGCCGCATTCCTGCAGCACCGCGACATCGCGCTGTACGGCATCGAGCTGGGCCTGCGTGCGAAACAGCTGCAAGGTGCCCTGGCTGCGGTGCTCGTAGGCGATGCCGGTGTCCGCGCGCAACTGGCGCAGGCAGATGCGGCTGTATTCGGCCACGCGCATCATGCGTTCCTTGTTGACTGCGTAGCGGTCGGCCGAGCAGTTTTTCAGCATGGCGGCCATCCAGCGCAGCTGGAACAGGCTGCCGTCGGGCCGGATCGAGAGCGGGGCGTGCTTCTGGAACATCCACTTCATGGCCTTGAAGGGAATGCCGGGCGCGGCCCAGGGCGTTGAATAGCCGGGAGATACCTGGCCAGCGTTGGCGAAGCTGGTTTCTTGCGCAGGGCCACTCTGGCGGTCGAGCAGCACCACTTCGGCGCCGGCGCGGGCCAGGTAATACGCAGTCGTGGTGCCGATCACGCCGCCACCCAAAACTATGACTTTCATCGCGCACTCCAATGTCAACAAGATTTATGGGGAGTTTATGGATTTGAATGCAGCAAATTTCACTTAATATGAATGGACATACGAGAATTTCAGCTGAAATTGACTGCGTTTTTGCCACCACGCCCTTCAAATGACCGAACTCGATCGCATCGACCGAAAAATCCTCGACATCCTGCAGCGCCAGGGCCGTATTTCCATGACCGAGCTGGCCGAGCAGGTGGGCTTGTCCACCTCGCCGTGTTCCGAGCGGGTGCGGCGCATGGAGCGTGAAAAAGTCATCACCGGGTACCACGCGAAGGTGGACCCGGCGGCGCTCGGCAAGACGCTGCTGGTGTTTGTCGAGATCACGCTCTCATCCAAGTCGGGCGACGTGTTCGACAAGGTGCGCCAGGAGCTGCTGCACCTGCCCGAGGTCATGGAGTGCCACCTGGTGTCGGGGAGCTTCGATTACCTGGTCAAGGCGCGGCTGGGCGGCATGAGCGAGTATCGTCACCTGCTGGGCGATATGCTGAAGAAGCTGCCTGTCACCGCCCAGTCCCACAGCTACGTGGTGATGGAAGAGGTCAAGGAAAGCCAGGTCCTGCCCGTGGACCGTTGAGTGCCGCAGCCCCGTGGGTGGATCGGCATCCAGAACCCCCGATTTTCCAAAAAAGAAGCGCGCAACCTGGGAGGGTGCGCGCCTTTTGAAGGTGATTACAAGGCGGTCAGGCGTATTCAGCCAGGCTTTTCTTCATTTTCTTCATGGCCGCCACCTCGATTTGGCGGATGCGTTCGGCGCTCACGCTGTAAACCGCTGCCAGTTCGTGCAGCGTCATGCCGCCCGAACCATCGTCGTTGACCTTGAGCCAACGCTCTTCCACGATGCGGCGGCTGCGTTCATCCAGGCTGGAGAGGGCTGTGGCAATGCCGTCGGTGGCCAGTTCGTCACGCTGGCGCGACTCGATCATGGACGTGGGCTCGTGCGCGACATCGGCCAGGTAGGCAATGGGGCCAAAGGCCTGCTCACCATCGTCCGAAGGTGCGGGATCCAGCAGCACATCGCCGCCCGACATGCGCGTCTCCATCTCCATGACTTCTTCGCGCTTGACCTTGAGCTGCGCTGCCACCAGGTCGATTTCATGCTCGGACAGCGTATTGCGGTGCGTGTCGTTGGCGTCAACGTCGGCCTTGAAGCCTTGCTTCATTGAGCGCAGGTTGAAAAACAGCTTGCGCTGGGCCTTGGTGGTGGCCACCTTGACCATGCGCCAGTTCTTCAGGATGTATTCGTGGATCTCGGCTTTGATCCAATGCATGGCGTAGCTGACCAGACGCACGCCTTGATCCGGGTCGAAGCGCTTGACCGCCTTCATCAGACCAATGTTGCCTTCCTGGATCAAGTCGCCGTGCGGCAGCCCGTAGCCCAAATACTGGCGCGAGATTGAAACCACCAGGCGCAGGTGTGACATCACCAACTTACCGGCGGCATCCAGATCGTTGTCTTTGCGCAAGGCACGTGCGGCCGACTGCTCTTCTTCAGGGGTCAGCAGTGGCAGGCGGTTGACCGCTGAAATGTAGGCGTCCAGATTGCCCAGCGGCGGCACCAGCGCCCAGGGGTTGGCAGGGGCCAGGGCCGTCGTTGCGGATCCAGATTGAATGGTCATTCTAGAATTCCTTTCCTCAATATCATCATATTAGCACTCTCTTCGAGGGACTGCTAAACCCGAAGTTCCCCTGGGGGCTAGGGTGTAGGTTTTACGAATTTTTGAGTGAAAATGGCTCCTGACGCTTAATGGATAAGCGCTAATAGCTATAAAAATAGTAGCGTAATGCCGTGATTTCTTTGTTCCATGAGGAACCGGGGCAGCCTACCCAAGGAGAACTGTATGAAACTGCTGGAGGCTTGCGCTGAACTGAGCGCCGTCACAACCACGGTGGCCACCGCGCAAGAGGCCCGGCGTCTGGCGCAGGCCGTGCTGCAGCAGCGCCTGGCCGCCTGTGTGCAGATTGAGGTGATCGCCTCGCACTACCACTGGAAGGGCACGCTGCATGAAGAAAGCGAGCACCGTCTGGTGTGCAAGACCCTGCCTGTGGCCGTGCCGGCGCTGCTGGGTTTGTTGCGGGCGCAGCATCCCTACGCATTGCCTGAGCTGGTGGTGCAGCCGCTGCGGGCCACGGCGGAATATGCCGACTGGGTGCGACAGGAGATTCAGACGGTCTCCTGAAGCGCGTCAGACCGCCAGGTCAATCTGTTGCACGGTGCCTGCGCTGCCGTCTTCGCGCAGATAAATGCTGGTCGAGCGCACGGCGCCCAAGGCGCTGCTGTGTTTGCCGCGCAGGGCAAAGGGGCTGTCGGCCGATGCCAGGTGCAGGCTGCTCCAGGTTTCCTCGCGGTGGGTGCGCTGCATATCCAGCAGCAGGGTGAAACGGATTTCCTGCCCGTCGGCGGTACGTACAACGCCTTCGGCAGCGAATGGGGTGTGTTCCGATTCTTCCACCCGTGTGTGCTGCTCGACCACCAGGCCAAAACCGGCACTGCGCGCGGCTTGCGGGGCGGGTGATGGGCTGGCAGGGGCAAACTCCGTGGCAGCGGGCGCCGGTTCGGCCTGCAGGGGGCTGATTTGGGCGAGCACACCGGTCATACGCTCGATCTGGTCGCGCACCATGGCCAGGCGGGGCGTCAGGCTCTCTTGGGAGTCTGCGGGTGTGGTGGCGCGGGTGGCGCCGTGTTGTGCGTGCCGGTGCAGGGCCGAAGAGGTGATTTTCATGGGACACCCTCCATGGCATGGATGGAGGGTTATCAGTCCGGTTGCGGCAGAGCTTGAGCGCTGCGACCGATTGAGCCTGCCAGTACCCTCTGCTCGAAAGCCTCCAGCGGTTCTGGCCGACCAAAGAAGTAGCCCTGGAAGGCCGGGCAGCCGTGCTCCTGCAAAAAGCGGTGGTGTTCTGCGGTTTCCACGCCTTCGGCGATCACGGCCAAGCCCAGTCGACCGGCCAGGGCAATGATGGCGTGGGCGATGGCAGCATCCTTGGGGTCGTGCAGCACGTCGCGCACAAAGCCCTGGTCGATTTTGATCTGGTCCAGCGGCAGGCGTTTGAGGTAGCTCAGCGATGAATAACCCGTTCCAAAGTCGTCCAACGAGAAGCCCAGGCCATGCTGCTTGAGCGCAAGCATGGTGGCGATCACACTGTCCACGTCTTCCAGCAGCAGCGTCTCGGTGAGTTCCAGCTTGATACGTGCCGGGTTGGCGCCCGTTTGCGCCAGCAGTTGCAGCAACTGCGGCACAAAGTCGTCCTGGTGGAACTGGCGCGCGCTCACGTTGATGGCCAGGTTCAGGTGTGCGAACCGTGCGTCTTCGCGCCAGCGTGCCTGCTGGCGCAGGGTGGTTTCCAATACCCAGTGGCCCAAGGGCAGGATGAGGCCTGTTTCTTCTGCCAGGGGGATGAACACGCCTGGCGATACCATGCCCTTGACGGGGTGCACCCAGCGCACGAGTACTTCGGCGCCCGTGACGCGGCTATTGCAGTCCACCTGGGGCTGGTAGAGCAATAGGAACTGCTCAAGGCGCAGACCGGTATGCATTTCAGTCTCTAGCAGGGCACGTTGGTTGACGGCTTCCTGCATATCGGGGTCAAAAAAGCGCAGGGTGTTGCGGCCTGCGTTCTTGGCGCGGTACATGGCCAGGTCGGCCTGCTTAAGCACTTCATCGACCGAGGCATGCGGCTGGCGCAACAAGGTGGCGCCGATGCTCGCAGTCATGTGGTGTTCATGGCCTTGCAGCAGGTAGGACAGCCGCAGCCGCGTCAGCACCTGTTCGCTCACGGTGCGCACCTGGGCGGCGGCTTCGGTGGCTTCGGCGTCCAGGTTTTGCAGCACGAGCACAAACTCGTCCCCACCCAGCCGGGCCACAGTGTCCTGTTCACGTACGGCGCTGCGCAGGCGCCCAGCCACCTCGATCAGCAGCAGGTCGCCGACGTCATGGCCCCGGCTGTCATTCAGGGTTTTGAAGTTGTCCAGGTCCAGAAAAAGTACCGCCGCGTTGAGCCCGGTGCGCGCGCTGCTGGCCATCACCTGCTGCAGCCGGTCGACCAGCAGGCGCCGGTTGGGCAGGCGGGTCAGTGCGTCATAAAAAGCCAGGTAGCGCGCCTCTTCCTCGGCTGCCTTGCGGCCCGAGATGTCGATGTCGATACAGAACAACTCGGGCGCCTGGCCGGGTACGTCGATGCGGGCGTGGCTGGAGAACACTTCCACGGGCGTACCGTCCTTGCGCCGCAGTCGCAGTTCGCCTGGGGGGATGGGGGTTCCGGCGGTGAACATGGCCGCTATGTCTCGGCGTACCGGCTCGTGCATTTCAGCAGGGACGATCAGATCCACCAGGTTCTGGCCCAGCGCCTCCTGTTCGGTGTAGCCATACAGATTTTCGGAGGCCTTGTTCCAGTAGGTGGTGGTGCCATCCGCCAGATAGCCCTGCACGGAAATGGATGGAATATCGCGTAGCAGGGAACGAAAACGCAGTTCGGATTCGCGCAGCGCGTTCTCTGCCGCCAGGCGCTCAGTGATGTCGCGGGCCAAAAAAACCACCGTGGCCTGCCCGTTGACCACCGTACCCAGCGGGCGGGCGCGCCCCTCGAAATGGCGCTGACCCGACAAGGTGTGCATCTGGTATGAGAAGGTTTCCGTCTGGCCGCTGCGCAGTGTTTTGCGGATCAGCGCGAGGAACCGATCGGCCTGCGCTGCAGGCAGCAATTCGTGCACCAGCTTGCCCAACAATTGGGAGGCCGGTATCAGCAGCGGGGCATCGTTGGAAGACAGCACATCGATGTAGCGGCCCTGTGCATCGATCACCAGCAGCACATCAGGCAGGGCCGTGGCAATGGCGCGCAGGCGGGCCGAGCTGTCGATCAGTGCCCGCTCAGTGGCCTGGCGGTTCTCCACATCGCGCAGCAAGATGCCCAGCAAGGCCGTGGCAGGGGTGAACACCAGCAGCAATGGCAGGGCCAGCGTGGCGTTGATGTGCTGCACCATATCCGGCGCAAGCCACTGAAACAGCCCCAGTACCCCCAGGTGCAGCACCAGGCCAAAGGCCATGAGCGTCAGGGGCTGTACATCCAGCCGCCCCCGTGCACGGGCCATGCGGTATCCCAGGCCGAGCAGTGTGGACAACATGATCACCATGACCCCCACAAGCGCCCCGGTGCCTCCGGCCCACAGGCGCCAGGCCATGGCGATCAGTGTCGACAGGGCCGCCACCAAAGGGCCGCCAAACAAACCGGCCATGCTCAAGATCACGGAGCGCGCATCAAAGAAGACTCCTGGCGCCAGTGTCACCGGGTTGAGCATGCCCAACACGCATACGCTGCCAAACAACAACCCTGAAAAGATCTGACCCAGCCAGGGCCAATTTTTCAGCGCACGCATGTTCGCGCCGTGCAAAAAGCACAGTGCCAGCAGCATGGCGACACCTTCGGTCAGTTGCAGAACCATGGCGCATCATCCGCCATCTATTGCTGTGAGTAAACGCAGCCAACCCATTGGTTGACCGCCGCACCCCGGCGCTTGGTCGCTTCTGGATCAGCCCAGCAGGGCCTGGGCGAATTCGCGGGCGTTGAAGGTTTCCAGGTCTTCGAGTTTTTCGCCCACGCCGATGAAATACACCGGAATCGGGCGCTCCTGCGCGATAGCGGCCAGCACGCCGCCCTTGGCGGTACCGTCGAGCTTGGTGACCACCAGGCCGGTGAGTTGCAGCGCGTCGTCGAAGGCGCGCACCTGGGCCAGGGCGTTTTGGCCGGTGTTGCCGTCGATCACCAGCAAGACCTCGTGCGGTGCCGTGGCGTCGGCTTTGGTGACCACGCGGCGGATTTTTTTCAACTCTTCCATCAGGTGTATCTGGGTGGGCAGGCGGCCCGCCGTGTCCACCAGTACCACATCCTTGCCGCGGGCCTTGCCGGCGGTCACGGCATCAAAGCTCACAGCGGCGGGGTCGCCGCCTTCCTGGCTGACGATCTCCACGGTGTTGCGGTCGGCCCAGACACCCAGTTGCTCGCGCGCAGCCGCGCGGAAGGTGTCCGCCGCAGCCAGCAGCACGCTGGCCCCTTCGTTGGCCAGGTGGCGCGTGAGCTTGCCGATGGAGGTGGTCTTGCCTGCACCGTTGACGCCTGCCACCATGATGACAGTGGGGGTGTGCTCACCAATCACCAGGGCCTTTTCCAGGGGGCGCAGCAGGGCGGTCAGCGCGTCGGCCAACAGGCCCTTGACGGCGGCGGGGTCGGTCGTCTTGGATTCCTTGACGCGGCGCTTGAGGTCTTCCAGCAGGTGCTGCGTGGCCTTGACGCCGGTGTCGGCTAGGAGCAGTGCTTCCTCCAGTTCCTCGTACAGCGCATCGTCAATGCGCGTGCCGGTGAAGACCGTGGTGATGCTGGAACCCGTCTTGCGCAGGCCCGATTTAAGGCGGTCAAACCAGCCCTTGCGTTCAGCTGCGGGCGCTTGCGCGGTGGGCGCAGCCGCAGGCAGGGTTGAGGGGGCGGGTGCCACCGCGGTGCTGACCGGAGGCGTTGGCAGGGGATGCTGCGCTGCGAGTGCGGGCGCAGGTGCAGCGACGACAGGTGGCGGCGGCGGCGCCTGAACGGCCGGTGCCGGTGGGGCAGGGGGCTGCGCCTCTGCAGCAGGCATGGCCGGTAAGGGGGCAACGGGCTCTACAACCTGTTCCGGTCGGGGTAGGACGGGTGCGGGCGGAATCTCGGGTGCGGCGATGGGCGCCGTGGAGTCCTTGCTGCCAAACGGCTTGCGCAGCCAGCCAAAGGCGCCGCCTGGGGCGGCGCTGGCCGGGGGCGCGCTCGCTACGGGCTGGGCCGGGGGGGTGGGCGGCAGGTTCGCCGCAGGGAGGGCTGGGGCCGAGGGCTCTGCCGCAGGCACTGACCCGGGTGACGACAAAGGCGCGGGCGTTGTCTCTACCGCGGACGGTGCTGTGACCGCTGGCAGCACCTGCGGCTCGTGCACCTCTGGTGTTGCGGGCGCGGGAGTCTCGGCGGGCGGTGGGGCGGTTTTTTTCTTGAAAAAGCTGAACATTGGCGGGTTCGTAGAATCAGTGCATTCTATGAAACGCGCACTTCCCCTTCTGGGCCTGTTGGCCTGCCTCGCCGCTGGGACTGCCGCTGCGCAGTCTGACCGCCCTTCTCAACCCCCTGCCAAGGGCGCTTCCACGCCCCAGGCTGGAGCCATGCCGTTGCCCGTTTCGCCCTCCGGGGCGCGGCAGTTTCAGCTGTCCAATGGCATGCAGCTCATCGTGCAGCCCGACCGGCGTGCTCCCACGGCGATGCACATGGTGTGGCTGCGGGTGGGCTCGATGGACGAGGTGGACGGCACCTCGGGCGTGGCCCATGTGCTGGAACACATGATGTTCAAGGGCTCCAAGACTGTTCCCCCGGGTGATTTTTCACGCCGTGTGGCTGCGCTGGGGGGTACCGAAAATGCCTTCACCAGCCGCGACTACACGGGCTACTACCAGCAGATTCCCGCGCACCGTCTCGAAGAAGTGATGCGCCTGGAGTCCGACCGCTTCGCCCACAACCAATGGCCCGACGCCGAGTTCCGCAAGGAGATCGAAGTGGTGAAGGAAGAGCGCCGCATGCGCACCGAAGACCAGCCACGCGCCCTGCTGTGGGAGCAATTGGGTGCGGCCGCCCTCGTGGCTTCGCCCTACCGCCGCCCCGTGGTGGGCTGGATGAGCGACCTGGACGCCATGACACCCGACGACGTGCGCCAGTTCCACCGCCAGTGGTACGTGCCTGGCAATGCCACCATCGTGGTGGCGGGCGATGTCGATGTGGCCAAGGTGCGCGCCCTGGCCGAAAAGTATTACGGCAGCATCCCCGCGCGTGCCGTGCCGCAGCGCAAGCCGCGCGCCGAACCCGTCCAGCGTGGCCTGCGTCGCATTGAGGTCAAGGCACCTGCCGAGCAGGCCTATGTGGCGCTGGCGTTTCGTGTGCCGCGCCTGGTCTCGCCCGATGCGCTGACGGCGGACGACCGCGACGCGCTGGCGCTGACGGTGCTTTCGGCCGTGCTCAGCGGCTACGACGGCGCGCGCCTGGAGCGCGCGCTCACCCAGGGGCCGCAGCGCGTGGCCGACAGCGCCGACAGCGGTGCCTCGGTGGTGGGGCGCGGCCCCGCGCAGTTTGTGCTGACCGGGGTGCCTGCACAGGGCAAGACGGCGCAGCAGGTGGAAGACGCCTTGCGCGCCGAAGTGGCGCGCATCGGCCGCGAGGGCGTGGACCCGGCCGAACTCGAGCGTGTGAAGACACAGTGGATGGCCAGCAAGGTGTATAGCCGTGACTCGCTGCAAAGCCAGGCCAGCGAGCTGGGCAGCTACTGGGTCCAGGGTTTTGGGCTGGATGCCGAGGACCGCATGCTGGCGCAATTGCGCACGGTGACAGCCCAACAGGTGCAATCGGTCGCGCAGCGCTATTTTGGTGACGACCAGCTCACCGTGGCCACGCTGCTGCCCCAGCCTCTGGCGGCGGGCGCACAGCGCCCCACCACTGCCCCCGGCAGCGCTGCCCACCGCCATTAAAGGGCTTACGCCCTGCAGGAATGAATATGAATGCTATTAAATACATAGCTACTCGCGCTTTATTTATAAGCGCTGGAGTGGTTTTTTATACCCAATCTGCTTGGGCGCTTCTGCCCATACAGCACTGGCGTGAGCCCAGTGGCGCCCAGGTGTGGCTGGTGGAAAGCCCGGCTATTCCGATGGTCGATGTGCAGATTGACTTTGATGCCGGCAGCCGCCGCGACCCCGCCAACCAGGCCGGTCTGGCCAGCGCCGTGGCCACCATGGCCTCCAAGGGGGTGCGTGCCGGGCGCGGTGCTGCGGCCCTGGACGAGAACGCCCTGGGAGAAGCCTGGGCCGATCTGGGTGCGCAGTTTGAGGTGGGTGCAGGCAAGGATGCGCTGAGCTATTCGCTGCGCTCCCTGACCGAGCCGGACCTGCTCGACAAGGCCGTGCTTCTGGCCGCGCGCCAGATGGCCGAACCCGCCTGGCCGCAAGATGTGTGGGAGCGCGAGCGCGCCCGCTGGACAGCGGCTTTGCGTGAGGCCGATACGCGCCCCGGCACCGTGGCCAGCCAGGCCTTTGCTGCGGCCGTGTACGGCAACCACCCTTACGGCCAGCGCGCCACCGAGGACACTCTGGCGCGCATCCAGCTGGCGGACATGCAGCAGTTCCACACCCGCCATGTGGATGCCTGCCGTGCGCGCGTGCACATCGTGGGGGCTGTCGAGCGCGCCCAGGCGCGGCTGCTGGTGGCAGCCTTGCTGGCGCGCCTGCCGGCCTCCGACCCGTGCCAGGCACTGCCCGCCGTGCCCGAAGTGGCTCCGCTGGTCGCCGCCATGGAAAAAGACATTCCCTTTGCCTCGGCACAAGCCCAGGTGCTCGTTGGCCAGCCTGGCTTCAAGCGCAGCGACCCCGATTTTCTGGCACTGCTCGTGGGCAACCACATCCTGGGCGGTGGCGGATTTGTCTCGCGCCTGACGGAAGAGGTGCGCGAAAAGCGCGGCCTGAGCTACAGCGTGTACAGCGGCTTTGCTCCGGGCCTGCATGCCGGTGCCTTCACCATCGCCCTGCAAACCCGGCCAGATCAGGCAGCGCAGGCCTTGCAGGTGGCGCGTGAGGTGCTGGATCGCTATGTCGCCGAAGGGCCGACCGAAGAGGAGTTGCGTGCCGCCAAGGACAACCTGGTGGGCGGCTTTGCCCTGCGCATCGACAGCAACAGAAAGCTCTTGTCCAACGTGGTGAACATCGCCACCAACGGCCTGCCGCTGGACTACTTGGACGGCTGGACGAAGCGTGTCGAAGCCCTTACCGTGGCCGACATTCGCGCTGCCATGGCGCGCAAGCTCCAGCCAGCACGCATGGTCACCGTGGTGCTGGGAGCGCAGCCATGAGCCGCCGCCTGACCCCCGCGCAGGCCGCTGCCGCCATGCGCCCGAAGCCCCACACTGCCCCTGCAGTGGCCGCCCGGCCCGAGAAAAAACCGGCCACCCCCCAGGGCGTGGGCGAGGTGCGCATCATCGGCGGGCAGTGGAAGCGCACGCGCCTGCCCGTGGCAAACCTGCCCGGCCTGCGGCCCACGCCCGACCGGGTGCGCGAGACACTTTTCAACTGGCTGGGCCAGGACCTGGCGGGCTGGCGCTGCCTGGATGCTTTTGCCGGCACCGGAGCCCTGGGTCTGGAGGCCGCGTCGCGCGGCGCCGCCAGCGTGCAACTGGTGGAGCAGGATGCCGGTTTGGTCGAGCGCCTGCAGCAGCTGTGCCAGCGCCTGAAGGCCAGCACCGTGCAGGTGCGCCGGGGTGATGGCCTGGCCGCTTTGCAGCAAAGCGCACTGGCCAGCCTGGACCTGGTGCTGCTCGATCCCCCCTTTGAAAGCCCGCACTACGAGGCGGCCCTGAAAGCCGCCGCCCGCGCGCTGGCGCCCCAGGGTTTTGTCTACCTGGAGACCGCCACAGCCTGGAGCGACGAGGTACTGGCACCGCTGGGCCTGGCACTGCACCGCCACCTCAAGGCAGGCGCTGTGCACGCGCATTTGCTGCGCGCCCTGGGTTGATGATTTGCTACTTAATTAATAGCTAATAGCGCTTGATGGATAGGCGCTAAAGTCTATTTTTATTAAAACCCTGTTGTGGATGCACACCCTGGCGCAGCGCTGCATAATGCCCACGCCTTGATGGCATTCCCGTCCTTCCGAAAGCCCCGCCATGTCCCTGAACATCCTCGCCGTCTACCCCGGAACCTTTGACCCCATCACCCTGGGCCACGAGGACCTGGTGCGCCGCGCCGCGCAGATGTTTGACCGCGTGATCGTGGCGGTGGCCATGGCCCACCACAAGAAGACGCTGCTCAGCCTGGACGAGCGTATGGAAATGGCGCGCGCCGCGCTGCATGACTGCCCCCAGGTGCAGGTGGTGCCCTTCGAGGGGCTGGTGACCGAATTTGCTGCTGCGCACGGCGCCAAGGCCATGCTGCGGGGGCTGCGCTCGGGCACCGATTTTGACTACGAGTTCCAGCTGGCCGGCATGAACCGTGCGCTGGCGCCGCAGATCGAAACCGTGTTCCTCACCCCTTGCAGCCAGCACCAGTTCATCAGCAGTACGCTGGTGCGCGAGATTGCCACGCTGGGGGGCGATGTGGCGCAGTTTGTCTCGCCCGTGGTGCACGAGGGCCTGCTGCACAAGCTGGGCCGCTCGGCAGCTGCCTGAATCCAACCGGGGTTCAGGTGCGGGCTGCGGGCATGCTGCTGCCTTGCGCGATGGTGTCGTGCACAAAACGCAGTTTGCACAGCGCGCCTGCGGACAGTGCAAACGGGTAGGCGTCCTGCTGGCCCAGGCTGCGGTTCAGGCTGTTGAGCAGCAGAGTGAGCGGCACCCATTGCCGCACCATGGTGTCAAACCCTGGCGCAGGCTGGGTGAAGGGGTTGGCCACATGCTCGCGCGGCCCGGCGTTGGCGCCAGGCACGTTCAGGCCGGTGGCGTAGGCGGCGGCTGTTTCCAGCAAATCCACCATGTGCAGGTAGTGCGCCCAGGTTTCGGCCCAATCTTCCCACGGGTGGGCGGCGGCGTAGGCGCTGACATGGTGGGCGCTCCAGTCGGTGCGGGCGCCTTGGGCGTAATGCGTTGATAACGCCTGCGCGTAATCCTGCCGCTCGTCGCCAAATACGGCGCGGAAGGCGTCCAGCTTGTCCGTGTCGCGCACCAGCCGGTCCCAGTAAAAATGGCCCGATTCGTGGCGCAGGTGGCCTACCAGCGTGCGAAAGGGCTCGTGCAGCGCAATGCGGCGGCGGGCGCGTTCGTCGTTGTCGGCCTCGGCCACGTTCAGCGTGATGGTGCCGCCATGGTGGCCCGTCACGATGGCCGGTTCGCCCGGCAGGTCGGCCAAAAAAGCGTAGGCAGGGCCCGCATTTGGCGGGGTGTTGTCGTCCGTAGACTGCAGACCGAGCCGCGCCAGGGTATAGAAAAGCTGGCGCTTGGCTTCTTCGATGCGAATCCAGTGCCGCAGGTTGGCGGGGTCGGACAGATCGGGCAATTTGTGCGTCTGGCGGCAGGCAAGGCACAGCAAGTGGGGGCTGGCCGCGGGGACGCCAAAGTTGCAGGCGTCCCAGGTGGTGTGGTTGTAGCAAAGACGGTAGAGCGCGCCCGGTTGTATGGTGCCCAGCCGCCGCCACAGGCCCGCACCCGCTTCAGGTGCCGGGGCCAGCGCCGCCAGGGTCACCTGGTCAGGCAAAAAGGCCAGCGTGCTCCCGCAGTGCATGCACTGCACGCTGTCGAAGAACACCACATGACCGCACTGGCCGCAATTGAAAACCTGCATGGTGCAGAGCTTATACCCCGATGGCTACAACGACAGCGGCCCGCACAAGGCGGGCCGCTGTCAGGAGGGTGCACCGTTTACGGGCGAACCACGATGCTGTTGCGCACTTCGCGCACATGCTTGGTGTTGCGTGCAATGTTTTCTGCCTGATTTTTTTCGGCCTGCGACTTGGCAAAACCCGAAAGCTGTACGGTGCCTTTGAGTGTTTCCACGCTGATTGAGGTGGCGGAGACGGTCTTGTCCTCGGCCATCCGGGCCTTCACGGCAGTGGTGATGCCGGCGTCATCCACATAGGAACCTACGGTCTGCTGGTCGCGGGCCACCGAGCAACCGGCGGAAATAATGGTGGCGCCAGCAAGGGCGGCAAAGGCAAGGGCTCGTGCGAATTTCATGGTTTTTCCTATCAGGGTTGGGATGCAATGCGGGGGGGGGGGGTGGACAGGGCTTTAGCCCCGTTTAAGCAGGCTGAGGACAAAGGTGACCACGGCCATGATGACAAAGACGAAAAAGAGTATCTTGGCGATACCGACGGCTCCGGCAGCAATGCCACCAAAACCAAAAACGGCTGCGATGAGCGCGATAACTAAAAAAACGACGGCGTAATGCAACATGTTCAGCTCCTTATCAATACCAACGCTTGGCTGGCGGGAGACTCCAGTTCTGGATCCAATGTGTTCGCCGGGGCGTTTGATCTGGGACTGGAATGCAGAAGGTGTCAGGCAGTAATGTCTGGACACTTGTCGCTACTTTAGGTGGCACAGTGCAGGCCGGATGCCGGTGCGCGCCGACGCGCCGTGTCAGCAAGGTGGCGTCGGGCGCGTAGGCTGGCGCCTACATCACGGGGGCCGCCACGGCTGCCGGGGTGGGCAGCACCGCCGACACCACGGTGCCCCCCCCGGGGCGCGAAGAAACCGTCAGCCGCCCACCAGCTGCCTCGACCCGCTGGCGCATGCCTACCAGGCCGTGTGCGGTGCGGCTGATCCCCGCAGGGTCGAAGCCTGAGCCGTTGTCGCGGATCTGCACCGCCACATGGGTGGGGTGTTTGTGCACGGTGACCAGTACCTGGCTCGCTTGGGCATATTTGCCGATGTTGGTGAGCGATTCCTGCACCATGCGGTACACGGTGAGTTGCGTGGCATCGGGCAGATCCACGGTGTCCAGACTGGACTGCACTTCGATGCCCGCCTGCTGCGAAAATTCGCGCACCAGGATGTCGATGGCCGCGGTCAACCCCAGATGGGACAGCGATGACGGGCGCAGGTCTTCGATGATGCGCCGTTTGAGCGCAATCACGCTATTGAGGGTTTCGCTCAGGTGCTTGAGGCGTTCGGCCACTTCCGGGGCCTCGGATGTGATGCGTGATTTCAGGCGCGCCACGTCCAGCTTGGCCGCCGTCAGTAGGGCGCCCAGTTCATCGTGCAGTTCGCGGGCCAGGTAGCCGCGCTCTTCCTCGCGCACCTGCTGCAAGTGGTTGGCCAGTTCATTCAAGGAGGCCGTGCGTTCGCGCACCAGGCCTTCGAGGCGCGCCCGTTCTTGCTCCAGCAGCACCTGCTCGCGCTCGTTGGCCCTTTGCAGCGCATTGCTTTGGCGCAGGTACATGTAGAAAGCCAGCAGGCCCACGGCGGTCATCAGGGCAATGCCCAGGCGCGAGAGCTGCAGTGACTGGCTGATTTCTGTCTGGCTGCTTCCCACCTTCTGGGTGCTGCGCGCGATCAGGGCGCGCGCATGGGTGCGGATGGCGTCCATGTTCTGCTTGCCCACATCGGTGGACAGGACGAACTTCCATGCATCCTCCTGGCCCTTGCGGCGCAGGCGCAGGCTCAGCTCCATTTCAGAGAGCTTGCGCGAAATCTGGCGGGACAGCTGCGAAAAGTCTTCCAAGTCTTCTGCCGAACCGAGAACCAGTGTGCGCAGCTGGGTCAGGTTTTCATTCACGGTCGATACGGCGGCTTCGTAGGGTTCGAGGTAGCTTTCCTCCCCCGTCAGCAGGTAGCCGCGGTTGCCGGTCTCGGCGTCCAGCATGCTTTGCAGCAGCCGGTTGACCGAGGCATGTGTGGTCTGGCTGTGCGCGAGATGCTCCAGCGCATCGTGCGAACGCTGGAAGCCCGCCTCGTTGATGCCAATCAGGGTGAGCGCGGCCAACATGGCCATGGGAAGACTGATGGCGATCTTTTGCAGTGAGGGCCAGTGCATGAAATTCTCCAAAGGTCAATGCGAAAAATGGAAATCAGCATAATGTGGCCAGCCTGCTGCGCGCTCTGTTGCTGAATGTGCAGCCAATACAAAAACAACCATGCGTGCAGCCGCGTCTGTATGCGGAAAGTCTGTCCAATGATCAATGTCGGTATCGTGGATGACCATGCGATTGTGCGTTCGGGTCTGCGCCAGTTCTTGAGCGAGCATGTGGATTTGCGGGTGGTGGGCGAGGCGTCCAATGGCCGCGAAGCCATCGACCTGATCCGCAACGCCGAGGTGAATGTGCTGCTTATGGATTTGGCCATGCCGGGGCAAAGCGGGCTCGATGCCCTGGCCATGCTGCGCGCCAAGGCGCCCGACATGGGCATCCTGATCTTGAGCGGTTACCCGGAAACGCATTACGCCATCAGCATGATCCGCCAGGGAGCCAGCGGCTACCTCAACAAGGAGTGCGAGCCCAGCGAGATCGTGGAGGCCATCCGCACCATTGCGCTGGGCCGTCGCTACGTGACGCCCGTGGTGGCCGAACTGTTGGCGCAGCAGCTGCATCGCAAAGACGATGCGCCGGTACATGAGCAACTCTCCGAGCGCGAATTCCAGGTTTTTCTGAAGCTGGCGCGTGGAGAAACAGCGGGTGATATTGCCAAGGCGCTGTCGCTGAGCGTGAAGACGGTGAGCACCTACCGCACGCGCCTGATGGAAAAAATGGGGTTGTCGTCCAACAGTGATCTGACGTACTACGCCTTGAAGAACCGATTGATCGATTGAATTGGCACGGCCCTCTGTGCCTGCGGGGCATGGCCGCGGGAGCATCAGTGGGCACGCACGTCGGGCAGTGCCTTGCCTTGGGCGATGCAGTAGTCGATCAGATCGTCGATTTCGTTGGATTTGTCGAACACGGCATCGACGCCCAGCTGGGCGCAGCGCATGCGGATATCCGGGGTGGCATAGTTGCTGAGCACCACCAGGCGCTGGTGGGGCAGGCGGTTACGACAGGCTGCCAACACACCCAGGCCACTGCCCTGGCGCAAAAAAAGATCAATGATGGCCATGTCCCATTGCGCGGGTTTCGAGGTCAGCCACTGCTTGCCTTCCTCCTCCGTGTCGGCCACCCCCACCGACTCAACAGCCGCCAATTCTTCCAGCGTACCAATCAGGTTCTCGCGGATGGTGGCGTTGTCTTCGACGATGTAGGTTTTGAGCTTCACTGGCGTGTCCATTCCATGGCCGAGGCAAATGTCTCGCAACCGTGGAGTTACTGTACAGGGGGAGTGACCCGGATTGTGCCAGTCGTGGTACCGGCTGGGTGTAGGCAAATTCCTACCCGTGGCTTTTCGCTGCCGTCGCGCTCTACAGTGGCCCGCACACCGGACAAGCGGGGTTGCGCGCAGCGTGCAGGGTGCTCCACTCCATGCGGCGCCCGTCCAGCATCAGCAGCCGTCCGGCGAGCGACGGCCCGGCGCCCGATATCAGCTTGAGCGCCTCGGCGGCCTGCATGGCGCCCACCACGCCGACCAGCGGCGCAAACACGCCCATGGTGGAGCAGGCCACTTCTTCAAACTGGGCCTGCGGGTCGAAGATGCAGGCATAACAGGGTGACTGGGCATCACGCGGGTCGAACACGGAGATCTGCGCATCAAAACGGATCACTGCACCCGCTACCAGCGGCTTGCCCTGGCGCACGCATGCTGCGTTGATGGCCTGGCGCGTGGCGTAGTTGTCAGAGCAGTCGAGTACCACGCTGGCATCGCGCACCAGGCGCTCCAGCAAAGCGGCATCGGCCTGCTGCGCGATGGTGGTGATCCGTACCTCGGGATTGATGGCGTGCACTGCCTGCGCGGCCGACGTGACCTTGGTCTGGCCTACGCGCTCCAGCGTGTGGGCAATCTGGCGTTGCAGGTTGGTCAGGTCCACCGTGTCGTGGTCCACCAGTGTAATCCGGCCCACCCCGGCAGACCCCAGATAAAGGGCTGCGGGGGAGCCCAGTCCTCCCGCGCCGATGATGAGCGCATGGGCCGCCAGGATGCGTTCTTGCCCTTCGATGCCTACCTCGTCGAGCAGGATATGGCGGGAATAGCGCAGGAGCTGGTCGTCGGTCATGGTTTCAGGTGCAGTGGGCAGAAAAAAGGGCCGGTTCGTAACCGGCCCTGTGGGGCAGAGCGGGTGGCCGCTTACTGCGTTTCTTTCTTCTCTTCCTTGCGCTCGGTCTGGGTTTTGCTCACCAGCACCGGCTTGCCGCGCAATTGGTTCAGTGCCTGGGCCAACTGGAAGTCCTTGTCGGTTCCAAACTCGGGCAGCTTGCGCTCGGTGACCGGTTTCTTGGCTTCTTCTTCCAGGCGCTTGCGGGCATCCTCGCGGGCTTTTTCCCGGACTTCGTCCTTTTTCTCTTCGGTCTGGCCGTTGTTCAGGTGCTTTTCCAGGTCGGCTTCGCGCATGCGCAGAGCGGCAAAAACGTTGCCTTCGGCCGTTTCATCGAGCATCACGTCGGGCACGATGCCGCGCGCCTGGATCGACTTGCCGCTGGGCGTGTAGTAGCGCGCCGTGGTCAGCTTGATGCCGGTGTCCGGCCCCAGGGGGCGCACGGTTTGCACGGAGCCCTTGCCAAAGGTCTGGCTGCCCATGACGGTGGCGCGCTTGTGGTCCTGCAGTGCACCGGCGACGATCTCGCTGGCCGAGGCTGAACCTTCGTTCACCAGTACCACCAGCGGCACGCTCTTGAGGGCGGCAGGCAGGCGTTTGAGCGGGTCGCCGCCCCGGCGGGCATAGAACTCTGGCGAGGCCTTGAAGGTGGCCTTGCTTTCGGCCAACTGTCCGTTGGTGGTCACCACGGTCACATCGGGTGGCAGAAAGGCTGCGGAGATGGCTACGGCAGCGTCCAGCAGGCCGCCCGGGTCATTGCGCAGATCCAGCACCAGGCCCTTGAGCTTGGGATCTTGCTTGTAGAGTTCCTCGGCCTTGCGCACGAAGTCTTCCACCGTGCGTTCCTGGAACTGCGACAGGCGAATCCAGCCATAGCCGGGTTCGATCATCTTGGCTTTGACCGATTGCGTCTTGATTTCCTCGCGCGTGATGGTCACGGGGAAGGTGCGGCTCTCGTCCTTGCGGAAGATGGTGAGGGTGACCTTGGTGTCGGGCTCGCCACGCATTTTTTTGACTGCGTCGCCCAGCGACAGGCCCTTGACGGCGGTTTCGTCGATCTTGGTGATCAGGTCGTTGGTTTTGAGTCCTGCGCGGAACGCGGGCGAGCCTTCGATGGGTGAGACTACCTTGATGAGCCCGTCTTCCTGGGTGATCTCGATGCCGACACCCACAAACTTGCCCGACGTGCCCTCGCGGAATTCAGCAAAAGACTTTTTGTCGAAATACTGCGAATGCGGATCCAGGCTGGCAACCATGCCAGAGATGGCGTCGGTGATGAGTTTCTTGTCGTCTACCGGCTCAACATAGTCGGTCTTGACCAGGCCAAAAACGGCCGAAAGCTGCTGGATCTCTTCCAGCGGTAGCGGCGTCATGGCGCCGCGCGCCACGGTTTGCAGTGATACCGTGGTCAGTGCCCCGGCCAGCACGCCGACCGACACCCAACCGACAATTTTCATTTTCTGGCCCATACACATCCTTTAGCCAACTCAATATACACCTTGGAAGGGCCTGGCCCGCGCGGGTTCCCGTACCGGCACATTCTTTCGCACTGCTGGGCCGGTGCAGCCGCAGCAGTGCGCCATTTTCAAGCGGGCCTTTATGCCTTGCCTTGTGACGCCACGGCGGCGGCGGCCTTTGCAGCCGCTTCAGCATCACCCAGATAGTAGTGGCGGATGGGCTTGAGGTTTGCATCTAATTCGTAAACCAGTGGAATCCCGTTGGGAATGTTCAACCCGACGATGTCTTCGTCTGCAATGTTGTCCAGGTATTTCACCAGGGCGCGGATCGAATTACCGTGTGCCGACACCAAAAGGCGCTGGCCCGAGCGGATGGCCGGGGCCATGGTGTCGTTCCAGAACGGCAGCACGCGCGCCACCGTATCCTGCAGGCATTCGGTCAGCGGCACCTGGCTGGCATCGAGCCCGGCGTAGCGGCGGTCGCCGCGCTCGCTGCGCGGGTCGGTGGCGTCCAGCGCAGGCGGGGGGGTGTCGTAGCTGCGGCGCCAGACCAGCACTTGCTCGTCGCCGTACTGTTTGGCGGTTTCGGCCTTGTTCAGCCCTTGCAGAGCGCCATAGTGGCGCTCGTTCAGGCGCCAGTGCTTGTGCACGGGCAGCCAGAGGCGGTCCATTTCGTCCAGCGCGTACCACAGGGTGTGGATGGCGCGCTTGAGTACGCTGGTGTAGCACACGTCGAAATCGTAGCCTTCGGCCTTGAGCAGTTTGCCGGCCGACATGGCCTGCGATACACCCGTGGGAGTCAGGTCCACATCGGTCCAGCCTGTGAAGCGGTTTTCCAGGTTCCAGGTGGATTCGCCGTGGCGGATCAGAACAAGTTTATGCATGGTGTCCCTAGAAAAAGCGAGTCGAAACCCATCATTCTAAAATTGCACTGTTTGCAACCCAAGGAATAACGTGAAATTCATCGTCGAAAACTGGTATTTGATCGTTCTGGCCCTTGTTTCGGGGGCCTTGCTGGCAGTGCCGATGCTTAAAGGAGCAGCGGGTGGCTTGACGGTCGCCAACGCGGTGCAGCTGATCAACCGCGAAAAAGCCGTGCTGATCGATGTGTGCGGGGCCGATGAATACGCCGCAGGGCACGCTGGCGGTTCCAAGAGCGTCCCGCTGGGCGAGTTGGAGGCGCGGCTGCCCAGCGTTGTGAAGAACAAGGCCATTCCCGTGGTGATGGTGTGCGCCAGCGGAGGGCGTGCCACGCGCGCTGCCGCCATGGCGCGCAAACTCGGCTACGAAAACGCCCAGGTCCTCGCCGGTGGGCTCAAGGCCTGGAAGGACGCGGGCATGCCGGTCGAAAAATCCTGAAACCCCTGCGTGCCGCACGCCTGAAAGGATAGAACATGCAAGCCGTCAAGATGTACACCACCGCCGTCTGCCCTTACTGCATTCGTGCCAAGCAACTGCTCAAGTCCAAGGGCGTGGAGCAGATCGAGGAAATCCGTATCGATACCGATCCAGTCGCACGCACCCAGATGATGGAAACCACCGGTCGGCGCACCGTGCCGCAGATCTTCATTGGCGAGACCCATGTGGGCGGGTATGACGATATGGCGGCCCTGGATGCGCGCGGCGGGCTGATGCCGCTGCTGGGCGCTGCATAATCCTGCCCCATGTGCCCGCTGCGGGAGCGTTTCCTGCGGCGGTTTTTTTGTGTGGGCTGTGCGCTGTGCGCAGCCCGGTTTGAGCTGAAAGACTTCACCACCATGGCCGATCAAGAAAATCCCGTGTTCCAGATCCAGCGCGTCTATCTCAAGGACCTGTCGCTCGAGCAACCCAATTCCCCCGGTATCCTGCTGGAGCAGGAACAGCCCAACGTGGACATCCAGCTGGGTGTGGAAGCCACGACCGTGGCCGAAGGCATTTACGAAATCTGCGTGACCGCCACCGTGCAGACCAAGATCAAGGACAAGACCGTGTTCCTGATCGAAGCTAAGCAGGCGGGTATTTTTGAGATCCGCAACATTCCTGAAGAGCAGATGAGTGCCGTGGTCGGCGTGGCTTGCCCGCAAATCGTTTACCCCTACCTGCGCGGCAACGTGGCCGATGTGGTCAACCGTGCCGGTTTCCCGCCCGTGCACCTGGCTGAAATCAACTTCCAGGCCATGTTCGAACAACAGCAGGCCCAGGCTGCTGGCGCACCGGCATCGCAACTGCCCCAGTAAAGTTTTGGGTATTTTTGGCCTCTAGCGCTTGTCTGGAAAGCGCAAGTAGCTATGAAAATAATAGTCTTTGGTGCTGGTGCCTGGGGCACTGCCATGGCCATCAGTGCTGCCTCTCACCCGGACGGCCATGCTGTCACGTTGTGGGCGCGTGACGCCGCACAGGTGGCCCAGATGCAGGCCAGCCGCAGCAACGCCCGCTACCTGGAGGGCATCGCGCTGCCGCCTTCCCTGGCCGTGGCCAGCGGTGATGTGGCAGCGTTGGCCGATCGGTCTGACCTTGTCATCGTCGCCACGCCCATGGCGGGCCTGCGCGGCATGCTGGTGCAACTGCGCGCTTGCGCCGCGCCCGTGGCCTGGCTGTGCAAAGGCTTTGAGGCCGACGCCGGGGATGCGGGCTACTCGGGCCTGCTGGCGCACGAAGTGCGCGCACAGGTGGCGCCTGATCTGTTGGCTGGTGTGCTCAGCGGCCCCAGTTTTGCGCAGGAAGTGGCCCGTGGCCAGCCTACCGCCCTGGTGGCCGCCAGCGAGCACGCCACTGTGCGCGATGCCCTGGTGTCGGCCTTTCACAGTCCCAGTCTGCGTGTGTACGCCAATGACGACATCGTAGGGGTGGAAGTGGGGGGCGCCGTGAAGAACGTGCTGGCCATCGCCACCGGCTTGTGCGATGGCCTGCAACTGGGCCTCAATGCCCGCGCCGCCCTCATCACACGCGGCCTGGCCGAAATGACCCGCCTGGGCCTGGCGCTGGGCGCACGCCTGGATACCTTCATGGGCTTGTCAGGCCTGGGTGACCTGGTGCTGACCGCCACCGGCGACCTGTCGCGCAACCGCCGGGTGGGCTTGTTGCTGGCGCAGGGCAACAGCTTGCAACAGGCGGTTGCCTCGCTGGGCCATGTGGCCGAGGGTGTGTACTGTGCCCGCACGGTGGTCCAGCGTGCCCGTGATTTAGGCGTGGAGATGCCGATCAGCGAAGCCGTGGTGGCCCTGCTCGATGGAAAACTGCGCCCTGAGGAGGCTGTGGCAGCCCTGATGGAGCGTGAGCCCAAGGGCGAGGGAGAGATCGAGGCCCGCTGAGCGCTTGGCGGCGGGTGTGTCTGGTGCCAAGTGCCCAAGCGCCGCAACGCCAAGGGCACGGAACATGGTATTAATGGGCGGGTCCTTTCATGCTTTTCCTGTCAGATCCGCAGCGTTGGCGCTACCTCGCGCCATTCTCCTGGCGCCAGGCCGTCCAGACTCCAGGGGCCGATGCGTACGCGCACCAGTCGCAGCGTGGGCAGGCCCACAGCGGCGGTCATGCGGCGCACCTGGCGGTTACGGCCTTCGCGGATGGTGAGCTCCAGCCAGGCCGTGGGGATGCTCTGGCGAAAGCGCACGGGCGGGTGGCGTTCCCATAGCGTGGGCGACTCCAGGGGCCGGGCCTGGGCGGGCAAAGTGGGGCCATCCTTGAGCGTCACGCCTTCGCGCAGGCAGCGCAGTTGCTCTTCGGTAGGGCAGCCCTCCACCTGCACCCAGTAGGTTTTGGCCAGTTTGTGGCGTGGGTCGGCAATGCGGGCCTGCAGGGGGCCGTCATTCGTCAGCAGCAGCAGGCCTTCGCTGTCGCGGTCCAGGCGGCCGGCCGGGTACACGCCGGGTACGTCCACAAAGTCCTTGAGTGTGGCGCGGCCCTCGGCATCGGGGCTGAACTGGGTCAGTACGTCGAAGGGCTTGTTCAGCAGCAGCAGGCGCGGCAAGGGGGGCGGGGTTTTGGCCGCGCGCCGTGTGCTCACAGGGCGCCGGGTGGCGGCAGGCAGTGGGAGGCGCGCCATGGGGCGTCCGGGGCCGGTTCAGCCGCCCAGCAGGGCGAGGTAGGCAGTGCGCGTGGCGGGCGTGACGCTGGCCAGCACCTGCGCATGGGGGGTTTTGTGGCGGGCCATGAGGCGGGCCGAGGCAATGGCCCGGGATTTACAGAACCAGTGGCAGGTGTGCTGCATGAGGAAAAGCTCGGCCGACAGCGTGTAAGCCTTGTCGCGCAGCGAAAGACCGGCTTCGTTGCGCACGGCGCGCTCGATGCCTTGCGCGTGGATGGCCAGCGCCTGGCGCATGTCGATGCTGGCACTGGGCAGCCACCGGTCGGCATAGGGCAACGCCAGGGGCAGGGTGCTGATG
Source organism: Simplicispira sp. 125 (assembly GCF_003096555.1). NCBI lineage: Bacteria > Pseudomonadati > Pseudomonadota > Betaproteobacteria > Burkholderiales > Comamonadaceae > Simplicispira > Simplicispira sp. 125. Next base: position 2,064,882 of record NZ_QEKM01000001.1, on the reverse strand, counting down.
CGGGTCTGGAGCGGTTCCACACGGGTGAAATCGGCGGTAAAGCGGGTGAATTGCTCGCTGAGCTGCAGTTCTGTGGTGCGCAGCAGGCTCCATACCTGTTCGCGCCGTTCTGTGTCGCTCTCGCCCAGGGCGCGCAGATAGCCTTCGGTGAGGTTTTCCATGAGCTTCTCGATCTGGTAGTTGCCCAGATAGCTGGCCAGCAGCGCGACGCGCTCGCGCTGCTGTTTTGCATTCAGCACGAAGACGCCAGTGGCGATGAGGGTGGCCAGAAAGAGAACGTCCATGGTGGCGGCGACCAGGGGTCAGATTTCGAAGTTGTCGATCAGCCGGGTGCGCCCCAGGCGGGCGGCGCCCAGCACGACCAGCGCATCACCGGGCCCGGGTGTCTGCAGGTCGGTGCGGCGGCGCACGGTCAGGTAGTCGGGCTGCCAGCCGCGTACGGTCAGGGCCTGCAGGGCGCGCTGCTCCAGCGTGGCGACCTGCGCCGGCAGGGCATGGGCGGCGGCAACGGCTTCGCGGCCCAGGGCGCGCAGGGCCAGTGAAAGCTGCACCGCCTCGGTGCGCTCGGCTTCGCTCAGGTAGCCGTTGCGCGAACTCAGGGCCAGGCCGTCTGCCGCGCGTTGCGTGGGGCTGGTCACGATGTCGACAGGCAGGGCAAACTGCTGCGCCATGCGGCGCAGCACCATGAGCTGTTGGTAGTCTTTTTGGCCAAAAACGGCGCTGCCGCTGGCCTTGCCCGCAAAAACGGCGCAGAGCAGCTTCATCACCACGGTGCACACACCGGTAAAGAAACCGGGACGGAAATGCCCTTCCAGAATGTCGGCCAGCAACGGGTCGGGCTGCACTTTAAAGGTTTGGGGTTCGGGGTACAGGTCGTTCTCGCGCGGGGCAAACAGCACATCACAGCCTGCGGCCTGCAGCTTGGCGCAGTCGGCCTCCCAGGTGCGGGGGTAGCTGTCAAAGTCTTCGTGTGGCAAAAACTGCAGCCGGTTGACGAAGATACTGACCACCGTGGTGTCGCCCAACGGCCGGGCCTGGTGCACCAGGGCCAGGTGCCCGTCGTGCAGGTTGCCCATGGTGGGCACAAAGGCGGGCTTGCTGCAGGCTGCCAGGGCGGCGCGCAGGTCGGGAATGGAGTGGACGATGTGCATGTGAGATGTGCGGAGAAAGCAGGGTTTTACCAAGCGTGCACGGCATTGTCGGGGAAACGCCCCTGTTTGACAGCCTGCACGTAGGCCTCGATGGCGCCACGCACGCTGCCGGTGTCCTGCATGAAGTTATGCACAAAGCGCGCCATCTTGCCCAGGTTCATGCCCAGCATGTCGTGCAGCACCAGCACCTGGCCTGCAGTGCCGCTGCCAGCGCCAATGCCGATGGTGTGGCACTGGGTCAGCTCCTGGGTCACTTCGGCAGAGAGTTGCGCCGGTACCATCTCCAGGACCAGCATGGAGGCACCGGCGTCCTGCAGTTCGCGGGCCTGGCGGCGCATGGCCTGGGCGGCCTGGTCTGTCTTGCCCTGTACGCGGTAGCCACCGAGCGCGTGCACGGTTTGCGGTGTCAGGCCAAGGTGGGCGCACACGGGCACGCCGCGCTCCACCAAAAATTGCACGGTGGGCGCGGTCCAGCCGCCGCCTTCGAGCTTGACCATGTGGGCGCCCGCGCGCATCAGGGCGCAGGCGCTGCGCAGGGCTTGCTCGCGGCTTTCGGCGTAGCTGCCATAGGGCAGGTCGGCAATCAACCAGGCCGTTCCCTGCACGCGGTGCAGGCCGCGCGCCACGCTTTCTGTGTGGTAAACCATGGTCTCCAGCGTCACGCCCACGGTGCTGGGCAGGCCCTGGCAAACCATGCCCAGCGAATCGCCCACCAGCAGGCATTCGACACCGGCAGCATCGGCCACGGCGGCAAAGGTGGCGTCGTATGCGGTGAGCATGGTGATTTTTTCGCCCGCCTCGCGCATTTGCTGCAGGCGCGGCAGGCTGACCGGGCGGCGCTGGGGCAGGGGCGATGCGGGTGGCAAGGTGCCGTAGGGCGTGCCCGCGTTGGCGGAGGAGGGCGTGGTGGTGTCAGTCATGGTGCCGTCTTCTCAAAGTCCATGGGAGCGGGGAGTCTAGTCGAAGCCGCTATGCTTGCACCCCATGACCTTTTTTGCTGACCCCACCGACCCCTCGATGCTCTCCCTGGTGCTGCTGGATGTCGCCCGCGCCCTGCAGGAAGACCTGGGCAGCGGCGACCTGACCGCTGGCCTGATTGACCCCACGCGCCGCGCCCGCGCCCGCGTGCTGGCACGCGAGAGCGCTGTCATCTGCGGCGGCCCCTGGGCCACGGCGGCGGTGCGCGCGCTCGACCCCACTGCACGCATCACATGGCATGTGCAGGAGGGCCAGCGCTGCACGGCGGACCAGGTGGTGCTGGAGGTAGAGGGCAGCGCCCGCGCCCTGCTCAGCGCCGAACGCACCGCGCTCAACTTTTTGCAGATGCTCTCGGCCGTGGCCACCAAGACCCGCACCTATGTGGATGCCGTCGCTGGCACCAAGGCCCATATCGTGGACACGCGCAAAACCCTGCCCGGCCTGCGCATGGCGCAAAAATACGCCGTGCGCATGGGCGGCGGTACCAACCACCGCATTGGCCTGTTTGACGCCGTGCTCATCAAGGAAAACCACATCGCCGCCGCCGGGGGGGTGACGGCTGTGCTGCGCGCCACCGAGAAGGTGGCCGCCCAGGCCCAGTTCATCGAGATCGAGGTGGAAACCCTGGCGCAGCTGGCCGAGGCCCTGGAGGCAGGCGCAAAAATGGTGCTGCTCGACAACATGGATGTGGCCACGCTGCACGAGGCGGTGCGCCTCAATGCGGGCCGCGCCATCCTCGAAATCTCGGGTGGTGTCACGCTCGATGGCCTGCGCGCTCTTGCAGAAACCGGCGTGGACCGCATCTCCATCGGGGCGCTGACCAAGGACGTGACGGCCACGGACTTTTCCATGCGCCTGCAGGAGTTGCCATGAACACCACCATCATCCTCAAGGAAGTCGATTACGAGCAGCCCGAAGGCGGCGGGGTGTGCGCCACCAAGCACGCCTGGGCGCGCGTGCCCGCCGAGCTGACGCAGGACGAGCGCGCGGCCACCAAGGACAAGATCCGCCGCCTGCTCAAGGAAAAGAACGCGGTCATGGTGTCGCACTACTACGTGCACCCCGACCTGCAGGATCTGGCCGAGGAAACCGGCGGCATCGTCAGCGACTCGCTGGAGATGGCCCGCTTTGGCCGCGACCATGCGGCCACGAGCCTGGTGGTCTCGGGCGTGCGTTTCATGGGCGAGACGGCGAAGATCCTCTCGCCCGAAAAAACCATTCTCATGCCCGACCTGGACGCCACCTGCTCGCTCGACCTGGGCTGCCCCATCGAGGAGTTCAGCGCGTTTTGCGATCAGCACCCGGACCGCACCGTGGTGGTGTACGCCAACACCAGCGCGGCGGTGAAGGCGCGGGCCGATTGGCTGGTCACATCCAGCTGTGCGCTCGACATCGTGCGTGCCCTGAAAGACGCCGGGCAAAAAATCCTCTGGGCGCCCGACCGCCACCTGGGCGCCTACATCCAGCGCGAAACCGGCGCCGACATGGTGATGTGGAATGGCGCCTGCATCGTGCACGACGAGTTCAAGGCCTTTGAGCTTGAAGCGCTCAAAAAGGAGCACCCCGGCGCCAAGGTGCTGGTGCACCCCGAATCGCCCGCGGATGTGATTGCCCTGGCCGACGCCGTGGGTTCCACCTCGGCCATTCTCAAGGCCGCGCAGACGATGGACGCCACCGAGTTCATCGTCGCCACCGACGGCGGCATGATGCACAAGCTGCGCACGCTCAACCCCGGCAAGCGGTTCTACGAGGCCCCCACCGCCGGCAACAGCGCCACCTGCAAAAGCTGCGCCCACTGTCCGTGGATGGCGATGAACGGCCTGGCCGGCGTGGCCCAGGTGCTGGAGACGGGCAGCAACGCCATCCACGTAGACCCCGCCATCATCCCGCGCGCGCGCCTGCCCATTGACCGCATGCTGGCCTTTACCGCCGCGCTGAAGAAGGGGCAGCCTGTGGCAGGGCTGGTGCCGAATATGGGTGCGGCGTAGAGATTGCTATCGTATTGGTAGCTGTCAGCGCTTGCTGCATAAGCGTTAGAGGCTATTTTTTATAAAAGGATATCTGCCGTGGCCTCTCCACGCCTTTCGCCGCAGTGGCTCCCCCTGCTGTCTGATGACGCGCTGCTGCGCCTGAGCGGCCCAGCGGTGTTTGCGCGGGGTCAGACCTACGCCAGCAGCGGCGCCATCGAGTCACTACAGACCCCCGCGCTGGAGCCGGGCGAACAGGCGGCCGTGCAGGCCCTGGTGCAAGGCACGCAGGCCTACCAGGTGCGGGTCTGCATTGACGCTGACGACGAACTCGATGGCGAGTGCGACTGCCCGCACGCGCAGGACGGCAACTTTTGCAAGCACCTGGTAGCGGTATGCCAGGCCTGGCGCGGCGAACTGGGCGGCGCAGCTCCCGTGCACGACCCCCAGGCGGTCAAAAAAGTGGCTGCGGCAGCCAAGCGCGCACGCACCCAGGCCAGCAACCTGCAAGCCTTGCGCCAGTTTGTGCAGAGCCAAAGCGCCGACGCCCTGGCCGAGCGGCTGTGGGACTGGGCCGAGAACGACCGCGACCTGATGGCCGAGCTCAAGGCCTGGTCCGCCGAGCACAGCGCCGCAGGCGACCCCAAGGCGCTGCGCAGTGCCATTGCCGCGCTGCTGCGCGATCGCAGCGGTTTCCTTGACTGGCGCGAATCCGGTGCCTACGCGCACCGCGCCGCCAAGGTACTGCCTATGCTGCAGCCCTGGCGGGAGCGCGACCCCGCGCGGCTACGCGAGTTGTGCGAGCACGCGCTGCGCTGTATCTACAAGGTGGCGGAACACGCCGATGACTCGGGCGGCGAAATCGGCGGGCTGGTGCAGGATGTGATGGACCTGCTGACCGAAGCCCTGCGCGCATCCCCGCCACCAGCCTCCTGGGTGGAGCGCTGGTTTGCGCTGATGCAGGCCGACCCCTGGGGCCTGTGGGACGAAAAATCCATCCTTGCTGCCGCGGGTCCGGCCGTATTGGCGCGCTATGCCGCGCAGGCCCGAGCCGATTGGCAAGACTGGCAACGCCTCCATCCTGCGAACGCCACACCGGGCCTGCCAGCGCGCGCCGTTCGGGGATATGACCACCAGCGCAGCCAGTTGCGCCGCCGCTACCTGGACAGCCTGGCTTTGCAGGGCGACCCGCTGGCCCTGCGCGATGCCATGGCCGACAGCGCGCAGGAAGCGTTTGAGTACTGCGCCCTGGTGGCCTTGTGCGAGGAGCAGGGCTGGTTTCGCGAGGCCCTGCAATGGGCGGAGGCCGGGGTCCGGCAGCACCCTGGGGACTGGCGCTGCGAAGACGACCTGCTGCGCTGCTACGAGCGCGACGGCTGGGACGAAGAGGCACTGGCCCTCTGGCGCCGCCGCCTGCAAGCCCGCCCAGATGTCTCCACTTACCGGGCGGTGCTGAAGGCTGCAGAGCGTGCCGGGTATGACCGTGCGCGCTACCGGGCCGAACTGTTCGCCTGGGCCGAGCAGCGCGAACAGGCAGAACTGGACGCTGCACGCAAGCGCACCCGAGTGCATGCAGGTGATCCCGCATTGCGCAGCATCGACGTGCGCGTGTCCTGGCACCTGGCGGACGCCGAGCCGCAGCAGGCCCTGGCGCTGGTGCGTCAACCCGGCAACGGCTGCCGTCTCGACACGCTCGAAGCGCTGGCCCGGCAGTTGCCCGCTGAGAACGGTGCGGATGCCGTGCAACTGCTGCAGCGCGTGTTTGATGCCGCCATGGCCCGTGCGTCGTCGCCCTATGCCACGCCGCTGGCGCTGGTGCGTGACATCCTCGCGCGCATGCCCCTGGCACAGCAGGCGCCGTGGCTGGCCGACCTGCGCGTTCGGTACAAACCCAAACGCAATTTCATTGCCGGCCTGCCGTGACGCGCGTTTCCCCGCCAGAGGCCGAGACGGCCCGCATCGACTTCGCCCAGCCGCTGGATGCCGCCGCCCCGCGCCTGCGCTGCGCCTTTGGCGCGCCGCGCCAGGTGCTGGTGGCGCAGCAGGTGGGTGAGGTGTGCGCCGTGCTCGATGCCGTGCATGCCGCAGCGCAGCGCGGCCACTGGTGCGTGGGCTATGTGCGCTATGAGGCGGCGCCTGCCTTCGATGCCGCGCTGCAAACCCACGCCGCCGACGGCCCGCTGGCCTGGTTTGCCGTGCACGATGCCCCCCAGCCCTGGCCTGCCGAGGCGGCGCAGGAAGCGGCCCGTGTGGAGTGGCATAGCGGCCTGGAGCGCGGCGCTTTCGATACTGCGCTGGGCCGCATCCAGCAGGCCATTGGTGCGGGCGAGCTGTACCAGGTCAACTACACCGCACCCCTCACAGGTGCGCTGCAGGGCAGTGCGGCGGCGCTGTTTGCCGCACTGCAGCGCGCCCAGCCCGGCGGCTATGCGGCGCACATCGATGCGGGGGGCGAGCAGGTGCTCTCCGTTTCGCCCGAACTGTTTTTTGACTGGCAGGACGCGCCTGGCGGCGGCGATATTCTGGCCCGCCCCATGAAGGGCACAGCCGCGCGCGGCGCCACGCCCGAGGAAGATGCCGCCCAGGCCGCCCACCTGCGCACGGCCCCCAAGGAGCGTGCCGAGAACGTGATGATCGTGGATCTGCTGCGCAACGACCTCTCGCGCATTGCCCTGCCGCACAGCGTGCAGGTGCCCGCGCTGTTTGCCACGCAGGCGCTGCCCACGGTGTGGCAAATGACGTCTGACGTGCGGGCACGCACGCGGCCTGGCACCACGCTGACCGATGTGTTTGCGGCGCTGTTCCCCTGCGGCTCCGTCACCGGCGCGCCCAAAGTGCGCGCCATGCAGATGATCCACGCGCTCGAGCCCGCGCCGCGCGGCGTGTACTGCGGGGCGGTAGGGGTGGTGCGTCCAGGGGAGCAGAGCGGTATCCGGGCGACCTTCAATGTCCCCATCCGCACTGTGGTGCTGCAAGGCGACCTGGCGCGCTGCGGCATCGGCAGCGGCATCACGGCGGATGCCGTGGCGGATGCTGAATGGAACGAGTGGCGCCACAAACGCGCCTTTGTGGAGCGGGCCAGCATGCCGTTCGATCTGCTGGAAACCCTGGCGCTGGAAGAGGGCCGGTTGCGCCACGTTGCCGACCACCTGGCCCGCCTGCAGCAGGCCGCCGCGCATTTCAGCATCCCCTGGAACGCTGGTGCCGTGCACCAGTGCCTGCAGGCGCTGGCTGACGGGCATTCGCAAGGCCTGTGGCGCGTGCGCCTGCTGCTGGGTGCTGCAGGGCAGCCCCGTGCCGAGGCGTTTGCACTGCAACCCACACCACAGCCCGTGCGCCTGCAACTGGCCCGCAGTCCTTTGACGGAGGCGCACAGCGAATTTGTCCGGTTCAAGACCACACGCCGCGCGCACTACGCGGCGTTTGCCCCCACCGAGACGGGGGTGTTTGATACCGTTTTGTGGAACGAGGCGGGCGAGATCACCGAGGGCAGCTTCGGCAACATTGCCATGCTGCTGGACGGCCGCTGGGTCACACCACCGCTTTCGTGCGGCCTGCTGCCAGGCGTGGGCCGCGCCGTGGCGCTGCGCGAGGGGCGCGTGCAGGAGGCCGTGGTACGCCTGGAGGATGTACACCGTGTCGAGGCCTGGGCCTTTGTGAACAGTCTGCGTGGCTGGCTGGCGGCTACGGTCGGATAAGTCGCGAAAATAGCCTCAAGCGCTAGATAGGCAAGCGCTCGTAGCTATTGTTTTTGATTTTTCTATTTACAGCGGCTGGGTTGGAACGTGGTCGCGCAGTTCGGTCTGGCGGTTGTTCGCGTCTACGAACACCAGCTGTGGGCGGTGCGTGGCGACCTTGTCTTCGGGAATCTGGGCAAAGGCGGCAATGATGAGCAGGTCGCCCACGCTGGCGCGGCGTGCCGCCGAGCCGTTGACCGAAATCATGCCGCTGCCGCGCTCGCCCTTGATGGCGTAGGTGATGAAGCGTTCGCCGTTGTTGATGTTCCAGATATGCACTTGCTCGTTCTCCACCATGTTGGCGGCTTCGAGCAGGTCTTCGTCGATGGCGCAGGAGCCTTCGTAGTGCAGTTCGCAGTGCGTGGCGGTGGCGCGGTGGATCTTGGATTTGAGCAGGGTGCGGTACATGGCGGTTTCCAGGGGGGTCTTATTCTGTTTCCAAATCATTCGTGTCTAGGCGCGAAACCTACGATCAGTGCTGTGGCAAGGCAAAGCAACAACGACACGGATGGTTGAGAAATGGAATCAATGGGTGACGGGGGGAACGAGGATGGTGGGCGCGGCGGGCGCGGCCAACTGCGGGTAGTCGCGGCTGTAGTGCAGGCCCCGGCTTTCGCGCCGCAGCTGGGCTGATCGTACGATGAGTTCGGCCACCTGCACCAGGTTGCGCAGCTCCAGCAGGTCGCGCGTGATATGGAAGTGGGCGTAAAACTCATCGATCTCGGCCCAGAGCAGCGAGATGCGGTGCGCGGCGCGCTCCAGGCGCTTGTTGGTACGCACGATGCCCACGTAGTCCCACATGAAGCGGCGCAGCTCGTCCCAGTTGTGCGAAATCACCACCGACTCGTCGGCGTCGGTGACGCGGCTGTCGTCCCAGCGGGGCAATGCCGGAATCTGTACACGCGGCGCGGCCGCGATGGTCTGCGCCGCCGCACGGGCGAACACCATGCATTCGAGCAGCGAATTGCTGGCCAGGCGGTTGGCGCCGTGCAGGCCGGTGCAGGCCACCTCGCCCACGGCGTACAGACCGGGCAGGTCGGTGCGGCCCGAAAGATCCGTTAGCACACCGCCGCAGGTGAAGTGGGCCGTGGGCACCACGGGAATCGGTTCTTGGGTGATGTCGATGCCCAGATCGGCGCAGTGCGCCAGGATGTTGGGGAAATGTTCCTTCAGGAACTCCGGGCTCTGGTGCGAGATATCCAGGTGCACGCAATCCAGACCGTGTTTTTTCATCTCGTAGTCGATAGCGCGCGCCACCACGTCGCGCGGGGCCAGTTCGGCGCGGGGGTCATGTTCGGGCATGAAGCGCGTGCCATCGGGCAGCAGCAAGCGCCCGCCTTCACCGCGCACGGCCTCGCTGATGAGGAAGGACTTGGCGTGCGGGTGGTACAGCCCCGTGGGGTGGAACTGGATGAACTCCATGTTGCCCACGCGGCAACCGGCGCGCCAGGCCGCCGCTATGCCGTCGCCGGTGGCGGTGTCGGGGTTGGTGGTGTAGAGGTACACCTTGCCCGCGCCGCCCGTGGCCAGAATGGTTTGTGGTGCGCGGAAGGTCACGACTTCGTCGGTGGCCTTGTCCAGCGCATACAGGCCCAGGCAGCGCTGGCCGGCCAGGCCCAGCTTGCGGCTGGTGATCACGTCGACCAGTGTGTGGTGCTCGAACAGCGTGATGCCAGGCGTGGTGCGCACCACGTCGATCAGCGTTTTTTGCACAGCAGCGCCCGTGGCGTCGGTCACGTGGGCAATGCGGCGTGCACTGTGGCCGCCTTCGCGCGTGAGGTGCAGTTGCTCGCCCTCCTGCGTAAAGGGCACGCCGAGCTGGCGCAGCCAGCCGATGGCCTCGGGGGCGTTCTCCACCACAAAGCGCGTGGTGGCCAGGTCGCACAGCCCGGCGCCTGCGACCAGGGTGTCCTGGATGTGGGCCTCGAAAGTGTCGTCGTTGGCCAGCACGGCGGCAATGCCGCCCTGCGCCCAGCCGCTCGAACCATCCTGCATTTCTCGTTTGGTAATCACCGCGACGCGGTGCGTGGGCGCCAGGTGCAGCGCAGCCGACAGACCGGCCAGGCCGCTGCCCACAATCAGAACGTCAAAATCATGCGATGCCATGGTGTGTGGTGGGTTGGTGCATGGCGCTCGTCACCGGCCTTCGTGGTGGCCTGCTGCCATGCGGGCGTGGATCGGATCAGACGGGGGTATAGGCCAGTCTGACGTAAATGGGGGCAAAGGCCTCGGCCTGGGTGATCTCGATCAGCGTTTCCTTGGCCAGTTCCAGCAGGGCAATGAAGGTGACTACCAGTACGGTACTGCCCTTGGCGGGGTCGAACAGGTGCTCGAACTCGACAAAGCGCCGCCCTTGCAATGCCTTGAGGACCTGGCTCATGTACTCGCGCACGCTCAGTTCCTCGCGGGTGATTTTGTGGTGCTGCACCAGCTTGGCACGTTTGAGAATGTCGCGCCAGGCGTCCTGCAGATCGACCAGGTCCACATCGGGGAAACGCGGCTGCAGGCTTTGCTCAATGTAGACCTGGGCCTTGAGAAAATCGCGTCCGTACTGCGGCAGCTGGCCCAGTTGTTGGGCGGCCATTTTCATTTGCTCGTATTCAAGCAGGCGGCGCACCAGCTCGGCGCGCGGGTCTTCGGCTTCTTCGGCGCCCGCTTGCTTCTTGGGCGGGAGCAGCATGCGCGACTTGATCTCGATGAGCATGGCCGCCATCAGCAGGTACTCGGCCGCCAGTTCCAGATTGCGGTTGCGGATTTCGTCCACATACACCAGGTACTGGCGCGTCAGTCCGGCCATGGGGATGTCGAGAATATTGAAGTTCTGCTTGCGGATCAGGTAGAGCAGCAGGTCCAGCGGCCCTTCGAAGGCTTCGAGAAAAACCTCCAGCGCGTCGGGCGGGATGTACAGGTCGGTGGGCAGGGCGAACAGGGGTTCGCCGTACAGGCGCGCCAGCGCCACCTGGTCCACCACATCGGGCATGGCACTGGAAGGGGCCTCGATGCTATCCATGGATGCTTCTGAAATGATAGCTGTAAGCGCTTGATGGTAAAGCGCTAGGAGTCTTTTTTTCTGGGGCCGATTTGCAGCCGACGATTCCCAAGTCCGACAGGCTCCTAGAGGCCATTTTTGCCTTAAGGGTGTTTGGTTTCTGTCTGGTAGACGTAGGGTTGTTGCTGCACTTGGCCGGCGCGGTAGTCCTGCCACAGGGTGCGGTCGACCTTCTTGTCCCAGAGCAGTGCACGGCCGGCCTGCTGCTGGGCATCGAGCGCAGGCTTTTGCTGCTTGAGCTGCTCGATGAACTGGGTGGCGTCGGAGGTGTAGTGGGGGCGGGCAAAGATGGACATGGTATTGGGCTAAGCTGTATCCATGGATTTTACCGGGACTGTCACGATGCACCTCAAACACCTTGCCGCCACTGCTGCCATGGCACTGGCCTTGCTGGCCACCAGCGGTTGCGACCCGCAGCGCATCAGCGAACTGGAGCCGGGGCGCTCGACCGAGGTGGACGTGCGCGACCGCTTTGGCGTGCCCGACAACATCTGGGACGCAGGCGGTGGCTTGCGCACCTTTGAATACAACCGCCAGCCCGCCGGGCAGCGCAACTACATGATCGATATCGGTGCCGATGGCCGCCTGGTCGCCGTGCGCCAGGTGCTCACGCCCGAGAACTTTGCCCGCATCCAGCCCGGCATGGACATGGCAGAAGTGCGCCGCCTGCTGGGCAAACCGGCCAAGGTGACACCCTTCGAATTGAAGAACGAAACCCACCATGACTGGCGCTACCTCGAAGCCCCGAACACGGCCATGCTGTTCACCGTGGTGACAGACCGCAGCCTGCGCGTGCTGCGCACCCAGTCGGGGCCTGATATGACGGCGCCCGAGAATGCGGGTGGAGGGCGTTGAGTTTTTGACGTTTTCGGGGGAGGGGGCTCTGCGGAGGGCGGAGGCCGGGATTCGCCCCGGCGGGCGACTCCCGGTCTCCGCCCTCAGCCAAGGCACAGCGCAAACTATCAAAACAATAGCTGTCAGCGCATGCTAGATAAGCGCAAAGCCCCAAAAATACTCAAGGCGCAATCTTGCGCTTGAGCGCCCGCGCCACCGCCGGTGGCAAATGCGGTAGCGAGCGCAGCAGCCACGGCAGCACCTTGCGCTTGGCACCGCTAAGCGACTCGGGCACCAGCGCCTCGATCAAATGCGGCCCCGGTGTCGCCAGTGCGTATTCCAGCGCCTTGTTGAACCCCTCGGCCGTATCGGTACGCACCGCATGCACGCCCATGCCTTGGGCCAGCAGGGCGAAGTTGAGTGTGGGCCCGCTCAGGTCGAGCTGCGATTGGGCCTTGGGGCCCACCTCGTCGGCGCCCACGCGTTCCAGCTCCACGTTGAGCACCGAGTACGACGCGTTGTTGAACACGATGGACACCACATGCAGCTTCTCGCGCGCCATGGTCCACAGCGCCTGAAAGGTGTACATGGCGGTGCCGTCGCCAATCAGCGCAATCACAGGGCGGTCCGGGCAGGCAATGGCCGCGCCGACGGCGTTGGGCAGGCCTTGGCCGATGGCGCCGCCGGTGAGGGTGATGAGGTCGTGGCGCGGCGCGCCTGCCGTCATGGCGGAGAGCATCAGTCCCGAGGTGATGGCTTCATCGATCAGGATGGCGTTGTCTGGCAGCAGGTGGCCCACGGCCTTGCACACCTTGGGCGCGGTAAGTTTGCCGCGCGGGCGGCTTGGGCGCTGTGCGGCTTGCAGGGCGGGCGCGGTCTGCGTGGCGCCCAGCGCGGTGGCGAGTTGCTGCAGGCTGGCGGCTGCGTCTTGGGCCGGGGTGGAGAGCGTGTGCACGGTGCAGCTGTCGGGCACCAGCTCACTCTTCTTGCCGGGGTAGGCGAAGAAAGACACCGGCGCCTTGGCGTCGACCAGCACCAGGTGTTCGATCTCGGCCAACTGCACGCCCGCCATTTCGGCCAGGTAGGCAATGCGCTCGACCGCAGGCAGGCCTGCGCCCCGCTCCATGCGGGTGGGGAACACTTCGGCCAGCAGCTGCACGCCGCTATGCGCGGCAATGCGCGCGGCGGCCAGCAGCGCGGGCTCGCGCAGGGCGTGTCCGCCCAGCAGCAAGGCCGTTTTCTTGCCCGAGCGCAGCACCTCGGCAATGGCTTGCACCACCGCTGCGTCTGCAGCTTGGGGCGCGGGTCGCGCGGGCGGCGGGCAGGGCACGGCGCCCTCACCCCACGACACATCGGCTGGCAAGATCAGCGTGGCCACTTGCCCCGGCAGGCCGCGCGCAGCGGTGATGGCATCGGTGGCGTCCTGGCACAACTCGGCGGTGCTGGCCGAGGTGCGCACAAAGCCGGGCGACACATTGCGCGCCACGGTTTCAATGTCGGACTGCAGCTGGGCGTCCAAGCGCGTGTGGTAAGTGGCGTGGTCGCCCACGATGTTGACGACGGGCACCTTGCCCTTGCGCGCGTTGTGCAGGTTGGCCAGGCCATTGCCCAGGCCGCAGCCCAGATGCAAGAGCGTGGCAGCGGGTTTGCCCGCCATGCGGGCATAGCCGTCGGCCGCACCGGTGGCTACGCCTTCAAAGAGCGCCAATACGGCGCGCATGCGCGGTTCGCCGTCCAGCGCCGCGACAAAGTGCATCTCGCTGGTTCCGGGATTGCTGAAGCAGACTTCGACACCGGCGTCGGCCAGGGTTTTGATCAGTGCGTGTGCGCCGTTCATATTCGCTCCTTGATTGATAGCTGGTTGCGCTTGATGGGTAAGCGCTAGAGGTCTATTTGGCCTAAAAAATTGGAAAGGGAAGAGATTCGACTTCAGCCCGCCTGCTCCGGGGGCATGAAGCGGCGCATGGCGAGCGCAAACACCAGCCCTCCGGCGTACATCAACACGCCGTAGAGCGCGCCGGGAATGGCCAGGGCGTCGTCCTTGAGCACGGTGCTGGCAATCACCAGGGCCAGGGCCGCGTTCTGCACGGCGGTTTCAATGCCCAGCGTGACCGACTGACGGCGGGGCAGGCGCGCGGCCCAGGCCACGGCAAAGCCCACGCACAGCATGCTGATGTTGAGCAGCATGGCAAAGGGCGCCAGGCTGGCAAAGTTCTCGCGCAGCAGGGCCCAGTTCTTGGCCACGGCCAGCACCACGATGAGCACGAACAGCACCGTGGCGATGCGTGTGGCGCGCGGCTCGAAGCGCTGCGCCCACTGCGGCCAGCGCGCACGCGCCACCATGCCCAGGCTGACCGGAAGGCCCAGCATCAGCGCCACCTGGCCCATCATCAGCCCCACCGGCACATCGACCGCACGCGCCGCGCCCAGATAGTGGCCCAGCGCCCAGGTGACGATCAGCGGCAGCGTAAAGATGGTCGCCATGCTGGCCACGGCGGTAAAGCTCAGCGCCAGCGCCACGTCGCCCCGCGCAAGGTAGGTAAGCAGGTTGGAGGTGCTGCCCGTGGGGCAGGCCGCCAGGATCATGAAGCCCACGGCAAACACACCGCCCATGCCCCAGGCGCTGAGCAGGAGGTAGCAGGCCAGCGGCAACAGCACGAAGTGGCACACCACCCCCACCAGCAGGGCGCGCGGCTGGGTGAAGATGCGCTTGAAATCCGCCAGCGCCAGCCCCAGGCCGAGCGAGAACATGATGAACGCCAGAATGAGCGGCAGCAGCACGCTCGACGCGATATCCCCTTGCATGTGTGTCTCCTGTGGGTGTTCGGGTCGTGGTTTTTTAGATTCAACGACTGCGCCAGAGCATCGCGTTGAGCACCTTGCTCGCCAGCCCGGCGTAGGGCGGCGTGAGGAAGTTCACCGTGCGCAGCGGCCCCTGCTGAAACACCGGGCGTAGCTTGGAGAAGGTCAGAAAGCCCTCGCGTCCGTGGTAGTGGCCCATGCCGCTGGCGCCGACGCCGCCAAAGGGTAGGTGGTGCTGGCCGGCGTGCAGCAGGGTGTCGTTGAGCGTCACGCCGCCCGAGAGGGTTTGGCTCAGGTAGTGGTCCTGCAGGCTGCGGTCGTGGCTGAACAGGTACAGCGCCAGCGGGTGGGGGCGGTCGTTGATGTACTGCACCACCTCGTCCTTGTGGCGGTAGGGGAGGATGGGCAGCAGCGGGCCGAAGATTTCGCGCTGCATCACCTGCATGCCGGCGTGCACGCCGAGCAGCGCCACCGGCGGCATGATGCGCCGGGCCGCATCCCCCGCCTGGCCAGGGCAGAGCGGCACGGCCTGGGCGCCTTGCGCGATGGCGTCCTGCAGCATGGCTTGCAGGCGGTCGTACTGGCGCTGGTCGATGATGGCGGTGTAGTCGCCGTTGGTCAGGTCGGGGTAGCGCTGCGCCACGATGCGCTGGGCATGGGCGATGAAGGCCTCTTCCTGGCCCTCGGGCAGGAAGAGGTAATCGACGTTGGTGCAGATCTGCCCGGCGTTGAGCATCTTCACCCACAAAATGCGCTCGGCTGCCTTCTCCAGAGAGTAGTCCGGCGCGACGATGGCGGGCGACTTGCCGCCCAGCTCCAGCGTCACCGGCGTGAGGTGGGCGGCGCAGTTGGTCATCACCGCCTTGCCGGTTTGCGGTGAGCCGGTGAAGAACAGGTGGTTGAAGGGCAGTTGGGTGAACAGCGGCCCCAGCGACTGGCCCGGCCCGGCGTGTGCATCGGCAAATACGCTCACCTTATCAAAGGCAAAGTAGCGCGGCAGCAGGCTTTGCAGCAGGTGTGCCAGGTGGGCGGAGTTTTCCGACATCTTCACCATCACCCGGTTGCCGGCGGCCAGCGCACCGATCATGGGCTGCACCACCATGGCGATGGGGAAGTTCCACGGCACGACGATGCCGACCACGCCGAGCGGCTGGGCCTGCACGAAAGCGCTCGCGAGCGGGTACTGGGTAATGTCGAGCGGGCGCTTTTGCCGCTTCATCCAGCGCGGCAACTGCGAAACAGCGTGCAGCGCCGCCTCCTGGCCCTGCAGCAGTTCGGTCATCAGGGTCTCGAAGCGGCTGCGGCAGCCGAAATCCTGGTTGACGGCGTCGACCAGGGCGTCGCGGTTTTCCACGAGCAGGCCGTGCAGGGCGCGCAGGTCGGCGCGGCGCTCAGCGAGGCTGGGGGCGCGGTTCTGTGCAAAGGCGGCGCGTTGCTGTGTGAAGCAGTCGCGCAAATTTGCGGGGAGGTGGGCGGGGATGTCCGCCGGGGTCTGCGCGCTCAGGCTGGTGGTAGGGGGCAGGGTGCTCATGGCTGGGCTTTCTGGATTTTTTGCAAAGTGCGGGCGGTGATGCGGTCGCCCGTCCAGCGCGCCAGGCGCGGTACGTGACGCGAGAGGAAGGCGGTGAGCGCCGGACGCGGGCCATCGACGATCTCGAACTGGCGCCGGGCGATGCCGCGCAGCAGCACGGGCACCGAGGCATCGAGCGTGCGGCTGCCCGCAAAGGCCTTCATGGCGGCAGAGACGGGGTGCATGTGGCGCTTTTCCTGCACCACCATGGGCGTGAGGATCTCGCCCGGGCAGCACAGGCTCACGTCAATGCCCTGCGGTTGGAGTTCAAAGCGCAGCGCCTCGGCCAGGCCCCGCACGCCGTACTTGGATGCGCAGTAAGCGGTGTAGCCAAAGTTGCCGGTCAGCGCCGCCAGCGAGGCGATGAAAACCAAGTGGCTGCCCGCCGCCATGTGCGGCAGCACGGCGGCAGCCAAGTGGCGCGAGCCCTTCAAGTTGGTGTCGATCACGCGCTCGAAATCCTGCGCCGAGGACTCCAGCAGCGGCCCGTTGTGCAGCACACCCGCGCTGTGGATGACCAGTTGCGGCGCGCCCAAGTCCTCTGCTGCCTGTGCCACGGCGGCCTCGATGGCGCGGGCATCGGACACATCGGCGCGATAGCAGGCAAAGCGCTGCGCGGGGCTGCAGGCCTGGCTGCGCAGCGCCTGCAGCACGTCGTCAGCGGCCGAGCGGTTGAAGATCGCAATGCTCATGCCCTCGGCCGCCAGGCGCTGCGCCATGTCGCGGCCAATGCCGCTGCTGGCACCGGTGATGAACACCGTGCGCGGCGCGACGTGCTTCCAGGAATACACCGTGCGTGCCATCATTGCCAGTCCTCGCGCAGCAGGGCCGCGCCTTTCTCGCCCACCATGTAGCTGGGCGCAGTGGTGTTGCCGCCGGGAATCGTGGGGAAGATGGAGCTGTCGATCACGCGCAGCCCTTGCAGGCCATGCACGCGCAAGCGCGCATCGACCACGCTGGTGGCGGCCTCCGGCCCCATGCGGCAACTGCTGGTGGGGTGGTAGTTGGTGCCCGCAACATTGCGGCAGAACTGGGCGTAGTCCTCATCGCTGCGGCAGTGCGCGGTGCGCAGGTCGGCCTTGACGCGGCTGCGCATCGTGGGCGTGTCGTACACCTGCAGCACGCGGCGCACACCTGCCACCATGGTGGCCAGGTCATCGGGGTGCGAAAAATAGCGGTAGTCGATGGCGGGTGCGTCCTCCCAGTGCGGGCTGGCAATCTGCACGCTGCCCCGGCTTTTGGGGTGCAGCAGCAGCACGTGGGTGGACAGGCCGTGCTTGGCGTACACGTCGCGCCCGTGGTCCATGGCCAGCACGACGACAAACTCGTACTGGATTTCGGGCAGGGGTGCGTCGGGGGTCAGGCGCATGAAGCCCGTGACTTCGGCAAAGTTGGTCGTGCACATGCCCCGGCGTTCGCGCCGCCAGCGGCGCATGGCACGCCACAGGTTCAGCGCCCCGGTGGGCGAGATGCCCGCCAGGTGGGGGTCGCCCGGAATGTGATGGCCCAGGATCACGTCCACATGGTCTTGCAGGTGCTGGCCCACGGCCGGCAGGTGCGCCACGACGGGGATGCCCATGCGCTGCAGCAGCGCGCCATCGCCCACGCCCGAGAGCTGTAAAAGTTTGGCCGAGAGCAGGCCGCCGCTGCTGACGATGACCTCTTTGCGCGCACGGATCTGGCGCTTGGTGCCGCCCTGCACCACCTCCACGCCCACGGCGCGCTGGCCCTCGAACAGCACGCGCGTGACCGGGCTGTCGCACTGCAGTTGCAGTTTGGGGCGCGTGCCCAGGTGCGGCAGGATGTAGGCTTGGCCCGCATGGTGGCGCTCACCGCCTTTCATCATTACCTGCGTGGGGCGAAACCCGTCCTGCACCGCGCCGTTCAGGTCGGGGTTGCAGGGCCAGCCCGCTTCCTGGCAGGCTTGGCGCAGCGTGGCGTGCCAGGGGTTGTCGGTGCGCAGTTCCTCCACCCACACCGGGCCGCCCTGGCCGTGGTAGGGGTCGCCGGGGGTGTTGAAGGTCTGGTTGTTCTCACTTTTTTTGAAGTAGGGCAGCACATCGCTCCAGCCCCAGCCGGGGTTGCCCGCCTGGGCCCAGCCGTCGTAATCGAGCGGGTTGCCGCGCATGTACATCAGCATGTTCAGCGCCGTGCCACCGCCCAGGCCGCGCCCCAGCGGGTTGTAAGAGATGCGGCCATTGAGGCCGGGATCTGGCAGGCTGTTAAAGCCCCAGTTGTAGGCGCTGGCTTTGGTGCCATAGGCCAGCGCCCCCAGCGCGGCATTGCTGCCCAGCAGGCCTTGGCGCTGGCCCGGCCCGGCTTCGAGCAGCAGCACCTGCTGGCGCGGGTCTTCCGACAGGCGCGAAGCCACGGCGCAGCCCGCGGGGCCGGAGCCGATGACGATGAAGTCGGGTTCCATGTGGACTATTTTTTTCATAGCTGCTTGCGCTTGCTGTGTCTGCGCTGAACCGGGTTTTTATTCAAAATTGCCATGCATCAACCGGCAGTGATATGCCGCGCCGCAGCCCGCGCCGTGAGGATGCAGCCGGGCAAAAAGGTGCCTTCCAGCGAGCGCTTTCCGCTGGCGCCGCCGCCGCCAAATCCTGCGGCCTCGCCCACGCAGTAAAGGCCGCCGATGGGCTGGCCCGCGCCGTCCAAGACGCGGCTTTGCAAGTCGGTCTGCAGGCCGCCCAGGCTTTTGCGCGTGATGAGCTGCATCTGGATGGCAATGAACGGGCCCGCCCCGGGCTTTTGCAAGGGTGCTGGCGCGCAGGTGCGCAGCTTGTCTGGCCCCCATTGGCGGGCGTGCCGGATGCGGCGAATCTGGTCATCGTTGTTGAGCCTGTCGCCGTTGGCAAAGTTTGCGTCAAAGCGGTCTGCCGTGGCTTGCAGTACCGCAGGGTCTATGTCGTTGGAGCAGGTCAGCGCATTCATTTTTTCCGTCAACCCGGCGAGTGTGTCATCCACTAAAAAGTAGCGGCTCTCACTTTGCATTTGGCGCACCAGGCGGTGGTTGCCCAGCAGGGTTTCTTTCAGGAACGCGGGGAACTGCATGTCGCGGATGCGCTGGTTGTGCTCAGCACCGGAGATGGCAAATTCTTTGGCGGCAATGCGCCAGTTCAACAAGTGCCAGGTCCAGGGCTTCTCTTGTGCGGCGACGCGCTGGCACAGCCAGTGGGTGTCAAAGCCGGTAACCAGCGGCTCGGGGCCGATGCGCTCGCCACGGTGGTTTAGCCACAGCGCCGATTTGCACGGAATGGTGGACAGGCCATGGCCCTTAAAGTGCGGAAACGGGTGAGGAAAGCCCGCTGCGTAGTTCCACATTTCGCCCGCGTGGGTGATTTTCCCGCCCAGCGCATCGGCCACCCAGTGGTGCATCTTGCCGTCGGCAAAGGGGTGCGCGCCATTGAGCATCTGGCTGGGGCAGGGGCGGTCTTGGGGCCAGTTGGCGCGGGCTTGCGCGTGGCTGCCGTTGATGCCGCCCATGGCCAGCACCACTACGGGCGCCGACAGGCGCATCTCTGCGCCGGTGGCGTCGTTCACCGCCACGGCGCCCGAGACCTGGCCTGCGCTGTGTTCCAGCGCGGTGACGCGGTGTTGGTGTAGCAGGGTGAGGCGTCCGGCGCCTCGGCCTGTGGTGGCCGCCGTGCGCAGCGCGGCGATCATGCGGCGCGTGAGTTCGCGCGCCGTGCCCCAGACCACGTGGTAACGCGGCACGCTATTACCGTCGCCGTTCAGGCCGCGTTCGACCCAGTTCACGGCGGGCATGAATTTCACGCCTTCGGCCAGCAACCAGTCGTACACCTGCCTGCTCGAATGCTGCACGTAGTGCTCGGCCCATTCGCGCGGGTGCACATCGTTCTCGCCCAGCTCGGAAAAATTCAGCCAGTCGCGCAGGGCCAACTCGGGGGTGTCGGGGATTTTCATGCGCGCCTGCAGCGCCGTGCCGACCAAGGCCATACCGCCAAAGGCCCACAGGGCCAGGCCGCCAAAACGTTCGGGGGTGTCGCGGTCGACCAGCGCGACGGATTGGCCCGCGCGCAGGCATTCCAGCGCGGTGACGATACCGGCCAGCCCACCTCCAACGATTACCACATCGTGCTGTGACTGCATCGCTTGTCTCCTTTTTTATGGCTGAACCATAGCCCCTTATCATGGAATTTTTCTTGACCTTGGAGTTACTGCATGTTGACTTCAGCGCCCAGCGTTTCCCTGAGCTGGGTCAATACCGTCATTGCTGCCGCCGAGCGCCAGGGCGTGCCCTGCGCCGACCTGCTGGCGCGCGCCGGGGTGGCGCACGAACGTCTGGGCGGGCTGCGCTGGCCGGTGGACGACATCACCCGCCTCTGGCGCGCCGCCGCTGAACTGACGGGTGACGCCGCCTTTGGCCTCAATACCGGGCGCCAGGTGGGGCCGGGCAGCTTCAATGTGGTCAGCTTTATCCTGCTGTCGTCGGCCACGCTGCGCAGTGCCATCGGCCAGTTGCAGGAGTACCAGCGCCTCATCAGCGACGGCGGTCGTTTTCAAATGTTGACCGGGGTGCAGCACAGCTGGCTCATCTACCACCCGCAGCAGGGCAGCCTTGCGTTCAGCCCGCACCAGGTGGAGTCGGTGCTGGCTGCAGCCGTGTGCTTTAGCCGCTGGGTGACCGGCCAGCCGCTAAAACCCGTGCGCGTGCAGTTCAGCCATGGGCAGATCGGGCCTTTGTCGGCCTATATGCAAGCCCTGGCGGCCGAGGTGCAGTTCGAGCAGGCTTTCAACGGCCTGCTGCTGGACAACACCGTGCTGGATGCCCCCTTGCCCCAGGCCGATGCTGAACTGGCGCAACTGCACCGCGCCCATGCGGCGGCGCAGCTGGCTGCGTTGTCGGCGCCCGTGTTGCTGCGCACCCGGGTCGAGCAATGGCTGACCGGCGCGCTCGATGGCAGCGCGCCGGGCCGCGCGCAGGCGGCGCGCCAGTTTGGACTGGGGGAGCGGGCGTTTGCGCGGCGGCTGCAGGACGAAGACGTGCGCTACGCCGACCTGGTCGATGGCGTGCGCCATGCGCTGGCTTGCCAGGCCGTGGCCGGTGGGGCCGAGCCGTTTGTGCATATTGCGCGGCGGCTGGGATTTTCGGAGGCCAGTGCCTTCAACCGGGCGTTTCGCCGCTGGACGGGCTGTGCCCCGGGGGACTGGCAGCAGCAGAGGGCTGCGGCGCCGCAGACTGCGCCGCCAGACGGGCGTTGAAACCCGATCGTTCCAGGAGCGATGCGGGCTGTTCTTGTGCGCCACAAAGCGTCAGCCGTCCGCCGCGTTCCGTCACTGCCTTGAGGATCTGCTCCAGACCTTCAAGGCCCGTGGTGTCCAGGGCGAACAGGTCACTGGCGTCCAGCCGCACCTGCACGCCCAGGGGGGCCGCTTCGATGGCCTCCACCAGCGGGTCCACCTTGCTGGCAGCGCCAAAGAACAGCACGCCGTGCAGGCGCCAGGCCAGGTTCGGTACGCCCGCCTGCACCGGAGTTTCGGGCTCTGCGCGAAAGAGCTCGCTCATGCGCCTGACAAACAATGCGCAGGCCAGCACCAGACCCACCTGCACGGCCACGGTAAGGTCAAACACCACCGTGAGGAAAAACGTCCCCAGCAACAGCAAGCGGTAGTGGTTGGAAAAGTGCTTGAGGCGCGCAAACTCGTGCCATTCGCCCATGTTCCAGGCCACGTGCAGCAGGATGCCCGCCAGCACCGCCAGCGGAATGTGCAGCGCCAGCGGGGCCGCCACCAACACGATGGCGGCCAATGTGGCGGCATGCACGATGCCTGCGACGGGGGACGTTGCCCCGGCGCGCAGATTGGTCACGGTGCGCGCAATGGTGCCGGTGACCGGCATGCCGCCGAAAAACGGAACCACGAAATTGGCGACGCCCTGGGCCATCAGTTCCTGGTTGGGGTCGTGTTTGCGAATGTACGGGCTGTCGGCGAGCTGGTCGGCAACACGAGCGCACAGGAGCGATTCGATAGCGCCCAGCAAGGCAATGGTGATGGTGGGGGCCACCAGCAGGCGCACCGTGTCCCAGGAAAACTCGGGCAGCGCAAACACCGGCAGGCTTTGCGGTATGCCGCCAAAGCGGGTGCCCAGCGTCTCTACCGGGTAGCCCATGCCGTGTGACAGGGCCGTGAGCGTGATGAGCGCGACCACCGGCGCGGGGATGCGCACAAAGGAGCGCACCGTATGGCCACCCGGCATGCGCAGTACCGGTGAATCGTGCATGAAGAGGCGCGGCCACAGAAACAGGCCTGCCAGGCAGGCTGCGCCCAGGCCCAGCGCGTAGGGATTCACGGTGCCCACGTGCAGCGCCATGACGTGCACTTGCGAGAAGAAATTGCCCGGCA
Source organism: Simplicispira sp. 125 (assembly GCF_003096555.1). Lineage (NCBI taxonomy): Bacteria > Pseudomonadati > Pseudomonadota > Betaproteobacteria > Burkholderiales > Comamonadaceae > Simplicispira > Simplicispira sp. 125. The sequence goes on along the minus strand of NZ_QEKM01000001.1, from coordinate 2,042,428 downwards.
TCTTGTCGATGGCCAGGCCCAGAAAATCCTTGAGCTGCGAAACGGCAATCAGCACCGCAATGCCGTTGGTGAAACCGATGACGATGCTGACCGGCACAAAGCGCACCAGGCTGCCCAGACGCAGCAGCCCCAAGGCAAACAGCAGCACGCCGGCGCAGGCGGTGGAAATGAGCAGGTTGGCGACGCCGTAGCGCTCGACGATGCCGTAGACGATGACGATGAAGGCGCCCGCTGGCCCGCCAATCTGCACATTCGTGCCGCCCAGCAATGCCACCAGGAAACCACCGATGATGGCCGTCCACAGCCCGGCTTGCGGCGGCAGTCCGCTGGCGATGGCAAATGCCATGGCCAGCGGTAGCGCCACCACGCCGACCGTGGCACCGGCCCCCAGGTCGGCCAATGCGCGGCTGTGGTTGTAGCCGCGCAGGGCGTCAACGATGCGGGGACGAAAGGCGAATGAAAAAGACATGCAGGCAACTCCGGGAAGTGAGTGTCACATCGACGGAGGGCTGCCGCACGGCCGCAGACTGCGCGGAGAGGGCTTGCGGAGGGGCATGCTGCGATTCATGGGGCGTACCAGTGTAAGTGCGCCCCATCGGCGCGCAACTGCCGACAACCCGTAGCAAAAAAACCGCCTGCTGTCAGGCCCGGGAAAGACCCTTGTGCTGAGGTCGCCGTCTCAGCGCACGCGCATGCCCGGCGTGGCACCCGGCCAGGGGCTGAGCACGTGGATGCCGGGGTTCTGCTTCTCGTCGCCATGGCTGGCGGCCAGCACCATGCCTTCGGACACGCCAAACTTCATCTTGCGCGGGGCCAGATTGGCCACCATCACGGTGAGCTTGCCCACCAGCTCCTGGGGCTGGTAGCTGCTGGCGATGCCGCTGAACACGTTGCGCGTGCGGCCTTCGCCCACATCCAGTGTCAGGCGCAGCAGCTTGGTCGAGCCTTCCACAGGCTCGCAGTTCACGATCAGCGCGATGCGCAGGTCAATCTTGGCGAAATCGTCGATGGTGATGGTGGGGGCCAGCTCCTCGCCGCCGGGTACTACTGTATTTGTAGCTGCTTGCGCTTTCTCCGCTTGGGCTGGAGGCTCAAACAATGCTTCAAGTTGCTTCGCGTCCACGCGCTGCATCAGGTGCTTGTAGTCACCAATCACATGGCCCTGGCCCAGCATGGTCTGCGTGCTGGCAAAGTCGAAGGGCGCTACCTTCAGGAAGGCTTCCACCTGCGCAGCCAGGAGCGGTAGCACGGGCTTGAGCAGGATGGTGAGCAGGCGGAACGCTTCGATGCAGGTAGTGCACACGTCCTGCAGGCGCTCTTCCATGCCGTCCTGCTTGGCCAGCTCCCAGGGCTTGTTCTGGTCGACGTAGGCGTTGACCCGGTCGGCCAGCAGCATGGTCTCGCGCAGGGCCTTGCCATATTCGCGCTCGGCCAGCAGTTCGATGATGGAGGGCGCCACCGTGCGCAGGTGCTCCAGCAGCGCGTCGCCATCGGCCGAGACTTCGCCCAGGGCTCCGCCAAAACGTTTGGCGATGAAACCGGCCGCGCGCGATGCGATGTTGATGTACTTGCCGATCAGGTCGCTGTTGACGCGGGCCATGAAGTCGTCGGCGTTGAAGTCGATGTCTTCGTTGCGGCTGCTCAGCTTGGTGGCCAGGTAGTAGCGCAGCCATTCGGCGTTCATGCCCAGGCCCAGGTACTTGAGAGGGTCCAGGCCCGTGCCCCGGCTCTTGCTCATCTTTTCGCCGTTGTTCACGGTGAGAAAGCCGTGTACGAACACCGCATCGGGCACCTTGCGGCCACTGAACTTGAGCGTGGCCGGCCAGAACAGGGTGTGGAAGGTGACGATGTCCTTGCCAATGAAGTGGTACTGCTCCAGGGCCGGATCGGCCATGTAGGCGTCGTAGTCTTCACCACGCTTGTCGAGCAGGTTTTTCAGCGAAGCCAGGTAGCCAATGGGGGCATCGAGCCAGACGTAAAAGTACTTGCCCGGCGCATCGGGGATCTCGATGCCAAAGTAGGGCGCATCGCGCGAGATGTCCCAGTCACCCAGGCCCTCGCTGGTGCTGCCGTCGGGGTTGGTGCGCACGGTGAACCATTCGCGCACCTTGTTGGCCACCTCGGGCTGCAGGCGGCCGTCCTGCGTCCAATCTTCCAGGAAAGCCACGCAGCGCGGGTCGGAGAGCTTGAAGAAAAAATGCTCCGAGCTCTTGAGCACGGGCTTGGCGCCCGACAGTGCGGAATAGGGGTTGATCAGATCGGTGGGCGCATACACCGCGCCGCAGACCTCACAGTTGTCGCCGTATTGGTCCTTGGCGTGGCATTTGGGGCACTCGCCCTTGATGAAGCGGTCGGGCAGAAACATGTTCTTCTCGGGGTCGAAGAACTGCTCGATGGTGCGCGTTTCAATCAGGCCATTGGCCTTGAGGTCGCGGTAAATGTCCTGCGCGAGCTGGTGGTTTTCGGGGGCGTCCGTGCTGTGCCAGTTGTCGAATGCGATGTGAAAGCCATCGAGGTACTGCTGGCGCCCGGCGGCGATGTCGGCCACGAACTGCTGGGGAGTCTTGCCCGCCTTTTCGGCAGCAATCATGATGGGGGCGCCGTGCGTGTCGTCGGCCCCGACAAAATTCACCGCGTTGCCCAGCATGCGCTGGGTGCGTACCCAGATGTCGGCCTGGATGTATTCCATGATGTGGCCGATGTGGAAATGGCCGTTGGCATACGGCAGGGCGGTGGTAACGAAGAGTTTGCGTGCGGGCATCGGTAGCGGCTTTCTGGCGGAACCCGCGATTTTAGGCTTTTGCCTCCCCGACCGGTGTCGGCAGGGGTGCTCCCGTATCGTTCCAGCCAAAGAAGCGGCATACGGCGGCGCGCTGGGCCAGGGTGTCGGCGCGGCCCAGGGCCATCAGGTCGCGTGTGTAGCCTTGCTCAAACAGCAGGTAGCTGGCCAGCGCGGCGCCGCGCACATCCTGCATGTTGGCGGTAACGCCCAGGGCGCCCAGCATGGTGCGCACCGGCGCGGGCAGGTCGGCCACGTGGCGCGCGGCCACGGCATCCAGACGCTGGGACGGTGCGATCACCAGCAGCTCGATGGGCCGCAGCGCGCTGTTGTTGCGTGCCTCGGGCGGGATGAGTGCAATGGTCTGGTTGATGCGCTGCATGCGCTCGACATCGACCGACAGCGCATCCAGAAAGATGTTGGACAGCGCATGCCCCGCGATTTGTGCCAGCGAAGGGTAACCATTGGACAGCAGGGGCGCGCCCTCGGTTTTGGGCTCGTGCATGCGACCCGCGCCCACCACCAGAATGCGCTCGGCGCCCAGGTGGATGGCCGCTGCGATAGGTGCGGACTGGCGCATGGAACCATCGCCAAAATATTCGGTGCGGTCTTCGACGTCGATCGCCGTGGCCGGAAAGACGAACGGAATGGCAGACGAGGCCAGCAGATGCTCGTGCGTAATGCGGTCGCGCACGGCGCGGCGCTGCGAGCGCACCCAGGGGTCCAGCCGCTCGCCCGCTTCAAAAAAAGTCACATGGTCGCCCGTGCTATAGCTCGAGGCCGTGACCGCCAGCGCCTGCAGATGGCCTTGGCGTATCAGGCGCGGCAAACGCACCAGCGGCACCATCTTGATCAGTAGCTTGGCCAGCGGTGCGTTGTCCAGCAGCGAGCGCGGCCGCATGCGGCGCCATTTCGCCAGCACCCAGCCCAGCGACAGCAGTGTGAGCCAGCGCGCACCGCTGCGCGCCACGCTGAGGGAGTCGGCGCGGTACACCTGCTGCGCATGAAAGTTGCTCCACACCCGCACGATGCGCCGCACGACCCGGTCGAACTGGTCGGCACCGCAGGCCAGCGCCGCAGCGTTGATGGCGCCCGCCGAGGTGCCGGTGATGATGGGAAAGGGGTTGGGCTCCTTGCCCGCACCGCAGGCCAGGCGCAGGTCTGCAATGGCTTCGAGCACACCGACCTGGTAGGCCGCTCGTGCGCCGCCGCCGGTCAGCAGCAGGCCGGTGCGGGGTGTGGTGGAAGGCGGTGCTTCAGGCTGGGGCATGCCTGCAAGTGTGCAGCCGCATCAGTGCGCTACAGCCTTGGGAAAACCCGCAAAGGAGCGGGTCAGTGCAACAGCAGTTGCGCCAGCGCATCGCCTTGCACGATGGCCAGGCCATGGTCACGTGCAAACAGGCGTGCGTTCTCGCTCAACTGGCCCTGGCCCAGCAGGTACAGCCCCGTTGTGGAATCACGTTGCTGCAAGGCAGCGTGCAGTTCACGCAGCGGCTCCACGCCATGGTGGGCCGCCTTCCAGCGCCGTGCGCTGGCCAGCTGGGTTTGCCCGTTCCGCGTCAGTGCGAAATCCGCCGCGCCACCGGAGGGCAGGCGCACCACCTGGTAGCCCTGTGCAACCCAGGCGGCCTCCAGTGCCTCGGCCAGCGTGCGCCAGGGCATGGCCTGCAATTGTGCGTGTTGGGCGTTGATGCGTGCGGCGCTGGGAGCATGCCACTGGCGCCACGCGGCGACGCAGCCCACGGCAAAAAAAGGAAACGTGCCCAGCACCCCGGCCAGAGCGTAGTCGCGCGGCAGCAGTGCAACCGCGGCCAGCGAGAACAATCCCATCAGGGCAAAGCTGACCCACCACGGCGAGCGCAGCAGGACAGCAAACAGCGAGTTGGGGGACATTTTGAATTTCACGTGACTCCTTGGTGGCGGGTGGCATTGTCCTGCAGTCAGTGGGGTCTGGGCGCTTCGATAGACTCACCACTCCCCACAGGAGAGATTGGAATGGCTATCACCGAACAAAGCCTCATGGCGGCCCTTAGCACCGTGCTGGATCCGCTTACCGGCCAGGATTTTGTCAGCACCCGGGCACTGCGCAACCTGCAGATCGACAACGCTGCTGTGGTTTTTGACGTGGAGCTGGGGTACCCGGCCAGAAGCCAGGAGCCCGCCTTGCGCGAGCGCCTGGAGGCGGCGGCCCGCAGCGTGCCTGGTGTGCAGAGCGTGCGCGTGAACCTCACCACCAAAGTGGTGGCCCATGCCGTGCAGCGCGGCGTGCAGTTGCTGCCCGGTGTGAAGAACATTGTGGCCGTGGCCTCGGGCAAGGGCGGCGTGGGCAAAAGCACCACGGCAGCCAACCTGGCGCTGGCGCTGGCGGCCGAGGGTGCGCGCGTGGGCCTGCTGGATGCCGACATTTACGGCCCCAGCCAGCCCATGATGATGGGCATTGACCGCAAGCCCGAAAGCCTGGACGGCAAGACCATGGAGCCGCTTGTGAACCACGGCGTGCAGGTCATGTCCATCGGCTTCTTGGTCGACCAGGACCAGGCAATGATCTGGCGCGGCCCCATGGCCACGCAGGCGCTTGAACAATTGCTGCGCCAGACGAACTGGAAAGATCTGGACTATCTCATCGTGGACATGCCGCCCGGCACCGGCGACATCCAGCTCACGCTGAGCCAGCGCGTGCCCATCACCGGCGCCGTTATCGTGACCACGCCGCAGGACATCGCCCTGCTTGATGCGAAGAAAGGCATCAAGATGTTCGAGAAGGTGGGCGTTCCCATCCTGGGCATCGTCGAAAACATGGCGGTGCATGTGTGCTCGAACTGTGGCCACGCTGAACATATTTTTGGTGAAGGCGGCGGGCGCCGGATGGCGCAGGACTACGGCATGGACTACCTGGGCGCGCTGCCGCTGGATATCAAGATCCGTCTGCAGGCAGACAGCGGCCAGCCCACCGTGGTGGCCGATCCTGCAGGCGAGATTGCGCAAATTTACGGCCAGGTGGCGCGCGGCGTAGCGGCAAAAATCGCGCAGCAGTCCAAGGATTTTTCGTCGAAGTTTCCCACCATCTCGGTCAGCAAAAGTACCTGACCCGACCCCGTGCCTCAACCGGGCGCGGGCGCGGGCGCCTGCAGGCCGTTGGGTTCGAACGAGGCGACTTGGTCGCGCCCCGACTGCTTGGCGCGGTAAAGAGCCGCGTCGGCCTGCTCGAACAGGTGCCGCGCAGCATCGCGGGCCGATGCCGGATGGCTGGTGTGCGGCATGCCCGGCACAGCGGTGAAGGCGGGTAGGGCGCTGGCCGAACCGATGCTGACGGTGACCTGCGGCCGCCCCTGCGCGGCAAGGTGCTCGATGTTCATGGCCCGCACGGCATCGCACAGGCGTTGGCCGATAGCGGTGGCCTGGGTGCCATCGGTGTCAGGCAGCAGCACGGCAAACTCCTCACCGCCATAACGTGCCACCAGATCCCCCACGCGGCCGATGGACTGTGACAACGCCTGCGCCACCCGCTGCAGACACAGGTCGCCCGCCACATGGCCGTAATGGTCGTTGTAGGCCTTGAAATGGTCCACGTCGATCATCAACAGGGACAGCGGTGCCCCACTGCGCAAGGCGCGATTCCATTCCATTGCCACGGCTTCGTCCAGCGCCAGCCGGTTGGCGATATGGGTGAGCGGGTCTTGACGTACCTGGGCCTCCAGGGCCGCGCGGTAGGTGGCGAGTTTTTCCTCCCCCTGCCTGCGCTCGGTGACGTCCTGTACGGTACCGGTCATGCGTGCGACAGGCTTCTGGCCAGCATCGCTTTCATATTCAGCCCAGACCTGGACCCATCGGACATGCCGGTCGCTGGCCCGGCGGATGCGGTACTGGGTGCGCAGGCCGGTGCGTTCGGTCATGGCGCGGGCATGCTCTTCCAGCGTCTTTTTGCGATCATCGGGGTGTATCAGGCCGATCCACTGGCGCCGTGACATGGCGCTGCCCAGCGACAGCCCAAAGATGGTGCAGGCCATGCCCGACATGAAAAAGGAGTGTTGGGTTGCATCGTAGGAGAAGTAGCCGACCTCGGCTGCTTTTTGCGCACTTTCCAGCCAGCGCATATTGCGCTGCAGATCCGTCTTGAGAGCGCGCTCGCGTTGCCAGGCGCGCCGTTGCCAGAATACGGCAAACGATCCTGCGATCAGCAGCCCCAGGCTGATGGGGAGGCTCAAAGCCAGCCATTCGCGCACGCGCATGTCCGTAAAGGCTTCGGCGACATCAATCTTTGACACCATGAACCACGGTGAGTCGGGGACAGCGCTCACCATTGCTAGCACCTCCTCGCCCCGGTAGTCACGTCCATAGATGATGCCGCGTACCCCGGTGACCGCTTGTACCGCCGGATCTTCACTGTGCGAGATCGGAAGGCGCAGGGATTGCGGCGCGTTGTTGTAGTGCCGCAGTGGGCTGACAAAACGCACCTCGTTGCCGTCGCGCTGCACGATGGCGGACTCTGCTGACCTGCTTGGCGTGGGCCAGAGTTCCAGCAGTGGGTAGAGCGAGGTGCGGACATCGCTCACCAGCCAGATGGCGCCCAAGGGCTCGATGCCGTCGAAAATGGGGACCATCAAACCGGAAAAAGGGAAAGCAAAAAAATTGCTCTGGCGCGGCTCCAGCATGACTGGTTGGGCCTGTGCCAAGGCGCTGTGCAGCGCCAGCAACTCGGGGTCGGGCAGGCGGCCCTGCACGCTGTCGGCTGGTGTGAGCCGCAGCATGCCTTGCGTGTCCACCAGGTACACGGCGGTATAGCGGGCGCGCTCCTGCAAAATGCGCAGACGGGCCACGATGTCTGCGCTCGGTGCGCTTCCTGGCGATGCCAACCAAGCTGCGACCGCGTGGGCCAACAGGCTGTCATCGCTCAGCGCCATGGCGTCGGACATTCTCCGGTCGCGCCAGTCGGCCACGCTGCGGGCCTGCAACTGGCTGATGGCCTGCAGTTCGCGTTCGATCTGGTGGCGCTGGCGTTGCTCGCGCTCCTGGTAGAGGACGTTCGCGCCCCACAGAATCAAACCCAGTGCCAGAAAGGCCAGCAGGGCCGAGGACACCCCCAGCGGTGCGGCCGTCCACAACCGCCGTCCGGCAGTGCGTGGGGTCTGGGCGTGGGATGAGGGCATGGCTACCGGTGACGCAAGGCAGGATTCAAAAGAGCGAATGGGGTGGCAGGCAAGTCCTGCCGTGGGTGTTTGAATCGCGTCAGGATACTATGTCACACTTTGTTTCTCTCTCGTGGGGCTGCCCTGGCGCCTTTCACGCGGAATTTTATTGCTTGACACGAACGGAGACCCAGTGCAGCTCACACGGCGAACCCTGGCTTGTGCAGGGGCCTCCATGGCCGGATTGGCCCTGGCCGGTGCCAGCGGGCAAGCGCTGGCCCAATCTGCGCCGCGTGCTCTGGTCATCAACATCTCGCTGGAGCCTGACGGCCTGGACCCCACCAGCGCAGCCGCCGCTTCCATTGGCGAGGTGGTGCACTACAACGTGCTCGAAGGTCTGACCCGGATCGAGGAAAGTGGCGCCACATCGCCCCTGCTGGCGCAGGCGTGGGAGATGTCCGCCGACGGTAAAACCTACACTTTCCACTTGCAGCCGGGTGTGCGTTTCCATGACGGTGCTGCCTTTGATGCCGCCGCCGTGCTGTTCACCTTTGAGCGTGCCAAGGCGCCGGATTCTCGCAACAAGGCGCGCAAGGCCCTGTTCGACAATATGGCCAGCGTCACCGCGCCTGATCCGCTCACCGTGGTGCTGCAATTGCACCGCGCCGATGGCAATACGCTGTTCCGCCTGGGCGAGAGCACCGCCGTCATCCTGCACCCGGCCAGTGCCGCGCAGGCGGCGCGCCACCCCGTGGGAACGGGGCCTTACCGGCTGGAACATTGGGACAAGGGCAGCAGCATCACCCTGACCAAACACGAGGCGTACCGCCGTGCAGCGCAGGTGCGGGTCGAAAAAGCGGTGTTCCGTTTCGTCAACGGCCCGGATGACCAAGTGGGCATGGTCCAGTCGGGCGAAGTGGATGTGCTGTTCAACTTTGCCACGCAAAACGTTGGCCGCCTGGAGGTGTACAAGCACTACCAGGTGCTGATCGGGGCATCCAGCGGTAAAGGCATGCTGGCCCTGAACCACCGGCGCAAACCCCTGGGCGATGTGCGCGTGCGCCGCGCCATCAGCCACGCCATCGACCGCGAGTCATTCATCCGTGCGGTGCTCGACGGGCGAGGCAAGGCCATTGGCAGCCATTTTTCGCCGACCGATGCCGGCTATGTGCACTTGGCAGGCATGTACCCCTACGATCCCAGCCGTAGCCGGGCTTTAATGAAAGAAGCGGGTGTCCAGACCCCCTTGAAAATGACGTTGACCCTGCCGCCCACACCCTACGCCCGTGCGGGCGGACCGGTGCTGGCGGCCAGCCTGGCCAAGGTAGGTATCGTGCTCAAGCAAGAGCAGGTGGAGTGGCCGCAGTGGCTGGCAGGCGCCTTCAAGGGCCAGTTCGACATGACGCTCATCAACCATGTCGAGCCGCTGGACTACCAGATCTATACCGACCCGGCGTACTACTTTGGCTACGACAGCCAGCCTTTCCGGGACTTGGTTGAACGCCACGCCGCCAGCGTCAATGCCCGCGAGCGCCAGATCCTCTTTGTGGAAATCCAGCGCTACCTGGCAATGGACGCCGTAAATGCCTGGATCTTTGCGCCCCAGGTCAGCACCGTGGTGCGCAAGGGTCTCAAGGGCGTGTGGATGAACTACCCGATCTTTGCCCACGACATTGCCGCCATGCGCTGGGAGTAAAAGCGGGCTCCAGGCCCGCGCCTGTTGCCTAGGCACGCAAAGCCCCGCGCCGTCACCGTGCGGGGGTATTTGCGCTAAGGTAAGCGCCCTATGAATCTGATGACTGTCCAACTGGGCTGGCGCACGCTGCTGCGCGATCTGCGCGCGGGTGAATTGCGCCTTTTGGCCGTGGCCGTGACGCTGGCCGTGGCTGCGTTGACCTCGGTGGCCTTTTTTGCCGACCGGCTGCAGGGCGGGCTGCAGCGTGATGCCTTGCAGATCCTGGGCGGCGATGCCGTGGTGGCCAGTGACAACCCCACGCCCGAGGCCTTTGTGCAGCGCGCCCGGGCCCTGGGCTTGCAGACGGTAACCACCATGGGTTTCCCCACCATGGGGCGCGCTGGCGACGCCCAGGGTGGCGCCAGCCGCCTGGTGGCTTTCAAGAGCGTGCAGAGCGGTTACCCGCTGCGCGGCAGCCTGACCGTGGCCCTGGCGCCCGGTGGCCCAGAGCAGGTCACGCGCGACATTCCTGCGCCGGGCGAGGTGTGGGTGGATGCGCCGTTGCTCGACGCACTCGGTCTGGCGGTGGGCGATGCCCTGCTGCTGGGCGATGCGCAATTGCGCATTGCGCGCATCATCGTGATCGAGCCCGATCGGGGCGCCGGCTTCATGTCCTTTGCGCCGCGCGTCATGGTGAACGAAGCCGATGTGCCTGCCACCGGCCTGGTGCAGCCCGCAAGCCGCCTCACCTACCGCTTCGCAGTGGCTGGCGAGCCAGGGCCTGTGCGTGCGTTCATGCAGTGGGCGGAAAAAGAAGTCACCCAACCCGGCGTGCACGGCGTACGCCTCGAATCCCTGGAGTCGGGCCGCCCCGAGATGAAACAGACGCTGGACCGCGCCCAGAAATTCCTCAGCCTGGTGGCCCTGCTGGCCGCGCTGCTGTCGGCCGTGGCCGTGGCGCTGGCCGCGCGGGGGTTTGCGGCGGGCCATCTTGACGCCTCGGCCATGCTGCGCGTGCTGGGGCAAAGCCAGCGCATCATCGCCTGGAGCTACGCCATCGAATTCATTCTGGTGGGCCTGGCGGCCAGCGTGCTGGGCGTGCTGCTGGGCTTTGCCGTGCACCATGTGTTTGTGCTGCTGCTGGCGGGGCTGGTCGAATCGGCCCTGCCGTCGGCCAGCGCCTGGCCTGCTGCGCTGGGTTTGGGCGTGGGCCTGACGCTGCTGCTGGCCTTTGGCCTGCCGCCCGTGCTGCAGCTGGCCCAGGTGCCACCGCTGCGCGTGATCCGGCGCGACATGGGCGCGCTGCGCCCCGCATCGCTGGTGGTGCTGGGCCTGGGGGTGGCCGGTTTTGCCGCGCTGTTGCTGGTGGTCAGCAGTGACATCCGGCTGGGTCTGATCGCCGTGGGGGGCTTTGCCGTGGCGGTGGCGGTGTTTGCCCTGCTGAGCTGGCTGGCCGTGCTGCTGCTGCGCCGCAGCGTGAACGAGGCCACGGCGCCGCGCTGGCTGGTTTTGGCCACGCGGCAGATCTCCGCCCGCCCGGCCTATGCGGTGGTGCAGGTCAGCAGCCTGGCTGTGGGCCTGCTGGCGCTGGTGCTGCTGGTGCTGCTGCGCACCGACCTGATCGACAGCTGGCGCCAGGCCACACCGCCCGATGCACCCAATCGCTTCGTCATCAACATCCAGCCCGACCAGGAGCGCGCCTTTCAGCAAACCCTGCAGGAAGCGGGCGTGCGCCGGTACGACTGGTATCCCATGATTCGCGGCCGTCTGGTGGCGGTCAACGGCCAGTCCATCGGGCCCGAAAGCTATACCGAAGACCGTGCCCAGCGCCTGGTCGAGCGGGAATTCAATCTGTCGAACGCCGCCGAGCAGCCCCCGCACAACGAAGTGATCGCCGGCCGCTGGACGCCGGGCGAACAAGGTGCCGCGAGTGTGGAGGAGGGCCTGGCCAAAACCCTGGGCCTCAAGCTGGGCGATACCCTGCGCTTTGACATGGCGGGCGTGCTGCACGAGGTGCGCATCACCTCGCTGCGCAAGGTGGACTGGGGCTCGATGCACGCCAACTTCTTCGTCATGTTCCCGGTGGACCACTTGGAAAACGTGGCAGTGACCTACCTTGCCGCGTATCGCGCTCCGACGACGGCGGGTTTTGACAACGCCCTGGTGCGCCAGTACCCCAACGTCACCAACGTGGACATGGCGGCCACGCTGGCACAGGTGCAGCGCGTGCTGGACCAGGTGGTGCGTGCAGTGGAATTTTTGTTCGGCTTCACCCTGGCTGCTGGTCTGGTGGTGCTGTTTGCTGCGGTGACGGCTACACGCGAAGAGCGGGCGCGCGAGTACGCCATCATGCGGGCCCTGGGCGCGCGCGCCAGCCTGTTGCGCGACGTGCAACGCGCCGAACTGGCGGGCGTGGGCCTGCTGGCCGGTGTGCTGGCCAGTGGCGTGGCGGTGGTCGTCGGCTGGGCGCTGGCGCGCTTCGTGTTCGAATTCACCTGGACCGCTTCGCCGCTGGTGCCTTTGGCCGGTGGCCTGGCCGGTGCCGTGTTGGCCCTGCTCGCGGGCTGGTGGGGGTTGCGCGAAGTGCTGCAGCGCCCCGTGATGGACACCCTGCGCCGCGCGGCCGAGTGATTGGTATTGTTTTTATAGCTTCTGGCGCTTGATGGTATTGGGCTAGAGCCTGTTTTGATATGAATTCTGAAGACGTTGTTTCTGAATCCACACCGTTCGAGCGCATTGGTGGCGAGGCCCCCGTGCGTGCCGTGGTCGATCGCTTCTACGATCTGATGGACCTGGAGCCCGGCTACGCCGAACTGCGCGCCACCCACGGCAGCACGCTCGATGATGCGCGCGACAAGCTGTTCTGGTTTCTGTGCGGCTGGCTGGGCGGGCCCGACCACTACCAGGAGCGCTTTGGCCACCCGCGCCTGCGTGCAAGGCACCTACCGTTTGCCATTGGCGTGAAGGAGCGCGACCAGTGGGTGGCCTGCATGGACCAGGCCATGGGTGAATGCGCCACCCCCGAAGCCCTGCGCCAGCGCCTGCGCGAGAGTTTTTTCAAGACTGCTGACTGGATGCGCAACAAGGGCCTCTGACGCCGAAGCGGTTGATTGCTATTGTTAATGTAGCTATTGGCGCTTGATGGTAGGCCGCCAGAGGCAAAAAACTATCAAATTTTTCTGCCGAAGCGAACAGGTTCTAAGATAGGGCACCAAAAAATTCAAGGAGGTGGAGCATGTCTGTCGCTGCGTGGATCGTGCTGGGTCTGGTGGTCGTTGTGGCGCTGTGGGCTGTCTCGGCCTACAACCGGCTGGTGGAATTGCGCAACCGCATCGCCAACGCCTTTGGCCAGATCGATGTGCAGCTCAAGCGCCGTTACGACCTGATTCCCAACCTGGTGGAAGTGGCGCGCGGTTACCTGCAGCACGAGGCCTCCACGCTCGAAGCCGTCATCCAGGCCCGGGGCCAGGCGCAGGGCGCGGCCGCCGCAGCCCGCGTGGCGCCCACCAACGCCGGTGCGGTGGGCGCGCTGGCCGTGGCCGAAAACGCCTTGGGCGCCAGCCTGGGGCGGCTGATGGTGGTGTCCGAGCGCTACCCGGATCTCAAGGCCGATGCCACCATGCAGTCACTCAGCGAAGAGCTGGCCAGCACCGAAAACCGCGTGGGTTTCGCCCGCCAGGCGTTCAACGACCAGGTGCTGGACTTCAACAACGCCGCCCAGCAGTTCCCCGCGCTCATTGTTGCGCGGCTGGCGGGTTTTGCGCCCGCTTCCATGCTCGAATCCACCCGCAGCGAGGAAGAGCGCAGCGCCCCCCAGGTGAAGTTCTGATTTCATTTCCAAATCACCCGTGTCGTTGTTGCTTGGCCTTGTCGTGCTGCAGCACTGCCTGCGGCTTTGCGCCTAGACACGAATAATTTGGAAGCGAAATGAACGACCTTGCCTCCCAGCATCCATCCCGTCCATGAAGTTCTGGGACCAACAGCACAGCGCCCGCAGCGAAACACGCCGCCTGCTGCTGGCCTTCGCGCTGGCCGTGGCTGTGCTGGTGCTGGCGGTGCATGGCGCGCTGGTGCTGGCCTGGTGGGTCATGTCGGCCCTGCTGCCCGTGCACCTGCCTTTTCCGGCGGGTTTTTTGGCGGCCAATGTGGGCGTGTCTTTCATGCTGGTGCTGGGCGGCTGGTGGGTCGAGACGTCCAACCTGCGCGCCGGTGGCGTGAAACTGGCGCAGCGCGTGGGGGCGCGCGAGCTGCGCCCCTCGGTCACCCATGCCGAGCAGCGTCTGGCCAATGTGGTCGATGAGCTGTGCATTGCCGCCCACATGCCGCGCCCCCAGGTCATGGTGCTGCCCCACACCGACGCCATCAACGCCTTTGCCGCCGGTTGGGATGAAGCCGATGCGGTGGTCGCCGTCACCCAGGGCGCGCTCGACCACCTTACCCGCGAGGAACTGCAGGGCATGGTGGCGCACGAGCTTTCCCACCTGCATGAGGGCGACACGCGCCTGAAGATGCGCTTGGCCGGCATGGTGTTCGGGCTGGAGCTGGTCTACAACTTTGGCGAGGAGATGCGCGAGCGCGGTGGCCTGGCCTGGTGGTTTGGCTCGGCCATCATGCTGGCGGGCCTCGCCGGCTGGCTGACGGGCCAGATCCTCAAGGCGGCGGTGTCGCGTCAGCGCGAATACCTGGCCGACGCCCGCGCCGTGCAGTGGACGCGCAGCAAGGACGGCCTGGGCGGTGTGCTGCGCAAGGTGCTGGGCCAGCGCCAGGCAGTCCAGCGTGCGGGACAGCAAGAGCCGCGCCGCAATGCCCTGGCGCACCCCAGCGTGCAGCACATGCTGCTCGTAGACGTGGAAACCACCGGGCGCTGGAGTGAAGGCATGGCCGCGCGCCTTGCCGGCCGGCTCGATTCCCACCCCAGCCTCGAAGACCGTGTGCAGCGCGTCTATGGTCGGCGCATGGCGCCACTGCCGCTGACCCCGGTGAATGAGCCGCCCGAGCGCGCGCATCCATCGTCTGGCGCTGAGATTCAGGCGGGTCAGCCTTCGCTGGCTTCATTGGTGGATCCTTTTGCGCGTCTGTGACCCAGCCTGCTCCGGTCTCATGAAAGAGACGCTCTGCGCCAGCAGGTCTGTTGTTTGTGACGGGCACCAGAGGGGGGATCGGTATTCGTTTCACCGCAGGCAACTTTCAGCCATGCGCCAGTGCGATGCTTCGGTCGACCTCCGATTGCATGCCCGATGAATCCATCCAGGAACCGCAGACGGAGACCGTCAGGTGGCGGGGCGCACCGGATGCGTAGGCAGCGCGCCGCTGTCTCCGGTGTCTTTGATCATCTTTAACCGGATCATCTCAATGGCGTGCGACGGTTCCAGTCCTTTGGGGCAGACCTCGGAGCAGTTCATGATGGTGCGGCAGCGAAACAGACGGTAGGCATCGTTCAGGTCGTCCAGCCGATCTTTGGTTGTGGTGTCGCGGCTGTCGAAGATGAAGCGGTAGGCCTGTATCAGACCCGCAGGCCCGACGAACTTGTCCGGGTTCCACCAGAACGAAGGGCATTGGCTGCTGCAGCAGGCGCACAAAATGCACTCATACGCGCCGTTGAGTTTTTCCCGATCTGCGGGCGACTGCAGGCGCTCTTTTTCAGGGGGCGGCTGGTCGTTGACGAGGTAAGGCTTGATGGAGTGGTACTGTTTGAAGAAGTGGGTCATGTCCACGATCAGGTCGCGCACGATCGGAAAACTCGGCAAGGGCCGCAGCACCACCGGTTCTTTCAGGTCACGCACCCGGGTGATGCAGGCCAGGCCGTTGCGGCCGTTGATGTTCATGGCGTCCGATCCGCACACGCCTTCGCGGCAGGATTTGCGCATCGACAGGGTGGGGTCTTGCTCTTTGATGCGCAGCAGCACATCGAGCAGCATCCGGTCGCTGGGCAGGATGTCCATTGCATAGTCCTGCAGGTACGGTTTTTCGTCCTTGTCAGGGTTGTAGCGTGAGATGGAAAATTTCATGACAGCCTCCGGCCATGTTGGTGGCCACGTTGCTCAAACATGCTGCAGTGCCAGCAGCCAGGCCATGCTTGCCGCGCCGGCGCACAAGCCCAGCGCCACCAGCACCAACAATGCCCGGCGCAAGCCCGCGGGGCGCGCATAGTCCAGCAGCACGTCGCGCAGCCCTACCCACATGTGCGCCAGCAGCGCGGCAAAAAACAGCGCCAGCGCCAGCGAGATGGCAGGGTGGCCCACCCAGCGCTTCCATTCGGCATAAGAGTGCAGCGGGTGCCACCCGAAGAACGCCAGCAGAGCCACCAAAAACAGCAGCATGTACACCGCACTGGTGCGTTGCACCAGCCAGGCCGGCAGACCGGTGGGGCCCGTGTGGTGGGGCGTCATGGCAAAACCCCCAGCGCCAGCAAAGCCAGCGCTGCGGCGGTCAGGTTCACGGCCCAGGCGCTGCGCCGCGCCTTGTGCAAGGTCGAACCGATGTTGATGTCGGTCAGCATGTGGCGCACCCCGGCCAGCACATGGTGGGCCAAGGCCCACACCAGCACGGCCACCACCGCCTGGAAGGCGCGGTGGTGCAGCAGCCCCATCACCTGCGCAAAGCCCTCTTCACCGCCGAGCGATCGCCACAGCAGAAACATGCCCAGCGGCACCCCCGCTGCCAGCACAACGCCGGACAGGCGGTGCAGGATGGAGGTGATGGCGCCGACCGGCATCTGGATCTGCAGCAGATTCAGAAACAGGGGTCGTGGCAGAGGGCGTGCGTGCGGTTTTTCCATGATCAATCCCATCCTGTCAAAAGGTCAGAAGGGCGTGGGTTAGTGGTAGCCCACGCCCATCACGTAATCGAACAGCAGCGACTGTTCATATTCCCCCTCGGCCACCAGGGCGCGCAGGGCGTCGCGTGCGTTGACAACGCCCAATGGGCGTTTGTGGGGGTCGAGCACCGGCACATGAACCAGGCCGTGCTCCTGCATCATGGTGAGCACGTCCGACAACAATGCGGTGGGCTCGCAGCAAATGACATCCGTCGTCATGAGTGCGCTGGCCAGCGTGTGGCAGGCGCTGCCCATGCAATGGCCGATCTGCCGCACGATGTCGCTTTTGCTGATGACCCCTGCCATCGCACCATCCGGGTGGCACACCACCACCAGGCCGATGTGCGTCTCCGATAGCCGCTGCGCTGCTTGCAGCAGCGGTGTCTGCAGCGTGACCGTGGCAAGCCGTGAATGCATGACGGCATTGAGATGGGTGACCCGCAAGGTGTGCATCGGATGAATCTCCAGTCTGCCCTGCTTTCGGACGGTGCGACCCGCGATTTGGTAGGCCGCCGCTCATTGTTCCGCACGCAAAGGCCCCTCAACGTAGGCATTGGCCGCGTCCTTGTCAAATGCAGCAATGCGGTTGTGGGTATTCAATGGCGCTTGGAAAGTATCTGAAAGAGCGGAACACTGTCCCTGTTTGCCCTGTCATTTTTGAAAGCAAGCCTATGCCACATCCTGCATCGAAAAACCTGGAAAACGCACGGCACCGACCAGAGGCGCCGTCGCCATGGGAGAGCGAGCGCCCGGGTGGGGATGGCGACGCCGGGGGCACAAGCGGCGGCGTGCCTCCACTCAGTAACGCAGAGCTGGTGCAGTTGCAGATTCGGGTGATTGCACTGGAAAACCTGGTGGTCGCCCTGCTGGCCCGTGCACCCGACGAGCAGCTGGAGCTGGTGCGCGACATTGCCGCGTCCATCTTTCCGCGGCCTGGTGTGGAGCACCGTTTGACGATGCATGCCACCGCGCAAATGGAGCATCTGGCGCAGCGCTCTCTGCGTTTATAAGGCCGTTGCCTGCCACGGCTGCACGGTATGGAGAAGTTACCGTTCACCAAAATGAATAGCTGTAAGCGCTTTGCTGGCGGGCGTTGGATGCCTATTTGGCTATAAATCCAGGAGACGCAGATTTCATCGGAGGGATGGGGCGCGGGTGGGGTTGCGCGTCAAGCGCGGTGCGGCCCTGCAGGCACCAGCAGCACCACCAGCGCACCGGCGCCGCCCTCGGCCGGGCGCGCCTGCACAAAGGCCAGCACCTCGCGTTTTTGCACCAGCCAGCGCTGTACCCGGCCTTTGAGCACAGGCGTGCGACCCGGCGAGCCCAATCCCTTGCCATGCACCACGCGCACGCAGCGCAGGCCGCTCTTGTGGGCATAACGGATGAACTGGCCCAGCGCCTCGCGCGCCTCGTCGGTGCGCAGGCCGTGCAGGTCGAGCTGGCGTTGAATGCTCCAGTGCCCGGCGCGCAGGCGCTGCGTGACTTCCACCCCGATGCCGGGGCGGCGAAAACTGAGCTGGTCGTCGGTGTCGAGCAGGGTACTGACATCAAAGTCGTCGCTGATCGACTCTTGCAGCACCTGTTCTTCGTCCAGCCAGTGCTGCACTGGCAGCGGCGGCGTGGGTTCAAGTGCCATGGCGGCGAGGTTGGGGTGGCGCAGCGGCGTGACGGCGCCCACGCTGCGGCTGAACAGTTGGCGCTCGGCCTGCAGCCGGGCTGCAGCTTCGCGCTCTGCCTTGGCCTGTGCGGCAGCACGCTCTTGCTCCCGGCGCAAGTGTTGTGCCACGCTGGCCAGGTCTTGCCAATCGTCCAGGCGCAGGCTGGCGCGCCGTGCAGCGGGTGCGCTGCGCCGGATTTTGGCGGGCGAAGGGGGGCTTGGTGGTGGTGTTGTGCGTGGCCCCAGTGTGCGGCGCGTCTGCTGCGCAGCGTAGCGCGTGGCAGCGGCGGCGCGCCGCAGCGCCCGGGGTGTTTCTGGAGCCACTGGCGGCGGTGGCAGAGGTGTCGCTGGGGTGGTGCCGGCGTACGCCGGTTGTTGGGCGGCCGCGCGCAGCAGCGCGGCGGCCAGTGCCCCCGACGCTGTGTGCGGTGGCTGTGGCGGCGTCACACCAGCCCTTTCTCGGCCATGGAAAGCGCCTGTCCCGGGGCCACGATGACGTGGTCGAGCACGCGCACATCCACCAGCGCCAGTGTGCTTTTCAGGGTTTGCGTCAGTGCCTCGTCGGCGCGGCTGGGCTGCACGCTGCCACTGGGGTGGTTGTGTGCCAGCACCACGGCGGCGGCCTGGTGGTGCAGGGCGCGCAGAACCACCTCGCGCGGGTACACGCTGGTCTGCGTGAGGGTGCCCCGGAACAACTCTTCCAGGGCCAGCAGGCGGTGCTGGCTGTCCAGAAACAGCACGGCGAATACCTCGTGCCCCTTGTGCGCCAGGTGCAGCTGCAGGTAGTGCTTGACGGCGTCGGGCGAGTCAAAGGCTTCGCGCTCGCGCAGCTGCTGGGCCAGGGCGCGGCGCGCCAGTTCCAGTACGGCCACCAGTTCGGCGCGCTTGGCCGGGCCCAGGCCCTTGATGCGGGCGAGGTCGGCCAGGCTGGTATGCAAGAGCCCGGCGATGCCGCCAAACCCGCCGGTGGTGCGCCCGGTGGCGGGGCAGGTGCCGGGTGGGTCCAGCAGTTCCTGCGCCATCTGCAGCACGCCCTTGCCCGCGATGCCGGTGCGCAGCAGCAGGGCCAGCAGCTCGGCGTCCGACAGCGCGGCGGGGCCGCGTGCCAGGAGCTTTTCGCGGGGCTGCGCGTCGAGGGGAAGGTCTTTCAGGGGCATGGCGGAGGGGTCGGTGTGGGGGCAACCGTAAAATGCTGCCAGTTTATCGAGGCACTCATGGCAACAGTTCAACCGGGTTCTTTCCTGACCCTGCATTACCGTCTGGCGGGTCCCGCCGGCGACGTCATCAACACCTTTGCCGACAAGCCGGCCACGCTCACGCTGGGCAACAGCGAGCTCTCGCCCGCCATGGAGCAGCGCCTGATGGGCTTGGCCGAGGGCGCACGCGCCACGTTCGAGCTGGCCCAGGGCGAGGCTTTTGGCGAGCGCAACCCTGACATGCAGCAGTGGGTGGGGCGCAAGCTGCTCGACGAAATGGGCGACCCCGATGAGCAGTACCACGTGGGCGAGGTGGTGGAATTTGCCACGCCCGACGGCATGGGCACCTACGCCGGGGTGGTGGTGCAGGTGGGCAATGCCGACAGTGCGCAGGCCCTGCTGATCGATTTCAACCACCCCCTGGCCGGGCAGCCTGTGACTTTTGAAGTGCACGTGATCGGCGTTTTGTGAAGCATCCCCCCGTGCGGCTGCGCCGCTTCCTCCTTCTCTCGCTGCTTTCGCGCGGGAATGGGGGGTGCCGCCAGCGCGGCGGGGCGGCCCTTGCGCGGCAGTCGCTGGCATGGACCCTGCCGGTTTCACAAGTTTGGGTCGGTGCGAAGTGCAATGGGATACTGAAATGAATACTCCCCAGGAAATTTTGCTGGCCGAACCGCGCGGTTTTTGCGCGGGGGTGGACCGGGCCATTGAAATCGTAGAGCGGGCACTGACCAAGTTTGGCGCGCCCATCTACGTGCGCCACGAGATCGTGCACAACACCTATGTGGTCAACGACCTCAAGGCCAAGGGCGCGATCTTTATCGAGGAGCTGTCGGACGTGCCGCCCGGCGCCACGTTGATCTTCAGCGCCCATGGTGTGAGCAAGGCCGTGCAAGAAGAGGCCAAGGCGCGCGGCTTTCACATCTTTGACGCCACCTGCCCGCTGGTGACCAAGGTGCATGTCGAGGTGGCCAAGCTGGCACAAGAGGGCTACGAATTCATCATGATCGGCCACAAGGGCCACCCCGAGGTCGAGGGCACGCTGGGCCAGCTCGACGGCGGCATCCACCTGGTGGAAGACGTGCAGGACGTGGCGCGTGTGCAGCCCGCACAGACGGAAAAACTTGCCGTGGTCACGCAAACCACGCTGAGCGTGGACGACGCTGCCGAAATCACCGCTGCCGTGCGCGCGCGCTTTCCCACGGTGCGCGAGCCCAAGCAGCAGGACATCTGCTATGCCACGCAGAACCGCCAGGACGCCGTCAAGCTCATGAGTCCGCAGGTCGACCTGGTCATTGTGGTGGGCAGCCCCACCAGCTCCAACAGCAACCGCCTGCGCGAACTGGCGCAGCGCATGGATACCACCAGCTACATGGTCGACAACGCAGACGAACTGCGCCCCGAGTGGTTTGACGGCATCGCCCGCGTGGGCCTGACGGCTGGCGCATCGGCCCCCGAGGTGCTGGTCAAGCAAGTGATCGAGCGCATCAAGGCGCTGGGTGCAGTGTCGGTGCGCAAGCTCAGCGGCATTGAAGAAACCATCAAGTTCCCATTGCCCAAGGGGCTCAAGATCGATGGTGCCGGGCCCGCGGGCGCGGAAGAAGGCGAATGAGTCGCTCTGCAGGTTAGTGGCTATTTTATTGATAGCTGATTGCGCTTATAGAACGGGCCTTTGAGCCCGTTTTCCCTGTATTTTTGCGCTGAACTCAGCTCCACAGGTCCAGGGGCGGGTCGGCCGCCACCGCACGCAGAATGTCGGTGCGCGAGATAAATCCCACCAGGCTGCCGTATTCATCCGTCACGGGCAGACCGGGCAGGCCCGTGTCCAGCAGCACCGAGGCCACACGGCGCAGATCGGTATCGGGTGATACGGTGGGTATCGGGCTCACCATCACCTCTGACACGGTGCGCCGCGCCAGTGCAATCGCCGCCTGGATGTGGCCGGGCTCGGGCAACAATTCAAGCGGTGCCATGTCGGCGCGCAGCAGCAAACCCACTACGCGCCCCTGGGCGCTCACCACCGGGGCTTGTGACACGCCGTGCTCGGCCAGCGTTTGCCAGGCATGGTTGACCACTGCATCGGGCTGCACGGTCAGCGCGCCCTTGGTCATCACATCGCGCACATGCGACAGGGGCTGGCGGGCCAGCGCAGGGCCTTGCTCCGCCTGTGTATAAGCCGTGACCGCATCCTGGGCGCGCAGGCTGGTGCCCACGGCGGGCTGTTCGGGCGGGGGCGGCGGGGTTTGGACCGAGAAGGGAGGCACGTCGGCACCCCGGGTGCGCAAAGCCTGGGGGCGCTGCACGCGCCGCACCGGTGAAATCTGCGACAAATTCTCAGGGCCACCCCGGTACATCTGTCCAGATGGGCCAAAAACGAAGAACATGCTTGCACCTCCAGCTGGCAGGCCTGCAAAGTGTGTTTGCATGGGCGACTGCACTGGCCATGTTATCGGCAGTTGCATCGCACACCTGCAATGCACCGTGTATCCGTGTGTTGCCCGTGCATTGGGCGGCGTGCTTCTACACTGCCCCTTTTGTCTCTCGGAGCACCCGCATGATCGACCGCGCCGCCATTACTGCCGCCCGCCGCCAACTGGCCACCCAGCCCGACTTCTTGCGCACCACACCGTTGATGCGTTTGTCTGGCCAATCGCTGGGCGTGGAGTGCGGTGAGATCTGGCTCAAGCTTGAACACCTGCAGGTGGGCGGCAGCTTCAAGGCGCGCGGCATGCTTTATCGCCTGCTGGCCAACCCCGTGCCCGACAGCGGCGTGATCATTGCCTCGGGCGGCAACGCAGGTATCGCCGTGGCAGTAGCCGCCCGCGCCTTGGGCGTGCGCTGCGAGGTCTTTGTGCCCGAAGTCTCGCCCGAGGCCAAACGTGCACGCCTGCGCGCCCTGGGCGCCGAGGTGGTCGTCATGGGCGCGGCGTATTCCGAAGCCTTGGAGGCCTGTGTGGCGCGCCAGAAGCGCACCGGGGCATTGCAGGCCCACGCCTACGACCAGCCCGAGGTGGTGGCAGGAGCAGGTACGCTGGCGCTGGAGATCGAAGAACAGGGCGCCCGCCCGCCGGACAGCGTGCTGGTCAGCGTGGGCGGTGGCGGCCTTATCGGCGGCGTGGCCGCCTGGTTTGCAAGCCGTGCCCACGTGGTGGCGCTGGAGCCCGAACGCGCGCCCACCCTGCACGCCGCGCGCGCCGCAGGTCACCCGGTAGATGTTGAAGTGGGCGGTGTGGCCGCCGATTCACTGGGCGCGCGCCGCATCGGTGCGCTGTGCTGGGAGATCAGCCAGCGCCATGTGCACGACGCGTTGTTGCTGCCCGACGAAGCCATCCGCGCCGCGCAGTTGTGGCTGTGGAAGGAATTCAAGCTGGCGGTCGAACCCGCTGCCGCCCTGGGCCTGGCCGCGCTGCAAACCGGTGCGTACAAGCCCCAGCCGCAAGAGACGGTGGCCCTGATTCTTTGCGGCGCCAACTTTGATCCGGCAAGCCTCGTCTGAGCCGAGACCGATCACCCCTTTAAAATCCCGCAATGCTTGACATTCTTCTCCTCCGCAAAGACCTCGATACCGCCATCGCGCGGCTGGAAACCCGCAAAAAGCCCCAGGCCTTCCTGGACGTCTTCGCATTCCAGGCCTTGGAGTCCGAGCGCAAGACGCTGCAGACCCGCACCGAAGAGCTGCAGGCCCAGCGCAACCAGCTGTCCAAACAGATTGGCATGCTCATGGGCAAGGGCGACAAGGACGGCGCCGAAGCTGCCAAGGCCCAGGTGGCGGCGTCCAAGGTGGAGCTGGAACAGTCCGCCGCGCGCCTGGAGCAGATCCAGTCCGAGCTGCAAGCCCTGCTTTTGGCCGTGCCCAATCTCCCGCACGAGAGCGTGCCGGTGGGCGCCGACGAGCACGGCAACGTGGAAGTGCGCCGCTGGGGCGCCCCCGCCACCTTTGCCTTCGAGGCCAAAGACCATGTCGATGTCGGTGCCCCGCTGGGCCTGGATTTCGATATGGGCGTCAAGCTCTCGGGCTCGCGTTTCACCGTGATGAAGGGCCCCCTGGCGCGCCTGCACCGCGCCTTGAGCCAGTTCATGCTCGACGTGCAGACCCAGGAGCATGGCTATATCGAGTGTTACGTGCCCTACGCTGTCAATGCCGATTCGCTCAAAGGCACAGGCCAGTTGCCCAAGTTCGAAGGCGACCTGTTTGCCGCCAAGAAGGGTGGCCAGGACGGCGAACCCGTGCCCGATAACGCAGCGCTCTACCTCATCCCCACCAGCGAAGTACCGCTCACCAACTTTGTGCGCGACGTGGTGGTGCCCGAATCCGAGCTGCCCATCAAGCTTACGGCCCACACGCCGTGCTTCCGCTCCGAAGCCGGCAGCTACGGCCGCGACACGCGCGGCATGATCCGCCAGCACCAATTCGACAAGGTCGAAATGGTGCAGATCGTGCACCCCGACCAGAGTTACGAAGCACTGGAAGAAATGACCCGCCACGCCGAAGCCGTGCTGCAAAAGCTGGGCCTGCCCTACCGCGTGATGAGCCTGTGCACCGGCGACATGGGCTTTGGCGCCGCCAAGACCTATGACCTCGAAGTGTGGCTGCCCGGCCAGAACAATTACCGCGAGATCAGCTCCATCAGCAACTGCGAAGCCTTTCAGTCCCGTCGCCTGCAGGCCCGCTTCAAGAATGCCCAGGGCAAAAACGAACTCGTACACACCCTCAATGGCTCGGGCTTGGCGGTGGGCCGCACGCTGGTGGCCGTGCTGGAAAACTATCAGCGTGCGGACGGAAGCGTCGAGGTTCCGGCCGTTCTCCGCCCATACATGGGCGGAGTGTCGGAGCTTGCTCCGACCTGAGCGGATAGTTTCTGTGTAGGCTCACTTTCGCAGCGCGAAAGTTAAGCGAAGCGTGCCGGAACTACAACTACCAGCAGGCCGACGGCAGCGTGGTGGTGCCCGAAGCGCTGCGCCCCTACATGGGCGGGCAGGCGGTGCTGGCGCCTTGATGCGCATGGCGCGGGGTGGAGGCATCACCTCCCCGCGCTCAAGGCTTGCGCCGTGCGCGCGTTGCTCACTGGCGCGCGAGGTGCTCCAGCTGCTTCGTCGCTGCCGCATCGCCCAAAGCCGCCGCCTTGCGGTACCAGTCCAGCGCCAAGGCCGGGTCGCGGGCGGCGCCTGCCAGGCCCGTCTGGTGCAGGTTGCCCAGCATGGTCATGGCCGCAGGCTCACCCAGCTCTGCCGACCGGCGAAAGAAAGCCAGGGACTGGGGCAGGTTCACAGCCGTGCCCTGGCCTTGCTGGTGCATGCTGCCCAGCAGCAGCAGGGCCTGCGGGTTCTGGCTGTCGGCGGCCTGGGTCAATTCGGTCAGGGCCCGCACAGGATCGCGCGGCACGCCCTCGCCTAACAAATAGGCACGACCCAGCAGGAAGCGCGCGGCAGGCCATGCATCGGCCACGCTCGCGAACAGCTGCACCGCGCGGGCCTGGTCCTGCGCCACGCCGTTGCCGTCGCGCAGGCGCTGCCCGCTGTGCACGATGGCGCGGGGCTCGCCCTTGGCAACCGCTTTTCCCAGCCATTGTTCGAACGCTGCTGGATCGGGCGTGAGCCCGGCGCGGCCGGTGCGGTGGAACGTGGCCAGGCCGAACATGCTGCGGCCGTCTTCCCGTTCGGCGCCTTTTTGCAGCCAGCCGAGTGCCACCGCGTCGTCCCGCGGCGTGCCCCAGCCATTGGCATGCATGGCAGCCAGGCCGCCCATGGCGGCGGCATTCCCACCGGCCGCGGCCTTGGCGTACAGCTCAAGGGCGCGGGCGGGGTTGCGCCCACGGTGTGCAGAGCCTTTTTCCAGCGCCTGCGCCACGGCAACCATGGCGGGCAGGTGGCCCTGCGCGGCCGCCTGGTCTTCGAGCGCAATGGCCTGCCGCGCCAGCGACTGGATTTCCGCTGGGTCGCGCCCCTCCATCCGCGCATGCAGCTGGATCAGGCTGCGGCTGCCCTGCGCGGCTTGCAGGGCCGCCGCGCCGTCGCCCGCCTCGGCGCGCTTCTTCAATGTCTGCAAGTCGGCCAGGTGCTGGCGCCAGCGGACATCTTGTGCACGCAGGAAGTCGCGGCTGGTCTGCGGCGCGCCCAATTCCACGTCAAAGCGCCGCGCGGTGTTGGCGGTCATGCGAAATTCCTGCTGGTAGGCGCGTTCGAGCCGCTCGTCCACTCGCTTGACCACGCGCAGCTCGATGGCTCCCGCCGCCACCGACACGTCCAGAGGGCAGTCGCCGCGAAACTCCCCATTGATGTACACCGCCGCGTTGGCTGCCTCACCTTCGCAGCCTACACGCACGGCGGCATTGGCTGGTGCGACCGGCGGCGCTGCAGCAGGGGCCGCCGCCGCAGCGGAAGGCCGGACAGGTTCCAGCCGCCGCGGTCCCGACTGCGCTTCGGCTGGCAGGGTCTGGGCGCCAACACTGGCCACCACCAGCCAGGCAGCCGCCTGGCGCCGTCCCAACCAAAAGCGCGGGGTCATAGCATGTCCTTCGGAATATCCGTCTGTTTTTCCAGCGTCTGCACGGGCAGAACCCGCAATGCGCCTGAGCCCAGTTGCGCCTCGGCTGCGGAAAGGGTGACCATGGCCGCATGCACCTGCCCGGCGCCCAGGTCGGCCAGGGCAAAACCAGAGCTCCGGTACGGCACCAGGATCCATCGCACGCCGGCCCCCACACCCATCTGCTGGACCTTGGCAGAGGCTGCCGGGTTGGCCGACCCCACGACGATGCTGTCGGGCTTTTTGCGCGCCGCCGCAGTAAGGTCGTCCACGGAGCGGTACGGAGACTGCTGCGGCACCACCAGAACCATCGGCAAGGCGTCAAGATGGGGCGGCACCTGGGCGAGAGCGGTGGAAGCCCACGCCAGGGCCGTGAAGGCGGCGGCAAGTGTTTTGCGTCTTTTCATAAGGGGGAGTCAGGTGCTGGGGCGGAGATACAAGAGCATCGCGGCAAAACTGGCGCTGTACCGCGGGTCAGCGCTTGTCCAGGGTTGAGTCGCCCGCACGGAAGCCATTCATGCGCCCACTGCATACCCAGTCCATGGAAGCTTTTGTTGAGCCAACAATGCGCGCGTAGCCCTTGCCAGAACCCGAGGGGGTGGACCAGGTGTGGGTGGCGCCCGCAGCCACCCCCGTGGCACCCGAATCGGCGCTGCCGTCGGCACGGCCATTGATGAAGGTGCCGTACACGCGGAAGGGGCAGGTGTTCTTGAAGCGCAGGAACGTGGTGGTGCCACGCTGCTCCATGGACGGCGCGGAAGAGCACCATCCGATGGCATCGATGCAGCCGTCCTCGTCCGGCTCGCGCGGATCGGCTGGTTTGGGCGCTGTACCGCCCGGCCCGCCGCCGGCCGGTGAAGCAGAGCCTGATTGTGTGGGCTGCGCAGACACCGGTGGCGAGGTGGGGCGCTGCATTTGCGACAAAGTCGGCGCGCGTGCCATGCCAGGCATCGCAATCTGCACCGTCGGCGCCGATGGGGCTGCGCTACCTTTGCCGCCCCTCGAGTCCACATCCGCCAAATTGACATTGGCCGCACGGGCACCGATCTGGGCCAAGGTGGCGTGATCCACGCTTTCCAGTCCCCGCACCGTGCTGGTAGAGGGGGCCGTCACCCCCGCCGCCGCCTGGCCTGTTGAAGGGCGAGGCACCGGCACGGACGGTGGCTGCTGAGGAATGCGCGTGGCTTGCGCTGCGCTGGCGACAGGCGAGCCGGTGGCCGCAGCAGGCGCGCGGCGCAGGGCGGCGCGTTGGGTTTCGATTTGCGCGCGCTCCTGCGCAAACCGCCGCTGCTGCCTGGCCACATCCGCGGCGACCTGGTCGTTCATCGCCTGGAAGTTGCGGGCATTGCGCGCCTCCGCTGCGCGGACGGTGGCCTGGTTCCGCAGAGACTGCGACAAGAGGCTGCCAAACAAAGCCACCGCTTGCCCGGTGCCCATGCTGTCGTCTTCCCGGGCCTCGGCACGGCGCCGGGCCTGCGCTTCCTCTTCCATCAGGCGCTCTTCGGCCAGCCGAAGCTCGCGCTCACGCTCGGCCAATGCGCGCTCCTCTTCTTCCACCCGACGCTTTTCCGCAGCCAGTTGGGCCTGCGCCGCAGCCAGGTCTGCCTTGTCGCGAGCGGAGTGCGCGAGCTTGAGTGCATTGCGCAAAGTAGTCTCTGCGCAGGAGAAGTTGCGTTCGCTGGTGCAGCGCTGGGCCTTGCCCAGGCTGTCTTGCAAATCCAATTGGTCTAGGCGATCGAGCTGGTCCGACATGCGCAGCAGATCGTCGGTATTCGCGTGGGCACTGACCAAAGACATGGCGATCACCAGCGCAAGCGCGCTGCAGGAGTGTGAGATGCGCATGGGCGGGCACGCTCAGCGCGCCTAAGAATGTAAGTGACTGTGCGGATGATATTTCAGCCAGGCAGCTCTGTATAGAGCCGCTGTGCAGGCGGCTCAGGCAGTAGGCGTATGTGTCTGTGTATGACGGATCCGCGCGACGACCACGCTGGGCCCATGGAATCGCCCGAAAAAAGACTGCTAGAATCGCAGGCTTCGAGTCGCGGAGAGGTGGCAGAGTGGTCGAATGTACCTGACTCGAAATCAGGCGTAGTGGCAACACTACCGTGGGTTCGAATCCCACCCTCCACTGCAAGTATTCATATCAGACGGGCCCGAGTGGCCCGTTTTGCATTTCTACCCAGCGACTTACTTATCGTCTGGCTTCCTGCACACAGCCATCTACCTCGTCCACGACCTGGTGCGCTCCGCGTATGCCCTTGTACGTAGGTTCCGTTGGATCTTGTGTACCCGCGCACTGTCACGTCGGTTCCTGCAGAGGAGGAGCGACCTCCATACCCCGCTGAGCCCCTGTACTGATAGCTGCTTCCACCATAGCCCGATGAGAGGGACTCTGCCTGTGTAGGCTTGCAAGGCTCGGACAATTTGTCCGCATACTGGATTTCCTGGTTATCTCCCTGGATGCAGGCCACTTTCTGGTTGGCCGCAACACAGGGCCGATCTTGAAACTCGGTCTTCCCGTTGATTTCGCACTTATAGAGTGGGCCTGCATTCGCACCTGAGCCCATGCAAATAGCGAGGAATACTATGGAACGTAGGGCGTGGCCGAGTGTTGGATGCATGCTTGTCTTTCGCGCCTACCGTCGAGTTTGATGAGCACGACCCCACATCCTGCCCTGGCTCTATTGCAACTACTGCAGGCGGTTCCGTCAACGTGAAATTGCCCGAGCGAGACACGCCTTGCGGCGGTCCTGGTCTTTGATGGCGTAGCAACGATCCCGTGATCCTTTGATTTCCGCGAGACACTGGTTGCGGTTGTCACCATCCTTGATGCGGTAGCAGTACCCGTAGTCCCGCTTGACCTGTGCCAGACAGTACGCCCGCTTGTCCGCGTCCTTGATCGCGTAGCACTCCGAGGTGCCTGCCATGGCATCCCCCATCCACGCCGTGACAACCATGCAGAGCGGCACGAGGAGGCTACCCCTCGCCCTATTGCCGATGGTCATGCTGCCACCTTGGGGATATCCGAGCCGCAATGTTTGCAGCGCGTGGCCTCCCGCTTGATCGTTTCCGCGCAGTATGGGCAGGTCGCCGTGTCGGACTCGTCGATGATCGCCAGTCCGGCATCGATCAGGGACTGGATCGCCTCGCGCACATTCTTGGCGCGATGGTTGCTGCCATAGCCTTCTTCCCCGCTGTCGCACTTGTCCTTGAATGCTTGCGCGACAACCTTGTTGATGGCTTCATAGGTCGCATCCCCCGGAGACTGTTCGCCATCGGGGCCGACGCCTGCGATGCGCAAATGCAAGGTGATTGCCTTTAGCGCCTCATCGGCTCGCTCCTGTGCCTTGGTTTTGGGCGATGGCAGGGCAGCCGGAGCCTCTGCATCCTCGACATGCCGCACCACGATGGATTTCAGGGGCTCCGTTTCATGCTCTTGCTGGAAACTGACCCCTTCGATCTTGAACCATCCGCTTGCCGGTACGCCGTCCCGACCCTTGTCCAGACGCCAGTAGCGATCTTCGCCCGAGCGGCCCACTTCGATGGACACGTCCGGATTCGCGTGCAGCGCATACGCGCCGCGCGCTCCCCGCCGAGGGTCATTGCCGCAATGGTGCACGAGCAGCACCGCCGCCCCGGTCATCTGGGTCAGGCGCTGCACGTTAGCGATTACCCCGGCCATGGCGGTGTTGCTGTTCTCTTCCGCCATCCCGGCGATGGACGCCGACAGCGTATCGATCACGATGAACTTGGCACCGTGCTTTAGCGCCGTTAGCGCCAATTCGTTGACGTCATTCTCGCTGGCGACGTTGCAGGGATTGAAGACATAGTGGATGCCTTCCAGGTGGCTGACGCCCCGGTCGTGCTCCAGTGCTTGCACGCGGGTACGCACCCCGATCTGCCCTTCCAGAGCTACATAGATCACATTCGTGCGGGTCACGGGATGCCCTGCCCAGTCAGATCCACTCGCAATTGCTGCCACCATATCGAGCAGCAGCGCCGTCTTGCCCGCCTGGGACTCGCCCCACAGGATGATGATCTCGCCCCCATGGAACACATCCCGCACCAGCCAGACATGCCGAGGCAGGTGGCGGAAGTCCT
Source organism: Simplicispira sp. 125 (assembly GCF_003096555.1). Lineage (NCBI taxonomy): Bacteria > Pseudomonadati > Pseudomonadota > Betaproteobacteria > Burkholderiales > Comamonadaceae > Simplicispira > Simplicispira sp. 125. The sequence continues at coordinate 2,012,557 of NZ_QEKM01000001.1, read as the reverse complement.
GCGAGGTATGGGTGGGCAACCAGCGCGTTACCCCTGGCGGGAGCGGCAGCGTGGGTACGGGCAATTGGAGCGTAGGCGTAGATGCATGGCGCAGAGCCGCTTCCTCCAGTTCGGGCGCCGGTGCCGCCATTGAGGACGTGAGCAGAGGTTCAGCTTCCAGGCTGGGAGCGGTTTCCGTCTGCTCGTCTTCCTTCGTGCTCGGCTCGGGGTGGAGCCCCACAGCTTGGGCGACGACCAGCTTCGCCATGTAGTTGCTATCACTGCCAGCAGGCAGGTGCTCGGTTGCCAGATTGTCGGCCTCCAGCTCCTTGCGCAGATTGCGCTGCCAATCGAGGATGGCAGCCATGAGTTGAGCTTCTCCGGCGTACTGGCGCGGGGGCGATGCTTCTTCGGATTCAGATACGAGTGCAGGAGCTACCGTCGAGGACACGAGCACCGGTTCAGCTTCCTGGCTGGGTGTAGTGCTATCGGCTTCCGTCTGCTCGTTTTCCATAGGGCTCGGCTTGGTATTGAGCCCCAGCGCTTGGGCCACGACCTGTTTCGCCACGTAGTTGTTGAGGTTGCGAGTGACCCCAGAGTTGTCAGAGGGGTTGATTTGATAGATAGACATATACGTTTCTCATTGAATGTTGGGTGAGCATGCGCAGGACGCTGTGAGACGGGCAGGCAGTTGCCTTGCCCGACCGCCGGTGGATTGGCGTGTGAGCGCCCTGCGACATGCGGATAGACAGGGGCTGGAGCCCCCATCGCTCTGGGTCATGCCTTCTTACCTGAGCGCTTGCGAGCGGCAGGCAGCTTGCGGGCCAGACGGCGCTTCTTGCTTGCCCGCTTGCGCGTCCCGGCCTGATCGACCGGCGGGGTGGTGAGACGGCGATCCATGCGCCACAGCCGGTCACCTACTGCGTCCACGTGATCCATGAGATCGCGCAGCATGGCGTTCTGCTGCTTGAGCATCTGGTTTTGCTGGATGAGGCAGGCGGTTTGCAGAGCGAGGCTCAGTTGGTCCGGGTTATTCATGGTTGACTCCTTCGGCGATGCGCAACCGCCGTGCATAAAAATGGCGGTCATGCGCTGTGAGATGGACTGAGAGAGTTAGCGGGCAACGAACGTCATTGCGTTGCGCCCAGGCTGCGAGCCGCGGCCTGAGTAAGGTGCTGATGCCAGGGGACTCGGAGCATCAAATGCGCCTCCGGCACTGTTACAAATCTCCCGATTCAGCCAATGGCGGACTGAATGGGCTGCCTCTCCGTCCCAACCCAGAAGTTGCCCCTTTGGGGGCAAATAGAGCGGAAAATGGGTCAAATTTTTTACCATGTGGAATTTCTCCCGAGTTTTGTGTGCTGGGGCAGGTGTTGCGCAGGCCACATGCATAAACGGGCGAACTGGAGCGCATAACGCTGGGGTTATTTACAGGTGCGTGAAAAATTTTCTGCGGCCTGTTACATATTTGGGCAAAGAACAGCTGCGCCCGCCGCTACGTTTTGACAGGCAGGGTTTGCCTATCGGACGAGCCGGGCCCGTGAGGGGTAGCGTGAGGGGGAGAGGTTCGGCACTGACCGCTAGGCGATGCGGGAGATCAGGCTATGGAGGTGGGGATGACCTACGTTCTCCGGGGCGCTATGGCGACAAGGTCAGTTTTTCTTGCTGACCGGTCGCGGGTATGGTGTAAATTTCTTGCACGCATAGACACAGCTAGTTACGATGAACATCGACATACTGTCAATATTTGGAGCTATAAATTGAATTCAGTTGCGTGCATTACTTCAAAAATACTTGCCAGTTGTGGCTTGATCGTTGCATTTTGGACCTGCGGAAATTCTGCTCAAGCGGCTGAGTTAATTGTGAATGGAGGCTTTGAAACTGGCACGCTATCGGGGTGGACCACGTCAGGCCTGACAGTGGCAGGCGGATGTGGAGCCGGTCTCAACGCTACAGACTGGACGGTCTCCAACACAGGTACCGCAACGAATTGCAGTAACCCCGGTGCTCCCCCTGTTGGCAGCTTCGCCGCATACAACATGTTCGATGCAGGTGCACCGACTACCTATCGCCTCCGTCAAGCCGTTGTTTTGCCCAACGCTATTACGGCAGCGACGCTTGCTTGGCGCGACTCAATTACTGATAGCCATAGTGGTGCACCTCGGGTTTTCAGTATCAACGTATTGAATGCATCTGGAACCGTGGTCTTGGCCACTCTATACACCTTCAACTCTACGAATACCAATACAGGATGGGTTTCCCGATCAGTGAATGCTACGGCTGCATTGGCGCCGCTGTCGGGGCAGAGCGTCATCTTGGAGTTCTCCGCTGCAATTCCTGCAGCATGGACTGGTGGCGCTGGTATGGGGTTGGATGCTGTTTCTTTTGATGTGACAGGGTCTGCTGCTGCTCCTGCGAGCATCCCTACCCTATCTGAGTGGGCGGTGATCGGACTGTCCTCGCTTGTTGCGCTATTCGGCATTGCGAGGATGCGGCGGCGCCAGGTTTGATCAACCAAGTCACACTCGGGAGGCTTTCTCATGTGCGCCCCATATGACGCAGGCCAGCAAGCTTCTACCCATCAGCTTACTCATCGCCTGATTCGTATCGGCTCGGGCCTCGCCGTGGGCCGCACGCTGGTGGCGGTGCTGGAGAACTACCAGAACGAGGACGGCAGCGTGACCATTCCCGAGGTGCTGCGCCCCTACATGGGCGGCCAAGCCACGCTGCCGGTCTGAAATTTCCTGCTAGAATCGCAGGCTTCGAGTCGCGGAGAGGTGGCAGAGTGGTCGAATGTACCTGACTCGAAATCAGGCGTAGTGGCAACACTACCGTGGGTTCGAATCCCACCCTCTCCGCCAATCAAAAGAAGGGTTAGCAGGCACTCGCTTGCTAGCCCTTTCTTCTTGCGGCTCCTCTGAGAACGAGGCCCGCAGCAGAGGTAGCACCCCGGCAAACCGTGTAAGGTTGGCGTGTGAACCAAGCTACCGTGACCCGATTCCCCGGCGTGCATCGTCGAGCCGATTCCGGCATCTACCAATTCGGCCTTCGTGCCCCGCAAGACCTTGTCGCCCACTTCCCCGGCGGGTGGGCTATCCGCGCCTCCCTCAAGACCTCTGACCTCAAGGAGGCCAACGCCAAGGCAAAAGCGCTCCACGCCGAGTGGGATGCCCGTTTTGAGGCCCTGCGCACAGGCAAGCCGCGCCCGATAGACATGCCTGATTTACGGCGTCGTCTGTTTGCGCAATGGGAGCGTGCCATCGCCCGCCTGGATGACACCTACAGCCGAATGCCGCCGCTTGGGCCAATGCGCCCCAGCACCTCTAGGCGGTCACCGTTGAAGTGCATGACGGCGACGGCCCGCTTTTGCCCCTGCCTGCTGGCCTCCAGCTCATCGCGTACCTCGTGTTCCAGATGCTCAATCATCTTCGCTGCCTTTCGATTCACCAAAAGAAAGATCGCACCGCGTACCCAGCCAAAGCCGGGACGGAGGGTGCGATCAACGAGCCTCTAGGTTCGCAAGTTCGCTTTGGCCGGTCAATGGCAAACGTGGATTCAAAACGACAAGGGGATTGCATAGGAAGTCAGAGCCTGCTACCTGTGCGGCGTGCGGTACGTAGTGCCGATCAGGCCATCCCCTGCTAACATCCAGCCATCTCAACTCTGTGAACTTCACCGTGTAACACTGCACTGTAAGTTCGGGGTTTCTCCTCTGGAGATTGGTGGATTCGGGGCTGTCCCACCCTCTCCGCCAGTTTGACGTTCAACGACGTCCAAAGCTGACCAGTAAACCCCGCTTTCCCATAGGTAAGCGGGGTTTTTTTTGGCCAAAGACGCACAAAGGCGGGCAGTTGAAGCCACGCAAACGAGAGGCGCAATTGGGGGCACTTTTCCGGGTTTTCCTGTGCCCCCCAAAAAATGCCCCCAACATGCCTCTGACCGACACCGCTTGCAAGAAGGCCACATGTCCACCGGATCAACCACGACTGTGCCTTGCAGATGAAAAAGGTCTCTACCTGGAGGTCGACCAGGCGGGCAATACTGGCGCTTGAAATACCGCCATGGCGGCAAAGAAAAGCCCTGGCGCTGGGTGTCTATCCCGAGGTGTCGCCGGCGCGGGAGGCACGCGAAGACGCCCGCAAGCTGCTGAAAGCAGGTACCGACCCCGGACCGCTCAGGCGCGAAGCCAAGGCGGTTCCCTTTCGGTCCTTTTGCGGTCTGCGCCCTGTCTCCAGGCGCACTCATCCCTGCGCCCTCAGCAGTGGGTGGCGCACCATTTACAGGTTCGATAGCGCAAACAGCGTCTTGAGCTGCAGCGTGTTCTTTCGAGTCCTCGGTAGCGCACCTTGGTATGGCCAAACTGGCGCTTGATCAGAGGCTATAGAAGCGGGAGAGACCATGAGGGGTATGGGCGCTGAGGCGGGTGAATGCACCTGCAGAATGCTCAGAATTGTTGGCTTCTGAAGGCGCTTGGGGGAGGGTCTGCGGCGTGATAGATCCTGGTTTGTGGGGATACCTGTCCAGTGGTGGGCTGGAAATCCGCAAGGCCTCTACAGTAGGGCCTTCCCCGTGGAGCTTTGGGGACACATTTCTATTTTTTGAGGCGCACCATGAAAACCAAAGCAGCCGTTGCATGGCAAGCAGGTCAGCCCCTGACCATTGAAACCGTCGATCTGGAGGGCCCCCGTTTTGGCGAAGTGCTGGTCGAGATCAAGGCCACGGGTATTTGCCATACCGATTACTACACCCTGAGCGGCGCCGACCCCGAAGGTATTTTTCCGGCCATCCTGGGCCATGAGGGCGCGGGTATTGTGGTCGATGTGGGTCCCGGTGTGACCAGCCTGAAGAAGGGCGATCATGTCATTCCGCTCTACACGCCCGAATGCCGCCAGTGCAAGTTCTGCCTCTCGCGCAAGACCAATCTGTGCCAGCTGATCCGCGGCACCCAGGGCAAGGGCCTGATGCCCGACGCCACCAGCCGGTTCAGCCTGGACGGCAAGCCTATCTTTCATTACATGGGCACCAGCACGTTCAGCAACTACACCGTGGCCCCCGAGATTTCGCTGGCCAAGATCCGCGAAGACGCGCCGTTTGACAAGGTGTGCTACATCGGCTGCGGCGTGACCACCGGGATTGGCGCCGTGATTTTCACGGCCAAGGTCGAGGCCGGTGCCAATGTGGTGGTGTTCGGCCTGGGCGGCATTGGCCTGAACGTGATCCAGGGTGCCAAGATGGTGGGCGCCGACAAGATTATTGGCGTGGACATCAACCCCGCCCGCCAGGCGATGGCGCGCAAGTTCGGCATGACGCACTTCATCAACCCCAAGGAAGTGGACAACGTGGTCGATGCCATCGTGCAGCTGACCGATGGCGGGGCCGATTATTCTTTTGAGTGCATTGGCAATACGCAGGTGATGCGCCAGGCGCTCGAATGCACGCACAAAGGCTGGGGGCGCAGCATCATCATTGGCGTGGCCGAGGCGGGCGCCGAGATCAGCACCCGGCCGTTCCAGCTGGTCACGGGCCGCAAGTGGGAGGGTTCGGCCTTTGGCGGCGCACGGGGCCGCACCGATGTACCCAAAATCGTGGACTGGTACATGGAGGGCAAGATCAATATCGACGACCTGATCACGCACACCATGCCGCTCGAAGACATCAACAAAGGCTTTGACCTGATGAAGAGCGGCGAATCGATCCGGGGTGTCGTGCTTTACTAATTTATATAAAAAATGGCTCTAGCGCTTATTTGGTAAGCGTTAGTAGCTCATTTAAATATAGCAAAATGACCCTCCAAGCCCTTGATCTTTTGAGCGCGCATGCCTGCTTTGGCGGTGCGCAGCGCGTCTATCAGCACGCTTCCCGCGAAATCGGCTTGCCGATGAAGTTCTCGGTCTACCTGCCGCCGCAGGCCTTGCAGGGAGCAAAGCGGCCCGTGCTGGTGTACCTGGCGGGCCTGACCTGCAACGAAGACACCTTCATGACCAAGGCCGGTGCGCAGCGTTTGGCGGCTGACCTGGGCCTGGTGTTGGTGGCGCCCGACACCAGCCCACGCGGTGCCCAGGTGCCCGGCGAGGCCGATGCCTGGGACTTTGGCGTGGGGGCCGGCTTTTACCTCGACGCCACGCAAGCCCCCTGGGCCACGCATTGGCGCATGGAGAGCTACCTCACGCACGAATTGCTGCCCCTGCTGGGCGCGCATTTGCCCGTCGATTTGGAGCGGGCGGGGATTTTTGGCCATTCCATGGGCGGGCACGGTGCGCTCACGCTGGCGTTGCGCCACCCGGGGGTGTTCAAAAGCGTTTCGGCCTTTGCGCCCATTGCCGCACCCAGCCAGTGCCCCTGGGGGAAAAAGGCTTTCAGCGGCTACCTGGGGAAGGACGAGAGCGCATGGCTTGCACACGATGCCAGTGCATTGATGGCCGCGCAAACAACGCCACCGTACCCTGGCGGCATCCTGATCGACCAGGGTCTGGCCGACAAGTTCTTGCTGGAGAACCAACTGCTGCCCGAGGTGTTCGAAGCCGCTTGCGCACAGGTGGGCCAACCCCTCACGCTGCGCCGCCAGCCCGGTTACGACCATGGCTATTACTTCATCCAGACCTTTATGGCAGACCACCTGGCCCACCACGCCCTGGCGCTTTCTTAAGCTACCAGTGCTGGTAGATAGATCTGGCAGAACTCCGGCGGCAAGCGCCGTGGCTTGCCGCTGCCCACCTCGATGCAGACCAGGCCCCAGCGGCCACGCAGGATGGTGGCCCCGTCGCTGTCGCGCAGAATCTGAAAGCGCCGCTCCATGGTCAGCTTGCCGTCGCTGGCGGTGATCCAGGTGCCCAGGGTGAGCGCTTCATCCTGCAATGACGGCAGCACGTAGTCGTATTCGGCCTTGCGGATCGCCATGGCGCGGTCCAGGCGCAGGTAGTCCGCCATGCCCAGGCCCAGGGCTTCGGAGTGGGCCCAGCCCACTTTTTCGCACCACTGCACGTACACCGCATTGTTGGTGTGGTTCAGGCCGTCGATGTCTTGCGCGCACGGCGTGGCGGGCAGCGTAAAGGGGTGCGGGTAGTCCCATTCCATGCGGTGATTGTCGCTGCGGGGCAGGCCCGCAGCGTGTCAAAGGTTTGACAGTGGGCGGCTTTTTAATCGCTGGGGGTTTTAAGCGGCAGCAGCTTCAGCCAGTGTCTGCAGCGCGGCGCTCACATCGGCGGGTGTCACGCCGTCCACCGGGGTCAGTCGGGGCGCCAGGGTCTGCAGGGCGTCGGCGTTTTGCTGTAGTTGTGCAATGGCCTGTCCGGCTTCCTTGGGGGCATCGAAGCCCGTGCTTTGCAACAGCAGGCGCCCGTTGGCATCGACGAACTTGAAGTAGAACTTGCCGTCCTTCTCGCGGTATTGTTTGAAGCTGGGCAGGGCGGCCTTCGTGGCCTTGGCCGCTTTGGCGTTGCTGGCTTGCACCAGGCTGCGCAGGCCTACGGCCGAGCGCAGCTCGCGCAGGAAGGGGGTGGCCGCCTGGCGTGCGCGTTCGGCGCCTGCCAGCAGCGTCTGTTCGATGCGTGCGGGGTCGTTGATGAGCGCCTCGTACTGCTCACGCATCGGGGCAATCACTTGGTCCACCCGCTCGAGCAGCATCTGCTTGGCCTCGCTCCAGGCAATGCCATTGGCGTACTGTTGGCGCAGCGCAGCGGTTTCTTCCGGCGTGGCAAAGGCCTGGTAGATCTGGAACAGGGCCGAGCCTTCGGTGTCCTTGGCCTCACCCGGTGCGCGCGAATCGGTGACGATGCCGCCAATGAGCTTTTGCAACTGCGCCCGCGAGGAGAACAGTGGGATGGTGTTGTCGTAGCTCTTGCTCATCTTGCGGCCGTCCAGGCCGGGCAGGGTGGCCACGTTGTCGTCGATCACCGCTTCGGGCAGCACAAAGTGCTCGCCATACAGGTGATTGAAGCTCGCGCCCATGTCGCGCGCCATCTCGATGTGCTGTACCTGGTCGCGCCCCACGGGTACCTTGTGCGCCTTGAACATCAAGATGTCTGCGGCCATCAGCACCGGGTACATGAACAGGCCTGCGGTCACGCCGTCGTCGCTTTCACGGCCCGCTTCGTGGTTTTTGTCCACGCTGGCCTTGTAGGCATGGGCGCGGTTGAGCAAGCCCTTGCCGGTCACGCAGGTCAGTAGCCAGGTGAGTTCGGGGATTTCGGGGATGTCCGACTGGCGGTAGAAGGTGACTTTTTCCGGGTCCAGGCCAGCGGCGAGCCAGCTCGCCGCAATCTCCAGCGTGGAGCGCTGGATGCGCACCGGGTCTTCGCACTTGATGAGCGCGTGGTAATCGGCCAGGAAGTAGAAGCTCTGCACGCCAGGGCGCAGGCTGGCCGCCACCGAGGGGCGGATGGAGCCGACGAAGTTGCCCAGGTGGGGCGTGCCCGTGGTGGTGATGCCGGTGAGAAAGCGCGTGGTGCTCATGGGAACGAAATCAGCAGACAAAGGAAAAAGTGGGGGGATTAGCGCAGCAGCGCCGTGAGCGGTGTGAGCAGCAGGTTGATGGCGCCATAGCCTAGCGCCATCAGCGGGCGCAGCCACAGGCTGCCGACGATGCCCGCAATCACCAGGCCCATCACGATGAAGAAACCCCAGGGCTCGATGCGCGAGACCATGTGGGCTTGCTTCCAGGGCAGCAGGCCGACCAAGATGCGCCCGCCATCGAGCGGCGGCAGCGGGAACAGGTTGAAGGCCCACATCACCAGGTTGACCAATATCCCGGCACGCGCCATTTCCATGAAGAAGCGTTCATTCAAGCCCATGCCTACCAGCACCACCAGAAACACGGCCCACAGCACGGCCTGCACGAAGTTGGATGCCGGCCCTGCGAGCGCCACCCACACCATGTGCTGCTTGGGGTTGCGCAGGTTGCCAAAATTGACGGGCACGGGCTTGGCATAGCCGAACAGGAAGGCGCCCGAAGTGGCAAAGTACAGCAGCAGCGGCATCAAAATGGTGCCGACCGGGTCGATGTGCTTGAGCGGGTTGAGGGTGATGCGCCCCATCTGGTAGGCGGTGTTGTCGCCAAAATGGCGCGCCGCATAGCCATGGGCCGCCTCGTGCACGGTGATGGCAAACAGCACCGGCAGGGCGTAGATCAGAACGGTTTGGATGAGATTGGAGATGTCCACCCGCTGATTGTCTCAGACACGCAAGCGCTACCGTCCCGGTGGGGCGATCACAGCCCCAGCGCTTGCAGGCTGCCGCGCCCGGTGCGTACCACCTCGGGGTCGCCGCCGGTGCCCATGGGCGTGAGGTCAATCACCGTGGTGGGGGCCGAGGGGCAGGCGCCGGCGTCCACCACAGCAGCCAGAACTTGCTCAAACTTTTCGCGGATCTCTTGCGCATCGTTGAGGGGTTCGGTTTCGCCGGGGGCAATCAATGTGGTCGCCAGCAGCGGCGCGCCATGCAAGGCCAGCAGCTCTTGCAGCGCCTTGTGTTCGGGCACGCGCAGGCCGATGGTCTTGCGCGAAGGGTGGCTCACGCGGCGGGGCACTTCCTTGGTCGCTTCCAGGATGAAGGTGTAGGCGCCCGGCGTGGCCAGCTTGAGCAGGCGGTACTGGCGGTTGTCCACGCGCGCATAGCTCGACAGTTCTGACAGGTCGCGGCACAGCAGGGTGAGGTGGTGTTTATCATCCACCTGGCGGATGCGGCGCAGCAGGTCGGCGGCGTTCTTGTCGTCCAGGTGGCACACCAAGGCATAGCTCGAATCCGTGGGTACGGCCACGATGCCGCCCTTTTGCAGCAACGCAGCCGCCTGCTTGAGCAAGCGCGGTTGGGGGTTTTCAGGATGAACTTCGAAATACTGGGCCATGGTGCAGGGGGGTCAGGTGGCTGGTTGAATCCGCTCTGACAGCAAATCCCAGACGGGCTGGAGGGCGGCGGGCAGCGGGGGCAGCGTACCCAGGTCGGTATGGGATTCGTCGGGGCTGTGGAAATCGCTGCCGCGCGAAGCTGCCAGGCCGAATTCCTTTGCCATGGCGGCGTAGCTCAGGGCCTCGGCGGCTGAATGGCTGCCCGTGACCACCTCCACCGCCTGGCCTCCGTGCTGCTTGAATTCGGAGAACAGCGCGAACTCTTCGTTGGCGCTCAGGCGGTAGCGCGCCGGGTGGGCAATCACGGCCACGCCACCGGCCTCGGTGATCCAGCGCACGGCATCGCCCAGGCTGGCCCAGCGGTGCGGCACAAAGCCGGGCTTGCCTTCGATAAGGTATTTGCGGAACACCTCATTGGTGTCCCGGCACACGCCCGCTTCCACCAGAAAGCGCGCAAAGTGGGTGCGTGAGATGAGTTCCGGGTTGCCCACGAAGTGCAGGGCGCCTTCATAGGCTCCGGCAATGCCTGCCTTCGCCAGTTGCTCCGCCATTTCGCGGGCACGCTCGCCGCGTCCGCCGCGTGTGCGCTCCAGGCCCTGCACCAGAGGGATGTTGCTGGCATCAAAGCCCAGGCCCACGATATGCACCGTGGTGTGGGCAAAAGTGACCGATATTTCTACGCCGGTGAGGTAGGCCATGCCTTGCGCCTGTGCGGCAGCGGCGGCCCGCTGCTGTCCGCCCACTTCGTCGTGGTCGGTCAGGGCCCACAGATCCACCCCGTTGGCCTTCGCCCGGGCCGCCAGCACCTCGGGCGTGAGGGTGCCGTCGGAGACAACGGAGTGGCAGTGCAGGTCGGGGTTGGTGTAGGTGGTCACTTTTTCATTCTACGGGTTTGTCCCGGTGGGAAGGGCGCGGTGGAGGGGAGATCCACGAGCGCCTTGGGGTCATGGCCTGCAATGTAAACGGATGTTTCGGGAGCCTTTTTTTGTGCGATATTCAGCGTGTCAATAGATTTTTCAGGCCCCAAAGCATGCAACTCGACAATATCAGCGTCTCCCGCAAGTTGTGGGGGGCATTTTTGGTACTGATGCTCGCCATGCTGGTGATCTCCGGAATCCAGCAGAACCGTACCAACAGCTCCATGGCCAGCGCCATGGACGAAATCGTCGTGATCGAGGAGCGCATTGTCATGGCCGTGCGCTGGCGTGGAGGCACGGAGACCGCCGTCAACATGGTTCTGGGCGCTGCGGTGACCTCGGACTCCGTGCTGGCAGAGCAGTACAACGCCAAGGTCAAGGCCATCATTGGCGACATCACCAAGATCCAGGAAAAAATCGTGGCCGAGTCCACTGCGCCCGAGGAAAAAGCGGCTGTGGACGCCGTGCTCGCAGCGCGCAAGGCGGTGCTGGCGGCAACCGCTAAGACCTGGGATCTCAAGGGCGCAGGCGACGTAGTGGAAACACAGCGCTTTGCCGATGAGCAGTTTGCCCCGCTGATTACCTCTTACCTCAAGTCGCAGGATGACTTCGTTGCTGTGCTGCAAAAGCGCCGTGATGCGGTGCGTGCCGCAGTCAATGAGCGGCGTGTGTCGTATGCCGTCCAGGGCCTGGCGGCCTCCGCTGTGTTGATGGGCCTCTTTTTGTTGCTGGCCTGGAAGCTGGTGCATTCCATCACCGTGCCGCTGGGCCAGGCCGTGGAATTGGCCGATGCCATTGCCGCCGGAGATCTGACGCGCGACCTGCAGTCCACGCGCAAGGACGAACTGGGCCACATGCTGCGTTCGCTGTCGAGCATGGCAGAGCGGCTGCGCGGTGTGGTGGGCGAGGTGCGCGTCGGGGTCGATGCCGTTTCTTCCGCCTCGGTGGAGATTGCCAATGGCAACCATGACCTTTCGGCCCGCACGGAACAGACGGCTTCGAACCTGGAGCAGACGGCTGCCAGCATGGAGGAACTGACCGCCACCGTGACCCAGTCGGCCGACACGGCCCGCCAGGCCAACCAGCTGGCAGGCACGGCCGCCCAGGCCGCGGCACGCGGCGGCGAGGTGGTGGGCCAGGTGGTGTCCAGCATGCAGCACATCACCCATAGCTCGCGCAAGATTTCCGACATCATCGGCGTGATCGACGGCATCGCCTTCCAGACCAACATCCTGGCGCTGAACGCTGCTGTCGAGGCCGCCCGTGCGGGTGAGCAGGGCCGTGGTTTTGCCGTGGTGGCCAGCGAGGTGCGCAGCCTGGCGGGCCGCAGCGCCGAGGCCGCCAAGGAGATCAAGACGCTGATCAGCGCCTCGGTCGAGAACGTGGAGACGGGTTCCAGGCAAGTCGCCGAAGCCGGGCAGAGCATGGCCGAGATCGTGGCCAGCGTGCAGCGCGTGAGCGACCTGATTGGTGAGATCACAGCCTCTTCGACCGAGCAGCGTGACGGTATCGCGCAGGTCAACCAGGCCGTGACGCACCTCGACCAGATGACGCAGCAAAATGCCGCGTTGGTGGAAGAATCCACGGCTGCCGCCGCGTCCATGCGCGACCAGGCCCAGCACCTGGCGGATGTGATTGCGGTGTTCAACGTGGGCGCCATGCCCACCCGTGCGCCCGCTGCACCACGGCGTGCTGTGCCCCCTGCGCCTGCCGCGCGTGTGGCTGCCTCGCCCGCGCCCCGGCAGGTGGCAGCACCGGCGCGCACGGCCAAACCTGCGGTGGCAGGCCCCGCCAAAAAGGCGGCAGCGCCAGCCCCCCGGATTGCCGCAGCACCGCCGCCCGTGCGCAAGGCGGCGCAGGGTGGGGATGACGACTGGGAAAGCTTCTAAGACCTTGAATACGTTCTAGGACCTGGGCTTTTGCCGATGCCGGTGCGCAATGCATCGGCCTGGCCCCCAAAATACCGGAACCCGTGGGCGCACCGCCTTGTGAGTTCCGGTATTTTTTTGATAGCTGCTAGCGCTTACCCAGTAAGCGTTAGAGCCCAATTTTTCTTGAATTATTCGGTGTGCTGCCGTGGGTGCAGCTCAGAGCTGCGCGCCCTCGACCAGAAACTGCACCTTGCGCTCGCCCTTCCACTCGTTCACGTCGAGGCGGAAGGCCAGCAGCACGCGGCTGGGCAGGGGGTCGGTGTGGCCGAACCAGATGCCGTCCACCGGCGTGCCCTGGTGGCGCAGCTTGAGTGAGAGGTGGCGCTCGCCCACCAGGCGCTGGCTCAGCACCTCGACCTCTTCGCTGAACAGGGGCGGCGCAAAGCCCTGGCCCCAGACTTCGCGGTGCAGCGTGTCCACGAGGTCGGTGCGGCAGTATTCGGGCGCCAGGGGCCCGTCGGTCTCGATGCGGCGCGTGAGGGTGGCGGCGTCCAGCCATTCGCGGGCCACTTGCGCCAGCGCCTGCTCAAAGACGTCGAACTGGTCCTCGGGCACGGTGCAGCCGGCCGCCATGGCATGGCCGCCAAAACGCAGCAGCACACCGGGGTGCCGCTTGGACACCAGGTCGAGCGCGTCGCGCAGGTGAAAACCGGGGATGGAGCGGCCCGATCCCTTGAGTTCGTGCGCCTTACCGGGCGCGCCGCTGGCGGCAAAAACGAAGGTGGGGCGGTGCAGCTTGTCTTTGATGCGGCTGGCCACGATGCCGACCACGCCTTCGTGAAAGTCGGGGTCGAACACGCTGATGGCCGGGGGCGGCTCCGCGCCTTCCTCGAACAGGTTTTCGGCCATCAGTTGGGCCTGGTCGCGCATGCCGGTTTCGATCTCGCGGCGTTCGCGGTTGATCGCGTCCAGCTGCTGCGCCAGTGCATCGGCACGGGCAGCGTCGTCGGTCAGCAGGCATTCGATGCCCAGCGTCATGTCGGCCAGGCGCCCCGCCGCGTTGATGCGGGGCCCCAGCGCAAAGCCAAAGTCGAAGGTGGTGGCCATGGCGGGCTGGCGCCCGGCCACGCGCAGCAGCGCTGCGATGCCGGCGGGCATCTGGCCGGCGCGGATGCGCTTGAGGCCCTGTGCCACCAGGCGGCGGTTGTTGGTGTCCAGGCGCACCACGTCGGCCACGGTGCCCAGGGCGACGAGCGGCAGCAGCGGGTCGAGCTTGGGCTGGTGGGCCGTATCAAAAACACCCCGCGCGCGCAGTTCGGAGCGCAGCGCCAGCAGCACATAAAACACCACGCCCACACCGGCCATGGACTTGCTCTCGAAGGTGCAGCCGGGCTGGTTGGGGTTGACGATGGCGTCGGCCTGCGGCAGTTGTTCGCCCGGCAGGTGGTGGTCGGTCACCAGCACCGTCAGGCCCAGCGCCTTGGCCTCGGCCACGCCTTCACAACTGGCAATGCCGTTGTCCACGGTGATGAGCACGTCGGCGCCTTGTTCTTTGACGCGCCGGGCAATGGGGGGCGTCAGGCCGTAGCCATCGATTACGCGGTCGGGCACCAGGTAGTTCACATGGCGGGCGCCCAGCAGGCGCAGGCCGCGCACGGCCACGGCGCAGGCGGTGGCGCCGTCGCAATCGTAGTCGGCCACGATGCACAGGCGCTGGTCGCTGGCCACGGCATCGGCCAGCAAGCGGGCGGCAGCCTGCACGCCCTGCAGACCGGCCGGGGGCAGCAGGCGGGCCAGGCCATCGTCCAGCTCGTCGCGGTGGATCACGCCGCGTGCGGCGTACAGGCGGGCCAGCAGAGGGTGGATGCCTGCTTGCTCCAGCGCCCAGGCGGCGCGGGGCGGGATTGCTCTAGCTATGATGTTCATAGCTGCTCGCGCACGTCTGCAAAGCGCTGGGGCCTAAAAAAACCTTGAATCCGTTGGCCCAGCGAGCGCGGTGCGGTGTGCCAGGCCAGCGCGCTGCGGTCGCCGCACAGCGTGAGCTGGGCCGCACCGCCGCGGGCGACATGGGCTTCGAGCCGGGCCAGGGCGCCTGTATCCAGCGCCTGCCAGGCGCTGGCCCAGGCGGCCCAGTCCTCGCGCAGGGCCGCGTCTTGCAATCCTGCCTCGACCACGGGAGCGGGGCCGGTGGGGGCCGGGGTGTGGTCCAGCCGCCCGGCGCCATGCAGCCAGAAAGCGTTGACGGGGCGCTGGCGCGCTGCCTCGCGCTCGTCGTTGAAGGCGTGGGTATAGAGCAGCATCTGCATCTCGCTGTGCAAACGGCGCAGCGGGTGGCTTTTGTGCGAGCCCGGCAGCCAGTGCGAGACATCGCGGCGCAGCACGCGCTCGGGCGAGGCCGTGGGCAGGTCGGCCAGCAGTTCGCCCTGCGCCAGCCAGCGGGTGGGTTGGTCATAGTGCAGGGTGATGCCGTCGCCCTCGAACCAGGGTGCCATGATGGCCAGCAGCGCGCGCGATGCTTCTTCGCTCAGCCCCAGCTCGGCCGGGTCGTCCAGCGTGACATGGTCGGTGCGCACCTGCCAGTGGCAGGGCGTGACAAAGGCCCAGGCACTGTCCACGGCTTCTTGCGCGCGGCCTTGCTGGTGCAGGTGCCACGCGGCCCAGGGGATGCGGCCCGCGCCGCCCGGCAGGCCCAGGGCCCGGGCCAGGGCGCGTTCGTGCGGGGCCGAGAGGGTTTCGTCGTCGCCCACATCGCCCTCCAGCGGCACCAGACGGGCGATGAGCCGGTCCAGGTGTGCAAGCTGCAACCCCTGCAGGGCCTGCTGGCTGCCGGGTGACGAGCAGGCGGCGTAGGGAATGAGCAAATGGAGAATGTCTGACATACCGGGTATTTTGCGGGATGCCACAATCGCCCACTCATGCAAATCCCTTACGAACTGGCCCTGGGCTGGCGCTACACGCGCGCCGGGCGCGCCACGCGGCGCAATGGCTTCATCTCCTTCATCTCGGGCGTGTCCATGCTGGGCATTGCGCTCGGTGTGGCGGCGCTGATCATCGTCTTGTCGGTGATGAACGGTTTTCAGAAAGAAGTGCGCGACCGCATGCTCAGCGTCGTCTCGCACATTGAAATTTTTGCGCCCGGTGGTGCGGCCATGGCCGACCCGAATCTCACTATGCAGGAAGCGCGGCGCAACCCGCAGGTGGTGGGCGCGGCACCATTCGTGTCTGCCCAGGCCCTGCTGGCGCGCGGCGAGGATATGAAGGGCGCGCTGGTGCGCGGTATCGATCCGGTGCTGGAACCCGAGGTCACCGACCTGGTGGCGGGCAGCCAGGGTGAAGTACTGCGCCAGTTGGTGCCGGGCGAGTTCCGCGTGGTGCTGGGCGGCGAGCTGGCGCGCATGCTGGGCGTGCGCACGGGCGATGTGGTCACGCTGATCGCCCCGGCGGGCCAGGTCACACCGGCCGGTGTGGTGCCGCGCATCAAGCAGATGGCGGTGGCCGGCACTTTTGATTCGGGCCACTACGAATACGATTCGACCCTGGTGTTGCTGCACCACGAGGATGCGCAGCGCATCTTTCGCCTCGAAGGCCCCACCGGCATCCGCCTGAAACTGCGTGACCTGCACCAGGCGCGCACCGTGGCGCAGGAGCTGGCCTCCAGCCTGAGTGGCGATCTGCTGATCCGCGACTGGACGCAGCAGAACCGCACCTGGTTTGCCGCCGTGCAGCTGGAAAAACGCATGATGTTCATCATCCTCACGCTCATCGTGGCGGTGGCGGCGTTCAACCTGGTCTCGACCCTGGTGATGACGGTGCAGGACAAGCGCGCCGACATCGCCATCCTGCGCACCCTGGGCGCCAGCCCGCGCAGCATCATGGGCATCTTCGTGGTGCAGGGCGCCATGGTCGGTGTCATCGGCACGCTGGCCGGGCTGTTGCTGGGCCTGTCCATCGCGGTCAACATCGACGTGATCGTGCCGGCCATCGAGCGCTTGCTCAGTGCCAGCTTCCTGCCCAAAGACATTTACCTCATCAGCCGCATGCCCAGCGACCCGCAACCCGCCGACATCGTGCCCATCGGCGTGATCTCGCTGGTGCTGTCTTTCGTGGCGACGCTGTACCCCAGCTGGCGCGCCAGCCGCGTCAACCCCGCCGAGGCATTGCGCTATGAATAATATAGCTAATAGCGCTTATACAGTAAGCGCTGAAGACCAAAAATCCTCAAAAAATAAAGTGGTGCTGGCGGTGCGTGGCCTGACCAAACGTTTCACTGAAGGGCGCCTCGACGTGACCGTGCTCCAGGGCGTGGACCTGGACGTGCACGCGGGCGAGACGCTGGCCATTGTGGGCGCCTCGGGCTCGGGCAAGAGCACGCTTTTGCACCTGATGGGCGCGCTCGATGCGCCCACGTCGGGCAGCGTGCACCTGCATGGCCAGGACTTGGCACAGCGATCTGCAGCCGAACAGGGGCGGCTGCGCAACCAGTACCTGGGCTTTGTCTACCAGTTCCACCACCTGCTGCCCGAGTTCAGCGCGCTCGACAACGTCGCCATGCCGCTGCGCATCCGCCGCCTGCCCTACGCCGAATGCACGCGCCAGGCCGAGGCCATGCTGGCCCACGTAGGGCTGGCGGGCCGCGTGCAGCATCGCCCCGCCGAGCTCTCGGGCGGCGAGCGCCAGCGCGTGGCCATTGCGCGCGCCTTGGTGACGCGCCCGGCCTGCGTGCTGGCCGACGAACCCACCGGCAACCTCGACCGAACCACTGCCGAAGGCGTGTTCCAGCACATGCTGCAACTGGCGCGTGAGCAGGGCACGGCGTTTGTGATGGTGACGCACGACGAAACCCTGGCCGTGCGCTGCGACCGGCAATTGCGCCTGGTGGCGGGTCGGCTCGTGGCCGACGCAGCGGGCCAGTAGGCGGGAGGCTGGCGGTGCAAGCCTATTGGGTGCTGGGCATTGCCATCGTGGCCGAGGTGGTGGCCACCACCGCGCTCAAGGCCAGCGCCGGGTTCACGCGGCTGTGGCCGTCGTGCCTGGTCGTGCTCGGTTATGGCGTGGCTTTTTATTGCCTGGCATTCACGCTCAAAACCATTCCCATGGGCGTTGCCTATGCCATCTGGTCGGGCCTGGGTATCGTGCTCATCACCCTGGCGGGATGGGTGCTGTACCACCAGAGCATCGACTGGGCGGGCGCGCTCGGGATGGCGCTCATCGTCGCGGGCGTGGCGGTGATCCAGTTGTTTTCCAAATCTACCGGCCATTGATCGGCGGGCGCGGCAGAGGGACCGACATGGCGATGGAGACGGTTTGTGGAGAAGCGCAACTGCAGGCGCGTATTGCGGGACCCGCGCTGCTGGTGTTGTTTGGCGGCGCCCACTGCGGCGTGTGCCAGGCGATACGGCCGCGCATTGAAAGCATGGTGGCGCAATCGTTTCCACAGGTCGCCATGGCTTATGTCGATTGCGCGCAGGCGCCTGCGGTGTGCGCACAGCAGGGTGTTTTCAGCCTGCCGGTGTTGCGCTTCTATTTGGGCGGGCAGCTGGCGCTGGAGCGTGGGCGCAGCTTCAGCCTGCAGGAGGTGGGGGTGGAGATGGAGCGGTTGTGGGGGTTGTTCTCTTTTTGAGCTTCTGGGGGCTTTTGGGGTTTTTGGGGCTTTGCGGAGGGCGGAGGCCGGGATTCGCCCCGGCGGGCGACCTCCTTTCTTGTGCGCGACAAGAAAGGAGGCAAAGAAACGCGCCCCACAGCCTGCGGCCCCTGCGGGGCACACCTGCGCCGGGGTGCTTGCGGGGTGCGCCGTGGAACTCACTGCGCGCTGCGCGCTTCGTTCGGACAACCACGGCGAGTCAGATCACGAAGCGGGTGTGTCCTGCGGCACACCCGCCACCCCGCAAGCACCCCGCCGCAGGCGCAGCCAGAAGGGGGTTGGAAGCCTGACACGGGCCGTCGCTGCGCTCGGCCTGGCATGCGCAGCGCATAGCGCCTGCGGCCCCTTGGTGCCGAGCGCAGCGATGGCCCGTAGGGATGTTGGACTCCCACCCCTTTTGTATGCGCCTGCGGCGCGCAGGGGATGGCGGATCAGGGCTCGCGATTGTTTGAGCGCCGCAGGCGCGAGTTCGAGCGAGACCCCGCCAGCACCAAGCACCGCAGGTTGCCCGCAGCGCAGCGCAGGGACGCAGACAGCAGGGTCGCCTTTCTTTTGGGTACTTTTCTTTGGCGAAGCAAAGAACAAGTACCTCGCCCGCCGGGGCGAGACCCGGCCTGCGCCCTCAGCAAAGCGCACAGTCACCACAAGGCCCTCTATGGGATCATCCCCCCCATGTCCCTCTGGATCGACACCCATTGCCACCTCGACGCCCCCGAGTTTGCGCATGACGCAGACGCTGTGCGTGCCCAGGCCCGCGCCGCAGGCGTGCAGCATCTCGTCCTCCCAGCCGTGCAGGTCGCACATGCCGAAGCCGTACGCAGGCTGGCCCACCGCCATGGTGACAGCTACGCCCTGGGCATCCACCCGCTCTACACCCCGCAGGCGGCGGATGACGACCTGGCGCGCCTGGCGCAGCGGCTGGATCAGCACCGCGACGACCCGCACCTTGTCGCCGTGGGCGAAATCGGCCTGGACTTCTTTGTGCCGGGGCTGGACGCAGAGCGCCAAGCGTATTTCTACCGCCAGCAACTGCAACTGGCACGCCGTTTTGACCTGCCCGTGATCCTGCATGTACGCCGCTCGGCCGACCAGTTGCTCAAAGGCCTGCGCGAAGTGCCGGTGCAGGGCGGCATTGCGCACGCCTTCAACGGCAGTCTGCAGCAGGCGCGTGCCTTTATTGCGCTGGGCTTCAAACTGGGCTTTGGCGGCGCGTTGACCTACGAGCGTGCGCTGCAATTGCGCCGCCTGGCCACGGAACTGCCGGTCGAGGCGCTGGTGCTGGAGACCGATGCGCCCGACATGCCGCCGCACTGGCTCTACCGCACCGCTGCCGAGCGCGCCGCAGGCGCTGCGCAGGGCCGCAACACCCCCGCTGAGCTGCCGCGCATTGCCCAGGTGCTCGCTGATCTGCGCGGCATGGCACTGCACGACCTGGCGCGCCAGACGCACGCGAATGCGCTGCAGGCATTGCCCCGTCTGCAGAGGCGTACAAAAAAATAAGAGAAAATGCCATCTAACGCTCTACCATCAAGCGCAATTAGCTATTGAATTGATAGTAAATGTAACTTGCGCAAGCCTCCCCGAAAGCCGCACACCATGACCCACCCCGCGACACCCTTGCCAACGCCCCCAGGGCGGCTGGTGGGTTTGCCGCCGGTGGTGGGGTCGGGCACGGTGGTGCTGGTGCTGGGCAGCTTTCCCGGCGTGGCGTCGCTGCGGGCGCAGCAGTATTACGCGCACCCGCACAACCATTTTTGGCGCATTCTGCAGGCGCTGTGGCCACAAAACCTGTTGCCCGGGCCGCAGGACTATGCGGCGCGCTGCGACTGGCTGCTGGCGCGTGGCCTGGGTCTGTGGGATGTGTACGGCGCGTGCGAGCGCGAGGGCAGCCTCGACGCCCGCATCCGCAATGCCGAGGTGAATGACTTTGCCCTCCTGCGCATGCGCTGCCCCCGGCTGGCTGCCATCGCACACAATGGCGGGGAAAGCTTTCGGCATGCACGCGCCACGGCGGCGTTGGGCGTGCCGGTGTGCAAGCTGCCCTCGACCAGCCCGGCCAACGCCTCGTGGAGCTTTGAGCGCAAACGCGCGGCGTGGGGCGAGGCCCTGGCCGCCCATGGAATCCTTTGAAGACAATTGAATGGCCCGCAAGAAAACCACCACCGACGAACTGCCCGAAGTCAGCGTCTCCGACGACGGCGAGGTGCGCCACCTGCACTTGGGAACACCCTGGATCCAGGGCTCCATGCGCATCGATGCACCTTTTGATCTGGAGCTGGAATACATCCAGCGCATGATGGCCTGGCTGCTGTTCATGGAGCCTGCCAGCGTGGGCAAACGCCACGCCATGCAACTGGGCCTGGGGGCGGGGGCCATCACCAAGTTCTGCCACAAGAAGCTGCGCATGTGCGCCACCGCCATCGAACTCAACCCGCAGGTGCTGGCCGTGTGCCGTGCCTGGTTCAAGCTGCCGCCCGACGGCCCCAAGATGCGCGTGGTGCTGGCCGATGCGGCGCAGGAAATCCGCGACCCCATGTGGCTGGGCACGGTCGATGCGCTGGCTGTGGACCTGTACGACGACCAGGCCGCGGCCCCTGTGCTCGATACGCCCGACTTTTATGCCCATTGCCGCGACCTGCTGAGCGAGGATGGCTGCATGACAGTCAACCTGTTCGGCCGGTCGTCCAGCTTTGAGCAGAGCATCGAAAAAATGGCCACCGCCTTTGGCGAAGATGCGCTGTGGGCCTTCAAGCCCACGCGCGAGGGCAATACCGTGGTGCTGGCCCAGCGCACGGCCACGCGCTTCAAGCGCGGTGAACTGGCCGCGCGCTGTGAAGACCTGAACCAGCGCTGGGGCCTGCCCACCGCCAAGTGGGTGCGCGGCTTCAAGCCCCTGGCGGGTTAAGCGGTCGCGGCGATACTGCACCAAAGAGCACAGACATGACACACCATACCTCCCATGCGCCCATCCCACGGGCGTCCGGCCCGGCCCCCGTGGGGCCGCTGGACTGGCGCCGCATTGTCGATTGGCTGAGTACCGACGGCGTGATTGCCACCGAGGAGGCGCAGCGCACCATTGCACGCTGTTCGCAGGCCGAAAGCGCCCAGCACCCGCTGGTGCGCCTGGCCAACGTGGCCATGGTGCGCGAGCGGGACGGCAAGCCGCTGGACATCGAGATGCTGACCGAATTTTTGGCCCAGCGCTGCGATCTGCCCTACCTGCGCATCGACCCCCTCAAGGTGGATGTGGGCAAGGTGGCCGACACCATGAGCGCCACCTATGCCGAGCGCCACAAGGTGCTGCCGGTGCAGGTCACAGCCAAAGAGGTAGTGATCGCCACGGCCGAGCCCTTCATCACCGACTGGGTGGCCGAGGTCGAGCGCCAGGCGCGCCGCCCGGTGCGCCGCGTGGTGGCCAATCCGCTGGACATCCACCGCTTTACCGCCGAATTTTTTGCCTTGGCCAAATCGGTGCGCGTGGCGCAAAAGGCGGGCGGCAACGCGGCCACCAGCAACTTCGAACAGCTGGTCGAACTGGGCAAGACCAACAAGCAGCTCGACGCCAACGACCAGGGCGTGGTCAAGGTGGTGGACTGGCTCTGGCAGTACGCCTTTGACCAGCGCGCCAGCGACATCCACCTCGAACCCCGGCGCGAGCAGGGCGTGATCCGTTTTCGCATCGACGGTGTGCTGCACCCGGTCTACCAGATGCCGCTCTCCGTGATGAGCGCCATGGTGGCGCGCGTCAAGCTCCTGGGCCGCATGGACGTGGTGGAAAAGCGCCGCCCGCAGGACGGCCGTATCAAGACGCGCAACCAGCGTGGCGACGAAGTCGAAATGCGCCTGGCCACACTGCCCACGGCTTTTGGCGAGAAGATGGTGATGCGGATTTTTGACCCCGACACGGCGGTCAAGGACCTCGACGCGCTGGGCTTTGCGCCGCACGACGCACAGCGCTGGGAAGAACTCATCAAGCGCCCCTACGGCATCATCCTGGTGACTGGGCCTACGGGTTCGGGCAAGACCACGACGCTGTATTCCACCCTCAAGCGCGTGGCCACCGAGGAGGTCAACGTCAGCACGGTGGAAGACCCGATCGAAATGATCGAGCCCAGTTTCAACCAGACGCAGGTGCAGCCGCAGCTCGATTTCAGTTTTGCCGAAGGCGTGCGCGCCCTCATGCGCCAGGATCCGGACATCATCATGGTGGGCGAAATCCGCGACCTGGAAACCGCCGAAATGGCCGTGCAGGCCGCACTCACGGGCCACCTGGTGTTCAGCACCCTGCACACCAACGACGCGATCTCGGCCGTCACCCGTCTCATGGAACTGGGTATTCCGTCCTACCTCATCAATGCCACGCTGCTGGGCGTGCTGGCCCAGCGGCTGGTGCGCACGCTGTGCAAGGAGTGCAAGCAGCCCGACGAAGAGGCCTCGCAGGATGCGCTGGCCCAGGCGGTCAAGCCCTGGAAGCTCAGCGGGAGTTTCCATCCCTACAAGCCCGTGGGCTGCGTGGATTGCCGCATGACCGGGTTCCGTGGGCGCATGGGCCTGTATGAATTGCTCACCGTCACCGAGACGCTCAAGGCGGGCATCACCAAGGAGCCCTCGATGGACACCTTGCGCCGTCAGGCGGTCAAGGATGGCATGCGTCCCCTGCGCATGGCGGGCGCCCTGCGCGTGGCGCAGGGCATGACCACGCTGGAAGAAGTGGTCGCAGCCACCCCGCCTCCGCAGTAAAGACGCACACACACACCAAGGCCTTCCCCGGTACCCCACAGCGTTCATCGCTGTGATGGCCCCTCTCTTGCCACCAAAGGTTTTTCTTCGATGCTCTCCGCGCCCCCCCCTGCGCAGCACCCCCAGCGGGCGCAGCTGCACAACGAGGTTCACGCCCGCCCGCCCGAGGCCATCAGCGCCCCCGTAGCCAGCACGCACATCGTGATGCTGGCCGACGCGGCCGGGCGCGAAGCCAGCCGCGCCCATGTGGCCGCGCTGCTGCGCAACCACCACCAGGCCCTGCCCGATGGGCAGACCACGCACCTGCGCGTGGACCTGGGGGCCTACCGCCTGCGCTGGGAGATGCACACCGAGTTTGTCAGCTGGACATTTACCGTGCCGCTGCAGACCGAGGGCTTTGGTGAGCGCGAGCCCGTGGGCGCCTTGAGCGCCGTGCCGCGCGACTGGCTGGCGCAACTGCCGGGCCAGTGCCTGTGCAGCCTGAACCTGTGGGTGCTGCCCACCAAGGAGTTCGGTTCGGGTTCGCTGGTGCGCCATGTGTTGAATGAGGACACCCTGGTGGCCTCCACCGTGGCCGACGGCCATGGTGAGGTGTATACCGACTTCGCCATCCACGCCGATGGCCATTCGCGCATGGTGCTGCTGACCGGCGGCATGACGCCCCGGCGCCTGGGCCGCCTGGTGCAGCGCCTGCAGGAGATCGAAACCTACCGCATGGCCGCGCTGCTGGGCCTGCCTGCCGCACGCGAGGCGACCGCCTTGTTGGCCAGTGCCGAGCGTGAACTGGCCGAACTGGCCGATGCCATCCGCACCGCCAACCGCCATGCCGAGCCCGCATTGCTTGACCGGCTGACCCGCCTGGCCGGGCAGGTGGAAAGCGCCTACGCAGCCACGCATTCGCGGTTTTCGGCCAGCAGTGCGTATTTCGAGTTGGTGGACCGGCGCATCCAGGACATTTACGAATCGCGCCTGGCCGGCATGCAGACCATTGGCGAATTCATGCACCGGCGCCTGACCCCCGCGCGCAGCACCTGCGAATGGGCTGCACGGCGGCAAGAAGCGCTCTCGCGGCGCGTCTCGCGCATCAGCAACCTGCTGCGCACGCGCGTCGAGATCGAGCAGCAGCAAAGCAGCCAGCAGCTCCTGGCCAGCATGAACCAGCGCCAGGACATGCAGCTCAAGCTGCAGTCCACGGTGGAGGGCCTGTCGGTGGCTGCCATCACCTATTACATCGTGGGCCTGGTGAGCTACCTGGCCAAGGGGGCGCAGCCGGTCGGCTGGCCCCTCTCGCCCGAGACCACGGCGGCCATTGCCATTCCTGTGGTGGGGCTGACCGTGTGGTGGTCGCTGCGGCGCCTCCATCACAAAATGTTCAAGCACTGAAATGAAACACCCCCCCTGTGTCGCTGCGCTCCTTCCCCCCACTCTCGCATTGCTGTGCGATGCGGGCAGGGGGATGCCACCGGTGCGGCGGGGCGGCCCTTGCACGGTGGCCCTGGCTTGGGCCGCGCCAGTTTCATCGGTGAGGGGTGGCGTCTAGCGCGACGGATCACTGAGATTTTTTCAACCTTTAATTCCTATGCCCCGCATCCAGTTCCAGCTGCCCGAGCAGTTCACGTTTTCCACCGAAATCCAGATCTACATCAGCCATGTCAACCAGGGCGGGCATCTGGACAATGCGCAGCTGCTCACGCTGGTGTCCGAAGCCCGCGTGCGCTTCTTCCAGGCCCTGGGCTATCGCGAAGCCGGTGTCGAGGGGCTGTCCATCGTGGTTGGAGACATCGTGGCCCAGTACAAGTCCGAGGGTTTCCATGGCGAGACCATGCGCGTGGAAATGCTGCCCACGGATTTCAACCGCTATGGCTTCGATATCGTTTTTCGCATGACCGAAAAGAATGCGGGCCGCGAAGTAGCGCGCGGCAAACTGGGTGTGGTGTTCGTGCACCCGCAAGACAAAAAAGTCGCCCCCGTGCCTGAGCGTTTTATGGAGCGGATTGCCGCCCTCTGAACGGGAGCCGCCATGCACTTCGACTACCAACCGTCCTACCCCAGCGCGCGCCTGCCGCTGTTTGCGCGCAATGTGGTGGCCACCTCGCATCCGCTGGCGGTGCAGGCGGGGCTGCGCATGCTGTGGCAAGGGGGCAATGCGGTAGATGCGGCCGTGGCCGCCGCCGCCGCCATGGCCGTGTGCGAGCCGGTGAGCAATGGCCTGGGGGGCGATGCCTTTTGCATCCTCTGGGACGGCCAGGCCTTGCACGGACTCAACGCCTCGGGCCGTGCACCGCAGGCCTGGACGCCGGACTACTTTCACCGCAAATACGGCACGGCGGCCCGCACGCCGCCCCGCCGGGGGATGGATTCAATCACCGTGCCGGGCGCGGTCAGTGCCTGGGTGGCACTGAGTGAACGCTTTGGCAAGCTGCCGTTTGCCGACCTGATGGCACCCGCGACCGAGATCGCCGAGCGCGGCTACGCTGTGCCCGTGGTGGTGCAGGGCAAATGGGCGGCCGCCGTGCCCGAGCTGCAGGCGCAGCCCGGTTTCGCCCAGCACTTCATGCCCTGGGGGCGGGCGCCGCAGGTGGGCGAGCTGTTCCGCTTCCCGGCGGCAGCGCGGGCCCTGCGCGCCATTGGCGCTACGCGGGGCGAGGCGTTCTACACCGGCGCAATCGCCCAGGCCCTGGCGCGGTTTTCTGCGCAGCATGGCGGCGCTCTCACGCTGGCTGACCTGGCGGCGCACCGGGCGGAGTGGGTTGCGCCCATTGCGCAGGCCTATCGGGGCTACGCCGTGCACGAAATACCGCCCAGCGGGCAGGGCCTGGCCGCGCTGATGGCGCTGGGCATGCTGGAGCATTTCGACCTGGCCCGTCTGCCCGTGGATGGCGCGGCCGCGCAGCACCTGCAGATCGAAGCCATGAAGCTGGCCTTTGCCGATGTCTACCGCTACGTGGCCGATCCATCGTCGATGGAGGTGACGGCCGCGCAAATGCTCGATGGCAGCTACCTGGCCACCCGTGCCAAACTCATCGACATGCAACGCGCACAGGACTTTGGCGCCGGCAAGCCTGCCGGGGGCGGCACCATCTACCTCACCACGGCCGACGAGAATGGCATGATGGTCAGCTTCATCCAGAGCAACTACCAGGGCTTTGGATCGGGCTGCGTGGAGCCTGAGTTCGGCATCAGCCTGCAGAACCGGGGCTTTGGTTTCAGCACCGACCCGCGCGGCGCCAACCCGGCCAACCGGGTGGCGCCGGGCAAGCGGCCGTTCCACACCATCATTCCCGGCTTTGTCACCCAGGGCGGCCAGCCGGTCATGGGCTTTGGTGTGATGGGCGCCAACATGCAGCCCCAGGGCCACGTGCAGACGCTGGTGCGCATGCTCGACCATGGCCAGAACCCGCAGGCCGCATGCGATGCGCCGCGCTGGCGCTACAACCAGGGGCTGTCGGTGCATGCCGAGGCCACTTTGCCTGCAGAGACCCTTCAGGGCCTTGCAGAACGCGGCCACCAGATGACGGTGCTGAATGACCCCTATGGTGAGTTTGGCGCAGGCCAGTTCATCTGGCGGCTGGGCGATCCCCACACCCAGGGCTACGTGGCCGCCAGCGACCCACGGCGCGACGGACAGGCGGCCGGGTTTTAGGTTCGATTTACAGAGATTTGAATAAAAAGTGCCTCTAACGCAATCGCAGCAAGCGCTGGTAGCTAGCAAAAAAAGAGCATCCGGTTTGGTGCTGGCCCTGTTGGGCGCCATTGCCTTCAGCGGCAAAGCCATCATCGTCAAGCTGGCCTACCGCTATGGGGTGGATGCCGTCACGCTACTGATGTACCGCATGCTGTTTGCCTTGCCCATTTTTGCGGCCATGGCCTGGTGGGCGAGCCGGGGCCAGCCGCCGCTGGAACCCCGGGACCGCTGGGGCGTGCTGGGGCTGGGGTTTTCGGGCTACTACCTGGCCAGTTTTCTCGACTTTGCCGGGCTCGCCTACATCAGCGCCAGCCTGGAGCGGCTGATTCTTTACCTCAACCCCACCATCGTCCTGGTACTGGGCTGGGCCGTGTATGGGCGCGGCATCCGCTGGGGGCAGGCGCTGGGCATGCTCATCAGCTATTGCGGCGTGGTGCTGGTGTTTGGCCAGGAGGTGCACCTGCAGGGCACGCACACGGCCTGGGGCACGGCGCTGGTGCTGGGCAGCGCTGTCAGCTATGCCATCTACCTGGTCTACAGCGGCGAGATGGTCAAGCGCCTGGGTTCGCTGCGCCTGGTGGGGCTGGCCACCAGTGTGGCCTGTGTGCTGTGCCTGCTGCAGTTTGCCCTGCTGCGGCCGCTGTCGGCGGCGCTGGTGGCGCCTGAGGTGGTGTGGTTGTCGGTGCTCAACGCCCTGCTGTGTACCGCCGCGCCCGTACTCATGGTGATGATGGCCATCGAGCGCATTGGCGCCAGCGCAGCCTCTCAGGCCGGGATGGTCGGGCCCATGTCCACCATTTTGATGGGGGTGTGGCTGCTGGGCGAGCCCTTTACCCCCTGGGTGGCTGCGGGCACGGTGCTGGTGATCGCCGGGATTTTTGTCTTTACCCGCCCGGCGCGGGTACGGTAGCCACGGCTTACTTTTTGCGTGTACCGCCGCCCAGGCGCTGTGCCACCGTGACCGTCGGGGCGCCCGCAAAGCCATCGAGCCGCTGGCCCATGGCTTGTTCCAGCTGGTCCAGGCGCGTCTGTGCTGGGGGGTGGGTGGACAGGGCCAGGGTGAACATGGGGTTGTCCGGCGTGGCCGTGCGCAACTGCTGCAGCACCGCTACCAGGCCGAAGGGGTCGAACCCGGCACGGGCCGCCAGGGCGACGCCATTGCGGTCCGAGTCGAACTCATCGGTCTGGTCCAGGCCGCGGGAATACAGGTTGCGGCCCAGTGCCAGCAGCTGTGAGGCCACCAGGTTGCCCACGGCGTTGGTCTTGATTTGCGAGGCCACCAGTTGCGTCAGCAGCCCTGACTGGGCCGACTTGCGCATGGCGTGCAGGTGGTGCTTGGCCGTCACGTGGGTGATCTCGTGCGCCAGGATGCCGGCCAGCTCGGCCTCGTCGGCGCAGCGGTCGATCAGCCCCTTGGTCACGAACACATAGCCGCCAGGGGCGGCAAAGGCGTTGTAGCCGTTGTCGTTGAGCACGACGAAGGTCCAGGGCAGATGGGGCCGTTCGGACTGCAGGCTGATCCAGCGGCCGAGCTGGTTCACATAGCGCTGCAGCTGCATGTCGGGGTGCAGGGGCTTGCTGCCCAGCAGGACGGCGGCGAGCTGGCGGCCGATTTCGATTTCGCGGGGTTCGTCGATGTTGTCCACCGAGCCCGAGAGCAGGCTGATGAGGTCGTCGCCCTGGCCGCTGTTGCCCGCCGGGGTGCCGATCACAGCGCCCAGCAGACCCGCAGCACCGGAGCCCGAGCTGCCGGAGCCACCCAGCGAATTGAGCAGGTTCATCATGCCTTGGGCATGGACAGGGGCCGCTGCCAGGGCCAGGCAGGTGGCAGCCGCCGCGAGGCCGGTGCGAGAGAACAGGGTTTTGATACGCATGGTGTCTCTCTTCAATTGGGGCTCATGTTGTCCGGCGTGAACTGGCTGCCGCCCGCAGCAGGGCGGGGCGGCTCTGGCAGGGGTTCGACCCGCTGCGCGCGCAAGGCCGAAGCGCTGGCAAAGCGCTGGGCCTGCTCGGAGCTGACGCGCAATTTCTCGGCGTCCTTCACAGCCGCCGCGTTGGGCTGGGCGTTGGCAATGTCCTCGGCACCCAGACCGCGGATGCCCACGGTGGAGGTGGCCGTCGTGGTGCTGCCGCTGCCGCCAAACAGGCCGCCCAGGCTGCGCAGGCCGCTGGTGGCGCCGCCACTGGCGGGGGCTGCGCCCGCTTGCGCGCCCAGGTCGAACATGTGCACCCACCCGGCTGCGCCCTGTGGGGTGCGCACTTTTACCCATGAACCTTTGCGTTCGCCAGTGCGCGCAACGCTGCTGTCGGCCGCCAAGG
Source organism: Simplicispira sp. 125 (assembly GCF_003096555.1). NCBI lineage: Bacteria > Pseudomonadati > Pseudomonadota > Betaproteobacteria > Burkholderiales > Comamonadaceae > Simplicispira > Simplicispira sp. 125. Next base: position 1,983,563 of record NZ_QEKM01000001.1, on the reverse strand, counting down.
CGCCCAGGCTGGCGGAGGTTGGTGCGGGGCCTTCGCGCAGATCCGTGGCGCGTTTGAGGATGGCGGCGTCTTGCTGGGCCAGCGCGGGCGCAGCCAGTAGCGCCAGCGCCAGGGCGGCAGCCAGGCTGCCGTGGTGCAACCAGGAGTTCATGGGCTTCTCCATATATTTATTTATGATGGGATCGCGCTGACGTTGTGCTGCAGCGAGTAGACGGGGATTGTTATGGATTTGGGCTTGGCGGGCAAATGGGCGCTGGTATGCGGCGCGAGCAAGGGTTTGGGGCTGGGCTGTGCCCAGGCGCTGGCCGCGGAAGGGGCGCACGTGGTCATCAATGCACGCCAGCCCGAGGCGCTGCAATCTTCTGCTATTGATTTGAGAGCTATTGGCGCACAGTGGGAAAGCGTTAACGGCCAAAAAGGCATTAAACCCCAGGTGCTGACGGTGGCTGCGGACATCACGACCCCCGAGGGGCGGGCGGCGGTGTTCAGCGTGCCCGGCGGGCCAGGACATGGTTTCGACATCGTGGTCACCAATGCCGGCGGGCCGCCGCCCGGCGATTTTCGCGATTGGGACCGCGAAGCCTGGATCAAGGCCGTGGACGCCAATATGCTGACGCCCATCGAGCTGATCCGTGCCACGGTCGATGGCATGGCCGAGCGCGGTTTTGGCCGCATCGTGAACATCACGTCCAGCGCGGTGAAGGCGCCCATCGACATTCTGGGCCTGTCTAATGGTGCGCGCAGCGGCCTTACGGGTTTTGTGGCCGGGGTGGCTCGCAGCAGCATTGCCGCCCGGGGGGTCACCATCAACAACCTGTTGCCCGGCAAGTTCGATACCGATCGCCTGACCGCCACCCTGGGCGGTGCTGCGGCGCGCAGCGGGCGCACGCTGGAAGAGGTGCGCTCGGCGCACCAGGCCAGCATTCCGGCGGGGCGCTTTGGCTCAGCCCGGGAGTTCGGCGCACTCTGCGCTTTTCTGTGCAGCGTGCATGCCGGGTATGTCACTGGACAAAACCTGCTGGCCGACGGGGGCGCCTACCCTGGAGCGTTCTGAGCATGATTTTCCAAGGGTAAACCCTGGGTTTGGTTTTTGTAGGGAGTGGCGCGACCCGCCAGTCGTCGCACACAATCAGATCAATCTATTGCCGAGGGGGTTTTTGTATCGCCATGCACTGTTCACCGCGTTCTCTCCGAACCAGGTTGCTTGCGCGCGCCTGGGCGGTGGTGTGTGCGTGCATGGCTCTGGCCTTGGGTTGTGCGCCTGCGCAGGCCCAGGAAGGCAATGCCGTGCGCCACCTTCGTGTCGTGGGCGGGTTGGCCAGCATTAACCAGTACACCCATTGGGAGGAGCCTTTTTGGAACCGCGAGCTGGCCAAACTCAGCCGGGGGCGCTTCAGTGCCGAGATCGTGCCGTTTGACCGTGCGGGTGTGCCGGGCGATGAAATGCTGTCGTTTTTGCAGCGCGGCGTAGTGCCGTTTGGCACTGTGCTGCTCAGCGCCCTCACGGCCGTGGCCCCGGAATACACAGCGCCTGATTTGGCGGGGCTGAACCCGGACATGGCCAGCCTCAAGGCCAGCGTCGCGGCTTTTCGCCCCGTGCTGACAAAGAAACTGCGCGAGACGCACGGCGTGGAATTGCTCGCCATGTATGTCTATCCCGCGCAGGTCGTTTTCTGCCGCAAGCCCGTGGCTGCGCTGGTGGATCTGGCGGGTCGGCGGGTGCGCGTGTCGTCGGCCGGGCAGGCTGATTTTGTCGAAGCCCTGGGCGCCGCGCCGGTGCACATGGCGTTTGCGCGCATCGTGCCGGGCGTCGAGTCAGGCAGTGTTGATTGCGCCATTACGGGCACCATGTCGGGCAACACCATGGGCCTGCATGCGGTGACCAGCCATCTCTACGCCATGCCACTGACCTGGGGCTTGGCCCTGTTCGGCGCCAACAAGGCCGCTTGGGATGCCCTGCCTGCAGATTTGCGCGCCTTGCTGCGCCAAGAGCTGCCCCGGCTGGAATCCTCCATCTGGGCGGAGTCCGAACGCGATACCGCCCAGGGTCTGGCCTGCAACAGCGGGGCATCCGGGTGCACTGTGGGCCGCAAGGGGCGCATGCAGGTGGTGGTGCCCTCGGCCCAGGATGAGGCGCGGCGCCAGGAAATTTTCAAGACCACCGTGCTGCCCCGTTGGCTCCAGCGCTGCGGCCCGCAATGCGCCGACCTCTGGAATCAGACCATCGGCGCCGCACGCGGGCTGACCTTGCCGAAAGTGCCCTGATGGCGTGGACTTCCTCGCGGATCAAAATCACGGTTTGGGCGCTGGCTTCGCTTTTTCTGGTGGGATTGCTGTTCACGGCAGGCATGCTGGCCTGGACGACCCGGCAGACGGCATTGGAAAACCGTGTGGAACAGGTCACGCGCTTCGTGTCGGGTGCGGAGGCCGCCCTCAACAACAGCTTTCTCACGATTGATCTTTTGCTGTCGGGTTCGGACGACCTGCTCGGCCTGTCGGCCTCGATGGTGGACTGGGTCGATACCAGCGTATCCGGCAAGCTGCTGGACACGGTGACGCGGGGTAACCTGCTGGTCAGTCATACGGCGCTGCTGGACCGCGAAGGCCGTGTGCTGGCGTCCTCCGACGCCGCAAGTGCACGCAATGCCGTGCAGCTGCCGCCCGATTTTTTGCAGGCGGCACTGTCGCCCTCGGCGCCCAGCCTGCTGGTCAGTGCGCCCACCGTGAGCTTCAACAGCACACAGGTCGTTCTGTACTTTGCCCGGCCCAGTGTCCTGGCCAACGGCCATCGGCTGGTGGTGGTGGCGCAGGTGCCGGTCGCCAAAATGGCACAGGTGCTGATGCAGGGTGCCGACAGTGCCGGGCTGGAGGTGGTGCTTGAGCGCAGCAATGGCAGCGTGCTGTTGTCTATTCCCGACTGGGGTGAGCAAGCGCTGTTGCGGCCGATTCAGCCCTTGAACACACCCGCTGAAAGCGCCACCTGGGGCGCTCCTGCGCGGCTGAGCGGCGTGCCTGCACTGGTGGTTTCGCGCCCGCTGCTCTACCAAAACCTGCGCCTCTCCGCGAGCCTGCCCGAGGAGGTTGCTCTGGAGGACTGGCGCGCAGAGCGCAATGCCATTGCTGTCGTCACGGCGGTGTTCTGCCTGATGGTGTTGCTGGCTGCAGGTGCGGCCGTCGCTTTCTTTCACAGCGTCACCATGGCGCGGCAGGCGATGGCCCATTCCAAGACCATGCTCGATCAGGCGCTGGAGTCGATGGTGAGCGGTTTTGTCCTGCTCGATCAGCGCGGCCGGGTGGTGCACTGGAATCGGCGTTTCGCCGAGATCTATCCTTGGCTGGCGGGTGTGATGGCGCCGCAGTTGCCATTTCGAAAGGTGCTGGAAAAAACCGTCAAATACCATCTGCCGCAGGCCGACGAGGCAAAGCAGCAGCAGTGGGTGGAGCAGCGCCTGGCACGCCAGCGTAGCGCTGCCGGGGGGCATGAGCAGACCACGCCCGATGGCCGCCATATTCAGATATTGGAGCGTTCCACCCCCGAGGGCGGGTTGGTCATCACCTACCACGATGTGACCGATCTGCGCCGTGCCACGGCTGAAATCGAGACCCTGGCCTTCTACGATCCGCTGACCGGCCTGCCCAACCGGCGGTTGTTGCTTGACCGCCTGGGCCAGGCGTCGGTGCTGGCGCAGCGCTCGGGCCAGCTGGGGGCGCTGCTGTTTCTTGATCTGGACCAGTTCAAGGCGCTCAATGACACGATGGGCCATGAAGTGGGTGACGAGCTTCTGATCCAGGTGGCGCAGCGCCTGCGCGCCTGCGTGCGCGTGGCCGACACGGTGGCCCGACTGGGTGGCGATGAGTTTGTGGTGATGCTCAACGACCTTTCCATCCGCACCGAAGAAGCCGCGCAGCTTGCCCAGCGTATCGGCGAGAAAATTCTGGCCAGCCTGTCCGAGCCCTACCAGCTGCAAGGACATGAACACCAGAGCCGTGCCAGCATTGGCGCCACGGTTTTTGGTGGCTCCCTGCAGACGGCGACGGAGCTGCTCAAGCAGGCCGATATCGCGATGTACCAGGTCAAGGCACGGCGCGGCAATGGCCTGTGTTTCTTCGACCCCCGGATGCAGGTGGCCATCAACGACCGTGCGCAACTGGAAGCCGACTTGCACGACGCCCTCGAAAAAAGGCAGTTTGCGGTGCATTACCAACCTCAATTCACGCTGGACGGGCGCATTGTGGGTGCCGAAGTGCTGCTGCGCTGGCACCATCCGCAGCGCGGCATGGTGCCGCCGGGGCAGTTCATCGCCGTGGCCGAGGAAAGCGACCTGATCCTGCACATTGGCCTGTGGGTGTTGCGCACGGCCTGCGCGCAGATGGCGGTGTGGCAGGATGTGCCGCAATGCGCTCACCTGCAGCTGTCTGTGAACGTGAGTGCCCGCCAGTTCAGACACCCTGATTTTGTTCGCCAGGTGGCCGATGCCCTGCAGGAAACAGGGGCCAAGGCGCACTTGCTGACGCTGGAGCTGACCGAATCACTGGTGCTGGACAACGTGGACGACGCCATCGAAAAGATGCACTTGTTGCGTACCAAGGGCGTGCGTTTTTCGGTGGACGATTTTGGTACCGGGTATTCGTCGCTGGCCTACCTGACTCGTTTGCCGCTGCACCAGCTCAAGATCGACCAGTCTTTCGTGCGCAACCTGGGTACGCGGGAAACCGACGACGTCATCGTGCAAACCATCATCGGCATGGGACGCAACCTGGACCTGGAAGTGATCGCCGAAGGGGTGGAAACACAGGAGCAGAAGGACTTCCTGGCCCGGCAGGGCTGCGATCTCTACCAGGGCTATCTGCTGGGCAGGCCTGTGCCTCTGGACGCTTTCAACGCGCTGATACAAGCCTCAGCGGCGTGATGAGACCACGATACCGCCCACGATGAACGCAAAGGCGGCTGCGTGGTACAGGCGCGGTGTCTCGCCCAGAAAGGCCACCGACATCAATGCGGCAAACAGCGGCGTGAGGTTGGAGAAGAAACCGGCCACTGCCGGCCCGGCGCGTTGTACGCCCACGCCCCAGCAGCGGTAGGCCACCACGGCCGGGCCGATGGCAATAAAGGCCAGTGCTGCCGCCAGCGGCCAGCCCCAGGTGATTTGCGTGTGGCCGGTCGCCCACTCGGCGCTGGCAAAAGCGCCCGACCAACCCAGGCCAAAAACCAGCTGTGCCATTAAAAAACCGGCCCAGTCGTTGCGCAGACTGGCGGGCTCGCTGGTGCGCACCAATAGCCAGCTGTAAAACGACCATGAAATGGTGGCCAGCAGCATGAACAGGTCGCCCGGCACCAGGCGCAGTGCCAGCAGCTGGCTCCATTCGCCGCGGCTGAGCACCAGCAGCACGCCGGCCATGGACAGGGCCGCGCCCGCCAGTTGGCGGCGCGTGACGGTAACGCCAAAAAACACCGCGCCGACCGCCAGCATCCACACCGGCATGCTGGAGCCCACCAGGGTGACGTTGATGGGCGTCGAAGTCTGCAAGGCCATGTACTGCAGTGCGTTGTACAGGCCAATACCCAGCAGCCCCAACAGGGCATAGCGCCGCCAGTGCGCCCACACCGGGTGGTCCGGGCGCAGCACGCCATGGGCCAGCGGCAGCAGCAACGCAAAGGCCAGGGCCCAGCGCAAAAAGTTGAGTGTGATCGGCGAAACCAGGTCGTGCACCAGGCGGCCCACCACGGCATTGCCGGCCCACAGCAAAGGCGCAGTCACCAGCAGCGCCGCCGTGCCGGGCGTCAATTTGTGTGTCATACCGGGACTGTAACGGCGCACGCAGGGCAAGGCTTGCAGAAACATGGCACGATGGCGCCCACCTTTGCGTTTGCCTTGCAGGAGCCCCTTTTCTATGAGCCTCGCCGTCCAGATCCGCCAACATGGCGGCCCCGAAGAACTCCAGATCGTTGATGTGACCGTGGGGGAGCCCGGCCCGGGCGAGATCCGCATCCGCCACCACGCCGTGGGGTTGAATTTCATCGACGTGTACCACCGCACGGGCCTGTATCCGCTGTCCATGCCTGCCACGGTGGGCATGGAGGCCGCAGGCGTCGTTGAGGCGGTGGGCGCGGGTGTGACCCACCTGCAGGTGGGTGACCGCGCCGCCTACGCCAGCCAGCCGCCCGGCAGCTATTGCGAGGTGCGCGTGATGCCCGCCCAATGCGTGTGCAGGCTACCGGACGCGATCAGCTTCGAAACCGGCGCTGCCATGATGCTCAAGGGTCTCACGGCGCAGTACCTGCTGAAGAAGACGCTGCCCGTCCAGGGCCTGCAAGCCGGTGACTTTGTGCTGTTCCACGCGGCCGCCGGTGGGGTGGGCCTGATTGCCTGCCAGTGGGCCCGCGCCTTGGGCCTGCAGCTCATCGCCACCGCCGGCACCGATGCCAAGTGCCAGTTGGCGCTGGCCAATGGGGCGGCGCACGCCATCAATTACCACACCGAAGACTTTGCGGCGCGCGTCAAGGACATCACCGCAGGCCAGGGCGTGAAGGTGGTGTACGACTCGGTCGGCAAGGACACCTGGGACAAGTCGCTCGAATGTCTGCGCCCCTTTGGCCTCATGGCCAGCTTTGGTAACGCCTCGGGCCCGGTCGCGCCGTTCGCACCGGGCATGCTGGGCGCCAAGGGCTCGCTGTATGTCACGCGCCAGACCCTGTTCACCCATATCGCCACGCGCGAATCCACCCAGGCCATGGCGGACGAGCTGTTTGCCGTGGTGGCCAGCGGCCAGGTGAAGATCCACATCGACCAGCGCTACCCGCTTGCCCAGGTGCAGCAGGCGCACCGCGACCTGGAGGCACGCAAGACCACGGGCTCGACCATTCTCACTTTGTGAGTGGTGGTCTGGGCGCATGGGCGTCCACTTGTAAATTTTGATGAAATGATGCTCTATCGCTTTCTGGGTAAGCGGTAGCAGCTATCAAAAAAATAGTATGAATCGCCGGGCTACGTGTCTGGCGCCGCCAGTGTTTGGGCGGCCTCCCAGCCGCTGCGCACGGCGCCTTCCAGTGTGGCCGGGTAAGGGCCTGCGATGTAGTCGCCGCAGGCCTGCAGGCCGGGCGCAATGCAGGCGCCCGGGCGCTGCAGGCCGGGGGTGCAGGCAAAGGTGGCGCGTTTTTCCACCACGGTCTGCACCACCTGCAGGCCCGGCAGGCGCAGCTGTGCGTGGGCTTGCTGCAAGACCCGCTGTTCTGTCTGTGCGCGTTCGCCCTGGCTGTCGCTGGCCACAAAAGCCAGCAGACCGGACGGCCCCCCCAGCTGGCCCCGGTCGAAGACGAACTGCGCTGGATGCTCTGCGCTGCTGTGCAAAGCCAGCATGGGCTCGGGCAGCAGGCGGCCGTGGGCGTGCGGTGTGCCCTGGGCATATACGGTGCTGATCGCTCTGAACTGCAATGCCTGAGCGCTGGCGGCCCAGTCGCACAGCGGCACGGTCATGGAATAAGGGGCCGTCTGCGCGCTATGCGAGACCAGGCGTGCCGCTTCGGTGCTGGAGGTGGCGAGTACCACGGCATCGAAAGGGATGCCGTCCACAAGCCAGCCCTGACCGGGAGCCGGGGCCGTGAGGGCCTGCACGCGCTCGCCCGTGCGCACGATGGCACCCTGGCCGGTCAGCCAGGTGGTGGCGGCCCCGGGAAACAGCGTGCCCAGATCCACGCGCGGAAGCAACAGGTGAGAGCCACCGCGCCCGCTGAACAGGCTGTCTTGCAGCACGCGCAAAAACACCTGGCCGCTGGCCCTGGGGGCGGGGGTGTTCAGCGCGGCCACGCACAGCGGGTCGATGAAGCCGTCGAGCAGGCGTTGCGGTAGGTGGGCGCACAGGGAGGCCACCGTATCTTGCGGGCCGCAGACAAAGCCCGCGCGCTGCCAGCCATGGGCCGTGCGCAGCAGGGCGAGCCGGTCGCGCCAGGACCAGCCGCGTGCCCGGGCGATACCCAGCAAGGCGTCCCAGGGCGGGGCCAGGTCGGGCAATTGCAAGCCGCTGCCGTCGGGAAAACGCAGCACCAGGGGCAGGCGCAGCAAGGCAGCATCGATATCTACGCCCACCAGGCGCATCAGGCGCAGCGAGGTGGTGTAGGCGCCGATCAGGATGTGCTGGCCATTGTCCAGCACCAGGGGCGTGCCGTCTGCGCCGGGTGTGGTGAGCGCGCGCGCCCGTCCGCCCACCGTGCGTGCGGCCTCGAATACCGTGGTCTGGTGGCCCGCCTGGACGGTGGCAATGGCCGCCGCCAGGCCGGCCCAGCCGGCGCCAATGATGGCAACGTTCATGCGTGTTGTGGTGCCAATTACATGCGCCCCAGGGCCTGCATCTTCCAGGCCAGCCAGAACTTGCGCAGCGGCGTCAGGCTGATGCGCTGGTGCAGCACCTGGAAGTTGTCGTGCTCGATCTCGCGCAGCAGGGTGCGGTAGATGCTGGCCATCATCAGGCCCGGTTTTTGGGTGCGACGATCGGTGTCGGGCAGCAGCGCCAGGGCTTCTTCGTACAACCCGTGCGCGCGCGCGGCCTGAAAGCGCATCAGCGCTGTAAAGCGTTCGGAATATTCGCGTTGGAGGATTTCGTGCGCCTTCACGCCAAACTGCTGCAGCTCGTTCACCGGCAGGTAGATGCGCCCGCGCATGGCATCTTCGCCCACATCGCGCAGGATGTTGGTCAATTGCAACGCTTGCCCCAGGCGGTGTGCGTACTGCGTGGTGGCGGGGTCGGTCTGGCCAAAAATACGCGCCGCCACCTCGCCCACCACACCGGCGACCAGGTGGCAGTAGCGCTGCAGGCCCGGATAGTCGAGGTAGCGGGTCTGCTCCAGGTCCATCTGGCAGCCTTCGATGATGGCCATCAGGTGGCGCGGCTCGATCTCGTAGTGCGCGGTGTGTGGCATCAGTGCCTGCATCACCGGGTGCGTGGCTTGGCCCTTGAAGGCTTGCGCCACTTCACCTTGCCACCAGGCCAGTTTGTTGCGGGCCACACCGGGGTCGGTCACTTCATCGACCACGTCGTCCACTTCACGGCAGAATGCATAGAACGCTGTGATGGCTGCACGCCGGGGGCGGGGCAGGAACAGGAAGGCGTAATAGAAGCTGCTGCCTGAGGCGGCAGCCTTTTGCTGGACGTACTGTTCCGGATTCATGGGGCGCGATTGTCCCATGGCGGGCGGCTACCGATGTCGGCGCACTGCCGCCAGTGTCCGACTATTGTGCTCAGATGCGCATGAGATGGCTTGTGCGGGCGTTATGATGGTTCGCGCGTAACAAATTGAAAGAAAGCATGCTAAACAACCTTCGTATCACGCTGCGCTATGTCGTTATTCTGAGCGCATTCTGGCTCTCGGGCGCAGTCGTGATTGCGGTGAGTTACTGGGGATTGTCATCTGCGCGCGACAGTCTCAAGACCGTGCATGAGCGCGCCATGATCCCGGCCCTGATGGCATCCGATTTGGTGGACCTGACCGTGCAAAACCGCCTCCAGGTGCTTCTGGCGTTCCAGCATGCTCCCGAGAGCCCGTTGGCATCCATCCACAACCACGAGCTGTCCATGCATCTGAATGCCATCGCGACCAACCGCGATCGCGTCAGCCAGATCATCAAGACCATCGAGTCGAGCATCACCGATCCTGAAGAAAAAACGGTGTTTGATGCCACTCGGGCCAGCCGCATGGCCTGGGTGGCCGAGCTGGACGAGGCCACCAAGGCCATTCAGGCAGGCGATTTCCAGCCGGCAGTGATGGCGCGATTCCTGAAGGCCGGGAGCGAGCACGGCGAGACCGTCATCAAATCCACCAAACAATACCGTGATTTCCAGGTGGCCCGTGCCGATGCTGCCCTCAAGGCTGCACAACACCGCTATGAAATCGGTTTGATGGTGTTCGCCTTCGCCACGTTCGTATTGGGGTTGCCTGCCTCGCTCATGGCATTGCTGCTGCTGGGACGCCTCGTTTCGGGTTTCCGCCAGGTCAATGCCGCAGCCACAGCCATTGCATCCAACAACCTCACGGTCAAGGTCGAGTCTTCGGGCAGTGACGAAATTGGCCTGATGCTCACGCAGATGGAAACCATGCGCAGCAACCTGCACCACATGATTGCCCAGGTGCACAGCGGCGCCGACACGATTGCCGGAGCATCCACCCAGGTCGCCGTGGGCACGCACGACCTGTCCGCGCGCACCGAGCAGCAAGCCAGCGCGCTGGAAGAAACGGCATCCGCTACCGAACAACTGTCGAGCACCGTGCAGCAAAACGCCGACAGTGCGGCCCAGGCGAGCCAGTTGGCGGCGACTGCCACCGGCGTGGCCGAGCGGGGCGGGGTGGTGGTGGCGCAAGTGGTGGACACCATGGAAGCCATCAATGCGTCGTCGCGCAAGATCGTGGACATCATCGCCGTGATTGATGGCATTGCCTTCCAGACCAACATCCTGGCGCTCAATGCCGCCGTTGAGGCCGCCCGCGCGGGTGAGCAGGGCCGCGGCTTTGCCGTGGTGGCCAGCGAGGTGCGCAGCTTGGCCGGGCGCAGCGCCGAAGCGGCCAAGGAGGTCAAAACCCTCATCAGCGATTCGGTGGACAAGGTGGGCGTGGGCAGCGAACAAGTTGCGCTGGCTGGGGCCACCATGCAGGAAATCGTGGCCGGTATCCAGCGCGTCGCCGACATCGTGGGCGAGATCGCCTCGTCCAGCCGCGAGCAGGCGATGGGCTTGGGGCAGATCAACCAGGCCGTGGCGCACCTGGACGGCGTGACGCAACAGAACGCTGCGCTGGTCGAGGAAACTTCGGCGGCATCCAGCGCCCTGCAGGAGCAGGCACGCCATCTGGCTGCGTTGGCAGCCACGTTCAGGCTGCAGTAAACACGATCGGGCCGCTTGCAGGCCCTACACTTGCCGCCCATGGACGTGCAAAACATGCTGGTGCTGGGCATCGAATCATCGTGTGACGAAACCGGCGTGGCGCTGGTGCGCACGCAGGGCAGCGGCGTGCCGGACTTGCTGGCGCACGCGCTGCACAGCCAGATCGAAATGCACCAGGCCTATGGCGGCGTGGTGCCCGAGCTGGCCAGCCGTGACCATATCCGGCGTGTGTTGCCGCTGGCCGAAACGGTATTGGCCGAATCCGGTTGCCGCCTGTCCGAAGTGGATGTGGTGGCCTATACCCGTGGCCCTGGCTTAGCGGGGGCTCTGCTGGTAGGGGCGGGCGTGGCCTGTGCGCTGGGCTGCGCGCTGGACAAGCCCGTGCTGGGCGTGCACCACCTCGAAGGCCACTTGTTGTCACCTTTTCTGAGTGCCGATCCGCCGCAATTTCCCTTTGTGGCGCTGCTGGTCTCGGGTGGGCACACACAGCTCATGCGCGTGGAAGGCGTGGGCCGCTACGAGCTGCTGGGTGAAACCATTGACGATGCGGCGGGCGAGGCGTTCGATAAGTCCGCCAAGCTCATGGGCCTGGGCTATCCCGGCGGTCCGGCGCTGTCGCGCCTGGCGGAGCAGGGCGACCCCACAGCCTTCAAGCTGCCGCGCCCCTTGCTGCACAGTGGCAACCTGGATTTTTCCTTTGCCGGACTGAAGACAGCGGTACTGACCCAGGCGCGCAAACTGGGCGATGAACTGGAATCGCGCAAGGCCGACCTGGCCGCCAGCACGCAGGCCGCCATTGTGGATGTGCTGGTGAAAAAAACGCTGACCGCGCTGCAGGACAGCGGGCTCAAGCGCGTCGTAGTCGCAGGCGGCGTGGGTGCCAACCGCCTGTTGCGTGCGCAACTGGACGCCGCCTGCGCAGCACGGCATGTGCGCGTGCACTACCCTGAACTGCACCTGTGCACCGACAACGGCGCGATGATTGCCATGGCGGCCGCCATGCGCCTGCAGTCAGGCCAGCAGCAGGCCCGGTTCGACTATGCCTTCGACGTCAAGCCGCGCTGGCCCTTGAACGCCATCCAGGGCGCGTAAGCAGGCGCGGCCCAGGCCAGCAGCCACCGCGCCGCAGGCGACGCAGGGGGGTGTTACGTCTTTCTGACGCGCAGCAGCTCGTCCAGGATCAGGCAGGCCGCGCCCACGGTGATACCGGCATCGGCGATGTTGAATGCGGGAAAGTGCGAACCCGCCCAGTGGAAGTCCAAAAAATCCACCACGTAGCCGTGCATCAGCCGATCGACCACGTTGCCAATGGCACCGCCCAGGATGCTGGACAGCGCAAACGAGAACAGCTTTTGCCCCGGATGCTGGCGCAGTTGCCACAGAATGAACAGGGTTGCCGCCACCCCGATGCCGGTGAACAGCCAGCGCTGCCAGCCCCCCGCCGTGGACAGGAAGGAGAACGCTGCCCCGGTGTTGTGCACCCGCACGATGTTGAAGAAGCTGGTGATGAAGGTGGCATCACCGAGCTGGTAGTACCCCAGGATCAGTGTCTTGGTGAACTGGTCTGCGATCAGGATGAGCAGCGCCCAGGCCAGCCAGGGCCAGAGGCGCGCGCTCGGGCGGCCAGCCCACCCCGTGGAGCGGGCCATCAGGCGCACGCCCGGTGTTCACCGGCGCCATAGAGGTTGCTGGTGCAGCGCCCGCACAGGGTGGGGTGGGCGGCATCGTGGCCCACATCGCTGCGGTAGTGCCAGCAGCGCTCGCACTTGGCATCAAAACTGGCTGTAACGCTTATCTGTAAATCGCTACCAGCTATCAATTGAATAGCGGATGTGATGAACACGAACTTCAGGTCATCCCCCAGGCTGGCGAGCAGGGCGTGGTCTTCAGGGCCTGCGGTGAGTTCCACGCAGGCCTGCAGCGACGAGCCCACCTGGCCGGCGGCGCGCAGCTGTTCGATTTCCTTGTTGACCAGGTCGCGGATCGTGCGGATGCGCCCCCATTTGGCAAGCATGCCTTCGTCGCTCGATGCCGAGACGCCGATGGCACCATAGGTTTCCAGGAAGATGGAGTCCGAATTGCCAAACAGCTTCCAGGCTTCTTCGGCGGTGAACGAAAGAAACGGAGCCATCCAGCGCAGCATGGCGTGGGTGATGTGCCACAGTGCAGTTTGGGCACTGCGGCGGGGCAGGCTTTTGGCCCCGGTGGTGTAGAGCCGGTCCTTGAGCACGTCGAGGTAGAAGCCGCCGAGGTCCTCGGAGCAGTACAGCTGTAGCTTGGCCACCACGGGGTGGAATTCATAGTCACGATAGTGCGCCAGTACCTCGGCCTGGAATTCGCCAGCGCGGGTCAGCGCATAGCGGTCAATTTCCAGCATCTGCTCGAAAGGCACGGCGTCCTGGGCGGGGTCGAAATCGCTCACGTTGGCGAGCAAAAAGCGCAGCGTGTTGCGGATGCGGCGGTAGGCATCCACCACCCGCGCCAGAATCTTTTCGTCACCCGCAATGTCGCCCGAATAGTCGCTCGCAGCCACCCACAGGCGAATGATCTCGGCGCCCAGCTTTTTGTTGATCTCCTGCGGGTCGATGCCGTTGCCCAGCGACTTGCTCATCTTGCGGCCCTGGCTGTCGACTGTGAAACCGTGGGTCAGCAGGCCGCGGTAGGGCGCGCGGCCTTCGAGCGCGCTGGCCAGCAGCAGCGAGCTGTGGAACCAGCCGCGGTGCTGGTCGTGGCCTTCCAGATACAGGTCGGCCTCGGGGCCGCTGTCGTGGTGCACCTCGGGGTGCGTGCCGCGCAGCACATGGCTGAAGGTGGAGCCGGAGTCGAACCACACTTCCAGGATGTCGGTGCTCTTGGTGTAGTGCGGTGCGTCTTCGGCGCCCAGGATTTCTTCGGTCGTCACGCGGCTCCAGGCCTCGATGCCGCCCTTTTCGACGATGGCAGCGGCCTGGTCCAGGATTTCCATGGTGCGCGGGTGCAACTCGCCCGAGTCCTTGTGCAGGAAGAACGGGATGGGCACGCCCCAGCTGCGCTGGCGCGAGATGCACCAGTCGGGCCGTCCTGCAATCATGTCGCGCAGGCGGGCCTTGCCGTTCTCAGGGTAAAAGCTGGTGTGCTCGATGGCTTCCAGGGCGGTCTGGCGCAGCGTTTTAGGGGCCTTGTCTTGGGTGAAGACGCCTTCGCCCTCGTCCATGCGCACAAACCACTGGGCTGCGGCGCGGTAGATCACCGGCGTCTTGTGGCGCCAGCAGTGCGGGTAGCTGTGCGTGATGTCCTTGGTGGCCATCAGGCGACCGGCCACGCGCAGCGCATCGAGGATGACCGGCACCGCCTTCCAGATGTGCTGGCCGCCAAACAGCGGGAACTCGGCCGCATACGCGCCATTGCCTTGCACGGGGTTGAGAATGTCATCCAGCGCCAAGCCATGGGCGCGGCAGGAGTTGAAGTCTTCCAGGCCGTAGGCGGGCGAAGAGTGCACGATACCGGTGCCGTCGTCGGCCGTGGCGTAGTCGGCCAGGTAAACGGGCGAGAGGCGGCGGTAGCCCGCGTCCATGTCGTAGAGCGGGTGTTCGAATTCCAGTCCGCCGAGTTTCTCGCCCAGGGCCGTGGCGATCACCTGGCCGGTCAGGCCATAGCGTGCCAGGCAGTCTTCGACCAGCGTGGCAGCCAGCACGAGCAGGCCGCGCTCGGTGTCGACCAGTGCATAGGGCAGGGCCGGGTTGAGGTTGAGCGCCTGGTTGGCCGGAATAGTCCAGGCCGTGGTGGTCCAGATGACGACAAAGGCGTCTTTGGTCAGCTGCGGGATACCAAACGCGGCGGCCAGCCGGGCCGGATCATGGGCTTTGAAGGCCACGTCGAGGGTGGTGCTTTTCTTGTCTGCGTATTCAATCTCGAACTCGGCCAGCGAGCTGCCGCAGTCAAAGCACCAGTACACGGGCTTGAGGCCGCGGTAAACAAAGCCCCGCTCGATCACGCGCTTGAACGCGCGGATCTCACCCGCCTCGTTGGCGAAGTTCATGGTTTTGTACGGGTTGTCCCATTCGCCCAGAACGCCCAGGCGCTGGAAGTCGAGCATCTGCTGCGCAATTTGCTCGGTGGCGTAGGCGCGGCTCTTGGCCTGCATGTCGTCGCGCGAGAGCTTGCGGCCGAATTTCTTCTCGATGGCGTTCTCGATCGGCAGGCCATGGCAGTCCCAGCCCGGCACATACAGCGCGTCGTAACCTTCGAGCTGGCGCGCCTTGACAATCATGTCCTTGAGGATTTTGTTGACCGCATGGCCCATGTGGATCTGGCCATTGGCGTAGGGCGGTCCATCGTGCAGGATGAACTTGGGTTTGCCGTGGCGGGCATCGCGCAGCCTTTTGTACAGGCCCTTCTCGTCCCACTCCTGTACCCAGCCCGGTTCGCGCTTGGGCAGGTCGCCGCGCATGGGGAAGGGCGTGTCGGGCAGGTTCAGGGTGCTGCGGTAATCGGTGGGGCTGGCGTTGTTGGCGTCGGACATGGCGAATGGTTTTCGGGGAAGGCTCGACAAGCTCGGCCCGGGCGCTACAGCGTCCGGAAGGCGGTGGCAGGGGATGTTGGCGGTCTGCCTGCCTGAGCCTGTCGAAGGCGGCGGGCGGTGCCAACGCATCAAATTCGGTCGCGCGTGGTCTGGCGGCAGGTTTCAGCGTGGGCGGCAAACCAGGCGCGCGCATCGGCACAGTCCTTCGCAATGCCCTGGGTCAAGGCATCGAGGCTGTCGTACCTGAGCTCGTCGTGCAGTTTGTGCAGCAGTTCCACACGGATGATTTTACCGTAGGCCCCTTCGGCGCCCAGATGCTGCGGCCATTCAAGGCAATGGGTTTCGAGCAGCACGCGGCCGCCGTTGACGTCCTGCGGGTCCAGCGAGGGGCGAATACCCAGGTTGGCCACGCCGGGCAGGGGGTGCTCGGCCAGGCCGTGCACCGTGACGGCAAAAATGCCGCTGGCGGCGGGCTTCCAGTGCGCAAAGCGCAGATTCAGGGTGCGAAAACCATCGCCCGCATCCAAGGCGCTGGCGCCCAATGCCCGCCCGAGCTTGCGCCCGTGCACCACATGGCCCGAGATGGCATAGGGGCGCCCGAGCAGCTGCGCCGCGTCCTGCATGCGCCCGGCCGCCAGGGCTGCACGCACCTCGGAGCTGGAGACGCGCAGGCCGTGCACTTCATAGCTCATCATGCGCGCCACATCGAAGCCCTGGGCCTGGCCGGCCGTGTCCAGCATGGCGTAGTCGCCGGCACGTTGCCGGCCAAAGCGGAAGTCATCACCCACCAGTACATAGCGCGCGCCCAGGCCGTCCACCAATACTTCGCGGATGAAAGCCTGTGGCGACTGTGATGCCAGCCGGGCGTCAAACGGCAGCACCACCGTCTGCTGCACGCCGTAGCGGGCCAGTTCACTGAGTTTGTCGCGCAGAGTACCGATGCGCGCGGGCGCCAGCGCGGGCTTGTTTTGCACGGCTGCGAAGTAGTCGCGCGGATGGGGCTCGAAGGTGAGGGCGCAGCTGGGAATGCCACGCTGCGCCGCCTCTCCATTGAGCAGCGCCAGCATAGCCTGGTGGCCCCGGTGCACGCCGTCGAAATTGCCGATCGTCAGCGCGCAGGCAGGGGCAATTCCGGGATGGCGGAAGCCGCGAAAGATTTTCATGAAGCGTTATCTTTTTAATAGCACATTGCGCACGGCCATACAGCGCAAGACACTGATTTGACTTGAAAACAGCGTATATTGTGACGCAGCGGCCACGCCCTGCGTGACAGGTGCGTGGCTGCCTCATCCATTCCTTGCATGCAGTGTTGTTCGAGGAGGCGTGTTGTGAAAGTCTTGAAGTTGTCGTCCCAGGGCCTGCCCCAGTCCTGGATCTCGCTGGAACAGGCAGTTATCCATTACGCGGCGGGCGATGTGCGCTGGGAATCGGGCGGGGAAATTGCTGTTTTCCACGGCGGGCACAACGCAGTGACGGGACGGCAGTCGGTGATTGGCGTCAACAGCATCATCGGTACCCGTGGCGTACCGGGCGTCAACCCCTTTGACCTCAAACCCAGCCTCACCAACGGCAAGCTGTTCGCACGCGACCGCAACATTTGCGCCTATTGCGGCAATCGTTTTCACGAAGAAGACCTCACGCGCGAACACATCGTGCCCTTTGCACGGAATGGCCAAAATCATTGGATGAATGTAGTCACCGCGTGCCGCCCCTGCAATCACCGCAAAGGCCCGCGCACGCCGGAGCAGGCACACATGCCCCTGCTCTATACCCCCTACGAGCCCAGCCTGTGGGAAGACTTCATCCTGCGCAACCGGCGCATCCTGAGCGACCAGATGGAGTTTTTGGCCGCCCACTTGCCGCACTCGTCGCGGCTGCTCAACTAGAAAATGCCATCCATCAATACCCTGCAGTTGAAAGCCACAGCCCCGGTGCTGCGTAGAGGCCGTAACTAAAAGATGCAGAGATGCCCTCCTTGATGCCCAATGGGAGCGCATCAAGGATATCTGCTATCTGGTCAGGCAGGACAGCCTGGAGCCACTGCAAAAGACAACCGACTGTTCGTCGATGCAGCGCTCTACCGCTGCCGTGCAGGCATCCCCTGGCGGGATCTGCCTGCCCGCTTTGGCGATTTCCGTGCCGTGCACACCCGCCACAGATGTCTTGCTTAAAGACACACCCGCGCAAACCATCCTTGCTGACAAGGCCTATGACGCCCAGGCCCGGCTGATCGAGCCGTTGTTGGACAAAGGCAAGGCAGAGGTCATTCCTTCGCGTGCGACGAACAAACAGCCGCGCGAATATGACCGTCACCTGTGCAAGGCACGCCATCTGATCGAGAACTTCTTCGCACGCTTGAAGCAGTACCGGGCCATTGCCACACGCTACGACAAGACTGCCCGCAACTTTCTGGGGGCCATCCATCTGGCGGCATCCATGGTGTGGTTGGCATGACCCCTGGCAACCTCGCTACACCCTCGAAACGGATTGATGACACGCCCTAGTGATCTGCCCCCGTGGCAAGCGGTATTTGTGCACGAAATGTCAAAGATTGTTGCAAATCGTGCGCGTGGGGTGATTTCGGCCAGCATGTGATCTACAGGTCTTGTTTAAGAGGAGAGATGGATGCATAACTTAAAGACGGGGCAGCCACGGCTGCTGAATGGCTTGGCGCGCAGATGTGCCAAAGCCTTGCGGGCTGGAGCCCTGGTGGTCGGGGGTGTTTTGCTCGCGGCGCCTATGGCGCATGCGGGTTTTGACAACGGCGGGTTCGAGACCGGCAATTTCAGTAACTGGACGCTTAATAGCTACACGAGAGCAGCGCTCCCCGCCTCTCCTCCTCCGACGGGCTCCGTAGCACCTATTACGCTCAATGCCCTAGGCTTGTCTGCCAAGACAGCAGGCAGCACACGGAGCGCTGTGCTCAGCGGCCCGACCGTGAATGTGCCCTGGACGAATGCGGGCACGCTGACCTATCCCCGGTGGGGCAACCACGCGGCCCGGCTTAACGACCGGGATGCGAATGCGGCCAGCTCCATCGAGCAGACCGCCAAGATGACAGTGGCCGATGTGGATCCCATCGACGGCAAGATCCACGTCCGCTTCGGCATGGCCCCGGTGCTGGCCGATGGCGGGCATTCGGGGGTGCAGCAACCCTACTTCTATGTGGAAGTGCGCAACGATACCAAGGGCACGGTGCTCTTCCAGACCTTCAACTACGCCAACCAGAGTGGCGTGCCGTGGCAAAAATCCGCGCCAGCCGGTGCAGGCTGGGGGGGGGCTGGTGTGGGTGACTACCGTTACACGGACTGGCAAGGTTTTGACATTGCCCCCGGCAATGGCCTGCTGGATGTGGGTGACGATGTCACGCTCATCGTCTATGCCGCCAATTGCTCTCCCGGCGCGGCCTACCACGAGGCCCGGGTCTATCTGGACGCGGTGGGTGCCTTCATGCCAGGCCTGTCGGTGGCGGCCACCGGGCCTTCGACCACCAAGCCCGGTGAGCAGATCACCTACACCTACAACTACACCAACAACAGCGGTGTGATCGCCCTGGGCTCCAAGGTGCGTGTGGCCGCGCCGATCACGGAAGACGGCAAACACACCACGTTCGTGACGGGTTCAATCCCGCCTTCGTGCTCCGGCCCCCATGCCGGAGCCGCACCTCGGGCGGACTACATCGAATGCGATGTCGGCACCCAGCCAGGTAGCATGCTGAACGATGGCCAGAGCGGCAGCTTCGATGTGAAGTTCACCGTGCCGGCGGATGCCGCCACCACGGGCCCCAACAACGTGGTCAACAACGGTGACTACGACATCCGCTCCAACACGACCAGCGCCTTTATCGGCCCGATGGTCAAGACGACCGTCCTGGGCGCAGGTGCGACCGTGGTGGATCTGGGCGTGACGGTCAGCAATGGCGGTGCGATTTCGTACCCGCCCAGTACCGCGCTGGCGATTCCAATCACGGTCACGGTGTCCAACTTCAGTGGAATCGATTCACTCAATTCGAAGGTCATTCAAACGCTGGCGGGTCTCACGGGTGTTACCTGGACTTGTGCTCCGGCGCCCGGTTCCACCACGGCCGCCTGTGGCAATCCGAGCGGCACGGGCCCGATCAATGACAACCCGGATCTGCCTGCGGGTGAGGGGGTGATTTACACCATCACCGGCACGACGGGTGCGGCGGCAACGCCGGTCAGCACTGCAGTCACGGTGACCCCACCTGTGGGCACCAGCGATTCCCAGTTGTCCAACAACACGGCAGGCCTGAACGCCCCCGTGGGCACCCAGCACAACGTGACGGCCAACGCAACCGGTGCGGGCGCGGGCCACATTCTGGCCGTGCCCAGCGGGTTGGTCTGCGGCGACGCCAGCACGGCCTGCTCCACTACGGGCACCACGAAGCCAGTGGCCGAAGGCGATGAAGTGCGCCTGACGCCCGTGGCCCACGCTGGCTCGATCTTCAAGGGCTGGACGGGTTGCACCAGTACCAGCGGCAACGTGTGCGTGATCACTGTGGGCACCACCGACGTGACGGCCACGGCCAATTTCGCCAAGGCCTACATCGTCACGCCTGCGGTTGATCCCGCCGGCGGTGGCTCCATCGGGCCCAATACTCCCCAGCAGGTGGAAGAGGGCGGCTCGAAGGTGTTCACCCTGAATCCCGATCCAGGCAAGTACCCCGTGATCAAGCCCCCGGCTGCGGGCGCGGCATGTACCGGCACTCTGAGCGGTAACACCTACACGGTCAACCCCGTAACGGCGGACTGCGGCTTCACCGTGGAGTTTGTCACTGGCGTGACGCTGACCTCCTCGGTCACGGGCGGCAACGGCACGATTGGCCCCCTGGGAGCCACAGGCCCGCTGCCACCCGGCAATAACAGCACGGTCTACACCCTCACGCCCGTTGCCGGCTACACCCCCGTGGTGGGCGGTACCTGCTCCGGCACGCTCTCGGGCAACACCTACACGGTGACCAACGCCGCCAGCAATTGCACGGTGGTTGCTTCGTTCACCAACGACCCGGTCACGGTGACGTCCTCCGTCAATGGCGGCAACGGCAGCATCGATACTGTAGGAACAGTGAACTTGGCCCGGGGCGGTGCGCGCACCTATTCCTTTACGCCGGCGCCAGGATATTTACCGCTGGTCACCGGCAACTGCCCTGGCACGCTGGTGGGCAACACCTATACGGTGACGCCGGTGAACGCGAACTGTGCCTTCAACGTGACGTTTACCAACCAGACGGTGGACATCACCGGAACGGTGATCGGCGGAGGCGGCTCGATCACACCTTCTGGTACGACCACCGTGGCGCGTGGTGGTGGCTTGACTTATACGGCAACACCTGGTGTGGGCAATGTGGCTGTGTACGACGGTACCTGCCCCGGCATACGCACCGGCAACACCTTCAGCGTGACCAATGCGCAATCTAGTTGCGGCGTAAACGTGAGATTTGTTCCTGCTGCAGGAGCGATCACGGTAACGACGAATGTGCCTGGCGGCAACGGGACAGTGACCACGCCCGGGCAGAACAGCGCAGGAGAAACCGTGCTGGCCATTGGCGACACGCGCGTCTGGACGGTCACGCCCGCTGCGGGTTTTGTGCCGCGTCTCATCGCTGGGTCTACATGCGCGGGTACGCTGAGCCCCACGGCGCCCTACACCTACACAGTGAACGCTGCGGCCGCGAGCTGCGTAGCGAACTTTGCCTTCGTGGCGGCGGGGCCTGGTTCGGGTGGCGCGACCTCCATTCCCACCCTGAGCGAGTGGGGCCTGATCATTCTGTCGGCCCTGATGGCGCTGTTTGCCTTGGGCATGCGCCGCCGCCAGATGCCTTGAGGCGGCACTGAAAACGGCGGGCCGTGGCACACGGCCCGCCCGCTACAACAAAGCCAGCGGCGCCGAGGTGCGCCGCTGGCTTTTTCTCCATAAAATCCGGTTGTAACGCTTATATATAAAGCGCCAACAGCTATCTTTTTTGAAATACTCACGGGGTACAAATGCAATACAGCCACTACGGCCTTGTGCTGTGTGCGGCGCTGATGGCCGCGCACAGCGCCGCGCAGGATGCACCGGTCGCCGCGCCTGCGGCCAGCAAGGCAGCCGCCGGTACGGCCACCCAGCGGGCCGCCCATAAGTCTGCCCTGCCCGCGCGCAAGAGCGGCCTGTGGGAGGTGACACTGCGCAGCGGGGAACTGGCCCTGAAGCGCGCAGGCCAGGGCCCCCAAAGGGCGCAAACGGTGCAGCAATGCACCAGTGCCGAGGCGGAGCCCGTCATGCTGCTGTCCATCGTGCCCGGCCAGGAAAATTGCCGCAAGATTTCGTCCAAACGCCGCAGCAAGGGCGGGGGACACGACATTCGCACCGTGTGCTACGTGCACGACAACCGCGTGGAGATGCAGATGGAACTGACGGGCGACCTGCAGTCCGCCTACCAAGGGGTCTTCTCGGTGCAATACGCCCAGGCGCCCCTGAACAACACCGGCCGCACGGCTTTTGAAGGCCGCTGGCTGGGAGCCTGCAAGCCGGGCCAGCGCCCTGGTGACATGGTGCTGCCCAATGGCGTCACGGTGAATGTGGTGGACGACAAGAAACGCGCCGAAGGGCGTGGGCATGAAGGGCATAGCCACTGAGCCTTTGCCGCATGTGGTGGATTTTTAGAGCCAAACAAGGCGCTAGCGCTTATTCAGTAAGCGCTGGCAGCTCTCTTTTTTGATTTTTTTGCGGTATGGGCAGGCCAACCCGCACAACGGAAAAGCCCCGCAGGCACAACGCCTGCGGGGCTTTTTTAAATCCGGGTGGCGCTGCTCCGTTCAGGCAAACACCCCCGCCGTCTCCTGCATGCGGCTGGACACCTCACCCAGATGGTGCAAGGTGTCGCCAAACGTCATTTCCATCTGCGTGAGCTTTTTGAAGTAGTGGCTGCCGATGTACTCGTCGGTCACGCCAATACCGCCGTGGAGTTGCACCATCTGCTGGCCCACGTGGCGCATGGATTGGCCCAGCTGCACCTTGGCGCGGGCCATGGCGGTGCGGCGTTCGCCTGCGGGGGCGGCGAGCTTGAGGCTGGCGTAGTAGCTCATGGAGCGGGCCAGTTCGAGCTGCATTTTCATGTCAGCCACGCGGTGGCGCAGCGCCTGGAAGCTGGCGATGGTGACGCCGAATTGCTTGCGCTGGTTCATGTAATCCACCGTCAGCGCCACGGCCTTGTCCATCACGCCCACGGCTTCGGCGCACAGCGCGGCGATGCCGGTGTCTACGGCCAGTTCCAGCGCGGCCAGGCCGTCTTTGGTAATGAGCGTGGCAGGGGCGTTCTCGAGCTGCACCTCGGCGGCGCGGCTGCCGTCCTGCGTGACGTAACCCTGGGCGCTGACGCCGCTGGCCGAGCGCTCGACCAGGAAGAGGGCGATGTGGCCGTCCAGTTGCGCAGGCACCAGGAAGGCGTCGGCCTGGTCGCCTGCGGGGACTATGCTTTTCGTAGCTGTCAGCGTATGACCAGATTGCGCTGGAGCCGCTTTTGCTTCACATTTTTCGAGCGTGTAGCGCGCCTTGCGCTCTTGCTGCGCCAAGACGACCAGCGCTTCGCCGCTGGCAATGCGCGGCAGCCAGGCGGCCTGCAGCTCGGCCGGTGCGTACTGCGTGAGTACGCTGCTCGCGATAAAGGCGTGCGCCAGGGGTTCGAGCACCATGCCGCGGCCCAGTTCTTCCATTACCACCATCACGTCGATGGGGCCCTGGCCCATGCCGTCTTGTGCCTCGGGCACGGTCAGCGCGGTCAAGCCCAGTTCAGCCAGTTCGCCATAGGCCGTGCGGTCAAAGCCACCGGCGGCCACGGTGCTGCGGCGGCGCTCGAACGTGTAACCCTTGTCCACCCAGCGGCGCACCGCGTCGCGCAGGGATTGCTGGTCGTCAGAAAAATCAAAATCCATGTGTCTCTCCTTGTGCCGGTTGTGGCGCCGTGGCGCCATCTGTGTGCAACCAGCGAAGCTCTAGCTGGAACCCCCTCCCGGAGGGGGCACGGGGGAGCAGTCCTGTCGCGCAATGCGCGGACTGTTGTCGGCGTCAGCCGAGAACAGTCTGCGCAACGATGTTGCGTTGCACTTCATTGCTGCCGCCGTAAATGGTGGTCTTGCGCAGGTTGAAGTAGGTGGATGCCAGGGGCGCATTGGCCACTTCGCCGCCTGGGAAGTCGCCCTGCCAGCCCGCTTCCATGGCCTCTTCGATGAAGGGCAGGGCAAAGGGCCCGGCGGCCAGCATCATCAGTTCGGCGTAGCGCTGCTGGATTTCACTGCCCTTGATTTTGAGCAGGCCGGCGATGTCGAGCGAGTTCTTGCCGGACTTTTCAGCGGACAACACGCGCAGCACCAGCATCTCCAGCGCCACGATGTCCACTTCCAGCAGTGCGATCTGGTCGCGAAAGCGCTGGTCGTCCCACATGCCTTCGCGCTTGGCGATGCGCTTCAAGCGCTCAAGCTCACGCTTGCTGCGGTTCACGTCGGCGATGTTGGTGCGCTCGTGGCTGAGCAGGTGCTTGGCGTAGGTCCAGCCCTTGTTTTCTTCGCCAATGAGGTTCTCGGCGGGCACTTCGACATTGTCGAAGAACACTTCGTTGACCTCGCATTCGCCGTCGAGCAGCTTGATCGGGCGCACCGTGACGCCGGGCGACTTCATGTCCAGCAGCAAAAAGCTGATGCCGGTCTGCGGCTTGCCTTCCGTGCTGGTGCGCACCAGGTTGAACATCCAGTCGCCGTACTGGCCCAGCGTGGTCCAGGTCTTTTGGCCGTTGACGATGTATTTGTTGCCCACGCGCTCTGCGCGGGTCTTCACGCTGGCCAAGTCAGACCCCGAGCCCGGTTCGCTGTAGCCCTGGCTCCACCACACTTCGCCGCTGGCGATGCCAGGCAGGAAGCGTTTTTGCTGCTCTGCGTTGCCAAAGGCCATGATCACGGGGGCCACCATCACGGGGCCAAACGGGACGATGCGCGGCGCGCCCGCCAGAGCGCACTCTTCTTCAAACAGGTGCTTTTGCACGGCCGTCCAGCCGGGGCCACCGAATTCCTTAGGCCAGCCAAAGGCCAGCCAGCCCTTTTTGCCGAGAATTTTGGCCCAGTTCTGCATGTCGTCCCGCGTCAGGCGCAGGGCGTTGTGCACCTTGTGGGCAATTTCCGGGGGCAGATGGCTGCCAACCCAGGCGCGAACTTCTTCGCGGAAGGCTTGTTCTTCAGGGGTGAATGCGAGATCCATGCGGTGCGTCTCCTAGTGAGGTTGTATTTGTAGCACGGTCGTTCGTTTTTGATCTGTCCAAATGGAGACATCCCTCAGCGAGCGCCTTACTCCGTTGCCGCTTCGGGCGGCAGGCCCAGTTCGATGCACAAGCGCTGCACGGTGGCGCGCAGTGCGGCCACGTCGGCCTCCAGCGTGTCCATGCGCGCCTGCAGGCCGGGGGAGTTGCCTTCGGTGCCGCTGCCAAAGCTGGTGGCGTCCACGGGGCCGCACAGCAGGTGCGCCCAGCGCGGCTCGCGTGTCCCCGGGGCGCGGGGGAGCAGCACGACGAGCGGCCCACCTTTCTCGGCGCTGCGCTCCTGCAGTTCATCGAGGAAAGCCTCGACCGAGGAAATGTCGGCAAAGCGGTACCAGCGTTCGGCATTGATGCGCAACTCACCCGCCGTCTGCGGGCCGCGCAGCATCAACAGGCCCAGCAATACGGCCGATTGCTCGGGCACGCCCACGCCGCGCTGGAAGTTGTGCTCATAGCGCGTGGTGCGGCTGCCACTGGTTTCAAACACCAGCGACAGCAGCTTGAGCGCATCGAGCGCCTCCTGGGCCTGGGCGTCGCTCAGGTTCATCACCGGGTCGCGCGTGGTTTTCTGGTTGCAGCCCGTGACCACCGCGTTCAGCGAGAGCGGGTAGCTGTCGGGCACGGTGCGGGCTTTTTCCATCAGGGTGGCCAGCACGCGGGCTTCGATGGCGGTCAGGGGGCGGGAGGTGGGGTCAAAGGGCATGGTGGGGATAATGACGGCAAATGAAGAACATCGTGATTTTGATCTCCGGCAGCGGCTCCAACATGGCCACCATTGTGAAAACCGCGCAGCAAGAAAATTGGGCGCTGCGCCACGGCGCCCACGTAGCGGCAGTGCTGAGCAACAAGGCCGATGCCCAGGGGCTGGCAGTGGCCCGCGCGCAGGGCATTGCCACCGAGGTGCTGGACCACAAGCTGTTTGAGAGCCGCGAGGCCTTTGATGCCGCCCTGGCCGCGGCGATCGACCGCTACGAGCCCGCATTGGTGGTGTTGGCCGGTTTCATGCGCATTCTCTCGCCCGGCTTTGTGGCGCACTACGCCGGCCGCCTGGTCAACATCCATCCATCGCTCTTGCCGGCCTTCACCGGCCTGCACACCCACCAGCGCGCCATTGACGCGGGCTGCAAGTTTGCCGGTTGTACCGTGCACCAGGTCACGACGGAGCTGGACCTGGGTCCCATCGTGGACCAGGCGGTGGTGCCCGTGTTGCCGGGTGACACTGCAGACCTGCTGGCGGCGCGGGTGTTGACGCAGGAACATGTGATTTATCCGCGTGCGATTGCAAGTTTACTATCAAAAATGTAGCTGTTTACGCTCTTCCATAAAGCGTTACAGCCTATTTTTATACATTTTCAGGGCGATGGAGCCCATGGCACCGTCCGCCCTATCCACGGGGCCTCCTTGCGCACAGCGCGTCACCGTCGGCTGGACGGTGCTTTTTCATGGGTACGATGGCGGGCATTCAAGCGTCGCCAGAAGGGGCTACCAGTGGAACAGGCAGATTTCGTGCACATGGTGCGCATGAGCGAGCACGCCAGTGCCGAGAACAGCCGCGCCTACCGGCTCAGCGTGGGGGCTTTTGCCATGCTTGGATATGCCTGGGTGCTGGGCTGCCTGGTGCTGGGCGCGGGCCTGGTGGGCTGGGCGGGGCTGCAACTGCTGCAGGGGCGCTTGCGGTTCGGGCTGGTGTTGCTGCTAATAGCGGCGGGTGGGTTGTTCTGGATCAGCCTGCGCGCGCTCTGGATTCGGCTGGACGAACCTGACGGGGTGGAGATTACGGCGCTTGAAGCGCCAGCCCTGTTCGAGGCGCTGGAACGTATCCGCCGCAAGATACGTGCGCCGATGATCCACCATGTGCGGCTGAACGATGAGTTCAACGCCAGCATCCAGCAGGTGCCGCGCTATGGCCTTCTCGGCGGGTCGGTCAACCACCTCACGATTGGCCTGCCGCTGCTCATGGCACTGAACCGGCCGCGCTTCCTGGCGATACTGGCGCACGAATATGGCCACCTGCGCGGTGACCACGGCCGGTTTGCAGCGTGGATCTACCGTTCGCGCCTGGCCTGGATGCAGCTGCACCATGGCCTGGAGGACGCCACCAGTCCGGTCACCGCGGCCACACAGGCCTTTTTGCGGTGGTACTTTCCACGCTTTTCAGCCAAGACTTTTGCGCTGGCCCGCCAGGACGAATACGAAGCCGACCGCATTGCCGGGCGCATGATGGGGCGCGACGTGGCTGCCGCCGCATTGATCGAGATGGAAGTGCGTGGCGCGTGGATGCAGTCCGAGTTTTGGGCGCGCCACTGGAGCAAGGCGGCCGACAACCCCTTGCCGGTCGGCCCCTACCGTTCGCTGCGCCGTCGCCTGGCCCGCATGCCGGACCCCGCGTTTGCCAACGACACACTGCGCCAGGCGTTGCAGCGCCTGAGCGGTCTGGAAGATACCCACCCCGTCCTGCGCGACCGCATCGAGGCGCTGGATACGCCGCCCATCCTGCCTGACTGGTCGCACGGCAATGCGATGGAGCTTCTGGGCTCGGAGGCCAAGCGCTGGGTGGCCCAATTCGACAAGCAGTGGTGCCGCGACCACGCCAGCGAATGGAAACTGCACCACGCCTGGCTGGTGCAGGTGCGTGAGCGCGTGCAGGCGCTGGGTGCGGGCATGGCGCAAAACCAGGCCCAGGACCTGGTCGAATTGGCACGGCTCATGCGCCTGCTCGATCCGCGCGCCGTTGTGCGCCCGCTGTACGAGCAGGCTCTGGCACGCGACCCCCAGAACGCCGGTGCACTGCGCGGCCTGTTGCTGAGCCTGCCCGACACGGATCGCCAAGCCAAGCTGCAATGCCTGCAGAGCCTGTGGGACTGCGCGGGCGATGAGCGCTGGTGGACGGCCCGCACCGCACTGGCCGAGCTGGAAACTTCCCGGCCCGGCATGGAGCACGATGCTGCGGCTTACAAACAGTGGCGCAGACGCCTGGACCGTGCCCAGGAGATCGAGGATCGTATCTGGGAAGAATTGAGTAGCGAACCATTCTTCGGCCGTACCAAGCCCCATGATCTCAGCGCTTTTGAGCAGGCGGAACTCAAGGCGGGCTTGATGCAGTGCCTGCCGGTCGCGCAGGCCTGGCTGGTGAGCAAAAACCTGCGCGAGGCGCCTTTGCGCCGCGCTTACCTGCTGTGCGTGGAGTTGCCAGGCCTGGATGAAGAAGGCAGCTTTCACCTGTGCCGCCGCCTGGAGCGCCAGTTGAACCTGCCCGGGCCTGTACTGGTGCTGTGGCCGGGGGAGTCGCCCACGGAGGCAGAAGTCCGGCGTTACGCGGGGACGCCCGTCTTTCAGCGGTAAGAACAGAGCTTCCCGCTGAAACGAAAAAACCGCCCGAAGGCGGTTTGTTCGTTTTGCTGGCAGCGCACCCGTTACAAACGGCGGGCGGCGGGGCCGCCCGGGCTGTTTGCCTGAAAGGTCAGGCGGCCAGTGCCAGGGTTTTCACCTTGGCGGACAGGCGGCTCTTATCGCGAGCGGCCTTGTTCTTGTGGAAGATGCCCTTGTCGGCAACGTTGTCCACCACGGATTGCATCTTGGCGAACAGTTCGACCGCCTTGGTCTTGTCGCCGGCCAAAATGGCCTTTTCGACATTCTTCACGGCGGTACGGTATTTGGAGCGCAGCGAGGTGTTCGCGGCGTTGAGTTTCGTGTCCTGGCGGACGCGCTTGCGGCCCGACGCCAGGCGCGGGTTCTTCTTCTTGGGTTTAGCAGATGCCATGATTGAGGTTCCTTGTGTCTGAGGATGATGCCAGCAAAGCCAAAGATTATAGCCCAGGGCATTTTTATCCTGCTGTGCCGCCCTGGGGAATGGTTACAACGCAGTGACAGCCTTGTGGGCGCAGCGCATACACTTTGCGCCGTGACCTTGCTCAAATCTGCCTCCACCGTCTCCCTGCTCACTCTGGCGTCCCGTGTGACGGGGCTCATACGCGACCTTCTGATGGCCTCGGTGTTCGGGGCCAATGCGCTGACCGATGCATTCAACGTCGCCTTCCGGATTCCCAACCTCTTCCGCCGCCTGTTTGCGGAAGGGGCCTTCAGCCAGGCCTTTGTCCCGGTGCTGGCCACCACCAAGGCGCAGAACGGCGACGAGGTCACGCAGCGCCTGATCGCCAGCGTGGCCACCGTGCTTGCCTGGGTGCTGGTGTTGACCTGTCTGGTCGGTGTGCTGGGTGCGCCCTTGCTGGTGTGGGCCCTGGCCAGCGGCCTGCGGCAAAGCGCAGAAGCTTACGACGCAGCGGTGCTGATGACCCGCTGGATGTTCCCCTACATCGGTTTCATGTCGATGGTGGCCTTGTCGGCGGGCATCCTGAACACCTGGAAGCACTTTGCCGTGCCTGCGGCTTCGCCCGTGCTGCTCAACCTGTGCATGATCGGCGCGGCCTGGCTCCTGGCGCCCCGGTTCGAGGCCTGGGGGATCGAGCCCATTTTTGCCATGGCGGCCGGGGTGATGCTGGGGGGCGTGCTGCAACTGGCCGCGCAGGTGCCTGTGCTGCGCCGCCTGGGGCTGCTGCCGCGCATCGGTCTGACCTGGGCCGCAATTCGCAGCGCCTGGGCCGAACCTGGCGTGCGCCGTGTGCTTCAGCTGATGGCTCCCATTCTGCTGGGTGTAGGGGTGGCGCAGATATCGCTGCTGATCAATACGCAGATTGCCTCGCATCTGGCGCCGGGCAGCGTGACCTGGTTGTTTTACGCTGACCGCCTGATGGAGTTTCCCACCGCGCTGCTGGGCGTGGCGCTGGGCGTGGTGCTCACGCCGCAACTCACGGCAGCCAGGGCGGCGGGCGATGCGCAGCAGTATTCGGCCATGCTCGACTGGGGGCTGCGCATCGTGGTGTTGCTGGCCGTGCCCTGCGCGGTGGCGCTGCTCACGTTCGCTGGCCCGCTCGTGGCCACACTGTTCCACCACGGCAAGCTGACGGACGGCGATGTGGGGCAGATTGCCGTGGCCTTGGCGGGTTACGGCGCAGGCTTGCTGGGGCTCGTCGCCATCAAGGTGCTGGCGCCTGGTTACTACGCCAGCCAGGATGTGCGTACCCCCGTCAAAATTGCCATCGCGGTGCTGGTGATCACGCAGTTGCTCAATCTGGCGTTGGTGCCGTTGATGGCACATGCCGGGCTGGCGCTGTCCATTGGTCTGGGCGCGCTGGTCAATGCCTTGTGGCTGCTGGTGGGTTTACTGCGCCGCGGCAGCTTTCGCCCCAATCCGGGGTGGCGGCTGTATATGCTGCAGGTGTTGGCCGCGAGCGTCTTGATGGCCGTGTTTTTGTTGTGGGCGTCTGACCACTTTGACTGGCTGCAGATGCGTGCCCACAGCTTGCAGCGTGCCGGTTTATTGGCGCTGGTGGTGGTGGGTGCGGCAGGTTTGTATTTCGGCGTGCTGTGGGTGGCAGGCCTGAAGTTTCGGGCGCTGCTGCGGCGTTGAAGGATTTTTGTCATGCAACTCTCGTTCAGCATTCCCACGCCCCTTGAATACTTTGCTGCCCTGGTTCAGGGCGA
The DNA here is from genome assembly GCF_003096555.1 of Simplicispira sp. 125. Classification (NCBI taxonomy): domain Bacteria; kingdom Pseudomonadati; phylum Pseudomonadota; class Betaproteobacteria; order Burkholderiales; family Comamonadaceae; genus Simplicispira; species Simplicispira sp. 125. Next base: position 1,953,348 of record NZ_QEKM01000001.1, on the reverse strand, counting down.
CAAGGGGTTTCCGCTGCTCGAAGCGGCTGCCAGCATTGCGCAGGACGAATACCCCGGCTTCGATGTGCAGCAGGTACTGGGTGAGATGGATGGGCTGCTGGCACGCCTGCAGCGCCGCCTGCCAGCCGATGCCCCGGCCCTCGAGCGCCTGCGGGCGCTGAACCAGTTTTTCTTTGTGGATCTGGACTTTGGCGGCAACGTCAACGACTACTACGCCCCGGGCAACAGCTACCTGCACAAGGTGCTGCACACACGCCGTGGTATCCCCATCAGCCTGGGTGTCTTGTGGCTGGAGCTGGCCCAGGGCATTGGGCTGCATGTGCGGGGTGTGGCGTTTCCGGGGCACTTCATGGTCAAGGCGCTGCTGCCCGGTGGGCAGGTGCTGATCGATCCTTTCACCGGACAATCGCTCTCGCGTGAGGAGCTGTCTGAGCGCCTCTTGCCTTTCCAGTCGGATTCCGGGAGTGCATCAACCGAGAATCCGCCGCTGGGTCTGTACCTGCAGGCGGCCCAGCCGCGGGAGATTGTGGCGCGCATGCTGCGCAACCTCAAAGAGGTGTACCGCGCCCAGCAGGATGCACCACGCCAGATTGCGGTGCTCAACCGCTTGGTCGTGCTGCTGCCCGATGCCTGGGACGAGCGGCGCGACCGGGGCCTGGTCCATGCCGAATGCGACCACACCGCACAGGCGCTGGACGATCTGGAGCATTACCTCGCACATGCCCAAGGACGGCCGGACATCGCCGCCATTGCCGAGCGGGTGAGATCGCTGCGAAAAAATATATAAAAAAAGCATCTAACGCCCGTAAAATGGGCGTTAGATGCTCTATTTTTGATAGCTTGCGGCGATCAGGCGTTCGCGACCTTCACGCACAATACCGGGCAGGGCACGGTCATCAGCAACTCTTGGGCCACGCTGCCCAGAAGCAGCTTGCCCACGGCGGTGCGCTTGCGCAGGCCGATGATGAGAACGGAAATATCGCGTGTCTCGACCAGGTCGTTGATTTCCTCCACAGCATTCTTGCCGCGGACAAATTGCTTGAACTCGCCCTGGATGCCTTGAGCAGCAAGCTGTGCCTCGATCTGTTCGACTTCGAAGCCGGGCGCCAGGGAGGCGTCCTCTTGCTGGCCGCCAGGGCTGGCGTTCACGATCAGCACCGGTTCCTGGCGGCGCTTGGCGATTTCAATGCCCTTGTCCAGTGCGGCCCGGCCTTCGGGGCGGGGCACGTAAGCGACGAGGATGGTCATGTGCGGTGTCTCCTTGATTGGTTTGAATGGCGGACCGGCATGGCTTGTGGCGCATGCCGTGTCCGAAACAGCCCTTGCCGGGCCGTATTCAGAATGGTAGCAGCACGGCACCGTGGTTCACTACAAACCGGGGCGGCATCGTGCGATGAAGTGTCGCCGTAGTTGCTTTGCGTGCACGGTGCAGCGTGCAGCGTTCAGATCAGCCGCGCTGCAATAAGCTCTTTTTTGAGGTAGGCGTAAAACAGCGGCGCCGCCACCAGCCCGGCCGGGCCAAAGACGGCCTCGGCCACGAACATCACGGAAAGCAGTTCCCACACCCCCATCTGCGTGCGGCTGCCCACCACCTTGGCGTTGATGACGTATTCAGCCTTGTGAATCAGGATCAGAAAGCCCAGACAGGCCGCCGCCGCCAGGGGCGACACTGACAACCCCACGATGGTGATGACGGTGTTGCACAGCAGGTTGCCCACGATGGGAACCAGCCCCGCCACAAAGGTCAGGGTGATGAGCGCCGGGGTGTAAGGGAGCTTGAGGCCCCAGTAAGGAAGCACCAGTAGCAGGAACAGCGCCGTCAGGAAGGTGTTGAATGCCGCAATCCAGAACTGGGCTGCCACGATCTGGCGGAACGCCTCGCCGAACAGGCGAACGCGCAGCACCAGTTCCTGTGCCAGCGGGCCGTGCAGGGTGCCCGGGGCGCGCACGGCGGCCAGGGTGCCGATCAGCAGGCCCACGTAGGCGTACAGGATGGCGCCCAGCCAAGCGCGCCCTGCCACGGCCAGCGCGCCGGCCTTGGCACCCAGGTAGTTGGCGATGGTGCGTTGGATGTCGGCCGCGCCCTCGGGCCACTGGATGGGAAAATCCGCGGGTAATTTCAGGCGCAGCTCACGCACGGTGACGGCCATATATTCCAAAAGCTCGCGGTACTGCTGCGGAGCCTCGACGATGTAGCCGCGCGAATGCGTCAGCCCCAGCACCAGCAGCGCCAGCGGTGCCAGCATGACCAGTGCGGCAGCCGCCACCTGCGCCTCGTGCGGCAGGGCGGTGGGTGCGGGCGCGCGCCGCAGGCGGGCCAGCCCGCGGGCGAAGGAGCGCGTCAACAGGAACCCCAGGCAAACGCACAGCAGCCCTGGCAGCAGGCCACGCCACATGACCAGAAGCAGCGCAGCAGCCATCAACAGGTAGCTGGCCACCACCACGCTGCGCGGCGCGCGGCTGGCACCTGGGGCGCCGGTGATGACCAAGGACGAACCAGGGGGCTGCGCCATGGAGCGCCGCCGCGTCAGGCCACCACCACGGCAGCGCCGCCGCCCAGCGGCGCGATGGTGCCAATGGTGTAAACCTGTTCCCCGGCCGCACGCAGCATGGCTGCGGTGGCCTCGGCGTGGGCGGCATCCACCACCACCACCATGCCAATGCCGTTGTTGAAGGTGCGGTTCATCTCGGTGTCGTCAATGCCAGCGGTGTGCTGCAGCCAGGCGAACAACTCGGTCTGCGGCCAGCTGCCTTTTTGCAGGTGGGCGGCGGTGCCTTCGGGCAGCACGCGCGGAATGTTCTCCAGCAGGCCGCCGCCGGTGATGTGGGCCAGGGCCTTGATGGGGTGTGCGGCGAGCGCGGCCAGCACGTTTTTCACGTACAGGCGTGTGGGCTCCATGATCGCTTGTTTGAAGGGCTTGCCGTCCAGTGTGGTGGGCAGCGTGCTGCCGGCGCGTTCGATGCACTTGCGCACGAGCGAGAAACCGTTGGAGTGCACGCCGCTCGATGCCAGGCCCAGCACCACGTCGCCGGGCCGCACGTTCTGGCCATTGAGGATCTTGGACTTTTCGACCGCACCTACGGCAAAACCGGCCAGATCGTATTCGCCTGTTGGGTACATGCCGGGCATTTCGGCGGTTTCGCCGCCGATCAGCGCGCAGCCCGAGAGTTCGCAGCCTTTGGCGATGCCGCCGACCACGGCTGCGGCCGTGTCCACATCGAGTTTGCCGCAGGCAAAGTAGTCGAGGAAGAACAGCGGCTCGGCACCCTGCACCAGCACGTCGTTCACGCTCATGGCCACCAGGTCGATGCCGACGGTGTCGTGCATGTTCCACTCAAACGCCAGCTTGAGCTTGGTGCCCACACCGTCGGTGCCGGAGACGAGCACCGGCTCTTTGTAGCGTTTGGGCACCTCGAACAGGGCGCCAAACCCCCCAATACCGGCCAGCACGCCTTCGCGCATGGTCTTTTTGGCCAGGGGTTTAATGCGTTCGACCAGGGTGTCGCCCGCGACGATGTCAACGCCAGCGTCCTTGTAGGACAGGGGGGAGGAAGAGGGGACAGAAGTGCTCATGGCAAGGAAAGGCACGGGCCAGCGTGCGCGGCAGACTAAAATTTGCGCAGATTTTACGGGCAGCGCACCCTGTGCGGCCCAATCCCTCTTTTGTTGCCACCTGTTTTGCCCCTTTCATCCATGCTTTGCCACGTCTTTTCTTCCCGCACATGCCAACGTGGCTGCGGGCTGCCGCCATGAAGCAGCTGGCGCTGGATATCGGACTGGTGACGGGGCCCACGCTGGCCAATTTTTTCGCCGGCCCCAATGAGGCCGCGTTGCAGCACCTGCGCCTGTGGGCCGGAGCGGGCAGCAGCCAGACCACGCGGTCGCCTGTGCCCACTTATCTGTGGGGTGAGACGGGCAGCGGCAAGTCGCATCTGCTCAAGGCGGTGCGCGCTGCGCTGCGCGAGCAAGGGGCCAGTGTGGGCTGGTTTGAGCCCGCCCTGCATGAGCCGCCCGAATTCGACGAGCGCTGGTCCGCCGTGCTGCTGGACGATGTGCACCTGTATTCCACTGCGCAACAGGCCATGGCCTTCAACTGGTTCGTCAACGCCATCAGCCCGGGTAGCGGCACGCAGCGCTGGGTGCTGGCCGCGGGCAGCCTGCCGCCAGCCGATCTGCCGCTGCGCGACGACTTGCGCAGCCGCCTGGGCTGGGGCCATGTGTTCCAGCTGCATGCGTTGGACGAGGCGGCCCGCCGCGCAGTGCTGCGCCAGGAGGCCGATGCGCGCGGTATCTTCCTTGGCGATGAGATGATGGACTACATGCTCAGCCGCTTCTCGCGTGATCTGGGCAGCCTCATGCAGTTGCTGAACCAGCTTGACGCCTATGCACTGCAAACCCAGCGTGCCATCACCATCCCCTTGCTTAAGGCGATGCTGGAATCCGCATAGCCCGTGCTTATCACGTGTAGCCCCCTCTTTTGCTTTCTTTCGACCCACCCATGACCCTTGATACACCGGCCACCGCGGCGCAGCGTCCCCGGCTGACCCTGTTCGACCTGGACCACACCCTGCTGCCGATCGACTCCGACTACGAGTGGGGCGAGTTCACCATTCGCATCGGCTGGAACGACCCGGTGGAGTTTGCGCGCCGCAACGACGAGTTCTACGCCCACTACCAGGCCGGCACGCTCGACGTGCACGACTATGTGCGTTTTGCCACCGAATCCGTGCGCCAGCGCGGGCCCGAGGCGGCTGCCACCGCCCACGCGCAGTTCATGCGCGAGGTGATTGCGCCAGCCATCCGGCCTGAGGCACTGGCCTTGCTGCGCCAGCACCAGCAGGCGGGCGACAAGGTGCTCATCGTTACCGCCACCAACGAATTCGTCACCCGGCCCATTGCCCAGGCGCTGGGCGTGGAGGAACTGCTGTCCATGCAACTGGCGCGCGACGCCAGCGGCTGGTATACCGGCGAGATCAAGGGCACGCCCACCATGCGCGAAGGCAAGGTGCGGCGCATGGAACAATGGCTGGCTGAGCGGCAGCTCGCCTGGGAGGGCGTGGAGAGCACGTTCTACAGCGACTCCATGAACGATGTGCCGCTGCTCGAAAAAGTCGACCATCCCGTCGCCACCAACCCCGACCCACGCCTGCGCGCCCTGGCGCAAGAGCGCGGCTGGCGCATACTCGACCTGTTCACTCCACACCCATGATCAAGAAGTTCATCGACAAACTGCTGGGCAAATCGACCCCCGGCACCTCGCGCGGCAAGCCGCATTTTGGCAAGCGCGAGGAAGTACCGGCCTCGGTACACGGCATCAACCCCGAGCTGGTGGACCGCCGCGCCGTGGACGTGGTGCGCACCCTCACGCAGGCGGGGTTCGAAGCCTACATCGTCGGTGGCGCCGTGCGCGACCTGCTGCTGGGCCTGCGCCCCAAAGACTTTGACGTGGCCACCAACGCCACGCCTGAGCAGGTCAAGGGCCTGTTCCGGCGCGCCTTCATTATCGGCAAGCGCTTTCGCATCGTGCACGTCGTGCATGGGCGCGGGCGCGAGCATGAGGTGATCGAGGTGTCCACCTTCCGCGCCCACATGGACAATGCGGCGGCCGAGCAGGTCGCCGGCAACGAAAAGACCAGCAAGCAGCAGCTCGCCGGCATGCAGCACGCCGTGGATGCCTCGGGCCGGGTGCTGCGCGACAACGTTTGGGGGCCGCAGGACGAAGACGCCACGCGGCGCGACTTCACCCTGAACGCCATGTACTACGACCCGGAGCGCCAGATCGTGGTGGACTACCACAAGGGCATCCAGGACGCCAAGAAAAAGCTGCTGCGCATGATTGGCGACCCCGCCACGCGCTACCGTGAAGACCCGGTGCGCATCATCCGCGCCGTGCGCTTTGTGGCCAAGCTCAGCAGCCTGGGCTTCACGCTCGAACCCAAGACCGCCGCGCCTCTGGTGCAGTCGCAGCAGCTGCTGCAGGACGTGCCGCAAAGCCGCATGTTCGACGAGATGCTCAAGCTCCTGCAAACGGGCCATGCCATCGCCACCATCGAGCAGCTCAAGAAGCTCGGCATGGCCAGCGGCATCTACCCGCTGCTCGACGTGGTGGTCGAGCGTGCCGACACGGCCTTTGTGCGCGCCGCCCTCACCGATACCGACCGCCGCGTAGGCGAAGGCAAGCCCGTGGCGCCCAGCTTTCTGCTGGCCTGCGTGCTGTGGGAAGACGTACGCAACGGCTGGGCCGAGCGCATGAACCGGCGTGAGCATTCTTTCCCGGCGCTGCAGGACGCCATCGACGATGTGTTCAACCAGCGTATTGGTGATGTGTCGGGCCGCGGCAAGCTGGCTGCCGACATGCGTGAAATATGGGTCATGCAGCCGCGTTTCGAGAAGCGTGCGGGCCGCGTGCCCGAAAGCATGGTGGCGCAGCTGCGTTTTCGTGCGGGGTTTGACTTCATGCGCCTGCGCGCCGATGTGGGCGAAGTGGACGAGGCACTGGCCGACTGGTGGCAAAAGTTCAGCACCGCCGACGAGGCCGAGCGCTACGACCTCATGGAGCAGGTGCGTGAAGAGCAAAAAGCACGCTCGCGCAGTGCCCAGCCCGTGGTGCGCCGCGTCCCGCGTTCCGCGCCCGCAGACCCGCGCGGGCTCACGTCAGAATCAAGGGCTGACGCTCTGCCAGGCCCTGAAGAGTTGCCCGATGGCAGTGCCCCCAAAAAACGCCGTCGCCGCCGCCGCAAGCCCGGTGCGGGTTCCGACGGCGGCAGCGCATCGGCGGCGACTGAATAACCGGTACAGCGGGCCCAGGGCGGCATGAAGACTTCTGCGCCGACCACGGGTGCCACTGCCCGCGCCTGGATCGGCCTGGGCGCCAACCTGGGAGAGCGTGATGCCGCGCTGCGCCAGGCGGTGCGCGCCATCGCTGCGCTGCCGGGCACGCAGGTGCTGCATGTCTCATCGCTGTACCGCAGCGCCCCGGTGGACGCGGGCGGGCCCGACTACCTCAACGCCGTGGCCGAGATCGCCACCCCACTGGACGCACACGCGCTGCTGGCCGCATTGCAGGCCATCGAACAGGGCGCCGGGCGCGAGCGCCCTTACCGCAATGCGCCGCGCACGCTGGACCTCGACATCCTGCTCTACGGCAACCAGTGCATCGCCACCCCGCAGCTCACCGTGCCGCACCCGCGCATGCATGAGCGCGCCTTTGTGCTGCTGCCGCTCGCTGAACTGGCCCCCGAACAGGTATCGCCCGCGGCATTGCAGGCGGTGTCTGGCCAGACTATCGACTTACACCACGGCCCGGCCTGGTTGAATGCTACTTAAATAATAGCTATTGGCGCTTGTTGGGTGGGCTCTGGAGTCGGTTTTATTCTGTATTTTCGGCGCGGCCTGCCTCGTCCGGCGCATCGTCCACAAGCCGCCGTACCTGCTGGAGCACACCATCGAGCAGCGCCTGTTGCGTGGACTCCGACGGTAGTCCCCGCGCCAGCATCACGGCTCCGACCAACTGGGCCATCAGGGACCAGGCCCGGGCGTCGTCGCCCGTCAGTGTGCGCAACTGCTCCTTGAGGGCCAGCACGCCGCGCTCAAAGGCCTGCTGTGTCGCAGCGTCGGCCCGGGCGATTTCGGGCGCCAGGGCGGGCACGGCGCAGCCCGATTCAGGGTGTGCCACATGGGCAGGGCTCAGGTAGCCTTCAATGACTTTCATCGCTTTGGCGGGCGACTGCTGCGCAAACAGCGCCACCGAGCGCTGTAGCTCGTTGTCGACGATGGCTTCGAGCAACTCGTTCTTGGAGCGAAAGTGGGCATAAAACGCACCCGAGGTCAGCCCCGCCGCCGCCATCAGGCCGTCAATGCCGGTGCCTGAAAAGCCTTGGCGCTTGGCTAGCGCCCCCGTGGCTTGGACCAGGCGTGCCCGCGTACCTTCCTTGTGTTCAGGTGCATAGCGCATGGTTTTGTCTGTTGAAGTGGTCTTGAAAGAGCTTGCATTGTTACATAACGATCGTTACGATAACGATCGTTATTTAAAAGCGGAGCATGCAATGACAGTACATTTGGACGCCCGAAAAGACCGCGCAGCACTGATCGTTGGGGCGGGCGATGCTACAGGCGGCGCCATCGCCAAGCGCTTCGCCAAAGAGGGGCTGATCGCCTGCGTCACCCGCCGCACGGCTGACAAACTCACCCCCCTGGTCGAGGAAATCATCCGCGGCGGCGGGCGCGCGCATGGATTTGCCTCGGATGCGCGCAAGGAGGACGAGGTAGTGAAGTTGGTGGATGACATCGAGCGCGACATCGCACCCATCGAAGTGGTGGTGTTCAACATCGGCGCCAATGTGCCCTGCAGCATCCTGGATGAAACGGCGCGCAAGTATTTCAAGATCTGGGAGATGGCCTGCTTCAGCGCCTTTCTGGTCGGGCGCGAGGTGGCGCGGCGCATGGTCCAGCGTGGGCACGGCACGATTCTTTTTACCGGGGCCACAGCCGGGTTGCGGGGCTCATCCCAGTTTGCGGCGTTTGCCGGGGCCAAACACGCGCTGCGTGCGCTGGCACAAAGCATGGCGCGTGAACTGGGGCCGATGAATATTCATGTCGCCCACGTTGTTGTCGATGGTGCCATTGACACCGACTTCATCCGCGAGAACGCGCCAGAGCGCTATGCGCTAAAAGAGAAGGACGGCATCCTCAACCCGGACCATATCGCCGACAACTACTGGCACCTGCACACCCAGCCGCGCGACGCCTGGACACATGAACTGGACCTGCGCCCCTGGATCGAGCGCTGGTAATGCGGCTCCCAGCCCCTTGACATTCCCGGAGAACCCTATGAGCAAGACCGTTGAATTTTTGTTTGATGTCGGTAGCCCCTACACCTATCTGGCCTACCACCACCTGCCCCGTATCGTGCAGGCACATGGCGCGACGATCGTCTGGACACCGGTGCTGCTGGGCGGCATCTTCCAGGCCACGGGCAACAGCAGCCCGGCGGAGGTGCCGGCCAAAGGGCGCTACTCCAATGACGACCTGCAGCGCTGGGCGCAGGCCTATGGTGTGCCATTCCAGTGGAACCCGCACTTTCCCATCAACACCCTGGCGCTGATGCGCGGCGCCGTCGCCATGCAAATGCGCGGTGAGGAAGAGTTTCAGCGCTACCTGCGAGCCATCTTCAGCGCCATGTTCGAACACCCGCGGAACCTGAATCAACCCGCCGAAATCGGTGCGGTGCTGGTGGATGCGGGTTTTGATGCGGCGCAGTTCATGGCGCAGATTGCCGACCAGGCCGTGAAAGACCGTCTCAAGGAAAACACCGCCCAAGCGGTTGCCAGAGGAGTTTTTGGTGCGCCGACCTTTTTCGTGGGCGACGAAATGTTCTGGGGGCAGGACCGGCTGCACTTTGTGGAACAGGCCCTGTCCTGAGTCACTTCGGATGCTTGTCTGCCTCAGAAGTAAACGCATCGGCATAAAACTCTTCGGGCGGCAGCCCGCGTTGTGCGGTGTAGGCCGTGCGCGCTGAATCGACCACGATGGGGGCGCCGCAGGCGTACACCTGGTGGCCCGAGAGGTCGGCAAAATCCTCCAGCACGGCCTGGTGCACAAAGCCGGTGCGACCGCTCCAGCCGTCTGCGGGCAGCGCGTCCGACACCACGGGCACGTACACCAGGTTCGGCATGGCGGCCACTTGTTCGCGCAGCCATGCCTCCATGTACAGATCTCCGGGACGTCGCCCGCCCCAGTACAGGGTGGCCGGGCGGACGCTGCCCTTGTGCCGCAGGTGCTCGATCAACGCCTTGATGGGCGCAAAACCGGTGCCCGAGGCCACCATGACGATGGGCTTGTCCGTGTCTTCACGCAGGAAGAAGCTGCCAAAAGGGCCTTCGATGCGCAGGATTTCTTTCTCTTTCAGGGCGCCAAACACATGGTCGGTAAATCGGCCGCCCGGCATGTGCCGAATGTGCAATTCCACGCCGGGGGCGGTTTCCTGGGTGTGGGGTGCGTTGGCCATCGAATAGGCGCGGCGCACGCCATCTTTCAGGATGAACTCCACATACTGCCCCGCGTGGTAGCGAAAGGTATCGGCCGTCGGCAATTGCAGGCGCATGCGCATCACGTCATTGGACAATTTTTCCAACGCGGCCACACGCACCGGCAATTTCTTGATGGGGTAGGCGCTTTCGTCCGTGACCTGGCGCGATTCGAGCACCACGGGACCTTGTGCCGTGCCGCAGCAGGTGAGTACCCAGCCTGCGGCTTCTTCGGCGGCGCTCAGGGCTTTTTCTTGGTGTTCGCCATGCACCACGCTGCCTTCGAGTTTTTTGCATTTGCATGAGCCACAGGCGCCGTCCTTGCAACCATAGGGCAGACCCACACCGGCACGGATAGCGGCGGCCAGCATGGTTTCGCCGGGCAGTGCCTCAAAACTGCGGCCACTGGGCTGCACGGTGATCTGGGCGGGGGTGGTCGGCGGCGTGGCGGGGCTCATGCTTTGGTTATCCTTGCGTGGTCTTTTATTGCAAACCGGTCGATTTTGCCCGGGGATTCTGAATGCTCCCTGGGCCTTGTCCCTGTTGCCAGCGGGCCTTCGTGCGTCCTGGCGTCTTATTCCTCTACTGCCACGCCATGAGCTCTGTCGCCATTTCTTCTGCCCTGGGCGCACTGCCTGCCCGTTTTCGCCGCCAGCGCGTGTTGATCGTCGGCTGTGGCGATGTGGGCCTGCGCGTGGCGCGTCAGTTGCAAGGGCCCAGCGCGAGCCACCCGCGCGTGCGCGTGCTGGCGCTGACCTCCAGCTCCGAGCGGGTGGGGGCGCTGCGGGCATGGGGCATCCAGCCCTTGCGTGGCAATCTGGACCAGCCTGCCAGCCTGCGGCGCCTGGCCGGGCTGGCCACCCGCGTGGTGCACCTGGCACCACCGCCGAGTCAGGGCGGCGGTACCGACTGGTGGCGCGACCCGCGCACCTTGGCCCTGGTGCGCAGCCTGCGCCAGCGCAGCCTGCCCGATGCGCTGGTGTATGCATCGACCAGCGGCGTGTACGGCGACTGCGCCGGCGCCTGGGTGACCGAGGCGCGCCCCGTGGCGCCAGGCACGCCGCGTGCCCAGCGCCGGGTGGATGCCGAACGTGCGGTGCGCCACCTGGGCCGTGCGGGCGTGCGCGCCAGCATCCTGCGTGTGCCTGGCATCTACGCCCCCGACCGCGAGAACGGCACGCCCGAGGGGCGGCTGCGCAAGGGCACGCCCGTACTGACGGCAGAGGACGACGTGTACACCAACCACATCCATGCCGACGACCTGGCGCGTGCCTGCGTGGCGGCGCTGTGGCGCGGTGCAGCGCAGCGCGTGTACCACGCCAGCGACGACAGCGAGATGAAGATGGGCGACTACTTTGATCTGGCCGCCGACCTGTACGGCCTGCCGCGCCCGCCGCGCCTGCCGCGCAGCACAGCACAGGCGGCTTTGCCGCTGGCGCTGCTGAGCTTTATGGGGGAGTCACGCCGCCTGGACAACACCCGCTTGCGGCGTGAACTGCGCCTGCGCCTGCGCTACCCCACGGTGGCGCAGGGGCTGCGCTCTGTTTGACCCCGTTCGCGCGGTGGGGCTGCGCCTCCTGTGGTCTTTTCGGTGTGGACGGCGAACGGGATTACGTCCTTGCCCTCACCAGCGGATGACCAGGGCACCCGTGGAACGGGCTTCGCCCGGCCACTGGGTGCGTCCCCCCTCCCGCAGGAGAGGGGGTGAAGCCGCGCAGCGGCTCAGGGGGGGTCTCTAGCACGGTGCGCGCCCACCCGCCGAGCGGCAAGTGCCGTCCGGTCCCGGCAGGCGGCCAGGCCCCGCACGCGGGTAGCCTTTGCCTTGGGTGTCGAAACAGGTGAAATCGGTGCAATGGGTGAGTTTGGGACGCTGCGGCGGTGCTGTATGTACCGGGCGGCCCACGGGCACCACCACGACCTGCGGGCGCTGGGCGCGGGCCTTTTCCATTTCGGCATAACCCTCAGGGCCCAGGCAGTCCAGGTCCATCTGGCGCTGGGCCGCCTCCAGGCGCGGGTTGTACACCAGGGGTTCGCGCGCCTGCGCATCGGCCGCCTCCTGCATCAGGCGGCGCGAGCGCACACACTCCTGGGTGTGGGCGTAGTTGGGTGAGGGCGGGGCGGCCCGTGGGCGCAGCGCATCGCGTTCGGCCTGCTGGCGGGCGGCGGTGGCCTCGGCGTCCATGCGCAGTTGTTTTCGCTCCAGCGCCTCGGCCGCCTGGATACGCTCCTGGCGGATTTCCTCATCCGTCTTGCGTGCTTCCACCTCGCGCGCTGCCGTGCCGCTGGCACAGCCGCCGTCGGTGTAGATCACTTTCCCGGTGCGGGCGTCGGTACAGCGCACGACTTGGGCATGCACGGGCAGGCACAAACCTGCCGCAATGCACAGCGCAATAAGGTGCAGACGCTCGCGAAGTGCCATGGCCTTAAGGCAAATCGTCTGCTTTGGGCAGCCACTGGCCGGTTTTGGGGTTGTAGCGGTCGTAGTCGCGGCGTGGGCCGCCGTCGGGCGCGGTACGGTTTTTGCGGTCGCGCTCGGCCTGTTGGCGGCGGGCTTCTTCGCGCTCTCTCATTTCGCGTTCTCGTGCGTCGCGGTCGCGTCGGACGTTCTGCTCGCGTTGTTCGCGATCGCGCATCTCGCGCTCACGTGCATCGCGGTCACGTCGGGCGTTTTGCTCGCGTTGTTCACGCTCGCGGCGGGCGTTCTGATCCCGATCGCGCTCTCTTTCCCAACGGTCGCGGTCGCGTTCGTAAATGCGGTTTTCGCGCTCCCACCTGTCGCGGTCGGTGCGGCGCCATTCCACCGGAGGCGGCGCTACTGGGTACACAGGGTAGGCGCCCGGTGTGTAAATGATGCCGGGCTCTTGCCGAGGGTAAGGCCGGGCCTCGTAGTAGGGGCTGTCAGTGGTGGCGCAGCCGCTGGCCAGCAGGGCGAGAACTCCCAGGGCCAGGATGCGTGTCGTGCGGATGGTTTTCATGGTGTGCGTACCGGTTGGCGTGGAAGAACCCACTGTGCTTGACGCGCCGCCAAACCGTTTGGTTGACCCGGGGGCGGTGCCTTTACAGCAGCTTCACGGATGTTGCTGCCTGCAAGCGCTGGAGCCAAAAGGTCGGTTTTGCAACCATTTTGGCCCGTTTGGTGGGAGGGATGTCTGCACAATAGCCTTTTTTGCGCGCCCGCGCGACCCTTGGAGATTTGCAGCATGCCCGCATCCCTTGCCACGGACTGGAATATTGCCCCCCTGAACGGCCTCGCGCAGGTCAAGGGTCGTACCGACGCTGCGCTGTCCGACGCGCCCATCCACCGCTTCCTGCTCGATACCGTGCAGCGCTTCGCCGACCGGCCTGCCGTGGTCTTCCGCGAGCAGGGCGTGCGCTGGACCTGGGCGCAGTTCCAGGCCGAGGTGGATGCGCTGGCGGCGGGCTTCATTGCGCTGGGCCTGCGCGTGGGTGACCGCGTGGGCATCTGGTCGCCCAACCGTGTCGAATGGCTGGTGACGCAGTTCGCCACGGCACGCGCCGGGCTGGTGCTGGTGAACATCAACCCGGCCTACCGCATTGCCGAGCTGGAATACGCACTCAACCTCTCGGGCTGCCGCGCCCTGGTCACGGCCGAGCAGCTCAAGACCTCGAAGTACCTGGAGATGCTGCAGCGCCTGGCGCCCGAACTGGCCACCTGCGCGCCCGGCGCGCTCAAGGCCGCGCGCATGCCCGCCCTGGAGATGGTGATCCGCCTGGGCGCCGAGCGCACGCCCGGCATGCTCAACTATGACGACGTGCTGGCCAGCGGCCGTACCCGCGTGGACCCTGCTGCGCTCGACGCGCTGGGCGCCGGCCTGTCGTGCCACGACGCCATCAACATCCAGTTCACCAGTGGCACCACGGGCAACCCCAAGGGCGCCACGCTCACGCACCACAACGTGGTGAACAACGCGCGCTTCATTGCGCAGGCCATGGACTTCACCGAGGCCGACAGCCTGTGCATCCCCGTGCCGCTGTACCACTGCTTCGGCATGGTGCTGGCGGTGCTGGCCTGCGTGTCCACGGGCGCGACCATGGTGTTCCCGGGCGAGTCGTTCGACCCCGTGGCCACGCTGCAGGCCGTGAGCAAGGAGCGCTGCACCGCGCTGCACGGCGTGCCCACCATGTTCATCGCCGAGCTGGACCACCCGCGCTTCGCCGAGTTCGACCTCTCGCGCCTGCGCACCGGCATCATGGCCGGCTCGCCGTGCCCCATTGAGACCATGAAGCGCGTGATCGCCGAGATGCACCTCTCCGAGATCACCATCGCCTACGGCATGACGGAGACCTCGCCGGTTTCCTTCCAGAGTTCCACCACCGATCCTTTGGCGCGCCGCGTCTCCACCGTGGGCCGCATCCAGCCGATGCTGGAAGCCAAGGTGGTCGATGCCGAGGGCCAGGTGGTGCCCGTGGGCGAGAAGGGCGAGCTGCTGGTGCGCGGCTACTCCGTGATGCAAGGCTACTGGGGCGACGAGGAACGCACGCGCGAGGCGGTGCGGGACGGCTGGATGCACACCGGCGACCTGGCCACCATCGACGCCGAGGGCTACTGCAACATCGTCGGCCGCGCCAAGGACATGCTGATCCGCGGCGGCGAGAACGTCTACCCGCGCGAGATCGAGGAATTCCTGTTCCGCCACCCCAAGGTGCAGTCGGTGCAGGTGTTCGGCGTGCCCGACGCCAAGTACGGCGAGGAGATCTGCGCCTGGATCGTGCCCAAGCCCGGCCAGACCTGCACCGAGGACGAGGTGCGCGACTTCTGCCGCGACCAGATCGCCCATTACAAGGTGCCGCGCTACATCCGCTTCGTGGACGACATGCCCATGACCATCACCGGCAAGGTGCAGAAATTTGTCATGCGTGACCAGATGATTGCCGAGTTGCAGCTGCAGGTTGCCAAGACCGCCTGAAACCAGGAATTAGTGCAAAAAAAGGCCTGTAGCGCCCGATAGATAAGCGTTATAAGCTATCAATTTGATAATTAAACAGGCTGTTACTACGCTGCCAAAAACAGTGCCGGGTCCACCATGGTGCGGTTGAGCATCACGCCCCAGTGCAGGTGCGGACCCGTTACGCGGCCCGTGGCGCCCACCGCGCCCAGGCGCTGGCCGGTTTGCAGCACATCGCCGGGCTGCACGTCAGTGGCGCTCAGGTGGCAGTACATCGTGAGCAGGCCACCGCCGTGGTCCAGCCACACGGTGTTGCCGTTGAAAAAATAATCACCCACATCCATCACCCGCCCCGGCAGCGGTGCCACCACCGGGGTGCCCGTGGGGGCGGCAATGTCCATGCCGCTGTGCGGATTGCGCGACTGGCCATTGAACACGCGCCGCAGCCCGAACGAGCTGGAACGCCGCCCTGGCACCGGCACCTGCAGTGCCAAGACCTCTGGCAAGGGTGTGCTGAAAGTGGCCATCACCTGCGCCTGGTGCGCGCGCTCGCGCTCAAAGCGCGCCTGGTCTTCGGGCGACAAATCCACTGTGCCGGGCGCTACTTTCAGGCGCTGCTCGCTGTAGCGTTTGGGCGCAATGCGGAAGGCCACGGTGCGCTGGCTGCCATCGGCGGCCTGCACGGTGATCTGCGCCGGACCAGTGGCTGCTGCCAGGGCAATGCCCACCAACGCTGTCCATTCCTGTGCATCGCCCAATACCAGCAAAGGCACATCGACCCCGCCTTGCTGCAGGTGCGCCACGGGGCGTGCTGCGCCCGGCCCGAGCGGCAGCCGCGCCACGCCACCGGGCACCGCCAGGCTGCGCGGCAAAGTTGCTGCCTGCGCCGATGCGGCGGGCAGTATCAGCAGGCCCACAGTGCCCAGCAGGGCCGTGCGGCGGCGCAGGGCAAGGGGGGCAAACGGTGAGGGGTGTAGGGCAGGCATAGGTGGTCTCCGTAGCGCGGGGCTGGGTGTGCATCAAAACACGGCCGGGCACCCATTGTGCGGGCGCCATCAGCTATGCAAATCATAGAATGCCGGGAACTGTGTGGCCCCGTGCGCGTCTACCCTGATTCTTTGAGAAATCTGTCCTTGAACCCAAACCCCGTGATTGTTTTTGGTGGCACCCTCACCGCCCCTCCGCTGGCCCGTATGCACCGCTGCGCCCGGCAGGCCGTGGCCATGGTGGCCCTGCTGCTGGCGGGCTGCAACACCGTGCCTCCGGTGCAGCACTACGGGCCGCAAGAGCGCTTTGGCTCGGTGGCGACCTATTCGCGCCTGTTTGATGCCAGCCCCGCCCACACCTGCGAGGCTGCGCGCCGCGCGTTGCTGAGCCAGGGGTACCTCATCAATTCCGCCTCGGCAGAGCAGGTGGAGGGCAAGAAAAACTTCCAGCCCGACGCCGAATCGCACCTGCAAATTCTGATCCGTGTGGTGTGCGTCCCCGATGCGGCCAACGGGCAGGTCAGCCTGGGCTTTGTCACTGCAGTGCAAGACCGCTACACCCTCAAAAAGGCCAATAACTCGGCCAGTCTGGGTGTGGGCGCGTTGGGTTCGGTGTCGCTGCCCTTTATGGCCGGCAGCGAGGCCATGGTCAGAATCGGCAGCGAGACGATTGCTGCCGATGGTTTTTACGATAATTTTTTCGACCTGGTGCGCCGCTACCTCTCCGCCAGCGATCTTGCGGACGATTGACAGCGGGGAGCGCCGGCGGGCCTGTCTTTGCGCTCAGTGTGTGACAAATTCGTAGGTGACAGCTTCGCTCTCCACCATGTCCAGGATGTCGTTGAGCACATCTTCTTCCTCGGTGCTGCTCCAGACATCTTCCGGGTCGCTGGCAAACAGCGGCTCAATGGCAATATCCATGAACACGCCATTGGGCAGCTTGAGTACCGGCGTACCTTCTGAGGTGCCCACCAGCTCCCAGTCGTCCGGCACGGCCATTTCCAGTTCAATGGTGACTTTGAGTTTCTTCATGCTGTGTTCCTTGGTAAATCGGACGAGGGTAACCCATGTTGTAGAAAAAACGCTTCGCTTGTGGATGCGCCAGCGCTAATTGCTATTGAAAACATAGTGTCCATCCGCCGCCGGGGGAGACTGGCGGCCCCAGTGCGCTCGCCTGTGTGATGATGCAAGCCCACCTCTGCCCGCACCTCTGCCATGCCTTCGCTTGAACTGAAAATTCCGCCGCCCCTGGTTGCCGCCACCGTCGCCGGGGCCATGGTGGCTGCAGCGGCGTGGTTGCCGCCTGTGCTGGATGTGCCCTACGGCGTTCGCCTGGGCGGTGCCCTGGTGCTGGCGGGTGTGGGTGCGTGTTTTGACTTGGCGGGCCTGCGGGCTTTCCTCAAGGCCAAGACCACCATCAGCCCGTTGCGGCCCAACCGGGCTGCCGCGGTGGTGACCACGGGTGTCTACCGCGTGACGCGCAATCCCATGTACCTGGGGATGGTGCTCATCTTGTTGGGTCTGGCGCTGTACCTGGCCTCGCCGTGGGCGGTGCTGGGGCCACTGGTGTTTGTGGCCTATATCACGCGCTACCAGATCAAGCCCGAAGAGCATGTGCTGGCGGCCCGCTTTGGAGCGCCCTACACCGACTACTGTGCACAGGTGCGGCGCTGGCTGTAATTCCATTTCTAAATCAAACGATTACTTTGTCGGCTTCGCTTGCCGTGCTAGAGCACTGTCTGCGCTTCGCCTTCGCGTACTCGATTGATTGAGAAACGGAATAAGCGCCGGGTGACTGAATTATTGGTAAAAGTGCCTCTAGCGCTTGATGGGTAAGCGTTAGCAGCTATCAAGACCATAGTTTTGCGAATCAGATAGCATGGCCGCATGACCACCCATTACGAAAGCGTGCACCCCGTCACGCTGTACCCCGACGCCTTCCACGTGGCGGCGCCCGACACCCCCGTGGCGCATGACCTCTTTCCGCGCAGGCCGGGCGTGTTTATCCGCAAGATGCAAAGCACCGATCCTGCGCCCGTGCTGGAGCCCACGCCAGTGCTCGAATCAGAACCCGCATCAGAGCCTACCGAGCCCCCCGCCCGCGAAAAGCCCGTGCGCGAACTCGTGACCGGGCAATTCGGCCTGGTGCCGCCGTGGGTCAAGTCGGTGTCGGATGCCAAGTTGCGCTCGACTAAACTCGTCAATGCGCGGCAGGAAACGGTCAGCACCTCCAACCACTTCCGCGCCACCTGGCTGAACGCGCAGCGCTGCATCGTGCCCATGATGGCGTTCTTTGTGGACGACCTGCGCAGCGGCAAGCCCGTGCCCACGCGCATTGCCCGGGTTGACGGCAAGCCCATGGGCGTGGCCGGCCTGTGGGAATGCTGGACGGGTGCCGAGGGCGACACCATCACCAGCTTTACGCTGCTCACCGTCAACGCCAACAGCCATGCGCTGATGGGCCGCTACCAGCACGGCGGCACCGAAAAGCGCATGCCCGCTGTGCTGAACGAAGGCTCTTACGACGCCTGGCTCACCGCCCACCCCCAAAAGGCCCGCGAATTTTTGCGCGCCTACCCGGCCAACTGGCTGCTGGCCAACCCGGTGCAAAAGCCGAAGGGTTGAATCGCAGGGCTGCGCGAGGGCGCAGCGCGTGGCTTGGCGCCTGTCAGGCCGCGATGGTTTGTGTGCGGTCGCTTGCGCTGCCCTGCGCCCAGGCCCGCAGGCGGTCGATAGGGGGCGGCGACCATGATGGCTAGGAGCCTGTCGGACTTGGCAATCGTCGGCTGCGAATCGACCGCAGCGGTCCATTTTCTACCGTCTTTTTGCCCCATAGCCGGGCTATGGGGCTGCAAATCCGGCAAAAACTGTTCTCGCTGGGGCCGATTCTCGCTTTCGATGCTCCAAGCCCGACAGACTCCTAGAACGCAGACCCCGGCTCGCGCAGAAACGCCAGCTCTTCATCGCTGGAAGCGCGACCCAGCACGGCGTTGCGGTGCGGGTAGCGGCCAAAGCGGTCGATGATGGCTTTGTGCTGCAGTTCAAAGCGCAGGTTGTCCTCCAGCCCCGGCTGCGAGAAGAGTTGCACTGCCTGCACATGCACCACGCCAGATTCGCTGTGCATGTACGGCAGATAGGCAAAGGCGCGCTGCGCGGGCGGCAGGCTGCGGTCTTGCCCACTGGCCACCAGCTCTTGTGCCAGCACCAGGGCCATGGCGTCGTGCGCAAAGGCACGCGGTGTGTCGCGGTACACATTGCGCGAGAACTGGTCCAGCACCAGTATTTCTGCCAGCCGCCCCGGTGCGGTGGCGCGCCACGCATACAGCTCGCACCGTGTGGCGGCCTCCAGCGTGGCGCCAAAGCGGGTGGCAATGGCGGCGTCCAGCGCGGCGTCTTTGGCAAAGTGCTGTGGGGCAGTCAGTTCTTCAAACCAGAACTGAAGAATGGTTTCGGGGCTGACGGGGCGGTGGTTTTTCATGGTGCCTGGAGAATCGTGTGGTGCGGGCTTGTCGATGGAAAGCAGGGGAGTACCTGTCCAAGATACGCCAAACCGCGCATTCCAGGCCCAGGGCATGTGGCAAAACCTGGCATCCAACAGGGCGGCTTACCGGGCGTTAGCCCATGCACTGCTGCGGCGACGACCTTGGCGCCTGTTCCATTTCTCAATCAAACGATGACTTTGCCGCCTTTGCGTACGCGATTGATTGAAAAAAGGAATTATTCGTCATCGTCCGCTTGGCCGTCATCGCGCAGGCGGCGATCGAGCTTGCCGCGCAGCGACTGGGCTTTCTGCAGAAACTGCGGAACAGGCACGGCCGGGGCCATGCGCAGGCTTGGCGGGAACAGGCTGCTCATGTAAAGCGTGTTCGATAGGCGCATGCGGTCGAGCCACTGCGTACCCAGCCAGGCCGGTATACCCAAGGCCACGACCGCAGCCACCGTCCAGGCCAGACCAGCGCGGCGGCGCGGCAGCACCGCCGCCAGGTGGGCATACAGGCCCCCGGCGAGCACCAGCACCATGAGCAGGTAGGCGAAGTGCGACAAAGCCTCCCAGGAGAAAGCGAATGCAGCCAGGCTGGTGGTCAGCTGCACCGCCTCGGCCACAAGGTATGCAGCGCAGGCAATGCGCACATGGCGCCAGAACTGCAAGTGGCCGTCAAACACCTTGTTGGTGACCGCCCACACGCCCGACCAGATACCCAGCACCAACAGCATGCCCAGCAGCAAGCCGGGCAACGATTTCAGGAATTTGGATGCATCGTTTGCCTCCAGCCACGACGAGCCCAGCACCACAGCCGCCACCAATGCCACCAGTACGGCTGTAATGGCAACCCTGCGCCATGGGAACTGCGGCAGCGCCTGCTCGTCGGCGATGGCCGTGTCGGCCAGGCGCAGCGTGATGCGGGTGCGGCCAATGTCCAGCGGCGTACCGTCGGGCCAGTCGAAGCCTTCGCCTTTGCCGTAGTGTTTGCCTTGCAGGCCTGCGCCGTTGCGGGTTTCCAGCACCTCCACATGCACCGTGCGGGGCGCGTCCACCGGCCGGTCAATGCGCAGGTGTGTGGGTGCGACAAACGGGTCGTCCAGCACCAGATCGCAATCGAGCCCTCGGCCCACAGTCACAGGCCAGCGCGTAATCGGCGTGCGCGCCAGCAAGGCGCTGTGGCGGTCAAAGGCTTCCAGCAGTCCCAGGGTCGGCATCATGGCGCGGCCTCCCAGCGAAAGGCTTGCAGGTAGTGGCTCGCCAGTTTCATGCCGTTGTCGAAAGCGACACCTTGCACGTCCATGCGGCCCAGCACGCCCTGCGTCGGCTGGTTGATGGACAGGGCCAGCACGGTCATGTCGTACAGGCCGGGCAGCTTGCGGTAGGCCGACATGCAGACCACCGCCCGCATGGGCAGGCTGCCTGCGTCCACGTAGCTTTCGGTGCATTCCACGGCCGTCTGGTGGCGGTTGCCGCGCTTCAGAAAGGGCTCGTTGCCAAAACTCTGGGAAAACACCCGGGCAAACCGCGCTGCGCCCAGGGTGGGCGCGTCGTAAGCCTCGTAGCCCATGTGCACTGTGCCGGTGTTGAAGTCACCGGCCACCACATGGCTGTCGGCCTGGCACTTGGTGCGCTGCAGGTTCAGACTGGGAAAGTTGGGGTCGCGCCCCGAGCCCCAGCAACGTGCCAGCGCGTCGTCAGGCACCGGCACGCGGTAGTTGCCGTGGCGCTGCTCCTGAAATGGTGTTTTCAAGAAACGCTCGGTCAGCAACTGCTGGTGCACCAACAATTGCTTGGTCACTTCGCCATAGGCCGGTTGGGTGATGGGCTGGGCGTTGGCTGCGCGCTGTACCAGCGCCTGGGCGAATTCGGCGGGCACCAAAAAGCTCACCTCCTCGCCATCGAGCCGCTTGGCCACATTCACGCCCAGCACCCGCCCGGCATCGTCCACTGCCGGGCCGCCGCTCATGCCGGGGTTGAGTGTGCCGCCAAAAAAGATGCGCGGATAAAAGCTGCGCCGCACCAGACCGTTGTAGGTGCCCTCGGTCACGGCAAAACCAATGTCCAGCGGGTTGCCGAGCGAGTAAATGCGCTCGCCCTGCGCCAAAGCTGCGGCGGCGGGCCGAAAGTGAAGCACTGGCGCGCGGGCCGTGCGGGCT
Source organism: Simplicispira sp. 125 (assembly GCF_003096555.1). Taxonomy (NCBI): domain Bacteria; kingdom Pseudomonadati; phylum Pseudomonadota; class Betaproteobacteria; order Burkholderiales; family Comamonadaceae; genus Simplicispira; species Simplicispira sp. 125. The sequence goes on along the minus strand of NZ_QEKM01000001.1, from coordinate 1,931,789 downwards.
TTGGCGCGCAGCACAGCCAGGTCGCGCTGCACGTCAAACGCCAGCAGTTCGGCTTCGCCCTCCTGCCCCTCCATCGTGACGTACACGGCGCGGTAACGCTCGGGCTCCAGCGCCAGCTGGCTCGCCACATGGAAGTTGGTGACGATCAGGCCGTCGTTTGACACAAAAAAGCCCGAGCCAATCGACGCCTGCGTGTTGGCGTTGCGCAGCAGCGTGCGGATCTGCACCAGCTTGTCGCGCGAGAGTTCGTAAATGCGCCGCGCATCGCGGGACAGCGCCGTGGTGGGCTCTGCGGCGGCGGCCGGTGCAGGCGGTGCAAGCGCCGGGGAGGGTGCCCCTGGGGGCGCCACGACCGGCGTGTGAGCGGCCGGTGTGCCCACGGGCGCCGGGTGGGGGGCCGTTTGGGCGGTGGCCAAACTGCAGGCCAGCACAAGGAGCAAGCTGACAAGCGGGCGCGGCCGCAACGTGGGAAAAGGCATTGCGGCATTGTATGAATGCGATGGCGCAGCAAAATGCGTGGGTGCTGATTTATTGCACGCCTGCTGCCGCGCAATGGCGCCCGCTCAGCAGGCCGTTACCCAGCCTTGTGGCTTGGCCCCCATTCTTCTGCTGCCTTGGGCTCAGGCCTGCCACACCCCAAAACCTGCCGAGCGCAGGTCGATGCCGATCTCGATCTCCCGGTCCACCGCGTCTTCGTAGCGCATGGGGTTAAAGCCCTCGTACAAATCGGGCAGCAGGTGCAGGCCGTATTGCGTCACAAAGCGGTTAGCCTGGATGCCCGCCTTGTGCTTGTCAAACCGAACATCCGGGTCCAGCCCTGTCATGCCCACGTACACGCAGGGCTTGCCTTCTATATAGCCCGGGTTGCACCGGCGAAAGCGCGGCTCCCGCAGTACGTCTTTGGAGAGTTCGACCACGTAGACGTGGTGGTGGGGCTTGCGGCGGTAGGGCATAGGGCACGGACCAATGCCCGGTATTCTATGAATGCGCTGTACCGCGCCAACCCCTACCGACATCAGACGCATCGCCCCGCACTCCCGCACCATGACTGAAACCTTTTTCTACCCCGTCGGCACACCCGGCCAACCCTGGGGCGCCGCAGAACGCGACCAGTGGCGCGCGCGCCAGGTGCGCCAGCGCAGCTACGCCGACGACGTGCTCACGGCCATCGAGGCACTGCGCGGCCGGTTGGATGTGGAACTGTATGGCGATGTGGTCTATGCCGACGCCCAGCACCCAGCAGAGCGCTTTCCCCTGTGGGCCCTGCGCAGCCGCCACTGGCAACCCGGCCTGTCCAGCGTGCTGGTCACCGGTGGGGTGCACGGCTACGAAACCAGCGGCGTGCACGGCGCGCTGCGGTTTGTGGACACGCAGGCCGACCGCTTTGCAGGCCGCGCCAACCTGCTGGTGGTGCCGTGTGTGAGCCCCTGGGCGTACGAGCGTTTTCAGCGCTGGAACTTCGACGCCATCGACCCCAACCGCGCGTTCAAAGAAGGCTCACCCGCGCAGGAATCCCTCGCCCTCATGCGCCTGGTGGCTCCGCTGCATGGTCAGTTCGCCGCCCACATCGACCTGCACGAAACCACCGACACCGACGAATCCGAATACCGCCCCGCCGTGGCCGCGCGCGACGGCAAGGTGTTCGAGCCCGGCAGCATCCCCGACGGCTTCTACCTGGTGGACGACACCGACAACCCGCAGCCCGCATTCCAGCAAGCCATCATCGAGGCCGTGGGCCGTGTGACGCACATCGCGCCTGCGGACGAGAAGAACGAAATCATCGGCTCGCCCGTGGTGGCGCCAGGCGTGATCCGGTACGCCATGAAGCAGCTGGGCCTGTGCGCCAGCATCAGCGGCGCGCGCTACACCACGACGACCGAGATGTACCCCGACAGCCCGCGCGCCACGCCCGAGCAGTGCATCGAGGCGCAGGTGGCGGCGGTGTGTGCGGCGGTGGAGTTTGTGTGTGGGGAAACGAAGTAGCGCTGTTTTCTGACCGTTTCAGTGCCAAATAGGCCTCTAACGCTTGATAGGTAAGCGTTAGTAGCTACTATAAACGGAGCAAATCTGCCGTCGAATATTTGGCGCCCACGGGGGCTTGAGGGTGGCTGCCTCTTACGGCGGGTTCAGTAGAGCCCCAAGCAACCGGGCGCTCACCTCGGCGGCATCCAGCGTGGCGAACTGCATGTTGTGCTGCCCCGTCAGCAGGCCGTGGCCCGGCTCCATGCGGCCTGCAGCGTCGTAGCCCATGGCTTTGAACTTCCAGACCCCGCCCACATGTTTGAGCGAGCCCACATGTGCGCCATCGGCCGTGTGCACTGCCACCACCCCGGCATTGACCGGCAAAAGCTGCAAGGGGCCCGCCAGCGGGCCGAGCGGTACGTGGGAATAGGTGGGGGCGAAACTGGGCGGTAGGGGCTGGGGGTGAGGCATGGCGGTGTTTGTATCTCAAAACGTGCGGCACTCATCACCACTGCACGTGCCGTCGGCCCATGCTGCCGCACGTACCCGTTGGGCTGCATGGGCTTGAGTGTGTCAGGCAGGTCGGCTGAATTTTCGAATGGCCGCACTAAAAATCGCCTATAACGCTTGTGCAGTAAGCGGTAGAAGCTATTGAAAAAATAGCAAATAAGTTTTAGGTGGTAGGCACGATGCGCCGCAAGGCCCGCACTTTTTGATCGCCTGCGCGCAGGAGGCCTCCAAAACTGGAATGAGACCCCGAATGTTTTTTGGAAATATGCCCCGGATACTCCGAGAAATTTCAGTGGCTCGTGGTGCCGTTTTGAGCTTCTGGCAGCGTGGCCTGCTCTTGGCGCATCAGCAAATAGTCGTGCGGGCTGATGTGCTGCACTTCCCCATCTTCGGCCACCACCATGTAGGTGTTGGCACGCCGTGCGTCTTCGGCCGCACGCAGCCCAGCGCGTGCCAAAGCGGCCAATGCAGCCTGCGCTGGGTCAGCGATGGGGGGCGTGGGGGTCAATATTGCACTCATGGGTTGCCTCCTTGTGCCAGCAGTATCGGCTGACGACGCTGGTTGTCATAGAGAAACCAGGCATTGACGATGGGTTTGTAGGTGTTTTCGAACTGGTTCAGCCCTGCCTTAAACCGCCGCCGAACGACATCTTCTGGGATGTTGTGCCCGCCCTGACTCACTCTCAACCGCACCCGGTCAATGGCCATTTCAGCGGTTGGTAGCTTCAAAAAATACAAGCTGACGTGGTAGCCGAGTGAACGCCAATACAGTAATTTTGCTGCATAGGCTCGACCCGACAGGGTGGTTTCCAGTGCAAAACTGCGACCATGGGCGACGTGGTCATCGATTTCCGCCAGCATGATGCGCGCGGCTTTGATGGCAGCCACCTCGGGGGCAAAGGGTGACAAGCCTGCGGCAATCAGATCTGCATTGACGAATATCGGGCACTGGGCTTCAAACGGCAAAAACTCGCGTGCAAATGTCGTCTTACCAGCCCCGTTGGGGCCTGCGATGATGATGGCGCGAGGAGACGTTTGAACCATAGGGTGCTGTTTCTTGTCGCACTGCGTCAGGCTGTGGAGGCAATCGCTTGCCGCTTGACTTCATCCAGCGTTCTGCCTTTGGCGTCTTTCCACTCCACCCAGCCGTTGGCAGAACGCCCCTGTAAAGCGGTGGCGGCCATGCTGGGGCTGGTGAACAGAGTGTCGCGGGTGAACACCACGCCGCCGTTGTCGATGTTCAAGATGCCTTCCTTCAGCAGCTTTTCGCGAAAGCGCTCGCTGGAGGTGCCTTGGATCGATGCCACGTTCTCCAGTCGCCCGCGTGAGCCCTTGAGCACCACAAACCCCTCGGCGGTGTACTCGCCCACGCCATTCGCGCCTGAGCCTTTGCAATAGAACAGCTCTGGCGCACCCTTGGCGGGTGGGGCGTTGACCAAAGGTTCAAAAATCGGTTGGCCCAGCGTGGCCAGCAGGGTGGCTGCGGTTTCGTGAATCTCGTGGCAGTCGGCTTGTAGCGGGGCGGGCGTGTAGGGCTGCGAGCCGGTGTTGCCGTTCTCCAAGCTGTAGCGCCCGGCCTTGGTGGCCTCAGCAATGGCAAACCATTCCAAAAACAGCGCGTGCGTTTGCGTCATGCTGTTGGTCAGCGAGATAACTACCAGCGCACGGTTCCAGAAGTCTTTGTCTTTGTTCTGTTGCACCAGTCGGCTGCCCACGTTGCCAGACTGGCCGATGTATGCGCGCGGTAACCCCGCCTCGGACAATTCGCCCATCAAAAAGTACACGCCCACCTGCTGCGCCTCGGGCATCTTGAGGAAGTCCGCCAACTGGCTGCGCGGCACTTCAATGACCCGAACGATGCGCGTCGTGATCTCGGCCACCCGCATGCCGCGCGGGTCACCGGTGGGGAGGTAGATTTGGATGGTTTGGGGGCGGGACATGGTTTTTGGAACTACTTCCCCCAACTATCCTTCAACCCCACCGCCAAGTTAAACACCGGCTTCGTGCCTTGCACGTGATCCCCCCTATCCGCCACAAAGTACCCGTGCCGCTCAAACTGAAACTTCTGGTCCGGCAACGCATTCGCCAATGAAGGCTCAACAATCGCGGTGACCACCTTCAGGCTTTTCGGGTTCAAACTCTCAATGAAGTCTTTGCCGCCCGCGTCGGGGTGGGCATCCAGAAACAAGCGGTCGTACATGCGCACTTCGGCGGTCACGCCATCCTGCACGCCCACCCAGGTGATGGCGGCTTTGACCTTGACGGTTTCGCTGCCGGGCGTGCCGCTCTTGGTGTCGGGCACCACGGTAGCCAGCACTTCGGTGATGACCCCGTTGGCGTCTTTGTTGGCGCCGGTGCATTCGATGACGTAGCCGCCCTTGAGCCGCACCTTGTTGCCGGGGAACAAGCGCTTGTAGCCCTTGGGCGGCACTTCTTCGTAGTCTTCGCGCTCAATCCACACCTCTTTGCCAATGGTGAATTGGCGCGGGGCGGGTGGCTCGGTGCCTTCGGGCACGTTGGGCAGGGCGGGTAATGTGCAGGGTTCCAGGTGGCCTGCTGCAAAAACTTCGTCCCAGTTGGTCAGCACCAGCTTGACGGGGTTGAGCACGGCCATGCCACGGTGGGCTTTCAATTCAAGGTCTTCGCGCAGGCAGCCTTCGAGCGTGCCGTAGTCGATCCAACTGTCGCTTTTGGTGACGCCAATGCGTTCGGCAAACAGCTGCAGGCTGGCGGGCGTGTAGCCACGGCGGCGCAGGCCCACGATGGTGGGCATGCGCGGGTCGTCCCAGCCGCTCACCTTGTGGTCGTACACCAATTGGGCGAGTTTGCGTTTGCTGGTGATGACGTAGGTGAGGTTCAGGCGCGCAAACTCGTACTGGCGCGGGGGCGGGGCGCTGAGCAGTTTTCCTTCGATGAGGCGCTCCAGTAGCCAGTCGTAAAACGGGCGCTGATCTTCAAATTCCAGCGTGCAAAAGCTGTGGGTGATTTGCTCCAGCGCGTCTTCAATCGGGTGCGCGTAGGTGTACATGGGGTAGATGCACCAGGTGTCGCCCGTGTTGTGGTGCGTGGCGCGGCGGATGCGGTAGATGGCCGGGTCGCGCATGTTGATGTTGGGGCTGGCCATGTCGATCTTGGCGCGTAGCACCATCGATCCGTCTTCATGCTCGCCGCCCTTCATCTCGCGGAAGATGCGCAGGTTCTCGGCCGGGGAGCGGGTGCGGAAAGGGCTGTCTACGCCGGGCTTGCCAAAGTCGCCCCGGTTGGCACGCATTTGCTCGGCGGTTTGTTCGTCCACGTAGGCGTGGCCTGCTTCGATCAAATACTCGGCCGCGCGGTACATGAAGTCGAAGTAGTCGCTGGCCTGGTAGGGTTTGTCGTTGCCGCTCTGGCTCCAGTCAAAGCCGAGCCATTTGACCGCGTCGATGATGCTGTTGACGTATTCGGTGTCTTCTTTTTCGGGGTTGGTGTCGTCAAAGCGCAAGTGGCACACACCTTGGTAGTCGCGCGCCAGGCCAAAGTTGATGCAAATGCTTTTGGCGTGGCCGATGTGCAGGTAGCCGTTGGGCTCGGGCGGGAAGCGGGTGCGAATCTTCGCTGGGTCGGGCTCGCCTGCGGCTTGGTGGGCGGCGTCGCCGGGGCTGCCGGCCCAGCGGCGCTGGGCGTAGGTGCCTTGTGCCAGGTCGCTTTCGATAATCTGGCGCAGGAAGTTGCTGGGGCGGGCGGCTTCCGGGGGGGCAGCAGGGGCTGCGGGGGCAGTGTGGGCGGGGGTGGGGGTGCTCATGCGGCCATTTTAGGCGGCGCACCCGTGATGTTTTGCGCGTTCCAAGATGGGGTGTGTACCTCCAGAAACAATATAAGGTGCTTTTTATGCCATCCTTTCGGCTGTCTGGCGCGTTAAGCACGAACAGGGCCAACGCACGAGGCGGGCCGTTTCACTCAACAGGAGGCTTTTATGACCATCACCCGTTCTTTCCAAGCCATGGCGGCAGCCGCAGGGGTGGCGCTGGCTCTGCTGACTGGTGCGGGCGCTGCCCATGCCCGCAGCGACGTTAATTGGTCGGTGGGCATTGGTGTGCCCGGTGTCGTGGTGGGAGCCAGCAATGGTGGCTATTACGCCCCGGCGCCGGTATACGTGGCTCCGCGCCCGGTGTATTACGCACCCCCGCCCCCGGTGTACTACGCGCCTCCACCACCGGTGTATTACGCACCTCCGCCGCGCCCTTATTACTATGGCGAAGGCTACCGGGGCCACCGGGGCGACCGCCATCGCCACCACCGCCACTACCGTGGCTACGACCGCGACTGAGTGAGGTGCTGGCTGCTGCGGGAGGCTCGTTAGGCACCACCCCGGTGGTCTTTTGATCTGCAAGGCAGCCTTTGGGCTGCCTTGTGCTTTGTGCGCCGCATAATCTTGCGTTTTGGCCTGCTGGCGGTGCTGACCGGCAGGTGCAATGCCTGGAGCGCTCCCCGTGAAAACCGTTTTTGTCCTCAATGGCCCCAATCTGAACCTGCTGGGTACGCGCGAGCCCGCGGTGTATGGCGCCCACACGCTGGCCGATGTAGAGCAGATCTGCGCCGCCGCATGCACTCGCCATGGCTTTGCGCTGCGTTTTCATCAAAGCAACCACGAGGGGGCCCTGCTGGACTGGATTCATGAGGCCGGGCGCCTGCATGCAGCGGGCAATCTGGCGGGCCTGGTACTGAACGCCGGTGCCTACACCCACACCAGCGTGGCGCTGCCCGACGCCGTCAAGGGCACGGGGGTGACGCTGATTGAACTGCACATCAGCAACGTGCATGCGCGCGAGCCGTTTCGCCACCATTCGTACCTGTCGGCCGTGGCCCGCGCTGTGATGTGCGGCTTTGGCGTGCAGGGCTATGGGCTGGCCATCGACGCGCTGGCGCAGATGCAGCCTTGATGCGAGGCGCGGGGCAACGCGGTGGCGGTTGATGCAGTGTTTCTGATCGACGAGTCCGAGGTCGAGTTCACCGCCATGCGCGCGCAAGGGGCGGGCGGGCAGAACGTGAACAAGGTGTCGAGCGCTGTGCACTTGCGCTTTGACATTGGTGCTTCGTCGCTGCCGCTCGACGTCAAGGCGCGGCTGCTGGCGCTGCGCGACAGCCGCATCACGCAAGAGGGCGTGGTCGTCATCAAAGCCCAGCAGTACCGCAGCCAGGATCAAAACCGCGCCGACGCACTGGCCCGGCTTAACGCATTGGTGGCAAGCGTGGCCCGGGCACCCCTGGTGCGCCGGCCCACCAAACCCACCTATGGGTCGAAGCAGCGGCGCCTGGAGTCCAAAAGCCAGCGCGGCCAGACCAAGGCCTTGCGCGGCAAGGTGCACGACTGACAACACCCCGTGCTACGCCGTGGCACGGCGGTCGGGATAGGTACCGATTCTGGAACAAAGCGTCTCACCTCAAGGGGTTGGTGCGCGGCGCGATCGCTTTTACAGTGGCGGGTAAAGGATGGGCACCATGAATACTTTTACCAACGCCTCCCCCGGCGGCGCGATTCCCGCGCTGTTTGTGTCGCACGGCGCACCTTTGTTCGCCCTCGATGTGGGTGAAACCGGCCCGGCCCTGACCCAATGGGGCCGGGGTTTGCGCGCCCAGTTTCCGGCACTGCGTGGCGTGGTCATCCTGTCGCCGCACTGGATGGCACGTGAGGCTTTGGTAACAACCGGCGCACAGCCCGCTACCTTGCACGACTTTGGTGGTTTTCCGCCCGAGCTGTATGCGCTGCAGTACCCCGCACCGGGCGCTCCGGCGCTGGCGCAGGAGGTACTGGCGCTGCTGCAGGCCGCAGGCGTGGCGGCGCGGGGTGATGCCCTGCGCCCGTTTGACCACGGTGCCTGGGTGCCCCTGATGCACCTGTTTCCGACCGCCGACGTGCCCGTGGTGCAGGTGGCCTTGCCCGCGGACGCAGGGCCGGCCGAGGTGTACGCGCTGGGCGCGGCCCTGCGCGGGCTGCGCAGCCAGGGCGTGCTGGTGGTGGGGTCGGGCAGCATGACGCATAACCTGGCCGAGTTTTTTGGCGGCGCGCGTGAGCCCGCGCCCTACGTGCTGGAGTTCAGCCGCTGGATCGAGGCGGCCCTGCAACGCGGTGACCTTCAGGCCCTGCTGGCTTATCGCCGCCTGGCACCCTATGCTGTGCGGGCCCACCCGACCGAAGAGCATTTCTTGCCGCTGTTCTTTGCGCTGGGGGCGGCGGGTGATGATCTGCATGCCCATTACCTGAGCCGTGAGGTGATGTACGGCATGCTTGCCATGGACGCCTTTGCCCTGTTGCCCGCTGCATGAAGTGCTGCTGGGGTGGCAGAATCGACCCCATCACTCCGAATGGGGATTGCCATGCTTGAACTGCCGCTCACCTTTTTGCAGCGCCCTGCTGCCGCCGCTACCCCCCGGCCCTGGTTGCTGGTGCTGATGCATGGGGTGGGCAGCAACGAGCAGGATTTGTTTTCGCTGGCGCCGCAAATTCCCGAGCGGTTCCATGTCATCAGCCTGCGTGCGCCGTACCGCATGGGGCCGGGCTCGCATGCATGGTTTGATTTTTCTATCGAACCGGGGGGTGCGCGCAGCTACAACACCGAGCAGGAAGCCGCCAGCCGTGCGCTGGTGGCCCGGTGCATCGAGGCGGCCTCAACGCAACTGGGCATTCCGCCAGAGCGCATAGTGGTGGGGGGGTTCAGCCAGGGCGGCATCATGGCGCTTTCGCTGCTGCTGACCCGGCCCGAGCTGATGCACGGGGCGGTGGTCTGGCACAGCCGCCTGATGGCAGAGCTGCTGCCGCTGACAGCCCCGCACGATGCGCTGGTGGGTCGCAAGCTGTGGCTCAGCCATGGCACCAACGACAACGTGATTCCGCTGGCCAACGCGCTGGCCGTGCGCCACCACATGGACACGCTGCCCGTTACGGTGACGTACCGCGAGTTTCCGGGCGACCATGAAATCCGCCCATCGGAGCTGGCCGCCACTGTGGCCTGGCTGGAAGGCTTGTCGACCCGACCTGCTGCGTATTAGCGATCGACCGGCAGCGCCACCGTGCGCTTGACCTCCTTGAGCGAAAAACTGGTCGATATCTCGCGCACGCCCGGCAGGCTGCGGATGCGGGTGCGCACATAGTCGGCAAAGGTTTCCAGGTCGGGCGCCACCAGTTCCACCTGGTAGTCGTAGCGGCCCGACAGGTTGTGGCACGACAGCACCTGTGGCAATGCCAGCACTTCGCGCTCAAACGCTGCTGTGACCTCGGCTGTGTGGCTGTGCAGGCCCAGTTGCACAAAACCCAGCACGCCATAGCCCACGCGGTACCGATCGAGGTGGGCGTGGTAGCCACTGATGACACCCGATTCCTCCAGTTGCCGCACCCGTCGCCAGCAAGGCGAGGTGGAGAGTGAAACGCGCTCGGCCAGTTCGCCCACGGTGGCACGCCCGTCTTTTTGCAGAGCGTCGAGCAGTGCGCGGTCTACGGCATCCAGCGCGGCAATGGTCGGTGGCATTATTTCCTTTGTGAGTGGATTTTTGGGGTTGATTATTCTAAAAATATACTGCTTTTTATCCTGAATAGCGATTTTTTACCTGTGGATTTGGCAAAGAATTTTGGTATTCCAATAGCTTCAGGAGACCAGCATGGCCAAGGCACACGACAGCACCGGGGGCTTTAGCACCCGCGCCATCCATTTCGGCTACGAACCGGCCGACCACCAGGGCGCGCTGGTGCCGCCCATCTACACCTCGGCCACGTTTGCCTTCCCCGATGTGGGCTATGGCGCGCGCTGCTTTAGCGGCGAGGAAAACGGCTACTTCTACACCCGCATTGCCAACCCCACGCTGGCGCTGCTGGAAGGGCGGCTGGCCAGCCTGGAGCAGGGTGTGGGCGCGGTGGTGTTTGGCTCGGGCATGGGCGCGATCACGGCCACGCTGTGGTCCATGCTGGAGCCGGGCGACGAGATACTGGCCGACCTCACGCTCTACGGCTGCACCTTTTCGTTCTTGAACCACGGTCTCGCACGTTTTGGCGTCAGCGTGCGCCATGTGGACATGACCGACCCCGCCAATGTGGCCGCCGCGCTGACCGACCAGACGCGCGTGGTCTACCTTGAGTCGCCTGCCAATCCCAACATGCGCCTGGTGGACATTGCGGCGGTGTCCGCCCTGGCCCACGCACGCGGCGCCAAGGTGGTGGTGGACAACACCTACTGCACGCCCTACCTGCAGCAGCCCCTGCTGCTGGGCGCCGATGTGAGCGTGCACTCCATGACCAAATACCTGGGTGGCCACGGTGACCTGACGGCCGGTGCCGCCATCTTTGCCGATGCCGAGCTGGCGCAGCGTGTGCGCCTGTATGGCCTGAAAGACATGACGGGCGCCGTGATGTCGGCGCAGGACGCACACCTGGTGATGCGTGGCCTTAAAACCCTGGCACTGCGCATGGACCGCCACTGCCAGAGTGCACAAATGGTGGCTGAATTCATTGCGGCGCACCCTGCCACGGCCGTGGTGTATTACCCTGGTCTGCCCAGTTTCCCGCAGCACGCCCTGGCCAAGCAGCAGATGCGCCAGATGGGCGGCATGATCGCGTTTGAACTCAAGGGCGGTTTACAGGAGGGGGTGTGCTTTATGGACGCGCTGCAGCTCGTTACCCGTGCCGTGAGCCTGGGCGATGCCGAAACCTTGGCCCAGCACCCGGCCAGCATGACGCATTCGGTCTACACACCCGAGGAGCGCGCCGCGCACGGTATTGCGGAAGGCCTGGTGCGCCTGTCGATTGGCCTGGAGGATGTGCAGGACCTGCTGGCCGACATCGGCCAGGCGCTGGACCTGGCCCATGCAATGGCGCTCAAGAGCGCGCCGTCAGTGCAGGCAGAGGCAGGGCGGTCTTGTAGCGCACCTGCTTGAGGGCAAAGCTGGAGCGGATCTTTTCGATCCCCGGAATCGGCGAGAGCTGTTCCAGGATGAATCGCTCCAACGCCCCCATGTCGGCCACGGCGACGCGGATCAGGTAGTCGCTGTCGCCCGTCATCAGGTAGCACTCCATGATTTCGTCCTGCTCGGCAATGCGGCGTTCAAAATCGGCCAGCGCCTCCTTGTTTTGCGCCTTGAGGCTGATGCTGATGAACACGTTGAGCCCCAGGCCCAGCGCCGCCGCATTGGCCAGCGCCACATAGCGGCTGATGACCCCCGCCGCTTCAAGTGCCTTGACGCGCGCCAGGCACGGAGAAGGCGAGAGGTGCACGCGCCGCGCCAGCTCCACATTGGAGAGCGAGCCATCGGCCTGCAACTCGCCCAGAATGCGTAAATCGACAGCATCCAGCTTCATATGCTTGAAAATTAAATTTTGACAGCGCATTGTGCCGTTCGTGTTCGGCATCACAGCGCAATCAGCACCACATTTTTCCGCCAAACGCCTACAGTCCTCGCCATGAACGCCCTCACGCCCCACGCCATACTGCAAGTGCCGCAATCCCAAGATATCGACCCCGAAGAAACGGCAGAGTGGCGCGATGCCTTTCTGGCCCTGGTCGCCACGCAGGGGCCAGAGCGGGCGCGCCACCTGCTGCAAGAAATTGTGGGTGTGGCGCGGGCACAGCGTGTGGGCTGGCAGCCCGACCTGAATACGCCGTACGTGAACACCGTGGCGGTGCAAGAGCAGGGCGTGTTCCCCGGTGATTTGGCCATTGAGGAGCGGCTCGGTTCCATCATCCGCTGGAACGCGCTGGCCATGGTGGTGCGCGCCAACCAGGCGTATGGCGAACTGGGCGGCCACATCGCCAGCTACGCCAGTGCGGCAGACCTGTTCGAGAGCGGCTTCAACCATTTCTTCCACGCCCGCGAAGGGCTGGGCGAGGGGCAGCACCGGGGCGACCTGGTGTTCTTCCAGCCGCACAGCGCGCCGGGCGTGTATGCGCGGGCGTTTCTCGAAGGGCGCCTCTCCGAGCAGGATTTGATGCACTACCGCCAGGAGCTGACGGCGCCCACAGTCGGTGCGCAAGGCTTGTCGAGTTACCCGCACCCGTGGTTGATGCCCGATTTCTGGCAGTTCCCCACCGGGTCGATGGGCATCGGCCCCATCAGCAGCATCTACCACGCGCGCTTCATGCGCTACCTCACGCACCGCAACCTGCTCGACTGCACGGGCCGCAAGGTCTGGGGCGTGTTCGGCGATGGCGAGATGGACGAGCCCGAAAGCACCAGCGCGCTCACCCTCGCCTCGCGCGAGGGGCTGGACAACCTGGTCTGGGTGGTCAACTGCAACCTACAGCGCCTGGACGGCCCCGTGCGCGGCAACGGCCGCATCATCGACGAGCTCGAGCGCCTGTTCGCTGGCGCGGGCTGGAACGTGGTCAAGCTCGTGTGGGGCAGCGACTGGGACGGCCTGTTCGCGCGTGACCTCACGGGTGCGCTGGTGCGCACCCTGGAGGCTACGGTGGATGGCCAGATGCAGACCTTCGCCGCCAAGGACGGGCGCTTCAACCGCGACAATTTCTTTGGCCAGAGCCCCGAACTGGCGGCGCTGGCCCAGGGCATGACGGACGAGCAGATCGACCGCCTCAAGCGCGGCGGGCATGACCTGGTGAAGATCCACGCGGCCTACGCTGCTGCCGCCGCCCACCGGGGCCAGCCCACCGTCATCCTGGCCCACACCAAGAAGGGTTATGGCATGGGCACGGCGGGCCAGGGCAAGATGACTACGCACAGCCAGAAAAAGCTGGACGGTGCCGACCTCATCGAGTTCCGCAACCGCTTCAACCTGCCGCTCACCGATGAGCAGGCCACCAGCCTGGCCTTCTACAAGCCCTTTGAGGACAGTCCCGAAATGCGCTACCTGCGCAGCCACCGCCAGCAGCTGGGCGGCTACCTGCCGCACCGCGAAGCGATCTGCGAGCCCTTGCCCGTACCGCCCATCGCCAGCTACGCGCAGTTTGCGCTGCAGGCTGCGGGCAAGGAGATGAGCACCACCATGGCCTTTGTGCGCATGCTCGGCACTTTGATGAAAGACCCCGCGCTGGGCCCGCGCATCGTGCCCATCGTCGCGGACGAGGCGCGCACTTTCGGCATGGCCAATTTGTTCAAGCAGGTCGGCATCTACAGCAGCGTGGGCCAGCGCTACGCGCCCGAGGACATTGGCTCGGTGCTTGCCTACCGCGAGGCGCTCGATGGCCAGATCCTGGAAGAAGGCATCAGCGAGGCCGGCGCCATTGCGAGCTGGACGGCGGCGGCGACGAGCTACAGCGTGCACGGCCTGGCCATGCTGCCGTTCTACATCTACTACTCCATGTTCGGCTTCCAGCGCGTGGGCGACGCCATCTGGGCCGCGGCCGACCAGCGTGCGCGGGGCTTCTTGCTGGGCGCCACCTCGGGCCGCACCACGCTGGGCGGCGAGGGCCTGCAGCACCAGGACGGCACCAGCCACCTGGTGGCCGCCACCATCCCCAACTGCAAGGCCTACGACCCGGCCTATGCGGGCGAAATGGCGGTCATTGTGGATGCTGGCATGCGCGAAATGGTGACCGAGCAGCGCGACGTTTTCTACTACGTGACGCTGATGAACGAGAACTACGCCCAGCCCGACCTGCCCGAAGGTGCGGCAGAAGGTGTATTGCGTGGATGCTATGTATTTAATAGCTTCCAGCGCTTACCAGATGGTCGTGAGAGGTCAATTTCATCTAAAAATGTCACGTTGCTGGGCTCCGGAGCCATCCTGACGGAAGTGGTCAAGGCCGCCGAACTGCTAGCGGCCGAGGGCATTGAGGCCACCGTGCTCAGCGTGACCAGTTGGAGCGAACTGGCGCGCGACGGCCAGGCCTGTGAGCAGCGCGCCCTGGCAGGCGAGGCCGCGCCCGGCGAGCCGTGGCTGACGCAGCAACTGGCTGCCACGCACGGCCCCGTCATCGCCGCCACCGACTACGTGCGCGCTGTGCCCGACAGCGTGCGCGCATTGGTGCCTGCCGGGCGGCGTTACCTCACGCTGGGCACCGACGGCTTTGGCCGCAGCGACACGCGCGCGGCATTGCGCGCCTTTTTTGGTGTGGACGCCCTGGCCATCGCGAAGGCGGCAAAGTTTGCGCTGGAGGGCTGACCGGCCCATCGGCACAGGGCGTTACGAACTTCTGCGGCTTTGGGGTTTCCAATAGGCTTTTGGCAAAAGCCAGCACAGGGAGGCGCCCATGTCCGAACGAGAACGATCCACACTGAACCCGCCGCAGGAGCCGTCCCGCTGGGGGCTTGTAGTGGTGGTGCTGGTCTTGCTGGTGGGGGTCGGGGGCGCCTGGTGGTGGCAGCAAGCCCAGGTGCCCGTGGCGACACCCGCACCGCCACCCTCTGCGGCCAGCGCTCTACCGGTCGCAGCAGCGCCTCCTGCGCTACCTGCATCGGAACCGGCTTCAGGCCCGCAGAACCCGGTCGAGGCTTTGGCGCCACCCGATGCGGCCCTGCCCGCCCTGGCAGGATCAGACGATCATGTGGCCCGCGCGCTGGGCGAACTGCTGGGTGCACGCGATATTGCGGTCTTCCTGCAGATGGATGGCCTGGTACGCCGTGTGGTGGCCACGGTGGACAACCTGGGGCGCGAGCATACCCCTGCGCGCCTGTGGCCGGTCCACCCCACGCCCGAACGCTTTGCCGTGGTTGGCAGCGGCCCGGTGCAAACCATTGGCCTTGACAACGCCGCCCGCTACGGCGCGCTGGTGCGCTGGATTGAGTCGGTAGACATGCAGCGGGCCGTGGCGCTGTATGCGCGGCTCTATCCCTTGTTCCAGCAGGCCTACGAAGAACTCGGTTACCCGGGCCGTTATTTCAACGACCGTCTGGTGGCCGTGATTGACCACCTGCTCCAGGCCCCCGAGCCCGCCAGCCCCGTGGCGGTGAAGCTGACCGAGGTGAAAGGCGACGTGCCATCCACCCGCCCCTGGGTGCGCTACGAGTTTGCCGACCCGCAGCTGCAAAGCCTTTCGAGCGGGCAAAAAATTATGGTGCGCGTGGGGTTGGAGAACGAGCGCCGTTTGAAGGTACGGCTGAAGGCGCTGCGTGCGTTGGTGGCGACGGGGGCGGTTGCCAAGGCCAAGCCTTGAGGTCGGCGGGGCTGCTATTGTGAAGATGCGCCGTTTGCTGTCTCTGCGCTTTGGGTGAGGTCGGAGGCCGGGACTCGCCCCGGCGGGCGACCTCCTTTCTTGTGCGCGACAAGAAAGGAGGCAAAGAAACGCGCCCCACAGCCTGCGGCCCCTGCGGGGCAACCTGCGCCGGGGTGCTTGCGGGGTGCGCCGCATAACTCACTACGCTGCTGCGCAGCTGCGTTCAGACAAATGCGGCGAGTCAGATCACGAAGCGGGTGTGTCCTGCGGCACACCCGCCACCCCGCAAGCACCCCGCCACAGGCGCAGCCAGAAGGGGGTTGGAAGCCTGACACGAGCCATTGCTGCGCTCGGCCCCGAGGGGTGCAGGCGCTACGCGCCGCACAAGCCAAGCCAAGCCGAGCTGAGCCGAGCCGAGCCGAGCCGAGCGCAGCAATGGCCCGGGTGGATGCCCGATCCCAGGGTTCCCTTCAGGATGCGCCGAGGAGCGCAGCGCCGCGCAGTTCCTGATCGACGTTGGAAGGTGGAGCGGGAGAAAACTCGCGTGGTCGGTCAACGATCGTTGCCGATGCACCGCAGGGTCCCTCCACCCCGACAACCAGAACATACAAGCACCGCAGGTTGCCCGGAGCGCAGCGCAGGGACGCAGCCTGCAGGGGCGCCCTTTCCCTTTCTTTGGTGACTTTCTTTCGGCGAGGCGACGCGAAAGAAAGTTACTCGCATGCCGGGCGACTCCCGGCCTCCGCCCTCAGCAATAGAAAATTTTCAAAAAAGATAGCTACCACCGCAATACCGGCAAGCGCCATAGCCACATTCGCCTGATTAGCGACATACCTCAGTTCGTCGTGAACGTTCCGCCATTGCCAGCCCTCCAACAACCAGTGCCGAGTCATCGGCCAAGGAGCAGGCAATGTCAATGAATGCCATCCAGTTCCAGCGCGGCCTGTCGCTGCCCCAGTTCCAAGCTCTCTACGGCTGTGAAGAACAGTGCGAGCGCGCCTTGGTGGCCGCCCGCTGGCCCCACGGCTGGCAGTGTGCCCACTGCGGCTGCAAGCGCTTCTTTCTCACCCGCAATGGCATCGGCCGCCAGCTGTGGGAGTGCTTTATCTGCGGCTACCAGAGTTCGAGCATCGTGGGCACCGTGATGGAGCACACCCATCTGCCCCTGCGGCTGTGGTTCCTGGCCATGTATTTGCTCACCCAGCACAAGAACGCCATCAGCGCCCTGGCGCTCAAGCGCCAGTTGGGTGTGTCCTACAAGACAGCGTGGCTGCTCAAACACAAGCTGATGCAGGCCATGGGCCAGCGCGATGCGCGCTATCTGCTGAGCGGGCGTGTGGAGATCGATGATGCCTACCTTGGGGGCGAGCGCGCAGGCAGTATCAACGGTGGACGCAAGGCGGCCAACAAATCCGCCTTTGTAGCTGCCGTACAGACCAGCGAGAACGGCAGGCCGCTGTACCTGCGCTTGGTGCCAGTGGCGGACTTCACGAATCAGGAGATGGCGCAGTGGGCGCAGCGCTATCTGGCGCCCGGCTGTCATGTGGTCAGCGATGGCACACCTGCCTTTGCCCAGGTGCGCCAGGTGGGCGCTATTCATGAGCCCCACGTCACGGGAGGTGGCCGCCAGGGGGCGCAGACGCCCCAGCTGCACTGGGTCAATACCCTGCTGGGCAATCTCAAGACCAGCATGGCAGGAACGTACCACTCGTTTGACCATGCCAGATATGGTGCGCGCTACCTGGCGGAGTTCTGCTATCGCTTCAACCGCCGCTTTGACCTGCCCGCCATGCTGCCAAGGCTGCTGCGGGCGCTGGTAACCACAAGGCCCCTTCCATTGAAGATGTTGCGTGTGTCTGAGGTACGTAGCTAATCAGGCACATTCGACCCAAACATTAGATTGCAGACCGAAAGAAGGCATCGAGCACCGGCACCAGCCCCGGAAACTCCAGCGCAAAGCGCTCGCGGTTCACAAAATACGCCTCGCAAGCCACCGCAAAGAACTCCGCAGGAGCGGTGGCTCCATAGGCATCCAGCCAGGGCCATTCAGCGCCAAAGCGCTCAGCCTTGATCACTGCCTCGCGGAACTGGGCGTAGGCCGGTTCCCAAGCCGCCCACCAGGCCTCGTAGGCTGCGCGGCCACCGCGCGTGCCCATGAAACCCGCAGGCAGCGGGGGGCAGCCGTTGGCGTGGCCGCTGCGCATGTCCAGCTTGTGGACAAATTCATGCACCACCACGTTGCTGCCGTGGTGCGCGGTGTGGGCGGCGTCCTCCACATGTTGCCAGCTCAGCATGATGGGGCCGCGTTCCATGGCCTCGCCCGCCAGCACCTCGGTGTAGTGGTGCACCACGCCGGCCTCGTCGCGGCTTTCGCGCCGGGCCACGGCTTCGCCGGGGTGGACGACGATGGTCACGAAGTCGTCGTACCAGCCCAGGGCCTGTGCAGCGTCGCCCCAGTGCAACAGCGGCAGGCAGGCCTGGGCGGCGATGTCGATGGCCATGGCGTCGGTGACCTCCAGGCCGTGTGCGCCGTGAAACTGCTTGTGGTGCAGGAACAGGGCGCTCAGGGCCCGCAGTTTGGCCTGGTCATGCAGCGGCAATGCCGCCAGAAAAGGGTAACGATGCAGCGTGTGCAGCCACAGCGCGGCTGAAATATCAGGGACTGGGGCCAGGGTGGCGCGCAGGCTGCGGCGCAGGCGGTTCAAGAAGGCGGGCATCCGCACTACATGGGGCCGATGTGAACGCGTTCCAGCCCCTGGTCGGTGGCACGCAGTACCTCGGTGCGTGGTGGATGAGCGGCGGCATCCCAGTCGCTCAGCACTACGCGGTGCAGGTCGAGGGCCAGGGTGTGCTCTGCGGGGCGGTGGGTATGGCCGTGGATCAGCGTGCTGGCCCGTGCGGATTGCAGCCAAGCGATCGCGGCGGGGTCATCCACGTCGGCATAGGAGGCGCCCGACTGCTTGCGCGCTTCGCTTTGCTGGCGTATGCCGCGCGCCAGGGCGCGGCGACGGGCCAGGGGCTGGGATAAGAATTCCTGCTGCCATGCCGCACTGCGTGCCTGCAGGCGAAAACGCTGGTAGTCCACATCGTCCAGGCACAACAGGTCGCCGTGGCTGAGCACGATGCGCTGCCCGCCAAACGCCAGCACGGTGGGATCGGTCAGGCCGGTGATGCCACAGTGCTGCAAAAAGGCCGGGCCAGCGAGGAAATCGCGGTTGCCGTGCATGAAATACACAGGCAGGCGCCGAGTGGCGGCCTGCAGCGCGGCGCAGCATTGCGCTTCGAAGCTGCCAGGCTCAAGGAGGGCATCGTCACCCACCCAGACCTCGAACAGGTCCCCCAGGATGAAAAGAGCGTCTGCGGGGGTGGTCTGCAAGTAGTCCCGCCATGCCACCACGGTGGCAGGCTCGCTGGCCTGCAGGTGCAGGTCCGAAATGAAATCGACCGTACGCCAGTGCGGGGGAGCAGCAAGCTCTTCGAACCGGGGCACGGTCGGGGTCACGGTGATCGTTTCAGATCAGAGTGCCACGGCCTTCTCGATCACCACGTCTTCCTTGGGCACGTCGTCATGGAAACCCGAGCGGCCCGTTTTTACGGCCTTGATCTTGTCCACCACGTCGGTGCCACCGACGACTTTGCCGAACACGGCGTAGCCCCAGCCCTGGGCGTTGGGGGCGGTGTGGTTCAGGAAGCCGTTGTCGGCCACGTTGATGAAGAACTGCGCGGTGGCCGAGTGCGGGTCGCTGGTGCGGGCCATGGCCACGGTGTAGTTGGCGTTTTTCAGACCGTTCTGGGCTTCGTTCGCGATCGGTGCGTCCGAGTCCTTTTGCTTCATGCCGGGCTCAAAGCCGCCGCCCTGCACCATGAAGCCAGGGATCACGCGGTGGAACACGGTGTTGTTGTAGTGGCCCTTGTTCACGTAAGCCAGAAAATTCTCGGTCGACTTGGGGGCCTTGTCGGCGTCGAGTTCGAGGGTGATGACACCGTAACCGGTGATGTGCAGTTCGACTTGGGGGTTGCTCATGGCGGGTTCCTTGGTGGGGTTTACTTCAGCAGCGTGGCGGAGGTGATGGTGACGGGTGTGCTGGGCACGTTCTGGTACGGCCCCTTGTTGGTGGTGGCGACGGCCTTGATCTTGTCGACCACTTCAGTGCCCTGGATGACCTTGCCGAACACGGCGTAGCCATGGCCGTCGGGCTGGGGGGCGTTGAGCATGGCGTTGTCCTTGACGTTGATGAAGAACTGCGCGGTGGCCGAATCGGGGGCGCCGGTGCGTGCCATGGCGATGGTGTAGGTGTCGTTCTTGAGGCCGTTGCTGGCTTCCAGAGGAATAGGCGATTTGGTGGGTTTTTGCACCATGTCGGCGGTAAAGCCGCCGCCCTGGATCATGAAGCCATTGATCACGCGGTGGAAGATGGTGCCGTCGTAGTGCTTGGCGCTCACGTAGGCGAGGAAGTTCTCGACAGACTTGGGGGCCTTGGCGGGGTCGAGTTGCACCACGATGTCGCCCATCGAGGTTGCCAGCTTGACCTTGGGGGCTTCCTGCGCCATTGTGGGTGCTACTGAAAATGTAGCTGCCAGCGCAATACCAGCAAGCGCCAGGGTCGAATTTCTTCTGGAAATCATCCAATTACTCCTTCGAAAAATATTTGCCAACGGTTGCCCCTGCGGGCCCAGAACTGGCGCTTGACGGGGCCGGTGCGTGCACCGGCGGCCACTTCGCCGAACGTTACCACCATGGTGTCTGTGCTGTCGGTCCAGCGCAGGTAAGACTTGTCTTTGAGCTGGAGTTCCCGCCCGCGCAGCGCCTGCGTTTCGGCATGCAGCACGGGGGTCCACTCGCTCAGTGGCTTTCTTTTGTAGGTCTGGAAGTCGGGGGCGTAAAAATCCAGCAGGCGCGGCATGTCGCCTTCGGTCTTGGCGTTGCGCCAGGCGTCCAGCACCGCCTCGAACGACTTGCGCTCGGCCTGGATGCTGTGCGGCTGCACCCACTGAAGCTGGCGCGCAATCACCACCGGGGTTGAACGCGGCTCCACGGTGCGCAGCAAGCGCTCCAGGTCAGGGTTGGCCAGCGCCACGCAGCCATCGGTCGCCTGCGGTGCGCGCGAGAACTGGTCGGGC
The DNA here is from genome assembly GCF_003096555.1 of Simplicispira sp. 125. Taxonomy (NCBI): domain Bacteria; kingdom Pseudomonadati; phylum Pseudomonadota; class Betaproteobacteria; order Burkholderiales; family Comamonadaceae; genus Simplicispira; species Simplicispira sp. 125. The sequence goes on along the minus strand of NZ_QEKM01000001.1, from coordinate 1,911,123 downwards.
GGCGTGCCATGCAGCCAGATGCCGCTGCCGGTCTTGCCGCGCAACTGGTCCAGCGGGTTGGGGTAGTTCAGGGGCAGGGCGCCCGCGCCGTAGAAATCGCGCAGGGCTTTGGGGTCCAGGCGGCTGGTAATGAAGTACACGCCCAGCGGCGTGCGCTGGTCGCCTTCGACGGCTTTCTCAATGCCCAGCTTGCCCACCGAGGCGTAGTAGTCGGCCACCAGCCGCAGGCCCTTGGAGGTGTTCTCAAACAGGTAGAGGCGCGAGAGCGCTGCATCGACCGCGATGGCATGCCGGTAACTGGGCGCCAGCTGCAAAAACTGCGAGGGAATGCTGTGCTCGGGCGGCCGTATGCGCTGCGCCACCATGCGCTGGCGCGATTCGGTGCGCAGTTCTTCCAGCGCGGCCGCGCTGCCCGGTGTGCTGGCCACGGCCAGTTCGGTGGAAACATTGCCCAGGCGCTGCAAGGGGCGGCTGCGCGCCAGCAACAGGTCGCCCAGGGCCAGTTGGGCCAACTGGAAGTGGGGGTAATCGCGTACCAGGCGTTCGGCCTGTTTCAGCGCTTCGCGGTGGTGCCCTTCGCTGGTGAGCCGGAAAACCTGCAGTAGCCGCGCCTCGGCCTGCCCGTCGCGCAGGGGGGCGGGGGGCGGTGCCGTGGGTGCTGGCCGGGCAGTCCGTCGGCCTTTTCCCCGGTCGGGGCCCTGGGACAGGGCGGGGGTGGCCAGCAGCAAGGACGCTGCCAGCCAGGCCACTGCAGCCATCCGGCTGCCCGTGGACGAAGCCACAAACATACGCAGTCTCAAGATGGGTGCAGGGCCGTCCGTGTGGCGGGCGCGGCCAGGCGGGTCAAGGCGAGGAAAGGTGTCATCAGCCGCCGGTCGATTCGCGCACGATGACCCAGCGGCCCTGGTGCTGCACCAGGTCCAGCGTTTTACGGCTGGACACGTTCAGGGTATCGGCACTGTAAGCCTGCTGGAAGCGGGCCGTCGCCTTGTTGCCTTGGACGGTGACCTGGATATCCGACAGTTTCACGCTGATGCGGGATTTGCCCACGATGCGCGATTCGCGCTCTTTTTCCCAGGCGGCGCGCGTCTGGCGGCCAGGAGGATTGAACTCCTTGCCGTAGGAGGCAAGATAGGCCTTCATGTCTTTGGCTGCCCAGGCGGCCGCCCAGTTCTGGACTGCAGCGGTGACGTCCTGCACGGTGGTATCCGCAGGGGCGGGCTTGGCGGGCGCGGGTGCGGGTGCCACAGCGGGCGCCGTCGCCTCAGGGACGGGTGTGGCCGCTGGAACGGGCGCCGGGGCAGGTGGCGCGCTGGAGGCGGGTGCCACGGCGGGCGCCGCAGGTTTGGCCGTGGCCACGACGGCTGCAGGCGCTGTTGCTGGCGCTGCTGCAGGGGTGGGTGCGGTGGCCACAGGGCGCGCAGTGCTGCGTGTCTCGGCGGTGAACAGGTTGCGGATCAGGGCCAGCTTGGGGCGCACAGAACTGGCGTTGCTGCCGTCGAGCTGCAGTGCCTTGCTATAAGCCTGGCTGGCCAGCTTGGCATAGATGTCGCCCAGGTTTTCGTGGGCCGTGGCATAGCTCGGGTTGGTGCGGATCGCCATTTCCAGCGCGGCACGGGACTTGTCGAGCTGGTTCTGGTTGGCATAGAGCACGGCCAGATTGTTGTAGGGCTCGGGCAGCTCCGGGTACTCTTCCGTCAGCTTGGTGAAGGTGGCAATGGCGTCATTCTGCTTGCCTGAATCGGCCTGGGCCACGCCGCGCAGAAAGCGCAGCTGCGGGTCGCGGGGAGATTCGGCCAGGCGCTGGTCGGCCTTGGCCAGAGCTTCGGCGGCCTTGCCGGTTTTCAGCAGCTGGGCGATTTCTGCATAGTCGTTGGCATAGGCCTGGCCCACGCCCACGAGTGCCGTCAGGGCCAGCAGACGAAGGAGGCGGGGAAGGGTGCGTGTCATGGGCATGCAGTAGTGTGGGGGTGGGCAATGCCCGAACCCGGGCCGGGCTTATACTGCGGCGGATTGTAGCTGAGGGGGTTGTCATGACGGTACGCTGTTGCCACTGGTGATTTCCCATGGCGTCCCCTCCGGCGGGCGCCCAGCGGGAGGGTCGTTTGCCCTGGCGCCGCCAGATGAACGGGCCCTTCCACCCCCACCACGTTTCCCTGACCAAGATTCCATGAGTTTGCGCATCTACAACACGCTTTCGCGTGCACTGGAGGAGTTTTCCCCGCTCGAGCCCGGCCATGTGCGCATGTACGTCTGCGGCATGACGATCTACGACCTGTGCCACATCGGCCACGCCCGCATGATGATGGCGTTTGACGTGGTGCAGCGCTGGCTGCGCGCCAGCGGCTACCGCGTGACCTACGTGCGCAACATCACCGACATCGACGACAAGATCATCCGGCGCGCACTCGAGCGCGGAATCACCATCCGCCAGCTCACCGACGAGATGATTGCCGCCATGCACGCTGACATTGCCAAGCTGGGCATTGAGCCTCCCAGCGTTGAGCCGCGCGCCACCGAATACGTGCCGCAAATGCTGTCGCTGATCGATACGCTGGAGGGCAGGGGCCTGGCCTACCGCGCCGGTAACGGCGATGTGAACTACGCGGTGCGCAAGTTCCCCGGCTACGGCAAGCTCTCGGGCAAGTCGCTCGATGAGCTGCGTGCGGGCGAGCGTGTGGCGGTCGATGACGGCAAGCATGACCCGCTCGACTTCGTGCTCTGGAAGGCCGCCAAGCAGGACGAGCCGCCCGAGGCGAAATGGGACAGCGCTTTTGGCGCCGGGCGCCCCGGCTGGCACATCGAATGCTCGGCCATGAGCTGTGCCACGCTGGGCGAGACCTTCGATATCCACGGCGGCGGCGCGGACCTGCAGTTTCCGCACCACGAGAATGAAATCGCGCAAAGCGAAGGCGCCCACGGCCGACCGCTGGCGCGCTTCTGGGTACACAACGGTTTTGTGCGCGTCGATAACGAGAAGATGAGCAAGTCGCTGGGTAATTTCTTCACCATCCGTGATGTGCTCAAGGAATACGACGCCGAGACCCTGCGTTTCTTCATGGTGCGTGCGCACTACCGCAGCGCCTTGAACTACAGCGACGCCCACCTGGACGACGCGCGCCAGGCTCTCAAGCGCCTGTACACGGCGCTCAGCCTGGTGACGCCTGCCGATGTCACCGCGATCGACTGGACCGACCCCTGGGCCTCGCGCTTTCGCGCCGCCATGGACGACGACTTCGGCACGCCCGAAGCCGTGGCCGTGCTGTTTGACCTGGCGGGCGAGGTCAACCGCAGCAAATCTGCCGCCGCTGCGGGCCTGCTCAAGGCCCTGGGGCGCTGCCTGGGCTTGTTGCAAGGGGGCCCGCAAGCGTTTTTGCAGGCCGGCGCCGGTTTTGACGAGGCAGCCATTGCTGCACGAATTGCCGAACGCGCAGCCGCTAAAGCGGCCAAGAATTTTGCTGAAGCCGACCGCATCCGCAACGAATTGCTGGCCGCGGGGATCGTCCTTAAGGACGCACCCACGGGCACTACCTGGGAGGTGGCAACGTGATGCCATTTCAATTAAAAATGACCTCCATGGCAGACGGGATAAGCGGTGTCAGCTACTAAAAAGATAGCTATTGAGGCTTCTGGCCTGGCCTCGCCCGGTTACTGGGTGGATGCGCGCAAGCACCTGATGAAGAAAGACCGGGTGATGAAGCGCCTGATCCCGCAGTTGGGCGATGGCACGCTGCAGTCGCGCGGGGATGCCTTCAGCACCCTGGCGCGCTCCATCGTGGGCCAGCAGATTTCGGTCAAGGCGGCACAGACCGTGTGGGACCGCTTTGCGGCGCTGCCCCGGGCCATCACGCCGGGCGATGTGCTCAAGCTCAAGATCGACGACATGCGCGCCGCCGGCCTGTCCGTGCGCAAGGTGGAGTATCTCGTGGACCTGGCCCTGCATTTCGATGCGGGCAAGCTGCATGTGGACGGCTGGCATGGGATGGACGACGAGGCCATCATTGCTGAGCTGGTGGCGATCCGCGGCATTGGCCGCTGGACGGCGGAAATGTTCCTCATCTTCCACCTCATGCGGCCCAACGTACTGCCCCTGGATGACGTGGGGCTCATCAACGGCATCAGCAAAAACTATTTTTCGGGCGACCCGGTCAGCCGCAGCGATGCCCGCGAAGTGGCCGAGGCCTGGAAGCCCTGGTGCACCGTGGCCACTTGGTATATTTGGCGGTCACTGGACCCGCTGCCGGTGACGTATTGAAATGGAACACCCCCCTGAGGCCCTGCGGGCCTTTCCCCCGCTCTCGCATTGCAGTGCAATGCAGGCAGAACGCCGCCGCCAGTGCGGCGGGGCGGCCCTCGCCTGGGGCGCGCCAGCTTCATGGGCTGCGAGTGCCTAGCGCAATGGATATCTGAAAGACAAGAGGAGAACCATCTTGGCGAAAAAAACATTCCTGGATTTCGAAAACCCGATTGCCGAACTCGAAGGCAAAATCGAGGAACTGCGCTATGTGCAGACCGAAAGCGCGGTGGATATCTCTGATGAGATCGACCAGCTCAGCAAGAAAAGCCAGCAGCTCACCAAGGACATCTATTCCGACCTGACGCCCTGGCAGATCACGAAAATTGCGCGCCATCCTGAGCGCCCCTACACACTCGACTACGTGCGTGACCTGTTCACCGATTTTGTCGAGATGCACGGCGATCGGCATTTTTCGGACGACAAATCCATCGTCGGCGGTCTGGCCCGTTTCAACGGCCACGCCTGCATGGTGCTCGGCCACCAAAAAGGGCGCGACACCAAGGAGCGTGCGCTGCGCAACTTTGGCATGACGCGCCCCGAGGGCTACCGCAAGGCGCTGCGCCTGATGAAAACCGCCGAAAAATTCGGTCTGCCCGTGTTCACTTTTGTTGATACGCCGGGCGCGTTCCCCGGTATTGACGCCGAGGAGCGCGGCCAGTCCGAAGCCATCGGCCGCAATATTTACGAGATGGCGCAACTCGAAGTGCCCATCATCACCACCATCATCGGCGAAGGCGGCTCGGGCGGCGCGCTGGCGCTCAGCGTGGGCGACCAGTTGCTGATGCTGCAATACTCCATCTACTCGGTCATCAGTCCCGAGGGCTGCGCGTCCATCCTCTGGAAGACGAGCGACAAGGCGCAGGAGGCCGCCGAGGCCCTGGGCATCACCGCGCACCGGCTCAAGGCCCTCGGTCTGGTCGACAAAATCGTCAGCGAGCCCGTGGGTGGCGCGCACCGTGACCCCAAGCACATGTCCTCGCTGCTCAAGCGCGCCCTGGGCGATGCTTTCCGCCAGGTGTCGGACCTCAAGGTGAAAGACCTGCTCGAGCGCCGGTACGCACGCCTGCAAAGCTACGGCCGCTTTACCGACACCAAGGCCGACAGCCGCTAACCCTCGGCAATCTCGCGGCAATCCTGAGGCGGTAAAACCCTTGGCGCACGAAAGTGCATCAAGATGTACCATCGTCAGCAGGCTGCCGCAGTATGGCGGTACGGGAGGGTGCGATGGCATGGATGAAAACCCTGCGGGGCCAAATTCTTCTGATTTGTGTGGCCTTTCTGGTCGCCGGGCTTGCCGCCCTGGCTGCGGCCAACTACCTGGCGGTACGCAACCAAGCCTATGCCTCGCTGGAAGCGCAGTCCCGCGCATTGGCCCTGAGCCATACCGAAGCCTTGCGTGACTGGGCCCGCAGCAAGGCCCTGATCGTCCAGGCGTCGGCCGCGGCGCTGGATGACCCGGAGGCTGCGCGCGCCTTGAACATGCTGCAAAAGGCTGGCAGCTTTCTCACCACGTACTTTGGCTATGCCGACAAGCGCACCGTGTTCTCCGAGCCGCAGAACCTGCCGCCCGATTACGACCCCACATCCCGCCCCTGGTACAAGCAGGCGACCAGTGCGCAGGCACCCATCCTGACGGCGCCCTACCCGGATGCCGGTGGTGCCGGGCTGGTGGTCACGTTTGCTGCGGCGGCCCGCCAAGGCAGTGATGTCAAGGCGGTGCTGGCGGGCGATGTATCGCTGTCGGCCGTGGTGGCCAATGTGGCTTCGATCAAACCCACGCCGTCCAGCTATGCGTTTTTGGTGGGGAGTGATGGCAACATCATCGCCCACCCGGATGTCAAACTCGCCCTCAAACCAGCGACCGAGCTGTCTGCGCAGCTGTCGGCGTCGGCGCTGGCGCAAATGGCGCGCAGCACCGGGTTGAGTGCCATGGATCTGCAGGGCCGTGCCATGCTGCTGGCCGTGGCCCCGGTGGAGGGTACCCCTTGGATGCTGGCGATCGCGCTCGACAAAGCCGAGGCGTTGGCGGCCATCACCACCATGCTGCAGGTGTCCATCGCCACGGGCATGGTGGTGGTGTTGGCGGCGGGATTGGCGCTGGCGGCCATTTTGGCGCGCCGCCTGCGCCGCCTGACGCAGGTGCGCGATGCCATGCACGACATTGGCTCAGGTGAGGGTGACCTCGCGCGCCGGATTGATGCGCAAGGCGAGGACGAACTGGCGCAAATTGCCACCGACTTCAACAGCTTTGCCTCCAAGCTCTCGGGCGTGCTGCTGCAAATCCGCGATGCCAGCGGATCGGTGCGCGTCGCCGCCGAGGAAATCGCCTCGGGCAACCAGGACCTGAGCAGCCGCACCGAACTGACTGCGTCCAACCTGCAGCAGACCACCGCCTCCATGGAGCAGTTGACCGAAACCGTGCGCCAGAACGCCGATGCCGCGCGTCAGGCCAATCAACTCGTGGCCCAGGCGTCCAGCGTGGCGCAGCATGGTGGCAAGGTGGTGGGCGATGTGGTGAGCACCATGGAGCAGATCAATTCCGCCTCGCGCAAAATCTCCGACATCATTGGTGTCATTGACGGCATTGCGTTCCAGACCAACATCCTGGCGCTCAATGCCGCCGTCGAGGCGGCGCGGGCGGGTGAGCAGGGCCGGGGTTTTGCCGTGGTGGCCAGCGAGGTGCGCAGCCTGGCCAGCCGCAGTGCAGAAGCCGCCAAAGAGATCAAGGGCCTGATCAGCGCTTCGGTGCAAGAGGTGGCCAACGGCTCGCGGCTCGTGAACGACGCCGGCACCACCATGACCGATATCGTCACCTCGGTGCAGCGGGTGACCGACATCATGGCCGAGATCAGCGCATCCACCAGCGAGCAAAGCACCAGCATTGCCGAGGTGGGCCAGGCCGTGAACCAGCTCGACCAGATGACCCAGCAGAACGCGGCCCTGGTCGAAGAAAGCGCCGCTGCGGCCCAAAGCCTCAAGGACCAGTCCGTGCGACTGACCGAGGTGGTGGGGAGCTTTCGCCTCGCCTCCTAGCGCAACTGGGATGGGTCTGGCGCACAATGCGCCCCCATGTCTGTACTGCACGAGATTTTGCCCACCCCGGGAGTGGCCCCGTGACCCTGCGGTTCACCGAGGCCATGGCCCGCTTTACCCCGGCGCTGCCATTGGCCGTGGGGTTGAGCGGGGGAGCCGACTCGACCGCCTTGCTGTGGGCCTGCGCCGAGCGCTGGCCGGGGCAGGTGCGCGCCATCCATGTGCACCATGGGCTGCAAAGCGCCGCCGATGATTTTGAACGCCATTGCGAAACCCTGTGCGCGCGCCTGCAGGTGCCGCTGGTGGTGCAGCGTGTGGACGCTCGTCCCGTGCCAGGCCAAAGCCCTGAAGACGCAGCACGTGCAGCACGTTACAAGGCTTTTTGGGCTGCAACGCACGCCAGTCAAGCGCAACCAGCTATTCAATCAATAGCGCTGGCGCAGCATGCAGACGACCAGGTGGAAACGCTGCTACTGGCGCTCTCCCGTGGCGCAGGGGTGGCTGGGTTGGCCGCCATGCCCGACCACTGGCAGCGCCATGGCCTGGATTGGCACCGCCCCCTGCTGCGCGTGGCCGGGGCCGAACTGCGGGCCTGGCTGCAGGCACGCGGCGAGCGTTGGGTGGAAGACCCCAGCAACCAGGACGAGCGCTACACCCGCAACCGCATCCGTGCGCGCCTGCTGCCGGTGCTGGAAGCTGCTTTTCCGGCGTTCCGCGACACTTTTCCCCGCAGTGCAGGGCATGCCGCGCAGGCGAGCGAACTGTTGCTGGAAGTCGCGCAGCAAGACCTGGAAACGGTGGGCCTGCCGCCGCGCCTTTCCGCGTTGCAGGCACTGAGCCGCGTGCGCCAGGCCAACGTGTTGCGCCACTGGTTGCGCCAGGCACACCAGACCACTCCGACTGCGGCGCAACTCGGCGAGTTGCTGTCACAGATTGCTGCCTGCACCACACGCGGGCACCGTATCCACATCAAGGTGGGCCGGGGATTGGTGGTGCGTGAAGGAGTGTTGCTCCGTTGGTACAATCCCTAGGTTTTGGCCCACATCAGCACGATAACCGGCGGCGCCCCAAAACACTGTCCACCCCGCGCCGCGAGATCCGGTTTCGTCACCAAGCTATTCCATGCCATTGATCGTTCAGAAATACGGCGGCACCTCGATGGGCTCGCCCGAGCGCATCCGCAATGTTGCCAAGCGTGTGGCCAAGTGGGCACGTGCTGGCCACCAGGTCGTTGTGGTGCCCAGCGCCATGAGCGGCGAAACCAATCGCCTGCTGGCCCTGGCCAAAGAACTTGCGCCCGAGCGTGCCATGCAGGCTTACCACCGCGAACTCGACATGCTGGCCGCCACGGGTGAGCAGGCCTCGTCGGCCCTGCTGGCCATTGCCTTGCAGGCAGAGGGCATGGAGGCCGTCAGCTACGCCGGCTGGCAAGTGCCTATTCGCACCGACAGCAGCCATACCAAAGCCCGCATTGAATCCATTGACGACAAGCGCGTGCGTGCCGACCTGGACGCTGGCCGGGTGGTTATCGTCACAGGCTTTCAGGGGATTGACGACCTGGGCAACATCACCACCCTGGGCCGCGGCGGCTCAGACACGTCGGCCGTTGCCGTGGCAGCGGCCATGAAGGCGGCCGAGTGCCTGATCTTCACGGATGTTGATGGTGTGTACACGACCGACCCGCGCGTGGTTCCGGCGGCGCGCCGCCTGCACACCGTGAGTTTCGAGGAAATGCTCGAAATGGCCAGCCTGGGCAGCAAGGTGCTGCAGATCCGCTCGGTCGAATTCGCAGGCAAGTACAAGGTGCCCATGCGCGTGCTGTCGAGCTTTACGCCCTGGGATATTGACATCAACGAAGAAGCCAAATCCGGCACGCTGATCACTTTTGAGGAAGACGAAAAAATGGAACAAGCCGTCGTATCCGGCATCGCATTCAACCGCGGTGAAGCCAAAGTCTCGGTGCTCGGCGTGCCCGACACCCCCGGTATCGCCCACCGCATCCTGGGCCCCGTCGCTGATGCCAACATCGAGGTTGATGTGATCATCCAGAACATCAGCAAAGACGGCAAGGCGGACTTCAGCTTCACCATCAGCCAGGCGGACTACGCCCGCACGATGGACTTGCTGCGCGAATCCGTAGCCCCCGCAATGGGCGCACAAGAGGTGGTAGGTGACCCCAATATCTGCAAGGTCAGCATCGTCGGCATCGGCATGCGCAGCCACGTCGGCGTGGCCAGCAAGATGTTCCGCGTGTTGAGTGAAGAGGGCATCAACATCCAGATGATCTCCACATCCGAGATCAAGACCTCGGTGGTCATCGACGAAAAATACCTTGAATTGGCAGTGCGTGCACTGCACACCGCCTTCGATCTGGACAAGCCCGCAGAGTAAAAGCGCCTCTAAACTGAGGCATAATAGAAGGATTGGAAACGTGACCGAGTGGCCGAAGGTGCTCCCCTGCTAAGGGAGTATGGGGTGTAGAGCCTCATCGAGGGTTCGAATCCCTCCGTTTCCGCCAAGATAAAGCCCAAGTGATTGATTCACTTGGGCTTTTTTCTTTGGCGCTTGTCTTTTCGTTCAAACACCCGCCCCAAGTCAACCCGGTGGGATTGCCTTGATTGCAGGATGTGGGGACGCTTGGAGCATGCGACCGGGCGGAATAAGATGCCATGTCAGAAACTGGTTCGCTATTCGCCGGAAAACGATGGCTCGATGGGAGAAAGTTCGATGAACAGGCCCTGGCTCACGCAGTACCCGACGGGTGTGCCCGCCGAAATCGACATGCAGCGATTCGCGTCGCTTGTCGATATGCTTGCCGACAGCTGCAAGCGCTTTGCCCCTTTGCCTGCGTACCGGTCAATGGGCGTGACGATGAGTTTTCGTGAGCTGGACGAGGCCAGCAGTGCGTTTGCCGCCTGGCTGCAAAAATCGGCCGGGCTGCAGCGTGGTGACCGCGTTGCGCTGATGATGCCCAACCTGCTGCAGTATCCGGTGGCGCTGTTTGGCGTGTTGCGCGCCGGCATGGTGGTGGTGAACGTGAATCCGCTCTACACACCGCGCGAGCTCAAGCATCAACTGAACGATGCCGATGTGCGCGCCATCGTGGTGCTGGAGAACTTCGCGCATACGCTGCAGGAAGTGATTGGCGAAACCTCGGTGCGCACGGTGGTAACAACCGAGGTGGGCGACCTGTTGCCCACGCTGAAGCGGCTGGTGACGAACGCTGTGGTCAAGCATGTGAAGAAGATGGTGCCGACATGGCGGCTGCCCGGTTCGGTGTGCTGGCGCGACGCGCTCGCAGCCGGGCGCGCTCAGCAACTGGACGCGGTGTCCCTCGGTCACGACGATCACGCCTTCTTGCAGTACACCGGCGGAACTACGGGCGTGGCAAAGGGTGCACAGCTCAGCCACGGCAACATGGTGGCCAACGTGTTGCAGGTGAGCGCATGGATGTCGCCCAACCTACACGAGGGCCAGGAGACCCTGATCCTGCCGCTGCCCATGTACCACGTGTTTGCACTCACCGGCGCGCTTTCCTTCTTCAGCCAGGGTGCGCAGGCGGTGCTGGTCGCCAATCCGCGCGACATGCCCGATTTTCTCAAGGTGCTGGCCAGTACGCCGTTCACCGCCATCATCGGTGTCAACACCCTGTTTCGGGCCATGCTGGATGCGCCCGGTTTTGCAGCCATTGACCTGAGCCGGCTCAAGCTGGCGGTGGCTGGCGGCATGGCGGTGCAGCAGGTGGTGGCACACCGGTGGAAGGAGCGCGCTGGCGTACCGCTGGTCGAGGGCTATGGCCTGACCGAAACCTCGCCGGTGGCGATCGCCAATCCGGTCACGATCCAGGAGTGGAGTGGACAGATCGGTGTGCCCTTGCCCAGCACCGAAGCGGCCATTCTGGACGACGACGGCGGCCCGATTCCTCTGGGCGAAGTGGGTGAGATTTGCCTGCGCGGCCCGCAGGTGATGAAGGGTTACTGGAACCAGCCGCAGGAGAGCGCCAAGGTGTTCACCCCCAACGGCTGGCTGCGCACCGGTGACATGGGCATGATGGATGAACACGGCAGCATTCGCATTACCGATCGCAAGAAGGACATGATTGTGGTCTCCGGCTTCAAGGTTTTCCCCAACGAGATCGAGGACGTGCTGACGCTGCATCCTGACGTACTGGAAGCGGCGGCGATCGGGGTGAAAGATGAGCGCTCGGGGGAGGTGGTCAAGGTGGTGATCGTGCCCAGCAATCCGTCGCTGACAGAAGCCGATGTGCTGGCGCACTGCAGGCGCCATCTGACGGCTTACAAGATCCCGCGCATCGTGGAATTTCGCACCGACCCCTTGCCCAAGAGCAACATCGGCAAGATCCTGCGCCGTCAATTGCGCGATGAGGTCGCGGCGAGCCCTACAACCTCGACAGCGTCATCGTTGGGAATTTAAGTGTTTCGGCAACATCCGCTATGGGGCAAGCCGACCTCGGTACGGAGCTAACTCCTGTGCAGGGTATCGAACGCCACGATCATCAACGCCAAATATAAAAAAGCCCGCTAACCATTGTGTAGCGGGCTTTTTTGTGCCTATGAGGCTTGTAAGTGGTGGGTCCTGAGTGACTCGAACACTCGACCTACGGATTAAGAGTCCGCTGCTCTACCAACTGAGCTAAGAACCCACTTTTGAAACCGTTTCTGCGTCGCAGCAGAGAGATGAATTATGCCTTATTTTTTTAGGGCTCTGCAAGCATTGCAGCCATTTTTTGTCTGTGGGCCGCTCATTGCATGGCATTGCGGCTGGCCAGTTCTACGAACAGGCCACTGTGGTCGAGTTCGCCCAGGCCGTGTTGCACGCCGTCGGCGTAGAGGGTTTCGAACAGGGTGGTGATGGGGGCGTCGAAGCCGATTTCCTGGGCTGTGGCCAACGCATTGCGCATGTCTTTGAGCTGCACGCCCATGCGTCCGCGCGGGGCAAAGTCGCGCTCGACCATGCGCTGGCCGTGCAGTTGCAGGATGCGGCTGTCGGCGAAACCGCCGCTGATGGCCTCGCGCACTTTGGCCATGTCGGCGCCGCCCTTGGCTGCCAGCAGAAGGGCTTCGGCCACAGCGCCAATGGTGATGCCGACAATCATCTGGTTGGCCAGCTTGGCCAGTTGGCCCGCGCCGTGGGGGCCGACGTGCGTTGCGCGCCCCAGCACCGAGAAAACGCCTTGTGCACGCTGAAAGTCTGCGGCCTTGCCGCCCACCATGATGGCCAGGGTGCCGGCCTGCGCGCCCACGGTGCCGCCCGAGACAGGAGCGTCCAGGTGCGCGACGCCCATTTCGCCCAGGCGCGCGGCATGGTCGCGGGCCTCGCGCGGCTGGATGGAGGCCATATCGATGAACAGGCTGCCCTTGCGCAGAGCGGTGGCGGTACCCTGCTGGAACAGTACATCGCCCACCACAGTGCCGTTTTCCAGCAGGCTGATGGTGATGTCGGCTTGGCGAACGGCGCTGGCAGGCTGGTCGTGCACCGTGGCGCCGTGCGCGGCCAGCGGTTCTGCCTTGGCGCGCGTGCGGTTCCATACGTGAACCTCGTGACCGGCCTCGCACAGGCGCTGGGCCACGGGCAGGCCCATCATGCCAATGCCCAGGAGGGCGATGCGTGTTTGCGACGGTGGGTGCATGGCGTGTTCCGAAAACGGTGTGAAGTCCCCATCATCAGGCCCCAGGCGGGCTGCTGGCTGTCAACTGGCTTGCAGCAGTCGCACCTAAAAGTTCAAGGTGTTTTGTGCCGCAGCGTGCTACATCAGCAGATGCTCGCCTGCGTTGTCGCCGCCGAGGATCACGTAGTTGACCTTTCGGATGTCCATCAGCTTTTTGCCGCCTGAATAGCTGATGGAGCTTTGCACGTCCTGTTCCATCTCGATCAGCGTATCCGCCAGCGGCCCCTTGATGGGTTCGAGGATGCGCTTGCCTTCCACGTGCCTGTATTCGCCCTTGTTGAAGTCGCTGGCCGAGCCGTAATACTCTTTGTAGAGCGCACCATCGACTTCCACGGTCTTGCCGGGCGATTCCTCGTGGCCCGCGAAGAGCGAACCGATCATCACCATGCTGGCACCAAAACGGATGCTTTTGGCAATGTCGCCGTGACTGCGGATGCCGCCGTCGGCAATGATGGGCTTGGTGGCCACGCGCGCGCACCATTTGAGCGCACTCAGTTGCCAACCGCCCGTGCCAAAACCTGTTTTGAGCTTGGTGATGCAGACCTTGCCCGGCCCCACGCCCACCTTGGTCGCGTCGGCGCCCCAGTTTTCCAGGTCGATGATGGCCTCGGGCGTGGCCACATTGCCGGCAATCACGAAGCTGGCGGGCAGGTGCTGCTTCAGGTAGGCAATCATGTTCTTCACCCCGTCGGCATGGCCGTGGGCGATGTCGATGGTGATGTATTCGGGCGACAGGCCTGCCGCCACCAGTTGGTCCACCGTGTCGTAGTCGGGTTTTTTCACGCCCAGCGAAATGGAGGCATAGCAGCCGCGGGCGTGCATATCCTTGACGAACTGGAGGTTGTCCAGGTCAAAGCGGTGCATGACGTAAAAATAGCCGTTCTGCGCCATCCAGATGCAGATTTTTTCGTCTACCACGGTTTTCATGTTGGCGGGCACCACCGGCAGGCGAAAACGGCGCGCTCCTAGCTCCACGCTGGCGTCGCACTCCGAGCGGCTTTCGACGCGGCACTTGCGCGGCAGCAGCAGGATGTTGTCGTAGTCGAAGATTTCCATGAGATTCCAAGCTCCATCAAAGGACGCCGCAAAACAATTTTTGCGTCGGTGGGCGCTTGGCCTGGAGACCGGTTGTGTGGGCAAGACCGTCTGAGGTCATGCCGAACCCTGGTAGGGGGCACAAAAAAACCGGGCTGCAAGAAACTTGGGCCCGGTGATTGATTCTACCCGTCTGCTTGGAGGGCGGCATAACGCCGACGCTATTCCCCGCATACAGACTGGGCTGCTGCTGCCATGCGGCCCTGGGCATCCTGCACCCAGCCGACGGTGCGCAGGCGCTCGGGCTGTGCGCCCTCGGGGAAAGACATAGGGCGCAGCTCAGTCCATCGGTTTAACTTTGATTTTGATAGCTTGCTGCGCTTACCCCACGTGCCCTGGAGCATGTTTCGAACGATATTTCTAGCAACGGGAGAGCCTTCCGTGCCTGCGGGCAGGCTTTCGACCAGCAGCAGGTGAAAGCGCCATGCGGCGCCGGGCGGGCGCGCGCTGAACACCGCCGTGGCACCCAGGTAGTCGTTCACGGCAGGGCCTTGCCCCACGCGCAGGTGCAGGCCGCGCACCGGCTCAACGGGCGCCGTGTGCACGTCGGTAGCGGTGGGAACGGCTCGGCCCAGCGCCTGCAGGCGCTGCAGGGCGTCGCGCGTTGCGGCGGGCGCCAGCGGGGCATCGTCTCCCTGCGCGCTGGGAACAATCCAGTCGAGTACCAGGGCGTCGGAGCCGGGGGCGGGCGTGGCGCTGTCTTGCCAGCAGCTGGCGCAGTCGGCGCTGGTAAAGCGCTCGAACAGCGCCACAGGCTGGGCTGGGCCTGCGTTGGCGCAGAGGGGCTGCGCGGCCAGAGGCAGGCTGTGCAGTGCCAACAGGGCAGTCAGGGTGAGGGCTGTATGTTTCATGGCCTGGCGCTTTCTACAATCAAGCCATGTTCCCACAAGACCCGATTTCTGGTGCGCCTTCGGCCGCATCTCCCCTTTTGGCCCACCTGAATCCCGAGCAGTTGGCTGCGGTGACGCTGCCAGCGGGCCATGCGCTCATTCTGGCGGGCGCGGGTTCGGGCAAAACCCGCGTGCTCACCACCCGCATTGCCTGGCTGCTGAACAACGGCTATGCCACGCCGGGCGGCATCCTGGCCGTGACCTTTACCAACAAGGCTGCCAAGGAAATGGTGGCACGCCTGTCGGCCATGCTGCCGATCAACGTGCGCGGCATGTGGATAGGCACCTTCCACGGCCTGTGCAACCGCCTGCTGCGCGCACACCACCAGGCAGCCGGTTTGCCGCAGTCGTTCCAGATTCTGGACACGCAAGACCAGCTCTCGGCCGTCAAGCGCCTGTGCAAGCAGTTCAACATGGACGATGAGTGCTTTCCGCCCAAGCAGTTGCAGTACTTCATTGCGGGCTGCAAGGAAGAGGGCATGCGCCCCGGCGACGTGCCGGTGGCTGCGCACGACGTGGACGGACGCAAGAAGGTCGAGTTCTATCAGCTCTACGAAGAGCAATGCCAGCGTGAAGGTGTGGTTGATTTTGGCGAGCTGATGCTGCGCAGTTACGAGCTGCTGCGTGACAACGACCCCATCCGCGTGCACTACCAGAGGCGCTTTGCGCACATCCTGGTGGACGAATTCCAGGACACCAACAAACTGCAATACGCCTGGCTCAAGCAGTTGGCGGGCGACGAGGTCAATGGCCGCTTTGAGGCGCGCGGCAGCGTGATTGCCGTGGGCGACGATGACCAGAGCATCTATGCCTTTCGCGGCGCGCGCGTGGGCAACATGGCCGACTTTGTCCGCGAATTTGACGTGCAGCGGCAAATCAAGCTCGAACAAAACTACCGCAGCTACAGCAACATTCTGGATGCTGCCAACCAGCTCATCAGCCACAACACCGGGCGGCTGGGCAAGAACCTGCGCACCGAACAAGGCCCGGGCGAGCCGGTGCGCGTGTATGAGGCGCCCAGCGACCTGATGGAAGCGCGCTGGATGGTGGAAGAGATCCGTAACCTGGTCAAAAGCGACGGCTTTAGCCGCCAGGAAATTGCCGTGCTGTACCGCAGCAACGCGCAAAGCCGCATCATCGAATCGACCCTGTTCAACGCCGCCGTGCCGTACCGTGTGTATGGCGGTCTGCGCTTTTTCGAGCGCGCCGAAGTCAAGAGCGCACTGGCCTACCTGCGCTTGCTGGAGAACCCGCAGGACGACACCAGTTTTATGCGGGTGGTCAACTTTCCGCCGCGCGGCATCGGTGCGCGCAGCGTTGAGATATTGCAGGATGCGGCGCGCAGCGCCGGTTGCTCGCTGCACGACGCCGTGAGCGCCGTGCCCGGCAAGGCGGGGGCCAACCTGGGTGCGTTTGTCGCCATGGTCGATGTGCTGCGTGAGCAGACCCAGGGGTTGAACCTGCGCAGCATCCTCGAGCAAATGCTCAAATCCACCGGGTTGGTAGAGCACTACCGCGCCGAGAAGGAAGGTGCGGACCGCGTCGAAAACCTGGAAGAACTGGTCAACGCAGCCGAGAGCTTTGTCACCCAGGAAGGCTTTGGCCGCGACGCCGTGGCGCTGCCGCTGGACGAACACGGACTGCCACTCACCCAAAGCCCCGCCAGCCAGGGCCTGGACCCCGATGCGCCTTTGCTGGATGTGCCTTTGCCAGGCGCGGTGCCGGACATGGTCGACATCGACACGGGTGAAACCCTCTCGCCGCTCGCCGCCTTCCTGACCCACGCTGCGCTGGAGGCGGGCGACAACCAGGCCCAGGCTGGGCAGGAAGCCGTGCAACTGATGACCGTGCATGCCAGCAAGGGGCTGGAGTTTGACGCCGTGTTCATTGGCGGCATGGAAGAGGGCTTGTTCCCCCACGAAAACGCTATCAGCGACAAGGGCGGCCTGGAGGAAGAGCGTCGCCTGATGTACGTGGCCATCACCCGTGCCCGCAAGCGCCTGTACCTGAGCCACTCGCAAACGCGCATGCTGCACGGCCAGACGCGCTACAACCCGCGAAGCCGCTTTTTTGAAGAACTGCCCGAGTCCGCCCTCAAGTGGATCACGCCCAAGCAACAGGGGTTTGGCTCTTTTGCTCCTCATTCGGGAGCTGGTAGCGCTTATCCATCAAGCGCCAGAGGCTCATTTGGCTTTAAATCTGAAACCTTTGCCAGCCCACCCGTTCCAGTGCAGAAGGCAGCGCCTGCGCACGGCCTGCGCGCTGGCATGGCCGTGTTTCACAACAAATTTGGCGAAGGCAAAGTGCTGGCCATCGAGGGCACGGGCGACGACGCGCGCGCGCAGGTCAGCTTCCCGCGCCACGGCACCAAGTGGCTGGCGCTGTCGGTGGCCAAGCTGACGGTGGTGGAGTGAAGGGCCTTGGCCTGCGTCACTGCCCCTAAGGCAATGCTGATTAAGATCCACCACAGAGGGGTTTCAAACGTTATCCGCAGATGAAGCAACAGACCCTGGCAGTGGCCGCAGATCAAGACAACGGATTCGAGCAAACCCACCCGACGCGAAGAGTTCCTGCGGACCATGGATGCAATAGTGCCGTGGGCCGCCCTTTGCCAGGTGATAGAGCCGCACTACCCCAAGGCAGGCAATGGCCATCGTCAACCTCATACCGCTTGGTCGCCTCGCATTGGCTGAAGAGATCGCTCCGGCGCTGGTGTTCATGGCGTCGGATGAGTCTTGCTACATGACTGGCTCTGAACTGGTCATTGACGGCGGTTACACGGCGCGCTGAAGCCATGCCCACATCGGGACCGCTATGACGCGAAGAAAATCCATCTTCATCACCGGTGCCGCATCCGGCATTGGTCGCCACACGGCGCTGCTGTTCGCCTCGCGCGGCTGGTTTGTGGGATTGGCCGATATTGATACCGAGGGGCTGGACCGGCTGGAACGAGAGATCGGCGCGGACAACTGTCGCACGCTGTGGCTGGACGTGACTGATGCCAAGCGATACCGCGCCGTCATCGAGATGTTCACCTCAAGCACTGGAGGACGGCTTGATGTGCTTTTCAATAACGCAGGCATCTTGCGGATGGGGCGCAACGAGGATATTCCTCTGATGCAGCAGTACCTGACGCTGGACATCAACGTCAAGGGCGTGCTCAATGGCATCCACTGTGCTTTGCCTGCGCTACGCACCACGCCCGACGCGCACATCTTGACCATGTGCTCAACCTCGGCGATCTATGGCATGCCCGAATTGGCGGTTTATTCGGCAAGCAAGCATGCTGTGCATGCGCTGACAGAGGCGCTTGACCTTGAACTGGAGCGCGATGGCATCATCGTGAGCGACATCATGGCGCCCTATGTCAATACACCCATGGTCACGGCGGCACGGACATAGGCGAGTAGTGTGCGCTCGACGGGCGTCAACGTGCAGCCGGAGCAGGTGGCCGAGGTGGTATGGAAGGCGGCGCATGGCAGGAAGCGCCATTGGAAGATCCATTACCTCACTCACGTGCTGGTGGCTGTCTTCGCGTTGCTGCCGTCGCTGCGTAGGCCGATCATCAAGGCCCTTTGCGTGGAACGATAAGCGAGGGCGTCGGTGTGGCGGCGCATATGGAGCTGGTACTGAAAATGCGATGTCCATCGGCGCAGTGTCTGAAGTTTCCTGGCCGCTTGAATCCGCAATAAGCCAAGCTGTCACTACTCCCACTCGTGTAATTAGGGTAAACCCTTTTAACGAATTGGGGTAACAATGTTATCTTTCAAGGTAACGATGTTATCCGAAGGATCCGTATGACGAGATACCCGACTCAAGGCAACAGCGAGACGCAGCCATTGGAGCAGACTGCGCCAAGCGTTCCTGCGACTGTGCGAGAGCGCCTCTCGCCCGTCGTTATGGAGATATACGCCGCAGGCGACTTTCACCGTGTAGACATGAGAACGATTGCTCGCGAGGCCGGCATGAGCTTTCGAACGATCTACCGCTACTTTGGCGACAAGGAATCGCTGCTGTTCTATTTCATCCAGTATTGGCTGGGCGGGCTATACCCTGCCGCATTGAAGCCGCTCGACGGTGATGGAGACTTGCGCTCGAAGCTACTGGGGGTGCTGAAGCTGCATTTCGAGTTCTATGAAAAGAATCCGAACGTGGGCCGCATCATCTTCATGACGGTTCCGCTGGAGCGATGGATGCGTGACCCGAGCTATGCCCAGCGCGAACTGATGCTGCGAATGCTCAAGGCCATCAGTGATGCGCAGCAGCAGGGAGAGTTGCGGTACGACCTGGACAGCCGCTTGATCCTTGACATGTTCAACGCGATCTTTAATCGCGCCTTCCTCATGTGGGAATACCGCCGCCGCAGCTATTCGCTGACGGCACAAGCGGAGCTGCTGCTATCGGTGCTATGGAACGGCGTGATTGCCAACAAACCTCCCGCGAAATCCACCGTAGAGGCTGCTGTGAAAAAGGCCTCAGCGCGCAAGACCGCCGCGAAGTAAGGCCGCCTCGAATCAAGACCGATCTGACACGAATTTGGGCCCGCCCGAGCCCTAAGGATCACCTGCGCCTGACGGCGCAGCTATTTCAACCACCACAGGAGACAACATGCAGAAAAGACAATTCATTACCATACTTTCCGGCGCCATGCTGGCGGGTATCTCCGGCCTGGCCCGCGCGCAGCGCTCGGGCACCCCGGGCGTGACGGACAGCGAAATCAAGATTGGTCAGACGCTGCCGCTCAGCGGCCCGGCCGCGAGCTATGCCACCAACGGCAAGGCTATGGCTGCGTGGTTTGATTTGATCAACGCCGAGGGCGGCATAAATGGGCGCAAGCTCAAGCTGGTGCAGCTCGACGATGGTTACAGTCCACCGAAAACCGTGGAGCAATCGCGCCGCCTGGTGGAGCGCGAACAGGTGGCTTTTGTCGCGTTGCCTGTGGGTACGCCCACCGGGATTGCGGCGCGTGGCTACTTCAACAGCGTCAAAGTACCGCAGATCTTCGTCGGCTCCGGTGCCGCGACTTGGGCGGATGATGTGGCCAAGTTCCCCTGGAGCCTGGGCTGGCAGCCCCTGTTCACCGACGAGGGGCGCACCTTGGCCAAGCACATCCTGCAGACGCGGCCGAACGCCAAGATCGCCGTGCTCTACCAGAATGACGACGCCGGCAAGGATTTGCTGCGCGGCCTGAAGGACGGCCTGGGCGCCGCTGTGAAGCAGATCGTGCGTGAAGAGTCGCACGAGGTGACGGACCCGACGGTGGACTCGCAGGTGGTCTCCATGCAGGCCTCGGGCGCGGACGTGCTGGTGATGTGGGGTTCCCCGAAGGCCACCATCCAGTCGCTGCGCAAGACCCATGACATCGGCTGGCGACCGGCGATCTACATCAACCAGAACTCGTCCTCGGTGCCCACGGTGCTGACCCCGGTGGGGCTGGACAAGGCCAAGGGCGTCATCAGCGCCGCTTTCCTCAAGGACCCGGCCGACCCTACCTGGAAGAACGACCCCGGGCTTCAGGCCTGGAGCGCCTTCATGGACAAGTACAACAGCGGCGCCGCCAAGGACTACAACGCCGCGTATGGCACTTGCATTGCGCAAACGGTGGTGCAGGTGCTTAAGCAGTGCGGCGACGACCTCTCGCGCGAGAACATCGTGCGCCAGACGCGTCGCTTGGACCTGGAACTGCCCATGATGCTGCCGGGCCTGCGCATCAAGACCAGTGACGCCCATCCGCATCCGGTAACGGGCCTGCGCCTGCAGCAGTTCGACGGCACGAGCTGGAAGCTGATGTCGGCCTGATGGGGCGAGCGCAGAGATGGAACCCATTCTTTCCGTACGCGATCTGACGATCCGCTTTGGCGGCGTCGTCGCGCTGGACGCCTTCTCGATGGACGTGCCAGAGGGCAGCATCTTCGGCCTGATCGGGCCGAACGGGGCCGGCAAGACGACCTGCTTCAACTGTATCAGCGGTTTGTACCGGCCCACGCGCGGCAGCGTGCGCTTTGGCCGCACAGAGCTGACGCGTCTGCCGCGCCACGGCGTGGCCCGGCTGGGCCTTAGCCGCACCTTCCAGAACGTGGCGCTCTATCCGTCGCTTACGGTGCGCGAAAACGTGATGGTGGGTGCGCACGCGCGGCTGCCCATGTCCATGCTCGGCGCCGCGCTGCGCTCGCGTGCCGTCCGTGCGGTCGAGGAGGAGATCTCGCACTCGGCCGACGTGGCGCTGGCCACGCTGCGGCTGTCCGCGTATGCGGACCGCGGCGTAGCGGAACTGCCGGTGGGCATCCAGCACCGCGTGGAAATCGCGCGGGCGCTGGTGACCCGGCCCAGGCTGCTGCTGCTCGATGAGCCTGCCGCCGGCCTCACTGCTGGCGAGGTCGACGAGCTGCGCGAAGTGCTGCTGCGCCTGCACGAGGAACTGAAGCTGACCATGGTGATTGTGGAGCACAACATGCGCTTCGTGATGAAGACCTGCTCCGACCTCGCGGTGCTGAGCTTCGGCCGCAAGCTTGCGCAAGGCGCGCCCGAGGCGGTGGCGAACGACGCGGCGGTGATCGATGCCTATCTCGGAGGTGTGCTGTGACCCAACGGCTTGAAATCCAAGGCCTTGCGGTGGCCTATGGCCGAACCGCAGTGGTGCATGGCATCGATCTGCATGTGCAGGCGGGCGAGATGGTGGCGCTGCTTGGCGCCAACGGCGCGGGCAAGACCTCCATCCTGCGCGCGATCAGTCACCAGCAGGTGACGGCCACGGGCACGCTGCGCTTCGAGGGCCAGGACATCATCGGCATGCCCGCGCCCGCGATCGCCGGACTGGGCATCGCGCATGTGCCGGAGGGCCGCGGCACCTTTGCGGACCTGACGGTGCTGGAGAACCTGCGCGTGGGCGCGATCCGCCGCCGCGACAAGGACGGCATCGAGCAGGACATCGCCCGGATGCAGACGCTGTTTCCCAAGCTGGCCAGCCGCGCGAAGCAGACGGCGGGCACCCTCAGCGGAGGCGAGCAGCAGATGCTGGCTATCGCCCGCGCGCTGATGATGCGCCCCAGGATGCTGCTGCTGGACGAGCCTTCGTTCGGCATCGCCCCGCGCGTGACGCAGGAGATCTACGAGCTTCTGCGCGAGCTGCGGGCAAGCGAGCATCTCACGGCGCTTATCGTGGAGCAGAACGCCAACATCGCGCTCGATCTGGTCGACAGAGCCTATGTACTCGAAAGCGGGCGCATTGCCGCACAAGGCACCGCTGCCGCGCTGCGCGAAGACGACACCGTGCGCCGCAGCTACCTCGGCCACTAATCCATCAGAGATAAACCATGCAAGCATTCCTCCACCAGATAGCTTCGGGCCTGGCTGCAGGCGGCATTTATGCCAGCCTCGCCATCGCGCTCGTGCTCATCTACCGCTGCACTTCATCCGTCAATTTCGCGCAGGGCGAATTGGCGATGTTCTCCACCTACATGAGCTGGGCGCTGGTTCAGGCCGGCGCGTCGTGGTGGGTGGCCTTCGTCATCGTTGTCGTGGGTTCTTTCATGCTAGGGGTCGCTTTGGATCGGGCGATATTTCAGCCCTTGCGGCACAAGCCGGTGCTATCGGTCGTTGCGGCCAGCATCGCGCTGCTTATCATCCTCAATAGCCTGGTCGGCTGGCTTTTCGGACATGAACTGAAAGAGTTTGCTACGCCGTTTGGAGGTGTCCTCAGCCGCGCCGAGCCCTTTCTCTCGGCCCACGAGGCGGGCGTTCTGCTGGTCACCCTTGCCGAACTAGTGGCTGTGTTTGTGTTCTTCCGCTTCACGCGCTTCGGTTTGGCGATGCGCGCGGTGGCGGTGAACCCGTCGTCGGCGGAGCTGGCGGGCATCAACACCAACAAGGTGCTCGCCGTTGGCTGGGGCCTTGCGGCGGTGGCCGGCGCCGTGGCAGGGCTGATGGCTGCACCCATCGTGTTCCTGGAGCCGTCGATGATGATGAGCCCGCTGATCTACGCGCTGGCAGGTGCGCTGCTAGGCGGCATCGCCAGCCCAGTGGGGGCCGTGGTCGGGGGCTTCACCATAGGGGTGCTGGAGAACCTGCTGGGCGCCTATGTGGTCGGCAACGACCTGAAGTTGACCTGCATCATGCTGCTGATCATCGTGACGCTGGTCCTACGGCCCGCCGGCATCTTCGGCAAGACAGCCCAGGTGAGGGTTTGAGCATGAATACTCTGAACACCCAATTCATCGTGCGCCCGGCGGCATCGCCAGCCTGGCTGCGCTGGGCGGCCCCGGCGGCCGGACTCGCGCTGATGGTCTGGTCCTTCGGCTGGCAAAGCTACCCGCTGTATGTGATGACGCAGGTGCTGATCTACGGCATCGCCATCATGGGCCTGAACCTGCTCACCGGCTACACGGGCCAGATTTCGCTGGGCCACAGCGCTTTCTTCGCCATCGGCGCGTATGCCACGGCGGTGCTCTCGCACCACCTGGGCTGGCCGTTCTACGTGGGCGTGCCGGCGGCGGCCGTGCTGTGCTTCGCGGCCGGTTTTCTCTTTGGATTCCCGGCGCTGCGGCTGCCGATGCTCTACCTGGCACTGTCCACCTTTGCGGTAGCGGTGGTGACGCCGCAGGCGCTCAAGTGGAAGCAGATCGAGTGGCTGACCGGAGGTGTGCAGGGGATCATCCTGGAGAAGCCTATGTTTCCAGGGGCACTGGCTGACCGGGCGGACTGGGTCATCATGGCCAGTGTCGCTGCCTGCGCGCTGTGCGCCTTTCTGTTGGCGCGGCGGATCCTCGGCTCGCAGTTCGGCCGTCTGGTGGACGCCTCGCGCGACCAGCCGCTCGCGGCGGCAGCGGGCGGGCTCAACATCACCGCCATCCGCACGCAGATGTTCGGCCTGAGTGCGGCGTTCACCGGCCTGGCCGGTGCCTTGAGCGTTGTGGTGGGCCAGTTCGTCTCGCCCGAGAGCTTTCCCTTCCTGCTCTCGGTGTCCCTGCTGGTGGGCAGCTTCGTGGGCGGCGTGCGCAGCCTGTGGGGCGCTTTCCTGGGCGCCGCCTTCATCGTGCTCACGCCGAATCTGGCCGAGAGCCTGTCGAAATCCGCTCCGTGGATGATCTTCGGGTTCGCACTGCTTGCGGTGGTCTTCCTTGCGCCCAATGGTTTGAGCGGCTGGATCACCGGCCTCTGGCGCAACCGCGCAAATTCCTCCCCAACCCAACCTTAAGAATCTTTCCATGCAACCAGTATTCATCGCTGGCACGGGGATGACCCGTTTCGGCAAGCATATCGACCGCGGCCTCAAATCGCTCGCCGCCGAGGCGATTGGCGCGGCCATCGCCGACGCGGGCATTGCCGCGTCCCAGTTACAGGCTGCCTATATGGGCAATGCCGCTGCCGGCGTCATGACCGGCCAGGTGCTGATTCCCGGGCAGGTGGTGCTGCGCGGCTTGGGCATCGGACGCATTCCGGTCGTCAACATCGAGAACGCTTGCGCCACCTCGGCCACGGCCTTTCAGCAAGCGGTGCAGATGATCGCGCTGGGCGCATACGACATCGTGCTCGTCGCGGGCTTTGAAAAGCTCTACAGCGAGGACAAGGCGCGCACCTTCTCAGTGTTCCACGGCGCGGTGGACCTGGAGGCCATCGATGACGTGATGGCCATGCTGCAGGCCAACTTGTCGCGCAACGGCTCGGTCGCCGACTTGGCAGGTGCGGGCCGTTCGCGCTCGCTGTTCATGGACGTGTACGCCGCGATGGCACGCGACTTCATGGCGGAGAGCGGCGCGACACAGCGTGATTTCGCGGCGGTGGCGGCGAAGAACTCCTTCCACGGCAGCCTGAACCCGAAGGCACAGTTCCAGGACGTACTGACGGTGGAGCAGGTGCTGGCGGCGCCCATGATCGTGGACCCGATGACGCGTCCTATGTGCGCTCCCATCGGCGACGGCGCGGCGGCGCTAGTGCTGGTATCGGGCAAGGCCGCGCAGCAACTTGGCTTGCGTGACAAGGTGCGCGTGCTGTCGTCCGTTCTGGCTTCGGGCTGGGACTACGCTGAGGGAACCGACAAAAAGGAGCGGCTGGTGCCGGTGGTGGCCGCGCAAGCTTATGAGACGGCAGGTGTGGGACCCGAGGCGCTGGACGTGGTTGAGCTCCACGACGCGGGTGCGCCGGCCGAGCTGATGTACTACGAGCACCTGGGCCTAGCCGCCGAGGGTGAGGCCGTGGCGCTGCTCCAGAGCGGGGCCACGCGGCTTGGCGGGCGCGTTCCGGTCAACCCTTCGGGCGGCCTGTTGCGCAAGGGCCATCCCATCGGCGCCTCGGGCTGCGCCCAACTGGTGGAACTGACTGATCAACTGCGCGGGCGTTGCGGCCAGCGCCAGATCGAGGGCGCGCGCACTGCGCTCGCAGAGAACGGCGGCGGCTGGATCGGCGAGGACGCCGCGGCTATCGTCATCAGCATTCTTCAAAAGGAGTGAGGCGCGATGACCGTGATTTCGCACCCCAACATTGCATCGATCGTCGCGTCTTTTGTCCAGGCCGATCCCCAGCGCGAGGCGCTACTGTTCGAAGGTGGCCCCGCGCTGGCGGACGTGCGCCGCAGCTATGGTGATCTGTGGAAGAACGCACAGCGCCTTGCCCGTGGCCTTGCCGCGCGCGGCGTGGGCTCTGGCAGCGTGATTGCGTTGCTGATGGCAAACCACGCCGAATTCGTCGAGGTCATGATCGCCACCGCATTGCTGCGCGCAGCGCTCGTGCCGATCGACCCCCGTACACGCGGCGAGAAGCTGGCGTTCATGATCCGCAACTCAAAGGCCACCGGCGTCATTGCCGCCGACTATGCGCTGCACAACGTGAACGAAGTGGTAGACGCGGGCGTCCAGGTCGACTGGATCGTTGCACTCACCACCGATGAAGGGCCAACCCCGGAAAAGTGGAGCCCGTGCGTGGAAAACTACGCCCGCCTGAGCGCTGAGGGCGAGGACCTGCCGGTACCGCAAGACAATGGCGACGAGGTGATGCAGATCATCCACACCTCGGGGACCACGGGCGACCCCAAGGGTATTGTGCTGACACACCGCCGTTTCTGTGAGACAGGTGCGGCGGCCATGCAGGGCTTTGGCTACCGGCCAGATGACCGGCTGTACTCCGGCCTCTCGCTGACGCATGCGAATGCGCTGCTGGTGACGCTGGCGCCCGCGTTACTGGGCGGCCTGCATGTAGTGTTCTCGCGGCGTTTCACACGTTCGCGGCTGTGGGACATCACCCGCAAATACCGATGCACCACGTTTACGTTGCTGGGCGGTATGACAACCACGCTATACGCCGAGCCGCCACGCCCGGACGACTTTGACAACCCGGTGCGCTTCGTCGTTTCGGCGGGCATGCCGGCGGCGATCTGGGAGAAGTTCGAGCAGCGTTTCGGCGTGAGGGTGATTGAGTTCTATGGCTCGGCCGAAGGCGGGCTTGCGGTCAATCCGATCGGGGTCGGCCCGGTAGGCAGTATCGGCCGCGTCGCGCCTTACCTCGCCCATCGCATCGTGGATGAAGCGGGAGAAGATGTGCCGCGCGGCACGCCGGGCGAACTACTGCTGCGCCCGGCCGATGGATCACCGTACCAAGTGGAATACGTTGGTAATCCAGATGCGTCCGCCAAGAAGGGTGCTGGCGGCTGGCTGCACATGGGCGATGTAGTGCGGGAGGACGCTAACGGGTGGTTGTTCTTCGAGTACCGCAAGGGCGGCGGCATCCGCCGCAATGGTGACTTCATCACCCCAGCTTACGTGGAAAAAGCCATTGCCGAGTCAGGCTTGGTGTGCGATGTCTATGTGTACGGCGTGCCGGCATCGTCGGGTGCTCCTGGCGAAAAAGACGTGGTGGCTGCGGTCGTTCCGGGCGAAGGGAAGGTGGTTGACGTGCAAGCGCTGTTCCGCCGCTGCCGCGAGGTGCTGGAACCCAATTTCGTTCCGAGCTTCATTCAGTTGGTGGCGGAAATCCCGAAAACCGCGTCAGAAAAGCCACAGGAGCGCTTTCTGGTCGAGGCCTTGGTTGCCCAGCCACAGAGCGTGCACACCGAAGACAAGACGGCTAGCACGCACCCTGGTGCCAGGAAGGCCGTGGCATGAAACTCGATCACAACGTGGCCGCTGTGGTGACGGGCGGCAGCAAGGGCCTGGGTGCGGCGACCGCGGTGCGGCTGGCAGCGCATGGCGTCAAGGTGGCGCTGTTCGATCTCGACGCTGAGGCGGGCGAGGCGCTGGCACGGCAAATCAACGGTATCTTCTGCCAGGCCGATGTAGGGTCCGACCAGAGTGTCGAAGCGGCTTTTGCGCGCGCCCGGCAAGCCCACGGTCAGGAGCGCGTACTGGTGAACTGCGCCGGCATCGTGAGCGCCCACAAGACCGCTGCGCGCGATAAGCACACGGGCGCGATTCGGCTCCACCCGATGATGGACTATGAGCGGATCATCCGCATCAATCTGCTCGGCACCTTCCGCTGCATCGCTCAATCCACCGCAGGCATGATGACGCTCGACCCGCTGTCGGACGGCGAGCGCGGCGGGGTGGTGAACACTGCGTCGATCGCGGCCGACGAGGGACAAATGGGGCAGGCGGCTTATTCTGCGTCAAAGGCGGGTGTGGCGGGTATGACGCTGCCCATCGCGCGCGATCTGGCGAACGAGGGTATCCGTGTCAACACCATCAAGCCCGGCTTCTTCGACACGCCGATGCTGCGCAGCGGCCCCGAACACGTGCGGCGGGCCTTGGAGGCTTCGGTGCCCTTTCCGAGCCGTGTAGGCGACCCGGATGAATATGCGCGGCTGGTAGAGTTTCTGTTGACCAACGGCTACATGAACGGCGAATGCGTGCGCATAGATGGCGCGGTGAGGATGAGTCCCCGATGAATCATCGATCTCTTGATAGCAGAACCGCCCTGGTGTTCGGCGCGGGCGCGGCCGAGGTGGGGCCTGGCAACGGCGCCGCGATCGCGATCCGCATGGCCGCGCAGGGCGCATTGGTGTTCGCTGCCGACAAGGACATCGAGGCCGCGCGGCGCACGCAGCGCCTGGCGCAGGAGGCCGGCGGCCACTGCGAAGCGATCGAGGCGGACGTGTGCAAGGAGGCTTCGATCCAGCACGCGGTGCAGGTCGCGCAGGCGGCCAGCGACACCATCGATATCCTCGTCAACAACGTGGGCGTGGTGATGCTCGGCGGACCGGAGGAAGTGTCCGTCGAGGATTGGGACCGCTCCTTTGAGCTGAACACGCGCTCGGCATTTCTTGCACTCAAGCATGTGCTGCCGCTGATGGGTAAGGCGGGCCGGGGCGCCATCGTGCAGGTGTCGTCCGTTGCGGGAGTGCGCGCGGGTAGCCCGGCCTATTGTGCGTACACCGCGAGCAAGGCCGCATTGAACGCGCTCGGCATGAGCGTAGCCATGCAGTACGCGGCGCGCGGCATCCGCTGCAACAACATCCTGCTGGGCATGATGGACACGGCCCTGGTGCGCCAGCAACTGGTGGCTGCGCATCCACAAGGGCTGGAGCACCTGCTTGCGACGCGTAATGCTGTCTGCCCGACAGGTGCCATGGGATCACCCTGGGATGCCGCCGAAGTCGCAGTCTTCCTCGCTAGCGATGCTGCACGTTATATCAACGGAGCGGATATCTTCGTGGATGGTGGGCTGCACAACCAGGTGAGCGCGCCGGTCCCGGCCTGACAGCGAGCCTGCGACTGCGATGGTTGGCAGGGTGCGCTGCGGAGTTCGCAGCGCACCCTGCCCACGAGCCGAACAGTTCTTTGTCGCCTCCATAATCTTACTGTGTCATAAATATGGCATCATGGCCTCCTCCAGATTTTTCTCGTGAGGGACGATGAGTGCGAGTGAGCGGTTTGACCAGTACATGGAGTATTTGTCGCAGGCGCTGGGACACGCAGATCGCCACGCAGGTCTCAAGGGTTACTGCACAGGTTTGATGCTGCCGCTATCGCGTAAGAGTGTGGAGCCCATGGCCGCGCGGGTGGATCCGCTTCATGCCAGTGCAAGACACCAAGCACTGCATCACTTTGTGGCCAAGGCCCAATGGTCCGATGTCGAAGTTCTGCGCCGGGTCTGCCAGTGGGTTGTGCCACACATGGATTTCAGCCGAGGAGGCTGGTGGATCATCGACGACACGGGCTTTCCCAAGAAGGGCGTGCACTCGGTGGGCGTAGCCCGTCAATACTGCAGCATGCTTGGTAAGCAGGACAACTGCCAGGTGGCGGTGAGCGTCTCGCTGGCTTGCGATCAAGGCAGCATTCCTGTGGCATGGCAGCTCTATTTACCCCAGGACTGGGCGCAAGACGCTGAGCGACGCAAGCGCACAGGCGTACCAGAGTCGGTTCGCTTTGCTACCAAGACACAGATTGCCTTGCATCAGTTGCGCACCCTGCTGAGCGAAGGTGCACCCCGACACTGCGTGTTGGCTGATGCAGGCTATGGCGTGGACACCGCGTTCCGACAGGCGCTCAGCGACATGGGGTTGCACTATGCAGTGGGGGTCACCTCAGCGGTCGTAGTCTGGCCCCCTGGCGTCGAGCCACTGCCACCTGAGACCTACAGCGGCAAAGGCAGGCCCCCCGTGATGCCGCGGCGCACCGCTCAGTTGCAACCGATGAGCGTCAAGGCCCTGGCTTTGTCGTTACCGGCGCAGGCGTTCCAGACGATCAGTTGGCGCGAGGGCACCAACGCGCCACTCACGGGACGGTTCGCAGCGGTGCGGGTGCGTCATGCTGGTGGCAATGCTGGCAATGCTGGCAATGCTGGCAATGCTGGCAATGCTGGCAAGGCGCGTCTGCGCCCGCAAGAGTGGTTGCTCATCGAGTGGCCAGTGGAGCAGGCCGAGCCAGTCAAATACATCCTGTCAACGCTACCCGAGAGCACCCCCTTGAACGATTTGGTCGACTCCGCTTACCAGCGTTGGCGTATCGAGCGCGACTACCAAGACCTCAAGCAGGACTTCGGTTTGGGGCACTATGAGGGGCGCGGCTGGCGAGGGTTCCACCACCATGCGAGCTTGAGTATCGCAGCCTACGCCTTCTTGATGAGTGAGCGGCTCATCGCCGACAAGCCTGTCGGGGGTAAAAAAAACTTCATCGAATGCCAAGTGCCTGCCGTTCCCCAAGATTACATCCCCAGAGGCAGGCCTGCGCGCACAGCGGCACGTGGACAACTCGATCACAAGCTTTCGCCATCTGCTGAGTTATGCACTCATAGCCCGTCTGGGACTGTGCCCTTGCTGCGACGGCATCAGTGTGAGTGAAAAGCTACTTTTATGACACAGTAAGACTAACGAACCAACCAAAGCCTTCACAAAGTGGGCACGTGGTGGTTTCAGGGCGGGGCGACCTGTGAGGTCATCTCGGAGGCGTTTGAGTGACGGGGGCTATGCCGGGGACTCGGCCGGAGCTTCGTCGGTAGCCACGGCTTCTGCCGCTGTCCCTGCAAAGTAATCTTCAAGTGAGACAAATTCCTGCCGCTCGCACAGCAAATGACCCAGATAAGCGGCTGCTCCTACGCCGGCGGCCATCGCCACGGCTGTTTGAGCCGAGGAGCGGCGCTCGTAGGATGCATGCCGCTCGTATTTTTTGCGGCCGCCCGGCGCCAACAGCACGTAGACCACGATTGCAATGAGACCACCTATGGCCAGCAACGTGCACTTGGCGGCAAAGGAGCTTGCGGTCATCCAAAACGAATGGTTCGTCCGGGCGGTATGCAGCAGAACAATGCCGGCAGCGCCCGCGACAAGAAGCCCTCCGACGACCTTGGCAGCGGTGTCCGGCAATCCAAATACCGCCAGAAAAATCGAAATAACGAAAGCGACAATGGGTGAGCCCATCCACAGGGCAATGTCTGTGTAGCTCGAAAAAAGCACCAGGCGATTCTGCTTTCGCGCCATGTAGGCATACGCCAGGTTGATCGCCAACAGGGCCAGGGCGATGCGGGACACCCACGTGGTGATGAAGGCGCTTCGCTTTTGCGCCTCTTCCTTCTCGATTCGCTGCGCCTCCTTGCGCGCTTGTTCTTCTGCCGCGCGCTTGTCGGCTTTCGCTTTGTTTTCACGGGCTTGACGTTCGCGCTCTTCATTGGCAATCCGAAGGACTTCTTGCTCTCTTGCGTATTCCTGAGCGGCTCGCTCCTGCGCTTCACGCAGGGCCGCAGCTTCAGCATCTCGTTGAGCGTAGGCTTGCGCCACGCGTTCTTCCATGCTCAGATGTTGCTCGGCAGCCGAAATGGCCTTCCCCGGCGCTCCACTTGCCAAGCGGGCCGGGGAAACATTTGTAGAGTCCACCTGCTGCGGTATTCCGTGGCGAGGGTTGCTCCGGCCGTACCGCGCCGAACGGTCATCTTCTGTTCGCGTTTCAGTCGCTTGTCTGCTCGCAGGTGCAGCAGCAGCGGTGCTTTCGGCATACAACTTGTCCAGTGCGTCTTTGCGTTCCTTCATCTTGCCGTGAAGACAAAATTCACTGGCACAGGAGTCGAGCAAGAGTCTTTCCCACTGGGCTTGGTTGTCTGTGAGGGCCGCTGTTTGGGCAGGAAGCGCATTCTTCACGCGGTTGAGCGCAACTTCCATGGACTGGTATACGCCCCGCAGCTGTGCGCTTCGGCAGAACGATTGCTCCATCACGGGGCGTTGCCTGCCGTTGCTGCAATCGATCTGGTCTATCACGCCTGCATATGCCGCAGAGCCACCTATCAGAATCGCAAGCAACAACGTCAGATTTCGTACTTTGACCATCCCTCCCTCCATTGTTACGAGTTGTATGCGCATTATCGGGGCGAGTGAAGGCGTGCCGTTACTGGGATTTCGTCATGTTGGGGGCATCAATGGCCGCTATCCGAGTTTTTCATCGGTGGCGATGGCTCGCATCTTCGTACTCAACGATCTCTTTGTGGATGCGCTCGCACGCCGCAAAGGTAGGGCTTTGAAGCTCCTGTCTGCGGCTGTTGCATTTGCCATCGCCGAGGGCGCCGTCCGCGTTTCGTTATCAACGGCAGTGACCAACACAACAGCACAAGCGCTCTATCAATCCGCCGGTTGGAAGCGGAATGACGCATTCTTTGTTTACGACTTCGTTGCCCCGGCATAGGCTTGGCACGGCTGTGCAATGGAACGGAGCTGACCTGCAGTCTTCACAGTCGGCAGGGTGCGTGAGGGGGTGAATGCGGATTGGACGGCGCCTGATGTGGTTTTCGACGGTGTTCGAATGCAGAAATGGACGAACCCTGGGTGCAGGTGGAGACGGAACGGGTTTCACTTCTCTTCTTGCGGCTGTATTCTGGAAATGAATGTTTTTACTCCCGTTCAAACGCCATGACAATTCCATCCGCACCGCCCCCCTCCAAAACAAGGTAGACCCCAGGGGCGACCTGCACGCTGTGCGTGCGCGCGGCACACTCATGGGCAATCGCGGCATCTTGCATAACGAGCACGACCAGATCGTGCGCCGCTGGACGACCAAAAGCTGGGTGTCCTGCTGCCTGGACGCCAGTTTTCAAAAGCGTTCTCCGTTCACTCAGGGCACGTATTCCGAGCTGTTTTTTCTGGACGAAGCCACGGCCTATGCGGCGGGGCACCGCCCCTGCCGCGTGTGCCAACGCCACAAACACGACGATTTCAACCGCATCTGGACAGCCGCGAACCGTGCCGACCATGTCGTTGCGAACGGCCAGGCGTGCCTGCCCATCGCCCAGATTGATGCCGTGCTGCATGCCGAGCGGGTAGGCCCAGACAAAGCAAAGCGCACCCACGCGGCCCGCTTGAGCGACTTGCCCGTGGGTGCCATGGCGGTGGAAGATGGTCGCGTGCTGCTCATTGGCCCCAAGGGGCTGCGTGCTTGGTCATTCCACGGCTACAGTGCGGTGTCCGCGTTGCCGGTTGACACCTGGGTGCAGGTGCTGACGCCGCCTTCCATCGTGGCGGCCATCCGGCAGGGCATGAAGGTGGCTGTCCATCCCTCCGCCACCCACCCTGAACCCGGTGCACCTGCATCCCTTTGATTGTTGCAGCATCGTTTTTGTATTGTTTTTAACCCACCCAAGTTCTCCCCCATGGAAGTCAAAGCCCAGGTCCACACCATCGAAAAGCTCAAGGATTACCACTTTCTCGTTCCCGATTACCAGCGGGAATACGTGTGGGAAGTGGACGACCAGGTGGAGCAGTTCCTTGCCGATATCGCCAATGAGTTTGACCCCGGTGCCAAAGATCCCAGCAGCTACTTCATTGGCTCCATCATCATTGTGAAAAATGGCAGCAAGTACGACGTGATTGACGGACAGCAACGGCTGACCACCACCGTCATCACCATGTGCGCCTTGCGAGACTTGTTGAAGGATCAAGTACTGGATCAGGTGCAAGAGCACTATCTCAAGACCATTCAGTCCTGGCTTTCCAGTTTTGATATGCAATCCAAACAGGTCCAGGTTCGGCTGGAGCTGCAATACGAAGAAAGCAAAGACTTCCTGTTGCAGCTGATTCTGGGCAAGGCGCTGCCGCCAAGCAGCACGCTATCGATCGAGCGCATGCGGGCTGCCTATGACCGCATCAGGCAGCATTTGCAGAACTACCTTGATGCTGGCTTGGGCGTATTGGCGGAGTATGCGTATTACTTTCTCACCAAAATCGACCTCGTCGTCATTGAGTCGGAAAACCTCAGCAGCGCCCTGAAGATTTTTGAAACCATCAACCAGCGCGGAGCCGGGCTCAACGCGATGGACCTCGTCAAGAACCTGCTGTTCAGCAAAGCCAAAGGCAACGATTTTGCGCGTATCAAGGACAAGTGGAAAGACCTCACGGGGCATCTGCAACGGGCGCGGGAGGGTGACAGCCCCCTGCGTTTTTTGCGGTATTTCCTCATGGCGCGCCACTTCGACGGCATTTTGCGTGAGGACGAGCTTTACAAATGGATCATCTCGGTCGAAGGCAAAAAGCGTCTGAGGTACGAGGAAGCCCCTTACGAGCTGGCTGTGGAGCTGGAAAGAGGCGCGCGCCGCTACGCCGACTTGGTGTGTGCCACCGAACTGCAAAACGACGGGGGCGATTATCCGGCCGTGACCCGCATCGGCTTCATGAACAAGATCAAGTCGCGCCAACATCTCATCTTGCTGCTGGCGCTGGATCACACCAGTACGGCCGACGCGATCAACTACCTTGCCCAGCAAATCGAGAGTTTCTTCTTTTACAGCAACACCCTGGGCATACAGGCCAAGAACAACGAGCGGTTGTTTGTGCAGTGGGCGGTCCAACTGCGGGGCCTGAAAAGCGAAGCCGAGATTGCCTCGGTCGTGGATGCCACCCTGCGTCCCTACCTGCAAGACAAGCTGGGTGAATTCCGCCAGCGCTTTTTGACCCTGCGCGACAACGACTACCACCCCCTGTACCGCCTGCGCTATGTGCTGGGCCGCATGGAAAACAAGCTGCTGGTCCTGTGCAATACCCCACAGAAAGGGTTGCGCTACATCGATGGCCTGCAGATCGAACACATCCTGCCCCAGACCCCCCGCGATGGCGCCATTCCTCCTGCCCTGGCGGCCAACCGGGCCGAGTACGAAGGCCACGTGTACCGCCTGGGAAACGTTACTTTGCTGGAGAGTGTTATCAACCAGGCAGTGAACAAGCACAACGACCTGCACGGCAGCTGGTTCACTGACAAGCAGGAGGAGTACGCTAAATCCGGCCTGCTCAGCACCCAGCTCCTCGACCACACCTTCGCCATTGGTGTGAACACCAAAGTCAATCAGCTAGCGGCCCTGCCTGGCGCCAACTTCCGCACCGCCCGGTGGGATGGGCAAGCTATCCAGCAACGTCAGACTGCATTGCTGGAGTTGGCGTTGGACACCTGGATGCTCAATAGCCGCCGTCTGGACGCATGACCAACCATTGCTCACACGACACTACTGAAAAACGAGGCGACCCCCCTCCTGGGTAATCGGATGTATTGCACGACGCGCACGATCAGATCGTGCTCCGCTCGGTCCCCAAAGGTCTGTACCACACGGCAATCGCTCAACTTGATTTCCCCATGACGGAGGAACGGCTGAGAGGGGGCGGATCGGGTTGAGCTGCCCCTTCTATTCGTGCCGACGCAATGGCATCCAGCGGCATGCGCTATTCACAAAGAAGCAACGGGGCGCCGTGCCTCGAGCATGGGCCGCGCCAGAGTCACGGCGCCGTCATGCAGTCTTCATGCCATTGTCATGGCGGGTTTCTACGCTGCAGGGGTTTGCAACGACCTTCAGAAAGAACCCATGAACCAGCGTTTGGATGTGCCCGCAGCGGCCATTGATTTCAACGACGAAGACTCCAACACTTCTGCCAATCCGACGTTTGGCGCTGTCCTCACCGCCCGGTTGTCGCGCCGGGGCTTGCTGCGCGGCGGTGTGGGCACCGTGGGCACGGCCATGCTGGCCGGTTTTGGCGTGAGCGCCTGCGGCGGCAGCGACGACCCGGTGGCGCCCGCCGAGAAGCTGCTGGGCTTTGCCGCCGTGCCCAAGAGCCTGGCCGACGTGGTCAGCGTGCCCGTGGGCTACACCGCCAGCGTGCTGTACGCGCTGGGCGACCCGATCATCGCGGGTACGGCCGCCTAC
This sequence comes from Simplicispira sp. 125, assembly GCF_003096555.1. Taxonomy (NCBI): domain Bacteria; kingdom Pseudomonadati; phylum Pseudomonadota; class Betaproteobacteria; order Burkholderiales; family Comamonadaceae; genus Simplicispira; species Simplicispira sp. 125. The sequence continues at coordinate 1,875,530 of NZ_QEKM01000001.1, read as the reverse complement.
AAGAACGATGGCACCGACACCGACTACGACCAGCGTGGTGGTGACCACCACGACGGCATGGAGTGGTTCGGCCTGGGCGCCGACGGCAAGCGCAGCGACAGCGCCACCGAGCGCGGCCTGCTGGCCATCAACCATGAGGCCACCACCGACGAAAAGCTTTCGTCCTTCTTCATCCACGCCAACGGCGGCACCTCCACGCTGCCGCGCCCGGCCTCGGAGGTGGACAAGGAAGTGGCCCTGCACGGCATTGCCGTGATCGAGGTGACCAAGACGGTCGGCAAGTGGGGCTACACACCCAACTCGGCGCTGAATTTCCGCCTCACGCCGCTCAGCCCCATCGAGATCGCCGGCCCGGCGCGCGGCCATGCGCAAATGGCCACCAAGTACTCGCCCACCGGCACCATGACGCGCGGCACGCTGAACAACTGCGGCACCGGCAAGACACCCTGGGGCAGCTTCCTGACGGGTGAGGAGAACTGGTTCGGCTACTTCACACGCGGCGCCGCCGACGATGCCGCGCGCGGCAACGACAAGAGCGTGACCGCGCTCAAGCGCTACGGCCGCAACCAGGGTGCCGCCTCGCGCCACGGCTGGGAGAGCGGCGGTGCGGCCGACCAGTACCAGCGCTGGAACAACAGCAAGACCGGCGCCTCGCAGGATGGCAGCGACGACTACCGCAACGAGATGAACGGCATGGGCTACATCGTCGAGATCGACGCCTATGACAAGACCCGCACGGCTAAAAAGCGCACCGCGCTGGGCCGCTTCGCGCACGAGAGCGCGGCGTTTGGCAAGGTGGTGGCGGGCCAGCCGCTCACCGTGTACATGGGCGACGATTCGCGCGGCGAATACATCTACAAGTTCGTCTCCACCGCGCTGTGGGATGCGGCGGATGCCAACGCGGCCGACCGCTTGGCGGTGGGCGATAAGTACCTCGACAGCGGCAAGCTCTACGTCGCCAAGTTCAATGCCGACGGCACGGGCGCCTGGGTGGAATTGTCCATGGCCCACGCCGCCATCGCCGGCTATGCGGCCTACAAATTCGCCGACGCGGGCGACATCGCCATCAACACCCGCCTGGCCGCCGACGCCGTGGGTGCCACCAAGATGGACCGCCCCGAGTGGAACGCCGTGAACCCCGCCAACGGCGAGATCTATTTCACGCTGACCAACAACAGCAACCGCAGCATCGACCCCGCCAGCGGCCAGTACCTGCCCGACGGCCCGAACCCGCGCGCCTACACCGACATGAAGGGCGCCAGCAAGCAAAACGGCAACCCCAACGGCCACCTCGTGCGCATGAAGGAAGGCGCAGGCCAGGCCTTCACCTGGGACGTGTACCTGTTCGGCGCCGAGGCGGGGGCGGACAAGGGCATGGTGAACATCTCTGCACTGACGGCCGAGCAGGACTTCTCCAGCCCCGACGGCCTGGTGTTCAGCAAGGCCACCGGCATCTGCTGGATCCAGACCGACGATGGCGCGTTCACCGATGTGTCCAACTGCATGATGCTGGCCGCCCTGCCCGGCAGCGTGGGCGACGGCGGCAAGAAGACCCTGGGCTACACCCAGGCCGACGGCAGCAAGCTCGACGTGACCACCTATGTGGGCAAGCAGGCCACGCCCGACACGCTCAAGCGCTTTCTGGTCGGGCCCAAGGGCTGCGAGATCACAGGCCTGGCCGAGACACCCGATGGCAAAGCCATCTTCGTCAACATCCAGCACCCGGGCGAGAGCACCAAGATGTCCGACATCGGTGATCCCGCCAAATACCAGAGCCAGTGGCCCGCCAATGCGGGCTACGGTGCAGGCAAGCGCCCCCGCTCGGCCACCATTGTCATCACCAAGAACGACGGCGGCCGCATCGGCAGCTAATGGAGGAGGTTACCAGCGTGCAATGCGCTGGAGCGTCTATTCATATCCGGGGAAGGCCGTCACCCCCGGGCGTTTTTTGTATTGGTAGCCACGCCCGTCCTTGGGGCCTTTCATGCCGCTGATCTGCCAGGCCGTGCGCTGGCGCACCAGGGCGGCCAGCATTTCCATCTCTTCGTCGGTGTGGTTGATGGCCGGAGCCGGGAACAGGCTTTGCCCCTTGCGTGGGCTGGCCTCGGCCCAGAAGGACTGGTGGTAAGTTGATTCGCTCACGGTGCGGTCGCCGCCTGCGGCGATGTCCACGGTGCCGTAGCAGTTGCAGAAATAACTGCGGAAGTCCTGCTCGGGCAGTACCTCGGCGTACACGCCCGTGCCCCGGATACCCGCGGTCATGGTGGGCGTGATGATCTGGCGGTCTGCCCCCCGGCTCCACACGCTGGCCACGGCACCTGAGAGCAGGCGCAGCAGCCGCACGGTGACGGGGTTGTCACCTTCGATTGCCAGGCGGGTGTTTTCGCGTACCAGGAAGGCGCTGTCGCCCACGGTCAGCACCACGCGGGAACCCGGGCCTGTTTCCAGCTGGTCGCCTGCGGCGATGCGGTCCTGGGCGTCGAGCGGTGTGCCATTGCGCAGCACGTCGCCGCGCAGTTCCACCACGCGGCTGTGCAAGGTCTCTGGAGCCTGTGCCTGCGCAGCCTGCCAGCCTGCGGTGGCTGCCCATGCGCCAGCGGCCTGCACCAGGCTGCGCCGCCCGAGCAGGGGGTGCTGACTGTCAGTCGGCGCCAGGGGCTGTGGGGGGCGCAAGGGCATTGTCGGCCTCGGGTGTGCCCGGCTTCTCAGGGGGATCGAAGCAGTCGCGGAAGGTAAAAACGATGGAGCTGAAGAACATGGTGGCCATCACCATCGCCAAGCCCACCATGATGCCGCCCATGGTGCCCGGTACATTGCCTGGCGGCAATATCCCCACCACGGCCAGCAGGCCCGACAGCAGGCTGACCAGCACCCCGCCAATGGCAAAAACCGCCATCCAGCCCAGCCCGTAAACGGTGAAGGCGCCGATATTGCGCACGCAGGCCACGATGCTGAAGAACAGGCTTTTGACCGGCGGCACGCCATGCCAGTGCACGAGGCCCGGCGCGTGCCAGAACAGCAGCGAAAGCGGCAGGTACAGCGCCATGCACACCCACATCGCGGCCTGGAAGTCAGGGTTCTCTGCAGTCTCTTGCGTGAGTGGCGCGCCACCCAGGTAAACCTGCGCAAACAGGCCGCCGTCGAGCAGTGAAGACAAGGCGATGATGCCCAGAAAACCGGCGGCGTACAGTGCGCCCAATTGCAGCATGTGGTGCAGGCGCTGGCGCCCCGTGCGAAAAGCCACCAGCAGCACCGTGGGCATGGGGAAGCGCCCCTGCATGGCCTCTGCCGAGGCGACCATCATGGCCAGCGTGGCCGAGGGCAGCAGCGTGAGCGCCAGCGCCGGGCCGACCAGCGGCACCATCGAGGCCAGCGACATGGCGGCCATGGTCATAAAAAACAGGGCCGCCATGGCCATGGGCTGGCGGCGGAAGACGAAGATGCCGCTTTTGACCCAGGCCAGGCCCGTGCGTGCGGGAACGATGTGTAGTTTCATGCGGGTGCCTATTCTTGCAGCATGACGGGATGCAGTACCCGCTGGCGCAGTACCCGTTCGAAGTGCGAGGGATCGTGCGGTGTGAGCATGGAGGCTTCGCGCGGCAGGTAGTAGTCCCACAGCCGCGAGACCCAGAAGCGCAGTGCGCCCGCGCGCAGCAGGGCAGGCAGCAGGCTGCGCTCGGCCGCAGTGAGCGGGCGCACGGCCTGGTAGGCGGCCAGCATGGCGTTGGCGCGGGGTGCATCGTGCGCGCCGCTGGGCAGGTCGATGCACCAGTCGTTCATGCACACGGCCAGGTCGAACAGAAAGCTGTCCACCCCGGCAAAGTAGAAGTCAAAGAAACCGGTGAGCTGCTCGCCCTCGAACATCACATTGTCGCGGAACAGGTCGGCGTGCACCGGGCCACGCGGCAGGGCGGCATAGGCGGAACTGGCTGCAATGTGGTTCTGGTAGGCCAGCTCGGCACGCAGCAGCGCGGCCTGTTCGGGGTCGATGTGCGGCAGTACCACGGGCACCGTTTCGTTCCACCAGGGCAGGCCGCGCAGGTTGGGTTGCTGGCGCTCGTAGTCGCGCCCGGCCAGGTGCATGCGCGCCAGCATCTCGCCCACGGCAGCGCAGTGCACGGCCTCGGGTGCCAGCTGGCTGCGGCCGACCAGGCGGTTCACCACGGCGGCAGGCTTGCCGCACACGGTGTGCAGGATGTCGCCGGCCTTGTTGGCGCGCGGGTCGGGAACGGGAATGCCTGCGTGCGCCAGGTGTTTCATCAGGTACAGATAAAACGGCAGTTGCTCTGCGGTCAGGCGCTCGAACAGCGTGAGCACGAACTCTCCCTGGTCGCAGGTGACGAAGTAGTTGGTGTTCTCGATGCCGCCCTCGATGCCGCGCAGCGCATGCAGTTCGCCCAGTTGCAGTTGGCGCAGCAGGTCGCGCGCCTCGTTGTCAGAGACTTGTGTAAATACGGCCATCGGTCAGAGCACAGCGGGAAAGGGGTCGATCGTCAGGGGCGGTGTGGGGCGTTGCCGCGCGGTATGGCAGGGCTTGTCAGAACTTGATCACGTTCCAGACACGGGGACCGGTGGTGGACTCGGAGCCATTGCGGCTGCCGGGCAGGTTGCGCACGCCGTCAGACGGCAGCACTTCGTAGGCAGGCATGTCGCCGGTCTTGGGCTGCACCGTAATGGTCTGGGTTTGCCCGCCCACGCGCAACTCGTCTACGCGGCTGCCGCCGTCTTCCACGCGGATGCGCTCGGTGCGCTGGTCCTGGCGGGTGGTTTTTTGCTCTGTTTTTGGTAGCTGGCTGCGCTCTACAGCTGTGCCCTGTGCGGCATTTTGACTGGTATTTTGGGCGAAGGAGGGGGCTGTGGTCAAAGCCAGCAGCAAAAGGAGGTAAAGAGCGCGCATAGCGCGATTGTAGGCGGGGAGGGGTGCTGCAAACGGTGCGTCCTGGCCAGCCAGAACCCGCCAGGCCCGCAGCAGCGGCCTGCACCGTGCGGATTCAGGGGTGCTGCGGACAGATCCCTGCGTCACATTTGACGGTGTGCTGGGCAATGAAGGTGCGGAAGTTCTTGCCCAGTTGTCCCATCTGTACGCAGACATCACCGCGGGTATCAAACGCATACCCTTGCGCACCGGCGGCGTCGAGCAGCTCGACCCGTTTCAAGGCGAACTGGGCGAACTGTTCAGGGTAGTGCCACTGCACGCCGCAGATGTTGTGGAAAACCAGGGTGGAATACACCAGCTCGGAGACCACGGGCTTGTCCATTTGCAGGCGCAGCACGCCTTGGTCGAGTTGTGCCGTCTTGAGGCTGTTGCCTTGCAATGATTTTTGCAAGGTTTCTGGCACGTTTTTGAATTCGGTCCCCGCAAAAGCCAGCGTGGACGCTGCGCCGATCAACAACGCGAGCCATTTTTTCATGGTGTGGTTTCCCAAGGTGGAGGGTCTGAAGGCATGCGCCCGAGGGGGCGAGATTACCGCATCCCACAGAGGCGGGCTCTGCTGCAGGGCCGCCCTCCCTCAACCGGCGGCGCTGGTGGGCAATGCGCTTCAGCGCGCTGGCGATGCTGCGGCCTCGTCGTCTACCGCTTTTTGCACCGCATGGTAGAAGGCTTCGCGCGCTTCGCTGGTCTCGCGGTCGCTGGCGCCCGCGGCCCAGTTGGCGTTCGACGCAATCACGAGTTTGCGCTTGGCGTCCAGGAAGATGCCCTGGCCGAAGATGCCGCGCGCAGCGAAGGTGCCGTCGTCATAGGTCCACCACTGGTAGCCATAACCCCGACCGGGCTGGCCAATGGGGGTTTGGCGGGATGTGGCATCGGTCAGCCAGCCATCGGGCACGATGCTCTGGCCGTTGACGACGGCGCCATCAAGAATGAACTGGCCGAAGCGCGCAAAGTCCCGGGTGGCGGCCTGGATGCAGCAGCCGCTGATCTCTTTACCCGTTTTGCTCAGCAGCCAGGTGGCCTGCTGCTCCATGCCCACGGGGTTCCACACCTTTTCGTACAGGTAGTCGGCCAGCGGCTTCTTCGTCGCTTGGTTCAGCAAGATGCCTACGAGATTGGTCTCGCCGGTGCTGTAGTGCCAGCGCGTGCCCGCCGGTGCTTCGCGCGGGAGCCTGCGCATGTAGCTCACCAGTGCGTCCACGCCTTCCTCGGGCTTGTGGTTGTTGAACTGGGCGACATCGGAATGGGGGTCCGAGTAGGTCTCGTTCCAGCGCACGCCCGATGTCATGGTGAGCAGCTGGCGCACGCTCACGTCGTCATAGGCCGAACCTTTCATGTCCGGGATGTAGTCGCTCACCTTGTCATCCATGCTTTTGATGAACCCATCGCGCAGCGCGGCGCCCACCAGCGTGGAGGTGAATGACTTGGCGACCGAGAAGCTTGTCCAGCGGCCGTCCTTGTCAAAGCCCAGGCCGTAGCGTTCCACACGGATTTTTCCGTCGTGCAGGATCACGATGGCGGCGCTGCGCTGGCTGGCCATATAGGCATCGAGGTCGATGGAGAGCTTGAGCGGCTCGCCCTGCGGCAAGGGTTTGGGCGTGCTGCTGGCTGGAATGGCGTGGGATTTGGCCAGGATGGGCAGCCGGTCGAGCGCGCGAAACGCGGCGTCACGCTGTGGCTGGGTCCAGAACAGCAGGTCGCGGTTGGTGGGCGCTGTCTTGAGCAGGGCCCGCGTCTCCTTGTCCAGGCTGAACCACCCGGCGGTTCCTGCAACGGCCAGGGCCAATACGGTTCCCACGGCGAACTTCTTGAATTTCAACGCGCTTCTCCTCTCGTTTGTCTTGTGGGGCGATTGGACCGCAACCGGCCCTGCTGCGCCACAGGGTATTCGCTGGGGCAGAGCAGGCTGGGTAGGGTAGAGGTCTTCCTGTGCACAATCGCTGCATGAGCAATAAAAAAACCCTGGTGTTGGTGGATGGCTCCAGCTACCTGTACCGTGCGTTCCATGCCATGCCCGACCTGCGCGCCGTGCCTGGCGACCCGGCCAGCGCGGCCACGGGTGCCATTCGCGGCATGATCAACATGATGCAGGCGCTGCGCAAAGAAGTGCGCGCTGACTACGCGGCCTGCATCTTCGATGCTTCTGGCCCCACCTTTCGTGACGCGATTTATCCCGAATACAAGGCGCAACGGGCGCCGATGCCCGACGATTTGCGTGCGCAAATTGAACCGATCCACGAAGTGGTACGCATGATGGGCTGGCCTGTTTTGGCTATCAAAGGCATAGAAGCCGACGACGTGATTGGCACCTTGGCTGTCACAGCCGCCGCCCAAGGTGTGGAGGTGGTGGTGAGCAGCGGTGACAAAGACCTGAGCCAGCTGGTCAACGAACACATCACCATCATCGACACCATGAACGGCAAGCGCCGCGATGTGGCCGGTGTGACTGCAGAGTTTGGGGTGCCCCCGCACCTGATGGTGGACTACCAAACTCTGGTGGGTGACACGGTGGACAACGTGCCCGGCGTACCCAAGGTGGGCCCCAAGACTGCTGCCAAGTGGCTCATGGAATACGGCTCACTCGATGCATTGCTCGAACGCGCTGCAGACATCAAGGGCGTGGTGGGTGAGAACCTGCGCGGCAGCCTTGGCTGGCTGCCCACGGGCCGCCAGCTCGTCACCATCAAGACCGACTGTGACCTGGCTGCCGAGTTGCCAGGCCTGCCCGCACTGGACGCTTTGGCCATGGGCGAGCCCCAGACAGAACCCTTGCGCACGTTCTACGAGAAATATGGCTTCAAGGGCCTGGCCAATGCGCTCAAAGCGGCGGCCCCTGCCACCACAGCCCCCACCGTCGCCATGCCCGGCCAAAGCGGCGACCTGTTTGCCGACCACTCTGCCAGCCCCGTGGCCGAGGCTGCCCAGCACCGCACCGTGGTGTACGACACCATCCTGAACTGGACCGACTTTGACCAGTGGATGCAGCGCCTGCACCAGGCCGAGCTGGTCGCCATCGATACCGAAACCACCTCACTCGACGAGATGCGTGCCGAAATCGTCGGCATCTCTTTCAGCGTGCAGGCGGGCGAGGCGGCCTACATCCCGCTGGCCCACACCGGGCCTGATGCGCCGGTGCAATTGCCCCTGGATGAAGTGCTGGCGCGCATGAAACCCTGGCTGCAAGACCCCAAGCGCCACAAGCTGGGCCAGCACATCAAATACGACCGCCACGTGTTTGCCAACCACGGCATCGAGGTGCAAGGCTACGCCCACGACACCATGCTGCAAAGTTACGTGCTGGAAGTGCACAAGCCGCACAGCCTCACCAGTCTGGCCCTGCGCCACACAGGGCGCACTGGCCTCAGCTACGAAGACCTGTGTGGCAAGGGCGCGCACCAAATCCCGTTTGCGCAGGTGCCGGTCGACAAAGCCGCCGCCTATTCGTGCGAAGACTCCGACCAGACGCTGGACGTGCACAACGCCCTGTGGCCGCTGTTGCAGGCAGATGACAAGCTGCGTTTTATCTACGAACTGGAGATGGCGAGCAGCGAGACGCTGTACCGTATCGAACGCAACGGTGTGCTGATCGACGCACCCACGCTGGCCGCGCAAAGCCACGCGCTGGGCCAGCGCATCGTGCAGCTGGAGACCGAGGCGTATGAGATCGCTGGCCAGCCCTTCAATCTGGCATCACCGAAGCAACTGGGCGAAATTTTCTTCGACAAGCTTGGGATGCCGGTCGTCAAAAAGACCGCGACCGGCGCGCGCAGCACCGACGAAGAAGTGCTTGAAAAGCTGGCCGAGGATTACCCCCTGCCCGCCAAGCTGCTGGAGCACCGGTCCTTGAGCAAGCTCAAGGGTACCTACACCGACAAGCTCGCCCAGCTCGCCAACCCGCGCACCGGCCGCGTGCACACGCACTACGCGCAGGCCGTGGCCGTCACCGGCCGCCTGTCGAGCAACGACCCCAACCTGCAGAACATCCCCATCCGCACGCCCGAAGGCCGCCGCGTGCGCGAGGCGTTTGTGGCGCCGCCCGGCAGCGTGATCGCCAGCGCCGACTACAGCCAGATCGAGCTGCGCATCATGGCCCACATCAGCGGCGACCACGCCTTGCTGCACGCCTTTCACGCCGGGCTCGACGTGCACCGCGCCACCGCCGCCGAAGTGTTTGGCGTGGCGCTGGAGCAGGTGAGCAGCGAGCAGCGCCGCTACGCCAAGGTCATCAACTTTGGACTGATCTACGGCATGAGCAGCTTTGGTTTGGCGAAGAATTTGGGGATCGAGACCAAGGCAGCTGCCGCCTACATTGACAAATACTTTCAGCGCTACCCCGGCGTCAAGCAGTACATGGACGAAACCAAGGCCCAGGCCAAGGCGCGCGGCTATGTGGAAACCGTTTTTGGCCGCCGCCTGTACCTGCCCGAAATCAACAGCCCCAACGGCCCACGCCGCGCCGGTGCCGAGCGCGCCGCCATCAACGCGCCCATGCAGGGCACGGCGGCCGACCTGATCAAGCTGGCGATGGTGGCGGTGCAAAAGGAACTCGATGCGCACAAACCGGCCATCAAAATGATCATGCAGGTGCACGACGAACTGGTGTTTGAGTTGCCCGAGACCGAGGTGGACTGGGTCAAGGTCGAAATCCCGAAACTCATGGCCGACATCGCAGCGCTGAAAGTGCCGCTGCTTGCCGAGGTGGGCGTGGGGCCGAATTGGGACAAAGCGCATTGACGGCACGGCTGCATTGTCATAACCACTATCGAATCAGGAGCTGCTAACGCTTGTTTTTCAACAGTTTGATATAGTTTTGTATGTCAAACCATTGTCAATAAAGCGCAACTAGCTATCAAAATTGATTTCTGTAAATTCTTCCCCATCCACCTTGCGACCTGCTTCCTGGACCCCCGCCATCCGCATGGGCCTGTCCATTGCCACCGCCACAGGGCTTTACGGCGTCTCCTTCGGCGCCCTGGCCGTGGCGGCGGGCCTGACCGTCGGCCAGGCCATGGCGCTCAGCCTGCTCATGTTCACGGGCGGCTCGCAGTTCGCCTTTATCGGCGTCATCGCGGGCGGCGGCGTGCCGTCTGCCGCGCTGGGCGCTGCGGCCTTGCTCGGCGTGCGCAACGCCGTCTACGGGATGCAGATGAACCACATGCTGCAACCCCAGGGCTGGCGCAAATGGCTGGCCGCCCAGGTCACCATCGACGAATCCACCGCCACCGCCGCAGGCCAGACCACGCCGGATGAGCAGCGCCGCGGTTTCTGGGTCGCGGGCCTGGGCATCTTCGTGCTGTGGAACCTGTTCACCTTCGTCGGCGCCTGGCTGGGCGACGCCCTGGGCGACCCGCGCCGCTGGGGGCTGGATGGCGCGGCCGTCGCCGCCTTCCTCGGCCTGCTCTGGCCGCGCCTGCGCCAGCGCGAGCCCGTGGCGCTGGCGGTGTTGAGTGGCGTGGTTACGGCGCTCGCTCTGCCCTTGCTGCCGCCTGGCTTGCCCATCCTTGTCGCTGCTGCGGTCGGCGCGGCCTGGGGCTGGTGGGTACCCGAGGCTGCGCCGGTGGTCTCTGGCGCGGCAGAGGGGACCGCACCATGACCCTCTGGTTCGCCATCCTGGTCGGTGCTGCCGTTACCTACCTCACCAAACTCTCGGGCTACGCCGTGCCGGCCCGCTGGCTGGGCAACCCCCGGATGACGCGCGTGGCCGGGGCCATCACGGTGGCGCTGCTGTCGGCACTGACGGTGATGAACACCTTTGCTGCGGGCACCGCGCTGGTGCTGGATGCGCGGCTAGCGGCACTCGCGGCTGCGGCGCTTGCGTTGTGGTTGCGTTGGCCGTTTTTGCTGGTGGTGGTGCTGGGGGCGGGTGCCGCCGCAGTGGTGCGGCTGTGGGGGTGATACCCAGGCGCGTGGCGGGTGCTGGCGCATCGATGGCGTAATGGCCGCTGCTGCTGCAAGAAAATTTCTGGATGACCCCTGGGCCATGCCCCTTCTCCGGTGAAACCCAGGGTGCTGCACTTTGCTTTTGACCCCATTTTTTGATGCCCACGCGCCCCTCCCATCAACCCTCACCGTGGACGATTGTCATCACCGGTCTTGTCTCTCTTGCCATCGCGATGGGGATTGGACGGTTTGCTTTCACGCCGCTCATGCCGCTGATGCTGCGCGATGCAAGCCTGGACGCAGTCACCGGAACCGAATGGGCGGCCGCCAACTATTTCGGCTATCTGGCGGGGGCGTTGACGGCGCCGTGGTTTGCGCGGGCGCCGCAAAGCGGTATCCGGGTCGGGCTGATCGGTGTGGCACTGACGACGGCGTGCATGGCCTGGGCGCATGCCTCTGTCCCTTGGCTGGGCGTGGTTTTGCGCGGCAGTGCCGGCGTCTTCAGTGCCTGGGTGCTGGTGTGCGCAAGCAGTTGGTGCCTGCTCGAACTGGCCCGCAGAGAGACCACCTCTTTGGGTGGCTGGATGTACACCGGTGTGGGCGTGGGGATTGCGCTGACCGGTGCCATGGCCTGGCTCGGCGGACATCAGCCTGCCCGGTGGCTGTGGATCGAGCTGGCAGCCATGGCGGCTGCGGGGGCTGTTTATGTGCTGCGCAGTCTTGCCGTGCAAGCGGCCGCTTTTGCGCCGCAGCGCGCCCACACCAGTGTCCATCGGGGGCCTGGGCCGCCATCGGGTGCGGGCAATTGGGGGCTGGTTGTTTGCTACGCTGTGTTTGGGTTTGGCTACATCATCCCCGCCACGTACTTGCCAACCATGGCAAGGCAACTTGTTTCTGACCCCTTGGTCTTTGGTCTGACCTGGCCCCTTTTTGGTGTGGCGGCGGCCCTGTCGGTGGCTTTGGCGTCTCGCTGGCTGTCCGCCTGGCCCCGCAGAAAAGTCTGGGCTGCGGCCCAGGCTGTCATGGCGGTGGGTACTTTGCTTCCACTGTGCCAAAACGCCTTGTGGACGTTGACGGCTTCGGCTGTGTTGGTCGGCGGCACTTTCATGGTCGCCACCATGGCGGGTCTCCAGTGGGCGCGGCAGCGGATGCCATCGAACCCGACGCCCCTGTTGGCACGCATGACCGCAGGTTTTGCCGTTGGTCAGATCGCTGGCCCGCTCCTGGTGCGATTTTTTGGGAACGCACCCGTTGCCGGGTGGGATGCGTTGACTTGGGCCAGCGCCATCGCGACGGTGCTCTTGGCCGCCAGTGCCTTGTGGCTGTGGCGCGGTGGTCTTTCTTCGCGTTGATCAGCCGGTCTTCAGGGGCTGCTGTGGCGGCTGCGACCGCAGAGGTCGCTGACAGCGTTAAAGTGCCCCATAACATCCTGGGGCGTTGCGTGCTTCAGGCATGAATTCACCAAAGGTAACCAGCCGCCATGACCATCCATACATCTGTTCGCACCAACGCATCCTTTCCTATCGGTTTCGCGCCCCTTGAAGGAACGCCGCGAGACTGCGAAGACTGCGGCAAAGGTGCGCGGCTGGACTTTGGCTTTGAATATGCCTACCAGCCCATTGTGGATCTTGAGCGCCGCACGATCTACGCGCACGAGGCCTTGGTGCGCGGACCGCAGGGGGAGGGGGCCGCCTCCGTGCTGGCACAGGTCAACGACGACAACCGCTACCGGTTTGACCAGGCTTGCCGGGTCAAGGCGATCAAGGGCGCCAGTGCGCTGGGCATGACCGAACGCTTGTCGATCAATTTCCTGCCCAATGCCATTTACAAGCCCGAGCTGTGCATCCGCACGACGCTGGAAGCCGCCCGCACGCACCATTTCCCGCTGGAACACATCATCTTCGAGGTGACGGAGGGCGAGAGGGTCGAAGACGGCCCCTGGTTTGCCGAGATCCTGCGCGAGTACAAGCGCTGCGGTTTCAAGACCGCCATCGATGATTTTGGCGCCGGTTACGCAGGCCTGTCCCTGCTGGCCGACTTTCAGCCCGACCTCATCAAGTTGGATATGGGCCTGGTGCGCAATGTGGATGCCGACCGATCCCGCCGCACCATCGTGCGCAGCCTGGTGCGGATGTGCGAAGAAATGAACATACAGGTGATTGCCGAGGGCGTTGAAACGTTCGCCGAGCGTGATGCCCTGCGCGACGCCGGAATCCACCTGATGCAGGGTTACTTCTTTGCCCGGCCTGCTTTTCAAGCCGTGGCGTCTGTGGAGTCGGTGGTGTTTGCGTAGATTGAAGGCTGCAGGCAAGCCCTGCGCGCAGGGTGTGAGTAAGTCGGAACGCTGGTTGTTGCTGCCCAGGGTGCGCATTCCCAAAAAATCACCGCAGTACCACTCTCGCAAAGGGGCGCGCGAATCCGGGGGGCGCGGTCACTGCCGGACTCGTTGGGGGTTTTTCGGAAACGCCGGGCAGACGATAGCCGCCTGATCGACAATGAAAGTTGCCGCGTGGCGGCGAGCCGCATCCCCGTGGTGAGATGCCTCCCACGATACCGGCCGCCAGACCGCCAAGACAGCGGCGTAACCCCACCGAGAGTCCTCCATGCACCCATCCATCCCCTCTACCGTCCTGCAATTGCGCTCGCTCGTGCAGGCCGACGGCCGCTTGCAGATCAGCCTCGAGCCAACGCCCGTTCCCGTTCCGGGGCCTGACGAGGTGTTGATCCAGATGCAGGCGACACCGATCAACCCGTCAGACATTGGCCTGCTTTTCGGGCCCGCCGATCTCTCCACCGTGCAGGTTGCCGGTAGTGCCCAGCGGCCGGTGGTCACCGCCCGTATCCCCGAACGCGCCATGCCTGGCCTGGCCGCGCGCCTGGGCCACAGCATGCCGGTAGGCAATGAGGGCGCTGGCCTGGTGGTGGCTGCCGGTGCCTCTGCGGCCGCCCAGGCGCTTCTTGGCCGCACGGTGGCCGTCATTGGCGGCGCCATGTATGCGCAGTACCGGGCCATGCCTGCCGCACAGTGCCTGCCGTTGCCGGCGGGCACCACGGCAGCGCAAGGGGCATCGTGCTTTGTCAACCCGCTGACCGCCCTGGGCATGGTCGAGACGATGAAGCGAGAAGGTCATACGGCGCTGGTGCACACCGCTGCGGCCAGCAACCTCGGCCAAATGCTCAACAAAGTCTGCCAGAAAGATGGGATTGGTCTGGTCAACATCGTTCGCAAGCCCGAGCAGGCGGCGGTGCTGCGCGAGATCGGCGCCCCATATGTGTGCGACAGCAGTGCGCCGGGGTTCATGGCCGATCTGACCGACGCGCTGGCGGCCACCGGCGCCACGATGGCGTTCGACGCCACAGGCGGCGGTACGCTGGCCGGGCAGATCCTGCAATGCATGGAAAGCGCCATCAATCGCACCGCCAAGGAATACAGCCGTTATGGCTCGGCAGTGCACAAGCAGGTCTATCTGTATGGCCACCTGGACACCCGCCCCACAGAAATCCAGCGCACCTTCGGCATGGCCTGGGGTGTGGGTGGCTGGTTGCTGTTTCCTTTCCTGGAAAAAATCGGGGGCGCAGCGTCACAGGCGCTGCGCGACCGTGTGGTCGCCGAACTGAAGACCACGTTTGCCAGCCACTACGCACGCACCGTATCGCTGGCCGGCGCATTGAGCGCTGACGCCATCGCCTTCTATGGCCCGCGCAACACGGGCGCCAAGGTGCTGATTGATCCGTCGATGTGAGGGGGGGGGGCGGCCAGCCGGGCGCGTTGGATACAGGCGGCCCCCGGCCGTTACCTTTTATCTATTTCTCTCGCCTGCACCGCGTGGACTTCGCCACAATGCACAGGGCATTGCCCCAGGCGAACGGCGCGCGCCGCCTTGCACGGCCATCCACCCCGCAGGAGACGACCCACATGCACATCCTCTGGACCTACCTGCGCCCCCACGGCAAGCTGGCGTTGCTGGCGCTGCTGCTGGCGGCCGTCAGCCAGGTGCTGGCGCTGGTGGACCCGATCATTTTTGGCAAGATCATTGACGGCTATGCCGTGCACCCGGCAGGCAAAAGCGACGACGAACTGATCTCGGGCGTGCTGCGCCTGCTGGGTCTGGCGGTGGGGGTGGCGGTGCTCTCGCGACTGGCCAAGACGCTGCAGGAATACGTCACGCGCCTGGTGGTGCAAAAGCTGGGCACGCAGATCTTCAACGACGGGCTGCGCCAGGTGCTGCGCCTGAAGTTCCAGGAATTTGCCGAAATGCGCAGCGGTGAAACGCTTTCGCTGCTGCAAAAGGTGCGGCAAGACAGCGAGCGTTTCATCAACGCCTTCATCAACACCGTGTTCGCCGCTTTCGTGGGCGTGAGCTTTCTGATCTGGTATGCGGTGACGCGGCACTGGGCGCTGGTGCCGGTGTTTTTGATCGGCGTGCTGGTGCTGGGCGGGCTCACGGGCTTGCTCAGCCGCGAAATCAAGAGTCAGCAGCGCTCCATCGTGCGTGAGACCAACCGCAGCTCGGGCTTCATCACCGAGTCGCTGCGCAACATCGAGCTGATCAAAAGCCTGGGGCTGACGTTTCCGGAGATTCGGCGGCTGCAGGCGCAAACGCAGAAGATTTTTGCGCTGGAGATGCAGAAGGTCAAACGCATCCGCCTGCTGTCCTTTTTGCAAGGCACTACGCTGAGCCTGCTCAAGCTCGCCATCCTGTTCGCACTGCTGTGGCTGATTTTCAAGGACGTGCTGAGCACCGGCGAGCTGATCGCCATGCAGTTCATCTCGGTCGCCATCTTTGCGCCGCTGCAAGAGCTGGGCAACATCATTTTGGCCTGGCGCGAGGCCGAGGCGTCGCTGCTCAACTTTGAAGCGCTGATGAAAAAACCGGTGGAGCGCCGCCCCAAGGACTCGGTGCACATTGGGCCGGTGCGCCAGGTGCGTTTCAGCAACGTGGTCTTCAAGCACCAGGGCGCTCCGGACAATGCGCTCGATGGGGTGAGTTTTAGCGCAGAGCTGGGTGATACGGTGGCCTTTGTCGGGCCGTCGGGCTCGGGCAAATCCACGCTGGTCAAACTGCTGGTGGGGTTGTATACGCCGGGCAGTGGCGCCATTTTCTACAACGGCACTTCCACCGCCCAACTGCGCTACAACGAGGTGCGCCGCCAGATCGGTTTTGTGACGCAGGAGACGCACCTTTTTGCCGGCACCCTGCGCGAGAACATGCAGGTGGTGAAAGCCGACGCCAGCGACGCTGAAATCGTCGCCGCCATGCAGCAGGCGGCTTGCGCCCACCTGCTGGCCAAAGCGCCCGAGGGACTGGACACGCCGATTGGCGAGATGGGCGTGCGCCTGTCGGGCGGCGAAAAGCAGCGGCTGTCGATTGCCCGCGCGCTGTTGCGCCAACCGCCGTTGCTGATCTTTGACGAGGCCACGTCGGCGCTGGATTCGTTGACGGAGGAGCAGATCACCGACACCGTGCGGCGCCTGTCCACCGAGAGCACGCGCATCACCATTCTCATTGCGCACCGGCTCTCGACCATCCTGCATGCGCAGACCATTTTTGTGCTGGAAAAAGGCCGCATCGTGGAGTCGGGCAGCCACACCGCACTGCTGGAGCAGCGTGGCCTGTACTACGCCATGTGGCGCCAGCAGATTGGCGAGCGCCCGGCGCCGTGGGCTCCTGAGCCGCCAGCGCCGGAAGGGCCCAATGACGACCCAATCCTGCTGCTGTAGTCGGCGGCAGCGCCGTTGCAGTGGCGCTGTCGTGGACGGTGAAAAAAAGAACAGAATCTGATCGTTCGTGCCGACGCGACCCACCCAGACAGCGCAGGGCGCAGTTTTTTTCCAACCACGCGGGCTCTGTAAGACAGTGAATCCGGATACCGTCCTCTTCCATGAATCTGTTCTCACCGATTGGGGCCGCGCTGGGCATGGGGTGTTGGAGCCGCATCGGGCTTCGTGGCGGCGATCGTCGCGTTCGCTTACCACCATTTTTCGGTCCGCGCTGCAGGGCTGTTGCGACAGCGGTTTGCGCAGAAATACCAGGTAAAATCGGGCTCTTGCGCTTACTGCATAAGCGTTAGCAGCTATTTATTTTGAGTATTTTATCGATTCCCTTGCGGTAGGCTGGCACGGAAGTCGTGGCCGCTGGGGTGCTGGTACAGGCGCAGGCCAAACTCCGGCAGCACCGCCAGCAGGTGGTCAAAGATGTCGCCCTGGATACCTTCGTACACCGCCCACTTGGTGGTGGCGGTGAAGCAGTACACCTCCAGTGGCACGCCCTCGGCGGTGGGCTCCAGGGTGCGCACCATCAGCGTCATGTCCTGGTGGATGTCGGGATGGGCCTGCAGGTAGGCGAGTACGTAAGCGCGAAAGGTGCCGATGTTGGTCAGATGGCGTTGGTTGGCCGTTAGCTCGACGCGCTCGCCCAGCGCTGCACGCGCGGCAGCGTTGGTTTGCTCGACAGCAGTGCGCTTGGCCTGCATGTAGTCCTGCAGCAGCGCAAAGTTGGAGAAGTAGGCCATCTGCTCGGCATCGAGAAAGCGCACCGAGTTCACGTCGATCCGCAGGGTGCGCTTGATGCGCCGCCCCCCCGATTCGCTCATGCCGCGCCAGTTGCGGTAGCTCTCGCTCATCAGCCGCCAGGTGGGGATGGTGGTGATGGTTTTGTCCCAGTTCTGCACCTTCACGGTGTGCAGCGCAATGTCGATCACGTCGCCGTCGGCGCCCACCTGCGGCATCTCGATCCAGTCGCCGATGCGCAGCATGTCGTTGGACGACAGTTGCACGCCCGCAGTGAACGAGAGGATGGTGTCCTTGAACACCAGCATCAGCACGGCAGACATGGCGCCCAGGCCCGAGAGCACGATCAGGGGAGAGCGGTCCAGCAGCAGGGCCACAGAAACAATGGCGCCGGCCAGAATCAGCATGAGTTTGCCCAACTGCACATAGCTCTTGATCGAGCGCACCTTGTGCGCTGAAGCCTGGTCGCCTTTTTCGCGGCTGTATTTCTCTTGTAGCGACAGCAGGGCATCGAGCATGGCCATCAGCGCGGCCACGATCTGGATGGCGATGAACGCCAGCGCGATGTTGCTCAGTACGGTCGCAAATCTGGCGTTCAGGTGCGGCACATACACCACTCCAGCGCTCACCACGAGCCAGGGCAGCAGCCGTGCCAGGCGATGGAGGACGCCTTCGTGCAGCAATATTTCCATCGGCCATGCCCCCGCGTGCAAGCGCAGGCGCTGCAGGCTGGGCGCAATGATCCAGAGCGCCAGCAACCGCGCCGCGACAGCCGCCAACAGCAACAGGGCAAGGCCCAGGGCGGCCTGCATCTGGGGTTCAAGGCTGGCGAAAAAAGTGAAGGGAGCGAGGCTGATCATTGGTATGTGGCTGCAATTGCAATGCGTTGGTGCCCAGAACGTGGTGGTTGCAGCTTACTGTGTCTGCCATTGGGAGCGGCGCACGCGCGCACGGGTGGCAACTGCAGGTACCGAAGCCAACACCGCGCCGCACGGCGGTGTGCCCCGCATTCCCCAAGTCGCCAGAGGTGCTTCCGAAGGGGCGGCAAGGTATTTACGGCAGGGCACCGTACACTTTTCGATTCGTTGGCGGCACTGCACCAGCCACCCCTGATTTGCCCACGGAGTCCTCGCACATGACCAATCCATCCCCCTACACACCGCCCGCTGTCTGGCAATGGAACAAGGAGAACGGCGGAAAGTTCGCCAGCATCAACCGGCCCATCTCGGGCGCCACGCATGACAAGGAACTGCCGGTGGGCAAGCACCCGCTGCAGCTGTACTCGCTGGCCACGCCCAACGGCGTCAAAGTCACGGTGATGCTTGAAGAGCTGCTGGCGCTGGGCCACAGCGGGGCCGAGTACGACGCCTGGCTGATTCGCATCCATGAAGGTGCGCAGTTTGGCAGCGGTTTTGTGGCGGTGAACCCCAACTCCAAGATTCCGGCGCTGCTGGACCGCAGTGATGCCGCTCATCCCATCCGTGTTTTCGAGTCTGGCGCCATATTGATGCACCTGGCCGAGAAGTTCGGCGTTTTTTTGCCCCAGGAGCCTGCCCAGCGGGCCGAGTGCCTGTCGTGGCTGTTCTGGCAGATGGGCAGCGGGCCCTTTCTGGGCGGTGGATTTGGGCACTTTTATGCCTATGCGCCGGAGAAGTTCGAATACCCCATCGACCGTTTCGCCATGGAAGTGAAGCGCCAAATGGATGTGCTGGACAAGCGCCTCGCGCAGCACGAATACATCGCAGGCAGCGACTACACCGTGGCCGATATGGCCATCTGGCCCTGGTACGGCGCGCTGGCCAAGGGGCAGCTGTACGAGGCGGGCGAGTTCTTGCAGGTGCACGAATACACCCATGTGCTGCGCTGGGCCAACCAGATCGCCAAGCGCCCCGCGGTGCAGCGTGGCCGCAAGGTGAACCGTGTGTTTGGCGACCCCGCCAGCCAGTTGCACGAGCGGCACGACGCCAGCGACTTTGACACCCAAACCCAAGACAAGCTGGCCCCAGCGGCTTGAGCCCTGCCTTGCAGAAGGAGACCTTGCCATGATCACCCTGTACGACTGCGCCACGGCGCCCAGCCCGCGCCGGGCGCGCATTTTTCTCGCTGAAAAAGGTGTGCCGCACGACACCATTGCCATCGACCTGCGCACCGGCGAGCAGTTGGGCGATGCCTACCGCCAGATCAACCCGCAGTGCACCGTACCCGCGCTGCGTACCGACGAAGGCCTGCTGCTGGCCGACAACGCGGGCATTGCCGCCTACCTGGAGGCGCGCTATCCCGAGCCGCCCTTGCTGGGCACCACGCCCGAGGAAAAAGCCGAGGTCGCCAGCTGGAACTGGCGCATGGAGTTCGAAGGCCTGCTGGCGATTGCCGAGGCGCTGCGCAACAGCGCACCCGCCATGGCCAACCGCGCGCTGCCCGGCGCGGTGAACTATCCGCAGATCCCCGCGCTGGCAGAGCGTGGGTTGGCGCGGGTCGATCAGTTTTTTGACCTGCTGAACGTGCGCCTGGCGGGCCGCGAGTTTGTGGCGACGGATCGGTTCAGTGTGGCCGACATTACCGCCGTGGTGGCCGTGGACTTCGCCCGCATCGTCAAGCGCAAGCCGGGCGATCAGCACCCTGAGTTGCTGCGCTGGCGCGCAGCGATGGCCCTGCGTCCGTCGATGGCGCTGTAGCGGTTGCCATGGCCGCGCTGAAAACCCTGCTGATCGTTTACCACTCGTTGACCGGGGGCACGTGGCAGATGGCAGAGGCCGCACGCGATGGTGCCGCAGCCGAGGGCGGCGTGCGGGTGCGTCTGCTGCCTGCCACCGATGCGGGTCCCGCCGATGTGCTGGCGGCAGATGGGTATCTGTTTGCCACCCCTGAAAACCTGGCTGCCATCAGCGGGCTGATGAAGGATTTTTTTGACCGCAGCTACTACCCGGTGCAGGGCCGCGTGAATGGCCGCCCTTACGCCAGCATGGTGTGCGCAGGCAGCGATGGCAGCAATGCGGCGCGGCAGATGGCGCGTATTGCCACGGGTTGGCGGCTCAAGGCGGTGGCCGAGCCGCTCATCATTTGCACCCACGCCCAGACACCCGAGGCGATTTTGGCGCCCAAACAAATCAGCAGCGAAGATCGGGAGCACTGCCGGGCACTGGGTGAGGCCTTGGCCGCAGGGCTGGCGCTGGGGGTGTTTTAGTTGCTATTTGTTTTCTAGCTGCTAGCGCTTTGTCAGTAACCGCTAGAGGCCGATTTGACTTGAATTTTGTAGCAGTGTGCACGCCTGCCATCAGCACCAGGCGGTAGCCACCAGTTGGCTGTAATGCACGCCGGGCCGCCCCAGCAACTGCTCAAACACGGCCGGGTTGCCCACGTTGTCGCTGCCCAGCATGGCCAGGGTTTCGCTGCACCAGGGCGAGGCGGGCACGGCGTCGCCCAGGCGGGCGCTGATGTTTGTCAGCAGTTGGGGCAGGCGCAGCACCATGGCGGGGCTGTGACCGAGCTGCTGGCGCAGGCTGGCGATGAAGGCGCCCATGGTGAGCGCCTCAGGTCCGGTGCATTCGATGACGCCTGTCTGCTCCAGGGCCGGACCGAGCAGGGCGACCACGCCTGCGGCAAGGTCGTGCACGGAGACGGGTTGCACCCGCGCATCGAGCACCGGGCCGGGGAACAGTGCCACGGGCAGGCGTGCCAAGTTCATGAACAGCGCGCTGCTGTCGCCGCCTTTGCCATACACCACGCTGGGCCGCAGGATGGCGGGGCGCAGCGCGCCCTGTGCGGCCAACGCCTGCAAGTGTGTCTCGGCGGCCCGTTTGGTCTTCGCGTAGCGGGTGTCGCTGCCGTCAATGCCCAGTGCTGAAATCTGCACCACGCGCTGCACCCCGGCCTGGGCGCAGGCGCCAAACAGGGCGATGGGCGTGTCGCGGTGCACGGCGTCGATGGGTCTTGCGCGGGTGTCGCGCAGTACGCCCACGGCGTTGACCACGGCGTCGATGCCCTGTAACCGTGGCAACCAGGGGGCGGCCGTGGTGTCGCGCGCAAAATCCATGGGCACCAGGCCGTGCTGGGCGCCAGCGCTGCGTGGCGAGGCGCCGCCGTGCACGGTGTGGCCTGCCGCCTCCAGGGCGGCTTGCAGTGTGTGGCCAATGAAGCCGGTGGAGCCCGTGAGCAAAATGCGCATGGTGGGGTCTGACAAAGACAGCGTTGGTGCCAACGATACGACGGTTTGCGCTGCAGCGCCAGGCAGGGCTCTCCGCTACCCGTGGCAAAGCGCGGTCTTGCCGTGCACGCCAGCGCAAAGGTCTTGTAGGGCCTAGACTTGAACGCCCCCTTTTCAGGAGAACCCCATGCCGCTTGAAGAAATTTGCTCTGAGGTCCATGCGCTGCTGCCCGGACGCAGCACCGAGGCCGGTGCCAGCCGCCGCACGGTGCTGCAATCTGCGGCGGGCCTGGGTTATGCCGCTGCCGCAGCACCGCTGATGGCGCAGACCGCCATTTCCACCCCAGCCGACGGGCTCGATACCGGGCGCATCCACTACACGGTGGACGGGTTCCAGGTGCCCGCCTACCGTGCGGCGCCTGCAGGCAAAACCGGGTTGCCCGTGGTGCTGGTGGTGCACGAGATTTTTGGCGTGCACGAATACATTGCCGACGTGTGCCGTCGCCTGGCCCGGGCGGGCTACATGGCCATTGCCCCCGAACTCTATGCCCGCCAGGGCGATGCCACCCAGTACGGCGAAATCACCAAGCTCATGTCTGAATTGGTCGCCAAGGTGCCCGATGCCCAGGTCATGGCCGACCTGGACGGTGCGCTGGCCTGGGCCGGACAGCATGGCGGCGACACCGCGCGCGCTGCCGTCACCGGGTTTTGCTGGGGCGGACGCATCACTTGGCTGTATGCCGCACACGGCCCGGTGAAGGCCGGCGTCGCCTGGTATGGCCGCCTGGTGGGCAGTGCCAGCGCACTGACACCCCAGCAGCCCATCGACATCACACCCATCCTCAAGGCCCCGGTGCTGGGGTTGTATGGCGGGCAAGATGGCGGTATCCCTCTTGACACGGTTGATAAGATGAAAGCTGCCTTGGCGCAGGGTTCTGCCCCAGCCAAGGCGTCCGAGTTTGTGGTCTACCCTGATGCGCCCCATGCCTTCCAAGCCGACTACCGCCCCAGCTACCGCCAGGGGCCGGCCGAGGATGGCTGGAAGCGGGCGCTGGCCTGGTTCAAGGCGAACGGCGTTGGTTAATGGAGGCCGTGACTGGTCCTTGGGCGTGAGGTAATGCCTGCGCAGTGACAGATGCTACGCCAGCGCAGCCCTGGCCCAGGCTGCAATGACACAGCCGCCCCGCCACGGCAGGGCGGCTTTTTTGGTGTTGAGGGGAGCGCAGTGGCGGGTTGCGTCAGGGTATTGAGTTTTAATGAAAAAGGCCAATAGGCCATACAGGGTAAGCGCATATAGCTATGACATTAATAGCAATCATTTTGGCCACTTTGGCGTCGGGCATTGGCAGCGTGTGGCTGGCCGCGTGGCTCTTGCGCGCTGGCCTGGGGGGGGTCTCGGGGGGTGTCGGGCCGCAGCATCTTTTGAGCCTGGCCGCGGGCGCCTTGTTGGCTACGGCCTTCATGCACTTGTTGCCGGAGGCGTTTGAAAGCCAGGCCGGCGCACAAGACCTGTTTGCCACCTTGCTGGTCGGCGTGGTGTTCTTTTTCATGCTGGAAAAGGCCGAGCTCTGGCACCACGGCCATGAGCATGGCGAGGCGCAGTCTGCCCATGACCACGGGCACGCCCATGGACACAGCCATGCGCACCATCACCACCCTGCGGGCGGTCCGCGTGTGGGCGGCTGGACAGTGCTGACCGGCGACAGCGTGCACTGCTTTGGCGACGGCGTGCTGATTGCCTCGGCCTTTGTTGCCGACATGCGCCTGGGGCTGATCGCTGCCGTGTCGGTGCTCGCGCACGAGGTGCCGCACCACATGGGCGACCTGGTGGTGCTGTTGCAAAGCAGCGCCAACCGCCGCGTGGCGCTGCTCAAGGTGTCGCTGGCCGGCGCGGTGACGGCGCTGGGCGGTCTGGCCGGCTATTTTTTGCTGGAGCGGCTGCACGACTGGCTGCCGTACTTTCTGGTGGTGGCATCCAGCAGTTTTGTCTATGTGGCTTTGGCCGACCTGATTCCGCAACTGCAAAAGCGCTTGTCAGCGCGGGAAACTGCCCTGCAAATTGCCATGCTGCTGATTGGCATGGGCGTTGTGACCCTGGTCAGCAGCCTGGTGCACGGTGGCCACTGACGGACCCCATCGGCACCCCTGTCTGCCCCTGCACTGAGATCAGCGCCCGATGGCAAACACCGCCGGTGTGTGTTTGTCAGGCCCGCCAGGTTTGTAGCGCCATTGCTGCACGCTTTGGCTGCGCGTAGCGCTTTCCGCCAGCGTCAGGCCGCTGCTGACCGACAGGCGTGTGCCTGGCTGCAGGGTGTGTAGCAGGGCTTGCAGCAGGGCGGCATTGCGGTAGGGCGTTTCGATGAACAATTGCGTTTGCCCGGTTTTGAGGGCCAGCGTTTCCAGGGCCCGTATGCGCTGGGCGCGTTCGTCAGCGTCTTGCGGCAGATAGCCCACAAATGCAAAGTTCTGCCCGCTCAGGCCGCTTGCGGCCAATGCCAGCAGCAGCGATACCGGTCCCACCAAGGGCGCCACGGTGATGCCCAGCTCGTGCGCGGCGCGCACTACGGAGCTGCCGGGGTCGGCCACAGCGGGCATGCCCGCTTCGCTCACCAGGCCCATGTTGTGCCCGTCCAGCGCGGCGGCCAGCAGCGGGCGTGCGTCGAAAACGGCCGAGCCTTTGCCGCCATGGTCGCCTTTTTTGTGCACTTCGCGTGGCAATTCGGTGATGGTCTGCTCTTGCAGCGGCAGGACCAGCGGGTACAGGGCATCCACACGCTTCAAATAGGCGCGTGCGCTTTTGGCGTTTTCGCAAATCCAGTGCGTCAGCCGTGCGGCGGTGGCCAGCGTAGCGTTGGGCAGGCTGTCCTGCAGCGGCGTTTGGGTGTCGCAGCCAAAGTCGAGCGGTGCAGGCACCAAGTACAGGGTGCCGAACTTGTTGTCTGTGGGTGCGGTCATGGCAACACCAGTCCAGCGGCGCGCAGCATGCGGCAGGTGCGGATCAGCGGCAGGCCCACCAAGGCGGTGGGGTCATCGCTGGCAATGGCGTCGAGCAGGCTGATGCCCAGGCCCTCGCTCTTGGCGCTGCCAGCGCAATCGTAGGGCTGCTCGGCGTGCAGGTAGCGTTCGATTTCGCCATCGTTCAGCAGACGAAAGCGCACTTCGACAGCCGCCAGTTCGACCTGTTCGAAGCCTGCGGCCTGGCACACCACCGCTACAGCGGTCTGGAAAATGACGGTCTGTGCGCTCATCTGGCGCAGTTGCTGCGTGGCCCGTTCGTGCGTGCCGGGCTTGCCCAGCGCGTGCCCGGCCAGGTCTGCCACCTGGTCGGAGCCAATCACCACGGCCTCGGGGTGCTGCGCGGCCACAGCACGGGCCTTGGCCAAGGCCAGGCGCAAGGCCAGCGCCTGCGGGGCCTCGCCCGGTTGAGGGGTTTCGTCGACGTCGGGAGCGGCCACGGTGAAAGGCAGGCGCAGGCGTTGCAGTAATTCGCGCCGGTAGGGAGAAGTTGAGCCCAAAACCAGGGCTCTGGGGGCAGGGGGGGATTGATGCATGGGCCGATTCTCTTACACTGCACCCATGACCAAGGAACATTCCCCCGACCGGCTGGACGTCAAGGCATTCGTGCAGGCGGGCGCCCGCTTGTCAGGGCACGATTCCTTGTTGAAATATGAGCGCCTGGCCCAGGAGGCCAAAGGCCTGCACCCTGACCTGCGCGTGGACTGGGAAGCGGTGGGCGAGTTGCGCCCTGAGCTCGGCACGGAGAGTGGACAGATGTGGATGCACCTGCAGGTGCAGGCCACGTTTCCCATGCAGTGCCAACGCTGCATGGGGCCGGTGGATGTGCCGCTGCAGGTGGACCAGTGGTTCCGTTTCGTGGCCGACGAGGCCACCGCCGAAGCGCTGGATGATGAGGTTGAGGAAGATTTGCTGGCGATCAGCCGTGAATTCGACTTGCACGAGTTGATCGAAGACGAACTGCTCATGACGCTGCCCGTGGTGCCGCGCCACGAAGAATGCCCTACCGACGTGCCCATGCAGTCGAGTGACGATGATTTTGAGGCCGCCGAAGCCGAGCGCCCCAATCCCTTTGCAGCGCTGGCAAGCATGCGCGTTGGAAAGTCAGATAAATAAGACTATAATTGAAGGCTTCGCGCGAATCCCCTCGTGTCTTTTAATGGGCTGATCGCGTTTTTACCAACCCTTATTCAAGACCAGGAGCCGACCATGGCCGTTCAGCAAAACAAGAAATCTCCTTCCAAGCGCGGCATGCACCGCTCGCACAACGCCCTGAATGTGCCCGGCATCGCTGTTGAGCCCACCACTGGCGAAATCCATCTGCGCCACCACATCAGTCCTAACGGTTTCTACCGTGGCCGTCAGGTGCTGAAGAACAAATCCGAAGCCTGATTCGCCCCAGCGGCGCATCCCTAAGGGCCCGTAGCTACCGTCTCGTAGCACGGGCCTTTGTTTTGGGTGCTCACTTTGTATCCACAGGCCGCGCAGTCGGCCAGAATTCCATTCCATGATCACATTGGCTGTTGACTGCATGGGCGGCGACCATGGCCCCCATGTCACTCTGGCGGCATGCCGTCATTTTCTGGAGAGCCACCCCGACGCGCGTCTGCTGATGGTGGGCCTGCCCGAAGCCTTGCAAGGCTTCTCTCATGAGCGCGCGACCTTGGTTCCAGCCAGCGAGGTGGTGGCCATGGACGACCCCCTCGAAGTGGCCTTGCGGCGCAAAAAGGATTCTTCCATGCGCGTGGCCATCCAGCAGGTCAAGGACGGCGCTGCTGCGGCTGCCGTGTCGGCGGGCAATACCGGTGCCTTGATGGCCATAGCCCGCTACGTGCTCAAGACGCTCGACGGCATCGACCGTCCGGCCATCGCCTACCCGCTGCCCAACATGCTTGGCGGTGCGACCACGGTGCTGGACCTGGGTGCCAATGTGGATTGCAACGAACGCCACCTGCTGGAGTTCGCTGTGATGGGCTCTGCGCTGGACTCGGTGCTCAAGGGCAAGGAGCAGCCGACGGTTGGTTTGCTCAACATCGGTGCAGAGGCCATTAAAGGCAGCGAAGTCATTAAAAAAGCAGGGGAACTGCTGCGTTCTGCTGCTAATTCCGGTAATTTAAACTTTGTGGGCAATGTCGAGGGCAATGACATCTACAAGGGAACGACCGACATCGTTGTGTGCGATGGCTTTGTAGGTAACGTTGCGCTCAAGACCAGCGAAGGCTTGGCCACTATGGTGGGTGCTTTCCTCAAGCAAGAGTTTTCACGCAACGTTTTTACAAAAATGGCGGCGATCGTCGCGTATCCAGTGTTATCTGCGTTCAAAAAGCGCGTAGATTACCGCCGGTACAATGGTGCGGCGTTGCTGGGCCTGCGCGGCCTGGTGTTCAAGAGCCACGGCTCGGCCGACGAGATGGCTTTTGAGCAGGCTTTGATCCGGGCGTATGATGCAGCCCGCAACAACCTTCTGGACCGCGTGCGCCTTCGCATTGCCAGTGCAGCCCCGTTTCTGCTGCCTGCTGATGCTCTTGTGGGAGGCGCCACGCCGCCAGCACCACATTAATGAAACGCTACTCCCGTATTACCGGTACTGGCAGTCATCTGCCACCACGCCGGGTGACCAATGCCGATTTAGTGACCGATCTCGCTGCACGGGGTATTGAGACCTCGGATGAATGGATTGTGTCGCGCACGGGAATCCGGGCACGCCACTTCGCCGCGCCCGATGTAGCCTGCAGCGACATGGCCCTGGACGCGGCCCGCCATGCCTTGGAGGCGGCAGGGCTGGAGGCTAGCGACATTGACCTGATCATCGTCGCCACCTCCACGCCGGACATGGTGTTCCCGTCCACCGCCTGCATCCTGCAGAACAAGCTGGGCGCCGCAGGTTGCCCCGCTTTTGACGTGCAGGCTGTGTGCAGCGGCTTTGTTTATGCATTGACGGTGGCTGACGCCATGATCCGCGCGGGCACAGCGCAGCGAGCCCTGGTCGTGGGCTCCGAGATTTTCAGTCGTTTGCTGGACTTCAATGACCGCACCACCTGCGTGCTGTTTGGCGATGGTGCAGGCGCCGTGGTGCTGGAGGCGTCTGACACCCCGGGCATTCTTTCGTCTGACCTGCACGCCGATGGCCGCCATGTCGGCATCCTGTGCGTGCCTGGCCATGTCTCGGGCGGTCAGGTGAGTGGCCTGCCGCTGCTCACCATGGATGGCCCGGCGGTCTTCAAGCTGGCTGTAGGGGTGCTGGAAAGCGCCGCCCGCGCCGCGCTCGACAAGGCGGGGCTGACCGAGGCCGATATCGACTGGCTGGTGCCCCACCAGGCCAACATCCGCATCATGCAGGGCACGGCGCGCAAGCTCAAGTTGCCCATGGACAAGATGGTGGTCACAGTGGACCAGCATGGAAATACCTCGGCGGCATCGATCCCGCTGGCGCTGGACCATGCGGTGCGCTCGGGCCAGATAAAGCAGGGCGAGACCGTGCTGCTCGAAGGCGTGGGCGGCGGGTTCACCTGGGGTGCAGTGCTCCTGAAAATGTAGCTGTTAGCGCTTTACTGGTAAGCGCTACAGCCATATTTTTTCACTAATACTGAATACGCATGAAAACCTTTGCATTTGTTTTTCCGGGCCAGGGCTCGCAGGCTGTGGGCATGCTCGATGGGTGGGCAGACCACCCGGCCGTCGTGCAAACGCTGCAGGAGGCGTCTGACGCCCTGGGCGAGGATGTGGGTCGCCTGATCCACGAGGGCCCCAAGGAGCAGCTAGCGCTCACCACCAACACCCAGCCCGTGATGCTGGTGGCCGGTGTGGCCGCCTGGCGCGTGTGGCGTGCCGAAGGCGGTGCCCTGCCGACGGCTGTGGCGGGGCATTCGTTGGGTGAATACTCGGCGCTGGTGGCGTCGGGCGTGCTGACGCTGGCCCAGGCGGCGCCGCTGGTGCGCCTGCGCGCCGCCGCCATGCAGGAAGCCGTGCCCGTGGGCACGGGGGCCATGGCCGCGATTCTGGGCCTAGATGCTGCAAAAGTAATAGCTGGTTGCGCAGAAGTGACAAGCGCTATGGGCCAAAACGGCACTGAAGTGGTCGAGGCGGTCAATTTCAACGATCCGGCACAGACTGTGATTGCGGGCAGCAAGGCCGCCGTCGAGAAGGCCTGTGAAGTTCTCAAGGCTGCGGGTGCCAAGCGCGCGTTGCCGTTGCCGGTGTCGGCGCCTTTCCATTCCAGCCTGATGAAGCCCGCCGCTGAGAAGCTGCGCGCCGCCCTGGCCATCACACCCCTCGCGGCGCCGCAGATTCCGGTACTCAATAATATTGATGTGGCGGTGCAGCAGGATGCAGACGCCATCCGCGACGCGCTCTATCGCCAGGCCTTTGGCCCCGTGCGCTGGGTGGAATGCGTACAGGCTCTCAAGGCGCGTGGCATGACCCACATTGTCGAATGCGGCCCTGGCAAAGTGCTTGCGGGCCTCACAAGGCGCATTGACGCTGAACTCACGGGTGCTGCGCTGTACGACGCCGCGACCCTCACCGAAATCAAGGAGCTGCTGGCATGAGCGAAAGCACTGCAAAACCCCTCGTGGCGCTGGTCACCGGTGCCTCACGCGGCATTGGCGCCGCCATCGCGCTGGAACTGGCCGTGCGCGGCTTCCAGGTGGTTGGTACAGCCACCACCACTGAAGGCGCCGAGCGTATCAGCCAGGCGCTGGCCGCGCACCCGGGCTGCCGAGGGGCCCATCTGAACGTGAACGATGGTGCGGCGGTCGATGCCCTGATTGACGGCATCGTCAAGGGCCAGGGCGGCCTGCATGTGCTGGTGAACAATGCCGGCATTACCCGCGATCAGCTGGCCATGCGCATGAAAGACGACGACTGGGATGCCGTGCTGGACACCAATCTCAAGGCGGTGTTCCGCGTCAGCCGTGCGGCCATCAAGCCGATGATGAAGCAGCGCTACGGGCGCATCATCAGCATCACCAGTGTGGTAGGCGCCTCGGGTAACCCCGGCCAAGCCAACTACGCTGCCGCCAAGGCGGGTGTGGCCGGCATGACCCGTGCGCTGGCGCGTGAGTTGGGCAGCCGCAGCGTGACTGTGAACTGCGTGGCCCCCGGGTTTATTGACACCGACATGACCTCTGGCCTGCCCGAAGCACAGCAAAAAGCACTGCTCGATCAGATCCCTTTGGGTCACTTGGGCAAGCCCGCAGACATCGCACATGCCGTGGCTTACCTCGCTTCCAACGAGGCTGGTTACATCACTGGGCAGGAATTGCATGTCAATGGCGGCATGTACATGTAATTGACGAAAAATCACGCCGGTTCATCCGTACGGCGGGCCTTTGGGGAAACCTCTCTTAAACGGCTAGAATCGCGGATTCCATTCACAACCCCCAGAGGGAAACCATGAGCGATATCGAAGCACGTGTCAAAAAAATCATCGCCGAACAACTCGGCGTGGAAGAGTCACAAGTCACCAATGAAAAAGCTTTCGTGGCCGATCTGGGTGCAGACTCCCTCGACACCGTGGAGCTGGTGATGGCGCTGGAAGACGAATTCGGCATCGAGATTCCGGACGAAGACGCCGAGAAGATCACGACGGTGCAGAACGCCATCGACTACGCCACCACCCACCCGAAGGCTTGAACGGCGCGCTTGGCGCCCCTTCAGCGATCAGCACAAGGTTTTACGCATGAGCCGTCGTCGCGTTGTCGTGACCGGCCTGGGTTGCATCAGTCCCGTGGGAAACACGGTGCAGGACGCCTGGGCCAATATCCTGGCCGGGCAGTCCGGCATTGGCCTCATTACCAGGTTCGATGCATCGACCTTCGCCTGCAAAATTGCAGGCGAGGTCAAAGGACTGGACCTGGAGTCCTACATCAGCGCCAAGGATGCGCGTGCGATGGACTCGTTTATCCATTACGGCATTGCTGCAGCGGTGCAGGCCGTAGAGGATGCTGGTTTGCCCACCGGCGATGCCCTGAGCGAAGACCTGGCGACCCGCATTGGCTGCGTGATCGGCTCGGGGATCGGTGGTCTTCCGCTGATCGAAAACACCCATACCGAATTCATCAACCGGGGCGCACGGCGCATCACACCTTTTTTTGTTCCCGCCTCCATCATCAACATGGTGGCAGGGCATGTGTCCATGCGTTTCGGTTTCAAGGGGCCGAATCTGGCCGTTGTCACGGCCTGTACCACGGGCTTGCACTGCATTGGCGAAGCCGGTCGCATGATTGAGTACGGTGATGCCGATGTGGTCATCGCTGGGGGGACTGAGGCCACCGTCTCGCCCCTGGGTATTGGCGGTTTTGCCGCGATGCGCGCACTCTCCACCCGTAACGACGATCCCAAGGCGGCATCACGCCCATGGGACAGGGACCGCGACGGCTTCGTGCTGGGCGAAGGCGCCGGCGTGGTGGTGGTCGAGGAATACGAACACGCCAAGGCCCGTGGCGCCAAAATTTATGCCGAACTGAGCGGTTTTGGCATGAGCGCCGATGCCGGCCATATGACGGCGCCTAGCATGGATGGCCCACGCCGTGCCATGCAAGCCGCCCTGCGTAATGCCGGGGTCAATACCGATGAGGTGGCTTATCTCAATGCGCATGGCACGTCCACGCCGCTGGGTGACCTCAATGAAACCAATGCCATCAAAGCCGCTTTTGGCGATCATGCCCATAAGATGGTCGTGAGTTCCACCAAGTCCATGACTGGCCATCTGCTGGGCGGGGCGGGGGGCATCGAGAGCATCTTCACGATCCTCGCACTGCACCACCAGAAGGTTCCGCCCACGATCAATCTGGACAATCAGGATCCCGAGTGCGACCTTGATTACTGCGCCAACACAGCGCGGGACATGAGGATCGATGTTGCCGTCAAAAATAATTTTGGATTTGGCGGTACCAACGGCACGCTGGTTTTTCGGCGCGTCTGACGTCCGTAGCCCGCTGCGTTGCGTGCACCACCCCGCACGACATCTTGCA
This sequence comes from Simplicispira sp. 125, assembly GCF_003096555.1. Classification (NCBI taxonomy): domain Bacteria; kingdom Pseudomonadati; phylum Pseudomonadota; class Betaproteobacteria; order Burkholderiales; family Comamonadaceae; genus Simplicispira; species Simplicispira sp. 125. The sequence continues at coordinate 1,844,073 of NZ_QEKM01000001.1, read as the reverse complement.
GCGACGGACCGTTTGTGAATCAGCGTTCCGCCCGCCACCATGCCCCGGCAGTGCGTTTTCCGGTGCGCCGCAGTGCGTGGCTCGCTGGAGCACTGGCGTGCGGATCGGCCGCTGGTGGACTGGCTTGGGTTGCCTGGATGCTATGGGGTGCCGCACCATGGCCACTCTGGATACCGATGGGTACAGGGCTCGCTTGGTTGCTGATCACGGGCGCTGCATGGCGCTTCTGGGTCCGAATGCCGATAGGCACTCTGTCCTGGGACGGTGGTGCATGGGAGCTGCTTGAGCCCCTGGGCGGTAGTGTGCGTGGTACGCTGACCACTCACCTCGATTTGCAGCGCCGCATGGCCGTCTGTCTGGTGCCTCTCACCGGGCGTACGCAATGGCTCTGGCTGGAGCGGGGACATGCGCCCGCTCACTGGCTGGATCTGCGCCGTGCGGTATATTCGCGCGCCGTAACGGGCGTTCCCGATGCCGCCGAACATGCTTCTGGGCGCGCTGGCCCGGTGTGAACTTTCTTCTCCATGACTGCGACTCCGCCCGAACCCCCATCTCTTGATCCTCCTGCCACGGATAGCGATCTTCTCCTTGTGGAGCGCACCGTGGCCGGCGATCTGCGGGCCTATGATCTGCTCGTCATCAAATACCAGCGCCGTATCGAGCGGCTGATCGGACGCATGGTGCGCGATACCGATTTGGTGCCTGACATTGCCCAGGAGACCTTTCTCCGAGCCTACCGGGCCTTGCACCAGTTTCGGGGGGATGCGCAGTTCTACACCTGGCTGTACCGCATTGCAGTCAACACGGCCAAAAAGGCCTTGATGGACCTCAAGCGTAATCCTTTGGTGTATGAGGGCACTCTGCGTTCTGCTGATGACGAGAATGAAACTTATCGTATCGGCCATGAACTAATCACAGAAGAAACACCAGAAACAGTGCTGGCCGCCCGGGAAATTGCGGCCCAGGTCAACGCCGCAATGGATGCATTGCCCGAGGACTTGCGCCAGGCGGTGACTTTGCGTGAGATTGAAGGTCTGAGCTATGAGGAAATTGCCACCGTAATGGGATGCCCGATCGGAACTGTGCGGTCGCGTATTTTTCGCGCCCGAGAGGCCATTTCCACACGGGTGCGACCATTGCTCGAAAACCGCACGGGCAAACGCTGGTAGGTGCGCGGCACAGGTGAAGAGTTTCCATGACGTATAGGTATGGGTTTGGCAGGTGACACCATGAATGATGATCTGAAGATGCACGAACAGTTATCGGCTTTGGCAGACGGTCAATTGCACGGGGATGAACTGGCGCAGGCTTTGCGTTTTGCTGCGCAGGACGAAGGCCGTGACACTTGGCAGGTCTATCACTTGGTGGGGGATGTGTTGCGTTCCCCCGAACTGGCGCACGCTTCTGATGGCGGGGCTTTCCTGGCGCAGTTGCACCAGAAGTTGGCCCAGGAGCCTGCGCCACCGCATGCATTGCCCCATACCGAGCCATTACAGGTCGAGTTGGCACAGGCGGCCAATGCATCGGCCTTTCGCTGGAAGATGGTGGCGGGGTTGGCGTCCTTGGCGGCGGTGTCTGCCATCGGATGGAATTCGCTGAGCCATGTCCGCGAAGCGGATTCAGGGGCTCGCCTGGCTGCTGCACCACCCGCGGCCACACAGCAGATGGTTGTTACGAGCAGTCCCGATGCACAAGTGATGCTGCGTGACCCTCGTCTGGACGAATTGCTCGCCGCGCACAAGCAATACGGTGGCGCTGCGGCTCTGCAGATGCCTGCAGGGTTCCTGCGCAACGCCACGTTCGAGTCGCCCTCACGTTGATTGCTTGGGCGCATGCGGCAAATGACTGCAGGCATGGTGTTTCGGGCGAGATGGCGGCGCGGTTGTTGTTCCGCAAAATTAGTGTTCTCACGTGCTGCCCGGTATCTCGGTGGGATGGCTTTGTGCGCCCTTGCCTTGGGTGTACAGGGCGGGCCGGTCAATAGACCGCAGGACGACGCCAATCCGCGGACTGCCCAACAATGGATGGAGCGCATGCAGGGGGCATCCCGCAGCCGCAGTTACGTGGGCACGGTGGTGGTGCTCCATGCATCAGGTGCCATGGCGACTTCCAAAATCTGGCATGCGGTACGCGATGGCCAGCAGTTCGAGCGCGTCGATGCACTCGATGGTGCAGCAAGTACCGTCTATCGGCAGGATGGGCTCGTGCGTACCTTCCTGCACCAGTCGCGTACGGTCCGCACCGAGCGCCGCGATTTGCTTCATGCGCTACCCGGAAGTGCCGATGCGACCTTTGTCCCGCCCTATACCGCGCACCTCCTTGGACAGGAGCGCGTCGCCGGGATGGAGGCTGATGTCGTGTCGTTCGCGCCACACGATGCACTGCGCTTTGGTTACCGCTTCTGGAGTGAGCGCACATCGGGTCTGGTGCTGCGGGTACAGATGCTGGAGCCAAGTGGGCGGGTGCTGGAGCAGACGGCGTTTTCCGCTCTGCAACTGGACGCCGACAAGGAGGCGCAGCAGTGGGCTCGCATGCCACAGGATACCGCTGGCTACCAGGATCTGAGTGTGCAAATGCGGATGACCACAGCCACCGAACAGGGCTGGGGGCTGCGTGAGCCCGTGGATGGTTTCGTGCCTGTCGGTTGTTATCTCCATGCAGTTTCCTCAGCAGGCCATGAGCCCGGACTGCTGCAGTGCTTTTACTCCGATGGGCTGGTGACGGTATCGTTGTTCATCGAACGGCACCATGCCCGTCGCAGCGCATCAACGGTGGTTCAGGGCGCACGGGGGGCTACCCATGTTCTGGCCAAGCCACTGAGTGACGGTGTCTGGCTGACGGCAGTGGGAGAGGTACCTGCAGCCACGCTGGTGTTGTTTGCGGACCGCCTGGCACGGCTGAAATGAAATGGCTGTTTGCTGGATGGAACCAAATTCACTGAAGGATTTCTCACAGTATCTGCGCGCAAAGCAGAACGTGACTTGAATTCTCGAAAGGCCATCAATGAAAATAATCGATTGGACAAAAAACCATGGCGCCGGGCTGGCTGCGGCTTGTGTTCTGGCGTGCAGCGCCGCGATGGCGCCCCTGGCCATTGCGCAGGTGGCGACGCCTCCGGCTTCCGTGCGCGGGTTGCCTGACTTCACAGATCTTGTCGAACAAGCAGGGCCTTCGGTAGTGAACATCCGCACGACGGAAAAGGCTTCCAGGCGGAGTGGCGTTAATGGCATGGACGAAGACATGCTTGAGTTTTTCAAGCGGTTTGGCGTGCCCATCCCGAACATGCCGCGCCAACAACGACCAAATCGTCCGCAGCAGGAAGAAGAACAGCCGCGCGGCGTGGGCTCTGGCTTCATTCTCAGTGCCGATGGCTATGTCATGACCAATGCCCATGTGGTGGACGGTGCCGACGAAGTGATCGTCACATTGACGGACAAGCGCGAATACAAGGCAAAAATTATCGGAGCGGACAAGCGCACCGATGTGGCCGTTGTGAAGATCGAAGCATCGGGCTTGCCTGCCGTGCGGATTGGCGATGTCAACCGCCTGAAGGTGGGTGAATGGGTCATGGCTATCGGCTCGCCCTTTGGCTTGGAAAACACTGTCACTGCGGGCATCGTCAGTGCCAAGCAGCGCGATACCGGGGATTACTTGCCTTTCATTCAGACCGATGTGGCGATCAATCCGGGAAATTCAGGCGGACCCTTGATCAATATGCGGGGCGAGGTCGTGGGTATCAACAGCCAGATCTATTCACGTTCAGGCGGGTTCATGGGCATTTCGTTTGCCATTCCGATCGATGAAGCCATGCGCGTCAGCGAGCAGCTGCGCTCCAGCGGGCGTGTGACACGGGGGCGTATTGGTGTGCAAATTGGGCAGGTGACGCGCGATGTGGCGGAATCGCTGGGGCTGGGCAAGCAGCAGGGGGCCTTGGTAACCGGGGTGGAGAGTGGCTCGCCCGCGGAGAAGGCCGGGGTAGAGGCTGGCGACATCATCGTTCGTTTCGAAGGCAAGCCCATTGAGCGGATCGCAGACCTACCACGCCTGGTCGGTAATACCAAGCCGGGCACCAAGAGCACCGTGACGGTGTTTCGCCGGGGGAATATGCGCGATTTGTCGGTCGTGATTGCGGAGATTGATGGTGACACGCCAGCCATCAAGGCCAGTGACCGCGACGTCAAACCCAAGTCTTCGAATGCTGCCCAGCAGTTCGGGCTCACGGTTTCGGATTTGACGGGAGCACAGAAGAAGGAGCTCAAGCTCAAAGGGGGTGTGCGCATCGATGCTGCTTCGGATGCTGCTGCCCGTGCAGGATTGCGCGAAGGCGATGTGATCCGGGCCATTGCCAACACTGAAGTGAGTACGGTGAAAGACTTTGAATCGGTCTTGTCCAAGGTGGACAAAACCAAACCGGTCAACGTGCTTTACCAGCGCGGGGAGTGGGCTCAGTACGCTTTGATCCGTCCATAAGAGCCTTGGGTTGGATTGCTGTCCTCTGTGGCAGAACCCCTGCATCAGAAGCCGAGGCTGTGGCGGACGGGGCGTTATCGACCGATTAGGTAGAATGCGCCCTGTTTTTGCACAACTATGGATATATCGAATTGTCTCGAATTCATGGCGCAAAAAATCCTCCTGAATTGCACGGGTTCCCCACGGCGTATTCCTTGACTTGTGGAATGCACCAAGTGTCGGCAGCGTAGTTCAGGCAGTGGCCCACGGCATCGCCCGCGTGAGGCCATGGCGCCCCTCTTTTTTTGGGTGATTTTTTGCCTACAATGAGGCTCCAACCATCGCAGTTGCCCAAGATTGTTGGTTCAGGGCGCGTCACCAGCCGACGCGCCCTTTTTTGTTGCGGTGGTCTAGCACCTTCCTTATTTGACGTTTTCGTTGATGAAGCACATTCGTAATTTTTCCATCATTGCGCACATTGACCATGGCAAGTCCACCCTCGCCGATCGCCTGATCCAGCGCTGCGGGGGCTTGGCTGATCGCCAGATGGAAGCCCAGGTGCTCGATTCCATGGACATCGAAAAAGAGCGCGGCATCACCATCAAGGCGCAAACTGCCGCGCTGCAGTACAAGGCCCAAGATGGTCAGGTCTACAACCTGAACCTGATCGATACGCCTGGCCACGTTGACTTTTCCTACGAAGTGAGTCGTTCGCTCTCGGCCTGCGAGGGCGCCTTGCTGGTGGTCGATGCCTCGCAAGGTGTGGAAGCACAAACAGTGGCCAATTGCTACACCGCGCTGGATCTGGGCGTGGAAGTGCTGCCGGTGCTCAACAAGATGGACTTGCCGCAGTCTGACCCCGAAAACGCCAAGGCGGAAATCGAGGATGTGATAGGCATCGATGCCGAGGACGCCATCCCGTGTTCAGCCAAGACGGGCATGGGTATCGACGAGATCCTGGAAGCTATTGTCGCGAAGGTTCCGGCGCCGCGTGGCAACCCCGATGGGCCGCTGCGCGCCATGATCATCGACAGTTGGTATGACGCTTACGTTGGTGTCGTGATGCTGGTGCGCGTGGTCGATGGGCGCCTTCTCAAGGGTGAGCGCTTCAAGATGATGGCAAGCGGGACTGTATACAACGCTGATAACCTGGGTGTGTTTACTCCCGCCAACGAGTCGCGGGACCGCTTGGAGGCGGGCCAGGTAGGCTACATCATCGCCGGGATCAAGGAATTGCAGGCGGCCAAGGTGGGCGACACCATCACGCTGGAAAAGAAGCTGCCGAACAACGCAGGACCTGCCGCCGAGGCGCTGCCGGGCTTCAAGGAAATCCAGCCCCAGGTGTTTGCCGGCCTGTACCCCACCGAGGCGAGCGAATACGATCAACTGCGCGACGCGCTGGAAAAACTCAAGCTCAATGATGCGTCACTGCACTACGAGCCCGAAGTGTCGCAGGCGCTCGGGTTTGGTTTTCGCTGCGGTTTTCTGGGCCTGCTGCACATGGAGATTGTGCAGGAGCGGCTGGAGCGCGAGTTCGATCAGGATCTGATTACAACGGCACCCAGCGTGGTCTACGAGGTGGTGATGCCGGGCGGTGAAGTCATCATGGTGGAGAACCCTGCCAAGATGCCCGACCAGGGCAAGCTGCAGGAAATCCGTGAACCCATTGTGACCGTGCATCTGTATATGCCTCAAGAGTATGTGGGGCCTGTGATGACGCTGGCCAACCTGAAGCGTGGCGTGCAGATGAACATGGCGTACCACGGTCGCCAGGTCATGCTGACCTATGAAATGCCGCTGGGTGAGATCGTGCTGGACTTCTTCGACAAGCTCAAATCGGTGAGCCGGGGCTATGCCTCCATGGACTACGAGTTCAAGGAGTACCGTGCGTCCGATGTGGTGAAGGTGGATATCCTGCTCAACGGCGAGAAGGTCGATGCGCTGTCCATCATCGTGCACCGTAGCCAGAGCCAGTACCGCGGCCGCGCCGTGGTGTCCAAGATGCGCGAAATCATCAGCCGCCAGATGTTCGATGTGGCGATCCAGGCCGCGATCGGAGGCAACATCATTGCGCGCGAGTCCATCAAGGCGTTGCGCAAGAACGTGCTGGCAAAGTGCTATGGCGGCGACATTTCGCGCAAACGCAAGCTTCTTGAGAAGCAGAAGGCAGGCAAAAAACGCATGAAACAGATTGGATCGGTCGAGGTGCCCCAGGAGGCCTTCCTGGCCATTTTGCAGGTGGAAGATTGATGCAGGCCATGCAAATTCTCACGTCGCTGGTGCTGGCGGCCTTTGCGGGCTATATGGGGGCCTGGTATTTTGGGGCCATCGAAGGCAACTTTGCCTTGCTGTTGTTTTTGACGACCGTCGTCACGGGCTGCTACTGGTTTGCCGAGCGGCTTTATTTTCTGCCGCGCCGCCGCCGTGCGGCCCAAGCCATCGAGGACGCTGCCGTGCAACGCCGTGCCGAGTTGGACCGCATGGGCATTGCCCAGGTGGACATCAATGTGCAGGACGAAAAAGCCCGTTTGCTCATGCAGCCCTGGTGGCTGGATTGGACAGCCGGGCTTTTTCCGGTGATTGCGGCGGTTTTCCTGCTGCGCTCGTTCCTGTTCGAGCCTTTCAAGATTCCATCGGGCTCGATGATTCCCACCTTGCTGGTGGGCGACTTGATTCTGGTGAACAAATTCACGTACGGTGTGCGTCTACCTGTCATCCACACCAAGGTGACTGATGGAACGCCACCGCAGCGCGGCGACGTGATGGTCTTTCGCTACCCGCCCCAGCCGAACCTGGACTACATCAAGCGTGTGGTGGGCGTGCCGGGCGATGAGGTGGCGTATATCAACAAGCGATTGACCATCAATGGACAGGTGATCGCAACTTCACCGCAGCCGGACTTCTTTGATGAAAGCGCCATGCGCTATTTCAAACAGTTCGAGGAACAGTTGGGAACACACCCCCACCGTTTGCTCAATAACCCCGATGCGCCTGCCTTTGTGCAGGGCGCCAGCAATTTTGCTTCTCGTGACAACTGCCGCTACAGTGTCGAAGGTGTGGTGTGCAAGGTGCCCGAAGGGCATTACTTCATGATGGGCGATAACCGCGATAATTCGCTCGATTCGCGTTACTGGGGGTTTGTGCCAGAGGCCAACATTGTGGGCAAAGCCTTCTTTGTCTGGATGAATTTCGGTAACCTCAAGCGTATCGGTTCCTTTAACTAAGCAGCCACGGCAAACAATCAAGAGGGGAAAAACATATGCATGCGCACCATTCAGCCAGCCGTTCGAGCCAGCGCGGCCTGTCTTTCATTGGGGTGATTTTTGTCGGCCTGCTGGCCGTCGCAGCATTTGCCATTGGCGGCCAGTCGGTACCGATTTTTCTGGAATACCACGCGATTGGCAAGGCTGCGGCCAAGGCGGCCAAGGAGGGTAACACTGTGCCAGAGATTCGCGCCAGTTTTGATCGAGCTGCTGCCATCGATGATATTTCGTCAATTTCGGGCAAGGATCTGGAAGTGACCAAACGGGGCGACAAGATCGTGGTGTCCTTCAAATACTCGCGTGAAATTGCATTGGCGGGGCCGGCCTATCTGGTCTACCGCTTTGAAGATTCGACCAAATAGGTGCAGCCTTCTCTTCTTGCGCTGCAGGAGCGCCTGCAGCACCGGTTTTCGAACCCCGCCTTGCTGCAGCGTGCCATCACACACCGCAGTTTCAGCGCCGACCACAATGAGCGGCTGGAATTCCTAGGCGATTCGGTGCTCAACTTGGCTGTGGCCAGTCTGTTGTACGCCCGGCTGGCGTCTCAGCCCGAGGGCGATCTTTCGCGCGTGCGTGCCAACCTGGTCAAGCAGGAGACGCTGCACCAGCTGGCGCTGGAGTTGCGTGTGTCCGAGGTGCTGCGCCTGGGCGAAGGCGAGGCACGCTCCGGCGGCCAGAAGCGCCCGTCCATCCTCGCTGATGCTCTGGAGGCCCTGATCGGAGCCGTGTATCTCGATGCAGGTTATGCACCGGCTGAGGCATTGGTGCTGCGACTGCTCAATGCCGTAGAGATCAATCCCCAGATGCAGGCGGCTGCCAAGGATGCCAAGACGGCATTGCAGGAGTGGCTGCAGGGCCGCAAAATGCAATTGCCGCAGTACCGCGTGGTGACGACGGAAGGGGCGGCGCACCGCCAGACCTTTGATGTGGAATGCGCTATTGCGGAACTCTCCCTGGCCGAGCGAGGCCTCGGTGGTTCGCGCCGGGCGGCCGAACAATCTGCCGCACAGGCCATGCTGGCCACACTGAAAGCAAAACAGCCATGAATGAAGATGCTACTAAAAATGTAGCTGACAGCGCAGGTGAATCAAGCGCTGAAGGCCAAAATGACCTTGACTCCATGTTGGCGGCTGCCCGGCCTGCCGGTGCTGCCGGGGTGGATGTGAAGGGACAGCGCTGCGGCGTCATCGCCATTGTCGGCAAGCCCAACGTGGGCAAGTCCACGCTGCTCAATGCTCTAGTGGGTCAGAAGATCAGTATTACGTCCCGCAAGGCGCAAACTACGCGCCACCGCATCACCGGCATCCGTACGCAAGGACAGACGCAGTTCGTCTTTGTCGATACACCTGGCTTCCAGACGCGCCACGCTACTGCGCTCAACAAGTCGCTCAACAAGACAGTCATGGGCGCTATTGGCGATGTGGACCTGATCCTCTTCGTGGTGGAGGCGGGCAGCTTTACCCTGGCCGATGCCAAGGTGCTCTCGCTGTTCAAGCCGGGTATCCCCACGCTGCTCATCGCCAACAAGCTCGACAACATCCACCGCCGCGCCGAGATCGCGCCTTGGCTCAAGAGCATGCAAGAGCGTCACCCGTTCGCCGAATTCGTGCCCATGTCGGCCAAGAACAAAGGCGACGTGGAGCGGCTTTACGGTATTTGCGAGAAGTATTTGCCCGAGGCCCCCTGGTGGTACGCCGAAGACGAATTGACGGACCGCAGCGAAAAGTTCCTCGCCAGCGAGACCGTGCGCGAAAAGCTGTTCCGCTTCACCGGTGACGAGTTGCCTTACACCTCGACCGTCATCATCGACCAGTTCAGCGAAGAAAAAAGCAAGCAGCACAAACGCCTGGTGCGCATTGCAGCCACCATCGTGGTCGAGCGCGACAGCCACAAGGCCATGGTGATCGGCGACAAGGGGGAGCGGCTCAAGCGCATCGGCACCGAGACCCGACAAGAGCTGGAAAAACTCATGGATGCCAAGGTGTTCATCGAGATATGGGTCAAGGTGCGCAGCGGCTGGGCGGACGATGAAGCACGGGTGCGCTCCTTTGGTTATGAATAGCGATCACCCTCCTGCAGCGCTTGCGCCTTCCCCCCTCTCCTTCGGGAGGGGGGCGCCACCAGTGGCCTGGCAAAGCCAGCTCCACGGTGGCCGCTGGTGGGCCAAATGCGGTGGCCGTTGAAATGACCAAGCCTGTCATCTAGAGGATAGCGATTGGCTATTGCGCGCCGCTTTTCCAACGAACCCGCCTTTGTCCTGCACCGCTACGACTGGAGCGAGTCCAGCCTGATTCTGGAGGTGTTCACGCGCCACCATGGGCGCACTGCACTGGTGGCCAAGGGGGCCAAAAAGCCGAGTTCCAATTTCCGTCCGGTGCTGTTGCCGCTGCAGCCGCTGCACCTGACCTGGACCCAGAGCGATACGGGTGCCGGAGATATTCACACCCTTAAAGGCGCGGAGTGGGTGGGCGGCCACATCATGCCCACAGGCGACGCGCTGCTGTCGGGCACCTACCTGAACGAGCTGCTGCTGCGCCTGCTGGCACGCGATGACCCGCACGCCCACCTGTTCGACACCTATGGTGCTGTGGTGCGCGTACTGGCCAGTGAGCATGGTGACGCCCTGGAGCCGGTATTGCGCAGTTTTGAAATGCTGCTGCTGCGTGAAATCGGCCTGCTGCCTGCGTTGGATGCCCAGACCCTCACCGGTGGTGCCCTGGCGCCGGATGCCCGTTACGCTTTAGTCGCCGAGGGCGGCCTGCGCAGCGCCGCCGCAGGCGAGCGGGCCAGCCTCTCTGGAGCGCGGTGGCTGCAGTTGAGCGATGCGCTGCAGGGCGAAGTGCCCTTTACCGACCTGCTACGGGCCTGTGCCCCCGTGACTGGAGAGCTCAAGCCCCAATTGCGTACCCTGTTGCAATACCATTGCGGAAACCCGTTGCTGCGCACACGCCAGTTCATGATGGATATGCAATCGCTATGAGCGATGCTGATGCACCATCTCGGCAACGGCAGGGCTGTTTTTCTTCGCACTTTTGCGTAAGTTCCTATGAATCCACTTTCCCACGGACACCGTACCGCACTGTCGGTCAACGTCAACAAGGTCGCGCTGGTACGCAACACGCGCCATCTGGGCATCCCCAGCGTCATGCGCGCGGCCTTGCTGTGCCTGCAGGCCGGTGCCAATGGCATCACCGTGCACCCCCGACCGGACGAGCGGCATATCCGTGCCAGCGATGTGCATGAACTGGCCAGTCTCATGAAAAATTGGCCCGACCGTGAGTACAACATTGAGGGCAATCCGTCGCAGAACCTGATGGACTTCATTCGCCAGGTACGCCCCCACCAGGCCACTTTTGTGCCCGACAGCGAAGACCAGTTCACCAGCGACCATGGTTGGAGCTTTCCGCAGGATGCCGTCCGCCTTGCTCCGCTGATTGCCGAATGCCGGGCGCTGGGCGTGCGCGTGAGCCTGTTCATGGACCCTGTGCCCGAACAAATGGCGCAGGCCCGGGCCGTGGGCGCGGACCGGGTCGAGCTGTACACCGAGCCCTATGCCGCGGCCTGGGGCACCGACCGGCAGGCCCAGGAGCTTGAGCGCTACCGCGCCGCAGCCCGGGCGGCCATGGATGCAGGCCTGGGCGTGAATGCGGGCCATGACCTCAACCGCGACAACCTTGCCGCCTTTGTACGCGGCGTACCAGGCGTGCTGGAGGTGTCCATCGGCCATGCACTGATTGCCGATGCGCTGGAACTGGGCTACGCCGCCACGGTACGGGCCTACCAGGCCTGCATTGACCAGGGATTCGTTGACTCCTGAATTGATAGCTGCTAGCGCTTTTTAGATAAGCTCTGAAGGCCTATTTCATCTAAAATTATGATCTATGGTATCGGCACCGACATTTGCGATGTGCGCCGCATCCGTGCCAGCCTGGAGCGCCATGGAGACCGTTTTGCCGAGAAGGTGCTGGGACCGGCCGAGCTGGCCACCTGGCGCGGGCGCAGCACTCGCTGGCCCGAGCGTGGCGTGCGCTATTTGGCCACGCGCTTTTCCGCCAAGGAATCCTTCAGCAAGGCCATTGGCCTGGGAATGCGCATGCCCATGACTTGGCGCTTGTGTGAGGTGGGTACATTGGCCAGCGGTCAGCCCACCATCGTGCTGCACGGTGAACTGAAGGACTGGTTCGACGCGCGTGGCCTCAGCGCGCACCTGAGCGTGACCGATGAGTCTGACTACGCTGCAAGTTTTTGTGTTGTAGAAAAATTGGCCTCTAACGCTTATCCATCAAGCGCTGATAGCTATTAAATGTAGAGCGCTTCAATCCCTCGTACCATGACTGAACATTCCCCCCTCATCCTTGACGTTGCCGGTACCATCCTGTCCGCTGTGGACCGGCGCCGCCTGGCCCATCCCCTGACCGGCGGTGTCATTCTGTTTGCCCGCAACTGGGAGAATCGCGCCCAGTTGCTGGCCCTGACCAGCGCTATCAAGGCCGTGCGCGACGATCTGCTGATCTGCGTGGACCACGAAGGTGGCCGTGTGCAGCGCTTTCGCAGCGACGGTTTCACCCACCTGCCGCCCATGCGTGCCCTGGGCTCCCTGTGGATGCGTGACGGCAAGGGTGGCCCTGGCAGCGGAGCCCTGGCTGCCACTAATGCGGCCACGGCTGCGGGCTATGTGCTGGGCAGCGAGTTGCGTTCCTGTGGCGTGGATTTCAGCTTCACACCCATCCTGGACCTCGATTGGGGCGGTAGCGCCGTGATTGGCGACCGCGCCTTTCACCGCGATCCGCGTGTCGTCACCTTGTTGGCCAAAAGCCTGGCGCATGGTTTGCTGCAGGCGGGCATGGCCCACTGCGGCAAGCATTTTCCCGGCCACGGCTTCGTCCAGGCCGATTCGCATACGGAAATTCCTGTGGACAGGCGCAGCCTCAAGGCCATCCTGCAGGACGATGCAGCGCCCTATGGCTGGCTGCGCAGCACGCTGACCAGCGTGATGCCGGCGCATGTGATCTATCCCAAGGTGGATAGTCGACCGGCCTGTTTTTCACGCAAGTGGCTGCAGGACATTCTGCGCGGCCAGCTGGGTTTTGATGGCGCCATCTTTAGCGACGACCTGAGCATGGAAGGCGCACGCCGTATCGATGGGCAGCTGGTTAGCTATACCGACGCGGCCGTGGCGGCGCTGCAGGCCGGGTGTGACCTGGTGCTGCTGTGCAACCAGAGTGTGGGAGATGGGCACGCCGTCGACGAGTTGCTCGACGGGTTGGCGCAACGCTTGGAGGAGGGGCAGTGGCAACCCAGCGCCGACAGCGAGGCCCGCCGCCTGGCGCAGTTGCCGCAAACCCTGCCGCAGGCCTGGGATGATCTGATGTTCCAGCCCGCCTACCAGCAAGCGCTGGAAATGCTGCCCTGATTCTTCGGGTGTCTGGCGGTCGTGTGCGCCGTCAGGCGGGTGGGGTGTTGTCCGCGTCCGGGGCCGTCGAGGCCGGGACGGTAGGCTTGACCTCTTGCCCCGGTTTCCAGCGCCGCACCATGCGCTGAAAAATCAAGGTGTTCGGAATCTGCAGCAAGGTGCCTGCCGTGTGGGGGGCGATGTCTTCGAGCGTGGTGTAAAGCATGTTGATGTCGGTGACACGGCCGCGCGCGCCTTCCTTTTCGGCGGTGTCGAGCACCTCGATCACATCGCCCACGCGGAACGGCCCCACTGCAAAGATCAACAGCGCACAAAACAGGTTGGACAGTACGCTCCAGGCGGCAAAAAACGCCACGGCGCCCACGGTGGCAAAGCCGGTAAAGGCTGTCCACAGCACCATGGCGGAAACCCCCATGCGCTCGAGGATCAGCAAGGCGGTGCCCAGCACAATAGCCCAGCGCAGGATGCCGTTGAACAGCAACTGCATGTCGTGGGGGAGTTGGTAGTGCGCCCCGATACGGCGCAGCACGCGGTGCAGCAAGCGCAGCAACAGCCACGCGACCAGCACGATCATCACAATTTGCAGTCCTGGGACGATGATTTCGAACCAGTCCTGCGCCCACTCGGGCAGGTAGAACTTCAGCGAGCGCCGCATGCCATGCCCGTGTGCTGAAGGTGCTTGAAAGGAAAAATGCCGCGCCCTTCCATCAGCTTTCGCGCCGCAGGGCCGGGAACAGGATCACATCGCGGATGCTGGGGCTGTCGGTCAGCAGCATCATCAATCGGTCAATGCCGATGCCGCAGCCACCCGCGGGTGGCATGCCGTACTCGAGCGCGCGCACAAAGTCGTGGTCGTAATACATGGCCTCGTCGTCGCCGCTGTCCTTGGCCGTCACCTGGGCGTGAAAGCGGGCGGCCTGGTCCTCGGCGTCGTTCAGTTCGGAGAAACCGTTGCCAAATTCGCGGCCCGTGATATAGAGCTCAAAGCGCTCGGTCACCTCGGGGCGGGCGTCGTTGGCGCGGGCCAGGGGCGAGATTTCGGTAGGGTGCTCCATGATGAAGGTGGGCTGCCACAGTTTGTCTTCCACCGTTTCCTCAAAGTACAGCACCTGCAGGCTGGCCAGGCTGCGGACGGAGAGCTTGTTCTTTTCCTCGGTCATGCCCAGTTTTTTCAGTGCGCTGATGAGCCAGGCTGCATCGTCCACATGGGCGCCGGCCTCGGTGTGCTGGAAGATGGCCTCGCGGATCGTGAGGCGTGCAAACGGCTGGCCCAGGTCCACGGCACGGCCCTGGTAGCTCAGATCGAGCGTGCCCACGGCCTTGAGGGCGGCATCACGCACCAACTGCTCGGTAAAGCCCATGAGGTCCTGGTAGTTCCAGTAGGCTGCATAGAACTCCATCATGGTGAACTCGGGGTTGTGGCGCACCGAGATGCCTTCATTGCGGAAATTGCGGTTGATCTCGAACACCCGCTCGAAGCCGCCCACCAGCAGGCGCTTGAGGTACAGCTCTGGTGCGATGCGCAGGTACATCTCCTGCTCCAGCGCGTTGTGGTGCGTGACAAAGGGCTTGGCGTTGGCGCCGCCCGGAATGGGGTGGAGCATGGGCGTCTCGACCTCCAGGAAGCCGTGCTGCACCATGAAGTCGCGGATGCCGCTGACGGCCTTGCTGCGCGCCACGAAACGCTTGCGGGCCTGCTCGTCGGTCATCAGGTCGATGTAGCGCTGGCGGTACTTGACCTCCTGGTCAGCAATGCCATGGAACTTGTCCGGCATGGGGCGCAGGCTCTTGGTGAGCAGGCGCAAGGCGGTGACCTTGATCGATAGTTCACCCGTCTTGGTCTTCATGAGCGTGCCTTCGGCCCCGACGATGTCGCCCAAGTCCCAGTGCTTGAAGGCCGCATAGAGTTCTTCGCCCAGGGCATCGCGCGTGATGTAGAGCTGCATGCGTCCAGTGGCATCCTGCACGGTGGCGAAGCTGGCCTTGCCCATCACGCGCTTGAGCATCATGCGGCCGGCCACGCTGGCGGTGACGGGCGCTGCCTCCAGGGATTCACCGGAGGCTTCGCCGTGGGCTTCCTGCAAAGTGGCGGCGTGGTGGGCTGGTTTGAAGTTGTTGGGGAAAGCAACGCCCTTGCCCTGTGCCTGTGCATCACGCAGGGCGCGCAATTTGTCGCGGCGCTCGGCGATGAGCTGGTTTTCGTCTTGGGGGGCGGGGGCGTGGTTCTGTTCAGACATAGGGGCCGTGGGTGCGGGGGCGTAAAAGAGGGGCTGCTCGCAGCCGAACCGCTGATTTTATGGGTTATGGCGCAGGGGGTGGCTGCGGGGCTGCAGAGTTTGCCCATCCCAGCAAGGTCAAAGCCGTCCGCACGATGATTTTCAGATCCAGCCACAGAGTATGTGTTTGCACATACTGGCAGGCAAAGGCCAGTTTGGTGGGCAAAATCTGTTCCACATAAGTGCGCTCCGGGTCTGGGCTGTGCGCCAGCAATGCGCTTTCGTTGCGAAACGCGAGCGAGGCCAGGTCGGTGATGCCTGGACGCACGCTGAGCACGGTGGCGCGCAGGTCGGCAGGGTAGTGCGCAACGTAGCGCGGCACTTCGGGGCGGGGGCCCACCATGCTCATGTCGCCCCAGAGCACATTGAGGAGCTGCGGTAATTCGTCTACCTTCGTGCGGCGCAGCCAGGCACCTGCGCTTGTGATGCGGGTGTCTGCACCTACCGTCAGGGGCAGACCTTCAGCTTCGGCACCGGTGTACATGCTGCGGAACTTGTAAATACCAAACAGCTGACCACCACGCCCCACGCGCTGCTGCCGAAAGAGCGCGGGCCCGGGTGAATCGAGCCGCACCCACAGTGCCACGGCCAGTAGCACCGGGCACAGCAGCAGCAGGGCCAGCGTGGCGAAGGCTGTGTCGAACAGGCGTTTGGTCATGGCCAACAGATCAGAAGGGATGCGCTGTGCGTGAGAGGCTCAGGCACTGTTTTAGCCGAGCACCTCATGCAGCGCCGCAATGACGCGATCCTGGTCGGCGTCTTGCATGGCAGTGAACAGGGGCAGGCTGATCATGGACTGGTAAGCCGCATCGGCCTGGGGGAACATATCGGGGGTGAGCTGGTAGCGGTCGCGCCAGTAGGGCTGGCGGTGCAGCGGCACATAGTGCACGCTGGTGCCAATGCCCCGGTCTGACAGCGCCTGGATGGTCTCGTCGCGTCCGACACGCGCCCCGGGAGCCAGCCGCACGACGTACAGGTGCCAGGCATGCGCGTCCCCCGCCGGAGCATCTGCGGGCAGCACCAGGGGCAGGTCTGCCAGTTGCGCCTGGTAGCGTGCCGCCAGGTGCTGGCGGCGCCGCACGAACTGCGGCAGCCGTGCCAGTTGCTCCACGCCCATCGCCGCAGCGATGTCGGTCATGTTGTATTTGAAGCCGGGGGCCACGATTTCGTAGTACCACGCCGGGGTTTTGGAGCTGAAGCGGTCGAAGGCGTCCCGGCTCATGCCGTGCAGGCGCATCACGCGCATGCGCTCGGCCAGTTGGGTGTCGCGCGTCACGGCCATGCCGCCTTCGCCAGTGGTGATGGTCTTGTTGGCGTAGAAGCTGAACACCGTCACGTCGGACTGCAACTGCCCCACCAGCGTGCCCTGCCAGGTGGTGGGCAGGGCGTGGGCGGCGTCTTCCACCACCTTCAGATTGTGCTCACGTGCGATAGCCAAAATTTCATCCATGCGGCAGGCCAGGCCCGCGTAGTGCACCGGCATGATGGCCTTCGTCCGCGGGGTGATGGCGGCGCGGATGGCATCGGGGTCAATGTTCAACGTTACCGGGTCTACGTCCACCAGCACCGGATCGGCGCCCAGGTAGCGCACTACTTCCACGGTGGCGGTGAAGGTCAGTGTGGGGGCAATCACCTCGTCGCCCGGGCCGATGCCCAGGGCCTCCAGCGCAAGGTGCAAGCCCGCAGTGGCCGAATTGACGGCAATCGACTGCAGGCCGCTGCCGCCCAGGTAGTCGGTGAAGGCTTGCTCAAATTTGTGCGTTGTGGGGCCGGTGGTCACCCAGCCCGAACACAGGGCTTGGGTGACAGCGGCGATTTCTGCATCGCCAATGTCTGGGCGGGCGAAGGGGAGAAATGTGAAGCTCATGTTTTTTCGATCCAGCAGAGGATATGGGTGCGCAGCCACGGCATGCTATTGAACAGTCCGTAGAGCGCAGGGTGCACGCGAACCACGGCACGAGCCAGGGGCGGCGCCAGCGTAACCCGCCACGACGTAATGCGCCCTTGCGGGAACAGGGCCTGCACCCGGCGCAAGGGCACGCCGCGCACATCCGGGTTGCTCGGGTTGTTGTAGGTGAAGTCGTACCAGAGCACGGCGCCGCCGGGGCGCAGCCATTGCCACAGGGTCGCTGCCAGCCGCTGCTGAAAACCTTGGTCGAGCACCGACGAGAACACCGTAGAAAGTAGCACCACCTCTTGCGATGCGTGCGGCACGTCAGCCAGCAAGGCGTCTCCTTGCTGCAAGCGCACGGCTGCGGGCAGCATATGGCGTGCTTGGGCATAACGGTCTGGCAGCAGCTCGATGCCCGCCAGGTGCTGGGGCGCGCAGCCCATACGCAAAAACTCCAGCAGGTTGGCGCCCGTGCCGCAGCCCAATTCTAGTAAACGCAGTTGGGCCAAGTCTGTGATGCCCTTTTGGCGCAGCAACTGCAATATCACGCGCTGGCGCTCTTGCACACCCAGGCAAACCTCGGGGCGCAAAAAGCTGTAGCGGTCATCATGGGCCGTGCGGCGGGTGTAGCGCTCGGCAATGGCCTGGGGTTCGTCCAGAGGGTTCATGCCACGGCCTCGATGAAGCGCCGGGCCAGCACTGGGTACGTGTGGTGCGCTAGCACGTAGGCTTTGCCGCGCTCGCCCATCTGTTGGCGCTGCTCTGGTGTGGCGCTGGCTAGGCGCTGCAGCCCTTGCGCTACCACTGCCGCAGATTCCGGCGCAACAGTCAGGCCGCAGTCCGCATCGATCACCGGGTCGTTTCCCGCTTCGACTGAGTGCAAAATTGCGCAGCTTGCCATCATGTAATCCATCAGCTTGTTGGGGGCGATGCCAAAGCGGTACAGCGCAACGCGCTTCCAGCCAATATAGGCAATGTCCAGTTGTTGCAGCAGAGAAGGTATCTGACCCTTGGAAACCGGGGCAAAAAGCTGCACGTTGTGCAGACCCTCGGCCTGCACACGTTGCGCCAGCCGCGCTTTTTCATGCCCGTCGCCCACTAGCACGAACGCCATGTTTTCATGTTGCAGCAAGGCCGCTGCATCCAGCAAAACATCTAGCGCATTGGGCACGCCATGCGAGCCCGCGTAGCCCACCACTATGCGGTGAGCGGCCCGCAGTGATTGCAGGTGCGCCGCCAGCGCGTCTGGCAGCGCTTCGGCAGGGCCGCCCCATTCTTCCGGCGATATGCCGTTGGGCACGATGTGTAGTTTGTGCAAATCCAGCCCATGCGCCGCCATGTGGCTGGCCACGTTGGGCAGCATGGAGACCACCCGGTCTGCGTCGCGATAGGCATCGTTTTCTGCTTTCTGGCACAGCAAGATGAAGGGGTGCCACCAAGGCATGCCTGAAAGCTCCATGGGCGAGGCAGGCCATAGGTCATGCACCTCATACACCAGCCGTGCCCCCGCTAGCCGGGCCAAGCGGCTCGCCACCCAAATGTCCATGGGGTAGGTGCTGGATGCAATAACTACATCGGGCTGGCAAGCCGCCACCAGCGCGGGCGCCAGTTGCCACACCTGGCGCAGAAAGCTCCAGATGTTCTTGACGCGACCCAGGCCGTTGCCTTGGTAGCCGGGTGTAGGTAGCCAGTGGTAGGTGACGCCGTCCACTTTTTCCTGCCCGGCCTGCGGCTGGCGCGCGCGCACATGCGAAAAATTGGCTGCGACCACCGTTACCGAGTGCCCGGCGCGCACCCATTCGCGGGCCAGGTAATAGGGGCGGTATTCCATGCCCAGCGACGGGGTGCCGGCGTAGTGGTTAAGGTAGAGGATGTTTAGTTGACGGGTCATGGGTCAATTGGCACTTGCAGGCTTTTGGGCAATGACAAAGTAACCGAGTGGGAAATGGCGTGCAGACACTTTGGCAATGTGTTCGCCCCAGCGATAGTGTCCCCAGAGTCCAATCGCTATCTGTAGCACGGTTGCAAGTAGGGTGCCTACGATCGGTATGTGTGCTAGCAGCTTCGCATGAAGATCGGCCCATACCTCCACAACCCCACCAAGTGGATCCAGGCGTAGCAGATTCAGTCCATTAACGGCAGAGAATCTGGCGAGTGCGAACTCGGTAAAGCGGTAAAAATCGTGAGGATGAGCGTGCAGCCAATAAAAGAATGGCACGTTCATCACGATGTGCCCACCGGGCGAGAGCACCCGGGACATTTCTCGCCAGACAAGTGCTGGATCAGGCGCATGCTCCAGCACATCGGACAAGATGATGGTGTCAAACGCGCCATCGGCAAAGGGCAGCGGTTGTGCCAAATCACTCACCACGTCAACGTGAGCATCTTCTGTCCAGTCGCAGCATGTGACGTTCGTCACCAAGCTTCGGTAGATGCCGTACAGCGGTGCCTTACCGCAACCCAGGTCGAGCAGGCGTCCATGAGCGCAGCTGGCGAGATGCTCGTCATATCGCTTTGCTACAGCGTCTGAAATCAAGCGTGAGCCCACTCCTACCTCTTTTGGGTTGAGGCTGGTACGCCAGCGGCCACTACGCTGCACGTATTTGGTGGGGCGCCAAATTGTTTCGTTTCGCATGAATCTCAGTCTGTCTGATTTATTGCTTCAATGAGCAGCGTGTCGCGCCACCGTGGAATTCGCCCCAGCAACTTGGCTGCCGCTGCACCGCGCCAACTGGCGTAGTCGCCGTGGCACAACTCGACGCGCTGCGGCTCGTAGCCGGCGTCCACGAGCACTTTGCATAGTGTGTACGGCGTGAACCAGAAGCGATGATCGGTGTTGATGGCCTCTCCACCGGGAAAACTGTTGCGCCAGCGAAAGGCGTTGGGGGTGACGACAATGAGGCGCTTAAATTGGTAGCGCCTCATACCAGAGAGGAATTCGACTGGATTGCCTACATGCTCGATCACGTCGGCAAGCAAGCAGAGGTCGTAGGCTTGTGGCTGGCCATCCACAACGCTGCATAGCGGAGCATCGTCGGGGGTATAGGTTTCTGGGAATCCAGTGCTGCGCAGCAGCGCGACACCTTCTGTATTCGTGTCAATGCCCACACATTGCGTAGCAACGCGGCAGAGATTTTCATGCAGGTACAGACCGCGCGCGCGCTTGCCTTGGATGAGCTGCAGGTGATCGCAGCAGCCCACATGCAATAAGCGCTGGCCTTGGGCCAGTTGCAGCAAACGATCGCTGCGGCGCAGGGCAGGCCCTTTGTTGCCGAGGTCAAAGACATGTCCGTTTGAGAACTGCCGACCGTGAAGGTAGTCCAATGTTTCCGCATCAAGGTTCATGCGTTCCTAGTCCAGTTCGTTATGAAGGGCTTGCGCCAGAGCGCGGTGATTTTTCATTGCATTGAAGCGTTCGGCCCAGCAGTTCCAGGCTGCTTCGCGTCGCTGGATCTGCCGTTCTGCAGGGGTGTCCACCAGCAAAGTACGCAAATGCCGTGCTGCAATATCAATGCCGTTTTCCAGCGCAAGCAGGCCAACATTTTCGCCGTTTACGTCCAAGGCTTCCGATACGCCCCCCACGTCAGTGGCAAGCACGGGAATGCCCATGGACAATGCTTCCTGAATAGAAACGGGCAGGCCTTCGCTGCGACTAAGAAGGATAAAAAGATCTACAGGTTGGGTTGCGTAGTGGTGTATCACTTGCGCGTTGTCCACCTGCCCACGCAGATCGACCTGTAGGTTCGCTGGCGCCGTGCGCAGGGCAGCCTCCAGTTGGGGGCGCTCCGGGCCATCGCCAAAGTGGGTCCAGCGGATGCGTAGGTCTGGGCAGTCAAACGCAAACGCTTGGATGGTCTGGGCAGTGAAAGTCAGACGCTTGACATGCGAAATGGAACTGCATGAGACCAGCCTTACCACGCCGTCCGAGGAGGCGGCTGCGCGCACCGGTTGCGCCGACACGCCTAGCCGAGACAGCAGCAGGTGCGTCACGGGTACACCTTGCTGTCGCAAGTAGTCTAGGCCGTGCTGTGCGATGGGTATCACCCGCCGAAGCTGTTGATACACCGAGGTCCAGGGCTGGAAGGGGCGCGTGAACGCATCGTCGTAGAGTTCATAACGGTGCACGCGGCTCACGACGGCGTGGCTGACATGCTTTGCGGCATAGCGCGCAGCGGCCACGGTTTGCCCGCCGCGCCAGTAGGTGTAGAGTAGCAGCGGCTGCCCATTCGCTGGTGCAAAAGTGCGCAGCCAAAGCCATGTGCACCGTGCGACAGCGGTCCAGCGCCAGACCCTGGCAGCACCGACCCAGCCGCCTTGTTGCCAGCCGAGCCACAACTCGGGAACGAAGCCTGGCCACGATGCCGCACGTAGGTAGTGCCAAAGCTTTTGGCGTTTCCAGCTTGTTGCCAGGCCTTGGTCCACGCGCACGCCAGGTGGCAATGGCAGTTGCGAGCCTGTGTTGTGCAGTGGTACCACTGTCACTCCTTCCCGTGCGAACTCCGATGCCAAGTGAGGCATTTCAGGGTGCACAAACATGGTTTCCCCGCCGGTGTAGGTGAACGGGTAGTTGGTGGTGAAAAATACCAGGTGGCGAGCGATGCTCATTGGATGTGCGTATGTTGTAAGTGGACTGTTATGTCAGCGTTGTCGCTTGAATGCGTCCCGCCTGGCGGGCAGAGCGCCACCAGGTGAGCCCTTCGGTCAGTAACAAGGCGACACTGACGGCAACCAACGCGGGCACGAACCTGAGGGCCAACACCGTCGCCAGCAATGCCAGCAGCAATCGCGAAGTCGCCTGCAGACTTAATTCGAAATATTCGCTGCGTGCAAGCAGCACGGTACTGTGCAGACGGGCCGCCACCGCGGCGGCGCCTGCCAGGCTCATCAACCCGATGGCGGGCCACAGCGCATTGGGTTGCAGTGCCACTCCGACAAGCATTGACAGTACAAGGATGGTGCTGAGGGACCACAGTGCCTGGCAGCTGCGCGTGGATAACGCCGTTGCATCCAGCCCAGTCGAGGCCCTATGGCCGGCAATCCTATGGAACAAGAGGGGGGCAACGTAGCCAGCGAGTACAGTGAACACTTGGTAAATTTGCAGTCCCAAGGAGGTTTCTCCGAGTGCGCGCTGTGTTTGGCCGAACTGCGCCACAATGCTGAGCAGTCCTGCGGGCAATGCTCCACCGAGTGCAGCCTGCATCCATATTTGCAGGCTTGAGAACCACAATTCGCGACGAAGCATCGGAGTTGAGGCGGCCGGCAAATTTTTACCTGTTGCTGTGCGTGGGGATATGGTTTCCAGGGCGTTACCTGTATGGATACCTGCCGTTGCCCGAGCTCTGCGTACCGTTTGCGCAACCAGTAAGAGACTTGTCGTACCGGCGATGCATGCCGTGCCGAGCAGTAGCCATGCGTAGTGTGGGCCGCCGAGCAAAACGGCGGCAAGCAGCACGAGCGCCGGCATTGCGGTAATGACCCCGAATACTTCCTCGCCTCGCTCGCGCAATAACCAGGAGCGTGCGAGGAGGTGCGCAATCGCGAAAGGCAGGGATGCCAAAACCAAGGCCGACGTCTGTTGACCAAGCGCAGCTGCAACCGCGGCCGTGGGCAGACACAGGATTGCAGCCACCGTGAGAATGCGGTGTATCCATGGCAGCACTTGGTGGGCGCTGATGCCGCACCGGTACATCAAGTGCAGCAGGCCATGCGGCAAGCCCAATGCAGCTATCGCTGCTGCGGCGTCGAACCAGCTTTTGGCTAAGCCGAATTCACCCTGCGCTTCAAGACCCTGGTTCCAGGAAATCCACAAGGCAGTACCCAGCGTAGCTGCCGAGCCTAGCATTTGCCAGCCTACCGAGCGCAGTACCGCAGAGATGCGTAGGCGCCGGAGAAAGTGAACCAAGCTCATAGGATTTTTTGTCGGTGCTCGTACTCCACACCACGGGTCCTCTTTGCGAAGGGAATGCTGTGGAGAGCGGGGTTCTCCGTCTTCATAGCCTTATGCCTGCGATTCCTCTTAGATTCTGCACAATGTTGGCGACCTGCCCATCGCTCAGATAGGAATGCATTGGTAGGCTCAGTACACGCTGTGCCACTGTATTTCCAACCGGAAGCAGGGCTGCGGCGTCGGCCACCGCAGGCTGCTTGTTAAGTGGAATAGGGTAGTGCACGGCGGTGGGTATGCCGGCGGCCTTGAGGCGTTCTTGCACTTGTTCGCGCGCTGGAACCTGAATGGTGTATTGCGCCCACGCACTCTGGTTGTACGGCGCGATGTCAGGCGTGGTGCTGATACCCGCTTCGTTGAGCAGGTGGGTGTAGCGCGCGGCCACTTGCTGGCGCAATGCCATCTCTTCATCAAATATCCGCAGCTTGACCAGCAAGATAGCCGCCTGCAAGGTGTCCAGGCGGCTGTTCACACCCACACGAACATGGTGGTAGCGGCGGTCCTGACCGTGGCGGGCAATCTGGCGCAGCACCTTGGCCAGTGCATCGTCGTTGGTGAAGAGGGCGCCGCCATCCCCATAGCAGCCCAGCGGCTTGCTCGGAAAAAAACTGGTGCATGCAATGCCTGTGAGATTGCAGCTTTTTCGCCCCTTGTAGATGGCGCCAAAGCTTTGTGCTGCATCTTCAATTACCGGGATGCCGTGCCGCGCTGCAATGGCATTGATGGCATCAAAGTCGGCGCACTGACCATACAGGCTCACGGGGATGATGGCACGGGTTGCCGGTGTGATGGCGGCTTCGAGTAACTCAGGATCTAGGTTATAGGTGCGTGGATCGATATCCACATACACCGGCCTGGCCCCCAGCAGGGCAGCGGTTTCCGCAGTGGCAATGTAGTTGAAACCGGGGGTAATGACTTCATCGCCAGGACCTATGCCCAGCGCCATCTGGGCAATTTGCAGGGCGTCTGTGCCGTTGGCCACGGTGATGCAGTAGCGGGCGCCGGTGTAAGTGGCCAGTTTTTCTTCCAGCTCGTACACCTCGGGGCCAAGAATGTATTGGCCATGCTGCAGCACGCCAGCAATGGCGGCATCGATTTGGTTCTTGATGCGGGCTTGCTGGGCTTTGAGGTCAATGAATTCGATCATGGCTTTATGCAGGCAGCCTGGCGACGGATGTTCCGCTTAGGATGTAGCGGGCACCAGTGTGTGGACAGGTGGTTTCGGCTCGACCTTGCAGCGGCAGGGCAAGCTGTTCGCCGTATGCACTCATCCAGCCGATTTGCCGGGCGGGTACTCCCACGACAAGTGCGAAGTCTGGCACGGCTTTGTTGACCACGGCTCCAGCGCCGACAAAGGCGTACGCGCCAATGGTTGTGCCGCAGACGATGGTGCAGTTGGCACCCAGAGTGGCACCTTTTTGAACCAAGGTGTTTCGGTATTCGTCCTTGCGATCGATGAGTGCGCGCGGGTTGTTGACATTGGTGAACACCATGCTGGGCCCGCAAAAAACGCCTTCTTCGAGCGTGACGTTGTCGTAGATGCTGACGTTATTCTGGATTTTGCAGTGATCACCAATCACCACCTTGTTGCCCACAAAGACGTTTTGCCCGAGCGAGACGCCTTGGCCGATGCGCGCGCCCCCACAAACATGGACCCAGTGCCAGATGCGCGAACCCTCGCCGATGTGCGCGCCGTCATCGATGATGGCACTAGGGTGGATGGTGATGCTCATGGTTGCGGGCCACGCCGGGTGAGTTGGTCCACAAAAGGATGTACCTCGCCCAGCGAGCCCGTTTGCGGCGTGGCGCTGCGAATAGCGTGGACGGTTTCGATGCAGTGGCGCGCATCGTCCAGGCCATAGCCGTGGCCTGCCAGGATTTTCTGGTAGCTGGCGGTGTGCAGGTCAGTGAAGCCATCAGAAAACTCCAACGGATCGCCACTGACATCGATACTGCGGTAGGTGGTTTTTTGGCCCTGCACGGGGGCTGGCAGGTCATGGGCGTCGATGGATAGAAACCAGCGCACGCGGGCACGTTCGTATTCCAAGTAACCGCCCGCTTTGTCTGCCTGGCTGTAGTGCAGCACATTGCGCTGGAGGGCGCCAAAAATGAAGTGCAGCATGTCAAAAAAGTGCACGCCAATGTTGGTGGACACACCGAATGATTTGCGTGGGTCACCCTTCCAGCTGGCGGCATACCATTTGCCGCGCGAGGTGATGTAGGTAAGTTCTACGTCGAACTTGGTGTCTTGCGGCGCGTTGGCGACCTTGTTACGCAACTGCACGATGGCATCGTGGTGGCGCAGTTGCAGGATGTTGTAAACGCGCTGGCCCGTTTCTTTTTCTACTCTGGCCAGTTCGTCGATGAGGTCGGGTGTGGGTACCAGGGGTTTTTCACAAATCACGTCACAGCCCAGGCGAAGACCGGCGGCAATGTGCGCGTGGTGCAGATGATTGGGCGAGCACACCGCCACGTAGTCCAATGCATGGGCCGGAATGCGTTTGAGTGTCTGCGCAAACTCATAAAAACACTCAAAGTTGGTGAAAAAGTCTGCTTCAGGTGCAAGGCTGTCAATGATGCCCACGGAGTCATTGATGTCGTAGGCTGCGGCCAAACGGTTGCCGGTGTCTTTTATGGCGCGCATATGGCGAGGGGCGATGTAGCCAGCGGCGCCAATCAGTGCAAAATTTTTCATGGACTCAGAGTCTGTAAACGGTGAAGCCTGCTTTGGTCAGTTCGTCGCGGTCATACAGTGACTTGATGTCTGTTAACACAGGGCTGGCATGGCGACAGTAAGAGCGCAGTTGCGTGGCGCTCAAGGCCCGATAGCTATAGTGTCCGACCGCTACTACCAGGGCGTCCACGAGATGGAATTCATCCACTGTGCCAAGCGTCAGGCCATATTCGTGCTCCACCTCTTCTGCATTGGCAATGGGGTCGGTAACAACCACATCCATGCCCCACGCCTGTAGTTCGCGCACCAGATCGACCACTTTACTGTTTCGGATATCGGGGCAGTTTTCTTTGAATGTGATGCCCAAAACGCCAACTTTACAGCGCGGCGCATCCATGCCTGTGCGTAACATCATTTTGACTGTGTTGCGTGCTGCGTAGCCAGCCATGTTGTCATTGATACGACGACCTGCCAAAATGATTTGAGGGTGGTACCCAACTTGCTCGGCCTTGTAGGTTAGGTAGTAAGGGTCCACGCCGATGCAGTGTCCACCGACCAAACCGGGACGGAAGGGGACGAAGTTCCATTTGCTGCCAGCAGCTTCCAGTACATCCAGCGTGTCGATGTTCAGGCGATCGAACAATACTGAAAGCTCATTCATTAGCGCGATATTCAGGTCGCGCTGTGTGTTCTCAATAACTTTTGCGGCCTCTGCCACCTTGATGCTGGGTGCCTTGTAAGTGCCTGCTGTGATGATGCGGCTGTAAAGCTTGTCAACTGCTTCAGCGGCTTCCGGTGTGCTGCCGCTGGTGATTTTTCGAATACGCGTGAGTGTGTTGACCTTGTCGCCAGGGTTGACGCGTTCCGGGCTGTAACCACAAAAGAAGTCATGGTTGAAATGCAGCCCTGAAGATTTTTCCAACACTGGAACGCAGATTTCTTCGGTTACGCCTGGGTAGACGGTAGATTCATAAATTACCAAGGCTTTTTTACTCATGGCGTGTCCAACTGTCTGGCTGGCCAAGATGAGCAGTGACAAGTCCGGGCGGTTGGCTGAATCCACGGGAGTAGGTACCGTGATGATGAATACGGTGCAATCCTGCAAATCCGTTGGATTGCTGCTGTATCGTAAAAACGTAGCTGATCGCAACTGCTCTGCAGATGTTTCATGCGTGCGATCGTGCCCTGACTGAAGTTCGTCAATGCGTTGCGGCAGGATGTCATAACCAATGACAGGGAGTTGTTTTCCAAACTCCACAGCCAACGGAAGGCCTACGTAACCAAGACCGATAATGCCAATTTTTAGAGGTGTAGTGGGCTGGAACAGCATGGACTGGTCTAGGTTTTTGGTTGATAGCCGGGCACAAGTTGAGTGAGCAAATGCTTCATGGCTATGTCATCGCCGCTGCGCGCGGCATCGTGCAAGGATTGCAGCAGCACGTGTAAATCGGGCCACGAACGGTATTCCTCACGCGCCCGCAGAATGCGCGGGTGCGCCGTGGGTATGGGGTGGTCGCTGATCAGCAATTCTTCATACAGTTTTTCACCGGGGCGCAGGCCGGTGAATTCGATGGCGATGTCGCCGCCGGGGTGTTGCGCGTCGCGCACCGTCAGACCCGACAGCGCCACCATGCGCCGGGCCAGATCGACGATGCGGATGGGCTCGCCCATGTCGAGCAGGAACAGATCACCACCCTCGGCCATGGTGCCGGCCTGCAGTACCAATTGTGCGGCTTCGGGGATTGTCATGAAGTAGCGTGTGACGTCGGGGTGCGTGACCGTGACCGGGCCGCCTGCGGCGATCTGGCGGCGGAACAGGGGGATTACGCTACCGCTCGATCCCAGCACGTTGCCGAAACGCACCATGGAAAAACGGGTCGTGCAGTGCCATGGCGCCGCGGCGGTGGCGTCAAAGGGGGCGTGGCTGGATGCCGCGATGGCCTGCAGGATCATTTCGGCCACACGCTTGCTGGCACCCATGATGTTGGTGGGCCTTACCGCCTTGTCTGTGGATACCAGAACAAAATGCTGCGCTCCATGTTCCAGGGCCATGTGCACCATGTTCAGCGTGCCGAACACGTTGTTCAAAATGCCCTCGCCCGCGTTGGCCTCGACCATGGGGACATGCTTGTAGGCGGCCGCATGGTAGATCGAGCCCGGGCGGTAGGCCCGGCAGATGTCGGCCATGCGGTGCGCGTCGCCCACGCTGGCCAGCAGGGGGAACAGTGTGCAGCTGTGGGCACCTTGTTCGCACAGCGCTTGCAGCTCGTGGTGGATGCGATAGAGCGCAAATTCACTGTGATCGACCAGCAGCAGCCGGGCAGGCCCTTCTTGCACGATCTGGCGGCACAGCTCGCTGCCAATGCTCCCGCCTGCGCCGGTCACCATGACAACCTGTCCCGCAAGGTTGCGACCGAGCAAGCCCGGCATTGGAGCCACGGGCTCCCGGCCCACCAGGTCCTCGATGTCCAGGTCCTGGAAGTCAGCCACCGTGACACGCCCGCTGGCCAGATCGGACAGGCCAGGCAGGGTGCGGATGCGCACGGGCAGGTCATGCAGATTTTCGATGATCTCGCGCCTGCGCTGGCGGCTTGAACTAGGAATGGCCAACAGCACATCCGTCACCCCCAATTGCTGTACGACTTCAGGCAAGGACTGCGGGGCGTAGACGCGTACACCGTTGATGCTGCTGCCTATTTTGGTAGTGTCGTCATCCACAAATCCTTGCAGCAGATACTGGTGCATGCCGCCCAGGCCCGCCGCCGTTTGTGCGCCTGCACTGCCCGCACCGTAGATCAGCAACCGCTGCGAAGCTGTGCCAGGGCGCCCGGCCAGCCACAGCCAGCCCAGTGCACGGCTGGCGCCCACCAGTAGCAGGAACATCAGCGGCTGAAGGGCTCCCACGCTGCGGGGAACCCCCTCCCACTGGGCGATCAAAAGGATGCTCATCAGCAGCACGCCATACAGCGCCACGGCCCTTCCGGTGGTGATGAGGGCGTGGATGCCGGTATAGCGAAAAATGGCGCGGTACAGCCCCAGGTTGACGAAGATCGGAAAAGCCAACATCGGGCCCAGGGCGTACACCAGCCACTGCATTCCTTCGGGCTGGTGCAGGGTTTCGAGGCGCAGGGAGAAGGCCAGCCACATGGCCAGCAGGCCCATGACGGCGTCCATCGCCACGACGAACAGACGTTTGGCGGCGCGCGGCCATTCCAGAATGTGGTTCAGCAGGGTACGTTGCAGCGGCATCGGTGTGTCACAGCGGGGCAATGCCGGTACGTTCCAGCACGTCGCCCACCAGTTCAAGCCGTACGAACGGGTTGTCGAGTTGCATCAACTGCTGTTTTAGTTCCAGCGGAACGGGCAGCAATTCACACCAGCGGTTGGCGACCCATCCGCAGTCGTTTAACTGCGCTGGCGTCGGCATGATGGCGGCCGGGCTCGCCGGGTCACGTTCGCGCAGCGAGGCCAGCACCTGTTCCAGCGCGCGCGCGGTTGCGGCAAGGTGTTCGGGCACGGAGATTGGCCGGTCTGCAGGCAGCATTTCCACATCGGCCACCCAAAGACCATGGGGTAGCAGATGGCTGTGGATGATGCGAAAACGCTGGCCGCCCCGGCATTGCAGCTGGATCAGCCCGGGTTGCGGGCTGTGCAATTGGTCGATGGTGGCCAGGGTGCCCACATCGTGCAGTTGCTCTACTGGGGCCCCCGCGCGGCGCACTTCCTGCCCACTGCGCAGGCTGACAACGCCAAAGGGTGCGCCAGCGTGGTGGCATTTGCGCACCATGTCGAGGTAACGCACTTCAAAAACGCGCAAGGCCAGCACGCCCCCCGGGAACAGCAGGGAGGCAAGCGGAAACAGTGGCAGGCTGGTCAGAGTGAGGGGCTGCGACATGGAAGAGTGCGGGAGTCGGTAAGGCTATCATCCCATGCCACAGTGCGACCAAGGATGTATCCGTTCAATGCTCTACCAGATTGTTTCTTTTTTGCTGGATGTCGTGGCTGGGCTGCTGTGTGGAGCCTGTCTGCTGCGCATTTACATGCAGTGGCAGCGCGTGCCTTTTGGCAACCCCGTCGGGCGGCTGGTTTTTGCTTTCAGCGACTGGATGGTGTTGCCGCTGCGCCGCGTGCTGCCTCCGGCCGGGCGCTGGGACTGGGCCAGCCTGCTGGCCGCGCTGCTGGTGGAACTGGCGCAGTACGGCGTGCTGTGGGTGTTGCTGGGCGCAGGAGCCGGGTTGCAGTGGCTGCCCTGGCTGGCGTTGTTTGGCGTGGTGCGGGTGGCCATCACGGGGCTGATCGGTCTGATGATTGTTTATGCCGTGTTGTCCTGGGTGCAAACGCGGTCGCCTGCTTCAGAGGTGATTGCCCGTTTGTGCGAGCCGCTTCTGCGGCCCCTGCGGCGCATCATTCCGCTGGTCGGCGGGATCGACCTGTCGCCCCTGGTGTTGCTGGTGTTGCTGCAGGTGGCAATGATGGTGCTCGGAAACCTGCAGGCCAGCGTGCTGCGCTGAAAATAGCATAAAAATAGCTGCTAACGCTCATGGATAAAGCGCAAGCAGCTATTCATAAGATAGCGCATCCTTGTGCTTATGCCACGGCATCGGCCGGCAGGCGCTGCAGCATGGCCAGGCTGTTGGCCACCGTGGTGCGCAGTTCTCGGCGATCGCAGATCAGGTCCACGGCACCTTTTTGCATCAGGAACTCGGCGCGCTGGAAGCCCTCGGGCAGGGTCACGCGCACGGTCGATTCGATCACGCGCGGGCCGGCAAAGCCAATCAGCGCCTTGGGCTCGGCGATCACGATGTCGCCCAGAAAGGCAAAGCCAGCGCTCACGCCGCCCATGGTGGGGTCTGTCAGCACGCTGATGTAGGGCAGGCCCTTCTTGGCCAGGCGCGTGAGGGCCGCATTGGTTTTGGCCATCTGCATCAGTGAGAGCAGGCCTTCCTGCATGCGCGCGCCGCCCGTGGCGGTGAAGCAGATGAAGGGCACCTTCTGCTCGATGGCGGTCTCGACGCCGCGCACAAAGCGCTCGCCAACCACACTGCCCATGGAGCCGCCCATGAAGTCGAACTCGAAGCAGGCGGCCACCACGTTGATGCTCTTGACGGCGCCGCCCATGACGATGAGCGCGTCCGTCTCGCCGGTGTTTTCCAGGGCCTCTTTCAGGCGCTCGGGGTACTTGCGGCTGTCCTTGAACTTGAGGGCGTCGACAGGGATGACTTCCTGGCCGATCTCGTAGCGACCTTCCGGGTCGAGGAAGGTGTCGAGCCGGGCGCGTGCGCCAATGCGGTGGTGGTGGCTGCAATTGGGGCAGACGCACTGGTTTTGCTCCAGGTCGGCCTTGTAGAGCACGGTTTCGCAGCTGGGGCATTTGACCCACAGGCCCTCGGGCATCTGGCGGCGCACCGTGGGGTCGGTTTGCTGGATCTTGGAGGGCAGGAGTTTTTCAAGCCAGGACATCTGTATTCCTCTGTATGAGTGGGCCAGTTACGGTGCGGCCTTGATAATGGCGCGGCCCAGATCAGGGCTCCCGCGCAAGGGCCGCCCCGCAGCGCTGGGAGCGTCCCCCTTCCCGCGCGAAGCGCGAGAGAAGGGGGAAGCGGCGAAGCCGCTCAGGGGGTTGCCCTCCATTATGCGTCGAGCGCCTTGCGCACTCCGCGCAAAAAGTCCATTGCCAGCGGTACAACTCGCTCATGGGGCTGGTCGTCCAGCAGCTGGATGATCCGGCTGCCAATGACGACGGCATCGGCCACCTTGCCGATGGCCTGGGCCGTGGCGGCATCGCGGATACCAAAACCCACGCCCACGGGGATGTGCACATGCTGGCGGATGAGTGGCAGCATGGCTTCGACGGCAGCGGTGTCGAGCGCACCCGAACCTGTCACGCCCTTGAGCGAGACGTAGTACACATAGCCGCTGGCGACGCGGGCCACTTCCTGCATGCGCTGCGCAGTCGAAGTTGGGGCAAGCAGGAAGATCAGGTCCATGCCGTGCGCGCGCAGTTTGGCGGCAAAGTCTGCGCATTCCTCGGGGGGGTAATCGACGATGAGCAGGCCATCCACGCCAGCGGCCGCCGCATCGCGCACAAAGGCGTCCGCGCCATGGATCTGGTCATAGCGCTCGACGGGGTTCGCGTAGCCCATCAGCACCACCGGGGTGCTCTTGTTGCGGTTGCGGAACTCTCGCACATGGCCCAGCACCTGGCGCAGGCCTACGCCCAGAGCCAAAGCCTTTTCGCCCGCCTTCTGAATCACTGGGCCATCGGCCATGGGGTCGGAGAAGGGGACGCCGAGTTCAATGATGTCGGCACCGGCCTCGACCATGCCGTGCATCAGCGCAGGTGTGATGTCGGCAAACGGAAAGCCTGCCGTGACGTAGGGAATCAACGCCTTGCGGCCCTTGGCTTGCAGGGCGGCGAAGGTGGTGGCGATGCGGTGGGGGGTGTCGCTCATGCTGCGGGCCCTCCCTTTACGGCATGACCGCGCATCGAGGGGCGGTCGTAGAAATCTTCGCCCGACAGGTCGGCCACGGTGCCAATGTCCTTGTCGCCCCGGCCCGAGAGGTTGACCAGGATGGACTGGTCGGGACGCATTTCCTTGGCCAGTTTCATGGCGTAGGCGACGGCGTGGCTGGATTCGAGGGCGGGAATGATGCCCTCGGTGCGGCACAGGTAGTGGAAGGCGTCGAGCGCCTCCTTGTCGGTGATACCCACATACTGTGCGCGGCCAATTTCCTGCAACCAAGCGTGTTCGGGTCCAACGCCGGGGTAGTCCAGGCCTGCGCTGATACTGTGCGTTTCGGTGATTTGGCCGTTTTCGTCCTGCAGGATGAAGGTGCGGTTACCGTGTAGCACGCCGCTGGAGCCGCGCTGCAGGCTGGCCGAATGTTTGCCGCTGTCCAGGCCTTCGCCTGCGGCTTCGACGCCAATCAGGCGCGTCTTCTCGAACGGAATGTAGGGGTGGAAGATGCCCATGGCATTGCTGCCACCGCCTACGCAGGCCACCACGGCGTCGGGTTGCGCTGAGGCGATTTTCTGGTCTGCGAGCATGGGGGGCATTTGTGTCAGGCACTCCTCGCCGATGACGCTCTGGAAGTCGCGCACCATCATCGGGTAGGGGTGGGGTCCTGCTACAGTGCCGATGATGTAGAAAGTGTCGTCCACGTTGGCCACCCAGTCGCGCATGGCTTCGTTGAGAGCGTCTTTCAGGGTCTTGCTGCCTGAGTCGACCGGCACCACGGTGGCGCCCAGCAGTTTCATGCGGAACACGTTGGGGCTTTGGCGCTTGACGTCCTCGCTGCCCATGTACACCACGCATTCCAGGCCGTAGCGCGCGCAGATGGTGGCCGTGGCCACGCCGTGCTGGCCCGCGCCAGTCTCGGCGATGATGCGCTTCTTGCCCATGCGGCGCGCCAGCATGGCCTGGCCGATCACGTTGTTGATCTTGTGCGCGCCGGTGTGGTTGAGGTCTTCGCGTTTGAGGTAGATCTGAGCACCGCCCATCTCGCGGCTGGTACGTGCGGCGTGGTACACGGGCGAAGGACGGCCGACGAAGTGCGCCAGTTCGTAGTTGAACTCGGCGATGAATTCCGGGTCGCCTTGGTAGCGGGCGTAAGCGCTTTGCAGTTCGCGCAGCGCGAAGGTCAGCGTCTCGCTGGCGAAGCTGCCGCCATAGGGGCCGAAATGGCCCGAGGAATCAGGTTGGTCGTACTGGTACATGGACATTCTTTGCAAATTGCTCGTCGGCCGTACGCACGGCGGCCACGAAGCGCTGGATCTTGCCGGCGTCCTTGATGCCTTTCACGGGGTTGCCGTCAGGGCCCTCAAGCTCCACGCCGGAGCTGACATCAACCGCCAGCGAAAAGCCTCGCGGGCGCACCTGCAAGATGCCATCGGTCACGTTTGCAGGCGTGAGTCCACCACTTAAAACGAGGTGAGAGGCGACGCTTGGAGGAAGAAGTGACCAATGGAATGCCTTGCCGCCACCGCCATAGCCTTCGACGTGGGCGTCGAGCAGGATGGCCTGGGCGCGGGAGTGAATATGGGCATATTCTACGAGGTCGAAGTCCAGAGCATTGTTCCCCAGGGGAATACGCGCAGCCCGCAGATAAGGGCGGGTGCCTTGGCCGCTGGCTTCCCAGCAGTCCTGGGCTGATTCATCACCATGAAATTGCAGTACAGCGCCCGTAACGCAAGCGCTTGCAGCTATGACATTAATAGTTGTTTCGTTGACGAACAAAAGCACGGGTGTCACAAAGGGCGGCAACCGCGATGCCAGTTGTGCCGCACGCTGGGGTGTCACCGCACGCGGACTGGGGGGGTAGAGGACAAAACCCACCGCATCGACCCCTGCGGCCACGGCGGCGTCCACATCCTGCTCGCGCGTCAGGCCGCACACCTTGATGCGGGTGCGGTGCTGGGAAAGGGGTGATGGCGTGGTGGTGGGCTGCGGACTGCTCATGGGAGCGCATCATACGCAGCCGTGCGTGTGGGCAGTCCCCAGTGCTCGTCGTAAACCGGTCCCAGAAAATACAGACCGTCCGGAGAGAACGTGGGTGCTGCCACCTTGCGTGAACGCGCAGCCAGCACTTGTGCAACCCATTGCGGAGGTTGCGCACCCTGACCCACGGCGACCAAGCAACCCATGATGTTGCGGATCATGTGGTGCAGGAAGGCATTGGCTTCGAATTCAAAGCGCCAGTAGCAGGGGCTCCAGTCCTCTCCCGGCTCCGGGTGGGCGGGGCCCGTGCGGGTAATGTCGATGCGCCGCAGCGTTTTGATGGGTGACAGTGCTTGGCAGGCCGAGGCGCGGAACGAGGTGAAGTCATGCTCACCCAGCAGGTACGCGGCCGCGGCACGCATGGCCTCGCCATCGAGCGGGCGGAACACCCAGCCCACACGCCCGGTTTCGACGCTGGGGCGCACCGGGGACTGGAGCAGTACATAGGCATAGCGCCGCGCTGTGGCGCTGGCACGGGCGTGGAAGGCGTCGGGCACGCACCGCGCCCATTGCACGGCGATGTCGGAGGGGAGAAAAGCGTTGGTACCGCGCACCCAGGACGCGGGCGTGCGATCTACTGGGGCATTGAAGTGCACTACCTGCATGAGGCCATGAACGCCCGAGTCGGTGCGGCCCGCGCACAAGGTGCTGACAGGTACCGTAGCAAAACGGCCCAGGGCGGCTTCAAGCCGGTCCTGGACCGTGTTTCCCGAGAGCTGGCTTTGCCAGCCGAAATAGCCGTGGCCGTTGTAGCTGACGCCCAGCGCGATTCTCATGCGCAGGGCGTGGCTCAGCTCAGTTCAGAGAGCATCTTCTGCGCACGGGCTTTGAGGGTGCCGGTCGATTCGGCAATGACTTCCTCAATCAGCGTGCGGGCACCATCGCTGTCGCCAATGGTGTTGAACTCTTGCGCCAGTGCCAGCTTGGTAGCCAGAGGGTCATCGTTCAGGCCTGCAGCGGCGGTTGCCTCTTCATCGCGCTGGGTTGAACCGGCTACCGAGGCGGTGGCCGCAGGAGTGTTCAGATCCAGCGAGATGCTGCCGAGGTCAAACTCCATCAGGCCCGACTCGGATGGCGTGTAAGGCAGCTCGCCGGGTTTGCTTTCCAGTGAGTCAGGCCGGGTGTCCAGTGTAGGCATGTCCACCATGGGCATGTCCAGCACAGAAGGCGGGGCGACCGCAGGTGCTGCCGATGGTGCGGTAGGTGGGGTCCAGGCGGGTTGCGTGGACAGCAGGCTGTCCATGGGATCTGGCTCCATTGCTGCCATGGCAGCGGGAACTGCTGCTGCCTGGGCGCTGGCAGCAGCGGCTGCAAAGCTGCCTGCAGATGCTGCCGGTGCGTCGGTCAGTGCATCGTCGGGCAGATCGAGGTCCAGATCGAGATCCAAGTCCATATCGGGCGGCAGCATACTGTCCGGGGCGCTCAGCGACACGGCTGGCGCACTGGTGGGGCGGCCACCTGGCTGGTACAGGGTGTTGTCGGGATCGAGGTTGCGGCCCAGTTCAGCAATGCGGTTCCAATCCGGGCCTTCGCCCTGGGTCAGGCTGTGGATTTCTGTGGCGACGGCTTCTAGCGCCTTGCGGTCTTGGCGCTTGGCATAGATTTCGCCCAGCTTGGCATGTACCGATACGCGGGCCGGGTTGTGGCGCACAGCCTCTTTGAGAATTTCTTCGGCCTGCAGGTCACGGCCATAGGCGAGGTACACGTCGGCTTCAGCGACCGGGTCCACATCGCCACCCGCATCGAGCTGGCTGGGCGAGTAAGCCATGGAAGAGCCGCCGGTGGTCGAGTCGTTACCGGCAGTGTCCACGCGCTGGCCGCCGCTGGCGCCGAAGAAGGAATCAGGCTGCAGGCGGCTTTCCAGGAAAGAGCTGTCCATGCCCGCGCCATTGCGGCGGCGCTGCACCACACGCCAGGCACCGTAGCCCAGCAGCAGGGCGAGCAGGCCGCCACCGGCCAGCGGAATCATGGGGTCATCCATCAGGCCGGAGATGAAGCCAGGTTCTTCTGCAGGCGCAGGCTGCGGCATGGGTGCAGGCACCACCACGGGCGTCGCTGGGGCCGACGCAGCCTCGGCGGCTTCGCTGGCCGCCGAGGCTGCGGGTTCTGCGGTGGCTGGAGTGGCTTCAGGGGCCGAAGCCTCGGGCAATGCGACTTCGGCGGCAGATGCGGGTGCTTCCGGTGCTGCCACGCCAGGGACGGCAATGCCGGGAGTCGCTGGCTCGCTGGCGGCCACTGCGGCAGGGCTGGCGGCGGCGCCTGGAGCGGCCGATGCAGCGCTGAGCTTGTTCAGTTCGCTGATGTTTTTGGACAACTCTTCTGCGCGGGCAGAGGCCTCGTTGGCCTGCTTGCGCTGGGCGAGCTGTTCCTCAGTGGATTTCTTGCCTTGTACGGCGCCCTTGGACAGCGTGAGCTTGTCGGGAGCTGTGCTGCTGGCACGCTGGTCGTCCACCTGGGTTTGCACCTTGCCGGTGGCGGCGCGGCTGGATGCGGCTACCTCGGCCGTCGGTGCGGCACCTGCCAGCTTGCGGCGGAACTCATTGAAGTCGCGGCTTTGCGCCGCCAAGATTTTGCGCGCTTCGCCGTTAGGCGTGGCGCTGGCCTCGGCGGTGCCGGGTAATTGCAGCACGGCACCGGCCTTGAGGCGGTTCACGTTGCCCTGGATAAAGGCGTCGGGATTGGCGCGCACGAGTGCGACGAGCATCTGATCCAGCGAGACATCCGCCGGGCGATGGGCACTGGCAATGCGTCCCGCCGTATCGCCGGCCTTGACGGTAACGCTGTCGCCTGACGCGGGTGCTGCGGCTGCAGGAGCAGGGCGTGCAATTGCAGGGGTGCGGGTTGCGGCGGCAGGGCTGGGTTTTTCGGGTGCAGACACCTGGGCCTGCGCTGTGGGTGCTGCAGGCGCACGGCGCAAGGCAGGCGGATCAAACAGCATGGTGTAGCTGCGCGTAATGCGGCCGGTGCTCCAGTTGGCCTCGACCACCAGATCCACGAAGGGGTCGGTGATGGCACGGTCGCTGGTGACGTGCAGCACTGCGCGACCATCAGGGCGACGCAGGAACTTGATCTGCACCTTGGGAATGGCCGGAGAATATTCCATGCCCTGGGCGCGGAAGACTTCCGGGCTGGCGGGGGCTACCCGCAGCGAGTCGGCCTCGGCGGCGGTGACTTGCGGCAGATTGATCTCGGCGCGCAGGGGCTCGCCCAATGCGGATTGCACCGTGATGGGGCCCAGGGACAAGGCCCAAGCGTCTGGCGTGTGCAAGCCAACGGTTGCCACGGCCGCAGCCGCCAGTGCAGAAAATTTCCAACGATGCATGGTTGCAATCAACTGTTTTGGTTTTGAGGCTCGGTGGAGCGGATTGCTGTTTTTCATGGTCGGATGCCCGCTGCGCTCCAGCGTTAAAGAATGTGTAAAAGCACCATAGCAGCAATGTTTTGCACTGACAAGCTAACGTAGTGGCGAAGCTCTGGCCTGGCCCCGGAACGGCCTTTCCCGGGGGGATGGGTGTTGCCCGATGACAACGAGCGTAACAAGTTGTTTTTGCGTGAATTTGCGCGCACGACGAGGGGCGCAGCACTGGTGGGGTGCTGCGGCCGGTGGCGATCAGGCGCCCAGCAAGATACGCAGCATGCGGCGCAGCGGCTCGGCGGCGCCCCAGAGCAACTGGTCGCCCACAGTGAAGGCGCCCACATATTCAGGCCCCATGGCCAGCTTGCGGATGCGGCCCACGGGAATCTGCATGGTGCCCGTCACGGCCACGGGCGTGAGGTCGCGAATCGTCGCTTCGCGGGTGTTGGGCACCACTTTCACCCATTCATTGTCGGCCGCAATCATGGCCTCGATGTCAGCCGACGGCACGTTCTTCTTGAGTTTGAAGGTCAACGCCTGGCTGTGGCAGCGCATGGCCCCCACGCGTACGCAGAAACCATCGACCGGAATGGCGGCCGAGTCAAACCCCTCACCCATGCCCAGAATCTTGTTGGTTTCGGCCATGCCTTTCCATTCTTCCTTGGACATGCCCCAGCCCGGCTCGTCTTGTGCGTGGCCGAGGCCCAGGTCCTTGTCGATCCAAGGAATCAGGCTGCCGCCCAGGGGCACGCCAAAGTTGGCGGTCTCAAGCCCAGTCAGGGCACGTTGCTTGGCGATGACCTTGCGGTCGATCTCCAGGATGGCGCTCTTGGGGTCGTCCAGCAGTGCCTTTACCTCGGCGTTCAGCGTGCCGTATTGCGTGAGCAACTCGCGCATGTGCTGCGCGCCGCCGCCGCTGGCGGCCTGGTAGGTTTGCGTGCTCATCCACTCCACCAGGCCTGCCTTGTACAGTGCGCCCACGCCCATCAGCATGCAGCTCACGGTGCAGTTGCCGCCCACCCAGTTCTTGCCACCCTTGGCCAGCGCGTCCTTGATGACGGGCATGTTGACCGGGTCGAGCACGATGACGGCGTCGCCGTTCATGCGCAAGGTCGAGGCGGCGTCGATCCAGTGCCCGTTCCAGCCCGCAGCGCGCAGCTTGGGGAACACTTCGGTGGTGTAGTCGCCGCCCTGTGCGGTGATGATGATGTCGCAGCGCTTCAATGCGTCGATGTTGAACGCATCCTGCAGCGTGGTTTCGTTCTTTGCCTGGGCGGGCGCCTTGCCGCCGGCGTTTGAGGTGGAGAAGAACAAAGGTTCGATCAGATCGAAGTCCTTCTCTTGCGCCATGCGGTCCATCAAGACCGAGCCAACCATGCCGCGCCAGCCAACCAACCCTACCAACTTACTCATTTCAACGCCCTTTCAAAGTAAAAACAGTGCCAGACCAGACTGTTTACCCCCGGCTCGTCTGGCCAGGGAGGGCGCACGACGAACCGGAGCTGGATCAGCCCTTAATGGTCGTGGTTTTGGTGGTGCTTGCGCGCGCAGCCGCACCGGCCAAGGCGGAGGGTGCGAGGTTCGGGGCGAACGGGTGGGCGGCGAGCATGGGTTGCGATTGTACTGGAAGGAATCTTCCGTCTTCCAGGGCCAGCGTTCGCAAAACGCGGCGACGGGCAACGCGAAGACGGGCCAATCCAATGAATCTTGACTGGAATCAAGAAAGACCCTACTAGAAACATTACATTATTGTTTTCAGTGCGAATCCCCAAATGGCTCTTGGACCTCTAGAACTCTACCGTGATAAAGACCACGCTTGCTTGATGTTTTCCGACCTTGTCGAAGAAGACGGCCAAGCAGTACAAGCGAACCAATTTTTGATTGTGGATGGCGATACCGGCGCCATCATCGACCCGGGCGGCAACCTGGCTTACAACGAGTTGTTCATCGGCATGTCAAAGCATTTCCCGCCGCAAAAGCTCTCGTACCTGCTCGCTTCGCATGCCGATCCGGACATCATCGCGTCGCTCGACCGTTGGTTGACCAGCACCAGGGCCACGCTGGTCATCTCGCGCGTGTGGGAGCGCTTCGTGCCCCATTTCACCAAGGTTGGCAAAACCGAGGGCCGGGTGATTGGCGTGCCCGATGGCGGCGGTCACCTTCCTTTGGGCCGACATAGCCTCGTGTTGCTGCCGGCGCACTTCATGCACTCTGAAGGCAATTTCCATTTCTACGATCCGGTCAGCCGTATCTTGTTCACGGGCGACCTGGGTGTTTCGATGACCTCGGGCGCAGAGGCGCGGGTTCCGGTGACGGATTTGACGCCGCACATTCCGCGCATGGAGGGTTTCCATCGCCGTTACATGGTGTCCAACAAAATCCTGCGTCTCTGGGTGCGCATGGTGCGCCAGCTCGATATTTCCATGCTGGTGCCGCAGCATGGGGCGCCCATCCAGGGCCCGAAGGCTATCAGCCAGTTTTTCGACTGGATCGAAAACCTGATGTGTGGCGTCGATCTGTTTGATGACCGGGCGTACCAGTTGCCCACGGCAAAAATCGATCCCATCGTGCGTTAGTTAGCAGGCGCGCCTCGGGCCGCAGTGTGTCGTGCGCTACCGATGCTTTGGGCAATGAAAAAGGGCAACCCGAGGTTGCCCTTTTGAGCGTTGTGGCCCTGCTGCTTTTCTTTTAAGCGAGCGCTCGCACCACGGCATCGCCCATCTCCGCAGTCCCCACCTTGGTGGTGCCCGCGCTGTAAATATCCGGCGTGCGCAGCCCCTGTGCCAGTACCTTTTGCACGGCCGCCTCGATGCGCTGGGCGGCTTCTTCCTGGTTCAGGCTGAAGCGCAGCATCATGGCGGCGCTCAAGATGGTGGCCAGCGGGTTGGCCACGCCTTTGCCCGCGATGTCGGGGGCGCTGCCGTGGCTGGGTTCGTACAGGCCCTGGTTTTTGCTGTTCAGGCTGGCCGAAGGCAGCATGCCGATGGAGCCGGTGAGCATCGAGGCTTCGTCGCTGAGGATGTCGCCGAACATGTTGCCGGTCACCACCACGTCAAACGCCTTGGGGGCCTTGACCAGCTGCATGGCGGCGTTGTCCACGTACATGTGCTGCAGCTCGACGTCGGGGTATTCCTTGTGCACGTCGGTGACAACATCTTTCCAGAACTGGAAGGTTTCCAGCACGTTGGCCTTGTCGACGCTGGTGACCTTTTTGCTCCGCTTGCGGGCGGCCTGGAAGGCGACGTGGGCGATGCGCTCGATCTCGGGGCGGCTGTAACGCATGGTGTCAAACGCTTCTTCGGCACCGGGGAAGTGGCCATCGGTGGCCACGCGGCGACCACGCGGCTGGCCAAAGTAGATGTCACCCGTCAGCTCGCGGATGATGAGGATGTCCAGGCCGGAGATCAGCTCGGGCTTGAGGCTGGAGGCGTTGACCAGCTGCTCATAACAAATGGCGGGGCGGAAGTTGGCGAACAGGCCCAGGTGTTTGCGCAGGCCCAGAATGGCTTGCTCGGGGCGCAGGGGGCGGTCAAGCTTGTCGTATTTCCAGTCGCCCACGGCGCCAAACAGGATCGCGTCGGCATCCTTGGCGAGCTGGAGCGTCGATTCGGGCAGGGGGTGGCCGTGGGCGTCATAGGCGGCGCCGCCGACCAGGGCGGATTCCATCTCGAACGGGAGGCCCAACACGTCGAGGACCTTGACGGCTTCGGCCACAATTTCGGTGCCAATGCCGTCACCGGGCAAAACTGCGATTTTCATGGGTTGCTTTGATTTTGATAGCTGCTAGCGCTTATCCCATAAGCGCTAGAGGCCGATTTTGTTTAAATATCAGGACACCATCGAATGCGCCAGCCAGGGCTTGGTGGCCAGGCGCTGGGCTTCAAAGGCTTTGATCTTGTCGGACTGGCGCAGGGTCAGGCCGATGTCGTCAAAGCCATTGAGCAGGCAGTACTTGCGGAAAGCCTGCACCTCGAACGGGATCTCTTCGCCCTGGGGGCGCACGATGACCTGGCGCTCCAGGTCGACCGTGAGCTGGTAGCCGGGGAAGGCCAGCACTTCGTCAAACAATTGCGCCACGGTGGCCTCGGGCAACTGAATGGGCAACAGGCCGTTTTTGAAGCAGTTGTTGAAGAAGATGTCGGCAAAACTGGGCGCGATGACGCAGCGAAAGCCGTATTGGTCCAGCGCCCAGGGCGCGTGCTCGCGGCTGGAGCCGCAGCCAAAGTTCTTGCGCGCCAGCAGGATGGAGGCACCCGCATAGCGCGGCTGGTTCAGCACGAAGTCGGGGTTGGGTTTGCGGCTGGCCGGGTCTTGCCCCGGCTCGCCGTGGTCCAGGTAACGCCATTCGTCAAACAGGTTCACGCCAAAGCCGGTCTTCTTGATCGACTTCAAAAACTGCTTGGGGATGATGGCGTCGGTGTCGACGTTCTCGCGGTCCATGGGGGCGACGAGCCCCTTGTGCACGTTGAATTTCTGCATGTTGTGGTCTTCGTTTTACTTGGCAGCGCGTTCGATGGCGTGCCCGGCTTTGCCGATGTCCTGGCCCATGCCCTGGACGGTGTTGCAGCCGGCCAGCACGAAGGCGATCGACAGGACGATGAGGGTGGCGGTCTTTTTCATGGCGAAGTCCTTTCAGGCGAATTGGCGAATGTCAACGAAGTGGCCGTGCACGGCGGCGGCGGCGGCCATGGCGGGGCTGACCAGATGGGTGCGGCCGCCCGCGCCCTGGCGACCTTCGAAGTTGCGGTTGGAGGTAGAGGCGCAGCGCTCGCCGGGTTCGAGCCGGTCGGCGTTCATGGCCAGGCACATGCTGCAGCCGGGTTCGCGCCACTCAAAGCCAGCGGCGATAAAAATCTTGTCGAGGCCTTCGCGCTCAGCCTGCTCTTTCACCAGGCCCGAGCCGGGCACGACCATGGCCAGCTTGACGTTGCTGGCGACTTTGCGGCCGATTTTCTTGACCACGGCAGCAGCTTCGCGCATGTCTTCGATGCGGCTGTTGGTGCACGAGCCGATGAACACCTTGTCGATGGTGATGTCGTTGATCGGCTTGCCGGGCTGCAGGCCCATGTAGGTCAGGGCGCGTTCGATGGCGCCACGCTTGTTGGCGTCCTTTTCCTTGTCGGGGTCGGGCACACGGGCGTCGATGCCCAGCACCATCTCGGGCGAAGTGCCCCAGGTCACTTGCGGCTGGATGTCGGCGGCGTCGAGCTTGACCACGGTGTCGAACACGGCGTCGGCGTCGGAGTGCAGCGTCTTCCAGTAATCAACAGCCTGCTCCCATTCCACGCCTGTGGGTGACAGGGGGCGGCCTTTGACATATTCAATCGTCTTGTCGTCCACGGCCACCAGGCCAGCGCGTGCGC
The DNA here is from genome assembly GCF_003096555.1 of Simplicispira sp. 125. Taxonomy (NCBI): domain Bacteria; kingdom Pseudomonadati; phylum Pseudomonadota; class Betaproteobacteria; order Burkholderiales; family Comamonadaceae; genus Simplicispira; species Simplicispira sp. 125. The sequence continues at coordinate 1,800,947 of NZ_QEKM01000001.1, read as the reverse complement.
CGGCTTCAATCGCCATGTTGCACACGGTCATGCGGCCTTCCATGCTCAAGGACCGGATGGCGCTGCCCGCAAACTCAATGGTGTAGCCCGTGCCGCCGGCGGTGCCAATCTTGCCGATGATGGCCAGCACCACATCCTTGGCCGTGATGCCGGGGGCCAGCTTGCCATCGACCTGCACCAGCATGTTCTTGGCCTTCTTGGCCAGCAGGGTTTGCGTGGCCATCACGTGCTCGACTTCGCTCGTGCCAATGCCGTGGGCCAGTGCGCCAAATGCGCCATGGGTGCTGGTGTGGCTGTCGCCGCAAACCACGGTCATGCCCGGCAGGGTGGCGCCGTTTTCAGGGCCAATGACGTGCACGATACCCTGGCGCTGGTGCATGAAGGGGAAAAATGCCGCAGGATGGATCTGCGCCATGTTGTCGTTCAGCGTGGTGATCTGCTCTTTGCTGATCGGGTCGGTGATGCCGTCATAGCCGTTTTCCCAGCCCGTGGTGGGTGTGTTGTGGTCGGCTGTGGCAACGATGGAGCTGGCGCGCCAGACCTTGCGACCGGCCTGGCGCAGGCCCTCAAAGGCCTGTGGGCTGGTCACTTCGTGCACCAAGTGGCGGTCGATATAAAGGATGGACGTGCCGTCTTCTTCGGTGTGGACGACGTGCTCGTCCCAGATCTTGTCGTACAGGGTGCGTCCCATGGTGCTTCTCTTTCAGGTGGGGTGGTACAGATTTTAATGAGGCGCCGCTGGCGTTGGCGTTGCAAGGTGTTCGGCCAGCAGGCGGGCGGTGACGGGCAGGGCGTCGAAGTCGCGGGCCACCAGGCGCAGCTCGCGCTGGGCCCAGGCGTCGCGCAAAGGCACGGCCTGCAAGCGGCCCACGCCGTGCATCAGCGCAAAGGCGCGGTCGGGCAGCAGGCCCACGCCCAGGCCGTTGTCGATCATGCGGCACATGGCATCCAGGCCCGTGACCTGGATGCGCTGGCGCAACGGCCGGCCGGCCGTGGCAGCGGCGGCGCGCATGGCCAGGCTGATGCTGCTGCCCGCATGCAGGCCAATGATGTCCCAGTCCAGTACTTCTTCAAAAAAGAGAGCGTCTTGCGCCGACAGAGCGTGCCCTTGCGGCACAACAAGCACAAGGTTGTCGGTGCGGTAGGGGCGGCTTTGCAGGGCGCTGGCGCCATGGCTGCCGGTATTGCACAGGCCCAAGTCGGCGGCCCCCTCCTGTACGGCGTGCAGCACATCGGGGCTCAGGTGTTCCTGCAGGTCGATCTTGATCTGGCTGTGCGTGCGTGCAAAGGAGCCCAGGTCTTCGGGCAGAAACTGGAAGATGGCCGAAATGTTGGCATGCACGCGCACATGGCCGCGCACGCCTTCGGCGTATTCGCTCAGCTCACCCTGCATGCGTTCCAGCCCAAAAAGCACAGTACGGGCGTGGTGCAACAGGCTCTCGCCGGCCGGGGTCAGGGTGACGCCCCGGCTGTGGCGGTAGAGCAGGGCGGTGTCTAAAGCGGCTTCCAGGTCGGACAGGCGCTTGCTGATGGCCGAGGCGGCCAGAAACTCGCGCTCGGCCGCCCGGCCAATGCTGCCCAGCTCGCACACCGCCACAAACAATTGCAGCGATGTCAGATCGATACGGCGCGCAAAACTGCGCTCGGAGCTTTTCATGGGGGTGTATTTGGCTTCTCATTTCGAGAAGTTTCGGCTATTTTCCCCTATGTTTATGTATCTAGTCATCGTCAAACGCGATGTCCATCATCTTGCGGAGTGGGGTGTCGTGGCAAAGCGATGGCTGCTGCACTATCAAAAATAGAGCTGCTTGCGCTCATGTCTAGGCTTGTTGAAGGACATTTATAGCCAAGACATCCGTAAATTAAGCGCAAGAAGCTCACTTATTGATAGCTGCTCCGCTTGCCTCACCTTATACGTTGAGTGTGCTGCCGTGTTCCGGCACGGTGGCGTGCCAGCGCAGTTCGTGTGCAATGCGCTGGCGCAGCATGTCGGCGGCCTGCATTTCGCCGTGCACCACAAAGACCTGCTGGGGCGCTTGTTCCATGCTGCGCAGCCAGGCCAGGGTCTGGTTGGCGTCGGCATGGGCGGATGCGCTGGTCAGTTGCACCACCTCGGCGTGTATCTCCACTTCCTGGCCGTAGATGCGGATGCTCTTTTCACCGCTGGCAATGCGGGCGCCGCGTGTGCCGGGTGCTTGGTGGCCGGTGATGATGACCATGTTACGGCGGTCGCCAGCGTGCCGCGCCAGGTGGTGCAGCACGCGGCCGCCCGTGGCCATGCCGCTGGCCGACAAAATCACCATGGGCCCATGGTGGTGCGCCAGGGCCTTGGATTCGTCGGTGGTCTGCACCATGGTGGCGCTGTGCGAGAGGGCGTGCACTTCTTTATCGGTCAGCCGGTGCTCGACCGGAAAGCGCTCGAACAGCCCGGTGGTGCTGACGGCCATGGGGCTGTCCAGAAACACCGGCAGCGATTTGGGGAGGGCGCCTTCCACCTTGAGCCGATGGATGGCGTGCAGCACCGACTGCGCGCGGCCCACGGCAAACACGGGCACCACGGCGACGCCGCTGCGCGCGACCAGGCGCTGCAGGGCGGGGCGCAGCTCTTGCAGCATGTCTTCGTGCGGGTGCTGGCGGTCGCCGTAGGTGGATTCGACCAGTACGGTATCGGCCTGGGGCGGCGCCTCGGGTGGGTTCATCAGCAGGTCGTCGGGGCGCCCGATGTCGCCCGAGAACAGGATGCGGCGCCCGCCCACTTCCAGCAGCACGCTGGCTGCGCCCAGGATGTGCCCGGCGTGGCTGAAGGTGACGCGCCAGCCCGGAATCGGCTCGAAACTTTTATGAAAGGCGTGCGTGCGCAACTGCTTCAGGCAGTGCAGCGCGTCCTGGCGGGTGTAGAGCGGCAGCGCCGGGGTATGTTTGGACAGCTGGTGGCGGTTGAGGTAGGCGGCGTCTTCTTCCTGCAAATGGCCGCTGTCGGGCAGCAGGATGGCGCACAGGTCGCGCGTGCCGGGCGTGCAATGGATGGGCTTGGTGTAGCCGTCCTTGGCCAACAGGGGCAGGTAGCCGCTGTGGTCCAGGTGCGCGTGTGTCAGCACCACAGCATCGATCTGGTGGGGCGTGACCGGCAGGGGCTGCCAGTTGCGCAGGCGCAGCAGCTTGTAGCCCTGGAACAGGCCGCAGTCGAGCAACATGCAGTGCCCTTTGTGCCGCACAAGGTATTTGGAGCCGGTAACGGTGCCTGTGCCCCCGAGGAAGGTGATGCTGACGGTCATGGTGATGGATCTCCTGAGGCCATGGTAACCTTGGGAGAGGTACTTCAACGCCTCGTTTTGGACATGAAAAAACCGCCTGGGCGCGGCGGCCGCAGGCGGTCTTTTGCAGAAACAGCGGTCAACTGAAGAAGCTCTTGAGTTTGTCCGTCCAGCTCTCGCCGCTGGGCGAGTGGCGTCCGCCGCCTTTTTTCAGCGAATCTTCCAGCTCGCGCAGCAGCTTGCGCTGGTGCTCGGTGAGCTTGACCGGGGTTTCTACGGCGATATGGCAGTACAGGTCGCCGGGATAGCTGGAGCGCACGCCCTTGATGCCCTTGCCGCGCAGGCGGAACTGCTTGCCGGCCTGGGTGCCTTCGGGGATGTCGATGGCGGCCTTGCCCGCGAGCGTGGGTACCTCGATCTCACCGCCCAATGCCGCCGTGATGAAGCTCACGGGCACCTGGCAGTGCAGGTCGTCGCCGTCGCGCTCGAAGATGTCGTGCTTCTTGATGCGGATCTCGATGTACAGGTCGCCGGGCGGCCCGCCATTGGTGCCAGGCTCGCCATTGCCGGTGCTGCGGATGCGCATGCCGTCGTCGATGCCGCCGGGAATCTTCACCTCCAGCGTCTTCTGCTTTTTCAGCTTGCCCTGGCCCTGGCAGGTGGTGCAGGGTTCGGGAATGATCTTGCCTGTCCCGCGGCAGTGCGGGCAGGTTTGTTGTACGCTGAAAAAGCCCTGGCGCATTTGCACCGTGCCTGCCCCTTGGCAGGTGCCGCAGGTCTTGGCGCTGGTGCCGGGTTTGGCGCCGCTGCCATGGCAGGTTTCACAGGCGTCCCATGAGGGGATGCGGATTTGCGCGTCCTTGCCACGGGCGGCTTCTTCGAGCGTGACTTCCATGGCGTAGCTCAGGTCGCTGCCGCGGTAGACCCGGCCAGCGCCGCCGCGGCCGCGGCCGCCGCTCTGGCCGAACATGTCGCCAAAAATGTCGCCAAAGGCTTCGGCAAAACCGCCAAAACCCTCGGCTCCCGGCCCGCCCGGGCCGCGCATGTTGGGGTCGACCCCGGCATGGCCGTACTGGTCGTAGGCGGCGCGCTTTTGCGCATCAGACAGCATCTCGTAGGCTTCTTTGGCCTCTTTGAACTTGTCTTCCGCAGCCTTGCCCGCATCACCCTGGTTGCGGTCGGGGTGGTGCTTCATCGCCAGCTTGCGATAGGCCTTCTTGATCTCGTCCTCGGAAGCGTTCTTGGGAACGCCGAGGACTTCGTAAAAGTCTCTTTTAGACATGAGTAGATGTGCCCGGTTGGAACAGGAACGCCGCGCAGGCACCCTGGGCGGGGCCTGGCGCGGCGGCTTGGGTCAGCAACCGCTGCTCTTTAGCCCTTCTTGACTTCCTTGACCTCTGCGTCCACGACGTTGTCGTCGTCGGCGGCGGCTGGGCCGGCCGAGGCGGTGCTGCCTGCGTCGGACGCACCGCCAGTGGCGGCCTGGGCAGCTTGCGCGTCAGCGTACATCTTCTCGCCCAGCTTCTGGCTGGCGGCCATCAGGGCCGTGGTCTTCTCGTCGATCGCAGCCTTGTCTTCGCCCTTGAGGGCCTCTTCCAGGGCCTTCACGGCGGCTTCAATGCTTTCTTTCTCGCCAGCATCAAGCTTGTCGCCATGCTCGGTCAGGCTCTTGGTCACGCTGTGAACGGCGGCCTCGCCCTGGTTGCGCGATTGCACCAGTTCGAGTTTCTTCTTGTCGTCGGCGGCGTTCAGCTCAGCATCCTTCACCATCTGCTGGATCTCCTCTTCCGAGATGCCCGAGTTGGCCTTGATGGTGATCTTGTTTTCCTTGCCGGTAGCCTTGTCCTTGGCGCCGACGTGCAGGATGCCGTTGGCGTCGATGTCGAACGACACTTCGATCTGCGGCGTGCCACGCGATGCGGGTGGAATGCCTTCGAGGTTGAACTCGCCCAGCAGCTTGTTGCCCGAGGCAATCTCGCGCTCGCCCTGGAACACCTTGATGGTCACGGCCGGCTGGTTGTCGTCGGCGGTCGAGAAGGTCTGTGCGAACTTCGTCGGGATGGTCGTGTTCTTGGTGATCATCTTGGTCATGACACCACCCAGGGTTTCAATGCCCAGGGAGAGTGGCGTTACGTCCAGCAGCAGCACGTCCTTGCGGTCGCCCGACAACACCTGGCCCTGGATGGCCGCGCCCACGGCCACGGCTTCGTCGGGGTTCACGTCCTTGCGGGGTTCCTTGCCGAAGAATTCCTTGACCTTCTCCTGCACCTTGGGCATGCGGGTCATGCCGCCGACCAGGATGACGTCGTTGATGTCGGAGACGCTGATGCCTGCATCCTTGATGGCGGTGCGGCAAGGGGCGATGGTGCGTTCAATCAGCTCGTCCACCAGGCTCTCCAACTTGGCGCGAGTGAGCTTGATGTTCAGGTGCTTGGGACCCGAGGCATCGGCCGTCACATAGGGCAGATTGATGTCGGTCGAGGCCGAGTTCGACAGCTCGATCTTGGCCTTTTCAGCGGCTTCCTTCAGGCGCTGCAGGGCCAGCACGTCCTTGGACAGGTCTACGCCCTGGTCTTTCTTGAACTCGCCGATGATGTAGTCGATGATGCGCTGGTCGAAGTCTTCGCCGCCCAGGAAGGTGTCGCCGTTGGTGGACAGCACCTCAAACTGTTTCTCGCCATCGACGTCAGCAATTTCGATGATGGACACATCGAACGTGCCGCCGCCCAGGTCATAGACAGCAATCTTGCGGTCGCCCTTTTCTTGCTTGTCCAAGCCAAAGGCCAGTGCGGCAGCGGTCGGCTCGTTGATGATGCGCTTGACATCCAGGCCGGCAATGCGGCCCGCGTCCTTGGTGGCCTGGCGCTGGGCGTCGTTGAAGTAGGCCGGCACGGTGATGACGGCTTCGGTGATGGGTTCGCCCAGGTAGTCCTCGGCGGTCTTTTTCATCTTGCGCAGCACTTCGGCGCTGATCTGTGGCGGTGCGAGTTTTTGGCCGCGCACTTCGATCCAGGCGTCGCCGTTGTCTGCCTTGACGATGGTGTAAGGCATCAGGTCGATGTCCTTTTGCACTTCCTTTTCGTCAAACTTGCGGCCAATCAGGCGCTTGGAAGCGTAGATGGTGTTGCGCGGGTTGGTCACGGCCTGGCGCTTGGCCGAGGCACCGACCAGGATTTCGCCGTCTTCCTGGTAGGCAATGATGGACGGCGTGGTGCGCGCACCCTCGCTGTTTTCGATCACGCGCGTGGTGTTGCCTTCCATGATGGAAACGCAGCTGTTGGTCGTGCCCAGGTCGATACCGATGATTTTTCCCATGTTCTTCTCCGCGATGTCTTAAAGGTTTGGATAACTCGTAACTTGTGGATAACTTCCCCGGCTTCAAGCCGGGCAGGTGCATTTTTTATTGGGGCCCGGCGACCGTGACCAATGCCGGGCGCAGAATACGTTCGGCAATGGCATAGCCTTTTTGCAGCACGCTCACCACGGTGTTGGCCTCTTGGGCCGCAGGCACCACGCTGATCGCCTGGTGAAAGTGGGGGTCGAATTTTTCGCCTGTTGCAGGGCTGATCGGCAGGACCTTGTTGCGCTCCAGTGCCGCCAGCAACTGGCGCAGCGTGGCGCCCGAGCCTTCGAGCAGTTGTTCGGCCGTGGCGTTCTGGATGGCCAGTGCGGCTTCCAGGCTGTCGCAGACGGGCAGCAGGCCCTCTGCAAAACTCTCGACGCCGAATTTGCGCGCCTTGGAAACCTCGTCTTCGGCACGGCGGCGGGCGTTCTCCGCCTCGGCCTTGGCGCGCAGGAACTGGTCGGCCAGATCGGCACTTTTGGCTTTGAGATCGGCCAGTTCATTCTGCAGGCGGCTCATCTCGTCGGAGGCGTGGGCTGCCATTGCGGCTTCCATTTCTTCGGGGGCCAGGGTGCCGTTATCGGGAGCAGAAGGATTGTTTTCGGACATGTCGATGGTTCTGAAGCTGTGAAGGGTCAGTGATTGCCTGCCACATTTAGGGGCAGGGCCCTGTATTTCAAGGCGCAGGGCAGAAAAAGGCGCCGCATGCACCTTTTTCCATCCGCAGAAGGCTCTGCAGGAGGCCGCCAGTGTACCGAAGCGGCACATCGGGCTATAATGCCTGGCTTTGCCTTACCACACTGCTACAGACGCAGCGGGTGGTTCTAATCCAGAAGGAGTATGCATGCGTCATTACGAAATCATTCTGTTGATCCACCCGGATCAAAGCGAGCAGGTTCCTGCCATGCTCGAGCGCTACAAGGGCATGATCACCGCTGGCGGTGGCAAGGTGCACCGCGTGGAAGACTGGGGCCGCCGTCAACTGGCGTACCTGATCAACAAGTTGGCCAAGGCCCACTACCTGTGCGTGAACATCGAAGCCGACCAGGCCGTGATGGCTGAACTGGAGCATGCCTTCAAGTTCAACGACGCCGTGCTGCGCCACCTGACGGTTCAGAAGAAGAAGGCCGATACGGGTCCTTCCTCGATGATGAAGACCGTTGAGCGCGAAGAAGCCCGCAAGGTCAGCCAGGCCGAATACGCCGCTGCCAACGAGCGCTGAGCCCACGCTTTCAAGGGGAGTGGAGAACCACGTAGCGATCAAGGCATGCATCGCCGAGGCCCAGGCCCTGCGATTCACGCCTGCCGGTGTGCCCGCCATCGAACTGCGCCTTGAGCACAGCTCAAAGCAGCAAGAAGCCGGTCAGATGCGCGAGGTGAATGCGGTCATGAAAGCGGTGGCTTTTGGCGCCATGGCAGAGCGGTTAGCCCGCCAGCCTATCGGCAGCCTCTGGCGCTTTACCGGTTTTCTGGCCACGCCGCGTAACGGCAAGCATCCAGTGCTCCACGTCCAGGATATTCAACAAGATTAATTTTCGAGAGGTCCGCAATGGCCACGTTCAAGAAATTCAACAAAGACAAGCGCCCCAAGCGCAACACCCAATCGCTGCTGTTCAAGCGCAAGCGCTTTTGCCGCTTCACCGTCACGGGCGTCGAAGAAATCGACTACAAGGACGTTGATACCCTGCGCGATTTCATCGCCGAAAACGGCAAGATCATCCCCGCGCGCCTGACCGGCACGCGCGCCATCTTCCAGCGCCAGCTCAACACCGCCATCAAGCGTGCCCGCTTCCTGGCCCTGGTGCCGTACAGCGACCAGCACAAGATCTAAGGAGCACAACCCATGCAAATCATTCTGCTCGACAAGGTTGTGAACCTCGGTAACCTCGGCGATCTCGTCAAGGTCAAAGACGGTTACGCCCGCAACTTCCTGATCCCTTCGGGCCGTGCGCGCCGCGCCACCATCGCCGCCAAGGCCGAGTTCGAAGCCAAGCGCGCCGAACTGGAAAAAGCCGCTGCTGAAAAGCTGGCCGCTTCGCAGGCTGACGGTGAAAAGCTCGTCGGCAAGGTCTTCAAGCTGACGCAAAAAGCCGGTGTGGACGGTCGCCTGTTCGGTTCGGTCACCAACGGCGACATCGCCGAAGAGCTGAACAAGCAAGGCCACAAGGTGCTGAAGTCGCAGATTCGTCTGCCCAACGGCCCCATCAAGACCATTGGCGACAACACCGTGAGCGTGTCTCTGCACACCGATGTGGTGGTGGACGTGACCGTTTCGGTCTACGGCGAAACTGCCTGATCGCGCACTGCGCCTCTGCAAAAACCGCCTCCGGGCGGTTTTTGTTTTTCTGGTGCTGCACGCCGCTGGTCATGCACCCGCTGTGCACGCTTTGTCCAGTGCTTTTCCACAGGCTGCGCACAGGCTTGTGCAATGACGCCAGCGACCGCCATTGATACGATCAAAGGCTTGCCCAAGGAACCCCATGTTTGATGTACCCCAGCCCGTGGACGACGGGTTCGTCCCCTATGACCGGCAGATCGCGCAACTGCGCGTGCCGCCGCACTCTATCGAGGCCGAATCGAGCGTGCTGGGTGGCCTGCTGCTCGACAACCATGCCTGGGACCGGGTGGGGGACTTGCTGGTCGAGAGCGACTTTTACCGGCACGAACACCAGATGATCTACACGGCCATTGCGGGACTGGTCAATGCCAGCAAGCCGGCCGATGTGATTACTGTTTACGAGAAGCTGCAAGGCCTGGGAAAATCCGAGGAAATTGGCGGACTGGTCTATCTGAATTCTCTGGCGCAGTATGTTCCCAGTGCCAGCAACATCCGGCGCTACGCCGAGATCGTGCGCGAGCGCGCCATCCTGAGGAAGCTCGTCACTGCCAGCGATGAAATTGCCACCAACGCTTTCAACACCCAAGGTCGGCCTGTAGACAAAATCCTGGACGAGGCCGAGCAAAAAATCTTCAACATCGGTGAAGAAGGCTCGCGCATGAAGCAGGGCTTTCAGGGCATGGATACCCTGGTGGTCAACCTGCTCGACCGCGTGCAGGAGATGGCGGACAACCCCAACGACATCACCGGCGTACCCACCGGGTTTATTGACCTGGACCGCATGACCTCGGGCCTGCAGGCGGGCGATATGGTGGTGCTGGCAGCGCGTCCGTCCATGGGCAAGACGGCGTTTGCCGTGAACATTGCCGAGCATGTGGCGCTGAACGAGGGTCTTCCGGTCGCCATCTTCTCGATGGAAATGGGCGCCGCCCAACTGGCGGTGCGTATCGTGGGTTCCATCGGCCGTATCGAACAAGGCCATTTGCGCACCGGCAAGCTCACCGACGATGAATGGCCGCGACTTACCGAGGCCATCGAGCGTTTGCGCAATGTTTCGCTGCACATCGACGAAACCCCGGGCCTGACCCCCAGCGAATTGCGCGCCAACGCCCGGCGCCTGGCGCGCCAGTGCGGCAAGCTGGGCCTGATCGTGGTGGACTATTTGCAGCTGATGAGCGGCTCGGCGGGTTCACAGGGCGAGAACCGCGCGACCGAGCTGGGCGAAATCTCGCGTGGCCTCAAGATGCTGGCCAAAGAGTTGCAGTGCCCGGTGATTGCGCTTTCTCAGCTCAACCGCAGTGTCGAGACCCGCACCGACAAGCGCCCCATGATGAGCGACTTGCGTGAGTCGGGCGCCATCGAGCAGGATGCGGACATCATCATGTTCATCTATCGCGATGACTACTACAACAAGGACAGCAAAGAGCCCAATGTCGCCGAGATCATCATCGGTAAGCAGCGCAACGGCCCCACCGGGACGGTCAAGCTGTTTTTCCAGAAATCGCAGACGCGCTTCGAAAGCCTGGCGCTGGGGTCTGGCGACGACTTCTGACCTTGCCTGTTCGATGGGTATGGCGGCGGTGTCGGGTTTTTCCAAGACGGGGCCTGCCCCAGCGTCCACACTGGCGGCTTTGCTTGAAAGGAGTTGAACCATGCGCTTGGGATACACGATTCTTTATGTGCCGGATGTGCGCGCTGCCCTGGCCTTTTATGGCAAGGCCTTTGGCCTGGCCACGCGCTTTGTGCACGAAAGCGGCGATTGGGGCGAGCTGGAGACCGGCAGCACCTCGCTCGCGTTCTGTTCGCACGGCCTGCTGGCGCAAATGGGCAAGACGGTGGCGCTGCCCGATGCCCGCAAGCCCTGCTTTGAAGTGGCGCTGGTCACCCCTGACGTGGCCGCTGCCTATGCGCAGGCGCTGGAACATGGCGCACAGTCCTTGCAGGCCCCGCAGGACATGCCCTGGGGCCAGACCGTGGCCTATGTGCAGGACCTCAACGGCTTCTGGGTGGAGCTGTGCACCCCTATGGGGTGAACGGCCCCAGATCGCCGTAACCTGATTGCAGCAGCAGCCCCAGGCGCTGCGGGTCGTGCTGCAACTGCCGGGGTGTGCAGCCCAGCCAGTGCCTGAACGCCAGGTTCATGTGGGGCTGGTCGGCCCAGTGGTGCAGGGCGGCCACTTCGGCCAGCGGCCAGTGGAGCTGCGCAGCCAGGCAGTGGGCCGTCTGGCGCACCCGTGCCAGGCTGCGCCAGAATGCAGGCGGGTGGGCGGTATGCCGGTGCAGCAGGCGTTCCAGCGTGCGCGGGCTCACGCCCAGGCTGCGGGCCGCCTGGGTGACGGAGGGTGCGTGCGCCAGTGCCTGCAGCGATTCTTCAACCCTGGCATCCAGCGTGCAGGTGTCGGCCAGCAGGGCCATGGCCTGCTGGCCATCGTCCAGTTCCAGGTCCAGCGCGTGCGTGCGCTGCAGCAGTGCTTCGGTGTCCACCTGGGTGCCGGGGGCCAGCCTGAAGCCGCACAGACGCGCCCCGGCAGGCAGGGCGATGGTTTCGGCCTGTGGCGACAGGGCATATACATGCCATTGCACCGGGCCGCCGGGCAAGGCAATGCCCACCAGGTCCTGGCAGCCGTCGGGCGGGATCCAGGCCTGTTCTTGCACCTGTGCAGCACAGGTATGCTGCCAGGTGCCAAGCAGGGGTGGGATGATCGGTCTCAGGGTTTACAGCACTTCGCTTGCAAAGTCCGCCAGGCGTGAGCGTTCGCCGCGTGCCAGGGTGATGTGGCCGCTGTGCGGCCAGCCCTTGAAGCGGTCCACCGCAAAGGTCAGGCCGGACGATCCTTCGGTGAGGTAGGGCGTGTCGATCTGTGCCAGGTTGCCCATGCAGATGATCTTGGTGCCCGGGCCGGCGCGCGTGATCAGCGTTTTCATCTGCTTGGGTGTGAGGTTTTGCGCCTCATCGATGATCACGTACTTGTTCATGAACGTGCGCCCGCGCATGAAGTTCATGCTCTTGATCTTGATGCGGCTGCGGATCAGCTCGTTGGTGGCAGCGCGCCCCCATTCACCGGCGTTGCCGCCATCGCCCTTGGCGAGAAATTCGAGGTTGTCGTCGAGCGCACCCATCCAGGGGCCCATCTTCTCCTCCTCGGTGCCGGGCAGGAAGCCGATGTCCTCGCCCACGCTGACAGTGGCGCGGGTCATGATGATCTCTGTGTAGCGGCGGTCGTCCAGCACCTGCGTGAGGCCTGCGGCCAGCGCCATCAGCGTCTTGCCGGTACCGGCCGTGCCGGCCAGGGTGACCAAATCGACCTCGGGGTCCATCAGCAGGTTGATGGCAAAGTTTTGCTCACGGTTGCGCGTGGTCACGCCCCAGACAGCGTTCTTGGCGTGTCCGTAGTCCTTGAGGGTCTTGAGTACCGCAGTCTTGTCGCGGATTTCGCTCACCCGGGCGTACAGGCTGGGCTCGCCCGGGGCTTCAAAGTAAACGAACTGGTTGATCATCAGGTGCGGCACGATCGGACCGCTGATGCGGTAGTAGGTGTGCGCGCCACTCTGCCAGCTCTCCACCGACTTGCCATTGCGGCTCCAGAAGTCGGGTGGCAGCGGCAGCGAGCCGGAATACAGCAGATCACCGTCTTCCAGCACCTTATCGTTCTGGTAGTCCTCGGCCGGCAGGCCCAGGGCGCGTGCCTTGACGCGCATGTTGATGTCCTTGGACACCAACACCACTTCGCGCGGAGCGTGCAGTTTGCGCAGGGCCTCGACGACGCCCAGGATCTGGTTGTCGGCCTTGCCCTGGGGCAGGCTGGCAGGGAGTTGGTAGTCCAGCGTGGAGGTCTGGAAGAACAGGCTGCCACCGGCCGCGCGCTGGCCCGTGGAGTCGAGCTTGAGGCCCTTGCCCATGTCGGCGCCCTGCGCACCGGCCAGGGCGTCGAGGGAGCGGCTGACCTGGCGGCCGTTGCGCGCAACCTCGGTCATGCCTTTCTTGTGGGCATCCAACTCTTCGAGAACGATCATCGGCAGATAGATGTCGTGTTCCTCAAAGCGGAATAGGCTGGTCGGGTCGTGCAGCAGCACGTTGGTGTCCAGCACAAACAGCTTGGCCGGCCCTGTGCCGCGCGCCTTGCGGCTGCGTGCAGGAGGTGTGGCGGGGGCTTGCACCGGTGATGCGCTGGCAGCTGCGACCCGCGGTGCAGGTGCTGCTGGGGCCGGAGCGGTACGCCGTCCCCGGGTGGGGTGTGCCTCGGGCGCTGTCGAGGGTGGCGGTGCGGCGTCGGCCTTGCGCTGGGTGCTTTTGCGCTCGACGGGAGGCGTTGCAGCCGCTCTGCCGGGGGCGAGATAGGCTTCGGGGGCGAGAAGGGCGGCGCGCCTGGTGGGGGCGGGGGGCAGGGGCATGGTGCGGAAGGCCTCGGATCAGGTCGGTCTAGAAAGCAAAAAGCCGCCTGGATGCCAAGGCGGCTTGCGGGGAGTGGAGGGGCGTTGCGATGGGCAGCGGCATTGGGCCATTATGCATGGCACTGATGACACGACCGTGGCGCCCCGGCGGCACCCGTTCAGGCGGCCTTTTTCAGCGCATTGATGGACTTGACGGCCTTGAGGACTTCTTCGACATGGCCGGGCACCTTGAGGCCGCGCCACTCGAAAGCGACCAAACCATCAGGGCCGATGAGGAAGGTGCTACGCTCAATACCCTTGACCTTCTTGCCGTACATGATCTTGTTCTTGACCACGCCGAACATGTGGCACATCTTTTCTTCGGTGTCAGCGATGAGTTCAAAGGGCAGTTCCAGCTTTTCCTTGAATTCGTCGTGCGACTTCATGTTGTCGCGCGAAACGCCGAACAACGCCGCGCCAGCCTTGACGAAATCCTTGTACTTGTCGCGAAACTGCATGGCCTCGGTGGTACAACCGGGCGTGTTGTCCTTGGGGTAGAAGTACAGGATCAGGACCTGACCGTTGTGGGAGGTGTTGGAAACCTTGACACCGCTGGTCGCGTTGGCTTCGAATTCCGGGAGGGGTTTGTTGACAACGATCGCCATATGTCTTCTATCTCTCTGGGTGAGGTCGTTGAAAAACCGGTAGTGCGCGCATGTTCTTCTTATTGGGCTCTACCGGCTGCAACCTCGCATTTTAACCTGAAACAGGTGTTGTGGACTGGTAAGCAGGGGTATCAAGAATCAGTGCCGCCAGTACATGGCGTCCTTCGCCCGCAAGAATGTTGTAGGTGCGGCAGGCGGCGGCAGTGTCCATGGTCTCTACACCAATGCGCCGGGCCATCAGGGGCTGCAGCCAGGCAGGAGGCGCAAAGCGCAGCCGGCTGCCGCTGCCCAGCAACAGTACTTCGGCGTCGTGCAGGGCCAGTTCTGCAAAGTGTTCTGCGGCCAGGTCTTCAAAGCGCGCACAGGGCCAGGGCAGGCGCAGGCCGCGGGAGCTGATGAGGATGCTGGACTGGATTTTCTCCGGCCCCACGCTGATCCAGCCGGGGCCGTATCCAGTGATGCTTTGGGAGTCGAATCGGTCAGGCTGGAATTTCATGGCGGCGTTGGGCGGGCGGTAGGGCGCGCATGGTGCGCAAAGGGGCCGGGTGCCCTGAAGCGGGGCGTGGAACTGTGGTCAAATTATAGGTTTCGCCGCAGGGTGTGCCTGTGGCAGGCCTTTGCCACTGTTCCACGACCGCGCATGAAAACCGTACTCAAGTCCACCAAACTCAACAACGTTCTCTACGATGTGCGCGGCCCCATCGTGGACGCGGCCCGGCAGATGGAGGACGAGGGCCAGAAGATCATCAAGCTCAACATCGGCAACATGGCGCCGTTCGGCTTCGATCCACCCGAGGAGGTGGTGCAGGACATGGCGCGCAACCTGCCCGAGTCCGCCGGCTACTCCGACAGCAAGGGCATCTTCGCGGCGCGCAAGGCCGTCATGCACTACACGCAGCAGCAGGGCATTGCGGGCGTGACGCTGGACGACATCTACCTGGGCAATGGCGCGAGCGAGCTCATCGTCATGGCGACGAATGCGCTGCTCAACGACGGCGACGAGCTGCTGCTGCCCGCGCCCGACTACCCGCTGTGGACGGCCGCCACCAGCCTCTCGGGCGGCGTGCCGGTGCACTACGTGTGCGACGAATCCAACGGCTGGATGCCCAGCCTGGAGGACATGCGCGCCAAGATCACGCCGCGCACGCGCGGCATCGTGGTCATCAACCCCAACAACCCCACGGGCGCGCTCTACAGCGACGCGCTGCTGCGCGGCATCGTGCAGCTGGCGCGCGAGCACGACCTGGTGCTGCTGGTGGACGAGGTGTATGACAAGGTGCTGTACGACGGCGTGCGCCACACGGCCATGGCCAGCCTGTCCACCGACGTGCTCACGCTCACCTTCAACTCGCTCTCCAAGGCCTACCGCTCCTGCGGCTACCGCGCGGGCTGGATGGTGGTCTCGGGCGACAAGCGGGCCGCGCGTGATTACATCGAGGGGCTGAACATGCTGGCCAACCTCAAGCTCGGCTCCAACGTGCCCGGGCAGTGGGCCATCCAGACGGCGCTGGGCGGCTACCAGAGCATCAACGACCTCGTCAAGGAAGGCGGACGCCTGCGCCGCCAGCGCGATCTGGCTTACGAGCTGATCTCCAAGATTCCGGGCGTTACCTGCGTCAAGCCCCAGGCGGCGCTGTACATGTTCCCGCGCCTCGATCCCGAGATGTACCCCATCGAGGACGACCGCCAGTTCTTCATGGAGGTGCTGCGCGCCACGCGCGTGATGCTGGTGCAGGGCACGGGCTTCAACTACCCCGATAACCAGCATTTCCGCATCGTCTTCCTGCCGCACGAGGATGACCTGCGCGAGGCCATCGGCCGGCTGGCGGGCTTCCTGGCCCAGTACCGGCAGCGCCACGCAAAGGCTTGAGACTATTGTTTTTGTAGCAGCTAGCGCTTGATACATGGGCGCTTGAGGCATTTTTTACTGAGAGTTTTCTGATGAAACCCATCCAAGTAGGCCTTCTGGGCATCGGCACCGTCGGCAGCGGCGTGTTCAACGTGCTGCAGCGCAACCAGGAAGAAATCCGTCGCCGCGCCGGCCGTGGCATCGAGATCGCCATGGTGGCCGATCTGGACGTGGAGCGTGCCCGCAGCGTGGTGGGCGCGGGCGTGCAGGTGGTGAACGACGCGCGCGCTGTCATCGCCAACCCCGAGATCGACATCGTCATCGAGCTGATTGGTGGCTACGGTGTGGCCAAGGCGCTGGTGCTCGAAGCCATTGCGGCGGGCAAGCATGTGGTGACGGCCAACAAGGCCTTGCTGGCCGTGCACGGCAGCGAAATCTTTGCCGCAGCGTCGGCTAAGGGCGTGATGGTGGCGTTCGAGGCCGCCGTGGCGGGGGGCATCCCCATCATCAAGGCGCTGCGCGAAGGCCTCACCGCCAACCGCATCCAGTGGATCGCCGGCATCATCAACGGCACCACCAACTTCATCCTGAGCGAGATGCGCGACAAGGGCCTGGACTTTGACGCTGCCCTGCAAGACGCGCAGCGCCTGGGCTACGCCGAGGCCGATCCGACCTTCGACATCGAAGGCGTGGACGCCGCGCACAAGGTCACCATCATGAGCGCCATCGCGTTCGGCATTCCGGTGCAGTTCGACAAGGCCTACGTGGAAGGCATCACGAAGCTGGCCGCGGCCGACATCAAATACGCCGAGCAACTGGGCTACCGCATCAAACTGCTCGGCATCACCAAGCGCGTCGCCAGCGGCATCGAGCTGCGCGTGCACCCCAGCCTGGTGCCGTCCAAGCGCCTGATCGCCAACGTCGAAGGCGCCATGAACGCCGTCGTGGTGCACGGCGACGCCGTGGGCACCACGCTGTACTACGGCAAGGGCGCGGGCTCCGAGCCCACGGCCAGCGCCGTGATCGCCGACCTGGTCGACATCGCCCGCCTGCACACGGCCGATCCCGAGCACCGCGTGCCGCACCTGGCGTTCCAGCCGCACACGCTGGAGGGCGCCATGGGCGCGCTGCCCGTGCTGCCGATGAGCGAGGTGGTGACGAGCTACTACCTGCGCCTGCGCGTGGCCGACCAGGCCGGTGTGCTCGCCAAGGTCACCGGCATCCTGGCCGACGCTGGTATCAGCATCGACGCCATGCTGCAGCGCGAGGCGGACGAAGTGGGCGGCGAAGGCTCCACGCAAACCGACCTCATCATCCTCACGCACGACACACGCGAAGGCACCATGAACGAAGCCATCGCACAGATGCAGCAGCTCCCCACGGTGCTGGCCCCCATCACGCGCATCCGCAAGGAAGAGCTGAACTAACCCCTAGCGAGACGAGACCGCCATGCTGTACCTCTCCACGCGCGGACACGCCGAACGCAAACATTTCTGCGACATCCTGCTCGAAGGCCTGGCGCCCGACGGCGGCCTGTACCTGCCCGAGCACTACCCGCAGGTGGACGATGCCATGCTCACCCGCCTGCGCACCGCCTACCACGAGCAGGGCTACGCCGAGCTGGCGTTCCAGATCTTGCAGCTCTACATCGACGACATTCCCGCCGCCGACCTGCGCGCACTGTGCGAGAAGACGTACACCGCCGAGGTGTTCGGCACCGGCGAAATCGTGCCGCTGCGCCACCTCGAAGACGGCCTGTGGCTCGAAGCCCTGTCCAACGGCCCCACGCTGGCCTTCAAGGACATGGCCATGCAGCTGCTGGGCAACCTGTTCGAGTACGAACTGGCACGCCGGGGCGAAACACTCAACATCCTGGGCGCCACCAGCGGCGACACCGGCAGCGCGGCCGAGTACGCCATGCGCGGCAAGCAGGGCGTGCGCGTCTTCATGACCAGCCCGCATGGCCGCATGAGCGCGTTCCAGCAGGCGCAGATGTTCAGCCTGCAGGACGAAAACATCCATAACATCGCCATCGAAGGCGTGTTCGACGACTGCCAGGACATCGTCAAGGCGGTCAGCAACGACCACGCTTTTAAGGCGAAATACAAGATAGGCACCGTCAACTCGATCAATTGGGCGCGCCTGCTGGCGCAGGTGGTGTACTACTTCGCGGGCTACATCCAGGCCACTGAAAACCCGGCCCCCACGCTCGGCCCTGACGTGTCCTCGCTGCCCCCCGAGGGGGTTGATTCGCCTCGGGGCGGCCCGTCGGCGAATCCCAACGACCAGAAGGTCAGCTTCACCGTGCCCAGCGGCAACTTCGGCAACGTCTGCGCCGGCCATGTGGCGCGCATGATGGGCCTGCCGATCGACAAGCTGGTGGTGGCGACGAACGAGAACGACGTGCTCGACGAGTTCTTTCGCACCGGCGTCTACCGCGTGCGCAGCAGCGCCGACACGCATGAGACATCGAGCCCCTCCATGGACATCAGCAAAGCCAGCAATTTCGAGCGCTTTGTGTTCGACCTGCTCGGGCGCGACGGCGCACGCACCAAAGCCCTGTTTGGCGATGCGTTGGCGAAAGACGGCCGGTTCGATCTGAGTGGAGACCCAGCCTTTGCCGATGCCGCCCAAAAATACGGTTTCGTCAGCGGCAAAAGCACACACGCCGACCGCCTGGCGACCATCCGCGATACGCATGCACGCTTTGGTGTCACCATCGACACCCACACCGCCGACGGCGTGAAAGTGGCGCGCGAGCACACCGTGGCCGGTCAGCCCATGCTGGTGCTGGAAACTGCCCTGCCCATCAAATTTGCCGAAACCATTGTCGAAGCCCTGGGCCAGGCGCCCGAGCGACCAGCCAAGTTTGCAGGCATCGAAAGTTTGCCCAAGCGGGTGCGGGTCATGCCCTCTGATGTGGCGCAGGTCAAGGCCTACATCGAGCAGCATTGCAAGTAAAAATACCATGTAAGGCTTGCTGGTCAAGCGCTGATAGCTATTTATTCAATAGCAAAAGGACGTGCGGATGAAAGTGGCAGGTTTTGCCGGTTTTTCTGGCTGTGGCAAGACAACCCTGATCGAGCAGCTCATCCCCCTGCTGCGCCAGCAAGGGCAGCGGGTTTCGGTGGTCAAGCATGCCCACCACCGCTTCGACATGGACCACCCAGGCAAGGATTCCTACCGCCATCGCGAGGCCGGGGCCTTTGAGGTAGTGATTGCCTCGGACCGCCGCCTGGCCTTGGTGCGCGAGTTCGAACAGCCCACGCAGCTCAGCGTGCACCACCTGCTGGCCGAGTTGTACGAGGGTGTGGACTGGGTGCTGGTGGAAGGCTTCAAGGAAAGCGACATCCTCAAGCTCGAAGTCTGGCGGGCACCGACCGCAGACCAGCAAGCCCGGCCCGTGCGCTACCCCGAGGACGACTTTGTCGTCGCCATCGCCACCGACACCCCGGACCAGCTGCCCGCCCCCACGCAGTTGCCTGTGCTCGACCTGAACCACCCAGAGCAGGTCGCCCAGTGGCTGCTGGCGCAGGCTGATCGATTTGAATACGACTGGAACCTGCACGGAGACCTGTGATGACATCCCCACGCTCCCCCTTGATGCCGCTGGACGATGCCCTGGCCCGCCTGCTCGCGCAGGCTGGGCTTCTGCAGGGCTTCGAGACGCTCAGCACCTTTGAGGCCGATGGCCGGGTGCTGGCGCACGACCTGGTGTCGGCCGTGCAGGTACCGCCGCTCGATAACAGCGCCATGGATGGCTACGCCCTGCGCTGCGCCGACGTGCCCCAGCCCGGTGTTTTGCTGCCCGTATCACAGCGCATTCCTGCAGGCCATGTGGGCACGCCGCTGCAACCGGGCACGGCGGCGCGCATTTTCACCGGCGCCCCGGTGCCCGAGGGCGCCGACGCCGTGGTCATGCAGGAAGAGTGCGCCGCCGAAGGCGAGGGCCATGTGCGCGTGCAGGCTACGCCCCGGCGGGGCCAGAACATCCGCCTTGCGGGGGAAAACATCACCCGCGGCTCCGTGGTGCTGGAGGGGGGTATGCGCCTGAACCCCGCCGCGCTGGGCATGGCCGCCAGCATTGGCGCAGCGCAGTTGGCAGTGGTGCGCCGCCCGCGTGTGGCCTTGTTCTCTACCGGCGACGAATTGGTCATGCCCGGCGACGTGGCGCCGCAAGACATGCCGCCCGGCGCCATCTACAACAGCAACCGCTTCTTCCTGCGTGCCCTGCTGCAGCGCATGGGCTGCGAGGTTACTGACATGGGTATCGTGCCCGACCGTCTCGAAGCCACCCAGGACGCGCTGCGCACCGCCAGCCAGGTCCACGATGTGATTTTGACCAGCGGTGGCGTTTCGGTGGGCGAGGAAGACCACCTCAAACCCGCCGTGCAGGCCCTGGGGCAACTCGACCTGTGGCAGATCGCCATCAAACCCGGCAAGCCCTTCGCTTATGGCCGGGTGGGGCCGGCGCATTTCCTGGGCCTGCCCGGTAACCCGGTGGCCAGTTTCGTGACCTTCGCCATCCTGGTGCGGCCTTTTCTGCTGCGCTTGCAAGGGGTGCGCGATGTGGCTCCCCGGTTCATCATGGCCCGCGCGGATTTTGATTGGCCCAAGGGTGACAAGCGCCGCGAATTCCTGCGCGTGCGCTACAACGCTGCGGGCGCGCTGGACCTGTTCTCCAACCAAAGCTCGGGTGTGCTGACCTCGACCGTCTGGGGCGACGGCGTGGTCGACAACCCGCCCGGCCAGACCATTGCGCGCGGCGACACGGTGCGCTTCCATTCGTTTGCGGAGATGCTGTCATGAAAAATGCCCCCCACGCTCGCCACTTCGTGTGGTCGCTGGCCTTGCAGGCCGCGGCGGTGCCAGAGTCAACGCCTCTTCGGGCTGTCCAGTCCTGCGCAGGCAGGACCGGAGCCGCAACCCTCAGCCCCAAGGGGGCCGTTTTTCATCTTGGGGCGGCCCGGCGATGAAAAGGATTACCGTACGCTACTTCGCCTCCATTCGCGAAGCCGTGGGCCAGGGCAGCGAGCAGGTGCAAACATCGGCGGCCACGCTGGGCGCACTGCGCGACGAGCTGATTGCGCGCGGCGGCGCGCACGCCAGCAGCCTGGCCCGCGGCAAGGCCGTGCGCATGGCGCTCAACCAGGTGCTGAGCGACGACGCCGCCGCGCTGGCCGACGGCGCTGAAGTGGCTTTCTTCCCGCCCGTCACCGGTGGGTGACATGAAAAAGCATAGCTGCTAACGCTTTCATCCATTGGTTTTCGACTATAAAAATAGCGAAAAATCAATGGATTCGTGCGCAGGCAGCTCTTGTTTTTGATGTTCTCTGGCGACGCACGAATGCCGTTCCCGCCCGTGCCGGTGTTTGGCTAGCGCTGCGTGCAATCGATACGAACGGGCCCTTGGGCGGTCAGGCGGTCACTGCCGCTGCGCGTGAAGACAACCCGCTGCACCTCCAGCGTAGCGCCCTGCACCGTGGTTTTCGCTGCGGGTACGCGCAGGCTGTCTGCGCTCCCGTCGTTGGCAATCCAGACCACCTCGGGGGTTTTGCGCGGCTGATCGGTGCCCACATTGATGCGCAGCTCGGGGCCTTGTGCCGGGTTGTTGTCTTCGTCTTGGACGGTGACATAGATCGGTTGTCCGTCGGGTGACTGGCCCGCGCCTTCGATGCTGTACGAAACCTCGCTATTGCCGGGCTCCTGCGCTATCGAGCAGCGCCGGGGCTCGAACCAGAACAGGCCTGCGTCGGTGTCGATCGCTACCCTGGGGTAGGTGGGGGCGCTGGCCTTTTGCGCGGCAGTTTTTTGTGCCGCGGCCGGTGCGCCGGGCGCCATCGGCGCGGCATCGGGTTCGCTCTTCGAGCATGCGCTCACCAGTACGGCGCACGCGGTCGCGGCCATCCACAAGGGTTTCATTCCTGCTCCTTTATTGAGTTCCATGGGCCAGAGCGCATGGCGGTGCCGACGTTGTGGCCGGCGGGGGGGTGAACAACTAGTGACGTCGCTGGTTCAGCGTGTGTGCTTCGGGGGGCATGCCTGCAACCTGCTGAAAGCGCAGCCATTGCATGCCGACGGCGTCGTCAAACACCAGGGCGTTACGTGCCAGGCCGGTCGTCTGGCGCTCCTGGCCACTGGCGTTGGCGGCAATCACAAAAACCAGACGTTGGGCGTCCGGTGCGAAAGGCATGGTGCGCTGCGCGTCTTCACCCATCCAGGCCAGCAGTTGTTCGACGATGCTGGCCGGCACCGGGCCTTCCGGGGTCGTGCGTTTGAACGAGCGCGGCAGTGGGGTGATTTGCTGCGGCTTCCAGCGGCCCTGCGGGCCTTCGTTTGATGCAAGCTGGGTGCAGGGCTGGCCCAGGCAATCCATGGCTGCGGCTTCCTTGGCGGAGATTTGTTTGCGGCTGACCGCGTCCAGCCCGGCCGCCATGCCGCGCTGCGGCGACATGGCAAAGCGCCAGCGCACATGCGGCCCCTCGCCAAACGTTTTGATGCTGGCCAGGTGCTTTGCAGGTACCGAACCGACCAGGTCGGCGTGCACTGCCGGACCCAGGTTGAAGCGTGTGATCTCGACAAAGTAGCGTGTGCTGTCTGGTGCAGAGGCCTCGCTGGTCGGCTGGTAGTTGACCAGGTAGCGTACATGCGGCAATACGCCTTCGTGGCTGTCGAGTATCAGCATCGCGCGCACCGGAGCGGGCAGATCGGCGTCGGGGAGGAAAGCAGAGGCGCCCATGGCCGGGAACCGCGTGGCCGCGTAATAGCGCTTGCCCTCCAGTTGCTCGATGGGCATCGTACGAAAACCCTGGGCGCCCACAAATTGCTCAGAAGCTTGGGCCAGTGTGCCGCTGCTCGTGGCAATCAAGGCCAGGGCGAGCAGCCATGCCTGTTTTGTTGTGTTCTTGTGCATATGCCTCCTTCTCGACGACGGCCCGACACCATAGCGGTTAACGGCATCATTGCAAAACGGATAAAAAATACCCGCTAAATACAATAAAAATACGATAAAAAACAGCAAATCTGTATATGGTGCGCTCTTCATGGCTGTGCAAAAGTGCGGCGATCTGAGCGAGAAGGGGGCAGGGATGGGATATTTTTGGAGTGCCGGCACCGCCCGGCGCACGCTGTGGCCGTTGCTGCTTGTGGCGGTGCTGGCCAGTACCGTCGTCGGAGCACGGGCGGAGGCACCCGTGCAGGGCCAGGGCCTGGAGCTCACCATCAGCGGTCCGGCGTTCTCTGCGCCCGCACGTTTTGTGGTGCCGGCAGACAACGCCAAACTGATACTGCAGCTTGCTTCAGGCAGCTTCAAGATGATGGCGTTGCTGGACTCGCCCGTGGCCTCGCACGATGGCAAGCACCGCCTGAAAAGCTTTACCCTGGGGACTGAACCGGCGGGCGTGGGAACCTATACCGAAAGCAGCGGCCTGACTGCGATGGGTTTTGCACTCACAACCGATGCAGGCACGCCAGCGCAGCAAAACTTCAGCGTGAGCTTCAAGTACCAACGCGGCACCACGCTGCCTGCGCGAATCGTCATCGAGCGCTACGAGCCCGAGCGCCAAGCGTCTGGCACGCTGTTGGGCAAGGCGCAGCGCACCAATCCCCAGCGCAAAGACCAGATCTATGAAATTTCAGGCCGTTTCGATGTGCGCAGATGACACTTATCGCCCCCCATGGGTCGTGGACAGGGCGCTGAGGTCGGCACAAAGAGAAGACAACGCCGCCATGGGCATGGTGCGGCGGTCGGTTTCTTATTGATTTTCGGTGTCTGCTGCGGGCAGTTCCGGGCACGGCCACTGCAATAATTCTGCCAAACGGCTGACGATCCATGTTGCCTCGCCTGGTTCCATGGCCGACTCGGGCGTGCACAACCCGGCGTGGATGCGCTGTAGGATTTCTTTCTCGGACGGCGCCTGCACGTGGTACAGAATTTGTGCCTGTTCCACCAGGTGGCCCGCCAGGTCTTCGCACAGTTCGTAGCGGGCGCGCACCACATCGGCGCTTGCGCGCAGGCGGTTGCGGGCGTCGGTGTATACGGCCATGAAGCTTGGCGGCACCAGGATCTGGTTGTCGTGTTCCTGCATGGGGCTGCGCTTAGTCGGGCGTGAACAGGCGTTCAAAGCGCGCCTGGTCGGCGGGCAGTTCGAACGTCACCATTTGGCCCATCTTCATGTCGGAGAGCCTGCACGCAGCAAACAGGCTGGCTTTGCCGGTCAGGTCGAAGCCGGGCAGGTCAATCAATGCATAGGGGTAGGGCAGGAACAGCTGGTGCTCGAAAACCGAGCGGTGCACGTTGCGGGGGGACGGAAATAGTTTGTATCCGTCGATGGTGATTGTCTGGGTGGCCATCGCAGGGAGCGTTAAAGTGTGGGCACATCCTACCGACATTCCGGGTGGGGTCAAAAAGGGTTTCATGGCACGCAACAAGAATGAATGGGCCGCCAAGGTGTTTGCTCTGGTCAAGGGCGGCAATGTGGCCGCCGCCACGGCACAGATCAAGGTGGCGCCTACGGTGGGCGACATCACGCGGCTGCAAGCCCTGCTCGCCGGGTTGCCGCCATCACCGGCGCTGCGGCAACTGGCCGATTTTGTGGAAGAAGAACGCGCCTTGCTGGCTGCGCCGCGCCTGCACCGCTCGCCTTGACGTTGTGAGAGCCGCTGCCATGACCGCACCCCGCGTTTCCATCCAGACCCATGATTTCGATGTGTCCGCCGAACTGGCTGTGCTGCGCAGCACCCACCGGGGCGTGGGTGCCGTGTGCTGTTTCGTGGGTACGGTGCGCGACCGCAATGAGGGCGACGATGTGGCCTCCATGGAGCTGGAACATTACCCCGGCATGACCGAAACCTCTATCGAGTCCATGATCGACGCGGCGCACCAGCGGTTCGACCTCTTCGGCGCCCGCGTCATCCACCGCGTGGGCCTGCTGCAGCCGCTCGACCAGATCGTGTTGGTGGCGGTGACCTCGGCGCACCGGGGCGAGAGCTTCCAGGCCTGCGAGTTTCTGATGGACTACCTCAAGACCCAGGCGCCGTTCTGGAAGAAAGAAACCACGCCGCAAGGCGCGCGCTGGGTGGATGCCCGGGTGAGCGACGACGCTGCGCTGGCCCGCTGGGGCATTGAAGCCGGCAACGCAGGGCGTTAGGGCGCCGCAGCAGCAGCGCCAGGTGTCACCCTGACCGGCTGCGTACCGACACTTTGTCGCTGTAGGCGGATGTGATGTGGCCGTCGATTTCCACGCGCAACGCACCGTGTGCGTCTATGCCACGTCCTATCCCCGAGTGCATCGCGTGTGCGCTGTGCACGTTGAGTGGCTTGCCGGCCAGCCAGTCCATGTGTGCAAAATCCTGCGCAAAGGGTGCCAGGCCTTCGTGCTCGAAGCGCAGCAGGCCGGTGCGCAGATGCTTGATGATGTGCGCCGCAAGCTCGTTGCGCTCGGGCGGCGTGCCGCCGCACAGTGTGGCCAGGTCGGTCACGGGCTGATCGAGCGTGCCGTGCACGGCGGGCGACAGGCGCACGTTCAACCCCACCCCCACGCGCACCACGCTGGGGCCATCGTATTCGCCGCTGACTTCGATCAGGATGCCGGCCAGCTTGCCGTGGTCGGTCACCACGTCGTTGGGCCATTTAAGCTGCAGCCCCGGCACCCCGGCGCTGGCCAGGGCCTGTACCACGCACACGCCCATGGCAATCGACAGCCCCGACAGCCCCGCCGGGCCGCCAGCAAAGCGCTTCAGGCACGACAGGGTGATGCCCAGCCCCGGCGGCGAGAGCCAGCCGTGGCTGCGCCGCCCGCGCCCCAAGGTTTGGTACTCCGCCAGGACCACCGTCAAGTCCGGTGCATCGGGCAGAAGGCGTGCCAATTCGTCCTGGGTCGAATCCAGCTCCCAGTGCAGGTGGATGGGTGTACCCAATGCCGTCTCCAACTTGGAAACGATCGATGGGGGGTGCAGCAACTGCGTGGGCCAGGGCATCCGGTAACCGGCGCGGCTGCGTGCCTCGATGGGTACGCCCAGGGCCCGCAAAGCAGCGATCTGTTTCCAGACGGCGGCCCGTGTCACGCCCAGCTGGGTGGCGAGCACTTCGCCAGAAACAGCGTTGCCGGTAGCCAGTTGGCGCAGCAGTTCTCTGGCGGGCGGTTCGGGTTGCATGGGCAGAGTGTGCCTTAGGTCCGGTGGGAGCGGCCTGGCATGCGGAGTGGCAGCACTTGAGCACTGCGTGAAGGCGGCAAGGATACGTACAGGGCAATTTCAGCCCGGTCAGAATAAATAATTACGTAAACAAAAAAACATACATAAAGTTGACAATTCAAGTGGCGATGCCGATACTTGCACCGGTCTTCGCGGGTTGGGGTGTGTTGCACCCTGCCTGAGTCTCCATTACCACTTCAGAGGAATCCATGTCCCAAGATATTTCCAGTGCCGTCGCCGTTCCAGTCTCCCGTCTTCCCCATGCGGCGCGCCAGCTGGCCCTGGTCCTGGGCGGCACGGCAGTGTTGACTGCTTCGTCCTACGTCAGCATCCCGATGCAGCCCGTACCGGTGTCGCTGCAAACCTTTGCGGTGCTGATGGTGGGCGCGCTGTACGGCTGGCGCCTGGGCGGTCTGACCGTGCTGGCCTGGCTGCTGGAGGCGGCGCTCGGCATGCCCGTGCTGGCAGGTGGCAAAGGTGGGCTGGCGCCTTTCTTTGGCCCGACGGCAGGCTATTTGCTTGCGTTCCCGCTGGGGGCCGTGCTGATGGGCTGGCTGGCTGCGCGCGGCTGGGATGGTGCACACCCGCTGCGCGCCTTTGGGGCCATGCTGCTGTGCACCACCTTGATTTTGCTCTTGGGTGGCGCGTGGCTGGGCGCAATGGTCGGTGCGGCCAAGGGTTGGCAGTTGGGCGTGCTGCCCTTCCTCGTGGGGGATGTCGTGAAGTCGGCCCTGGGCGCCGCCACGCTGGCACTGTGGCACTCAGCACGCACCCGGCTGCTGGGCACGTGACGGTTGCGCTGCGCGCCCACCACTTGCTGTGCATGCTGACCTACGTCGGCAAAGGCTACAGCCCCGAGTTTGCGCACAACTTTGATGGCATCGTCCGCCGCCTGGCTGCTGGTGAGGCGATGGATCTGGTGGATGGGCCCGATGCCATTTGTGCCCCGCTGTGCGAGAGCGAGGGGGCCTGCGCACATTGCCATGGCGAGGGTGTGCGCGTGCGTGACCAGCGGGCGGTGCAAGAACTGGCACCGCTGCTGGGCGGCCTACTGGGCGCCGACAGCCGCCTGCTGTTGGATGCTGCCTTGCTCGCGCGCTTGCGCACGGCGTTCACCTGCGGCCATATACGTGGCGCGTGTGCGGGCTGCGAATGGGCCGATCTGTGCACGGGCATTGCATCAACGGGGTACGAAGGCGTGCGCCTGCGCCTGCAGGTTGCGGCGGCTGCGCCGCTGTGATGCGCCCCGGCCCTGCGTGCCGCCCAGCAGTCCACCATGGCAGACTGAACACTGCCGCGGGTGTGGCGGAGCTGGCCAATGGTGATTCACGGGGGGCGAAATCGCATGGCACGGTGTGCTGCAGCGCTTGAATTGTTTGCAGTGGTCCTCATCTGAGAGCCATACCAAATCCAAGGGATTGAGGACACCGCCATGCGCATAGATAAATTCACCACCAAGTTCCAGGAAGCCCTGAGCGATGCACAGTCGCTCGCGTTGGGCAACGACAACGCCTATATCGAGCCCGTGCACCTGCTCGCCGCCATGCTGCGCCAGGACGACGGGCCGCGTGCCTTGCTCGAGCGCGCTGGTGCCAACGTGCCCGGCTTGCTGGCGGCGGCGGATGCTGCTGTCAAGCGTCTGCCCCAAGTGACCGGGCAGGACCAGGTGCAGGGCGGGCCCGAATTAGGCCGCGTGCTGCAGGCCACCGAGAAGGAAGCGATCAAGCGAGGCGACCAATTCATCGCCAGCGAGCTGTTTTTGCTGGCGCTGATCGACAGCAAGGGCGATGCAGCGCGCATCGCCAAGGAAAATGGATTGAGCCGCAAAAGCCTGGAGACCGCGATTGAGGCGGTGCGGGGCGGTCAAAAAATGGACAGTGCCGAAGGCGAAGGCCAGCGCGAGGCGCTGAAAAAATACACCATCGACCTGACCGAGCGCGCCCGCCTGGGCAAGCTCGACCCGGTGATTGGCCGTGACGATGAAATCCGCCGCGCTATCCAGGTGCTGCAACGCCGCACCAAAAACAACCCGGTGCTGATTGGTGAGCCGGGCGTGGGAAAGACCGCCATTGTCGAAGGCCTGGCGCAGCGCATCATTGCGGGCGAGGTGCCCGATTCGCTCAAGGGCAAGCGCGTACTCTCGCTCGACATGGCCGCACTGCTGGCGGGTGCCAAGTTTCGCGGCGAGTTTGAAGAGCGCCTGAAAACCGTGCTCAAAGAGTTGGCGCAGGACGAAGGCCAGACCATCGTCTTCATCGACGAGTTGCACACCATGGTGGGTGCCGGCAAGGCCGACGGGGCGATGGACGCGGGCAATATGCTCAAACCCGCCTTGGCGCGTGGCGAGCTGCACTGCGTGGGCGCGACGACGCTCGACGAATACCGCAAGTACATTGAGAAAGACGCTGCGCTGGAGCGGCGCTTTCAGAAAATCATCGTGGGCGAGCCCACGGTGGAGGCGACGATTGCCATCCTGCGCGGGTTGCAGGAGCGCTACGAACTGCACCACGGCGTGGAGATCACCGACCCGGCCATCGTTGCCGCAGCCGAGCTTTCGCACCGTTACATCACCGACCGCTTTCTGCCCGACAAGGCGATTGACCTGATTGACGAGGCGGCGGCCAAAATCAAGATTGAAATCGACTCCAAGCCGGAGGTGATGGATCGGCTCGACCGGCGCCTGATCCAACTGCAAATCGAGCGCGAGGCGGTGCGCAAAGAAAAGGACGAGGCTTCGCTCAAGCGTTTTGATTTGATCGAAGAAGAAATCACTGCGCTGCAAAAAGAGATCGCCGACCTCGACGAAATCTGGCAATCCGAAAAGGCCCAGGCCCAGGGCAGTCAGCATGTGCGCGAGGAGCTGGAGCATGTCAAGCTGCAGATTGAAGAACTCAAGCGCAAAGGCGATTTCAACAAGGTGGCCGAGCTGCAGTACGGCAAGCTGCCAGAGCTGGAGAAGCAGCTCAAGGAAGCGCAAGCCAAAGAGGCTGGTGACGGCACACACGCGCCCAACCGCCTGCTGCGCACCCAGGTGGGTGCTGAAGAAATCGCCGAAGTGGTGAGCCGCGCCACGGGCATCCCCGTGGCCAAGATGATGCAAGGCGAGCGCGACAAGCTGCTGCAAATGGAGACCAAGCTGCATGAGCGTGTGGTCGGCCAGGAAGAAGCGATTGCTGCCGTGGCCAACGCGATTCGCCGCTCACGCTCGGGGCTCTCCGACCCGAACCGCCCGACGGGCAGCTTCCTGTTCCTTGGCCCCACCGGTGTGGGCAAGACAGAGTTGTGCAAGGCGCTGGCGGGCTTTTTGTTCGACAGCGAAGACCACCTGATCCGCATCGACATGAGTGAATTCATGGAGAAGCATTCGGTCGCCCGCCTGATCGGCGCGCCGCCCGGCTATGTGGGTTATGAAGAGGGCGGTTACCTGACCGAAGCCGTACGCCGCAAGCCCTACAGCGTGCTGCTGCTCGACGAGGTCGAAAAAGCCCATCCCGATGTGTTCAACGTGCTCTTGCAGGTGCTCGACGATGGCCGCCTGACGGACGGCCAGGGCCGCACTGTGGACTTCAAGAACACGGTGATCGTGATGACCAGCAACATTGGCTCGCACCTGATCCAGGCCATGGTGGGGCAGGACTCGGAGGACATCAAGGAAGCGGTCTGGGGGGAACTCAAGAACCATTTTCGACCCGAATTCTTGAACCGCATCGACGAGACGGTGGTGTTCCACGCGCTCGATGCCGGGCACATTGAATCCATTGCGCGTATCCAACTGCAGATCCTGCTGGCGCGTCTGGCGAAGATGGAGCTGGAGCTGCAAGTGTCCGAGACGGCGGTGGCCGAGCTGGCCAAGGTCGGGTTTGACCCGGTGTTTGGCGCACGGCCGCTCAAGCGTGCCATTCAGCAGCGCATCGAGAACCCGCTCTCCAAGCTGCTGCTGGAAGGCAAGTTTTTGCCCAAGAGCGTGATTGCAGTCGATGTGGACCCTGTGCTGGAGCCAGGGGTGTTCCGCTTCAGCGCAACGCAGAAGAGTTGATTTTGCTACTATAAAGATAGCTTCTGGCGCTCTATGGACGGGCGTTGGAGGCTTTTTTCTATTATTTAAGGTCGGTCAGGAGATGGTTTGAGCGATTTTTTTACCGATGTACTGCGCCTGCTGCTGCGGCTGGTACTGGTGGCCGTGGGTGTCGTTTTCTTTTTAAGCCTGCTGGCCGCCGCCTTGGTGCTGGCCTTGGTGTGGGGGTTGCGCGCCCTGTGGGCGCGGCTGACGGGGCGCCCCGTGACGCCCTGGGCTACGCGCATCGACCCGCGTGCAGGCTGGAGTTCGGTGTACCGCTCCAGCACACGCTGGCGTGCCGCAGCGGGTACGGCACCCGAGGCTCCACAGGAGCCGTTGCCTGTGCATCTGCGGCCCTTGCCTGGGGCCGACGAAGTGACCGATGTGCAGCCGCGCGAACCCGGCGTAAAGTGATGCGGTGGTCGGCGCTTTGTCCGATGGGATAGACCCGTTCCTCTAAACACGGATTCCCTCCGTAACCCTATGATGCGTCCATGAACTCTGCCGATCTACAAGCCCTCTTCGACGCCCAGTACCAGGCCAGCCGTGCCCAGGTGAATGTGCCCCTGCTGGTGCGCCGTGAACGCCTGTTGCGCATGCGCAAACTCATCGACGAGCACAGTGGCACGCTGGCGGCAGCGGTCGAGGCTGATTTTGGCGTGCGTTCGCAACGGCTGACCGAGGTGGCCGACATGTTCGTGCTGCGCACCCTTATTTCGCACACGCTCAAGCACCTCAACCGCTGGAGTCGGCCGCAAAAGGTGCGCACCCCCATCTACCTGCAGCCTGCCAGCGCCATGATCCAGCGCCAGCCACTCGGCGTAGTGGGCGTGGTCTCCCCCTGGAACTACCCCGTGCAGCTCGCCCTGGCACCGGCCATTACTGCGCTGGCGGCAGGCAACCGGGTGATGATCAAGCCCAGCGAACTCACGCCGCACACCTCGGCGCAGCTGGGTTTGCTGATCGCCCAGTTTTTTGCCCCCGACGAAGTGTGTGTCGTGCAGGGCGATGCGGCGGTGGCGCAGGCGTTCAGCGCACTGCCGTTTGACCACCTGGTGTTCACCGGCTCCACTGCCGTAGGCCGCAAAGTGGCGCAGGTGGCTGCAGCCAACCTCACACCCACCACGCTGGAGCTGGGCGGCAAGTCGCCTTGCATCATCGATACCAGTTGCGACCTGCAGGACGCTGCCCTGAAGATTGCGCACGGCAAGTTGCTCAATGCCGGCCAGACCTGCATTGCTCCCGACTACGTGCTGCTGCCCCGGGGCAGCGAGAGCGCATTTGCCGACGCTTACCGCGCTGCCGTGGCGCGGCTGTTCCCGCGCATCGCGGGCAACAAGGACTACGCCTCCATCATCAGCCCCCGCCACTTGGCGCGCCTGCGCACCATGCTGCAGCAGGCCCAGACGCAGGGCGCCGACGTGCAGAACATGGACCCCGCACCGGGCGCCGCGCCCGACCCGGCTGCAGCCGTGCAAGACGGCGGCACCAGCCGCCAGATGGCACCGGTACTGGTGTTCGGCGCCACCTCGGGCATGCAGCTCATGCAGGAGGAAATCTTTGGCCCCATCCTGCCGGTGGTGTCGTACGAGCGGCTCGACGACGCCATTGCCCACATCAACGCCGGGCCACGCCCGCTGGCGCTGTACTGGTTTGGTGCCGACGACCGCGTGCGCGATGACGTACTCGCACGCACCGTGAGCGGTGGCGTGACGGTGAACGACACCCTCATGCACATTGCGCACGACAACCTGCCCTTTGGCGGCGTGGGCGACAGCGGCTGGGGCGCCTACCACGGCGAGTCAGGCTACCTGCGCTTTTGCCACCAGAAGTCGGTGCTGGTGCAGTCGCGCTGGGCCATGGGATCGCTGTTTTACCCGCCCTACGGCAAGCGTTTCGACCAGGTCATGGGTTTGCTGCGCCGCTGGCTTTAAAGGCCCTTGGCACCCTGTGCACAGGGGTGCCGATGGGCGGTGCGCAAGGCCTCTGAAAAGGCGGCAAATGCGTTTGCGGCGACAATGCGCCTCCGTTTTCTTTTTCGTTGTCCGATTCCGGTCGGTTTTCTCATGTCCAGTATCCAGGTTCGTCCCGCCACGCTTCGCGATGCCAAAGCCATTGCCCAGATCCATACCCTTGCCGCACAAGCCGCCTACCAAGGCCTGGTGCCCGAGGAACAGTTGAAATCCCTCTCCATCGAAAAACGCCAGACCTACTGGCGTGAAGCCATCGAGTTCTGTGAGCCCCAGGTCCAGGTGGCCGTCGAGGATGAAAAAATTGTCGGTTTCGTCGGTTTCGATCGGTCGCGCGACGAAAAATCCCGCCCCACCACCGGTGAAATCTGGGCCATCTACGCGGCTCCCACGCACTGGGACAAAGGCGTGGGCCTGGCCCTGTGGGATGCCGCCCGTGACGGTCTCCAGGAAGAAGGCTGTACGAATGTCACCGCCTGGGTGCCGCTGCGCAACGAGCGCGCGATCCGGTTCCACGAACTTGCCGGCTTCAAGCGCGAAATGACCACGGCCAAGACGGCGGTGGTCGGCGGCGTGAAGATCGAGGAAGTGCGCCTCAAGCGCCCCTTGAATTAGGAAAAACCCCCTGTGTCGCTGCGCTCCTTCCCCCTTCTCTGGCACCGCTGCGCGATGCGGAAGGGGGACGCCCCCAGCGCGTCGGGACGGCCCTTGCGCGGGGCCGTTGGCCTGGGCCGCGCCAGTTTCACACGGCGCGGGTGGCGCGCAGCGGCATGACAACAAAGGATGATCCCATGATCGAATGGAACGAACAGGGCGAGGTACGCAAGGCGCACTGGCGTTCCGAAAGCGGTGCCCCGGCGCCGCGCCGCGTGGAACTGGCCATGGACACCTTGTCCGCCGACTCCGCCTATCGCCTGGCCTGCGCCGGCACAGCCATGCTGTGGCGCAGCGATTTTCAGAACGCCCGGCTGATGCTGCAGGCCTTGCAGCGCCGTATCGAGGACAAGCCGCCCAAGGCGGCTGCCCGTGCTGCCGCCAAAATTGCGGCATCCACACCCGAAGAGGTGTTTCACTTGCACCGCCAGGCGCAGTCGCAGCGGGCGCGCACGCTCTCCACCCTGGTGATCCGGGTCGAAGGTGACTACAGCATCCAGCTGCGCCGCGCCCCCGACTGGAAAGAAGCGCTGACCGAAGCCTGGGGCCCCGCCACGGGCGAGGCGCAGGTGGTGTCGCTGCGCGAGCTGCTGGGCGTGGTGGGCGCGCATGAATGGCGCAAAAAAGGCGTGGAAATTGCCGCGCTGGGCGATGCGCCCAACAACCGCATCCATCCGCACTACGGCGTTTTCTCCCCGGTGCGCGGTGAGTACATTGACCTGGTGGCGCACACACCGCTGCCGTCCAAGGCGCTGGCGTTTGACATTGGCACGGGCACGGGCGTGCTCGCCGCTGTGCTGGCCCGCCGAGGCGTGCGCCGCGTGGTGGCCACCGAAAACGCGCCACGCGCCCTGGCTTGCGCCCGGGACAACCTGCAGCGCCTGGGGCTCACCGCGCAGGTCGAGCTGCAGGACATGGACCTGTTTCCCGAAGGGCAGGCGCCGCTCGTTGTCTGCAACCCGCCCTGGATGCCGGCACGGCCGAGCTCGCCCATCGAGCATGCGGTATACGACGAAGGCAGCCGCATGCTGCGCGCTTTTCTGGCCGGGCTGGCGGCGCACCTCACGCCGGATGGCGAAGGCTGGCTGGTGCTGTCCGACCTGGCTGAGCACCTGGGCCTGCGCCCGCGTGCACAGCTGCTGGAGTGGATGGCCGCGGGTGGCCTGCGTGTGCTGGAGCGCCACGATGTGCGCCCCGTGCACGCCAAGGCCACCGCATCGGGCGACGCGCTGCAAGCAGCGCGCGCGGCGGAGGTCACCTCGCTGTGGCGGCTGGCCGCCATCGCTTGATGGACTCTTGATTTTGTAGCTGTTAACGCTTTCTGGATAAGCGTTAGAGGCCAATTTACCTCTGATATTCGTGCCTGCTGCACCTGCACCTTTGTTGCTGCTTGCCCCGATGGAGGGCTTGCTCGATTTTGTGCTGCGCGATGTGCTGACCCGCGTGGGCGGTGTGGACCGCTGTGTCTCCGAGTTCATTCGCATTACCGGTACCTTGCTGCCTGACAAGGTGTTCCTGCGCTATGTGCCGGAACTGCTCCACGGTGGGCGCACCCTGGCCGGTGTGCCCGTGCGGGCGCAGCTGCTGGGCTCTGACCCGGTGTGCATGGCCGAGAACGCTGCCAGCCTGGCCGCGCTGGGGCCC
This sequence comes from Simplicispira sp. 125, assembly GCF_003096555.1. Classification (NCBI taxonomy): domain Bacteria; kingdom Pseudomonadati; phylum Pseudomonadota; class Betaproteobacteria; order Burkholderiales; family Comamonadaceae; genus Simplicispira; species Simplicispira sp. 125. Next base: position 1,766,608 of record NZ_QEKM01000001.1, on the reverse strand, counting down.
GAAGGCATCGACCTGAATTTCGGCTGCCCGGCCAAGGTGGTGAATCGCCATGGCGGGGGCGCCGCCTTGCTGCAGGAGCCCGAACGCATTGCCACCGTAGTCGCCGCCGTGCGCCGTGCGGTGCCTGCGCACATGCCGGTCTCCGCCAAAATGCGCCTGGGCTTTAACGATGCCAGCCTGGCGCGCGAATGTGCCCAGGCCATGGAGGACGGCGGCGCCTGCGAGATCGTGGTGCACGCACGCACCAAGCAGGACGGCTACCGGCCGCCCGCTTATTGGGAGCATATTCCGGCCCTGCGCGCGGCAGTATCGGTACCGGTGGTGGCCAATGGCGAGATCTGGACCGTGGACGATGCGCAGCGCTGCCGTGCGGTGTCGGGCTGCGACGCTCTCATGCTGGGCCGGGGCATCGTGGCCGACCCGGGCCTGGCCCGCGCCTTGCGCGCCTTTGATGCCGGGCGCCCGGGGAGCGATACCGTGGTGTGGGCCGACCTGGTGCCGCATCTCATGGATTTCTGGCGGCTGGTGTGCGCCGACCTGGAGCCGCGCCAGCGCGCCGGGCGGCTCAAGCAGTGGCTCAACCTGCTGCGCAGGCGCTTTCCCGAGGCTGAGCAGGCCTACCAGCAGGTGCGCACCATGACGGACCAGAAGGCCATCACCCTGTGGTTGAGCGCCTTGCAGACGGGTGCTACAGCAGGCTATCGGGCGCCAGCGGCCCCAGCAGCCTGAGCATCAGCCGCAGGGGCAGGCTGGTGTCGGGCTCGGTGTGGCTGTCGGGCAGGTCGCTGCCCTGCGGGGCGTGCCAGCGCAGTTGCCGGTCTTCGGTGAGCGTCACCTCCCAGGCCACTGCGCCCAGGGCCTGTTTGATGCGCTCGGTGACCTGGCCCGATAGCTCCTTGCTGCGGATCAGCAGGGCAATTTCAGTGTTTTGCCGCTGCGAACGCTGGTCCAGGTTCATGGAGCCCACTGCCAGTAACCGTTCATCCATCACCAGCAATTTGGAATGCAGCATGGCCCGCGAGCCGCCCGTGCTCCCCGAGGAACTGAAGGCACCGCGCAGGCCCGCAAGTTCGCTGCGCATTTCGAACAGCTCGACCCCCATGGCCAGCAGTTCGGGCCGGTGGCGTGCATAGCCCACATGTGCGATGGGGGCGTCGTTGGACGCCAGGGAGTTGGTCAGCACCCGCACCCGCACGCCCCGGGCACGTGCGGCGGCAAAGGCCTGGAGCATGTCGGGGCCTGGCACGAAGTAGGGCGAAATGATGAGCAGCTCTTTGCGCGCATAGCCCATCAACTGCAGCAGGCCATCGACCACCGTGTCTGTGGCGGCATCGCCCGCTACCGGAGCCGCCGCAGGGGTGCCTGGCGTTTTGCGCGCCGTGATCGACAACGGCGATGCCCCGGAGGGGGCCCGTTCGGGCAGCGGTACCGCACCGTTTGGCTCGTCGGAGGGTATCTTGGCCGGTTGGTCTACCAGGACTGCAGCGGGGGCCCAGACCAGGCCCGCCTGGGCCAGGTCCATGGGTTCCTGGTTCCAGATGTAGGCACGCTGGGCATCGCTGCCCTGGGGTTGGCCTTGGGGCTCTGTGGTGGGGTTGGGCGTCGCGGGCGTAGCCGCATCTGACGCATCGAAGCTGCTGCGCAGGGCATCGAGCTCTTTGCGTGTGATGAGGGATTGCACCGGGTAGGCGCGCTGGTTGTTCCAATAGCTGTCGAAGCTGCGCGAAAGCTCTTGCACCACAGGGCCGGCCGCCAGCACGTCCATGTCCACAAAATTGCCACTTTCCGCATTCCCAAAATAGGCATCGCCCAGGTTGCGTCCGCCGGACACGCCCATGGCATTGTCGGCAATGAACAGTTTGTTGTGCATGCGCTGCTGCATGCGCTTGAAGTCCGCCAGCATGCTGAGCATGCGGCCCAAGCCCGAGCCGCGTGCACCGGGCACGGGGTTGAACATGCGCATTTCGATGTTGGGCTCGAAGGCCAGGCGCATCACCTGTGCGTCGCGCCCGGTACTGTGGAAATCGTCCAGCAGCACGCGCACCCGCACGCCCCGCCGAGCAGCGGCCACGACGCCGGTCAACAGGCGCTCGGTGCTGGCGTCGGCGTGGATGGCGTAGTACTGCAGGTCGAGTGTTTTTTCGGCTGCCTCGACCAAGGCCAGGCGGCTGCTGTAGGCCGCCTGCGGGCCGCTGAGAAGTTGGAACCCGGAGGGGAAGCGCGCACCCGCACTCTTGTGGCGTTCCTGCACCAGCCGGCCCAGTGTGGTGCCGGAGGGCGCTGTCAGGGCGTGGCTGACGGGCCGATCCACTTCCTGCGGCAATCCCGAGCAGCCTGTCGCCAACAAGGCCGCGATGCCTGCCAGCCAGGCCCGCCAGCCTTTGTGTGTCGGGGGCATCGCTGGGGTGGTTTGGGCAGAGGTGGGCGGCATGGTGTGGTGTCCTTCGGGGCAGCTTATGCCCTTTTGGGGTGCGCCGTGCAAAGCATGCGCTGGATCCGGTCGGGGCTCGCCCCAAGGTATAACCCGGCCGTATACGCGGATCTGTCGGACAAGGCGCTGCCAGCCTGTGTATTGCGTCCTTACATTTGCCGTGTTGGTATTGGGCCGCTCGAAATGCATTCGCAGGATGATGGGCTTGCTTGCTGCGCAGTGCGCACAAAAAAGCCCCTATCGGTTCGCGCGAAGGGGGTTCTGTATAGCTATGTTTTTGATAGCTTCTGACGCTTTTCGGATAAGCGCCAGGTGCCAAAAAACACTTTATTTTGCAGCAGCACGTGCCTGTGCGATCCATTGGTCAAAGGTTTTTTGGTGCGCCTTGATCCAGCCTTCGGTGTGGCGCGTGATGTCAGCTGCGGTGTTCTCGCCCTGGGCCATGCGGTTGTTCTGTGCGTTGATGTCGTTGATCGACAGCTGCATCACTTCAAACAGCTTGCCTGCGGCGGGGTTCTTCTCCACAAAGGCCTTGTTGGCCACGATCTGCTGCTTGTTCACCACGAAGCCGTAGTTCTTGCCATTGGGCAGCTGGGTGTCGAGCTTGCCCTGCTCGCCGGGCAGCGAAGAAAACGGCACTTCCAGCCAGACCACGTCCTTGCCAGGCTTGAGCTGTGCGCTCACCCAGTAGGGCGTCCAGGTGTAATAAAACACGGGCTTGCCGGCTTTGTAGCGGGTGATGGTGTCGGCAATCAATGCCGAGTAGCTGCCCTGCTGGTGCGTGATGGCATCGCGCAGCTTGAAGGCGGTGAGCTGGTGCTCAATGACGGCCTCGCAGCCCCAGCCCGGGTTGCAGCCCGTCAGGTCGGCCTTGCCGTCGCCATCGGCGTCAAAGAGCTTGGCGATCTTCGGGTCGGTGAACTGGGCGATGCTGGTGATCCTGTATTGGTCGGCGGTCTTCTTGTCGATCAGGTAACCCTGCGCGGCATGGTCCGAGTACACGCCTTTGCGCGAGAGCTTGTCGTCGCCACCGGCGTTCTTGTAGAAGTCGGCGTGCATGGGGTTCCAGTGGTCGGCCATGAAGGTGGCGTCGCCATTGGCAATGGCGATGTGGGCCGTGGGGTATTCCACTTCCTTGATGGGTTGGACGTCGTAGCCGAGTGTCTCCAAGGCCTTCATGACCAGCTGGGTCTGGAATGTTTCTTCGGCGATTGAGCTTTTGAGCGGCTGTACCTGAATGCCCTTGCCGGGCAAGGATTCGGCGTTGGCGGCTCCGGCCAGACCCAAGGTGAGAGCGGCAGCGGCCAGTAGGCGGTGGATAGTGACGGGGGTTGTTGCATGCATGAAGGACTCCTGGCGGTAAAAAATGGGTGAAGGCCTCATCCGTGTGCGGATGAAGGGGCAGGGTGGCTGGCGCCCTGCGCGGTGGCGGCGGCTTGCGCGGGCCGGGCACGCAGCAGGCGCAGCACCAACCCGGTCGGGCCGGTCTGCCACCAGTGGCGCACACCGCGGCGCGGCTGGCCCATGGCCTGGGTGATGCGGTCCAGCGTGATGGCCAGCAGCACAATGCCCAGGCCCCCGACGGTGGCCAGGCCCATGTCGAGCCGGCCAATGCCGCGCAGCACCATCTGGCCCAGGCCCCCGACGGCAATCATGGAAGCGATGACGACCATGGACAGCGAGAGCATGAGCGACTGGTTGATCCCAGCCATCACCGAGGGCATGGCCAGTGGCAGTTGCACCTTGAGCAGCATCTGCAGGGGCGAGGCGCCGTAGGCACGCCCGGCTTCGATCAGGTCGGGCCGCACCTGGCGGATGCCCAGGTTGGTCAGGCGAACCAGCGGCGGCAGCGCAAACACGATGGTGACGATGACGCCCGGCACATTGCCAATGCCAAACAGCATCACCACCGGTACCAGGTACACGAAGGCTGGCGTGGTCTGCATGGCGTCCAGGAAGGGACGCATGGTGTTTTGTGCCCGGTCGCTGGATGCGAGAAAAATACCCAGCGGCAAACCGATGACCACGCAGAACACCAGCGAAGTGAGCACCAACGACAGCGTCACCATGGCCTCGGGCCAGATGCCCAGCATGGCCACCACCAGCAGCGACACTACAGCGCCCACGGCAATCAGGCGCCCGGCAAATTGCCAGGCCAGCAGGCCCAGCAAGGCGATCATGGCCAGTGCTGGAGCACTGGTGAGCAGTCCTTCCACCCAGGAAAGCGTGCCATCAATCGGTACGCGCACCGTCTGGAAGAAGGGGCGGAAGTTCTGCACCACCCAGGCCAGGCCTTGGTTGATCCAGGCCTCTATGGGAAGTGAGCCATCCCATAACTGGTGCAGTGCAAAGCCGGTGTGTTGGCCCGCAGCATCGGCTTGCGCGGTCAGGGCGTCGTGGGCATTGGCCGGTGCATCGAGCCAGCTGCTGGCGGCTGACGGGTCGGCGGGGGCGGTTGTCGTGCCCCAGGCGTCGGTATCGGGGGGCGCCGTTGCTGCCGCCGAAGGGGCTGCCGTGCTGTCCCAGGGCGATGGTGCCAAAGACGCGGCGTCGCCGCCCGTCGCCCAGGGGTTGGTGTCTGCGGGAGGCGCCAGCGGCATATCGGGCGCGGCCTGTTGCATCGCAGTGGATTCGTTCATGGTGCGTCTTTCAGTGGGCGAAGGCCATGGCGGCTTGCGGGGCAGCACTGGCTTCGATAGGTGGGGTGTCTCGGTCGAGGAACTTGAGCAGCGTGGTCTTGCTGATGACACCGGCCAGACGTCCATCGCCCTTGACCACAGGGACCGCGCAAGGTGCATGCGCCACCTGGCCAAACAGGTCGGCCACAGGGGCGTCGGCAGCAATAGGCTCCAGGCCGTTCAAAAAAGCATGCTGCAGACCGAGCGGGCCCTGGTGACCGTCGAGCGCGCTGCGCAGCGAATCGGCAGACACGGTTCCCAGGTAGCGGCCCTGGGTGTTGACGATGTAAGCGAAGTCGCGGTCGTCGTTTTCGATCAGCTTGAGTGCGGCGCGCGAGCCCCGGTCGTTCTGTTCCGAAACGATGGTCAGCGGCCGACGCGCGATGTCACCCGCCTTGAATACGGCTGCTGCATCGACACCGCGCACAAAGTTGCGCACGTAATCGTCGGCGGGGTGGCGCAGGATTTCATCCGGTGTGCCCACTTGCACGACCTGACCGTCTTTCATGATGGCGATGCGGTCACCGATGCGCATGGCTTCGTCCAGGTCGTGTGAAATAAAGACAACGGTGCGGCGCTTGATCTGCTGCAGGCGCAGCAGTTCGGTCTGCATCTCTGTACGGATGATGGGGTCCAGGGCGGAGAAGGCCTCGTCCATGAGCAGGATGGAGGGGTCGGATGCGAGGGCGCGCGCCAGTCCCACGCGCTGTTGCATGCCGCCCGACAACTCGTCGGGGTAACTGGCGCCCCAACCGGCCAGACCGACCTGTTCCAGTGCCTGGGCTGCCTGGGCCTGGCGCTCAACCCGGTCCACGCCCGCCAGCTCCAGGCCGAAGGCGGTGTTGTCCAGCACGGTCATGTGCGGCATGAGCGCGAACGACTGGAACACCATGCTGATGTCCTTGCGCCGCAGGGCGCGTAACTGGGCGTCGGGCAGTGAGGCCAGATCGACACCATCGACCAGCACGCGGCCGGCGGTGGGATCGATCAAGCGGTTGAGCATGCGCACCAGCGTGGATTTACCGGAACCCGACAAACCCATGACCACAAAGATCTCGCCCGCGCCGATGGTGAAGTGGGCATCGAACACGCCAATCGACTGGCCTGTGCGCGCCAGAATGTCCTGCTTGCTGCAGCCTTGCCGCACCAGTTCAAGTGCAGTGTTCGGCGCGTCGCCGAACACCTTGAATACATGCTCAATGGTAATTTTTTTGGCCATGGATGATTTCCTTGGTAGATGGCAATCGGCCAGAGCGAATCGCTCCAATGCTGTTGCCACGCCCGGTGGTGCGAGTGCACGCGGGACGATGAAAATGTGGGGGCGAGGGTTGTGGCCCTCTGCTTCGTATGGCGGCGGGCCATAAGAAACGGTCGCACGCTTCAAAAGAGGTCGGGCTGAGGACTTTTGAAAGGCACGGGCAGCGTGCACGGGGTGCACTCTGCAGGGGTATCAGGCGCGCAGGGTCCGCCTTGATGAACGGGGCGCAGAGCCCGCGTAGCAGCCTGCAAGGGGCTGCAGTGGAAGCGCATTACCTGCGTTGCAGGTGTTAAAGAAGGCTAAATTATATGGATTTGAAACATTTAGTCAAAACACAGGGTTTTGAAAATGTGATAGGCGTAAAATACTTCTAGAAATTTACGTCTTTTAGGCACCCTTTTGTCAACCCCGTTGCGCCTTGGGTGATTAACAAAGGGTTGTCGGCAATGCTGCTGACGGACGCACAGCCTGGCATTCGGGCCGGGGTGCCGCCCCACTGAACCCCTCTTCATGTCTTCCCCCCTCTCCCGCGACCCCCTGATAGACATCTTCAAGGCGCTGGCCTGCGCCTTGATCATCTGGCATCACCTGGCCTTTTACGGCCCTATGTCCGATGCCGTGCTGCCTTTGTTTCCCAGGCTGCTTTCTTGGCTGTACGACTATGGTCGCATGGCGGTGCAGGTGTTTCTGGTGCTGGGCGGTTATCTGTCGGTAGCGCATCTGGCCCCGCAGGGCCGGGCGCGATTTGGCAGTGCGCGCCAGCAGATCGTGCGGCGTTTTACGCGCCTGGTGGTGCCGTACGCGGTAGCCCTGGTCGTAGCGGTACTGGCGGCCGCCCTGGTGCGACCCTGGTTGGACCACCCCAGCGTGCCGGCAGAACCACGGCTGCCCCAGTTGCTCGCCCATGCCTTGCTTTTGCAGAACATCGTGGATGAAGAGTCTCTGTCGGCCGGAGTCTGGTACGTGGCCATTGATTTCCAGTTGTTCGTGCTGGCGACGCTGCTGTTTGCCGGCGTCAGATCCGTAGGCTGCTTTGGCGACAAGTGGGAAGCCCTGATGGGCAAGGCCATGGTGGTGGCGGGAATCGCGGCGTCCTTGCTGGTGTTCAACCGCCAGTCGGAGCTGGATATGTGGGGGATCTACTTTTTTGGTGCCTATGGCATGGGCATGGTGGTGTATTGGGCCGTTCGCTCACCCCGACCGGGGTGGTGGCTGACAGGGCTGGTCGCTCTGGTCGGGTTGGCTCTGGCCCTGGATTTTCGGGAGCGAATTGCCGTGGCCTTGGTGACGGCGTTGGTGCTGGCATGGGCACTGCTGCGTCCCATCGTCTGGCCTCGCCATGTGCTGGTCACCTGGATGCAGCAATGGGGGCAGATGTCCTATTCGGTGTTTCTGGTCCATTTCCCCGTTTGTTTGCTAGTGAACGCGTTGGTGCATGGGCTGTGGCCGAACACCGTGTTGCCCAATGCACTGGGAATGCTGACTGCATTCATGCTGTCACTGGCTGCGGGGCGGCTACTGTACCGCTGGGTAGAGCAACCGGCGCCCACATGGCACCAGGGTCTGCGCTGGCAAGCTGGTCTGGTGGGTGCGGGTCTGCTGGTCGTGCGGGCAAATGCCTGGATGTGATCGCCCAGCCATTGCGTGCCAGGTGGTTGTGACCGGCGTTCCGACCAGATCAGCGTTCTTCTGCTGCGCGCCGACCCTTGCGTTTGTGGTCAATGAACCACGCCAGAAAAGGCAGGAGCAACATGGAGCCAGGAATGACCCAGATGATCAGATAAGGGCTGACCGAGGACGCTGAACGCATGACCTGGCGCAGGTGCGTGCGTTCTTGTGCGCTCCAGTGCCCGAGGCGTCGTTGGCGCACCAACCACACTACGGATCCTTTCATCACCGTGAGTTCGCTGCGCAAGCGGGTTTTTTCGCGGGAGTTTCCCGCGAGAAAGGAACAGAACCAATCGGGTGCACGTTCCATGCGCCGTTGGAAGGCGGTGGTGGATTGCGGATCGAAGACGACTGCGTCCACCGGAGGCTCGTGGATGTTCGAGTCCGTCGTGGCGGATGGTGCGGTCAACGGGTGGGAGGGAGGGCGGTTCACTGGACCATTTTAGGATGGTCGTACAAGGTCAACGATGAAGTTCGCCAGAACGCTCGGGTTGATAGATGATTTCTGTCACATGAACGGTCATGCTTTTGCCGCCGGGACCAGGCCAGGCCAGTGCGTCGCCTACCGATAGGCCGAGCAAAGCACTGCCCACTGGAGCAAAGATGGAGATACGGTCTGCGCTACCGTCCATGTCGCGCGGATAGACCAGCGTCAGACAGAACTCCTTGCCCGTCTCGGCAATAGAAAACTTGACGGTGGAATTCATGGTCACGACCGTGGCCGGCATCTGCTCGGGGGCGAGCACTTCGGCGCGGTCAAGCTCTGACTGCAGTTGTGCCTTGTTTGGAAAAACGCTGGAAGGAATGGCTGCGAGCAGGGTTTCAATGCGGTCAAGGTCCAGCGAGGACAGGGTGATCGGTGGTTTGGACACGGTGGACTTCCTTGGCAATGCACAAAGTGCGGGACTGTAACGGATCGGGAGTGCGGCATCACCATTCATGGTTAATGCGCTGGCACTGGTTGCCCTGGATTTTCCAAGAAAAAACCCGCCCAGGGGGCGGGTGTGATAGCTCTCACCTCGTGGTGGGAGCCAAAGATGGTGCCGGTTGATCAGATGTCGCGGCGGGGTGAACCGGTGAACAACTGGCGTGGACGGCCAATTTTGTATTCCGGATCGCTGATCATTTCGTTCAGCTGGGCAATCCAGCCCACTGTGCGGGCCAGTGCAAAGATGCCGGTGAACAGATTGACAGGAATGCCGATGGCACGCTGCACGATACCAGAGTAGAAGTCCACGTTCGGGTAGAGCTTGCGCTGCACGAAGTAGTCGTCTTCCAGAGCAATCTTTTCCAGCTCTTTGGCCAGCTTGAACAGCGGGTCGTTTTGCAGACCCAGTTCGGCCAGCACTTCGTCGCAGGTTTCCTGCATGAGCTTGGCGCGTGGGTCGTAGTTCTTGTAGACGCGGTGGCCAAAACCCATCAGCTTGACGCCGGAGTTCTTGTCCTTGACCTTCTCCATGAACTCTCCCACCTTGGAGACGCCACCCATGGCCTGGATTTCTTCCAGCATGTTGAGGCAGGCCTCGTTGGCGCCGCCGTGGGCGGGGCCCCACAGGCAGGCCACACCGGCAGCAATGGCAGCAAAGGGGTTGGTGCCCGAGGAGCCACACAGGCGCACCGTGGAGGTCGATGCGTTTTGCTCGTGGTCAGCGTGCAGGATGAAGATGCGGTCCATTGCGCGCTCGATCACCGGATTGACCTTGTAGTCCTCGCAAGGGGTGCCGAACATCATGCGCAGGAAGTTGCCTGCGTACGAGAGGTCGTTGCGCGGGTACATGTAAGGCTCACCCTTGCCGTACTTGTAGGCCATGGCCACCAGCGTGGGCATTTTGGAGATCAGGCGGATCGCGGCGATGTCGCGGTGCTGCGGGTTGTTGATGTCGGTGCTGTCGTGATAGAAGGCCGACAGGGCGCCCACCAGACCGGTCAATACGGCCATGGGGTGCGCGTCGCGGCGAAAGCCCCGCAGGAAGAACTGCATTTGCTCGTTCACCATGGTGTGGTTGAGCACACGCTGGTGGAAGTCGCTGCGCTGGTCATCGTTGGGCAGTTCGCCTTTGAGCAGCAGGTAGCAGGTGTCCAAGTAATCGCACTTGGTGGCCAGTTGCTCGATAGGGTAGCCGCGGTACAGCAACTCACCCTTGTCACCGTCGATGTAGGTAATGGCCGACTGGCACGACGCGGTGGAAAGAAAGCCCGGGTCGTAGGTGAACATGCCCGTTTGCGCGTACAGCTTGCGGATGTCGATGACGTCGGGGCCAATGCTGCCCTGGTAGACAGGCAGATCCACGCTGGGGCTGCCGTTACTGAACGACAGGGTGGCTTTGTTGTCTGCTAGCTTCATTGTTTCGTCCTTCTAGAGTTTGCCGATGATCTGGTCTGGTGGGTCTGCAGCCACGGTCAGGTCTTCGCCAACCGGGCTCCGCTCTGTCTGAGCATGCCAAGTACTTCACATACCGGCGGAGTGTTCAATTCGCCTTCGGGTTCTTTCCGACACAGCAGGAGATCCAGCAGGTCGTTGTCCGCAAGATCCATCAACGCTGTCAGCCCCTGGGCATGCCACTGGGTCAGCGTGGACTCGAAACGGGAGAAGAACTGTTCGATGAACAGGTCGTTTTCCAGCAGGCCACGCCGACAGCGCCAGTGCAGCTTGCTGAGTTCGCGTGTGTCCAGCAGCGGTGATGGCGCTGACAGGTCTATGGTTGAGGTTTCACCCATGGCTTCGAGGCGTGCAGGTCAGATGGCGCGGCGCACCATCAATTCCTTGATCTTGCCGATGGCCCGTGTGGGGTTCAGTCCCTTGGGACAGACGTCCACGCAATTCATGATCGAGTGGCAGCGGAACAGGCGGTAGGGGTCTTCCAGGTTGTCCAGGCGCTCGCCCGTGGCTTCGTCACGGCTGTCGGCCAGGAAGCGGTAGGCCTGCAGAAGACCGGCAGGGCCCACAAACTTATCGGGGTTCCACCAGAAACTGGGGCAGGCGGTGGAGCAGCTAGCGCACAGAATGCACTCGTACAGACCGTCGAGTTCCTCACGCTGCTCTGGTGACTGCAGGCGCTCCTTTTCGGGCGGAATGCTGTCGTTGATCAGGTAAGGCTTGATCGAGTTGTACTGCTTGAAGAACAGTGTCATGTCCACGATCAGATCGCGAATCACGGGCAGGCCCGGCAGGGGCTTGAGCACGATGGTGCCGGGCAGCGTGTTCATGTTGGTCAGGCAGGCCAGGCCATTCTTGCCGTTGATGTTCATGGCGTCCGAGCCACAAACACCCTCGCGGCAGGAGCGGCGGAACGACAGTGCAGGATCCTGCTCCTTGAGTTTGATCAGCGCGTCGAGCAGCATGCGTTCATGGCCATCGAGTTCAACCTCAATGGTCTGCATGTAAGGCTTGGTGTCCTTGTCCGGGTCGTAGCGATAGATTTGAAATGTGCGTTTTTGCATGATTCTTCTCTCGTGGGGCTGCCGATTTAGAACGTCCGAACCTTGGGTGGAATGCTTTCCACGGTCAGTGGCTTCATGTTCACTGGCTTGTAGGTCAGGCTATTCGTGGCGCTGTGCCACAGGGTGTGCTTGAGCCAGTTCACGTCGTCACGGCCCAGCGGTGCGGTGGGGTGGTCGGCAGGATGTTCGTAGTCGTACACCATGTGTGCGCCGCGGCATTCTGTGCGTGCTGCGGCCGACACCATGGTGGCTTGTGCCACCTCGATCAGGTTGTCCACTTCCAGTGCCTCGATGCGTGCGGTATTGAAGACCTTGGATTTGTCCTTCAGCTCGATGCTGGCGACACGCTCACGCAGCGCAGCGACTTTGACTACGCCTTCGTTCATGCTGGCCTGCGTACGGAACACACCAGCGTGTTGTTGCATGGTGGCGCGAATGTCGCCTGCCAGTGCTTGCGAGTAGGTGCCACCGGTGGAATTTTCGAGCTGATTGAGGCGCTCGAGTGTCCGGTCGGCTGCATCCTTGGGCAGTGGCTTGTGCTCGGCGTTGCGTGCATTGAATTCGACGATGTGGCGGCCTGCGGCCTTGCCGAACACCAGTAGGTCGAGCAGCGAGTTGGTGCCCAGGCGGTTGGCGCCGTGCACGCTGACGGCCGAGCATTCGCCCACCGCGTAGAGTCCGTTGACGATCACATTGCCTGTGCCGTCATGTGTCACCACCTGACCATGGATGTTGGTCGGCACGCCGCCCATCTGGTAGTGGATGGTGGGCACCACTGGGATTGGCTCTTTGGTGATGTCCACGTTGGCAAAATTGACGCCGATCTCATAGACAGACGGCAACCGCTTGTGGATGGTCTCGGAGCCCAGGTGGTCAAGCTTGAGCAGGACGTAATCCTTGTTCGGGCCGCAGCCACGGCCTTCCTTGATTTCCTGGTCCATGGAACGGGAAACGAAGTCGCGTGGTGCCAAGTCTTTCAGGGTGGGCGCGTAGCGCTCCATGAAACGCTCGCCATTGCTGTTGAGCAAGATGGCGCCTTCGCCGCGGCAGCCTTCGGTGAGCAGAACACCTGCGCCAGCAACGCCGGTGGGGTGGAACTGCCAGAACTCCATGTCTTCCAGCGGGATGCCGGCGCGTGCCGCCATGCCCAGGCCATCGCCGGTGTTGATGAACGCATTGGTGGAGGCAGCGAAGATGCGACCGGCGCCGCCGGTAGCCAGCAGCACGGTCTTGGCTTCCAGGATGTACAGGTCGCCCGTTTCCATTTCCAGAGCCGTCACGCCGACCACGTCGCCATCCTGATCGCGGATCAGGTCGAGGGCCATCCATTCGACGAAGAAATTCGTTTTGGCCTTGACGTTCTGCTGGTACAGCGTGTGCAGCATGGCGTGGCCGGTTCGGTCAGCGGCCGCGCAAGCGCGTTGCACAGGTTTTTCGCCATAGTTGGCAGTGTGGCCACCAAACGGCCGCTGGTAAATGGTGCCGTCGGCATTGCGGTCAAACGGCATGCCAAAGTGTTCCAGCTCATACACGACGTTGGGCGCTTCACGGCACATGAATTCGACCGCGTCCTGGTCGCTCAGCCAGTCGCCGCCCTTGATGGTGTCGTAGAAGTGGTAGTGCCAGTTGTCCTCGCTCATGTTGCCCAGGGATGCGCTCACGCCACCTTGTGCAGCCACGGTGTGCGAGCGGGTAGGAAACACTTTGGACAGCGAGGCCACGTTCAGGCCTGCGCGCGAGAGTTCGAGGGCGGCGCGCATGCCGGAGCCGCCGGCGCCGATGATGACGACGTCGAACTTGCGTTTGGTGATGTTGGCGTTGGTGTAGCTCATGGATTTAGCCTTTGTTCGCGGTATTGGGCGTGGGCATCACAGACGCCACAGAACCTGGAAACCCCAGCCCGCGCAGCCGACGAGCCAGACGATGGTGAAGACTTGCAGCACCAAGCGCAGTCCTACGGGCTTGATGTAGTCCATCCAGATGTTGCGCATGCCGACCCAGGCGTGCAGGGCAAGCGCGATGATGACGGAGAAGGTCAGGAACTTCATCCATTGGGCAGCAAAGATGCCGGCCCACAGGTCGTAACCCACGGGGCCCTTGCTGAACACGACCTGCAGCAGCAATGCCAGCGTGAACAAGATCATGAGCGCTGCAGTAACGCGCTGGCTGAGCCAATCACGCAAACCGTAGTGGGCACCCACGACGGTGCGTTTGTATCCGTAGTTGGACATGGTATTTTCCTCTTTATCGTCAGGCCACCCCGCCGCTGGCGTCAGGGGCGCGGGGTTGAATCAGTACAGACCGAAGAGTTTTGCGCCCAAGACCAGCGTCAGGAAGATGCTGACCACCAGGGTGAAAATGGCGGAGGACTTGCCGAATTGTTTGTTCACGGCTTCGTGGCTGACGTCCATCCACAGGTGGCGCATGCCCGCAATCATGTGGTGCAGGTAGCCCCACATGATGCCCAGCACCACCAGCTTGAGAAACCACCCGGGTACAAAACCCACGCCAGTGCCGAAGGCGGACTTGAAGCGCGCAAATGAATACTCGGAAGATACGGAGGTGTCAAACAGCCAGATCACCAGCGGCAGCAGCAAGAACAGGATGGCTCCGCTCGCTCGGTGCAGGATGGAGACCCAGGCGGCAGCCGTCATGCGGTAGGTCGTCAGGTCCTTGAAGGCGTTGATGTTGCGGAATTCAGGCCGCTTTTTGGCTAGCTCGGTCATGGCAAGTGCTTTCGTGGAGGTAACTGCTTTGTAATTTTGAGCGCAAGGAGAACCCAAAATTCTATTGCAATGCAGCAAGGCATCATTTGATGCAGGTGGTATTTTCTGTTTTTTTCGGCATTGCGTGCCAATGTGGGGCTGTTATCTTCAGTTCAGTTCGTTGTGGTAGTGGTGGGTGTCTGTGCGGTAAAGACCGCGCCGTAACTCCATGGGAACATCGTTGTAAGTGTAAGCAATGCGCTCGACGCTTAGCAGGGGCGTTGCCGGGGTGACTTGCAGTCGTTTGGCTTGTTCGTCGTCCGGTAGCACGGCGCGAATTTTTTCTTCGGCACGCACCATGCGAACGCCAAAATCCAACTCCAGCATGGCGTAGGTGGGGCCGGGGTAGTTGGCCATCTGCGTTGCCGTTAGACCTTTGAAAGCCTGGCCTGGGAGCCATATCTCTTCAAGAATGGTGGGGACCCCGCTGAACGACAGGATACGGCGTGCCTGCACCATGGGGTCGCCCGTGCGCAGGCCCAGCGCACGGGCGACCTCGGCGCTGGCGCGTACCCGCTTGCAGTCAATGATGAGGCGCTCTGCAGGGCCCTCCACGCTGGCGTCTCCGCTGTCGGGCATCAGCTTGAGAAACCGGTACTGCACATGTTGCTCGGCATGGGTGGACACGAAGGTGCCCTTGCCCTGGCGGCGCGTGACCAGGTTCTCGGCAGCCAGCTCGTCGATGGCCTTGCGAACCGTGCCCTGACTGACTTTGAAGCGGGCTGCCAATTCCATTTCGCTGGGAATGGCTTCGCCGGGCTTCCACTCGCCTGCCTGCAGGCTTTGCAGGATCAGGCCCTTGATTTGCTGGTAGAGCGGGCTGAACGCTGGCGCCGGCAAGCCGACCGGCTGCAGCGGATCCGGGAAGTCAGTGGCGGAAAGCGGTAGTGAAGACATGGTGCATGGAGGTGCGCGAACGGGTGGTGCAAAGCAAAAGCCGGGCGCCGCATGGTGCTCAATCATATCTTATATAAGACATAAGACAAATTGACGCAGTGCGGAAAACGGCAGTAAAATCCCGCCCTGTTCGCGGAGCACGTGTTGCTGATAACAGGCGCAGGTGGCAACCGCTGCACTCTCCCCTGTTTCCTTCACTTCCTGGAGTTCTCACCATGAGCAAAAAGCCCGTTCGCGTAGCCGTTACCGGCGCCGCAGGCCAAATCGGCTACGCCCTTCTGTTTCGCATCGCTTCGGGCGAAATGCTGGGCAAGGATCAGCCTGTCATCCTGCAGTTGCTCGAAGTACCCGTGGACGGACCGCAGAAGGCACTCAAGGGCGTAATGATGGAGCTCGACGACTGCGCCTTCCCGCTGCTCGTCGAGATGACTGCCCATAGCGACCCCATGACCGCCTTCAAGGACGCCGACTACGCACTGCTGGTCGGTTCGCGTCCCCGCGGTCCCGGCATGGAGCGTGCCGAGCTGCTGGCCGTCAACGGCGCCATTTTTACGGCACAGGGCAAGGCCCTCAACGCCGTTGCCAGCCGCAACGTCAAGGTGCTGGTGGTGGGCAACCCCGCCAATACCAACGCCTACATCGCCATGAAGTCGGCCCCTGATCTGCCGCGCAAGAACTTCACCGCCATGCTGCGCCTGGACCACAACCGCGCTGCCAGCCAGATTGCCGCCAAGACCGGCAAGCCCGTGGCCGACATCGAAAAGCTGACTGTCTGGGGCAACCACTCGCCCACGATGTACGCCGACTACCGCTTTGCCACCATCAATGGTGAGAGCGTTGCCCAGATGATCAACGACCAGGAATGGAACGCCAACGTGTTCCTGCCCACGGTCGGCAAGCGTGGCGCCGCCATCATTGAAGCGCGCGGCCTGTCGTCGGCTGCCTCGGCTGCCAACGCCGCCATCGACCACATGCGCGACTGGGCCCTGGGCACCAACGGCAAGTGGGTCACCATGGGCATCCCATCGGACGGCCAGTACGGCATCCCGAAGGACACCATGTTCGGCTTCCCCGTGACCTGCGAAAACGGCGAATACAAGATCGTCGAAGGCCTGGAAATCGATGCCTTCTCGCAAGAGCGCATCAACAAGACGCTGGAAGAACTGCAAGGCGAGCAGGACGGCGTGAAGCACCTGCTTTAAGCGCCCATGAGCGATGCTGGGTCTCCCCAAGCCGTGATCGCCCCTCTCGGGGGCGGCGCAGCGCACGCAGTGAAACGCATGGGGGGTGCCTCGCATCCGCGCGACATCCTGTTGGGTGCCCAGGCCGCAGCAGGTTTGCTGCCGGTCTGTGACCATTACAGCGGTGCCCCAGCGCGGATGCGCAAAAGCCTGCAACTGCAGGCTGAAATGACACAAGAGTTTGGCGCCTGCGTCTTTGATGTGACGCTGGATTGCGAAGATGGCGCCCCCGTGGGCGCCGAGGTCGAACATGCCACTCTCGTCGTGGCGCTGGCCTGTGAAGCGGCGCCCGGCGCCCGGGTTGCGGCGCGTGTGCATGCGGTGGATCATCCGGCTTTTGCCAGCGACATGGCTACCATCGCCGGTCAGGCGGGCCACCGTTTGTGCCACATCATGCTACCCAAGGTCGAGTCGATCGACGATGTGCTGCAGGCCGAGCGCGCACTTGAGCGTGCAGGGGCTGCGCATCTGCCGCTCCACGCCCTCATCGAATCCCCTGGCGCGGTTCACCGCGCCTTTGACATTGCTGCCCACCCGCGTGTGCAGAGCCTGAGCTTTGGCTTGATGGACTTCGTGTCGGCCCATGGAGGCGCCATTCCGGCATCGGCGATGACGTCGGCAGGGCAGTTTGATCACCCGCTGGTGGTGCGGGCCAAGCTGGAAATCGCCTCCGCCTGCCATGCCCATGGCAAGGTGCCTTCACATTGCGTGGTGACGGAATTCACGGACATGTCCGCCATGCAGTCCGCAGCCCGCCGCGCTGCGCGCGAGCTGGGCTACACCCGCATGTGGAGCATCCATCCGGCGCAGATCAGGCCTATCCTTGAAGCGCTGTCGCCTGCCCAGGACGAGGTGCAGGAGGCTTCCCGCATCATTGCTGCCGCCGCTGAGGCAGACTGGGCGCCCATCAGTGCGGATGGCGTTCTGCACGACCGCGCGAGCTACCGGTATTTCTGGCAGGTGCTGGAACGTGCACACCAGACTGGGCGAAGTCTGCCGCATGCGGTACAACACTGGTTTGCATCGTCGCATTGCTGAACCTTTTTCCTCACGCTGGAGCCACATCATGAAAACACTGCTCGCCTCTGCACTCATCGCCTTGGTACCTTCTCTGGTTCTGGCCCAGGCAGCCCCGGCTGCCAAATCAGCGCCCAAGTCATCAATCAAGTCATCGACCAAGGCTGCAACAGAGACCAAGACCAAGTCCGTCGCCAAAAAGGCATCCGCCAAAGGCAGCACCAAAACCACGGTGGCCAAGGTCGAGCCGCCCAGCAGCCGCGTGCAGCTGCGCAGCGCGACGAGTCAAGTCGCCAGTGGTCTGATCGCTGCGCGCACGGCAATGTCTCCTGAAGAGCTGGCTATTGCACAGCGCGTTTATGTTGGCCAGATCGCCTGTGAGCTGGGGGCTACGGTCAGTGTTACGGCAGACACCGAAGCGCCGGGCCACTTCCACGTGGGCGGCAAAGGCTTCAAGTACCACATGGTTCCGGTGGTTACGTCGACCGGCACGGTGCGCCTGGAAGACCAGGCTGGCGGCGCAGTGTGGCTGCAGATCGCCAACAAATCCATGCTGATGGACCAGAAGCGTGGTCAGCGCCTGGCCGACGAATGCATGAGCCCGGAACAGACCGTGGTGGCCGAAGCCATCAAGAAAACCCCCCCGCCCAGCTTGTTCGAAGCAAAAACTACCAAGTAATTGCCCGCAGCGGGCTGTGAAAGCCTTGCCCCTCGTTTGAAAAGATAGAAGTAACCGGAGAAAGAAGTAAATGTTGCAAGCCTACCGTGACCATGTGGCCGAGCGCGCAGCGCTGGGTATTCCGCCGCTGCCCCTGACCGCCAAGCAAACCGGCGAACTGGTCGAGTTGCTCAAGAACCCGCCGGCAGGCGAAGAAACCACGCTGGTCGAGCTGATCACCCACCGCGTGCCTGCAGGCGTGGATGATGCCGCCAAGGTCAAGGCCAGCTACCTGGCCGCCGTGGCCCACGGTACCGAGAAATGCTCGCTCATCAGCCGTGCGCAAGCCACCGAGTTGCTGGGCACCATGCTGGGTGGATACAACCTCACGCCGCTGATCGACCTGCTGGACGATGCTGCCGTGGCAGGTGTTGCCGCTGAGGCGCTGAAAAAGACGCTGCTGATGTTCGACCAGTTCCACGACGTCAAGGAAAAGGCCGATAAGGGCAATGCCTTTGCCAAGGCTGTGGTGCAAAGCTGGGCGGATGCCGAATGGTTCACCAGCCGCCCTGAAGTGCCCAAGAGCATTACGCTCACCGTGCTCAAGGTCACGGGCGAGACCAACACCGACGACCTCTCCCCCGCACCCGACGCCTGGAGCCGCCCTGACATCCCGCTGCATGCGCTGGCCATGCTCAAGAACAAGCGCGACGGCATCACGCCCGAGGAAGACGGCAAACGCGGCCCGGTGAAGTTCATCGAAGACCTGCGCGCCAAGGGCCATCTCGTGGCCTATGTCGGCGACGTGGTCGGCACGGGTTCGAGCCGCAAGTCGGCCACCAACAGCGTGCTGTGGTTTACCGGCGAAGACATCCCCTTTGTGCCCAACAAGCGCTTTGGCGGCGTCTGCCTTGGGTCAAAGATTGCCCCCATCTTCTACAACACCATGGAAGACGCGGGCGCGCTGCCCATCGAGCTCGACGTGAGCCAGATGAACATGGGCGACACCATCGAACTGCGTCCCTACGAAGGCAAGGCCTTAAAGGACGGCAAAGTGATTGCCGAGTTCGAGGTCAAGAGCGACGTGCTGTTCGACGAAGTGCGCGCCGGTGGCCGTATCCCGCTGATCATCGGTCGTGGCCTGACCGCCAAGGCACGCGAGGCGCTGGGGCTGGCTGCTTCCACTTTGTTCCGCCTACCACAAGTGCCCAAGAGCCATGGCAAGGGCTTTACCCTGGCGCAGAAGATGGTGGGCCGCGCCTGCGGCCTGCCTGAAGGCCAGGGCGTGCTGCCCGGCACCTACTGCGAACCCAAGATGACCTCGGTCGGCTCGCAGGACACCACCGGCCCGATGACGCGCGACGAGCTCAAAGACCTCGCCTGCCTGGGTTTCAGCGCCGACCTGGTGATGCAGTCGTTCTGCCACACGGCCGCTTATCCCAAGCCCGTGGACGTGAAGATGCACCATGAGTTGCCCGAGTTCATCAGCAACCGTGGCGGCATCTCGCTCAAGCCCGGCGACGGCATCATCCACAGCTGGCTCAACCGCATGCTGCTGCCCGACACCGTCGGCACGGGTGGTGACAGCCACACGCGCTTCCCCGTGGGCATCAGCTTCCCCGCAGGCTCTGGCCTGGTGGCCTTTGCCGCCGCTACCGGCGTCATGCCGCTCGACATGCCCGAATCGGTGCTGGTGCGCTTCAAGGGCCAGATGCAGCCCGGCGTGACGCTGCGCGACCTGGTGCATGCGATTCCGCTCTATGCCATCAAGGCGGGTTTGCTCACCGTAGCCAAGCAAGGCAAGAAGAACATCTTCTCGGGCCGTATCGTTGAAATCGAAGGTCTGCCCGATCTGAAGGTGGAGCAGGCTTTTGAGTTGTCGGATGCCTCGGCCGAGCGCTCGGCTGCCGGTTGCACGGTGCGCCTGAACAAGGCCCCCGTGATCGAGTACCTGAACTCGAACATCGTGCTGCTCAAGAACATGATCGCCCAAGGCTACGAAGATGCGCGCACCATCCGTCGGCGCATCCAGGGCATGGAAGCCTGGCTGGCCAACCCACAGCTGCTGGCACCCGATGCCGACGCTGAATACGCTGCCGTGATCGAGATCGACCTGGCCGAAATCACCGAGCCTATCGTTTGCTGCCCGAACGACCCGGACGACGCCAAGACCCTGTCCGACGTGGCGGGGGCCAAGATCGACGAAGTGTTCATCGGCTCGTGCATGACCAACATCGGTCACTTCCGCGCAGCCTCCAAGCTGCTCGAAGGCAAGAAGGACATGCCGGTCAAGCTCTGGATGGCACCGCCCACCAAGATGGATGCGCAGCAGCTCACCGAAGAAGGCCACTACGGCGTCTTCGGCGCCGCTGGTGCCCGCATGGAGATGCCCGGCTGCTCGCTGTGCATGGGCAACCAGGCGCAGGTGAAAGAGGGCGCCACGGTCATGTCCACCAGCACCCGTAACTTCCCCAACCGCCTGGGCAAGAACACCAATGTGTACCTGGGCTCGGCCGAACTGTCGGCGATTGCTTCCAAGCTGGGCCGCATCCCGACCAAGGCCGAATACCTGGCCGACATGGGGGTGATCAAGCAAAGCAGCGATCAGATTTACCAGTACCTGAACTTTGACCAGATCGAGGAATACTCTGACGTGGCCAAGGGTGTCGACGCTTGAAGCGTTCAGTCTTGACATGAAAAAACCCGCTTTGAGCGGGTTTTTTTTGGCGGATGCTGGCGCCGCTGGACGGCATTGCCGCTCGATGGGCGGCCTGCAGCGCTCAGGCTGCTGCGCTGGAACCATCGGGGGCAGAGGGTTCTGTGGCCGGACGGGGGCCGAGTTTGGAAGCCAGAAAATCGTCATACCCCTGCATGACCAGTGCGTACGTTTTGTTGATGCCTTGCTCAACCGGGCTGTCCTCCCCGAGCACGCCCAGGCCGCCGAGGATGTCCCGTGCTTCGCCAAAGCCACGCTCAAAACCGCCCCGGATCAGGTCGACAAAATCGCGTGCCATGGTTTCCGCATCTTTGTCCTTGTTTTTGGGCTGTGCGGCATAAGCATCGTAGAAAGCCGTAGACAGAGAAAGAATGCGCCCGGCAGTGGCCTCGGGCGAGCCGTCCGGCGCATCCTTGCCGCCGATGGCGTTCGGCCCCAGCTCAGGTTCCAGGTATTCGTTAATGCGATCAATGGCCGTGCGGTAAAGCAGTGCCAGTGAAGAGTCGCCCGACTGGATCGATACGTCCATCGATGCCTGCAGAATCTGCACGTTCTGCTGCTGGCGCAGGTTGGGTTTGCCATCGGGCGCCTTGGTGCCCCGGGCTTCCTCGGTGGGCGTGGTACGGTGGGTGCGCGCGGCCTCCTGGGCGGGCAGGGCCGATGTGGAGGGCATATTTCCGACGGAAGAAGTGGCCATGGCAGTCTCCTGGGCAGATTCAAGGGCGCGGCATATCTCCCTAAGTTATCGGCAGCCACCGGTAAAAGTTGAATCTGGGCGGAAAAGCAGGGTCTGTTCGGGCTTTAGAAATCCGCTGGTTGGTCGAACGGGCTGGCGGAGTTGGGGCGCATGCCATTTTGTTGGATTGATCACCGCACCCCGCTAAAAGAGTCGAGCGGGCTGAAAAAACAGGAGCTGCTTGCGCTTTACCAATAAGGGTTTCAGGTAATTTTCATATTGAAATCCAATGGATCCAAGCGCTGCAAGCTATATTTTCAATAGCTTGTAAAAAACATCTTTCACACCAACCGCGCAATCAGCGCCCCCTCGGCGGGCCCTTCGATTGGGATGCGCACGCGCAGCGGGCTGCCCGAGGCGACCTGCAGTGCTTCGCCGTCCAGGCTGCGCATCTGCGTGAGTTGCACGGTGCGGTTGCCGCTGGGGTGGACGATTTCCAGCCTGTCGCCTACGCCAAAGCGGTTCTTGGTTTCCACTTCGGCCCAGCCATCCTGCACGCTTTTCACTTCACCCACGAACTGGCTGCGCTGCGACTCGGAGCTGCCGGTTTCGTAGTTCTGGTAGTCGTTGGCCGGACGGCGCTCCAGGAATCCGGGGGTATAGCCCCGGTTGGACAGGCCTTCAAGCTCGGTGATGAGTTCGGGGTTGAAGGGGCGGCCCGCCACCGCGTCGTCGATGGCGCGGCGGTAGACCTGGGCGGCGCGTGAGACGTAGTACTGGCTCTTGGTGCGGCCTTCGATTTTGAGCGAATCGACGCCGATCTCGACCAGGCGCTGCACATGCTCGACGGCGCGCAGGTCCTTGCTGTTCATGATGTAGGTGCCGTGCTCATCTTCCATGATGGGCATGAGCTGGCCTGGGCGTTCTTTTTCTTCCAGCAGGTACACCTTGTCGGCCAGCGGGTGCCGCTCGCCACCGCCGCACGAGGCAAAGGCGGAGTTGTCGTCCTCCTGGGCCTTGTTGAAATTGAAGTCGCCCTCGATGCGCTGGGCCATGGCTTCGCCGGTGTTGGGGTCCACGGCGGCCTCTTGCGTGGCGTAGTTCCAGCGGCAGGCGTTGGTGCAGGTGCCCTGGTTGGGGTCGCGTCGGTTGAAGTAGCCCGACAGCAGGCAGCGGCCCGAATAGGCGATGCACAGGGCGCCGTGCACAAACACTTCCAGCTCCATGTCGGGGCATTCCTGGCGGATTTTCTCGATCTCGTCCAGGCTCAGTTCCCGCGAGAGGATGATGCGCGTCACGCCCACCTTCTGCCAGAACTTGACCGACATGAAGTTGGTCGTGTTGGCCTGTACCGAGAGGTGAATGGCCACTTCGGGCCATTTCTCGCGCACCATCATGATGAGGCCGGGGTCGGCCATGATGATGGCGTCCGGGCGCATGGCGATGATGGGCTCGATGTCACGCAGGTAGGTGCGTACCTTGTCGTTGTGCGGCAGCAGGTTGCTCGTCAAAAAGAATTTTTTGCCGCGTGCATGCGCTTCTTCGATGCCCGTCTGTATCTGTTCAATACGGAATTCGTTGTTGCGTGCGCGCAGGCTGTAGCGCGGCTGGCCGGCGTATACCGCGTCGGCACCGTAATCGTAGGCGGCGCGCATGCGGTCAAGCGTGCCGGCAGGCAGCAGGAGTTCGGGGCTTTTCAGGGTCATGGTGCGTGATTGTCGGGCAGTTGCCCCAGTGCGTGTGTGCGCACCGGCATTTGCACCCGGTGCGCACAGGGTCAGTCGCGCGGGCGGAATCCGATTTCCAGGGTGGCGGGCACTCTGCCGTCCACATCGCGGGGCAGGGTCTCGGTTTTTTGCAGGGCGCGCAGCACGGCGTCGTCCCAGCTCTTGTTGCCGCTCGATTCCTTCAGCCGGGTGCGGGTGATGGTGCCGTCGGGGGCGGCCTGTACCTCGACCACCGCGCGGGGGTTGCCGTCCAGGGCATCGGGATAGACGATGTTGGGTTTGACCTTGGCCGCTACCTTGCCGCCGTAACTGCCGGAGGGGCCGGAGTCGCGCAGGGCCGTGCCGCTGGCGTTGGCGCCGCCCGTGGCATTGGCCAGGCCCTGCATGCGGCGCAGGGTTTCCTGGCGGCGTTCTTCCGCAGCTTTTGCGCTGGCCTTTTCCAGGGCTTCTTTCTTGCGCTTGTCTTCGGCAAGGCGCTTTTGTTCCTTGTCGTGCTCAACTTTTTCCCGCTCGGCCGCCTTTTCCCGCTCGGCCTTTTCTTTGGCGAGCCGGTCTTTCTTGTCCTGCTCCTTGCGGGCCTGTTCCTTTTCGCGTTCTTCGTGTCTTTTCTTTTCGAGGGCCAGGCGTTTTTTCTCACGCTCCACCGCAATGTCGGCTTCCCGTGGATCGGGCTGCGGTTTGGGCGGCGGCTCCACCGCCTTGGGTGGTGGCGCGGGAGGCGGCTGCGGTGTGGGTGGCGTGGGGGGGGCGGTGGTGTGGGTGGTTCCTCGGCGCGTGGCGCAGCCTGCTGCGGCACGGCGGACCATAACTCGGCCACCACGGCAGGCTGGTCGCTGTCGCGCTTCCAGGCTACGCCCCAGGTGAGCGCGCCCACCAGCACCAGGTGCGCCAGCACGGCCAGCGCAATGGCGCGCCCACGGCCCGGGGGGCGGGGCGGGATGAATTGGTCGCGGTCGTCGTGGGCGTGCATGCAGTGGCTTGAATTCGGTGGCAGGCTCTCAGCCGCCTTGTTTGACGGACAGGCCCACGCGCTGCACTCCGGCCTTTTGCAGAGCGTCCATGGCTTTGACCACCGCTTCGTAGGGCACGCCCTTGTCCGCACTGATGACCACAGGCGTGTTGTCCGGCTGGTCTTTTTGCCATGCCTTGGCCAGCGTGCCCAGCGTCTGGGCCGTTACCGGGCGCTCGTTACCGCCGGTTTTGAGTTGAAAGCTGCCATCCTTCTGGACGATCACCTGCCCGAATGTTTTGGGCGCCTTGGCGCTCTTGCCCACGCTGGGCACGTCGATCATGCCCGGCGTCAGCATGGGCGCCGTCACCATGAAGATGATGAGCAGCACCAGCATCACGTCGATAAAGGGCACCATGTTGATCTCGTTGATGGTGCGGCGGCCGCGGCCGCGCGAGGCTGAAGCGGGCATGGTGGTCTTTGCCTCGGTCAGTGGCCCGTGCCTACAGGCGCCGGGTGTGCGCCCAGGTTGCGCTGCAGGATGTTGGAGAACTCTTCAATGAAGGTCTCCTGGTGGATGGCCACGCGGTCGATGTCGCGGGCAAAGCGGTTGTAAGCGATCACTGCGGGAATGGCCGCAAACAGGCCGATGGCCGTGGCCACCAGGGCCTCGGCAATGCCGGGCGCCACGGTGGACAGGGTGACCTGCTCCATGCCGGCAAAACCGGTGAAAGCGTGCATGATGCCCCACACCGTGCCAAACAGCCCCACATAGGGCGAGACGGAACCGACCGATGCAAGGAAGGACAGGCTGGACTCGACCACATCCATCTCGCGTTGAAAACTCGCCCGCATGGCGCGGCGTGCGCCGTCCAGCAGCGTGCCTGGGTCCTGGATGCGGCGTTCGCGCAGTTTTTGGTATTCGCGCATGCCGCTGGCAAAAATACGCTCCATGGGGCCGGTGTTTTTGGCGTTTTGCACGGCGCTGGCGTACAGGTCGTTCAGGCTGGTGCCGGACCAGAACTCGCGCTCGAAATCGTCGTTGAGCGCCTTCACCCGGTTGAGGCCAAACAGTTTGCGGAAGATGGCAGCCCAGCTGGCCACCGAAACGGCCAGCAGCAGCACCATGACGAGTTGCACCACCCAGCTGGCGTGCAGCACCAGGCTGATGATGGACATGTCTTGGGAGTTCATGAAAGTTGTTCCAGGAGGGAGCCGGGGATTCGGGCAGGGCGCATGGTGGCCGCGTCGACCCAGCCGATGCGGATGGTGGCTTCGCTCAAAAGAGTGGGCGGTTTGCCGTTCATGTGCTCTTGATTTAATAGCGCTTGCTGCGCCATTGTCAACGAGGCGCGGCCTTTGTCTTGCAAAACAGCAGTAACAATGAGTTCGTCGTCCAGGCGTGCCGGGCTGAAGTAGCGCAAGCGGGCATCGGTTACGACAAACATGCCGCCGGTTTGTTCCCGCAGGCGGTGCTGCGACAGCCCCAACGAGCGCAGCCATTCGGTGCGGGCGCGCTCAAAGAACTTGAGGTAGTTGGCATAGAACACGATGCCCCCGGCATCGGTGTCCTCCCAGTAGATGCGGACAGGGAAGATGAACGCCATGCTCAGCCTAACAGTGCGCGCATGCGCGCTACTGATTCTTGCAACTGCGCCATCGAATTGGCGGTGGAAAAGCGCACAAAACGCTGCGGGTCAAAGTTGCCGAAATCGCGTCCCGGCGTCACGGCCAGGTGGGCGCGGCGCATCAGTTCAAAGGCAAAGTCCCAGCTCCCCTCTACCCCCAGCTTGGCGCAGGCGCTGCTGCAGTCGGCCCAGGCGTAGAAGGCGCCATCGGGCAGCACGGGCACGCTCAATCCCAGGCGCTGCAGTTCGGGGATGAAGTAGTCGCGCCGGGCCTTGAACTCGGCGCGGCGGCGTTCGTATTCGGCAATGCTCTCGTCTTCGAAGCAGGCCAGCGCGGCGTGCTGCGAGATGGTCGAGGCGCAGATGAACAAGTTTTGCGCCAGACGCTCGACCACCGGCACCAAGGCCTCGGGCACCACCATCCAGCCCAGGCGCCAGCCGGTCATGTTGAAGTATTTGCTGAAGCTGTTGATACTGATGATGTTGTCGTCGATGGCCAGCGCCGTGTGGCTGAACTGCTCTTCGTAAGACAGGCCCAGATAGATCTCATCAATCAGCGTAATGCCGCCGCGCTCCTGCACCACGTTGTGGATACGGCGCAGCTCATCGGGTGCAATGGAGGTGCCTGTGGGGTTGGAGGGCGAGGCCAGCAGCACGCCCCGTGTTTTGTCGGTCCAGGCCGCGCGCACCTTGTCGGCAGTCAGCTGGAAGCGCTCCTCGGCCGTGGTGGGCACCAGCACCGCGGTGCCCTCGGCGGCGCTGACGAAGTGCCGGTTGCAGGGGTAGCTGGGGTCGGGCATGAGGATTTCGTCGCCCGCGTCCACCAGCGCCAGGCAGGCCAGCTGCAGCGCGGCCGAAGCCCCAGCAGTCACCACGATGCGCCGCGCCGGCACATTCACGCCAAAGCGTTGCTGGTACCAGCCGCTGATGCGCTCACGCAAGGCGTCGAGCCCCAGTGACTGCGTGTACTGCGTGGCACCGGCGGCAATGGCGCGCGCAGCGGCTTCTGCTACCTGCGGCGGCGCCGTGAAATCGGGCTCGCCAATGTTCAGAAAGATCATCGGCTCGCGCGTACCCGCCACCTCGCGTGCCATGGCCTGTGCGGCCTTGGCCACTTCCATTACGTAAAAGGGTTCGATGCGGCTGGCGCGGGTGGAGATTTTCATGGGGGAGTGTTCTGGCCCGTGGGTTGCGGGCTGCGGAGAAAAGACAGGGCGGGCGGGGGGCCCGCTGCGATCGTGCACTCAGCCGCGGGGTGTTGCGGCCTTGTCGGCGGCCACTTCGTCGGCACGCAGCTTCGGGGCCAGGCCGCCGAGCACGCCGTTGACGTACTTGTGACCGTCGGTGCCGCCAAATTCCTTGGCCAGTTCGATGCATTCATTGAGCACCACGCGCCAGGGTACGTCCAGGCAGTGCTGGAATTCGTACACACCCATCCACATCACGGCGTGCTCGATGGGCGAGATTTCGGTCATCTTGCGGTCGAGCAGCGGAGTGATGAGGGCGTCGAGTGCGACCGAGGTTTCGATGCAGCCGTGCAGGAGCGCGTCGTAATGCGCTGCATCGGCCTTGTGAAAGCCGGTCAGGTCGCGTGTGAAGGCGTCAATGGCGGCGGCCTCGTTGCGGCCCACCAGGTGCTGGTAGAGCGCTTGCAGCGCGAATTCGCGTGCGCGGCTGCGGTTGGATTTGGCCGAGGCCTTGCGCGCGCCGGTGCTGGTCACGCCGGGGCGCTTGGTGCGGGGGGCGGGCGCGTCGGGGGTGTGCTCGCTCATGACAGTTGGTCCAGCAGGTTGGCCATTTCTACCGCCACGTAGGCGGCGTCGCGGCCTTTTTCGGTCTGGCGGGCGATGGCTTGCTCCAGGTTCTCGGTGGTGAGAATGGCGTTGGCCACGGGCACCTGGTAATCCAGTGCGACGCGCGAAACACCCGCACCGGACTCGTTGGCCACCAGCTCGAAGTGGTAGGTCTCGCCGCGAATGATGCAGCCCAGGGCAATCAGGGCATCAAATTCGTCCTGCTCGGCCAGGGCTTGCAGCGCCATGGGCACTTCCAGCGCGCCGGGCACGAGCACATGGGTGATGTGCTTTTCCTGCACGCCCAGGTCGATCAGCGCCTTGCGGCAGGCCGTGGCCAGGGCGTTGGTGATGCCTTCGTTGAAGCGGGCCTGGACCATGCCGATGTGCAGTTTCTTGCCATCGAGCTTGTCCGCTGTTCCTTTGTCTGCGCCAAACATGGGTGTGGTTCCTATTCTTTCGGGATGTAACCGGTGATTTCGAGTCCGTAGCCCGCCATGCTGGGCATGCGGCGGGGCTGGCCCATGAGTTGCATCTTCTGCACACCGCATTCGCGCAGGATTTGCGCGCCCACGCCGTAGGTGCGCAGGTCCATGCGGCCGCGCTCGGGCGCCTGGGCAGCGCGGGCCGTACCTTCAAACTGTGCCAGCAACTGTGCAGCGCTTTCGCCGCAATTGAGCAGCACGGCAACGCCCTTGCCTTGCTGGTCGATGTACTGCAGGCTGGTGCCCAGGCCCCAGGAGTGCATGGAGCGGTTGACTTCCAGCGTGTCGAGTACCGACAGCGGCTCGTGCACGCGCACGGGGACGACGTCGTCGGCAGCCCATTGGCCTTTGACCAGCGCCAGGTGAACAGCCCCGCTGGGCTTGTCGCGGAAGGCGTGCGCGGTGAATGCACCGTAGGGGGTTTGCAGCGGGCGCTCGCCCACTTTTTCGACCAGCGACTCGGTGCGGCTGCGGTGTTCGATCAGGTCGGCAATGGTGCCGATCTTGATGCCGTGCTCGGCCGCGAACACCTGCAGGTCGGGCAGGCGCGCCATGGTGCCGTCGTCTTTCATGATCTCGCAGATCACGGCGGCGGGGCTGCAACCGGCCATGGCGGCCAGGTCGCAGCCGGCCTCGGTGTGGCCTGCGCGCATCAGCACGCCGCCGTCCACCGCCTGCAGCGGAAAGATATGGCCCGGCTGTACCAGGTCGTCGGCTTTGGTATTGCCCGCGACGGCCACCTGCACGGTGCGCGCGCGGTCGGCCGCCGAGATGCCGGTGGTTACGCCCTCGGCCGCCTCGATGGAGACCGTGAACGCGGTGCTGTACACCGTGCCGTTGCGCGTGGCCATGGGCGGGAGCTTGAGGAACTCGCAGCGCTCGCGGGTGAGCGTCAGGCAGATCAGGCCGCGGCCAAAGCGCGCCATGAAGTTGATGGCTTCGGGGGTGACATGGTCGGCGGCCAATACCAGGTCGCCTTCATTCTCGCGGTCTTCCTCGTCCACGAGGATGACCATGCGCCCGGCGCGCATCTCGGCAACGATGTCCTGTACCGGTGAGATGGAGGCGGGGGGGAGGGGGGTCTTCATGGGGGCTTTCTTCGATGGGCCGCAGGGGGGAGGGGTCAGCCTGCAACGCAGGTTCTCCGGTGCTGGCGCCCGGCGGGGGCAGAGCCCGCCGAGCGTCCCAAAGAACATGCGATGCGGCGCTGCCGCATGGTGGGCTGGTGTGCGCCGTTGCTGCACGCCAGTCCAAAGCGCTGATTTTAGTGCAGTGCGCCCTGGCCGTGCGCGGCAAACCCGGCGCGGTGGCGGGGTCAGATGGACGAACCCTCCAGCACCACGTCCGATGCGGGATAGGCCACGCAAGGCAAGACGCAACCTTCGGCGATCTCCTCAGGTGTCAGGCCGGGCCAGTCGATGGCATAGCGCACCTGGCCCTGGGCCAGATGACCGATGCAGGTGCGGCAGGTGCCATTGCGACAGGAACTGGGCCAGTCAATGCCGCCTTGCTCCAGTGAGAGCAACAGGGGTTGCTCGGGCCAAGCGTCGCATTGCTGGCCACTGGGTTCGACCGTGGCAATGAAGAAGGGGGTGGTTGCGGTGTTCATGGTGATCAAGGCTGGGGGGTATGCACCCACACCAGCAGCAGGTTGTTGGCAGGCAGGGCGTGGCGTGCGGCCAGGCGCAGGCCGGCCTGGGCGGCGACCTGCGCCACATCGTGCAGGCGGCGAATGCCCCAGTCCGGGTTGCGCTCACGCAGGCTGGCATCAAAAGCCAGGTTGCCGGGCGCGGTGGGCACGTCGTCTTCCAGATAGGGCCCGTAGGTGACGAGATGGCCGCCCGGCGCCAAGTGCCGCGCTGCGCCCTGCATCAGCCCGGCGCAGCAGGCCCAGGGCGCGATGTGCAGCATGTTGGCGCAGTACACCAGGTCGAACGGCGTGGCAAAGGCCGCCCCGCTGCTGGGCCATTGCGGCGCCAGTACATCCAGCAACACAGGCGTGCGCACGTTGTGCACCCCGGCATCGGCGCACCAGGCGGTGATCGAGTCCAAGTGCCCGGCTTGGGCGTCGCTGGGCTGCCAGGTCCAGCCCGGCAGGGCGGCGGCGAACCAGGCCGCATGCTGGCCGGTGCCGCTGGCCACCTCCAGCGCGCTGCCGGTGGCGGGCAGCAAGGCCTGCAGCACCTGCAGGATGGGCTGGCGGTTGCGTTCAGCGGCAGGGCTGTGCATCGGTATTTGCATGAAAAATGGCTATAACGCTTAAAGAATAAGCGCTGAAAGCTATCAATTTAATAGTTTGCAGGACGAACTGCAACGGAGGAAAAAACCATGTTGCAATTGCCTAAAAAAGAGGCGATGCAGGGATGTCCCTGAAAAATCAAGCACTTGGCGCGGCCATACAGCGCTTATCCGGATTTATCCACAGCATTGTCCAGCGGGTGCCGGGATAAGTGTGGGGCGTGTGGCAATGGCGTGCGTAAAAAAAGGGCAATCTACCGCAGTTCTTTGTAAATCAAGCACTTGCAAGCCCCATACAAGGCTTGCCAAAACTTATCCACATGATTGTCCAGTGCGGACAGGGATAACCCCCGCCACGCTCCATCGGCTCAGGCGACGGTCACGCCCTTCCAGAAGGCCACGCGACCGCGCACCATCTCGGCTTCGGGCTTGGGGTCTGCATAGGTCCAGGCGGCTTCGGGATTCATCTCACCATCCACGAGCAGCGAGAAATAGGTCGCCTGCCCTTTCCAGGGACACATGGTCTTGTGGTTGCTGAAGGTGAAGAAGTCGCGCCGGAGCGCGCTCTCGGGAAAGTAGTGGTTACCTTCGACCACGACGGTGTCATCGCTCTCGGCGACGACCACGCCGTTCCAAATAGCTTTCATGGCAGGGACTCCTGTGTGTTTCTGGGTAAAAATGGCTTCTATCGCTTATCAATTATGCGCTAATAGCTATAAAAATGATAGTAATTTGGGCCTGTGCTTGGGGCCTGCGCAGCCGCCATTGTCGGTGGTGTGGTTCTTTGCAGGGGGTTGTACCTGTCGGAGAATGGCCGCATGACTACCGTAACCCCCGATTATTCCCAAGGCGCTGCCTTTGTGCGCGGCCAGTACGTACCCATTGGCGAAGCTGCCATTCCCATCACCGACTGGGGTTTTCTGCGCTCCGATGCCGCGTATGACGTGGTGACGGTGTGGGATGGCGCCTTCTTTCGGCTCGACGCGCACCTGGAGCGGTTTCAGGCCAGTTGCGCGCGCTTTCGCCTGGATCCGGGCCTCTCGCCCGCGCAGATCACCGCCGTGCTGGAGCAGTGCGTGCGTCTCTCAGGCCTGCGCAGCAGTTATGTGGAGATGATCGTTACGCGCGGCCAGCCGCCGTGGGGCTCACGCGATCCGCGCCAGGCGATCAACCAGTTCTATGCCTTTGCCGTTCCCTATGTGTGGATCGCCAACGCCGAACAGCGCGAGAAGGGGTTGAACCTGGTGGTCAGCAATGTGCAACGCATTCCGGCCGCCAGTGTGGACCCGCGCGCCAAGAATTACCACTGGAACGACCTCACCATGGGGCTGCTGGGCGCGCTCGATGCCGGTGGCGACACGGTGGTGCTGACCGATGGCGCGGGCCATGTGGTCGAAGGGCCGGGCTTCAACCTGTTTTGCCTGAATGCGCAGGGCATGCTGGTGACCCCGGCCGAGGGAGTGCTCGAAGGCGTCACGCGCCGCACCGTGATCGAGATGGCGCAGGCGCTGCAACTCCCGCTGGAAGTGCGGGCGCTGCCCGTGGCCGAACTGCGCGCGGCGCGCGAGGTGTTTGCGACGTCGTCGGGCGGCGGACTGTTGCCCATCACGCAGGTGGATGGCCGGCCCGTGGGCAGTGGAACGGTGGGGCCTGTGACGCGGCAGCTGGTGCAGACGTATTGGGACTGGCACCGCGACCCGCGTTACAGCCGTCCCGTGCACTACTCGTAAACACCCTCATGATTCCATTTCTAAATCACCCGTGTCGTTGTTGCTTCGCCTTGTCGTGCTACAGCACTGCCCGCGGCTTTGCGCCTAGACACGAATGATTTGGAAACGGAATGAGCGGCTCTGTCGCTGCCCCCGGTACTGGCTGCGCTACGCAGGGGGAGCGATGCCCGCGCGGCGGGGCCCTGGACGCTGGTGGCGGGCGTCGTGGGGGTGTTTGGTGTTCAGTCGAACAGCGACTCAAATCCGCCTTCTGGCGCAAAACGCCGCGCCTGGTAGCGCAGCCGCGTGGGGCCGGGCAGGGCGCGTTCGGGTACCGAGTGGAGTGGGTCGCCGGGGTAGCAAATGGTGCGCAGGCCGTCTTGCTCAAACGCCTCGGGCAGGATGGTGGGCGGACGCTGGCCTTGTGCGGCCTGCAGCACGCTGTTTGCGCTGGCGTGGCGCGCCAGGTGGGCCAGGCTCATGATTTGGGGCGGCGCCAGGTCGATGCGGCCGTCGCGGTACTGCTCCAGCGCCGTGCGGGGTGCCACCCATACGCTCTCGGTGGTTTCCTCGTTGTCATGCAGGGCCGTCTGGCCTGCGGGCGCGAGGGCCACGAAGAACCGCGTGTCAAATCGCCGTGAGCTCACCGTGGGCGACAGGGGGGTGATCCAGCGCGACCACGGCGCCAGCTGGCGGGTCTGCAGGCGCAGTTGCAGGGCGGTCAGCATGTCGGCAAAGGGCATGCCGTCCCGCAGCATGGCGCGGGCGCGCAGGGCATCGAGGGCGCGGCCGGGGGCCGTGGGTTCGGCCAGCAGCAGGCCGCATTCCTCCAGGGCCTCGCGCAGTGCGGCCACGTGCAGGCCCGAGGCCGTGGCGGCGTCGGTGCCGGGCTCGGCCAGGCGGGTGTGCAGTGTGGCCGTGGGCTGGTCGAGCAAGCCGCCGCTGCCCAGGGTGCGGTCGGCCTCGTCGAGCTTGCCGCCCGGAAACACGTAAACACCGGCCATGTTGCTGGCCTGCGCATGGCGGCGCAGCAACAGCACTTCCATGCCCGCCGGGGCATCGCGCAGCAGCACCACGGTGGCGGAATCACGGGGCGTTTCAGGGGCGGTGGGGGTGGCGGGCTGCATGGCGGCTTTCAGGGCGGAAGGGGCGTGGGTCAGTCACGAAAGATACTCGTACGTATCATTCTGTCGCTTAAAGTGTGGCGTGTGGTGGCTGGCCCTGTCGGGTCGGCGACTGGATTTTCAAGACAACAAAGTGGGTGCATTCCATGGAAATTGATTTCAAAGGCCGCGTGGCCATTGTGACGGGCGCTGGTGGCGGACTGGGCCGTCAGCATGCATTGGCGTTGGCCAAGCGGGGCGCCAAGGTGCTGGTGAACGATCTGGGTGGTGCAGTGGATGGCAGTGGCGGATCGGTTTCGGCGGCGCAGGCGGTGGTGGACGAGATCCGCGCAGCGGGCGGCGAGGCGCTGGCCAACGGTGCGTCGGTCACCGACTTCGAGGCCGTGCAGGCCATGGTGCAGCAGGCCATCGACGCTTGGGGCCGGGTGGATGTGCTGGTGAACAACGCAGGCATCCTGCGCGACAAGTCCTTTTCGAAGATGGACATGGCAGATTTCCGCCTGGTGGTGGACGTGCACCTCATGGGCGCGGCCCACTGCTGCAAGGCCGTGTGGGCGCACATGGTGGCGCAGAACTATGGCCGCATTGTGATGACCACCTCGTCCACGGGCCTGTATGGTAACTTTGGCCAGAGCAACTACGGCGCGGCCAAGCTGGCCCAGGTGGGCCTGATGCAGACGCTGGCCATCGAGGGCGCCAAGTACAACATCCGTGTGAACGCGCTGGCGCCCACGGCGGCCACGCGCATGACGGAGGCCTTGTTTCCACCGCAAATCCTGGACGCGCTCAAACCCGAAGCCGTGGTGCCCGCCATGCTGGTGCTGGCGCACGAAAGCGCGCCGACACGCACGATTCTCTGCGCGGGCGGTGGCTCTTTCGAGGCGGCGCACATCACCCTCACGCAAGGCGTGCACATCGGCCTGGGGGCGGATACCCCCGAGCAACTGGCCGCACGCCTGGCTGGCGTCACGGACCGCACCGACGAACAGGTGCCGCAAAGCGGTGCCGCCCAGGGGACGATTGAGGTGCAAAAGGCCATGGCGGCCGGGGGCTGACACCGCCCCCGCAGGCAGCAGGCGCAACCGATACCTTGGTTTTTGTGGATGTGCCCGCACTTGTCCCGCACCGGGCGCGGCTGTGCAGGGCATGCTAAGTTCCGGGCCGACGCAAAGAAACGGTACCGATCCATGAGCACATTGCAGGAAAAAATCAGCGCCCACCCACCCGAGCGCCTGGCGGGTATCCGCCGCGGCATCGAGAAGGAGGGCCTGCGCGTGCTGCCCACGTGCGGCCTGGCCCTGACGCCGCATCCGCTGGCGCTGGGCTCGGCCCTCACGCACCCGCACATCACCACCGACTACAGCGAGTCGCAGATCGAGCTGATCACCGCCGCCCACCCGGGGGTGCAGGATTGCCTGAACGAACTGACAGAAATCCACCAGTTCGTGTACCGCGTGCTGCAGGCGCAGAGTGGGGAAATGCTCTGGGTTTCCAGCATGCCTTGCAACCTGCCGACGGACGAGACCATTCCGTTGGCGCGCTACGGCAGCTCCAACATCGGGCGCGCCAAAAGCATCTACCGCATGGGCCTGGGCCACCGCTATGGGCGGCGCATGCAGACCATCTCGGGTATCCACTACAACTGGTCGATGCCCGGCCTGGGCAGCGACGAGTATTTCGCCCTGATCCGCAACTTTCGTCGCCATGCCTTTGTGCTGCTGTATCTGTTCGGGGCTTCACCTGCGCTGTGTTCCTGCTTTGTGCAAGGACGAGAGCACAGTTTGCAGCCCCTGGGCGACGACGGGCATTCGCTTTACCTGCCGCATGCCACCTCGCTGCGCATGGGGCGCCTGGGATACCAGAGCGATGCGCAGGCCACCCTGGCGGTGAGCTACAACAGCTTAAAGGGCTACGCTGATTCACTGCATGCCGCGCTTACGCAACCCTATCCGGCCTACGAGACCGTGGGTGTGCGCAACCCCGGCGGCGACTACAACCAGTTGGGCACCAGTCTGCTGCAGATCGAGAACGAGTTCTACGGCACCATCCGCGCCAAACGCACCGTGCGCTCGGGTGAGCGCCCGCTCCATGCGTTGCGCGAACGCGGGGTGGAATATGTCGAGGTGCGGCTGATGGACCTGGACCCGTTCGTGCCCGTGGGTATCGCCGCTTCCACCATGCGGCTGTTGGATGTGTTTTTGCTGCACTGCCTGCTGCAGGACAGTCCACCCGACACTCCGGCCGAAATTGCGGAACTCAAACACAACCAGCACCTGACCGCAGAGCGCGGGCGCGAGCCAGGCCTGTGCCTGCAGCGCAATGGTCGCAGTGTGCCGCTGGTCGAATGGGGCAGCGAGATCCTGGTGCAGTGCGCTCCGCTGGCGGCGGCCCTGGATGCCACGCATGGCGTCAGCGACTATGGCGACGCCTTGCGGGGTGCCCAGGCGCTGATGGCGTCCCCCCAGAACACCCCCTCGGCCCGTGTGCTGGACCGCATGGCCCGGGAGCACGGCCATGGCTTCTCGGCGTTTGCCTGCCAGCAGGCGCGCATGGCACGCGATGTGCTGTTGCAAGAGCCTTGGTCTGCGGAGCAGCAGGCCCGCTACGTGGCCATGGCCAACCATTCGCTGGCCGCGCAGAAAGACATTGAAGCGGCGGACAGCCTGCCGTTTGAGGCCTGGCGCGAGCAGTACATGGCTGTGGAGGAGTTGGGTTAAGGCGCTACTGCGCAAGTCCCTCAGGCGCGCAATGCGCCCCCCTGGGGGATTTGTTCAGTATTGCCGTTGTGCTGAAGGCCCGCCGGGCTTGCGCATGCCGTCAGTGCCGCCCTGACAGCGTGGCTGCCACCATCCGTTTGAAGGGCGGAAAGTTCTGCGCCAGGCGCAGGGCGGCATCGCGCAGCAGGCGGGCGGGCGGGTGGTCCGTGGTGTACAGGCGGGCAATCAAAGTCGTTGCCAGGTACAGCGGCAGCGTGGCGCGGCGGTGTGCGCGCTCGTAGCGCGCCAGCAGTTCGGGCGCGGCAATGTCGTGGCCCGCAGCATGCGCGGCGCGCAACTCGCCAGCCAGTGTGGCGATGCCCCGCAGACCAAAGTTAAAGCCGTGCGCCGTCACCGGGTGCATGCCTACAGCCGCATCGCCCACGCAGGCAAAGCGCGGCGCCACCAGGCGGTGCGGGCGCACGCCGACCAGTGGATACAGGTGGCGTGTGCTGGCCAGCTGCATGGCGCCCAGGCGGTTGTCAAAGCGGCGTGTCAACTCTGCGCCGAATGCCGTTTCATCCATCTCCTGCAGGGCTTCCAGTGTGTGGTGCGCCAGCGTGAGCACCACGCAGGAGCGGTGGGCGCCCGTGACAGGGTCATCGTTCATGGGCAGCAGTGCCAGCGTCTGGCCATAGCCGAACCACTCCCAAGCCACATGCTGGTGCGGCAGCGCGTGCGCCATGGTGCACAGCAACATCGAGCGGCCAAGGTCGTGCATGTCGGCGCCAATACCCAGGGCGCGGCGCGTGGCCGAGAAGCGGCTGTCAGCCGCCACCAGCAGGCGTGCGCGAAGCTGCTTGCCACTGGCCAGGGTGACATGCGCCGCGCTGGCGTCGGTATGGGCGCGGGCTACTTGCTCACCTGCCAGCAGGGTGATGTCGTGGTGCTTTTGCTGTGCGGCGTGCAGTTCCTGGAAGGCTGCGCGCCGGATCAGGTGGTTGGACACCAACCAGCCCAGTTCGCTGTGTTGTGAGAGCTGGTGGTCGATCACCATGGCAAAAGGCGAGGGGCCGTTGAGGACCTGTGCATCGCGCAGGGGTGAAAAGGCGCTGGGCTCGTCCGCCACGATGCGGTCCCACAGCCCCAGGTCGCGCAGCATTTGCGCTGACTGCTGCGTCAGTGCGATCTCGCGCCCGTCGTAGGCGGGGTTTTCAATGGCGGCCAGGGGCTGCTGCTCCACCACGCCCACGCGCAGGCCGTGGCCCGAAAGAGAGCGTGCCAGGCACAGGCCCGCAGGGCCGGCGCCGCTGATCAAGATGTCGTAGTCCATGGCGGGTGACACTAACCTGGGGCCCAAAGCCATGCATTGATGGGGGTCAAGACCTGGGTGGCCGGTGGGTGACAATGCAGGCGGACCATGCTGCGGCTGTGGTTTTAGATGAAAAATGCTGTTTTCGCCCGTGAATAAAGCGCAAGCAGCTATCAAATATGTAGTTACTTTCTTTGTGCAAATGAATATTCTGGAATGGCATGTGGTTCTCTAATTTTTTGCGTTTGCACCCCCATCCATTTGTATTGGCGCTGCGCATGTCGCGCCCCGGCTTTCTCGTCATTACGGCCGTGGGCTGCCTGATTGGCGTGGCCTCGGCGGCGTCTGCGGGGGGCGGCGTGTCCGGTCCGCGGGCATGGGTCACACTGGTACTGGCGCTGCTGGCACATGCGGCGGCGAATATGCTGAACGACCATGCCGACGCCCTGAACGGTGCCGATGCAGCCAACACGCAAGGCCTTTTCCCGTTCACCGGTGGCTCGCGCCTGGTGCAAAGTGGCGCGGTGCAAGCGAGCGCCATGCGTACCTTGGCGCAGGTGCTGCTGGCTTTGGTGGCAGCAGGTGGCTTGTGGCTGGCGCTGTACAGCGGCCCCGCGCTGGTGCTGGTCGGTCTGGCGGGTGTGTTGCTGGGCTGGACGTATTCGATGCCGCCGCTGGCGCTGATGTCGCGCGGCCTGGGCGAGCTGGCTGTGGGTTTGGCCTGGGGGCTGGTGGTGGTGGGGGCTGACTATGTGCAGCGCGGCCATTTCGCTCCGGCGCCCCTGGCGGCGGCGGCCAGCTATGCGCTGTTGATTGCCAACATCCTGGTGGCCAATGGTTTTCCGGATGCAGTGCCCGATGCGCAGGTGGGCAAACGTACACTCATGGTGCGCCTGGGCCCCACGCGCGCAGCCTGGCTGTATCTTGCGCTGGCTGTAGGGGCGCACGCCCTGCTGGCGGCAGCGGTGCTGGTGCGCGTGCTGCCGCAGTCTGCGCTGTGGGCGCTGGCGGCTCTGCCGCTGTCCATCGCGGCGGCCGTTCTGCTGTTGCGCTGGTCGGGCAACCCCGAGCGGCTGCGCCCGGCCCTGGTGCTGGGTATTGCAGCCGCCGTGGTGCATGGGCTGGCGTTGGCAGTCGGGCTCTGGTGGGCCGGGCGCTGAAATGGCCTGCATGCGGTACAACCGATTTTGAAAGAATAAGAAAATGTCCATCCAGTGGTTCCCCGGTCACATGCACTTGACCAAGAAAGCGATCACCGAGCGCATCAAGGACATTGATGTCGTGATCGAGGTGCTGGATGCCCGTCTGCCCGGCTCCAGCGCCAATCCGCTGCTGGCCGAGCTGACGGGGCACAAGCCCACGCTCAAGGTGTTGAACAAACAGGATGTGGCCGACCCCGCGCGTACCGAAGCCTGGCTGGCCTGGTACAACGCCCGAAGCGGTACGCATGCGCTGGCGCTGGATGCCTCCGAGCCCGCGCCGGCGCGCAAGCTCATCGACGGGTGCCACTTGCTGGCCCCCAACCGCGGCGGCATGGCCAAGCCTATGCGTGTGCTGATCTGTGGGGTGCCCAATGTGGGCAAATCCACCCTGATCAACACGCTCTCCAACAAGCGCCAGGCCAAAACGGGTGA
The DNA here is from genome assembly GCF_003096555.1 of Simplicispira sp. 125. Classification (NCBI taxonomy): domain Bacteria; kingdom Pseudomonadati; phylum Pseudomonadota; class Betaproteobacteria; order Burkholderiales; family Comamonadaceae; genus Simplicispira; species Simplicispira sp. 125. The sequence goes on along the minus strand of NZ_QEKM01000001.1, from coordinate 1,727,867 downwards.
CGAGGCCGGCATTACGAAGCTGGAGCAGCGCATCACGCTGGCTGACGACTTCTATCTGTGGGATACACCCGGCATGCTCTGGCCGCGTATCAGCGTGATCGAGAGCGGTTACAACCTGGCGGCCAGTGGTGCGGTGGGGCGCAATGCCTATGACGAAGAACTGGTGGCGCTGGAGCTGTTGCGCCGCCTGCAGACACGCTATGCCGCGCAGCTTGAGGCACGGTACAAGTTGGGCCTGGCGCCCGCTGCTTTGGCCGCCATGCCCGATGACGCCTTGCTCGAAGCCATTGGCCGCAAGCGCGGCGCGGTGATGACCGGCGGGCGGGTGAATGTGCAAAAGTCCGCCGAGATCGTGATGACCGATTTCCGCACGGCCACCTTGGGCCGCATCACGCTGGAGACGCCGGAAGAATTCGAGGCCTGGCAGGCCGCCGGGGTGCTGCGCGATGCTGAGCGCGATGCGAAAAAGCAGGCCCGCGAAGACCGGAAGAAAAAAGGCAGCGGCATTCGGGAGTCCTGAGCCGCGCCGCCTTCGTGCCTTTTAGGCCGCTTTGGTCTTGCCCTTTGGGATCACGGCCGTAACGGGCGGCGTGGGGCGGTCGGAGCCGGACGACTCCTTGGGCAGCGAAGTATCCTTTTTGGGCTTCTTCGCCATCTTGTTGTTGTGCATCTGACCTTTGGCCATGGGTTCTCCTTGTGGGTCTCGGGATGGGACCGCTGGGCCGATGGTAAGCCACAAATGATCGCCCACGCACTAGCCTGGTGACCTTGCTCGCCCAGTGCTCAGGGTTTGCGTCAGAATGACTTTGGATGCCGCCTCCGCGGGTTCACGGTGCAGCCATGCTCTGCCATGGAGCGGCCCAGCCCAAAATGGACCGCAGCGGCCGGTGGGCAGCCGACGATCTCCAAATCCGCCAGCCTTCTGGTTCTGCGCAATAGGCTGCGGCCCCCTCATAAGGAATTCCCTGCATGACACACCACCCTCCGATTTTTGAAGTTCTGCCACGCGACCTGTCGGCCTATCGCCAGGGCAACATCGGCATTGACTATGTGCACCGGTTTGCGTCTGGAAAGCCAGGCCCCCATGTGCTGGTCAATGCGCTGACGCATGGCAATGAGATTTGTGGGATGGTGGCTGCAACGCACCTGCTCGACACGGGCATACGCCCCCTGGTGGGCACGTTGACCATCAGCTTTGCCAATGTGGCGGCCTATGAATCGTTCGACCCGGCCCGTCCGTTCGAGAGCCGCCAGCTGGAGCACAACCTCAACCGCGTCTGGTCCGCCCTGGAGCTCGATGGTCCGCTGGACAGCCCGGAAATGCGCCGCGCGCGTGAACTGCGGCCCGTGGTGTCGGCGGCCGACCATATTCTGGATATTCATTCCACCAGCCAGGACGTGGAGCCCTTCTGGGTCTACCCCGGCTATGCGCGCAACGCTGCTGCCGCCATGGCGTTGGGGCGCCCGCCGGTGCACCTGGTGATGCCCAGCGGGCTGGGTTCGGGCACGCCGCTGATCCAGCACGGGCGCCACGGCCAGGACGATGGGCATGGGGTCGCCCTGGTGGTGGAGTGCGGCCAGCATTTTCGCCAGAGTGCGGCCGATGTGGCCACGGTGGCGGCGCTGGATTTTCTGGCGCATTTCGGTCTGATCGAGCGCACGGGGCAACAAGCCGAACCTTTGGTGCAACGGCGGTTCGAGCTGCTGGAGACTTGCATGGTGCGCACGGCGAACTTCCGTTTTGTGCGGCCCCTGGTGGGCTTTGAGGTGTTTGCCCAAGGTGACCTCATTGCCACCGACGGCCCGCATGACGTCCGCGCGCCCTGCGATGGCTGCACCATCTTCATGCCGACCCGGGAGCCTATCGTGGGGCGTGAGGCGGTGTACCTTACGCGGCCGTTGGTCTGAGCAGGGGCAGAGCCCAGGGCTGCTGCTCCAGCAGCCGATGCCAGTCGCCGATGTCGGCGGTGGCAGTGCCGGGCTGCAGGAGCCCGCTGTCCAGTTCCAGCCATTCGCCGGTAACGGGGTGGGGCAGCGCCAGTTGCCAGGCGTGCAGCCACAGGCGCTGCTGGCCCAGACGGGTGGCCCACCAGCGGTTCAGCGGGCCTTTGCCGTGCGTGGCGTCGCCGATGATGGGGTGGGCCAGGTGCTTGAGGTGGCGGCGAATCTGGTGGCGCCGCCCAGTCAGTGGCACCGCTTGCACCAGTGAGGCGCGTGTGTGTGCAAAGCGCGGGTCGCTGGACTCGGGCAGCTCCAGGTGCGCTAGGCTGCGCAAGTGCGTCTGGGCAGGCTGGGCGGGAGCATCTGGGGGGGCATCGTCGGGTCGCAGGGCATGGTCTACCTCGGCGCTCCCTGGGAACCAGCCGCGCACCATGGCCAGGTAGCGCTTGCGCACGGCATGGTGTTCAAAGGCCTGCGACAGCGCGCGCGCAGCAGCAGGGTGCAGGCCCATCACCAGCACGCCGCAGGTGCCCTTGTCGAGCCGGTGCACGGGGTAGACATGCTGGCCCAACTGGTCGCGCAGCGCCTGCATAACAAAACGGGTCTCCCCGGCATCCAGCCCGGTGCGGTGCACCAGCCAGCCGGCAGGCTTGTACACGGCCACCATGGCGTCATCGCGCCAAAGAATGTGGAGCGGGGGCATCAATGCGCCTGCGCAGCCTCTTTGGCGCGCATCTTGGCCGCGATGTATTCACCATGGGTGACATGCAATAGCCCGGCCACCTTGCTGATGGTGTGCTGTTCGTGCGCGTCCAGGTGGTCGTCGGCATAGGCTACCTGCCACAGGGCCTCGACCAGGTCGATTTTCTGTGCTTGCGTGCAGTGGTCGTTGAGCATGCTGGTAAAGCGCTGGTAGTCATAGGCTGTCTCGGCCGTGGTGGTGGCCTGCTCCACCAGCCGGGCCAGCGTGTCTGGTGCCAGGGCAAAGGTGCGCTGCAGCGCGCGCAGCAGGGCTTGCTGCTCCACGGCGCTGGTCGTGGCGTCGGCGCGGGCCACTTCCACCAGCAGCACCGCGGCCGCCAGTTGCACGGCCTGTGCAGGGTCGGCATGGTCGGGAGCGGGCAATGCGAAGTGGTCGAAAAGGTCTTTCAGGGCTTGGATCATGGTGGTGTGTGGTTCATGGGGGAAGGCGTGCCCGTGTGCAATGGGTCCCGGCGCGCGACAATCCTGCACCATGAAGACCATTCTCCCCCTGCAATTGCTGGTCAAGCCCAGCAAGATAGACCCCCAGCCCCTGGTTTTGTTCCACGGGCGCAGTTGCCCCGACGGCTTTGCGGCCGCTCTGGCCGCCTGGCGCTACTACGGCGGCCAAGTTGAGCTGGTGGGCCTGGACCACGGCGATACGAAGTCGGTGGACGACTTGCCGCCGCTGGCGGGCCGGGCTGTTTACATCCTGGACTTTTCTTTTTCGGAAAACATTTTGCGCGCCATTGAGGAGCGCGCAGAGCGTTTGGTTCTGCTGGACCACCACAAGAGCGCCGCAGAAAAACTCACAGGCTTTGCCTGCCGCTGCGGTGTGGTGCATTTCGATATGGACAAATCGGGCGCTCGCCTGGCATGGGAGTTCTTCCATCCCGAGGAATCTTTACCGGATCTCGTGCGCTACGTCGAGGACCGCGACCTGTGGAACTGGCAGTACCCGGAGAGCGCAGCCTTTCTTGCCGCGCTGGACATGGAACCGTTCGATTTTGTGCGTTGGCAGGAGATCGCCTTCTTCGATTCGGTACAGACGGCCGCATTCATGGCACGTGGCCAGGCCATGGACGAGAAATTCCACAAGCTTGCCGCCGACATGGCCGAGGGCGCCTTGCCCGTCACCTTTAATGGACAGCAAGGTTTGATGCTCAACGCCCCTGGTGTGTTCCACAGCCTGCTGGGTGAAATGCTCTCCAAGCGCAGCGGTACCTTTGCGCTGCTGTGGTCGGCGGGCAAGGGGGGCGTGGTCAAGGTGGGGCTGCGCTCGCAGCGCGGTTTCGATTGCATTCCCTTGGCCGAAAGCATGGGCGGTGGCGGCCATGCGCAGGCCTGTGGTTTTCGCATGGGAATCGAGCGTCTGCCTGCTCTGCTCAGTGGATCGCTGGATGCCACGGCCCCTGCGGTTGGATGTTTTTAAAATATATTAGGTTAAAATGCTTCGAAACGCTTATCAATAAAGCGCAAGCAGCTATCGTTAATATAGCTTTTCCGCAAAAATATCGCCATGTACCAACGCCCAGCGGAGGGTAGTGCAGGCACATCCCCGCCATGGAGCCAGCCCTCCTGGCAGATTCTGCGGCCTGGGGCTTACGGGCCCCTTTTTTTGAAAGCCTCTCTGCTGTGTTCAAGGGCATTGTTGCGTCCGTTCTCGCCTCCTTTCTGTTTGGCGGCATTTACTACCTGTCTCCGTTTCTCGCACCGCTCGATGGCGAGGCCATTTTTGGCTGGCGCGTGCTGTGTACGCTGCCCTTTACCACCGCGCTGCTGTTCTGGCGTGGCGAGGCTGCGCAGGTGCGGGAGCTGTGGCAGCGCGTGCGTGCCAAGCCGACGTTGGCGCTGGCCTTGCTGACCAGCAGTGCCCTGGTGGGTGTGCAGTTGTGGCTGTTCATGTGGGCGCCGCTGCATGGGCGCGCGCTGCCTGTGTCGCTGGGCTATTTTTTGCTGCCACTGGTGATGGTGCTGGTGGGCCGTGTGATCTACCGCGAGCAACTTTCGTCTGCGCACCGCTGGGCGACCGGGCTGGCGGCGGTGGGGGTGGGGTTTGAGCTGCTGCGCGCCGGGGGCGTGTCGTGGGAGACCTGGCTGGTGGCCCTGGGCTACCCCGTGTACTTTGCTCTGCGCCGCCGTTTGCGCACCGAACAACTGGCAGGCCACTGGCTTGATCTGGCGGTGATGCTGCCCGTGGCCGCCTGGTTTGTGATGCGTGAACCGTCCACTCTGCCGGTCGTGGCGGCACACGCCAAGTTGTGGATCCTGGTGCCCTTGCTGGGCGTGGTCAGTGCGGTGGCGCTGGCGCTGTACATGGCCGCCAGCCGCCTTCTGCCCATGGGGTTGTTTGGTTTGCTCACCTATGTCGAGCCGGTGCTGCTGGTGCTGGTGGCCCTGCTACTGGGCGAGACCGTGGCCGAAGGGCAGTGGCCCGTGTACGGCCTGGTATTTGCCGCCGTGGCTGTGCTGGTGGCCGACGGCGCCGCGCAGGTGCTGCGCGAGAGGCGCTCGCTGCCACCGGGCGCATGAGGCATGCGCTTTTCGGCCCGGCCTTGACTGCCCTCAATAAAGCGGCGCAAACGCGAAGGCTCTAGCCCGGTGTCTGGGTACACTCGCGCCGCACCGCACCCCATCTGCGGCGCAGAAGGTTGAACAATGCACACACTGACCGAGATACGCGGCGCCCGCCGAACAGGGTATTGGTTATGGGCCCTGGCCGCCCTGCTGGCGCTGCTACTCGGCACAGGAGGGGCGCAGGCGGAAGAGGCGGCGGGCCAGTGGGGTCTGCGTTTGCTCAAGACCTACGATCTGCCCCCTGAGGCCGTGGCCCGGTTTCTGCAGTACCAGGAGAAAAATGCCCAAGCCGGGCCCGCTGCTGCGCAACCGGGCGAACCACTGGCAGGTGCTCAAGCCTGGCAGGGCCCGGATATCGACCTGACCACGGATGGCAGCCCCTACACCTTGGTCATCAAAGCCACCGGCGTGGCGCTGGCCGATGGAGACGCAGGCACCCGTCTGCAATTGGGCTGGGTTCTCGACGGTAGCTTGCACAAGGTGTTGTTGCCTGAAATGGCACAGAAAAATGCACGCGGGGGCCAAACGGTTGAACTGGTCGGTGCGTCGCTGCCCGTGACCCTGAAAGCCGACCGCAAGGCCGCCCCGGTGATCGAGTTCAATACGGCCCACAACCTGCGCCTGCAGGACATGCGGATCGAGGTGTGGTCGGGTATGCGCCCCTCCTCGCCGATCGAGCTGCTGATGGGCTGGGTGCCCATCTTGCTCGGGGTGGCGGCACTGGCCTTTGTGTGGTGGGCACGGCGTAATTAGAGCGGCAGACAACCTTTTTTGTTGTCGTTGTTCCGCCTTGTTGCGCTGTCTGTGCTGCCTGCGACGGAGCGCTTGGCCAGGGCCGCTTCGTTGCGGTTTTGTGAGCCGTTCTTGGTGCGTTTTTCGGACCGTGTAACTTATTGCTTCGACCCGCAATCGTCTCGCTGCGTCTTTTAAGATGCCCCGCCCACCGCTGTAGTCGCGTGGCAGTCAACGTCAGGAGAAGCAGCCATGTCCCAACCTTTGCAAAGTGCCCGTGCCCGTGCCAGGGCCTGGGCCGCAGGCGTGCTGTGCACCCTGGCACTGTGGGCAGGGGGCGTGGCCGCGCAAACCGATGCCAGCCCGCAGAGACCCGCGGTGCTCAAGCAATGGCACGTGGCCTATGACGTGGCAAAGGATGGTCGTGCGTCGTACGCCAATACCTTGCTGAACCAGGTCACGCGGCCCAGCGCCTTGGAAGAGTTGAAATCCTTTTCTTTCTCCTTCAGCAATGGGGTCCAGAAGGGCCAGATGCTGGAGGCCTATACCCTCAAGGCGGATGGGCGGCGCATTGAGGTGCTTCCTGGCGACTACCAGACGCACGTGCAGTCGGACCAAACGCGCATCTCGGTTGTATTCCCGGATTTGGCCGTGGGCGATTTCGCAGGCGTCAGCTACCGCATCGACGACAAGGAGGCCATGTTCCCCGGGCAGTTTTCGGTGGTGCAAGAGTTTTCTCCCGATACCGTGCACGAGGACAGCCAGATCACGCTCCGGGTTGCCAAGGGCCTGAAGCTGCGCTTCGAGGCGCATGGTTTGCAGGAGCAGCCCGAAGCGACTGAAGGCGATACCACGGTGCGCCAATGGCGCTACCGCAACCCCCAGCCGCATCCTTCGGAAGAAGGCGATGCGGGTATCTGGCGCATGGACGAAATGCCGGTGCTGCTGGTCAGCAGCTTTGCCGACTATGCTGCGATCGCCCGCGCCTATGGCGAGCGCGCCCTGCCCAAGGCCGAGCCCACGGCCCGTATCCGTGAACTGGCGCGCTCCATCGTGGGCGCGCAAACCGATCCGCGCGAACGTGCGCGCCTGCTCTATGAATGGGTGTCCACGCAGATCACCTATGACGGCAATTGCCTGGGTGTGGGCACCGTGGTGCCGCGCGATACCAACCAGGTGCTGGACAGCAAGATGGGCGATTGCAAAGACCATGCCACGCTGCTGCAGGCTTTGCTGACGGCGGCCGGGGTGCGCGCTGAGCAGGCGCTCATCAACGCGGGCGAAGAGTATGACCTGCCCGCTACGCCGGTGGTCGCCAGCGTGAACCATGTCATCAACTACCTGCCCGACCTTCGCCTTTACCTGGACGCCACGGCCAAGCAGGTGCCTTTTGGCTACCTGCCCGCCAATGCCTATGCCAAGCCGGTGGTCCATGTGGGCGCAGACCAGGCGGTGGCCATCCTGCCTGCCGCCAATGCCGACCAAACGCAGCAGCGTGTGCACACCGCGATCAAGCTGGCCGTCAACGGCAGCGCGAGTGGACGCCTGCGGGTCGATTTTTTGGGCACCCAGGCCGCCCGCATGCGTGAATACATGCGTGACCTGCACGGTGATGCGCAGCACGATTTTGTGCGCAAGGTGCTCGCCAGCGCAGGCTACAAGGGCACGGGCGTTCTGGACAAGGGCGATTTGTCTGCCGACAAGGCGCTCTCGGAAAAATACAGCTTTGGCTTCAGTTTCGACATCGACAACTACCTGCAAGGCGGCCCCGAAGGCGCTTTTGTGCTGGCGCCGGTGGTGGGGTTGCCCTTGTCGGTGGTGCGTTTTGCCACGCTGGAGGATCCACCCAAGCCCCGGCGCAGGGTGCGTTGCTATGGCTACCACAGCCAGGAAACCTACGACATCACCCTCGAGCCAGGAGTAGTGTTCACGCGCCTGCCGGAGAACCTGCAGACCAACAACCCGTTGATCAACTACAGCGGCAGCTACCGGCGCACCAGCAATGGGGTGCGGGTGGAACGCGAAATCCGTGACACCACGCCTGAGGGCATTTGTACCCCTGAATACATGGTGCAGTGGAACGCCCAGGCCCAGCCCATCGCGCAAAGTTTGCGCGCGCAAATTTTCTATCAGCGGGGCATGGCACAGAGCCGGGCAAAGCCTGCACGCAGCCACAGTGCCAAGGCCAAAGCGCGCGGAACAAAGAAAAAGAAGTGAAAAACGCCTCTGGCGCTTGCTGTGAAAGCGCTAGTAGCTATAAAAAATAGAGCATTCAGGTTGGATTGACAGGGCGCTGTAGCGACCCCGCCAGCGCCAGGCCCAGGGCAAGGCCCGCGGCATCCGCCAGCCAGTCGGCCCACTCGCCCTGGCGCCAGCCGGTGGCGGCTTGTGCCAGTTCGATGAGTCCACCAAACACCAGCAAACCCGCCAGCACCCGCCAGCGGCGGTGCGGGTAGGCCAGCAGGCCCAGGGCGGCGAGGGTCGCAAAGGCAAGCGCGTGCTGTGCCTTGTCCCACAGGCTGAACACCTTTTGCGGAAGGTAGGCGGTGGGCAGCAGGCAGAGCACGGTCACGCCTAGCAGCAGGGCCCAGAAGACGGGAATGGTCACGCCGGGTTGAACCCGGTCAAAGGTAGGCAGGGGCATCAAGCGCTCGGTGGGGCAGGCAGGCGCTTTTCCAGCAGGCGCACCAGGATGTGCAACAGGCGGTTGGCGGGGGTGGCAATCCCCAGCGCCTCGCCCCGGCGCACGATGAAGCCGTTGAGGTGGTCAATCTCGCTGTGCTTTGCGCGCGCCAGATCTTGCGCGGTGGAGGATATCTGGCCCGGCATGGAGGCTGCGAGCGGCAGCACCGCCTCGGCCGTGCCTTCTGGCACATGGATGCCGCTGGCCCGTGCCACGGCCAGGCATTCCTGCACGATGTCGTCCATCATTCGGGGGATGTTCAGGCCCGGGCTGTTAACGATTTCGCCGTAGGGCAGCCCGGTAATGGCCGAGAGCGGGTTGTACACGCAGTTGAGCACCAGTTTGGCCCACAGCGCTCCCGCCACGTTGTCCGATACCTGCACCGGAATGCCTGCGGCGGCAAAGGTTTGTGCAAGGGGCTCGCTGGCGGGTGACGGCGCAACCACCAGTTCGCCCCGGCCAAAGTGGCGCACATGGCCGGGCCCGGCCATGGCGGTGGCCACGTACACCACGGCAGGCAGCACTGGACGCTGCAGTACGGCCGCGAGGCGCTCGGCGTTGTCCACGCCGTTCTGCAGGCTCAGCACAGTGGCGCCTTCAGCCAGATGCGGCGCCATGGCCAGGCCTGCGCTCTCGGTGTCGGTGGACTTGACGCAAAACAGCACGCACTGCGCGCCCTGCACGGCCTCGGGCTGCGTGCTGGCCTGCACGCGCACCTGTTCCTGAAAGGTCTGGGTGTCCAGCCGCAATCCCTGGCGTTGCATGGCCTCGACGTGTGCAGGTCGGGCCACCAGCACCACATCGTGCCCGGCGCGGGCCAGCATTCCTCCGTAGTAGCAGCCCACGGCGCCCGCGCCCATCACGGCGATCTTCATGGCAAGGGCCTTGGCGCAGTGTGGCGCAGTGATGGGGCGGAAGGTGGATGGGTAGGGATGTGTGCAGGCATGGGCGCAGTGTAAAGGCGCGGGCCTTGCTGCACGTATCGCAAATGGGGAGCCACTCGTAAACCCTTGCCTTGTCAGGGTTGGCATCCTGGACGGTGCCGCGATAATGGGCCGCATGGATCCCTCCGTTCACGTGCCGGAAGATGTCAGCCAGTGGAATGAAGGGGCTGTCGAACCACTGGCTGAGTTGCCCGCTATCGTCGACTTGCTGCGACGGCGTTGCGCGATCGATTTTTCAGGGTACAAAACCTCCACCGTCACGCGCCGCATCCACCATCGGATCGCCCAGTGTGAACTCGATGGTGCACAGGCCTATGTGCAGCGCCTGGATGCCGACGAGGCCGAGCGCCAGGCCTTGTGCCGCGATCTGATGATCAACGTGACCGAGTTCTTCCGTGACCCGGAGGTGTTCGCTCAATTGTTCGACGAAGTGCTGCCCGACCTGCTGCGTGGGCGCGATGCCAGCGATGAGTTGCGTATCTGGTCCGCGGGTTGCGCGAGCGGCGAGGAGGCGTACTCGCTGGCCATGCTGGCGCTCGATGCCGCAGGTCGCATGGGCTTCCACGGAAACGTCAAGGTGTTTGCCACCGACCTGGCTGGAGACGTGCTGGCCGAAGCGTCGCGCGGCAGCTATGGCGATGCGGCAGTGGCTGCCGTGCCCGAGGGGCTATTGAGACGGTATTTTTTGCGCGAATCCGAGGAGCGTGTGCGGGTCGACGCCACTTTGCGCCGCCATGTCGTGTTTGCGCGGCACAACCTGCTGAGCGATCCGCCGTTCACCCGCATCGATCTGGCCGTCTGCCGCAACTTGCTGATCTACCTCAAGCCAGTGGCGCAAATCAAGGCACTGTCGCAACTGCACTTTGCCCTCAAGCCGCATGGTGTGTTGTTGTTGGGAGCCAGCGAAACGGTAGGTGCTTTCGAGTCACAGGCGTTTTCGGCCATGCACCGTTCGCACAAGCTTTTTCGCAAGCAACCGGTGGTGCTGGCGCGGTCGATCGATGCGCCGACCCTGGGAGCCAAGGCCATCCCCGTGCAGCCCGAAATGGATTTGCCCGACGTGACGGGTCAGCCGCCGGAAGTGCTTGAAGCAGAGCTGCTGGCCACGCGCGAACGCCTGCAGGAGATGGTGCTTGAGCTGCAGGCCAGCCACGAGCGGCTCGACCTGGGCAACGAGGAACTGACGGCCTCCAACGAGGAGCTGCAGAGCACCAACGAAGAACTCAAGTCGGTGAATGAAGACCTGTATGTCCTCAACCGCGAACTCGAAGGCAAGAACGAAGAACTGGGCACGCTGAACCGCGATTACGACCACTTGCTCGACAGCACCGAGATCGGCATTGTGTTTCTGGATGCGCAGTTGCACTTGCGCCGCTTTAGCCCGGCGGTGGGCGAATTTCTGGCGCTGCGGGCCAGTGATCTGGGTCGCCCGGTGCGCGATATCCATTACCGCATCGGATCGCAGCAGGACTTTTTGGCGGAGTTGCAGCGCTGCGCACGCACGGGTGATCGCATCGAACACGAAATTGCGCTGGGGGGTGGGCGCTGGGTGTACCAGCGCATGCTGCCTTTCAAGGAAGACGGCGCGCGGGGTGATGGCGTGGTGCTGACGTGGACCGACATCAGCGAAATCAAGCGCATGCAGACGCTGACCGAGCAATTGGCTGCCGACCGCACGCGCCTGATGGGCATTCTGGACTTGCTGCCCGATGGGGTGTACATCACCAGCGCGAATTTTGATATTGAATATCTCAATCCGGCGCTGGAACGGGAGTTCGGACCGGTGCAAGGCCGCAAGTGCTACGAGTATTTCCATGGCCGGAATTCACAGTGTGACTGGTGCAACCATGACAAGGTATTGGCCGGAAAGACGGTGCAATGGGAATGGACGTCGCCCAAGGGGCGCACCTTTGACCTGTTTGACCTGCCTTTCCATAATCCCGACGGCACGGTGAGCAAGTTTGAGCTTTTCCATGACATTACCGATGCCAAGGACAGTCGCCGTCGCATGCAAGAGGCCGCCAAGCTCGCGCGGGTGGGTCATTGGGAATGGTCGATAGCGACGGGTGAACTGCACTGGGGCGATGAAACCCTGAAGTGCTTTGGTTATGCGCCGGGCAGTCAATCGCCGACCATTGAGGCCTTTTTGCAGCACATCATTCCCCAGGATCGGAGGCGGATAGAGGCTTCTCTGCAAAGCGCACTGGAGCAGCGCACCGATTACCAGGAAGAGTTTCAGTTCGTGCGCATGGATGGCAGCGTGCGCATTGGTCTGGCCACCGGCCACGTGGAATGCAATGTTCAGGGCCATCCCATCACCCTGTCGGGGGCCATGCAGGACATTACCCTGCTGCGCCAGACCGAGCAGCGGTTCCAGGTGGCGTTTCGGGCCAGCCCGCTGGCGGCGTCGATCGCGCAGATATCGGACGGTCGGTTCATTGAAGTCAATGACAAGTATGAAAAATACTTTGGCTGGACACGGGCAGACCTGATCGGGAAGTCCACACTGGATATTGGTTTATGGGTCGATCTGGCGTCCCGCCAGGCCTGGCTGGATGAACTCAGGCGCGTTGGCACGGCGCTCGATTTCGAGTCGCAATGGCGTTGCAAGTCGGGTGAGATACGGCTGGTGAGCCTGTCGGCCGAGCTGATCGACATCAACAACGAGCCGCTGGTGCTGGCCTTTATCCAGGACATCACCGAGCGCAAGGAGAACGAGGCGCGCATTGATTTTCTCGCGCACCACGATCCCCTCACCGGTTTGCCCAACCGCGTGCTGTTCCGCGACCGGTTTGCCTTGGCCATGGCCTGGTCTGAACGCAGCGGGTGCAAGGTGGCGCTGCTGTATGTGGATCTGGACCACTTCAAAACCATTAACGACACGCTGGGCCATCCGGTGGGTGACCACCTGCTGCAGCAGGTGGCGCAGCGCCTGCGTGAGTGTGTGCGCGAAACTGACACGATCAGCCGCCAGGGCGGCGACGAGTTCCTCATAGCCCTCACTGACATCCACGACCAGGAGGCTGTCAGCCGGGTGACCACCAAGGTCATCGATGCCTTGAGCAAACCCTTCAGCATCGACAACCACGAGCTGGCCGCTACCGTTTCCATGGGCGTGGCGGTATGGCCCGACGATGGCCAGGATTTTGACGCACTGCTGCAACGCGCCGATACCGCCATGTACCAGGCCAAGGCGGCCGGGCGCAATACCTACCGTTTTTATACCGCCCAGATGAATGCCCAGGCGCTGGAGCAGTTTCAGCTGCGCACTGCGCTGCACTGGGCGCTGGACCAGCACCAGTTCGTGCTGCACTACCAGCCGCAGATCGAGCTGGCCAGCGGGCGCGTGGTGGGCGTGGAAGCCCTGCTGCGCTGGCAGCGTGACCCGCAGGAGTTGTTGCTGCCGGGGCGCTTCATTGCCGCCGCCGAGGAGAGCGGGCTGATTGTGCCGATTGGTGAGTGGGTGTTGCGCGAAGCCTGTGCCCAGGCCGTGCGCTGGCAGCAGGCGGGTTTGCCCGAGATGACCATGGCGGTCAACCTTTCGGCGGTGCAGTTTCGCCGCAGCGACCTGTTGTGCACCGTGACGCAGGCGCTGGTCGATTCCGGGCTCGACCCAGCCTGGCTGGAGCTGGAGCTGACAGAATCCCTGCTGATCGACGATGCTGAGCAGGTGCTCGAAACCTTGCGCCGCCTCAAAGCGCTGGGCGTGTGCCTGTCTATCGATGACTTCGGCACCGGCTATTCCAGCCTGGCTTACCTCAAGCGTTTTGCCGTGGACAAGCTCAAGATCGACCAGTCCTTCGTGCGCGACATCGTCAGTGACCCGGACGACGCGGCCATCGTGCGCGCCATCATCAGCATGGCGCGCAGCCTCAAACTCAAGGTCATTGCCGAAGGGGTGGAAACCGGCGAGCTGGCCAGCATCCTCCACCTGTACCAGTGCCATGAAGCGCAGGGTTATCACTACGCACGCCCCATGCCTGCCGATGCCCTGGTCGACTGGCTTCAGTCCTATCCCGTGCGCACCTGAAAGTGCGGAAAAATAGAGTGGAATCCCCACCCTGCAATAAGCTGCGGTCCGCATTGCGAATGCGCGTAAACCTGCAGATACTGGGCGCTCTTCCAACCTCTGCTTCGAAATGCCTGCAAAGAACCCTTCTTCCGAATTTCGCATCCTCGCCCTCAGCGGCGGTGGTTATCTGGGTTTGTATGCAGCGGTGGTGCTTGCCGAACTGGAAGAACGTGTAGGCGAGCCGCTGGGGCGGCGGTTTGACCTGATCGCCGGCACGTCGGTCGGTGGGCTGCTGGCCATGGCACTGGCGTTCGAGGTGCCCATGGCGCAAATCGTCAAGCTGTTTGTCGAGCGCGGAGAGGACGTGTTCTCATCGCGCCGCCTGCCCGGCGGTGCCGTCACGCGCCTGATTGACCTTACGCGGTCCGTGCTGGGCCCCAAATACACCGGGGAAGCCCTGCGCCGGGAACTGACCCGCCATTTCGGCAAGAAGACACTGGGCGATGCGCTGCACGCCGTGGTGGTGCCTGCGGTCGACGTTTCGCGCAGCGTGACCAAGGTGTTCAAAACGCCCCATGCCCAAGGATCGCTGGGCGACGAATCGCTGAGCGTGGTGGATGTGACGCTGGCCACCTGCGCTGCGCCAGCCTTCTTCCCTTGTGTGAAGGTGGGCACCAAGCTATATGCTGACGGGGGCCTGTTTGCCGTGGCGCCCGACCAGGTGGCCCTGCACGAAGCCGAGCACTTCATGGGCGCCAAGCCGTCCAAGGTGCGCATGTTGTCGGTGGGTACTGCCACCATGGGCTACCAACCCGCCGACAGCGTCGAGGCCGACGCCGGCGCTGTGGGCTGGCTGACCGATGGGCGCCTGATTCTGACCATGATCTCGGTACAACAGCAGCATGTGCAGGCCGTCATGGAAGACCGGCTCGACGACCGCTACCTGCGCCTTGATGCGCCCTGGCCCGCCCAGGCAGGCCTGGGCATCGACATTGCAACCAAGGCTGCGACCAGGACCCTCACGGGGCTGGGACGTGCGACGCTGGCGCAGACCGATCCGGCGCGTGTGGCTGCCTTTCTGTGAGTTGTTTAAAAAAATTCACTGTCAAAATAGGCTCTATCGTTTGACTGTAAAGCGCAATTAGCTATCAAAATAAGAGCGTTTGTCGGTATTGCGCTATCGCTGCCTTCTGCGGTCTTGGCTTTACTTTTGGCTGCAGTTGCACGACGATGGGCGCTTAGGGCAATGCTGAACAAGTCCCTCACGCGCTGCGCATCCGTACCTCGGGCGGTCTGCGGCGTTGCAAATCCTCGCCATAGCTGCGGCTATGGCTGCGGTTTGCGCCTTGCATCCCATCCCGATGCACGGCGCGCATCATCGCGGTGACTTGTTCAGCATCGCCTTAGACCCTTGATCACAGGAGACCAGTCCATGGAAGCTGTTCAACGCAACCAGGATGCTGCCAGCCGCTATGCGGGTGCTGCGACCCCCGGTGTAGGCCAGGCAGATAATGCCGCAGCCTATCGGCGCAATGCCAGTCTGCAGGCCGAAACCCCCGAGCCTGTCGGCAATGAAACCACCGTTACCCTGAGCGCACGGGCTCAGCAGTTGGCCGCTCAGGCCAAGGAAGATCGGGCCGCAGGTGCATCTGAGGCGTCGGATAACGGGCGGGTGGCCAGCGAACAGATGTCGCTGCTCAACGCCCAGTTGCGACGAACCTACGCAGAGGCAGGTGGCCCCGGTTGAAGGCCGAAATATTTCTTTTTCTCAATCATTCGTCTCTAGGCGCGAAGCCTACGATCAGTGCTGTAGCACGGCAAGGAGAAGCAACAACGGCACGGATGGTTTAGAAATGGAATAAGGAGGGAGCATGCTATCGATAGCCAGCAGCAATCTGGGGTTCGCAGCGCCGGGTGGGCAGTTTCAACTGCAGGCGGCGCGGCGCGCTGCCAGCCAGTCAGAGCAAACCGCACGTGCCCTGGAAGCCCAGGCACAGGCAGCGCAGCGCAGTGCTGACCAGGAGCAGGCGCGTGCCGACGGGTTGACGAACCAGGCCTCCCAGGCGGGTCAGCGCTCCGATCTGGCGCGCCGCAATGTGTCATCGATCGAAATGGGTGTGCAGCGCGACGGTACCGCGTTCGCCACAGGCCGCACCAAAGGGGTTTTGCTGGACACCTTTGCGTGAGCAAAGCAGGGCATTATTGATCCGGCCCTTGTAGACTTGAATTATTCGATTATGTCCCCAGCTTGATCCCATGCAAGCAACCGACATGAGATCACTGGCCCCCGAGGCCAGGCACGAGCGGCGAGTGCAGGTCGTGCGCCTGCGCAAAGCCGGCCGCACCTATGACGAGATTGCCGAGATCACCGGTTTGAGCAAAACCGGCGTCTTCAACATCTGCAAACGCCACGGCGAGCATGGGGCCAAGGCCCTGCACGACACCCCTGGTGGTCGCAAGTTCGGCGAGGATCGTCTGCTCCGTCCCGAACAGGAGAAGCTGGCCCAAAAGCTCATTGCCGACAAGACCCCCGACCAGCTCAAGATGCCTTACGCGCTGTGGACACGCGCTGCGGTGGCCGAACTCATCGAGCAGCGCTTCGGTCTGAAGCTGTCCGTGCGCACCATGGGCAAGTACCTGGCGCGCTGGGGCTTCACACCGCAAAAGCCGATGAAGAAGGCCTACGAGCAGTCGCCCGCTGCGGTGAGCCAATGGCTGCAGCAGGACTACCCTGCCATAGCCGCGCGCGCCAAGCACGAAGGGGCCGAGATTCACTGGGGCGACGAGAGTGGGCTGCGCAGCGATGACGTGCGCGGTCGTGGCTTCGCGCCCAAGGGCCAGACGCCCGTCGTGCGCGTCAACAACAAGCGCCATGGTCTGTCGATCATCTCCACGGTGACCAACAAGGGACAGATGCGCTGGCGCATCTTTGACGGGGCATTGAACACCGCGATCCTTATCGATTTTCTGCGCCGACTCATCAAAGGGCAGCGCAGCAAGGTGTTCCTGATACTGGACAACCTCAGAGTGCACCACGCCAAGGCGGTGAAGGCCTGGCTGGCCGAGCACAAAGACGAGATTGAGGTCTTCTACCTGCCGAGCTACAGCCCGGAGTTGAACCCCGACGAGATGGCCAATGCGGACATCAAGCAGGCGGTGACGAAGCTGGCGCCGGCACGAACCAAGAAGCAGCTCGTGGATGCTGCCGCCAGGCATCTGCGCAGCGTGCAGCGCCGACCCGAGCGCATCCGCAAATACTTCGAGCACCAACCGGTTCGCTATGCAGCTTGATGCAAGTTCACAGGGGCCGGATCAATAACGCGCACGCAGGCCCTGTACCAGCGCCCCCAGGGCAATGCCGCCCAGCGCCCACAACAAGGTCCAGTTGCCCGTGCCCAATCCTGCAATGGCCGGGCCAGGGCACACGCCGCACAATCCCCAGCCCACACCAAACAGCGCAGCGCCCAGGGCTGTGTCGCGGTTCCAGGCGCTGGGGTGGGTGCCAAACTGCCCGCCCAGCAGCGGGCGCGACAGCAGGCGTGGTGCCAGTTTGTAGGCCAGCAGCGTCACCACCACGGCGCCGCCCATCACCAGCACCAGGCCAAAGTCTTCAAGGCGCAGAAAACCCAGTACCACCTCTGGCCGCACCATGGTGGAGAGCGCCAGGCCAAAGCCAAACAGTGCACCGGCCAGCAGAACGGCCAGAAAGCGGGACAAGGACATGCGTTCGCCGTTCATGGCAACCACCGTGCCACAAGGTTCGCCGTGAGAAAGGCAGTGCCCATAAAGGTCAGCACCGCCAGCAGCGAAGGCCACTGCATCGACCCCAGCCCGCAGATGCCATGGCCTGAGGTGCAGCCATTGCCCAACCGGGCACCATAGCCCACCAGAAACCCGCCCACCACCAACTGCCAGATTGGCACGCTGGTCGATTGTGCTGCCCCGTGGGCCACCAACAGCCACCACAGCAGCGCACCAAGGACGAGACCCAGGGCATACACCAGGCGCCACCCCCGCGAGCCGGTCAACCGCGCTTGCTGGAAAAACGGGCGCTGCACCACAAACGACCAGGTGGAGGAAAACACCGTGCTCATGCCGCCCACCAAGCCGACCAGCACAAACAGCAGTGCGACACCCGCACCGATGAGCAGGCCGCCCAGCAGGTAATGCTGCCATCCAAAGGGAAAGAGCGAGGAAATCATGGCAAAAGAAGATAGGTCGCGTGATGGCGGGGGCTGCCCAGGCCCTCACTGCTCCACACGCGCACGGGGCCGCAGGTCAGCGGGGCAGCACGGACCGGATCGTGTCAGCCAGGTCTTCTGCGACAAATTTGGCCACGTAGGCGTCGGCCCCCACGCTGCGGACGTGGTCTTCGTTGGCCGAACCGGAAAGGGATGAATGGATCACCACGGGCAGGCCGCTAAAGCGCGCATCCTGCTTGATGTTGCGGGTCAGGGTGAAACCGTCCATCTCGGGCATTTCCAGATCGGTCAACACCAGGCTGACCTTGTCGAGAATGGTTTTCCCTTCCGCTTCGGCGCTCTTGGCCAAGGCGTTCAGGCGGTCCCAGGCCTCTTTGCCCGATTTGGTCATTTCGTAGGGCGCTTGCAGTGCCCGCAATTCCTGCTCGATCATCGAGCGGGCTACGAAAGAATCGTCCGCTGCCAGGATGATGGTTCCGGCTTTGAGCTTGAGCCGTGGCCCCACCTTTTGGGGGTCCACCTGCTGGTTTTCCGAAGGCGACACCATTTGCAGGATGGCCTCGACATCGAGCACCTGGGCCAGGCGGGTGCCATCGGTATTGCCATCGAGCCGGGCGATGCTGGTGACCAGGTTGTGTGCCGCTCCGCTGGTTTCAGCCGACAGCACCTGCTTCCAGTCCAGGCGCACGATGTCTTCGACGGATTCGACTGCAAAGGCTTGCGTGGTGCGCGCGTACTCGGTCACCAGCATGATGTTCAGCCCGGTCTTGGGCGTGCAGCCCACGATGGAGGGCAGATCCAGCACCGGAATGACCTGGCCTCGCAGGTTGACCACTCCCAGCGAATGGGGCGTGGCACCCACGATGGGCGTGATGCTGGGCATGGCCACGATCTCGCGGATCTTGAACACATTGATGCCAAAAAGCTCGGACTGGCCCAGCGCACTGTCAGCGCCCAGACGAAACAACAGGAGCTCGAATTTGTTGGAGCTGGTGAGGTTGGTGCGTTCGTCAACTTCGTTCTGGACGGTTTTCATGGTGGCTCACTTATGCGCAGGTACTTGCGTACCAAATTTTAGAAGCAGAACGCCTGCAACACGAGGGCAATTATTCAGGCAATACCCGTAGAAATGGACTGTGCTCCATGGAACACAGCCCGCCTGTCAACGATTTCATCATTGAAAGCCCATTTGCTGATCAAAAGCCCTGCTTCACCGGCGCGTCACCTCGTCAGTGTTTGCTGTGATCCATGTGCTCATCCTGCATGGTGGCCAGCGGGGTAAAGCGTGCTGTTTCAGGGGGCTGGCCTTTGGCGGTGAGTGTGATGACCACCTTCATGTCCGGGGTTGAGGCAAAACGCCCCACGCCTTTGAGGCGGTTGTCACCATCGGGCACCAGCGCCACCGTCGCTTTTGCCTTGGCGGCCAGAATGGTCGCGCTGCCTGTGGCGTTTGCGGTGGAGAT
This sequence comes from Simplicispira sp. 125, assembly GCF_003096555.1. NCBI lineage: Bacteria > Pseudomonadati > Pseudomonadota > Betaproteobacteria > Burkholderiales > Comamonadaceae > Simplicispira > Simplicispira sp. 125. The sequence continues at coordinate 1,708,572 of NZ_QEKM01000001.1, read as the reverse complement.
TTTTTGCCCCGCATGGTCCGTGACGTAAACCAGCACGGACTTGTCGGCGATCACCGGGCTGGATTTGTCGAGCACCAGTTCCAGGTGATAGAGGCCCGCCATGCGCAGTTGACCGCCATGGGGGGCCTTCTGGGTGTCCAGATAGGCGTCGTCATGTGCATGGACGGTGCTTGCACTTGCTGCAAGTGCCAGGGCGATAGCGGTCAGAAAATGGTTTTTCTTCATGGTGAGTCCTGTGATGCAAACCCGGTTTGCGCCGGGATCGCGGTGGTTAAAAACTGTCTTGTGATTTTTCGTCGCTGCGCAGCGCCAACAGGCGTTCGAGCGGTTTTTCGCCCCAGCGCCAGAACATCAGTGGGGTCAGCAGCGTGTCGAGCAGCGTGGAACTGACCAGGCCGCCAAAGATCACCACGGCCACCGGATGGAGGATTTCCTTCCCCGGTGCGTCGGCGGAAACCAGCAGCGGAACCAGTGCAAACGCAGCGACCAGTGCGGTCATGAGCACGGGTGTGAGGCGTTCCAGCGAGCCGCGCACAATGAGCTGCTTGCCGAAGCTCTCACGCTCGAAGGCACACAGGTTGATGTAGTGGCTGATCTTGAGGATGCCGTTGCGCGTGGAGATGCCGGTCAGCGTGATGAAGCCCACCAGCGCAGCCACCGACAAGGGCTGGCCGGAGATCCAAAGTGCCACCACGCTGCCGACCAGGGCCAGGGGGATATTGCCCATGATGATGAGCGTGAGCACGGTAGAGCGGTAGCGGCTGTAGAGCACGAAAAAAATCATCGCCAGCGACGCCAGGGCGAGCAGCGCAATCAGCCGCGCCGCCTGTTCCTGGGCCTGAAATTGGCCCTCCAGCGCAGTGAAATAGCCTTCTGGCAAATGCGTGGAGGCCAATTCTGCACGGATGTCACTGACGATGCGCGCCATGTTGCTGCCATCCGTGTTGGCAGAGACCACGATGCGTCGGCGTGCGTTCTCGCGGCTGACCTGGTTGGGGCCTTCGCTGTCTTCGATGGTTGCCAGCAGCGACAGCGGAACCGCGCCGGTGGGTGTTTCGATCAGCAACCCCTTCAGGGCCTCCAGTCCCCGGCTGTCTTCGGGCAGACGCACCACCAGGTCGAAGCGGCGGTTGCCTTCGATGATCTGCGTAATGCGCTCGCCTTCGATCATCTGCTGCAAAGAGCGCAACAGCACGCCGGGTGCGACGCCATAGCGAGCCACCAGCGCATAGTCCACATGGATCTTGATCTGCGGAATCAGCACCTGCTTTTCGACCTGCAGGTCGGTGATGCCGGGAATCCGGGAAAGACGGTCACGCAAATCACCCGCGAGGCCGCGCAGGGTGTCCAGGTCATCGCCATACACCTTCAGTGCAATCTGGGCTCGGACACCCGAGAGCAGGTGGTCGAGCCGGTGCGAAATGGGTTGCCCCACGCTGGTGGCTGCGGGCAGGGTGGCCAGCCGGGTACGGATGTCCTGGACCACGGCACCGCGGCTGCGTTCCGATACCCTGAGATCAATGTCCATCTCCGAGGAGTGCACCCCTTCGGCATGCTCGTCCAGATCAGCGCGACCGGTTCTGCGGCCCACCTGGATAACCTCGGGAACCTGCAATACCAGTTGTTCGGCCAGCGTTCCGATGCGGTTGGATTCGGCGAGCGACGTCCCCGGGTTGAGCAGCACGCTCACGGTCAACGTCCCTTCGTTGAAGGGCGGCAAGAACGAGCGGGGAAAGAGAGGCACGCTGGCAGCAACGGCCAGAACCACGATCAAGGCGCCCACCAGCAGGCCCCGTGCGTGGTGGAACGACCAGTTCAGCAAGCGGGCATCCCAGCGTTTGAGCCAGGCTGCCAAGGGGCTGTCGCCGGCATGCAATTGCTTCATGCGGGGCAGCAGGTAGTAGCAAAGCACGGGCGTGATCGTGACGGCGACCAGCATGCTCGCCAGGATGGACACCACGTAGGCAATGCCCAGGGGCGTGAACAACCGGCCTTCGATGCCGGGCAGGGCGAACAGCGGCACAAACACCAGCACCACCACCAGAGTGGCGTAGACGACGCCTGTGCGCACCTCGCGGGACGCAGCGGCTACCACGGTCAGTGCGGGCAGTGGTAGCGATTTCTGGCTGTTTTCTTTCAGGCGGCGCAGCACGTTTTCGACATCGACCACCGCGTCGTCCACCAGTTCGCCGATGGCAATGGCCAGCCCGCCGAGGGTCATGGTGTTGATCGACAGACCGAAATAGCGAAACACCAGGGCCGTCACCATCAGCGACAGGGGAATGGCCACCAGCGAGATCACCGTGGTGCGCACGTTGAGCAAGAACAGGAACAGCACCACCGCCACCAGCATGGCGCCGTCGCGCAGTGCCTCCTGCACGTTGCCCACCGACCGTTCGATGAAATCAGCTTGCTTGAACAGGAACTGCGGGGGATCGATGCCCTGGGGCCGACCTTTGTCCAGCTCGGCTATGGCATTTTCGACCGCTTGTGTCAGCGCCACACTGTCGGCGCTGGGCTGCTTTTGTACCGACAGGATCACTGCCGGCTGGCCCTTGTAACTGCCATCGCCCCGCTTGACGGCCGGGGCCCACCGAACGTCGGCCACTTGGTGGAGCAGGATGGGCTGGGTGTTTTTCACGCCGACCACCACGTTGCGCAAATCCTCGATGCGGCTGGTGCGGCCGATGTGCCGGATCAGGTATTCACGGCCGGGCGCCTGCAAGAAGCCGCCGCTGGTGTTGGCGCCAAAATCGCGCAGCGCAGCATCCACCTTTTCGCGTTCGATGCCCAGCGCCTGCAGCTTCTCCGGGTGAATTTCGACCCGGTATTGCCGCACCTCACCGCCGATGGGGGTCACCTGGGCGATGCCCGGGATAGTGAGCAACCGCGGGCGAACCACCCAGTCGGCATATTCGCGCACCTGCATCGGGCTGGCCTTTGCGGGGTCGGCGGGAAGGGCGATCAGCAGAATCTCACCCATGATGGAGGAGATGGGGCCCATTTGGGGCACGATGCCCTCGGGCAGCTGCTCTCGGACCCTACTGAGCCGTTCGGCAATCTGCTGGCGGTTGCGGTAGATGTCCGAACCCCATTCAAACTCTACGGACACGATCGACAGGCCCACTCCCGAGACGGAACGCACGCGCGTCACGCCGGGCATGCCGTTCATGCCCGATTCGAGAGGAAAGCTCACCAACTGTTCGACTTCTTCAGGCGCCATGCCACCGGCCTCGGTCATCAGTGTGACGGTGGGCTTGTTCAGGTCGGGAAACACATCGACGGGCATCTCGCGGATGGTCAGGGCGCCGTAGACCACCAGAAGCAGGGACAGGCCCAGCACCATCAGGCGCTGCCGCAGGCTGGTTTGGATGATGAAATCAAACATGTCAGTTATCCATTCTGCGAACGCGGCACCCGCGACGCCTGAAACTGGCGCGCCCCAGGCCAGGGCCGCCGCGCAAGGGCCGCCCCGCCGCGCTGGCGGCGTTCCCCTGCCCGCAGCGCGCAGCGCAGCGAGAGCGGGGGGAAGGTGCGCAGCACTTCAGGGGGGTGTTGTTTCACTTCAGCGCACCTGTGCCAGCAGGCTGGCACCCTGGGTGACCACGCGCTCCCCTGCGGCAATGCCGGAGATGAGTGCAACGCGGTCGGCACTGAGCGCCTGGGCGCGCACGGTGCGCCGCTCAAAACGCTCCGCACGGGTGTGCACCCATACGGTCTGCTCGCCACCACTGCCGCGCACCACCGCCGTTGGCGGTACGGCGGCACCCTTGTGGGTCTGTCCCGTGGTGGCCACCACGGTGACTGATTGGCCAACGGCCAGCGCATGCTGGTCTGATGGCACGCGGAACTGCAGCACCCAGGCCTGCTCGCGCAACTGCCTCCCACTGCCTACAAACTGCAACTCCGTACTGCGGCCAGCCACGTGGGTGCTGGCGGCGGTGACCCCTTGGGTCAAAGCAGGGTCGTAGGCCAGTGCTTCCACGGTGAGCCGGGCGGGGTTCACCACTTCGAAAAGGGTTTCGCGGGCATCAACGACCTGGCCCGCCATGACATGCACCGCACTGACCACACCGGAGACCGGGGCGCGCAGCAGTTCGGGCGTGTGGAGGCTGGCCTGAAGTGCCTGCCTGCGCTGGCGCAACGCCACCCATTCAAGTTGCGCGGCATCGATGGCGGACTGTGGCACGGCGCCCTGGAGCTGGTCGTAGCGTTCCGCCTTGCGCTTTGCAATGGTCTGCTGGGCATCAAGATCGGCCAATTGCGCCTGCAGCCCCCCGCGTTCGGTGCCGGACACCGTGGGCTGCACATGGGCCAGCACCTGCCCTTTGCGCACCTGCTGGCCCAAGGTGGGCAGGCCCTGGGCCGGTGCCACGATGCGGCCAGGCTGGGTGGATTGCACACGGCCTCCGGCCGTCGCATCGGCAACCACCTTGCCAGAGAGCTCTACTGACAGGGGCAGGTCGCGGATGTCGGTTTTCACGGTACGTAGGCCCCATTGCCGCTGGATCGCCTTGGGGATGAACAGGCTTCCATCGGCCTGGCGCTGTGGGATGGCCAGGGGCGCTGCGGTGACTGTGGGCGCGGGAGTGGGCGCTGCGCCATGGTCTTCATCGCCATGGGCGAGTGCGGCGCCATGCATCACCAACAACAAGGCAGCAGCCAGAGGGGGGAGGTATCCGGATTTCATTCGATGTCTCTTGGGGAATGCGTACGACTCGGTGTGCGGCGGCGCCGGGCCATCAGGCCTACACCTGCGAGCAGCGCGATACCGCCCAGGCCCCAGGCCATCGAGCGCGCAGGCTCAACCGTTGCAGCGGCGATTGCCACCGGCGGTGGGACTTCCAGCGTGGCGGTCAGCAGGTCTGCGCTGTCGTCGGTTTCGATGGTGAACGTCAGGGGGTGCCTGCCGGGTTGGCCGATGCCCCCCTGGGGAATCCAGTACACCCCAGGGGACGATGGGTGGGCGCTGACCTGCTCGGTGCCGGTGTCCACTTCCACCTGGGCGCCTACGACGGGTTCGTTCGTGTCAAACCGGTCGATGGTCAGTACAAGCCGGTCTTGTTCCAGCGTAGCCACCAGTTCAAAGGCATCGGTTTGTGCTTCGGCGCGCGGTGCCTGTGCCAAGGCCTGGGACGTTTTTGCTGTGCGCGGTTCGCTGTGGTCTTCGTCGCCGTGGGCCAGGGCGGACCACGCCAGACAGGCGAGGGCTGCACCAGCCAGAAGAGAACGCAGGTTTTTCATTGGGGAAGGGCTCCGAGGGCTTGGTTCAATCGGGACTGGGCGGCTGCCACGGACCACTGTTGTTGGCTGACCAGGGCCTGGGCTTGCAGCGCATCGGAGCGTGCCCGCAGCAAGGCAGGCAAGCCGCTCTCTCCCAGGGCAAATGCCTTGTCTGCCAGGTGGAGCGTGTCCGTGTCGAGGGCCAGGCGCTCTTGTGCCTGGCGTAATTGGCGCGTGCTGGACTCCAGGCTGCGCTGCGCCTGCTCGGCGTCGAGTGCCAGCTTGCGCTGCAATTGGTCGTATTCGGCTTGCGCCTGCTCCAGTGCCGCCAGGGCTGCCGATTGCGCCTGGTGTACCAAGGGAGCAGAAGACAAGGGAATCGTCAGTTTGATGCCCAGGGCGCTGGAATATGGCTGCCCGGCCGCGCTGCGGTCACGGACCATGCGCAAGGCCAGCTCCGGGGCTGTGCGGCGGGTGGCGTCCACCGACCGAACCCGCGCCTGCGCCCGCTCCAGGGCCGCGGAGGCTACGGCCAGAAGGGGGTGGTCTGGCGCAAGGACTTTTCGACCGTAAGGGGACTCCGGGGCCAGTTGGGCAGGTGCGGCGCTGCCGGTGAGCGCGCGAAAGGCTTGCTCGGCTTGCACCAGCGCCGTGGCGCTATCGGCCAAAGCCCCTTGGGCGACAAGCACTTCGCGTTGGGCCAGGTTGGCGTCGATGCGTGCCAGTTCTCCCGCACGGTAGCGGCGCTGGACCTCCGCTTGGAGAGCCTGGGCCGTGTCCACGCGCTGCTGGGCCAGGGCCTGTGTCTGGCGTGCAGCGGCCACGGCCCACCACGCTGTGCGCAGGTCGCCGGCCAACCGAAGGCGCAGCGCATGGGGCTCTGCCATGGCTTCCTTCTGGCTGCTGAGGGCCTCGGCCGTTTGAGCTGCCTTTTGACCGGGCAGCCACAGCGGGACGGACATTTCCACTTCCCATTCGCGCTGGCCCAGGTTGGCATGGAAGCGGTCGCTCACTGTGCCCAGCGACAGCGCGGCCGGGCCGGGTGTCAGGCCGGTAGCTGCTTCGACACCTGCGGCGGCCTGGGCGGTGCGCGTGCTGCTGGCCCTGGCCTGGGGGTGCAGCGACCAGGCCTGCTCCAGCACCTGTGCCAGTGTTTGCGCAGTGGCCGGTGCTGCGGCCAGAGACAAGGCCAGCAGTATTCCGGCGAACCGGGCCCAGTGGAGTTTTTGCGCTGGGTTTTGCAGGGTTGGTCTGATCGGATGGCGCCGGTGTCTGGAGCGGTGGGAGTGCATGGCGTGCATGGTGCAGCGCCACCCCCCACAGGCAGCTTTCCGGCAGATTACAAATCTGTCATCTACGCTCCAGTGCGGGATGCGGCGGGCACAATCGGGTGGTGTGCCCCACAGCAGCTCTGCGCCGCATGAAAATCCTGATCGTTGAAGATGAGCCCAAGACGGGGGACTACCTGCAGCAAGGGCTGACCGAGTCGGGGTTTGTGGCCGATTTGGTGCGCAGCGGTGTTGATGGCCTGCATCTGGCCATGACGGGCGACTACGACCTGCTGGTGCTCGATGTCATGTTGCCGGGGATGAGCGGCTGGCAATTGCTGGACATCTTGCGCCAGGGGGGCAAGCACATGCCGGTGATGTTTCTGACAGCGCGGGACCAGGTGGAGGACAGGGTCAAGGGCCTGGAATTGGGGGCCGACGACTACCTCGTCAAGCCCTTTGCTTTTTCGGAGTTTCTGGCGCGGGTGCGCACTCTGCTGCGCCGGGGCAAGAGCGGAATGGAGAGCACGCTGCTGCGGGTGGCTGATCTGGAGCTGGATCTTGTGCGCCGCCGCGTCGTGCGCGGCGGTCATCGCATCGACCTCACGGCCAAGGAGTTTGCGCTGCTCGAATTGCTGCTGCGCCGGCAGGGCGAAGTGCTGCCGCGCACCCTGATTGCTTCCCAGGTCTGGGACATGAACTTCGACAGCGACACCAATGTGATCGAAGTGGCTGTGCGCCGTTTGCGCGCCAAAGTGGATGATGCCTTCGAGCGCAAGTTGATCCGCACCGTGCGCGGCATGGGCTACGTGCTGGAGGATTCCGGGTGTTGATGCCACGCCTGTCCCTGACCGCTCGGTTGACGCTGCTTTTCACCACGGCCTCGGGGGCTGTCCTGCTGCTCCTGGGCTGGGTGGTGCTGGGCGCCATCGAACGCCATTTCGATGACCTTGACCGCTCTGAATTGACGGGCAAGTTGCAGCATGCCGAGCACATCATTGGTGCTGCGCGTACACCGCAAGATCTGGCGGGGATGGTCGGGCAACTGCGTGAAGCCTTCTCCGGACACCATGATCTGGTAATGGCGGTGCGCGGGCCTGACCGGGCGTTGTTGTTTGCCACACCGGGGGTCGTTTTTCCGGATTCGGTGGCTACCAGGGGGCCGGATCGTGCAGCAGCGCCCTTGCAGAAATGGACCACTCAAGGGCGGCGGTTCCATGGGCTGGAATGGGGCATGCCCATGGCCCCTGCTGCGCATGGGGGCGTGCGTGTCTTTCTCGCCATCGATAGCGCGCACCACGATGATTTCATGTACGACTTTCGCCGCACCCTGTGGCTGTTTGTGGCCTGTGCGGCGCTGATGGTGGGCCTGCTGGGCTGGTTTGCTGCACGCCGGGGCTTGGCGCCACTGCGGGCCATGCGCGAACAGGCCGCCGCCGTCACGGCGCAAAGCCTGGACCGTCGCGTGCCGACCCAGGCCGTACCGGCCGAGCTGGCCGACCTGGCCACCACCCTGAACGAAATGCTCGAACGTCTGGAGGATGCCTTTCGACGGCTGTCCGATTTTTCTTCGGATCTGGCACACGAGTTGCGCACACCCATCAGCAACTTGATGATGCAGACCCAGGTGGCACTGAGCCGACCGCGTGAAGCAGACATCTACCGCGACATCCTGGAGTCCAATGTGGAGGAATATGAGCGCCTGGCGCGGATGATCTCCGACATGCTGTTTCTGGCCAAGGCCGAGAACGGCTTGGCCATCGTGCATGGTGAGCCGGTGGACTTGGCACGCGAGGTGCATGACCTGTTTGACTTCTACGAGGCACTGGCCGATGAGCAAGCGATTCGGCTGGAAATGCAAGGCGCGGGCGTGGTGCTGGGCGACCGGCTCATGCTGCGCCGGGCGCTGAACAACCTGTTGTCCAACGCACTGCGCCATACCCCCGCCGGGGGGCAGGTTGCCGTGACCATTGTTCGGCAGCAAGGCCAGATCGTGCTCACGGTGGAAAACACCGGCGAGATGATTCCCGCGCAACACCTGGCCCGGTTGTTCGAGCGCTTTTACAGGGCTGATCCGTCGCGCCAGCACGCATCAGGCGAGGGCACGGGCCTGGGCCTGGCCATCACGCAGGCGATTTTGCGTGCGCACAAAGGCGATGTAGGGGTTGCCTCGCACCCGGGCCGCACGGCTTTTACCCTGCGCTTTCCATTCTGAATGCGGGTTGACGGGGCTGCATACGATGGCCGTAAGGGGAGCAGTGGCTGCTGGGCCGATGCTGTCGATGCGCGTATGCTCTGCGCCTTTTCCTTGCATAGCCCGCCGCCATGATCGATCACACCGATGACACACCTTCCACCATCCAGGAACCCCGCCTGTGGAGCGACGGGCACTGGACGGCGCGGGTCATCAAAAACGAGGATGACGATGGTTGGGCCGTTTCCATGACACTGCGGGGCGAGGATGAGCCCGCGTTGGTGGGCCCGTGGACCATGGGACGCGACAAAAAGAACCCCAAGCCGCTGGATGTGAATGCCTTCAACACGCTGGTTAAAACAGCCAGCGAAGTGCTGCGCCGCCATGAGCAGCAGCTTTATGCACAACTGAACAAAAACGTCACCATCACCTGGCGGGGCGAGCGCGTGCGCGTGTTGCTGGCCATCGTGCCCGACGATGAAGGCGCAACCGCCACGCTGAGCGCTCGGGGCCCATTGGGCGAGGTGCTGGCCACGGTGCCCGTGTTGCCCACGTACCGGCTGACGGTGGACAGCGCCATGCGCTGGGCTGAAGCGGGTTTCGAGCGCCCGCGTTGAACATGGGCGCAACTGCTGCGCTGCGCTGGGCGTACTCAAAAAAACGCCAGACAAAGTTGCGCCGCCCCGACTAACGGTGCATTTTTTTCAGCGCCGACCCCTTGTGCGCCGCGATGTGGTTGGTTTTGTCACTCTTGATTTCGTATTGCGGGTCGTCCTGTGTGGCGTGGTGCGTGTAGCCCTTGTAGTCAAAGTTGCGGTGATGCACCTTGATGATGTGGCCGCTGACGTGTCCCGCCTCTGAGTTCCAGGTGACGTGATCACCAACCTTGAAGGTGGTCGTGGTGGTGGATATGGGGTGCTCCTGAATGTATAGGCGCCCATCCTAGGCCGGTAACCCTGCGTGTGCAAATCCGCCTGATTAGCGACATACCTCAGTTCGTCGTGAACGTTCCGCCATTGCCAGCCCTCCAACAACCAGTGCCGAGTCATCGGCCAAGGAGCAGGCAATGTCAATGAATGCCATCCAGTTCCAGCGCGGCCTGTCGCTGCCCCAGTTCCAGGCTCTCTACGGCCGTGAAGAACAGTGCGAACGCGCCTTGGTGGCCGCCCGCTGGCCCCACGGCTGGCAGTGTGCCCACTGCGGCTGCAAGCGCTTCTTTCTCACCCGCAATGGCATCGGCCGCCAGCTGTGGGAGTGCTTTATCTGCGGCTACCAGAGTTCGAGCATCGTGGGCACCGTGATGGAGCACACCCATCTGCCCCTGCGGCTGTGGTTCCTGGCCATGTATTTGCTCACCCAGCACAAGAACGCCATTCAAGCGCCCTGGCGCTCAAGCGCCAGTTGGGTGTGTCCTACAAGACAGCGTGGCTGCTCAAACACAAGCTGATGCAGGCCATGGGCCAGCGCGATGCGCGCTATCTGCTGAGCGGGCGTGTGGAGATCGATGATGCCTACCTTGGGGGCGAGCGCGCAGGCAGTATCAACGGTGGACGCAAGGCGGCCAACAAATCCGCCTTTGTAGCTGCCGTACAGACCAGCGAGAACGGCAGGCCGCTGTACCTGCGCTTGGTGCCAGTGGCGGACTTCACGAATCAGGAGATGGCGCAGTGGGCGCAGCGCTATCTGGCGCCCGGCTGTCATGTGGTCAGCGATGGCACACCTGCCTTTGCCCAGGTGCGCCAGGTGGGCGCTATTCATGAGCCCCACGTCACGGGAGGTGGCCGCCAGGGGGCGCAGACGCCCCAGCTGCACTGGGTCAACACCCTGCTGGGCAATCTCAAGACCAGTGTGGCGGGAACGTACCACTCGTTTGATCATGCCAAATATGCTGCACGCTACCTGGCGGAGTTCTGCTACCGCTTCAACCGCCGCTTTGACCTGCCCGCCATGCTGCCAAGGCTGCTGCGGGCGCTAGTAACCACAAGGCCTCTTCCATTGAAAATGTTGCGGGTGTCTGAGGTACGTAGCTAATCAGGTGAAATTTGGCTCTGGCCCTTGCTGGGCAACTCCTGGTAGCTATCAACTTAGAAGCGGTAGTCAACGGCACCCCTCATGAGTCTGGTGAGTGTTGCACTTTGGATTTTAGGGCGCCGAGGCCTCCCTCATCCTTTTTTCGGCGAGTCACCATCCTCGCTCCATAAATAATCCTCATATATTTTTCGTAGCGCAGGCATCAAAAGAATCAAGCGTTCACCTATAAATTCAGATGCTTGCTTCAAATTCATTTCCTTCAAATCTTCAGTTTTAATAACCACCAATGGCATACAATCGTCGATTTTTTTAACAAAATCAATGGTGAATTCACCATGATTCTCATTGAATTCTACGATATATTTATTTGAGAATGAATTCATAGCGGCGTATCTACTCCATGTAAGGGTGGCCTTGGTTTATCAGCCAAGCATTGTGCATACCGTTCCATGGCGGAGCTTAAACAAACAGCTTTACCTCTTGCACCATATCTCGCTCCAGCAATTGCAATGCACAGCGCTTCATCCTGTCGTCGCTGTTTTTCACACCGATCATCGCGTTCGCATTGCATAGGAGGTGTTATAGGAATCGGGACAGGCCGTGCACCACTCATACCACTTGCACCCGATCCACTAGTCGCCCCACCGCCACCACTACGACCACCACCAAACGGCGACGGACCACCAACGGTGCCGCCCCCGCCGCCCGGACCTCCTTCAAGCGGGATTAAATCCAAGGGATTTCTAGGCAATCCCATCAAGCCCTCGGGATCGATCGCCCCCAGCGGATTCCCCTCCACATAGGCAAAGATTGTTGCCCTCGACACGCGCACACCGTAAACACAGGCTTTTTTCCTAGACCTGGTGCGGGTTTGGCAGCGTCTGCGCTGGAGGGTTTGCATCGGTGGAGAAGAATTTTTCCCAGAGGCGCATTCTGCCCCACGCATCCGCAGGCCCACGCACGGGCGCGCACGCGGTCATGGGCGCTTTGCTTCTTCTTTAGCCGCTGGAATTCACTGCGCTTTTGATAGCTGCTAGCGCTTATAGATCAAGCGCCAGGGCCACTTTTTACTTAAAACTCTTCGCCGAATGGATGCACGGGCGCAGCCCGTGTATCTGCTTGGCGCAGCCGGGCTCAGCCCTTGTTCCACCACGGATAGCCCACCCGCCGGTAATACTCCATCGCCATGCGCCGCTCGTCGCTGCCGTTGCTGCAATAACCATCGGTGCGCGGGTCGCTGACCCAATCCATGATTTCGCTCAGGTCCGCAATGAAGCCGCGCAATACCAGCTCGGGCGCCACGCCGTCGCTGGCGCACAGCGCGATGAACTCTTCGGGCAGGGCCAGCGTGACGGATTTGGATTTGGTTTTGCGGGACATAAGAAGCTCCTTCAATGGTGGATGAACAGCGGGGCCGGTAGTGGCATCCGGCACGCCGCGCGTGCAGGGGTACCCCACCCCTCATGAGCGACACGGGCGTCAGCGGGGCCAGGCTGTCAAGGCTGCGCAGCACCCGAAGGGCTTGGCCTTTACTGCCTGGCACCGCTGGCGCACCCTCGTCAACAAAGAGGGATGGGGTTCGGATCGGGTGGCCTGCAGGAGTCGGGGCACGGCGCGCAGCGCCGTGCAGGCTGTTGGGTTGCTTGCCCGGCGATGCGCCAGCGAGCCGTGACCTACGCCCGGCACAGGCACCGCGCTTGCCAACGCCACCGCACCCCAGCGCCGGGGGTGGAGGGAGCCCCCTTGGGGGGCGGACGGGCCACCTCCCGGCGCGGGCCAAAGGCGCGCAAGCGCCTGGCCCCACAGGGTGGGCGGGGGCCAACTCCACGGACGGCGCGCAGCGCCTGGCTTGAACTCCCTGTGCCGGTGCCGCAGGCACGGGCACGCTGGCTTTGACTTCCTCCAGCGCTGGCCTTGCCCTCAAGCGTCCGCGCCTTCGCTCTCGCCCTCATCCCCGTCTTCCTCATCCGCCAACGCCTGCAGCAGCGCGGTGGTCGCGTCCTCGCTGGCTGCCTGGCTGGCCTCGTCATCCTGCCGCTTGGCCCGCTCCAACCGGCTCGGGTGCGTGGCCCGGTGCACTTCGATCAGCTTGTCAATGGAGACGTGGGTGTAGATCTCGGTGGTCTCCAGGCTGGTGTGGCCCAGCAGGGCCTGAATGAAGCGGATGTCGGCGCCGCCTTCGAGCATGTGCGTGGCGCAGGCGTGGCGCAGCAGGTGGGTGCTGCCGCCCTTGGGGATGCCCGCAAAGTCCATGTAGCGCCTCACTTTGTCGGCAATCTTGTCGGCGCGCATGCCCGCCGTGGCCCAGCATCTGGAGGTTTCTCTGGATGTGCTTTTTGATGCGCAGCCCAAGGCGGCGGCCAAGAACGCTCCGGCCAAGCGCGGGCCCACGCCGAAGTGGCAGCAGCAGATGGAGTTGATCGCCACGCTGCCGCGTGCCAAGCAGCAGGTGGTCATGCAGATGCTTGACGGCCTGCTGGCCGGGAGTGCTGCAGCATGAGTGGCAAACCTTCTGCCACGCCTACCACAACCACCGCCCCCGCTCTGCAACCCCACATTGCCCGCCACATCCTGTCGCTGCGCGATCAGCGCGTGATGCTGGACGCCGATCTGGCTGCGCTTTACGGGGTGGAGACCAAGGTACTGGTGCAGGCCATCAAGCGCAATAGCGAGCGGTTTCCGGGGGATTTCATGTTCCAGCTGGATGCCCAGGAGTGGGCTTCTTTGAGGTCACAGTTTGTGACCTCAAACACCGGCCGGGGTGGCCGCCGCTATGCGCCTTATGCGTTCACCGAGCAGGGCGTGGCGATGTTGTCTTCGGTGCTCAACAGCCCGCGTGCCATCGCCATCAATATCGAGATCATGCGGGCTTTTGTGCAGGTGCGCTCCATGGCGGCTACGCACCAGGACCTGGCCCGGCAGCTTTCGGAGCTGCAGGACAAGACCGAGGCGCTGGCGATGCAGCATGACACTTTTAGCCGCAATACCCGCGCCCAGCTCAAGCAGGTGTTTGATGCGCTGCGCGAGCTGATGACGCCGCCTGAGCCGCCCAAGCGGCCTATTGGGTTCATCACGCCTGAGGACAAGAAGGACATGCCCAAGGGCAGTGCCAAGGCGAAGACGACGGGTAAGAAGGCGTAGAGCCCAAACACCCAGCGGCTAAAAGAAGAAGCCACCTGCAACCCCACAGCTTTAGCGGCTGATTGGGGGCGCGGGTGGCTTTTTCTTGCTGCAACTATTCGTCAAAGTACGGATCGCCCGATTCCCAGAAGAATCGGTATTTGTGACCAAGACGCCGAAGCATGTCATCAATATCTGCGGCTTGCTGCAATGCCTGAAGCGTGTCAACGCCTTTGGCATCAGCAAATTCATCAAACAGACCCAAGAATTCCACTGGACATGAAGCAAATGGATCTCCTGGGGGCCAATACGGTACACCGATTCGAATCGTCACATGCTTTCGGATTCCTGTTGATATCTCTTCGCAAATCACCTTGCGTTCAGCAATGAACCTTTGTGCCATACGCGTCCCTTTATCTTTCGCTCATGCATTGGCGATAGCTTTCGTTGGCGGCAGCAACGCAACGCGCCTTCTTCGCCCCAGACAAGCTCGCACATGTGTTCAAAATGCTCTGGCGAAGCGCTTCGCAGTTCTTTTCTGCTGAGGGCATGCACCAGTTGATGATGTCAAGTATTGGTTTAAGTGGAAGAGGAAATCCGACAGGGGGAACCGGTGGAACGTAGGGGCCGACCGGAGGAGGCAGCGGAAAATCCGGATCAATCGGCCGCGAAGGAGGTGTGCCAGTGGGAGGCGCAGGAACCGGTATTGGCAAACCACCTGGACCGGGCAGCGTTGCCTGGAGTCCATTGGGATCAGCGAACTTCAGCGGATTGCCATCCACATAGGCAAAGATTGTTGGCCCTGACGCAGTTCACCGTAGCTATAGCCCGTTTTCCCAGACACCATGCGGCTTTCGCAGCGTTTTCCTCCCGGCCCTTCGTACCTCCTGCAATTTTTTTCTTGAGACGCATTTTGCCCCTTACCTGCGCGCGTGCAAGGGGCCTGTTTTCAGGCTTCCATTCAGGCCATGCAGGAGCGCCGCAGGCGCTTCGCTTGGCTCGCGAAGCGTGGTTTTCTGCGGCTTCCGTCGTTCTGGCGCTCGGGTTGCAGGTCAGCAACCATCTCTAGCGCGGCCTGCCGCTCATGCTCTCTGCTCATCGCTGCGGGCAGCATTTCCCGGTCATCGGTGTAGATGTGGGCGCTGTCCCGCGCACGGCTGATGGCCACATAGAAGCTGTTGCGGCTGGCCGTGAGGCTGTGCGCATCCGCATCAATGAGCACGCGGCTGCAGGTCTGGCCCTGCGCAGCATGGACGGTGGAGCAATAGCCATAGTCCAGCAACAAGGGCCGCGTGCCATCGAGCCAGACTTCGCGCCCATCGGGCAATTGCAAGCCCACGTCGTGGGTGTTGTCCAGTGCCATGACCCGGCCCAGATCGCCATTAACCAGACCCCGCGACGGATCGTTGGCCGTGATGCGTACCAGATCGCCCACGGCCAAGCTCTCCTGCTCTGGCAAAGCAGTGCCACAGGTTCTTGGCGGGTGTGACGATGAGGCTCGCGGTTTCATCCGCATGGAAGGGGCAGTGCCCTGCCAGGTCCTTGCCCGTCTTCTTGAGCTCGATGCCTGAGCTCTCGACCAGGCGTTGCACTGCAATTTCTTCTTTTAGCCGCTGGATGTCAGTGTTTGGGATGCGGGGCATGGCAACGAGTCCTGTGCGATGGATTCCTGAGAGCAGCCTGGGGTCTTGCCTTGCAGGCGATCCAGATTTTTTTAACTCGACAGAAGTGTACTACTCAAAGTAGTATTCAACACCACTCATCGCAAATGCTGACCCTATGCTCGCTACTGTCTCCACTTTCCCGCAGGCACACGCAGTCATGGCCATCAGCAGCGAAGAGCGCGATTTCTTTGTGACGTTGGGCGAGCGCATCGCCGCGCAGCGCAAAGCATGCGGCATCACGCAGGTGCAGCTGGCTGAGGTGTTGGGGGTGTCGCAGCAGACCGTGCAGGCCTATGAGGTAGGCCGCAGGCGCATTCAAGTAGCTGCACTGCCAACCGTAGCCAGAACCCTGTCCATGTCGCTGGAAGAGTTATTTGGAGAAGACACACAGGCCCGGCGCTCCAAGCGCGGCCCACCGTCTAAATTGGAGAATCAACTGGAGCGCATCAGCACGCTTTCCAAGCCTCGCCAGCGCATGGTGATTGACGTGATCGAGGCCATGCTGGCTCAACACAGCTCGTAGCACGCGCAACGCTGGCACCATAAAAGAAGCCACCCGGAACCCCACAGCTTTAGCGGCTGGCAGGGGTTGCAGGTGGCTTTTTGTGTGAGTAATAGACCTCAGTGCGTGTACTCACGCAAGAGGTGGGCTTGGCGCGCGCGACCGTAACCAAAATCCACCCGGATTACATGTTAGCGAATATTGACACCCATCATTCTTGCTCGCCGAAGCCAAATTTTCGCGGCCTTTCGATCGCGATCAATACCAATTCCATAGTAGAGACAACGCCCCACCTCTCCATAAGCATCATTATCTCCATAAAGGGAAGCTGCCAAAAAATGACGATACGCTAATTTATTATTTCTTCTAACGCCACTGCCTTTCTCATAGCAGACGGCCAAGTCGAAATGGGCTGATGGAATATCGGCTTTGGAGGCCTCTTTTAGCAAAGCAACGGCTCTTTTCAAGTCCAATTCAAAGCCGCCATGGCCGAACAAGCACCAAGTCGCCAAGGCATATGTGGCACGTGGGTCTCCATTTTGGTGAGCCTCTTCGAGCAGCGATCTTGCTGCTTCTAATTTGGGTTGGCTGCTTGAGGCCGCTGCCAGAGCAAGTTCGTAGGGGCCATCAGATTGGCCATCATTAATTTTTTTCATGGCAGACTTCTATTAACAAAGCTCAGGCCCGGGTATAGGAGGTGGCTCCATTACTTCGCATAGCGGGCAAACTAACGGCAATATTCCAAGTATAACAGGCCAAGGTCCCTTGTGGTTCGGGGGTTTCTGACTAGGGGGTCTTCTGCTTTTATCTCCCTTTTCTCCGCCTGCATCCTTGCCTTTTCGTGCCTGACCTTTCTCATGCTTTCCTTTAGTACTCGGTCTTGCTCCACTTGTATGTTCAGCAGCCAAACCCTCAGGATCGACATAGCTCAGTGGATTCCCCTCCACATAGGCAAACCGATTCCACCCCCCATCCAGCCCAATCGGATCCGCCTGCGTATACCGCCCCGTCCTGCTGTCATAACTCCTGAAGTAGTTGTAGTGCAGTCCAGTCTCCTGGTCAAAGTATTGCCCCGGGTACCGCAGGTTGAATTGGACATCCGGGATAGAGGTCGTGCCCGTGGTTGGGGTGGTCGTCTCGCTCGTGAACCGCTTGGCTGCCGTGGTCGGCTGCTCATCTCCAAGCGCGCTGTACGCCCACTGCCATGCCACGTGCCCGTCGGCCTGGGTGAGCTTTCTCGGGGTGTTCAGGTGGTCGCTGTGGATGGCGTAGGCCGTTCCCTTGATCATTGCCGCAATGGGCATCGGACCATTGGCGGTGGGCAGGTAGAGGTATTGGCTAATCCCTCCACTCAAGGCCCCGCCCGTGCCGTACTCGCCCAGCAGGCTGCCGTCTTCCCCATACACGTAGCTCCAGCCCAGGAGTTCGGCTTCGCTGGTGCCAGGGCTCCAGAGTTTGCTGAAGAAGTTCACCAGTTGCTGGATGAGGCCGGGCTGCTTTGCCTGCGGGTCTTCTTCATCGTCATCGGCCAGCAGGTTGTTCAGGTTCTTGCCGGTGCTTTGGGTGCTGGCGGTGTACAGGGGTTCGGTCTTGAAGACGCGCTGGCCCAGGGCGTTGTGGGCGTATTTAGTCTTGGGGGCGTCTTCCCCTGCTCCGGTGGTGGCGCTTTCCAGGCGGCCCTGGCTGTCGTAGCCGTAGCTGCGCAGTCCGTCGTGGGTGAGGTCGCCTGCTGCGTTGTACTGGTAGGCAACGCTGCTGGTGGCGGTGTTGCCTGCTCCACTGGCGGTTTGCTCAAAGCCCAGCAAGCGGTTGTGGCCTGCTGCTGTGCCGTAGCTGCGGCTCACGGTACTGATGCTGGCTGGATTGCCTGTAGTGGTGGTCTGCACGCTGGACGTGCGGTTGCCGTTGGCGTCGTACTGGTAGCTGGTACTGCGCACGCTGTCACCCAGTTGGGTGATGCGGCCCAGGTTGTCGTACTGCACGCTCCAGGTGGTGTCGGCCTGGCTGAGGGTGCTCTCCAGCGGGTTGGTGCTGCCAGGCTTGACCAGGTTCTGGGTCAGGCTGGTGATGCGGCCTGCGTTGTTGTACAGGTAGCTGCTGAACTCGGTGGCAGTGAGCTGGCCCGCGGTGTTGTAGCTGCGGCTGGCGTTGATGGGCGTGTTGCCGGTACTCCCTGTGGGCAGGTTCCAGGTCCAGCCGGTGGGCTGGCCCAGAGGGCTCCAGGTGATGCCGCTCACGATGGACTGGCCTGCCCAGGTCAGGCCCGTGGTCTGGCCGGTGGTGTCATAGACATACTGCAGCACCTGTCCACCGGGGTAGGTGGTGGTGGCTAGCAGACCGGAGGCGGTGTAGCTGTAGCTCACACTGCGCACGTTCCCGCTGATCAGGGTCTGGGTTTTGTGGATCACGCGGCCGAAGGCATCGCGCTGGTAGACCGTGGTGCCGCTGGGGTCCACGATTTCGCTCAAGGCGCCTTTGCTGGCGTTGGGCTGGTTGGCCGCGTTGTAGAGATTGCCCGTCAGGTCGTAGCGCAGGAGGGTGGTCTGTCCACCGGCCTGGGTCATCTGGATGGGGCGGCCCAGCAAGTCGCGTTCGATGCTGGTGGCCTGACCCAGGGCATCGACGATGCTGGTGGGCAGGCCCAGTGCGTCGTACTGCGCGGCCTCTCCTCCGCTGTCCGGGCTGGATTCAACGGCAGCGTTGCCCAGGGCATCCCGGGTGTAGGTGGTGGTCACCCCCTTGAAGTCCGTGGCCTGTGTAACGCTGTCCAGTGCGTTGTAGCTCAGTTGGGCTGTGGCATTGGCAGCGTTGGTGATGGTCTTGACGCGGCGCAGCGCGTCCAGACCGAGTTGGGTGGTTTCGTTGGCGGCGTTGGTGGTGCTCACGGCTTCGCCGTTGGCATCAAAGCCCTGCATGGTGGTCAGCTGGCCCCCTACGGTGGTGCTTTCCACGCGGTTCAGGCTATTGATACTGCGCGCCAGCAGCCAGGCCAGTTGGCCCTGGACATTGCGCACCTCTTCACGGGTGCGGTTGCCCATGGCGTCCAGGGTGTAGACGCCGGAGTGGCCTCGGTTGTCGCTCCAGCCCGTCAGGCGCTGGGCAGCGTCGTAGGTGTAGGTGGTGACATGACCGTGCGGCATGGTGGCTGTGGCCACCTGACCCGAGGGGCGGTAGGTCAATGTGGTGAGCTGCCCGCCCCGGTTGGTGGTGAGCATGCGCCCGCGGGGATCGTAGGTATAGGTGGTGACCAGGCCCGTGGGGGCCGTGTGGGTGAGCACACGCCCGGCAGCGTCATGGGTGTAAGTGTCTACATGGCCCAGGGCGTTGGTGACCGTGGTGAGGTTGCCTGCGATGTCGTAGGCGTAGCTGGTCACTGCACCGTTGGGGGCGGTCTCCGTCGCGACAAGGCCGGAGGGGTGGTAGGTCCAGGTGGTGGTTCTAGCGACGTTGCCTCCCGTCACCCCCGTGGTGTCGGTGACCGTCTGGGTGAGGCGGTTGCCCTGGGTGTCGTAGGTGTAGGTGGTGGTGCGGCCGGGTTCGGTCACAGACACTGGCAGACGCCACTGGGGGTGCCATTCGGTGGACGTGGTCCGCTGTTCGGGTTTGCCGGAGGCTTGAGTAATGGCCGTGGGCAGGCGCCGGAAGCTGTCCCACTGAGTGGTGGTGCTAGTACCCAAGAAGTCGGTTTCTGCGGTGACTAGGCCCAGGGGGTTTTGCACGCGGCTGGCGGCGTCGGGGCGGCCGAGGCCGTCGGGTTTGTCAGCGCCTGTGACGGCGAGTTTGCCCAGGTTCAGGCTGTAATTGAAACTCCGCTTGGTGCCAAGCGGGTCTGTGATGGCCGTCGCTTCACCAATGTTGGTCGGGTAACTTACTGTATAGCCATCGACACCGCCGCTCTTGATAGTTTGCGTTGCTCGACGTCCACTATCGTAGTAGTACGTCGAAACACGTTGCCCGTTTAATGCCCAACCCGTTAACAAGGATGGGCCGGTAGAGACTTCGTAAAAGTAGTTTGCGACGTCGCCGCCATCATAGGTTACCTGAACCAGCCTTTGATTATTATCGTAGGCATAGGTTATATTTTCTCCCGCATCGGTCACCAGCTCCGAAAGAAGTCCTTTTGAATTGTATAAAAAATCAAAGGAACGACCAAAATTATTGACAACACGCTCAAGCTTAGCGTCAGTGTTGTAATAAAAATTGACTGCCCAGCCATTCCGGAAAGTTTGCAGGAGCACTTTTCCTGCGGAGTCGAAATGAAGTTCGTACTCTTTTGGCGCCGATCTATACAACCATCCTTCGCTCGTTTGTTGCAGCGAATCATTGTGTCCATTAGGTTGCCAAATGGCATTGATTTTGGTAAATATTCTTACCTCACCCCCGCCATCTGTAATCCTTACACTTTCTTGCCCACCTGCGGGGCTGCCTATCTTGTCTAACGAAATTGCAAAATTATGGCGCCATGCCATACCCATGGATCCGGCCCCAGCCTCGAAGCTTTGATAAATTCTGCTGAAACTTAAAGGGAAGGCTCCTAGCCCATTAATATCAGAACGAGATTGATACTTCTCCCCTGTGACCGCCAAAATAGGATTCGGTGTACTCCCACCCGCGGGACACATCATGTCTTTGGGGTCAATAGGCTGCCCCGGACATGCTTCTGCCTCAATATTGCCTTGAGGAGGGGGACGTTGACGCCCATCAATAGAGGGGCAAACTGGGTGTACATGCCCCATTACAGAGTCAGCCACCTTCCAAGGCGGATTCATCCAATACGCGGGCCTAGAATAAAGTACTTGATCAGGACGGAATGGCCCAATGACCAGATTTCCATCCCAAAACCGCGGATAGTGAGGGTGCTGCGAATTGAGCTGCACGAGCTTTTCTTCTGATATTTTTTGAGCCGCCTCCTCCTTGCTCGAAAAATATCGGTCACAACCCCAAGAGTATGTATTACCAGGCTTGCTTTCGCACCACTTAGGTGGCTGGGCAGATTGGGATTGACTCGATATAAGAAGAAAAATAGGTGTTACAAAAAATCGACAAAACCAGCGCAACATCAAGCCACTGGTCGCGCTGACTTGCACGCCTTCCAGATAGGCTAAATCAATCGAGTACTGCATCCCTCTCCCCTTATTTTTTATACCTAATTATTTTCCTGATCGCGTGGCGGTTACCAGCGCTGCGGGCTTTACCTCTTGCGCGTGGACTCTACACAGCAAGCGTCAGATTGGTCAATGCAACGGCATGCATTTCGGCGTAACAGGGCGTATCCGATGCTTCTTTGCCTTCTGACAGCAGGGGAGCCATAACATTGCATATATGGACGCCCCCACAACAACAAGTGATCTTGCCCCCGTATTTCAGGACACGGACTATTCGCAATGTAGCGTCTGCTCGATCTGAGCAATCCGCTGTTGGGCAGCGCGATGCTGCCTGAACTCTCTGGGTGATTTCATCTTCAACGCCGAGTGCGGGTGCACTTTATTGAAGTGTTCGAAGGCTGCGGCCATCTGCTCCATCACCGTTCTCGCATCGGCAAGGTCCATGCGGCTGACGTAGTCGCGCTTGAACGTGTTCACGAAGCTCTCGGCCACGCCGTTGCTCTGCGGGCTGCACACCGGCGTGTTGACCGGCTTCAAACCCAACTGCCTGGCGATCTGCTGGGTCTCGGCTGCGATGTAGGCGCCGCCATTGTCAGAGAGAAACTCCAAGGCGTGAGCCTCGGGAATGCCATCGACATGACCGAAGCGCTTCTCCACGGCCTCAATGAGCATTTCACGCACCGGCTCGCCCGGCAGCCCTTTGCCCTCCCATGCCCGGTAGGCCAGGATCTCGCGATCACAACAATCTTTCGTGAATGTCGCGGTCACGGTTTGTCCTGAGTCACACTTGATCTCGAAGCCGTCCGAGCACCAACGCATGTCGCTGTGGCCTCGTCTCGGCGCACGGTATTGACAGCCCGGTTGGTCAACTGCACCCCGTAAAAGCCGTGAAAACCGTCAGAGGCGATAGTTGCCTCCGGCAGATTGCCCTTTGGCTCTCGCAATGAAGGCTTTGAACATCGATCTGGCGCCACAACGCGTTGTCCGCGCAGTGCAAGATGCGCGCACGGGCTGCCACTGACATCTCGCGCGCAAGCGCAAGAGCCAGCGCCTCGAACATGAGGGTGCAGTGACTGAACAGGCGCCACGCCGCGTTTAAACAGTCCCTCAAATGCCTATCAAAGGCCTCCCATCAGAAGCCATAAGCCCGTTCCGTCACACCACCCCGTCAGCACGCAAGCGCGCAATGTGGTCGGCATCCAGCCCCAACGACTGCAATACCTCATCAGTGTGTTGGCCCAGCGCAGGTGGCGCATTGCGCAGCACGGGCGGCGTGGCCGACAAACGCAGCGGGCTGGCCACGCCGGTGATCTGCTGCACGTTGTCGGTGGCGGCCTCGCCGTCCTTCCAGCGCGGCAGCGTCACGGCCAGGCCACGGGCCTGCACCTGCGCGTCGTCAAACGCCTGTGCAATGGTGTTGATGGGGCCGCAGGGCACGGCCTTGTCTTCCAGCAGCGTGATCCAGTCGGCCGTGGTGCGCGTGCGCGTCACGGCCTCCATGGCGGGGATCAGCGCAGCACGGTTTTGCACGCGCAGTGTGTTGGTGGCATAGCACGGGTCGCTGGCCCACTGGGGCTGCTCGGCGGCGGCGCAAAAGCGCTGGAACTGGCCGTCGTTGCCAATGGCCAACAGCATGTTGCCGTCGGCGGTGGGGAAGTCTTGGTAGGGCGCGAGGCTGGGGTGGCTGTTGCCCATGCGGCCGGGCGCCTTGCCGGTGGCGAGGAAGCCCGAGGCCTGGTTGGCCAGCACGGCCATGCCCACGTCCAGCAGCGCCATGTCGATGTGCTGGCCCTGGCCGGTGCCATGGGTGGCGTTGTCGCGCACATGCAGCGCGGCCAGGATGGCGTTGCTGGCATACAGGCCCGTGAACAGGTCAATGACGGCCACGCCCACGCGCATCGGGCCGCCGCCGGGTTCGGTGTCAGCCTGGCCCGTGATGCTCATCAGGCCTGTCATGGCCTGCACCATCAGGTCGTAGCCCGCGCGTTCGGCATAAGGCCCGTCCTGCCCGAAACCGGTGACGGAGCAGTAGATGAGGCGCGGGTTGAGCGCGCGCAGGCTCTCATGGTCCAGCCCATATTGCTTAAGCCCGCCCACCTTGAAGTTCTCCACCACGATGTCCGCCTCTTGCGTCATCTGCCGGATCAGCGCCTGGCCCTCTGGCGAGGCCATGTCGATGGTGACCGAGCGCTTGTTGCGGTTGCAGGCGGTGTAGTAGCTGGCCTGGTCGGTGTCGTTGCCGTCGGCATCTTTCAAAAAAGGCGGGCCCCACTGGCGCGTGTCGTCGCCCACGCCGGGGCGTTCCACTTTGACCACGTCCGCGCCCAGGTCGGCCAGGATCTGCGTGCACCACGGCCCGGCCAGCACACGGGAGAGGTCGAGCACCTTGATGCCTGCGAGGGCGCCAGCGTTCTTGGGTGATGTGGTCATGGGGTTGGTGAACTATTAAATTGATAGCTGCTAGCGCTTATCTATAAAGCGCTAGAGGCCAAAAACGTGTGAAATTGGCATGAGGGGTGAGGTGGGCGTGTCTCCAAGCCAGGGACGCCGAGCAAGGGCCGCCCCGCAGCGAGGGCGTCGTCCCCCTTCCCGGCGAAGCCGAGAGAAGGGGGAAGGCGCGCAGCGCCTCAGGGGGAAGTCACGAAAACGCCGCAATCCCCGTCTGGGCGCGGCCCAGGATCAGCGCATGCACATCGTGCGTGCCTTCGTAGGTGTTCACCACTTCCAGGTTCACCAGGTGGCGGGCCACGCCAAACTCGTCGCTGATGCCGTTGCCGCCCATCATGTCGCGCGCCAGGCGGGCGATGTCCAGCGCCTTGCCGCAGCTGTTGCGCTTGATGAGGGAGGTGCCTTCCACGCTGGCCGTGCCCGCGTCCTTCATGCGGCCAAACTGCAGGCAGGCTTGCAGGCCGATGGCGATCTCGGTCTGCATGTCGGCCAGCTTCTTCTGGATGAGCTGGTTGGCAGCCAGGGGGCGGCCAAACTGCTTGCGGTCCAGCGTGTACTGGCGGGCGGTGTGCCAGCAGAACTCGGCCGCACCCAGGGCGCCCCAGGCGATGCCGTAACGGGCGCTGTTCAGGCAGGTGAAGGGGCCCTTCAAACCTTGCACTTCAGGGAAGGCGTTTTCTTCGGGCACGAACACGTCGTCCATCACGATCTCGCCGGTAATCGATGCACGCAGGCCCACCTTGCCGTGGATGGCGGGGGCCGTCAGGCCCTTCATGCCCTTTTCCAGCACAAAGCCGCGGATGGGGCCCACGGCGCCGCCTTCGGACACTTCCTTGGCCCAGACCACGAACACGTCGGCCACGGGGCTGTTGGTGATCCACATCTTGCTGCCCTTGAGCTTGTAGCCGCCATCGACCTTGTAGGCGCGCGTGGCCATGCTGCCGGGGTCGGAGCCGTGGTCGGGCTCGGTCAGGCCGAAGCAGCCGATCCACTCGCCGCTGGCGAGCTTGGGCAGGTATTTCTGCTTCTGCGCTTCGGTGCCGAATTCATGGATGGGCACCATTACCAACGACGACTGCACGCTGGCCATCGAGCGGTAGCCCGAATCCACGCGCTCCACTTCGCGGGCGATCAGGCCGTAGGCCACGTAGGAGAGACCAGGGCCGCCGTACTGCTCGGGGATGGTGGGGCCCAAGAGACCCACTTCGCCCATCTCGCGGAAGATGCTCACGTCCATCTTTTCGTGGCGGAAGGCGTCCAGCACGCGGGGTGCCAGCTTGTCCTGGCAATACGCTGCGGCGGCGCCCTGGATGGCGCGCTCGTCGTCGGTCAGTTGCTGGCTCAGGAGGAAAGGGTCATCCCATTGAAAAGCGGCGTGGGCCATGTGTGTCTCCAGGTCGGAAAAGGGGGAAGAAAAAAACGAATCTGGAACGCATCGTAGGCTTTGGGATGCTGGCCCGCAAGCGAGTTCTTTTCATCCAGACATGCGTTTATGGAATGTATGGAATACTGGCGGCCAGCTAAGTCAAGGTGTGGCTGGTCACTTAAAAATTCCTCTTCATCATGCGCCGCAACATTCCATCGACCCAGGCCCTGGCCTGTTTTGAAGTGGCCGCCCGCCACGAGAGCTACACCCGCGCCGCGCAGGAGCTGTCGCTCACGCAGAGCGCCGTGTCGCGCCAGATCCAGGCGCTGGAAGAGTTTTTGGGCGTGCAGCTGTTTCGTCGCACGCGCCACGGCGTGGTGCTGACGCCTGCGGGCGCGCACTATGGCCGCCAAGTGGCGCGCTGGCTGCAGGGGCTGGAGCGCGACACGCTGGACGTGATGGCGCACCAGGGCGAGGGTGGCACCATCTCGCTGGCCGCAGTGCCCACCTTTGCCACGCGCTGGCTCATCCCGCGCCTGCCGCAGCTGGCGCAGGCGCACCCCGACATCGTGGTGCACATCGATACGCAAACGCGGCCTTTTTTGTTTGCCGACACGACCTTTGACGCCGCGCTGTACGCGGGCACGCCCGAGCAGGTCGCCAACTGGCCCGGCGTGCAGGCGCAGTTGCTGATGCACGAAGACGTGGTGCCCGTGTGCAGCCCGCGCCTGCTTGAATCCGCTGCGCCCCGGGGCCGGGGCCGCGCGCACCAGCCTGTGGCGGCCGAGGCGCTGGCCGATCTGCCCCTGCTGCAGCAAAGCACACGCCCCTATGGCTGGCGCCAGTGGTTCGAGGCGATGGGGGTCGATGCGCCGTACGCCCTCGATGGCCCGCGCTACGAGCTGTTCTCCATGCTGGCCGTGGCCGCCACCCATGGCATGGGCGTGGCGCTGATGCCGCCGCTGCTCATCGAGGCCGAGCTGGCCAGCGGCGAGCTGGTGGTGGCTTGCGCCCGGCCGTTGCGCGGGGAGCGCGCTTATTACCTCGTCAGCCCGGCGCATGCCTTGTCGCCCGTGCTGGCCGCCTTCAGTGCCTGGCTGGCGACGATGGCGGGCCCTGACGCATAAAAGGTCTCTTCCTACAAGCCGCGCTTTGGCTCTAAAGTAAGCTCATTGCAATCCCCTCCACAGAAAAAGGATTGATCGCATGTACGGAATATCGGCGGTGCGCTATGACAGTCGGCAAGGGCCATGTATCAGCGAGGTGCTGATGGGATTGCTGGCTGCCGATGGCCGTTGCTGGGAATCTGCACCCGTGCCTGTGCCGCTGGTCGAAGTGGTCGACCGGCTGCTGGAGGGTGACCCCATTGTGGCGGTGCGCCCCGGCCCGCGCGGCACGCTGGTACACGGCGCTCCGGCCTGCCTGCAGGTACAAGACAGCCAGCATGGCGGCTGGGACGAGTGCATCAGCTTTCCGGAAGACGGCAACGCTCCCGCGCTGCACGACCTTCCCCTGTTTTGACGCATGGAGCGCCACAACCGCTTTGTTTTTACGGGAGACCTGCTATGAGCACCTACCACGCGCCCCAGTTTGATCCCACTGTGGACGAACTCGAAACCCTCAAGCAATTGGAGATGGGTGAGCTGGTCACCACGCCCCAGGCGCTCAAGGAGCATCTGTCCAGCCGCCTTTATGAGCGCGGCTACCTTGGTAAAAACAGCGCTGACGAGCTGACCATTACCGACGCAGGCCGCGCACTGATCCGCCGCCAGGACAATTGAGCGTCACAGCGCCAGAGTACTTGCGACACGTAGTGAGCGCTCCGGTACTGAATGCTTACGGCATGGAGGAAACGTAGGCGACCACCGCTTCGATATCCGCGTCCGTCATCAGCCGGGTATTGGGCGTCATGATCGAATCAGAGCGGACATCGCTACCGCTGCGGTAACGATGCAGTGTGGTGCGCAAGTATTCGGTTTGCTGCCCGGCAATGCGGGCAATCTGGTCGTTGCCGCGGCCTGTCTGCCCGTGGCAGCGAAAGCAGGTCTTGTTGAAATACGACTTGCCTTTGTCTGCCAGTGCAGCATCGGTGGCGGGTTTGTGTGCTACTTCCTGGGCGGAATAGAACAACACCATGCCGATTTTTTCATCGCTGTTCATGGCGCGGATCATGCCCTCCATGAACTCGTTGCGGCGTCGCCCATCGGCAAACTGGCGCAATTGTTCCAGCAGGTAGGCAGGGTTCTGGCCGGCCAGATTGGGGATGGATGGCTTGGTGCTGTTACCCCCCTCGCCATGGCAGTTGGCGCATACCGCAGCCACCTTGCGACCGATCTTGAACAGGTTCTCTGCCAGTTGCGTGTCCGTTTGCACTTCGCGGAACCGCACGTCCAAGTCAACCTTTGCGCTGGACCGTGCGGACTGGGCTGCCGCGGGCATGAAAAAAGACGCCGCCATCATTGCCGCCGCCAGAAACATGGGAATGCGCTTTATCATTTTCATAACCACAAAATAAAGATGGTTATTTTAGGATGCCGCTGTCCGCGCAAAACATGGCCTATGTCAAGCCGACGACAAAAATCTGGAGGTGTGCAGCGGGTATCAAGCGCACGTCGGCCTCTTGCACTGCCGTTTTATATTACATAATAGCTATAAATTTAATAGCTATTGGCGATTTGTGGGTAAGCGATAGAGGCTATTTTTCGCCAAAATTCCCATGCCTTGCCGTGATTTCCAGCTGGCGTAATTCTTCGAGTGTGTTGGCATTGAAGAAGGCCTCACTCGCATCAGACGGCAGGTCAAATGGAACCCGCACACAAGTGTGCTGCGCAGTCCAGGCGCCGACCTTGCGTCCGCCAGTGGCAATGAAATGGGCCAGGCTGTCCTTCAAACGGACATTGAGCAGGCAAAACACCGGCTGAGGGCGCAGGGTGGTGTGCTGCGGATCGCTGTAGTCGCGCGCTGCGGCCATGGCGATGTCGGCGCCCTCGCGGCAGGCGGCATGTGCCAGTCGTTGGGCCAGGTCGACGGGGAACAGCGGCGTATCGCAGGGCACGGTCAGCAGCCAGGCGGTGCGGCAGTGCTCCATTCCGGCCAAAAAACCTGCGAGGGGGCCGGCAAAGTCGGCCTGCGCATCGGGGCATACGGGGGCGCCAAAGGTTTGGTAGGTGTCCAGATGGCGGTTCGCGTTGACCAGCGTGCGGCCCACCTGGGGCTGGAGCCGGCGCAGTGCGTGCAAGGCCAGCGGGGTGCCCTGGAACAGCTCAAGCCCTTTGTCGATGCCGCCCATGCGGGTGCCCTGGCCGCCGGCCAGTACCAGGCCTGTCATGTCCCGTGGGTCAATCGAGGGGCGCATGCTGCAGCCGGTAGCCCGCCGGGCTATCCACCGATGTAGCTCATTTCCACACGTTGTGCGCTGTGGCCTGCATCGGCAGGCAGGCTCGATCGCAGCTCAGAGTAGCGGTCGGTGCGCTGCTGCCAGATGGGCGCGATGGCCGCAGCGATGGCTTCGTCGCTGGCACCGGCACGCAGCAGGCTGCGCAGGTCGTGGCCCTGGGATGCAAAAAGGCAGAGGTAGAGTTTGCCTTCGGTGGACAGGCGGGCGCGGTTGCAGTCGCCGCAGAATGCCTTGGTGACGCTGCTGATCACGCCGACTTCGCCCTGCAAAGGGTCGTGCTGACCGTGCGCATCGGCGTAGCCCCAGCGTTCGGCCGTTTCGCCAAGTGAACTGGGGGCCAACGGCACCAGCAGCAGTGCGGTCTGCAGCCGCGCAATGACTTCGGCGGAGGGCAGCACTTCATCCATGCGCCAGCCATTGGTGGCGCCCACATCCATGTATTCAATGAAACGCAGTGTGGCGCCGCTGCCGCGAAAATGCTGCGCCATGGGCAGAATTTCGTGGTCGTTGGTGCCGCGCTTGACCACCATGTTGACCTTGATGTGCGCGAGGCCGACGGCTTGTGCGGCCTCGATGCCCGCCAACACCTCGGCCACTGGAAAGTTCACATCGTTCATGCGTCTGAACACCGCATCGTCCAGGCTGTCCAGGCTGACGGTGACCCGCTGCAGCCCGGCATCCTTGAGCGCACGCGCCTTGCGTGCCAGCAGCGAGCCATTGGTGGTCAGCGTCAGGTCGGGGGCTTGGCCGTCCACAGTGCGCAGCTCGGCCAGTTGTGCCACCAGCGCCTCCACGTTGCGCCGCAGCAGGGGTTCGCCGCCGGTGAGCCGGATCTTGCGCACGCCATGTGCCAGAAAAAGCCGTGCAAGGCGGGTGATTTCCTCAAAGCTCAGGAGCGCGCTGTGGGGCAGAAAGGCATGCTCCTTGTTGAACACATCCTTGGGCATGCAGTAGCTGCAGCGGAAGTTGCAACGGTCCGTGATACTGATGCGCAGATCGCGCAGTGGGCGGCCCAATGTGTCCGTCAGCAGGCCCGCAGGGGCGGTGGGCTGCTCGGGCACGACGGGCACCAGCCCTGCAATGCGGTAATCGACCAGCGGAATGACACGTTCAGACATGGGGCAATTCTGCCCCACTTGCGCACCAGGGGTCTGTTGGGCAGTGGCCACCCTTGCGCCATGTCAAGCCTTACAGGGGCAGGCTCATGTTGTCAGACGCAACGGGCTCCGTCCACCTCGATGCAGATGCCGCTGATGAAAGCGGCTTCGTCGCTGGCCAGGTAGAGCGCGGCATTGGCCACGTCCAGTGCCGTGGAAAACCGCCCCAGCGGAATGCTGGCAAGAAATTGGGCCCGCCGTACATCGTTCACCGGGCCTCCGGCAAACTCGGCAGACAGGCCCGTATCGGGGTTGAACACCGGGTTGATGCAGTTGACGCGGATGTTGTCAGGCCCGAGTTCGGCCGCCATCGACTTGCTGGTGGTAATGACGGCGCCCTTGGAGCCGTTGTACCAGGTCAGCCCCGGCCGGGGGCGCAACCCAGCGGTGGAGGCAATGTTGATGAAGCTGCCGGTGCTGCCGCCCGGGTTGGCGCGCATGGCGGGCACGGCGTGGATAGCCGTGAGGTAGATGCTTTTGACGTTGATGGCATAGACCTTGTCGAATTCTTCCTCGCTCACCTCCAGAAGGGAGCGATTGCGGTGTGTCCAGCCCGCGTTGTTGACCACCACATCGAGGCGCCCATAGTGGCTCAGAGCTGTTTGCACCATGGTTTGGACCTGGTTTGACTGCGTCACATCCGCCTGGAAGAACGTGGCGATGCCACCTGCCGCCACGATGCTGTCTGCCACGCGCTGGCCGTTGGCTGCATGGATGTCGTTGATGACTACCTTTGCGCCCTCGGCCGCCAGCCGCCGGGCAATGCCTTCACCGATGCCATTGCCGGCGCCGGTGACGATGATGGATTGACCTTGGAGGCGCATCACGGGTATCTCCTGAAACGGGGGAGACGCCATTGTGCTGCCTTCGCACGCCTTGGTGGGCCTGGATTGCGGTCGGCAGTGGCTGTGCATTGCTGGATTTTCCGTGGCAAGGCTGTTTGCGATCGTGCTCCTTGATTTGAATCATGGTGCTCACACCTGGTTGCAATCAGAATGCGATCCAAAATTACCGGCACTGCCAATCCATGAAAACCCTTGTTTTTCGACCGGACTCCCTGAACAACCGCCGCGCTACGCTTCAGTCCCTCGCGGCGGTGTTGCTGATGCCTGTGCTGTCTACGGCCCATGCGCAGCTGGCGGTGTCCACGGCCATTAACCGCACAGCCCGTTTTCGTGCGTTGTCGCAGCGCATTGCCAAGACTTATTGCCAGATACACCTCCATACCCTGCCAGACCAAGCGCGCCTTGCCCTGACGGCGACACGGCAGCTGGTGCGCTCGGGTTTTGAGGACCTGGCCAAGGTGCAGTGGCCCGCAGAATTGGCGCGGCATGTGACTGAAATCCAGAAGCAGTCCGATGTGCTGGACACCTTGCTGGTGATGCCGCCCACGCGCGAATCCGTTGCAGCGGTGGCGGTGCAGTCTGATCGGATGATGGCGGCATCGCAGGCAGCGACCGAGGCGTTTGAGAAGTTTGCCAAGGCCAGCACAGCGCGGCTGGTGAACACCGCAGGCCGCCAGCGTGCGCTGTCCCAGCGCCTGGCCAAAAACTATTTTTTGCTGGCCGCCAAGCTCGAAGGCAAGGGTACCTTGGATGAAATGAAGGCCGATGCCGCCGAGTTCCGGCTGGCCATGGCCAATTTGGCTGCCGCACCGATCTCCACCCCTGCCATTCGCAACGAACTGGCCCTGGGTGATTCGCAGTGGCTGTTTTTCGATGCAGCCCTGCAGCGCAAACCCGACGAGCGTGCGCTGGAGACGGTGGGCACCACCAGCGAGCGCCTGCTGGAAGTAACCGACCGCCTGACCGGCCTGTACGACGCGGCACTCAAAGAAGTGCTGGGCTGATTTTCCCGGCCCCGTCTGCCGGGCCCTGCCTGCGCAACGCAGGCCCTTTGGGGTCACACGGCACACTTACCGCCATTCCACCGCGCGTTCAGTCGTCGTGTGCGCCAGCGCCCGGCTGGCCGCGGTAGAACTTCGGGTAATAGAGTCGCACCCCGTTCCCCTCCAAATCCCAGCCCGTGCACTGGCCCAGGTGGCGTGGCGGCTCGTCCGCGTCGGCCGGCGTGAAGGCGGCGGGCAACGTCTGGAAGGCGGCGGTGGCCAGGTTGAACAGCAGTTCGCGCAGATGGGTGCAGCTGACCACGCCACCCAGGTGGTGCTGGATGGCATGGCGCCAACCACGTGCCATGCTGTGGCCCACCATGGCCTGCAGTGCGGGCTCGGCCTGGGGGCAGTCTCTCAAAGGGTAGGTGTCCATGGCCACCTCGATGGCTTGCACGACCAGTTCACGGTTCACGGTCACGCGCAGCCACATGTGGTGGATGGGCTCGCCAGCGAGGTGTATGCCCTGATTGCGAAAAGAGGGCGTGTCCTGCATCTTGCTGTCATGCAGCTCGCCTTCGATGTCCCACAGACCGTCGTCGCGTTCGTAGCCGTAATAGTGGACGCGGCGGTGGTGCCGTGGCACGCGAAGGGCGGGGGGGCTCAGGGGCATGGATTCTTGTTCCAGGTTTGTCGATTGATCTGGTGCCGCCGCGCGGGGGCGGCCGCGCCATGGAGAGCGTGGGGCGGATGGGTCTGCGGCGGCCAAGCCGCGCTGCCCTTGGTCAGCCGTGGTGGAATGCCACGGTTTTGAGCGTGGTGAAACCGTACAGTGCCTCGAAGCCTTTTTCGCGGCCGTAGCCGGACGACTTCACGCCGCCAAACGGCAGCTCGACGCCGCCGCCCGCACCGTAGTTGTTGATGAACACCTGACCGCTGCGGATGCGCCGCGCCATGCGGAACTGGCGTGCGCCGTCGCGCGTCCACACGCCGGCCACCAGGCCAAAGCGCGTGGCGTTGGCCAGTTCTACTGCGTGGTCCTCGTCTTCGAACGGCATGGCACACAGTACCGGGCCAAAAATTTCTTCCTGGGCCAGGCGGTGGTCGATGGGCACGTCGCGCAGCAAGGTAGGGGCCTGGTAGAAGCCGCTCTCGGGAGCCTCGTCCACGATCTGACCTTGGGCCACCATCGGGATGCCGGCCACCTGAGCGTCTGAGAGAAAGTCCCACACGCGCTGCTGCTGGCTGGCGCGTATCAAGGGCCCCACATCCAGATCCATGGCGGCGGGCCCCACACGCAACTGCGCAAAAGCCTGGCCCAGCCGTTCGAGCAGGGGTTCGTAGAGCGGTGCGTGGATGAGCACGCGCGAACCCGCGCTGCAGGTCTGGCCTGCGTTTTGCACGATGGCGTTGACCAGCACGGGCAGGGCGGCATCCAGGTCGGCATCGGCAAACAGGATTTGCGGGCTTTTACCGCCCAGCTCCAGCGTGACGGGGCAGTGCCGTTCGGCGGCGGCCTGCTGGATCAGCGTGCCTACGCCGGGGCTGCCCGTAAAACTGATGTGGTCTATGCCCGGGTGGCGTGCCAGTGCGTCGCCCACCTCGTGCCCGTAGCCTGTGACGATGTTGATGGCGCCCGCCGGAAAGCCTGCCTCGGCCGCCAGCTGGGCCACGCGTAGCAGGCTCAGGCAAGCGTCCTCGGAAGGTTTGACCACACACACGTTGCCTGCCGCCAGTGCGCCGCCCACGCTGCGGCCAAAAATCTGCATCG
Source organism: Simplicispira sp. 125 (assembly GCF_003096555.1). NCBI lineage: Bacteria > Pseudomonadati > Pseudomonadota > Betaproteobacteria > Burkholderiales > Comamonadaceae > Simplicispira > Simplicispira sp. 125. Next base: position 1,675,498 of record NZ_QEKM01000001.1, on the reverse strand, counting down.
GGTAGTTCCAGGGAATGATATGGCCCGTCACGCCGTGCGGCTCGCGCCAGGTCAGCACGCTGTAGCCCGGCTGGCCGGGAATGGTCTCGCCGTGCAGTTTGTCGCAAGCCCCGGCATAGAACTCGAAGTAGCGTGCCAACGCCTGCACGTCGGCGCGGGCTTGGTGCGTAGGCTTGCCGCAGTCGCACTGCTCCAGCGCCGCCAGTTCGTCGGCATGCTCCTGCACCGTGGCGGACAGGCGCATCAACAGCCGCCCGCGCTCGGCGGCGGCCAACTTGTGCCACACGGCATCCAGGCACTGGCGTGCTGCGTGGACGGCATGGTCGATGTCCTGCGCATTGCTGCGCTGCAAGGCGTCGAAAGGCTGACCATCGGAAGGGTCGATCACCGCCAGCGTGCGGCCACTGGTGGACACGAGGGCGGTGTTGGCAATGAAATTGAACTGCATGGGCGCATTGTGCGGCAAATGGTTTGGCTTGGGAATCCAGAGCTAAATCAGCTTTTGGCGCTTTATGGGTAAGCGCTAGTAGCTATTAAAAATGCAGCAACATGGCTTTGTGTGTGAACAGGTTTCGCGGGCTGTATTAGCGGTGTTAATGCATGGCCTGCGCTGTTGGCACAAAACCCTGCGCCCGAGTTTGGTAGGTGTTGTTCGTTACGATCCAAGGGTTTTTACCCATGCGCGCTGTGGTGCCCGGTTGCGGTTTCCACAGCATGGTTTTCCCCCCACTGGAGTGATGTTGATGTCCCTGCGTTCCACCCGTATTCGCTTTTCTCTGCAACTGACGGCCGCTGCCGCTCTGGCTGCTGCTTGTGGCCTGGCGGCTGCGCAGGATGTCAAGGTGGTCAAGCTGGGCCATGCCGGTCCCGTATCGGGTGGTATTGCCCACATTGGCAAGGACACCGAAAACGGCGTGCGCCTGGCCGTGGATGACCTCAATGCCCAGGGCCTGGTGATTGGCGGCAAGAAGATCAAGTTCGAGCTGGTGGCCGAAGACGACGCGGGCGATCCGCGCCAGGCCACCGCCGTGGCGCAGAAGCTGTGCGACCAGAAGATCGCAGGCCTGGTGGGGCACCTGCAGTCGGGAACCTCGATTCCGGCCGCCTCGGTCTATTCGCGCTGCGGCCTGCCCAACATCACGGCGTCGGCCTCCAACCCCGATCTGACCAAGCCTGGCTACAAGACCACCTTTCGCCTGATTGCCAACGACAACGCACTGGGCGCGGATCTGGCCGTGTTTGCCTCCGACACCCTCAAGCTCAAGAAAGTGGCCGTCATTGACGACCGCACGGCCTACGGGCAGGGCGTGGCATCGGTGTTCAAGGCCACTGCGCTGCAAAAGGGCATGGCGGTCGTGGCCGAGGAGTTCACCAACGATAAGGCCACGGATTTCATGGCCATCCTCACCAAGATCAAGAGCACCAAGCCCGATGCCGTCTTCTACGGTGGCCTGGACGCGCAGGCCGGCCCCATGCTGCGCCAGATGGTGCAGCTGGGTCTGGGTGACGTGAAGTTTTTTGGAGGCGACGCGCTGTGCACCGAAAAACTGCCGGAACTGGCGGGCAAGTCCCCCATCCTCCAGAACGTGACCTGCGCCACGGGCGGTGCCTCGGTCGCCAAAATGCAGGGCGGCGCCGAATGGAAGAAGCGTTACGACGCCAAGTTCCCGGGCCAGTTCCAGATCTACAGCCCCTACGCTTACGACGCCGCCATGGTGCTGGCGGACGCCATGAAGCGCGCCGACTCGGTGGACCCCCAGGTGTATGGGCCGTTCATCAGCAAGACGCAGTACAAGGGCGTGACCGCCAACATCGCCTTTACTGCCAAGGGTGAGCTGACCACGCCCGCCGTCACGCTCTACACCTACAAGGACAACGCCCGCGTGACGCGGAACTGACCCTGGGGCGCTCTGCCAACGGCCGCACCGCACCGCAGCGTGACTGCGTGCGGCCGTTTTGCCGATACAGTGGCGGGCTACGAAGCTGTTTGCGAGCCACGCGCCATGTACCTTCCCGCACATTTCGAGAGCCACGACCCCGCGCATGCCCACGCCCTCATGCGCGCGCATCCGCTGGCCAGCCTGGTGTCCACCGACGAAGAAGGCTTCCCGTTTGTCAGCCATCTGCCGCTGCACCTGCAAGAGCGCAGCGATGGTCTGGTCCTGCTGGGCCATTGCGCGCGTGGCAACCCGCATTGGCGCTACCTGCAGTTGCGCCCGCAGGCCTTGGTCACTTTTCTGGGCCCGCAGGCTTATTTGTCGCCGTCCGTCTACCCCGACCTTGCGCGTGTGCCATCCTGGAACTACCTGGCCGTGCACTGCCGCGTGCAGGCCACATTGGTCGAGGAGCCCGACGCCAAGGATGCGCTGCTCAAGGCGCTGATCGGTGACCATGAACCCGCCTATGCCGCACAGTGGCGTGCCCTGGGCGAGGACTTTGCCCGCAAGATGCTGGCCGGTATCGTGGCGTTCGAGCTGCGCGTGACCGACCTGCAGTGCAAACTCAAGCTCAACCAGCACCGCAAGGAATCCCATGCTGCCCTGCACGCCGCGTATCGCAGTGGCGGGCCGGACGCGCAGGCCCTGGCGCGGTGGATGGAAGCCCTGGGCATGGTGCCCGCACAGGAGGTGTGACATGCGCATGGCTTTTGGAATCGTATCTTTGTTGGTGGCACTGGCGGTTGTCGGTATGGTGATCAAGAAGCAGCTGGCCGCCACGCGCACCGCCATCCCCGTGCTGCAGCCCGCCACCGCAGCGTCGGAGCCTGCGAACGTGCGCCAGCAAAGCCAGCAGGTGCAAGACCAATACCGCAAGGCGCTCGAAGGCGCCCTGCAGCAGGCACGGCCCATGCCTGAAGATGGTGAATAAAAAGTGCCTCTAACGATTTATAGGTAAGCGCTATTAGCTATCTAATTAATAGCATGAAAAACAGTGAAACCGATGCATACTGGATGCGCCAGGCCCTGGCGCAGGCCCAGGCCGCCGGGCAGGCGGGCGAGGTGCCTGTGGGAGCTGTGGTGGTGCGCGGTGGCGAAGTCATCGCCACCGGCCGCAATGCCCCGGTGCAAGGGCATGACCCCACGGCGCACGCCGAAATCGTGGCCCTGCGCGCCGCAGCGCAGCGCCTGGGCAACTACCGGCTTGAGGGCTGCACGCTTTACGTCACCCTGGAGCCTTGCGCCATGTGCAGTGGCGCCATGCTGCATGCGCGTGTGCCGCGCGTGGTCTTTGGCGCGCAGGATCCCAAAACGGGTGCCGCAGGCTCGGTGGTGGACCTGTTCGCCTCCCCGCAGCTCAACCACCAAACGCAGGTGCAGGGCGGGGTGCTGGCCGATGAATGCGCAGCGCTGCTGGCGGCGTTCTTTCGGGAACGGCGCAGCCAGCAGCGCGCTGCAGCACAGGCCGCTCACCCGCTGCGCGACGATGCGCTGCGCACGCCCGATGCGTGCTTTGCCCATCTGCCGGGCTACCCCTGGCCCCCGCACTATGTGAGCGACCTGCCCGCGCTGGCAGGCCTGCGGCTGCACTACCTGGACGAAGGCCCGCAGGACGCGCCCATCACTTGGTTGTGCCTGCACGGCAACCCGGCCTGGAGCTACCTGTACCGGCGCATGCTGCCCGTGTTTACGGCGGCGGGCCACCGCGTGGTGGCGCCCGACCTGATGGGCTTTGGCCGCAGCGACAAACCCAAGAAGACCTCGTTCCACACCTTCGACGGGCACCGCCAGGTGCTGCTGGAACTGGTGGAGCGGCTTGACCTGCAACGGGTGGTGCTGGTGGTGCAGGACTGGGGCGGCATTCTGGGCCTGACGCTGCCCATGGCCATGCCCGAGCGCTTTGCTGGGCTGCTGGCCATGAACACCCTGCTGGCCACGGGCGACGCACCGCTGTCGCAGGGGTTTCTGGACTGGCGCCAGATGTGCGCCGACAAGCCGCTGTTTGGCGTGGGGCGCTTGCTGGGGCGGGGCAATCCGCACCTGGGGGCCGATGAATGCGCCGCCTACGATGCGCCGTTTCCCGATGCAGGCCACCGCGCCGCGTTGCGCGCCTTTCCGGCCATGGTGCCCGACCAACCCCAGGCGCCGGGCGCGGCGCTGTCGCGGGCCGCGCGTGATTTTTGGCGCACGGACTGGGCGGGGCGCAGCCTGCTGTTTGTGGGTGCACAAGACCCGGTGCTGGGCCCGCCTGTGATGGCGCAGTTGCAGCAAACGGTGCGTGGCTGCCCGCCGCCGGTGGTGCTGCCGCAGGCGGGCCACTTCGTGCAGGAGCATGGTGAGGCGATTGCGCGGCAGGCTGTGGAATACTTCCGGTTTTGAGCTTTCACGGAGCGGGTCGCCTGGCGGCCCGGGCGCCTTGCCTTCTGACCACGACACCTGCCACTGCGGCCACGACCATGGCCCCCGGCACATCTATATTTATTCGCCGTCGAGCGCGGTGCGCGACAAGGCGGCTTTTCGCCGGGGCGTCAAGCGCCTGCAGGCCCTGGGTCATGAGGTCGAGATAGACCCCGACGCCTTGGCCACGCACACCCGTTTTGCTGGCGACGACGCAACCCGCCTGGCGGCCATCCACCGCGCGGCAGCGAGCGGCGCTGATGTGGCGTTGATCTCGCGTGGCGGCTACGGCCTGACCCGCATCCTGCCCGGTATCGACTACGCCGCTGTGGCCCGCGCCATCGACAGTGGCATGCACTTTGTGGGCATCAGCGACTTCACGGCCTTCCAGTGCGCTGTGATGGCGCAGACCGGGGCCATCACCTGGGCCGGGCCTTCGCTGGGCGCTGATTTTGGCGTGCAGGGCACCCCGGACGACATCATGGAGGCCTGCTTTGACGACCTGCTCATGGGCCATGGTGAAGGTGCGGGCTGGCGCATGCCCAAAGACCGGCGTGCGGCCATGGCCGGTGCTGCGGAATTAGAGCTGGACATCACCGAGGCGCGCCTGTGGGGCGGCAACCTGGCGGTGTTGACCTCGCTGGTGGGCACACCCTATCTGCCGCAGGTGCCGGGCGGCATTCTGTTTGTCGAGGATGTGAACGAGCATCCCTACCGCATCGAGCGCATGCTGACGCAGTTGCTGCACGCTGGCGTGCTGGCCCAGCAGAAGGCGGTGCTCCTCGGGCAGTTCACCAACTACAAGCTGGCGCCGCACGACAAGGGCTACAAGCTGCAGACCGTGGTGGACTGGCTGCGCAGCCAGATCAGCATTCCGGTACTCACCCATCTGCCCTATGGCCATGTGGACACCAAGGTGCTGCTGCCCGTCGGCGCGCAGGTCGATCTGTCGGTGAGCGGGCGTGACGCCTTGATTTACTGGGGGCATTGACCCCCTGCACCACAGCCCGTTGTCGGGCTACAAAGGCATGGGCTGCGTGGGCTGGTTGGCCGAGCCTGTCCAGGGCGTGATGTACTGGGCCGTGTACTGGCCCAAGCGCATCATGGTGCGGTGGTTGAGCTCTACCGTGACGGCAGTGCGGGCCAGGGCCGACTGGATGCGCGGCTTGCCATGGGCCGTCTGGTGCAGTCGTGCTTCACTCAGGGGGTGGTTCTGGCCGTCGATCAGGCTGGCCACCAGTGGCAGGTTGGGCTTGTCGCTGCGGCGCAGAACGACGGCAATGTCGTTGTTGTCCAGCCGCACAAAAGTGCCTGGTGGGCACAAGCCCACGGTGCGTACCAGCATCAGGCCGACTTCATCGCGCTCCTCAATTTCTTGGCCCACCAGTGCGCGCACCGAGTCCGTGGCGCTGCGTCCCGGGCGGGATTTGCGCGGGCTGATCATGGCTGCATAGCGGTCAATGGTGCCCAGAATGCGTGTGAGCCTGTCCACCGCGTCCAGTTGGAACAAGGGCGTTGTCTCGGATACGCGGGTATGGTGCTGGCCGACCAGGTCCAGCCACAGATCGTTGGTGATGTGCAGCTGCGCCAGCATGTCCTGGCCCTTGAGGGGGTGGATATGGATGGCGTCTTTTTGCGTTGCGCTCGGCAGTTCGCGCTGGCCTGCCAGTTCGTCCTGCAGCGCTGTCATGCCGATGTTCATGGTGAGCGCGGCGCGCACCAGGGCATTGCGCTCGTTTCCAGGCAGACAGAATTCGCGCGCCATGATGTGGCACAGCGTGCCGCACACCAATGCATGCGAGGTGCTGTAACCCACCGTGGAGGTTGCTGCCAACTGGAACATCAGGTACAGCGATGCGTCGATGTCGTGCGCAACCAGGTCCTGCAGCCACTGGTCGAACTGGCGGATCTTGCCCGCGAAATCCTGCGCATGGAGGGGGCGCGACAGCAACACGGACAACCCGGACTCCAGGTCGCCCCAGAGGCCCAGCAGGTCCTCGTATTCTTCGTCGTTCCCGGTACGGGCCAATGGCGCAGCGAGCATGGCGTTCAGCGACGCTTTTCCAGAACCATCTGGTCGTTGGTGCGGGTCATCTGGAATTCACCCAGAAAGCTGTTGCCCAACAACACATAAGGCATGGCCTGGGGTGTGACGATGGCATCCACGCTTTGCACCTCCACCTCGCCAATGCGCACCGAGTCCAGCCGCATGCGCCAGCCTTGTGCCACGCCGTTGGCAGTGCTCATTTGCACGGCCTGGCCCTTCTTGTAGTCCAGGCCCATGCGGTCGGCGTCGGGGCGGCCAATGGCGACCGTGGTGGCACCGGTGTCCACCATGAACTGCATGACTTTGCCGTTGATGAGCCCCTGGTTGACAAAATGTCCCCGGCTGTCGCTCATCAGCACCACCTTGCGCCCTGTGCCGGTGCGGGCACCGATGCTGACCGGGGCTTCTCCCAGGCGCACGGTGCTGCGCGCGCCCTTGATTTCAATCATGGCTTCATCGCGGCCCACGGAAACCACCTTGACGCCCTGGTGGGTTTCTCCGGCGGCCACGCCCCGGGGCGGCGAGCCATCGACCACCAACAGCGCCTTGCTTCCCAGAATGCCGGCCAGCGACACGGCCTGCGCCCAGGCTGCACCAGGCGCCAGCAAGGCCATTGCCAGCACACTGGCCACGAGGGGGGGGCAGTGGGGCCGCATAGAGGACTCCGGGCAGCGACGGGCGGTCAGTCGCGGAAATTGTTGAACGACAGCGGCATGTCGGTGATGTCCTTGCGGATCAGCGCCATCGCGGCCTGCAGGTCGTCGCGCTTGGCGCCGGTGATGCGCACCTTCTCGTCCTGAATGGCGGCCTGCACCTTGAGCTTGCTGTCCTTGATGAGGCGCTGCAGCTTCTTGGCCAACTCGCTGTCGATGCCATTGCGTACCTTGATCACCTGCTTGACCTTGTCGCCACCGATTTTTTGCGGCTTGCCGATGTCGAGAAAGCGCACGTCCACGTTGCGCTTGGTCAGTTTGTTGCGCAGCAGATCTTCCACTTGGGTGAGCTGGAACTCGGCGTCGCCGAAGAGGGTGATTTCCTTGTCCTTGAGTTCCACGGCGGCAGATGTGCCTTTGAAGTCAAAGCGCGTGCCAATTTCCTTGGCCGCGTTCTCCACGGCATTTTTCACCTCGACAAAGTCGGCTTCACAAACGGTATCAAAAGTAGGCATGGCAGGTCTTTCTCCAATCAGCGCGTCGCGTGGCAAAGGGCCCGGTGCGACAATCCTGGCAATGTTAGTCGAGAAAAACGTGTCCCTGCAGCCCTACAACACCTTTGGCATCGTCGCGCGTGCCGAAACCCTGGTGCGGGTGCGCTCTGTCGAAGATATTGCCGCCCTGCGGGCCGACCCGGTCCTGGGCCAGGCGCCGGTATTCGTGCTGGGCGGCGGAAGCAATATTGTGCTCACCGGGGACGTCAAGCCCGTGGTGCTGAAGATCGAGATCATGGGCCGCAGGCTGGTGCGCGAGACCCCTGGTGCCTGGATCGTCGAAGTGGGTGCAGGCGAACCTTGGCACGACACGGTGGCCTGGACCGTGGCGCAGGGTTGGCCCGGCCTGGAAAACCTGGCGTTGATCCCCGGCACGGTGGGCGCGGCGCCGGTGCAGAACATAGGCGCCTACGGCATTGAGCTGCAGGACCGGTTTGATGCGCTGGATGCCATCGACCTGGCCACGGGCGAAGCCTTCACGCTCGACGCGGCGCAATGCGGCTTTGGTTACCGTGATTCCGTCTTCAAGCATGCACCCTCTGCCGTTGACGGTGCGGGCAGCCTGCCGCGTGGCATGGGCTTGGCAGGGCGCGCGGTTATCACCCAGGTGCGCTTTCGCCTGCCCAAGGTGTGGCGCCCCGAGCTGGGCTACCTGGAGCTGGAACGCCGTGCGCAGGAGGCCGGCGCGGCCCAGCCCACAGCGCAGCAAATTTTTGACTGGGTGTGCGACATCCGCCGCGCCAAGCTGCCCGACCCGGCCGTCATCGGCAATGCCGGCAGCTTCTTCAAGAACCCCACTGTCACGCCCGAGCAGTGCCAGGACATCATCGCCCGTGACCCCAAAATCGTGCACTACGCGCTACCCGACGGCCGCATCAAGCTGGCGGCCGGCTGGCTCATCGACGCCTGCGGCTGGAAGGGCAAGACCGTGGGCAAAGCGGCCGTCTACGAAAAGCAGGCGCTGGTGCTGGTCAACCGCGGCCACGGTGCCGACAGCGTGACCGGCGGAGAGGTTATGACGCTGGCCAAGGCCATACAAACCAGTGTGTACGAACGGTTTGGCATCCGGCTGGAGCCCGAGCCCGTCGTGGTGTAGCTTCAAAATTAATAGCTGTTTGCGCTTTGTGCATAAGCGCTGGAGTCTGAAAATACCTGAATTCTTGCCGTAGGACCATTGCGGTGGCCTGCTTATAATCGCTCCTGCCATTTCATTCCAATGGGTTCCCTCGCCCCCATTCACAAAAAAGGACTTTCATGACCCTCGTTCAGGCGCGGCCATCCCGCGTGCCGCTCTATCTTTCCCTCCTGGTGGCGCTGCATATCGCCATCGTCATTGCCAGCAATTACCTGGTGCAGTTGCCCATCACGTTGCTGGGCTTTCACAGCACCTGGGGGGCGTTCAGTTTTCCGTTCATTTTTCTGGCAACCGACCTCACGGTTCGGCTGATTGGCAAGGCGCCGGCGCGGCGCGTGGTCGCGCGTGCCATGGTGCCCGCGCTGGTGGCCTCGTACATCGTGGGCGTGCTGTTCCGCGACGGGCATTTCAATGGCTTTGATGCCCTGGGGGGCTTCAATACCTTTGTGTTCCGCATTGCCCTGGCCAGCTTTGCGGCCTATGTGCTGGGGCAGTTGCTTGACATCCAGGTGTTCGATCGCATCCGACAGAAAAACCGCGCCTGGTGGCTGGCGCCAGCGGCCGCCTCCGTCTTTGGCCAGGCGCTGGATACGGCCGCCTTTTTCGCGATTGCTTTCTGGCGCAGCCAGGATGCGTTCATGGCCGCGCATTGGGTTGAAATCGCCTGGGTGGACTACGCCATTAAGCTCGGTGTGAGCCTGCTGCTGTTTGTGCCCGCCTACGGCGCGTTGCTTGCGGCCATCGTGCGTGCCGTGGGGCGCCCCCCGCAGCCTACGGTGGCCTGATGCGCTTGTCGTTGTCCCTTGGGCCTGCAGATCTCTGGCCCATAAAAAATCCGCCCGACTTTGCAGTGCGGGCGGATTGATCCTGATTTGATAGCTGCCAGCGCTTGATGGTAAAGCGCTGGAGGCTCATTTGATACTTATTTTTTCGCGGTGTCGTCGCCCAGCTGCGCCAGCGCCGCATTGCCGCCCAGCGACAGCAGGCCGCTCTTGGCGTAGATGCCGAGCTTGGCGCGCGTGTCCACGATGTCGAGGTTGCGCATGGTCAGCTGACCAATGCGGTCCAGGGGCGAGAACGGCGCGTCTTCCACTTTTTCCATGCTCAGGCGCTCGGGTGCGTAGGTGAGGTTGGGGCTCTCGGTGTTGAGCAGCGAGTAGTCGTTCCCCCGGCGCAGCTCCAGCGTGACCGTACCGGTCACTGCGCGCGCGATCCAGCGCTGGGCACTCTCGCGCAGCATGATGGCCTGGGGATCGAACCAGCGGCCCTGGTAGAGCAGACGCCCGAGCTTGAGGCCGTTCATGCGGTACTGCTCGATGGTGTCCTCGTTGTGGATGCCGGTCACCAGGCGCTCGTAGGCGATGTGCAGCAGCGCCAGGCCGGGGGCTTCGTAGATACCGCGGCTCTTGGCCTCGATGATGCGGTTCTCGATCTGGTCGCTCATGCCCAGGCCATGGCGGCCGCCGATGCGGTTGGCTTCCAGAATCAGCTCGACGGGGTCGCTGAACTCGACGCCGTTGAGCGCCACGGGCTGGCCTTCTTCAAAGCGCACCGAAACTTCTTCGGCCTTAACGGCCACGTCTTCCTTCCAGAAAGCCACGCCCATGATCGGGTTGACGATGCGGATGCCGCTGCTCAGAAACTCCAGGTCTTTGGCCTCGTGCGTGGCGCCGAGCATGTTGCTGTCGGTGCTGTAGGCTTTCTCGGCGCTCATCTTGTAGCCAAAGCCGTGCTCGGTCATAAAGGCCGACATTTCGGCGCGGCCGCCCAACTCGTCGATGAACAGCTGGTCGAGCCAGGGCTTATAAATTTTGAGCGCGGGGTTGGTGAGCAGGCCGTAGCGGTAGAAGCGCTCGATGTCGTTGCCCTTGTAGGTGCTGCCGTCGCCCCAGATGTGGACGTCGTCTTCCTTCATCGCAGCCACCAGCATGGTGCCGGTAACGGCGCGGCCCAGTGGCGTGGTGTTGAAGTAGGTCAGGCCGCCGGTGCTGATGTGGAACGCGCCGCATTGCAGTGCAGCAATGCCTTCGTGGGCCAGTTGGGTGCGGCAGTCGATGAGGCGGGCTTTTTCGGCGCCATATTCCATGGCCTTGCGCGGAATGGCGTCGTAATCGGGCTCGTCGGGCTGGCCGAGGTTGGCGGTGTAGGCATAGGGCAGAGCGCCCTTTTGCTTCATCCAGAGCAGGGCTGCGCTGGTGTCCAGGCCGCCGGAGAAGGCGATGCCGACCTTCTGGCCGCGGGGGAGATTTTGAAGAATGGTGGCCATTTGCAGGTGTCCGTTGCGGTGTGGATTTAGCCGAAGTGGCAGATGTAGTGATAGGCCTCGGTCACGCGAATGTCGAACTTCGAGTTGCCGGGCACGTTGAATTGGTCACCGGGCGAAGATTTCACCCAGGTTTCGCTGCCCGCCAGCTTGTATTCGCAGGAGCCCGCCACGCATTCCATGATTTCGGGCGCTCCGGTATTGAAGGTCAAGGTCGCCGGCAGCACCACGCCCACCGATTTCTTCGTGCCGTCAGGGAAAGTGATGCCATGGCTGACGCACTTGCCATCAAAGTACACATTCGCTTGGGTGGTGACGGACACGCCGTCGATTTTTTCGGTGGTCATGGAGGATATGGGGAGGCTACTGGGACAAACCGTCGATTTTAGGCCACTGTCATCCCCTGCGCCTGGCGGGCCGGAGAGGGCAAAAAAAGAGCCCCGGGCGGGGCTCTTGGTGGGTCAGCGCGCGTAAGGGTTGTAGCGCGGTGGCGGATAAGGGCGATGGTGGCGGTAACCATCGTTTTCGTAGCCGTATTCAATGATCGTGACGCCCGAATTGCCTTGGGGGGCCGCGTAGGGCGACGTCACCACGCCAGGCTGGGCATAGCCACTCTGGTCGTAATAGTCGGGTTGCTGGCTGGAGTAGCCTGGGTTGTACGGCGCTGCGTTGCCCACAGGTTGCACCTGCACGGCGATGTAGCGCCCCGGGTCGGTGGCGGTCTGCGTGCTGTACTGGCGCCCTGCGTATTCGTACACCACGTTGTAGCCTACGGTGCGGTTCTCGTAGGTGGTTTCAGTGCCGCAGCGCTGCACGGTTTCGTATTCTGGACGGCCCTGGCCTTCGATCTGGTTGCCCAGCACCGCGCCACCAATCAGGCCAATGGCCGTAGCTGCGGCGCGGCCATTGCCCTTGCCAATGGCATTGCCGGCTGCGCCGCCTGCAATGGCGCCCAATACTGCGCCGCCGCCCGTGGTGCGCTGGCCGCTGTAAACGGTCTCGTTGCTGCACACTTGGCGGGGGTAGGCCACCTGCTGCACGATGGGCGTGACCGACAGCACGCGCCCTTGCTCTTGCGCAGCGGCCAGACCTGCTGTGCCGAGGACGATGGAAAACAAAACCAGTTTTTTCATGGAGAAGCCCCTTTCAGCTTATCTGCCTATAACGCGCCAGACTGGTTAAAAGTTTATCGGTGCAGCGCAAAGACAGCCCTCCCGCTTGGTAAATCGACGTAAAGAAATGTGCACTTTCAGACAGAAGGACTGTTTTTCAGGCATTCCAGCCAGGAGGGTTCGTCGAAACCGACGGTGACCCGTACCTCGCTGCCGCTGCGCCACTCGACCACGGGGCGCTTGATCACGCTGGCGTGGGCTTGCATGAGCGCGCTGGCGCTGGCGGCATCATTGACGGCAGCTTGGGTCACGGGGTCCAGCTTGCGCCAGGTCGTTCCTTTGCGGTTCAGTAATTTTTCCCAACCCGCGTGAGCAATCCAAAGAGCCAGCGCGTCGGTGGGCACGCCTTGTTTCTTGAAATCATGAAAGTGGTGTTCGCAGCCCTGCGCTGTCAGCCAGGCGCGGGATTTCTTCACGGTGTCGCAGTTGGGAATGCCGTAGAGGGTGATATCCAGGTTTTTCATGGTGCCATCATGCGCCAGGCGCACGGTCGGCGACAATCCCACGCAGCATGCAAAAGAAGATTCACACCCTGGAAGGCTGGCTTGCCCATTGCGAGCGCCTGCATCCCCACAATATCGACATGGGCCTGGACCGGGTGAGCGAAGTGGCTCGCCGCATGGGTCTGCGTTTTGACTGTCCCGTCATCACGGTGGCGGGTACCAATGGCAAGGGTTCTACCTGCGCCATGATTGAAGCCGTTGCCCAGGAGGCGGGTTATCGCACGGGTGTTTACGCTTCGCCCCATTTGGTGCATTTTGAGGAGCGCTGCCGCATCGCGGGTGATGTGGTGGCCGCTGCCGATTTGCTGCCGCATTTCGAGGCGGTGGAGGGTGCGCGCACGCTCAACGGCAACGATGTCTCTCTGACTTATTTCGAGTTCACCACCCTGGTCATCCTGCGCCTGATGAGCCATGCGCTGCTGGATGTGGCCATTCTGGAGGTAGGGCTGGGGGGGCGATTGGATGCGACCAATGTCATTGACGCCGATTGCGCCGTGATTACCAGCATCGACATCGACCATGTCGAGTATCTGGGGCCCGACCGCGAAAGCATTGGGCGCGAGAAGGCGGGCATCATGCGCACGGGCCGGCCCGTGATAGTGAGCGACCCCATGCCGCCGCAAAGCGTGATCGACCATGCGCGCGAAATAGGCGCCGATCTCTGGCGGTTTGGACAGGACTTCAATTTTGCAGGCGACAAGCTGCAATGGAGCTGGGCGGGCCGGGGCCGCCGCTACGCCGGCATGGCCTATCCGGCGCTGCGCGGGGCCAATCAGCTGGTCAATGCTTCGGGGGCGCTGGCGGCTCTGGAGGCGCTGCGGGGGCGTATCCCCGTGACGGCACAGGCGGTGCGCAATGGCCTGTCCTTGGTGGAGTTGCCAGGGCGGTTTCAGATTGTTCCAGGTCAGCCGGCTCTGGTGCTGGATGTGGCCCATAACCCGCATTCGGTGGCGGCGCTGACGGCCAACTTGGATGCGATGGGGTACTTTCCGGTCACCCATGCGGTGTTCGGAGCGATGGCTGACAAGGATCTGGCCCCCATGCTCGCCAAAATCGGGCCGCTGGTGGATTGCTGGTATTTCACGGACCTGCCTACGCCGAGGGCCGAAACAGCGGCGGGTTTGCAGCAGAAATGGAATGCACTGCAAATGGTGGCTGGGGGGCGGCGGCCGGTGGTCTGCAGCCAGTATGCAAACCCTGCCGATGCGCTACAGGCAGCCATGCTGGCGGCAGACCCCGCTGATAGAATCGTGGTCTTTGGCTCCTTCCATACGGTGGGCGGTGTGCTGCTGAATGGTGTGCCACGCCTGCAGGCCAAGCATCTGGGCACTTAAGTCCGTCACGGTATTTGCAACTCCATGGCATTTTTCAAGTTTCGGTGGCCCGGCCAGAAGGGGCAGGGCGACAAGGCCACAAAGCCCGCCCGTCCGGCAAAGGCCGAGAGCATCGAAGTGATGCGCAGGCGGGCACGCCACAGGCTCATTGGCGCAGCCGTGCTGGTGTTGCTGGGGGTGGTGGGGTTTCCCATTCTGTTCGACACGCAGCCACGCCCGATCCAAGTCGATATCCCGATCGAAATTCCTGATCGCAACAAGGCGGTTCCCCTGGTCGTGCCCGGGGTGGAGTCGTCTGCCACTGCGGTCGGCGCAGCACCTGCCTCTAATACAACACGCCCCGCAGAGCGACCCGCCCATGTCGCGGTCGAGGCGGCCAGCGATGCCCCCGTGGCGCGCGAGGTGCGCCCTGCTGCGACAGCGGCGGTTACGCCTGCCCCTGCGCCCACACCCTTACCCAAGCACGTCGAGCCCAAACCTGAGCCCAAACCCGAGAGCAAAGTGCCTGTTGCGCCGCCTGTACGCGCCACCCCACCATCGGATGATGCCGAACGCGCACGTGCGCTGCTGGAAGGGCGCTCCGTCAAGACGCCCGTGGCGCCTGCCGCGGCCGACGGAGAGCGGTTTATTGTGCAGATTGGTGCTTTTGCCGAAGCCGACAAGGTGCGGGAAGTGCGCCAAAAGCTTGAGAGAGCAGGCATCAAGACTTACACGCAGGTCGTGGATACCAAGGATGGCAAACGCACGCGGGTGCGTGTGGGGCCGTTTGAAGGCCGGGCTGAGGCTGAGAAGGCTGCAGCACGCATCAAGGGGCTGGGCTTGCCTGTGTCCCTTTTGTTGCTCTGATTTCGGGGCTTGCACATGGCGGCGCTGGATTGGGTGTTCGTGGCGCTGCTGCTGGCTTCCATGTTGATGGGGGCTTGGCGTGGACTGGTCTACGAGGTGCTATCCCTGGCGGGGTGGGTGGTGGCCTTTTTGGTGGCGCAGTGGTTTGCGGCGGACGCGGCTGCACTGCTTCCCTGGGAAGGCGCCCAGGATACGGTGCGCTATGCCGCGGGTTTCATACTGGTGTTTATCGTGACCATCTTTGCCTGTGGTTTTCTGGCATGGCTGGGCAAGAAACTGGTGGATGCTGTGGGTCTGCGTCCGGTGGATCGCACGCTGGGCGCCGCGTTTGGTGTGTTGCGCGGGCTGGTGATTCTGCTGGTGCTGGTGGTTATCGCCGGCCTGATGCAACTGCACCAGGCCGACTGGTGGCAGGCATCGCGTGGTGCGGTCTGGCTGTCGGAGATGGTTCAGACCTTGAAGCCGGTGTTGCCGCAGGAGCTGAGTAATCGCCTTCCCGTGTGAGGGCAGTCTGATGAAGCATGGATGACCGAAGGCGGTCATCTGGTGTGTGGTGGCAAGCGGGGCGGTTCCCGCCAATGGATGGAAACCTTATATGTGTGGAATTGTTGGCGTCATCAGTACGTCTCCTGTCAACCAGTTGATCTATGACGCGCTGCTTTTGCTGCAGCACCGTGGTCAGGATGCCGCGGGTATCGTCACGCAGCAAGGGCGTAAATTTTTCATGCATAAGGCCAAGGGCATGGTGCGTGACGTGTTCCGCACCCGCAACATGCGGGCACTGCCAGGCAATGCAGGTTTGGGTCAGGTGCGTTATCCCACGGCCGGCAATGCGTTCAGCGAAGAAGAGGCGCAGCCCTTCTATGTGAATGCGCCGTTTGGCATCGTCCTGGTGCACAACGGAAATCTCACCAATGCGCAGGCCTTGCGGGCAGAGCTGTTTTCCACTGATCACAGGCATACCAATACCGACAGTGATTCGGAGGTGCTGCTCAACGTGTTTGCGCACGAGTTGGAACGCGCCACGCGGGGCATGCCGCTGCAGCCGGACGATATTTTTACGGCGGTGCGCGCCGTGCACCAGCGCATCCGTGGCTCCTACGCTGTGGTGGCGCTGATCGCAGGCCATGGGTTGGTGGCGTTTCGTGACCCGCATGGCATTCGTCCGCTGGCCCTGGGGCGCGGCAAGGATGGCACTGTGATGGTGGGAAGCGAGTCGGTCGCGCTGGAGGGGACCGGCCTTGTGTTGGAGCGTAATGTAGAGCCTGGGGAGGCGCTTTTCGTCACCTTGGACGGTCAGGTGCACGCGCGCCAGTGTGCGCAGTCGTCCCAGCTCAACCCTTGTATTTTCGAGTTCGTTTATCTTGCCCGCCCGGATTCGGTGCTTGATGGCATCTCGGTCTACCAGGCACGGTTGAATCTGGGAGAGTCGCTGGCCAAGCGGGTGATCTCTACGGTGCCGCCGAGCGACATCGATGTGGTCATCCCGATTCCTGAGTCCAGCCGCCCCAGTGCCATGCAACTTGCCCATCTGTTGGGGCTCCCGTACCGCGAAGGTTTTGTCAAGAACCGTTATGTGGGCCGCACTTTCATCATGCCGGGGCAGGGTGTGCGCAAGAAGTCGGTACGCCAGAAGCTCAATGTGATTGCCAGCGAATTCAAGGGTCGCAATGTGCTGCTGGTGGATGACTCCATCGTGCGCGGCACCACCAGCCGTGAGATCGTTCAAATGGCCCGCGACGCTGGTGCCCGCAAGGTTTACCTTGCCAGCGCAGCGCCGCCCGTGCGCTATCCCAACGTCTATGGCATCGACATGCCCACCAGCAGTGAATTGGTAGCGCATGACCGGACGGTGGAAGAGATTCGCCAGCTGATTGGCTGCGACGCCCTGATTTACCAGGATGTCGAAGGCATGAAAAAGGCCATTGGCTCGCTCAATACCCAGATCAGCGGTTTTGATGCTTCGTGTTTCGATGGCGTGTACGTGACGGGTGACATCACTGCGAAAGACATTGAGCGGCTCAATGAGGGGCGCAGCGGCGCGGAAGAGGGCGAGGAAGACCATTCGCGCCTTGCGCTGCCGAATGCCCAGGACAACTGAGGCGCGGCCCGGACCGACAGATGGAAAAAATGCCTTCCTTGACATCCCCCGCATTGCCTTCGGGCCTGCATCCTGACACCCTGGCCGTACGCCAGGCCCTGCCCCGCAGTGCTTACGGCGAGCACTCTGAGGCGCTCTACCTGACGAGCAGCTTTATCCAGCCCGACGCTGAAACGGCAGCGCGTCGCTTTGCCGGCGATGAAGAGGGTTACACCTATACACGCACGTCCAATCCCACGGTGACCAGTTTCGAGCAGCGCCTGGCCGCGCTGGAGGGCACCGAAACGGCCATCGGAACGTCCAGCGGTATGTCCGCGATTCTGTTGATGTGCCTGGGCTTGCTCAAGGCGGGCGACCATGTGGTGTGTTCGCAATCGATGTTCGGCTCCACCATGAAGCTGATCGGGGGCGAGTTGGCCCGGTTTGGCGTGCAGTCGAGTTTTGTGTCGCAAACCGATGTGGCTGCATGGCAGGCTGCCGTGCGACCTGAAACGCGGCTTCTCTTTGCAGAAACGCCCACCAATCCGCTGACTGATCTGTGCGACATCCAGGCGCTGGCGCACATTGCGCATGGTGCGGGTGTTTTGCTGGCCGTGGATAACTGCTTCGCATCGCCTGCGTTGCAGCGTCCGGCCAGCCTGGGGGCGGATCTGATCATCCATTCGGGGACCAAGTTTTTGGACGGGCAAGGTCGTGTGATGGCCGGGGCCGTGTGTGGCCCGCGCGCTCTCATCGACGACAAGCTGGCACCCCTGATTCGCAGTGCGGGCATGAACCTTTCGCCGTTCAATGCCTGGGTGGTTCTCAAGGGCATGGAAACACTGTCGATCCGCATGCAGGCGCAAAGCGCCGCGGCGTTGCAGCTGGCCTCGTGGCTGGAGGCGCATCCCGCTGTGGCCCGGGTGTATTACCCGGGACTGGCGTCGCACCCCCAGCATGCGCTGGCCATGCGCCAGCAGTCGGGTCTGGGGGGCGCTGTGCTGTCGTTTGATGTGCGCGCGAGCGATGCTGCTTCAGGGCGGTCACGCGCCTTCCATGTCATCGACAGCACGCAGGTGTGTAGCATCACCGCCAATCTGGGCGATACCAAGACCACAATCACCCATCCGGCCAGTACTTCACATGGCCGGTTGACGCAAGAACAGCGCCAGGCCGCCGGCATCGGACAAGGCCTGATCCGCGTGGCCGTGGGCCTGGAACATATTGAAGATCTGAAAAACGACCTCGCACGGGGTCTGGATTCCCTGACATGACAGCGCAAGCAAACCCATCCTCCGGGCGTATTCGCACCCGTTTCGCCCCTTCGCCCACGGGATTCATCCATTTGGGCAACATCCGTTCGGCACTCTATCCGTGGGCATTTGCGCGCGCGACGGGCGGCGACTTCATTCTGCGCATCGAGGACACCGACGTGGAGCGCTCGACCCAGGCGGCCGTGGATGTCATTCTGGAAGGAATGCACTGGCTGGGCATGGACCCCGATGAAGGCCCGTTCTACCAGATGCAGCGCATGGACCGGTACAAGGAGGTGCTGGCCCAGATGGTTGCTGCAGGGCACGTCTACCCTTGCTACATGAGCGTTGCCGAGCTTGATGCACTGCGCGAGGCGCAGATGGCCGCCAAGGAAAAACCCCGGTATGACGGCACCTGGCGGCCCGAGCCTGGCAAGCAATTAGCCCCCGTGCCCGAGGGTGTGCAACCTGTGCTGCGTTTCAAAAATCCACAGGGCGGGGTGGTGGCCTGGGAAGACAAGGTCAAAGGCCGTATCGAGATTCGCAACGACGAACTCGATGATCTCGTGATTGCGCGGCCCGATGGCACGCCCACCTATAACTTCTGCGTGGTGGTGGACGATATCGACATGGCCATTACCCATGTGATCCGCGGTGACGACCATGTCAACAATACCCCGCGCCAGATCAACATCTTCAAGGCGCTGGGCAAGGAGCCGCCAGTGTACGCACACCTGCCCACCGTGCTCAATGAGCAAGGTGAAAAAATGAGCAAGCGCAACGGTGCCAAGCCGGTGACGCAATACCGCGACGAAGGCTACCTGCCCGACGCCATGGTGAACTACCTTGCCCGCCTGGGGTGGAGCCATGGTGATGATGAAATTTTCTCGCGGGCGCAGTTCCTGGAATGGTTCAACCTCGATCATTTGGGGCGCAGTGCCGCACAATTTGATGATGCCAAGCTGCGCTGGGTGAACGCACAGCACATCAAGGCCACCAACGACGATAGCTTGGCCGCTTTGGTCGCTGCTCAGTTAGTCCGGCGTGGTATTGCGGCAGATGCGCTCAATGATGGCCGTCTGCCTCGCATCTGTGCCTTGTTCAAGGATCGTTGCGACACTACTGTCGCGCTGGCGGACTGGGCCCAGTTGTTCTATGGCGATACGGTGACTCCGTCGCAGGAAGATTTGGATAAGCACGTCACGGCAAGCGTGCGCCCTGCGCTGAAGGCGCTGGCGACGGTGTTGCAGAGCTGCGCGTGGGACAAGGCGTCTATCGCTGCAGCCTTGAAGGAGGTGCTGGCCTCCCACAGTCTGAAAATGCCACAGCTGGCCATGCCGGTGCGTGTGCTCACGGCGGGCACGGCGCACACGCCTTCCGTGGATGCCATGCTGGAGTTACTGGGACGCGAAAAAGTTGTGGATCGATTGAAAAAGGTTTGAAAAAGCAGTCTATAATTCAAGGCTCAGAGAATGAAAGCAACCAATGATTGCGGTTGTTCGATGTGGGGGGTATAGCTCAGCTGGGAGAGCGCTTGCATGGCATGCAAGAGGTCATCGGTTCGATCCCGTTTACCTCCACCACAATTTGTTATCGGTTAGTTCCAAGGTTTTGACCCCATCGTCTAGAGGCCTAGGACATCACCCTTTCACGGTGAGTACCGGGGTTCGAATCCCCGTGGGGTCGCCAAGTTGTAGCGCTTGGCTTGTGTTGAGAAATGCAAGCGAAAGCTGCCTGCCAGGAGTGGTAGTTCAGTTGGTTAGAATACCGGCCTGTCACGCCGGGGGTCGCGGGTTCGAGTCCCGTCCACTCCGCCAGTCAAAACCCTTGCAGGTCTTTGATATGCAAGGGTTTTTCTTTGGCAAAAGCCAAAGTTTCGTGGGGGTATAGCTCAGCTGGGAGAGCGCTTGCATGGCATGCAAGAGGTCATCGGTTCGATCCCGTTTACCTCCACCACAATTTGTTATCGGTTAGTTCCAAGGTTTTGACCCCATCGTCTAGAGGCCTAGGACATCACCCTTTCACGGTGAGTACCGGGGTTCGAATCCCCGTGGGGTCGCCAAGTTGTAGCGCTTGGCTTGTGTTGAGAAATGCAAGCGAAAGCTGCCTGCCAGGAGTGGTAGTTCAGTTGGTTAGAATACCGGCCTGTCACGCCGGGGGTCGCGGGTTCGAGTCCCGTCCACTCCGCCAGCATTGAAAAGCCGCCAGTCGCAAGACTGGCGGCTTTTTTTTGAATTAAATTGGCCTCCAGCGCCTGGAGTACAAGCGCAGGGAGCTATCAAAAGAGAAGCAAATCAGCGCGGCGCCAGGCGAATGGCTCCATCCAGGCGGATGACTTCGCCATTGAGCATGTCGTTTTCAAAGATGTGTTGAACCAGTTTGGCGTAGTCCTGAGGCGTTCCCAGGCGGCTTGGGAAGGGCACGCCAGCGGCCAAGGCATCCTGCACTTCCTGGGGCATGCCAAACAGCATGGGCGTGCCAAAGATACCAGGGGCGATGGTCATGTTGCGGATGCCATTGCGGGCCAGGTCACGGGCAATGGGCAATGTCATGCCCACCACGCCGCCCTTGGAGGCGCTGTAGGCTGCCTGGCCAATCTGGCCGTCGTAGGCAGCGACGCTGGCGGTGGAAATCATCACGCCGCGCTCGCCGGTGGATTCGGGGTCGTTCTTGCTCATGGCTTCGGCCGCCAGGCGGATCATGTTGAAGCTACCAATCAGGTTGACCGTGATCGTCTTGCTGAAAACGGCCAGTGCATGCGCGCCATTTTTGCCCACGGTCTTTTCTGCTGGAGCGATGCCTGCGCAGTTGACCAGGCCCATGAGTTTGCCCATGGAAACTGCCTGTGCCACCACGGCCTGGCCGTCGGCTTCGCTGCTGACATCGCATTTCACAAAGGCGCCACCAATCTCCTGAGCGACCGCTGTGCCTTTTTCGACCTGCATGTCCGCAATGACCACCTTACCACCCTGGGCTGCCAGCATGCGTGCCGTGCCTTCACCCAGGCCCGATGCGCCGCCGGTCACGATAAATACCTTGCCCTTGATTTCCATATTGAGTCTCCAGTGAATGACGTTGACGTAAACGTCAATTATTACCGATGTCGTGCGCATAAAAATGCCCGGTCGGTGCCGGGCATGTGGAGAGCCTGGGGCTCCTGGGTGTTGTGGCGTTGCCGATTATTTGAAACCTACGCGGTCCAGCATTTGCTGCACCTTGGTCACATTGGCGCCCACGGCGCTGATTGGGATGGTTTCGCTCTTGAAGGGCGTACCACCGGTCATGGCCTTGAGTGCCGGGTTGTCGATAGCGACGTTTTTGGCAGCGGGCCACTCGTTGTTGCCATTGGCGAAGTAGTTTTGTGCTTGCGGGCTGGCCAGGTATTCCAGGAACCGGATCGCGTTGGCAGGGTGCTTGGCGTGCCGTGCGACAGCGCCTCCTGCAATGTTCATGTGGGTGCCCCAGGATTGCTGGTTGGGGAATACGACGCCCACTTTGTTGGCTACGGCCACGTCTTCTGGTTTGGACGAGCGCATCAGGCGTGCAAGGTAATAGCTGTTGGTGACGGCGATCTCGCACTCACCCGATGCCACGGCCTTGATCTGGTCGGTGTCGCCGCCCTTGGGGTCGCGAGCCAGATTGGCGACCATGCCTTTGAGCCAGGCCTCGGCCTTTTCTGGGCCCATGTGTTCAGTGACCGCGCCAAACAGGCTCAGGTTGTAGGGGTGCGAGCCTGAGCGAATACACAGCTTTCCCTTGTTCTTGGGGTCGCCCAGTTCCTCGTAGGTGTCCACATCGGTCTTGTCGACCTTGACTTTGTTGTAGACGATGACGCGAGCCCGGGTGGACAGGCCAAACCATGAGATGCCGCCGTCGGTTACTGGTGTGCTGCGCAGATGGGTGGGGATGGCGTCGTTCAGCAGCTTGGACTGGATTGGCTGGAACAGTCCGTCCACTTCGCCCTTGTACAAACGTGCGGCGTCTACCAGTAAAACTACATCGGCCGGCGATGCCGAGCCTTCGGCTTTAAGACGTGCCAGGATGCCTGCGTCGTCGGCGTCCACGCGGTTCACTTTGATGCCGGTGGCTTTGGTGAAGTCGTTGTACAAGGCCTCATCGGTGGAATAGTGCCGGGCCGAATACAGATTGACGACCTGGTCTTCAGCCAGGGCCGCACCCGCGGAAAGGCTCAGGAAACAGCCCGAAATCAGGGCGCGCAGAATCGTTTTGGACATGGATTGCATTGGAAATGTAGCGATTCCTCTATGCTAAAGCAAACGCGAACAATTCGCAATTGAATTGTGGGGTTCAGTGATGTCCGCTTGTCTGTTCCGTATGTTGTCTGCAAAGCCTTCAATGGCCCATTCAAACGAAAGGCCAAAAAAAAGCCCAGTCTTGCAACCGGGCTTTGAAAGGATCCTGAAACGGGGGTTTCGAGAGGATCCAAGGAGACAACTGGAGATCCCTGATTTCTCAAGGAGCTGTCCGCATTATGCGGGTAATCCCTTGCTGGCGCCTAGAGAGATTTCTCCAGACGTCGTGTATTAACGCTTGCGTGGAGCAGCGGTCTTGGCTGCGTCGGCAGCCGATGCGGCCACGGCGTTGAAGTTGGCTTCGGCAGCGTCGGTCGCTTGTTTGACGGCCTTTTGAACCGACTCAAAAGCGTTGTTGGCAGCAGAGACGGCGCTCTTCATCACGGCCACAGCGGTTTCTGAGCCTGCGGGGGCGTTCTTGGTAGCGGTGTCGACCAGGTTGGCGATGTTCTTCTGGGCTTCGGTGGTTTTGGCTTCCACGGCCTTGGTGAACTCGCTGCCGGTGCCCGAAGCGATGTCGTACAGGTGACGACTGTAAGAAGCAGTCTTTTCAGCCAAGGGCTGGAGGATGCCGGCTTGCAGAGCCATCAGCTCTTGAACGTCCTTGACGCTGAAAACGGCTTGGGCGTGGCTGGCGGCTTCGTTCAGTGCGGCGCGCGAAGCGGTCACATTGAGTTCAACCAGTTTTTCCACGCCTTCAAAAGCCTTGCTGGTCAGGCCGAAGAGGGTTTCGATGTTGGCTTTGTGTGCGGCCAGGATTTGTTCGGTAGTCAGCGACATGTCATATCTCCTAAAAGTGGTGCCTGGCGAATCCCAGGGGTTACAGACATCTGCGCTGATCAGAACCAGGTGGTTATGTTGCAGTGCAGCATGATGCGAATTCTACGCTGTTGCAGGCTGAATGCAAGCGAAATTGTTGCAATGCAGCATTTTAGGGAGGTGACTTTACAAACTGATGCCAGCAACTCTGCCGGGCTTCGGGTGCCGAAAGCTGCAAAAGCGGTGCGTTGGTACGGTTTCTGTCCTCCATTCCGTCATCATTAAAATTTCGCGGCCAAGTGCGGCGGCTCAGTAGGGCGGTTCACCAAGGTGACGGTCGCCGCTGTCACCGGAGCCTCGGCGCTGGCAGAATGGCCACCCATGAACCACGCGGCCTTACCCGCGCGCCCGGCACCGGTGTCGCGCAGTGCTTACCCTGTCTTTCGCACCATCACCACCCGCTGGATGGACAACGACGTTTATGGGCATGTCAATAACGTTGTTTACTACAGCTGGTTTGATACGGCGGTGAATGCCTATCTGATTGAACAGGGCGTGCTGGACATTCATACGGGTGCCACCATTGGCCTGGTGATTGAAACGCAATGCAATTATTTTGCGCCCCTGGCGTTTCCGCAGACGGTGGAGGCGGGTATCCGTGTGGCGCGCCTCGGTTCGTCCAGTGTGCGCTACGAGGTGGGCCTTTTTGCGGCTGGAGAGCCTCTTACGGCCGCGGCTGGGCATTTCATCCATGTCTATGTCGATCGTGCAACGCGCCGTCCGGTGTCCGTGCCGCCGTCTCTGCGTACGGTGCTGGAGACTTTGCTGATCAAGGACTGAGGGGCGGCCTGGGCGCAGCAGACGGCGTAGCGGGACTTCCTGACAGAAGGTTTGCAAGGGGGCTTGCCTATGGGGCTATGGCGTCCATGGGAAGAAACCTCGCCTACACTTTGAGGCAGCGTTCGCCGGGTTGGTGAGATGGGGATCTCTCGGCCGCTGCCGTCATGCCTTGTGGGGTGGCTGGGCCGATTTTTGCCTGGACACCTTGCACTTCCGTGTTGGCCGTGTGGCGACCGCCCAGTCTGTGGTTCCAACAAAAGATAGGGAGACAAACCCATGAAACTTTTTCGCTGGCTCACCTTGGCCGTTCTTGGGGCGCTGCCCAGTCTGGCCATGGCGGCAGACATTGATGGCAGTGCGTTGCCGCTGTGGTGGGGCATCCCCTTTGCGGGTATTTTGCTGTCCATTGCCCTCGTACCGCTGATGGCGCCGATTTTTTGGCACCACCACTTTGGCAAGGTGGCTGCTGTCTGGGGATTGCTGTTTCTGGTGCCGTTTGCCCTGGTTTTCGGCCCCGGTCTGGCGGGCGCAAGCCTCGTGCATGCCTTGCTGGCGGAGTATCTGCCTTTCGTCATTCTTTTGACGGCGCTGTTTACCGTGGCAGGCGGTATCTATATTCGCGGCAACCTGCATGGCAGTCCGGCGCTCAACACCACCATCCTGGCCATTGGCGCCGTGCTGGCCAGCTTCATGGGTACAACAGGGGCGTCCATGCTCCTGATCCGCCCCCTGATCCGTGCCAACGACAACCGTGCGCACAAAGCGCATGTCGTGGTTTTCTTTATCTTCATCGTCTCAAACGCAGGGGGCTCACTGACCCCGCTGGGCGATCCGCCGCTGTTCCTGGGTTTCCTCAAGGGCGTGGATTTTTTCTGGACGGTGAGCCACATTTTCCAGGAAACGCTGTTTCTCGTGGGTACGTTGCTGGTTCTGTTCTTTGCGCTCGACAGTTGGTTCTTCCGCAAAGGCGGGGAAGTTACGAAGTCGGACCCTACGCCTGATACGCGCGCGATTGGTTTTGACGGCAAACTCAATTTTGCCCTGCTGGGCGTAGTGGTTTCCCTGGTGCTGCTCAGTGGATTCTGGAAGTCGTCTGTTGTCTTTGATATCGCAGGCACCGAAGTCGGGCTGCCCGGCATCGTGCGGGACATCGGTTTGTTGATGGTCACGGGCCTCTCCCTTTGGCTCACGCCCAAGCTGGTGCACGAGAAAAACCAGTTCGGCTGGGGTCCCATGCAGGAAGTCGCCAAGCTGTTTGCGGGCATCTTTCTGACCATCATTCCGGTGATCGCCATGCTCAAGGCGGGCGTGAATGGCCCGTTTGGCGCCATCGTCAGTGCGGTGACCCGGCCCGATGGTTCACCCGATCCGGCCATGTATTTCTGGGCCTCCGGGATTTTGTCTTCGTTCCTCGATAACGCGCCGACCTATCTGGTGTTCTTCAACACGGCAGGCGGCGACCCCGCGGTGCTGATGACCACATTGGCCCCCACGCTGGCCGCCATCTCGGCGGGTGCTGTATTCATGGGGGCCAACACTTACATTGGTAACGCACCCAACCTCATGGTCAAGGCCATTGCCGAAGACCGCGGCGTGAAAATGCCCAGCTTCTTCGGCTACATGCTCTGGTCGTGTGGTATTTTGGTACCACTGTTCGTGTTGATGACCTTCATCTGGTTCCGCTGATCAATGGGCGCCACCATGGACAAACCCGCAATCCTGGTGGCGCGTGCCATCTTTCCCCAAGTGCTGGAAAAGCTTGCACAGCACTTCTGTGTCGACTCAAACACCGACGATCGAGACTGGACGCCAGATGAGTTGGTAAAGCGCCTGCAAGGCAAGGTGGGGGTACTCACTACAGGTGGCCAGCGCATCGATGCCGCACTGCTTGCCGCGTGCCCGCAACTGCGCATCGTGGCCAACATGGCCGTGGGGTACAACAATTTTGATCTTGATGCAATGACGCGGGCGGGAGTGCAAGGCACCAACACTCCCGACGTGCTGACCGAAACTACGGCCGACTTCGGCTTTGCCCTGCTGATGGCCACGGCCCGCCGCATAACCGAAAGCGAGCATTACCTGCGCGCAGGCCTGTGGAAAGACTGGCGCTACGACATGTTTGCTGGCGCCGAGGTGCATGGCAGCCGCTTGGGCATCATCGGCATGGGGCGCATCGGGCAGGGCATTGCACGGCGCGGTGCGCACGGCTTTGGCATGGACGTGGTTTATCACAACCGCTCGCGCCTGCCATCCGACCTGGAGGCCGCCTGCAAGGCGCGCTACGTAGCCAAGGACGAGCTGCTGCGCACGGCTGACCACGTGGTGCTGGTACTGCCTTACACGCCAGCATCGCACCACACCATCGGTGCGGCAGAACTCGCGTTGATGAAGTCCACGGCCACCTTGGTCAACATCGCGCGCGGCGGCATCGTGGATGACGCTGCGCTTGCCACCGCCCTGCGCGAGCGCCGCATCGCCGCTGCCGGGCTGGATGTTTTTGAAGGCGAGCCACAGGTGCACCCAGACTTGCTGGCAGTGCCCAATGTGGTGCTCACACCGCACATTGCCAGTGCGACTGTTGCGACGAGACGCGCCATGGCCATGCTGGCAGCAGACAACTTGATCGCCTTCTTTGACGGGCGCGGTGCGCTGACGCCGGTGAACACGCTTGCTACATAAAATACCAGTCAAAATGGCCATAAACGCTTATGCAGTAAGCGTAATAAGCTATCAAAATGAAAGCAAATGCCTTGGGTTTTGACCCCATGACCGTGCTGGCGATGGTCTTGCTGGCACTGGCAGCCTTGTGCCTGGGCTGGCTTTGGGGTGCCGCCCGTGCGCGCCGCGAGGCGGTTGTACAGCATGAGCAGATTGCAGTCCAGGCACGTCGCCAGGCGCAGATGGAAGTGCAGGCCACCGCCAACGCCCACATCGCCACCGCGCAGGAGCGGGTGCGGGGCCTGGAAGCCGAGCGCGTTAGCCTGCTGGGCGAGCTGCAGCACATCCGAGCGCAGGCCGCGGATTGGCGTCAGGCGCTGGACCTGGCACGCGACGACAGGGCCCAGCTGGCCGAGCGCGCGGCCCGCGTGCCGACCTTGGAGGCCCAGGCGCAGGACCAGGCTGCGCAGACCCAGGCGGCGCGCCAGCAGGTCGCCGAACTGCACAGCCAGCTGGCCGTGCTGGCCGCGCAAATGGACGCCCAGCGCCGCGCATCCGAAGAAAAACTGCAGCTTTTGAGCGAGGCGCGTGAGTCGCTTACCCACCAGTTCAAAAGCCTGGCCAACGACATTCTTGAAGAAAAAGGCAAGCGCTTTGCCGAGCAGAACCAGCAAAGCCTGGGTCAGTTGCTCGACCCCTTGCGTGCGCGCCTGCAGGAGTTCCAGGGCAAGGTGGAGTTGTTCTACGACACCGAAGGCAAACAGCGCTCCGCCCTGTCACAGCAGGTGCACCAGCTTATGGGCCTGAACCAGGCGCTGAGTGAGGATGCCAAAAATCTCACCCATGCTCTCAAAGGATCGACCAAGGCCCAGGGCAACTGGGGCGAACTGGTTCTGGATCGTGTACTCGAACTCGCTGGTCTGCGCCCGGGCATCGAATACGACGTGCAGGAAAACCACTTGCGTGACGACGGCACGCGCGCCCAGCCCGACGTGGTGATCCATCTGCCCGAAAACCGCCACCTGGTCGTGGACGCCAAGGTGTCGCTGATTGCCTACGAAGAATTTGCCAACGCCGAGACCGACTTGCAGCGCGCCGCCGCCCAGCGCCGCCACATTGAATCAGTGCGTCAGCACATCAAAGGCTTGGCCGAGCGCAACTACCAACAATTGCACGGATTGCAGTCGCTCGATTTCGTGCTCATGTTCGTACCCATCGAGCCCGCCTTCATGCTCGCCGTCACCAGCGACAGCCAGCTCTACAGCGACGCCTGGAACAAGAATGTGCTGCTGGTGAGTCCGTCCACCCTGCTGTTCGTCGTGCGCACCGTAGCCCACCTGTGGCGCCAGGAAGCGCAAAGCCGCAACGCCCAGGAAATCGCCAAGCGCGGCGCCGAGCTGTACGACCGCTTGGCCGGCTTTGTGGAAGATCTGGACAAGGTAGGCAAAAACCTGGGCCAGGCCCAGGATGCCTACACCAAGGCCTACAACAAGCTCAGCCAGAACAAGGGCAACGTAATCCGCCAGGCCGAAATGCTGAAAGAACTGGGAGTCAAGCCCACCCGTTCGCTGCCTTCGCCGCTGGTGGACAGGGCGCTGGACGATGAGGCCATGCCGACACCGGCAGCGCCGACGCAGGAAACGGAGCCCGGGCCGCCAGTGGACTGAGTGTCTTGCTGCACCTTATCCGGGCAAGGCAGGGCTGCGAGCCCACCGTTCTGCCGCATTGCGTTGTAGTGCCAGTGCGCGCTGTTGGGGCCCGTTCACCATGGGGGGTGCGCTTGCTTCCAGGGTATAGGGCGTGCCATCAGCGGTCAGTTTGAACTGATGAATGACTTTCAGCAGGTGCCTGACCTGGGTTTTCATACCCGTAGAAGCTAACGAATTGTCATCCACAAGCGCCGCATTCTGTTGTGTCACGGTGTCCAGATGCCGGACGGCTTCGTTGATCTGCGAAATACCCCGGGCTTGCTCTTGGCTAGCGTCCTTGATCTGGGTGATGAGGCTCACGACATGATTGACGTGTGTGACGGTGTTGGCCACGCGTTCTCCGGCCTGGCTGACCAAGGAGGAACCGAGTTCGACACCGCATACGCTGGCCGATATCAGTGCCCGGATCTCGCGGGCCGCCATGCTGCTGCGCTGGGAAAGTCGGCGAACCTCCCCTGCCACCACCGCAAATCCTCGGCCCTGCGCACCTGCACGGGCGGCTTCGACTGCCGCATTGAGTGCCAGAAGATTGGTCTGGAACGCGATGTCATCAATCACCTTGATGATGTCCGTCACTTTTCGAGACTGGCCGTTGATTTCCTGCATGGTTGCGATGACGTCCTGCATCACCGTTCTGCCCTCATTGGCCACCATGCTTGCCTCATGGGCGAGAGTTGCTGCGCGGCTTGCGTTGTCGGTGTTGTGCTGAACCGTGATGGTGAGCTGCTCCATGGACGCTGCTGTTTCTTGGAGGCTGGATGCTTGCACCTCTGTCCTCTTTGCCAGGTCCTCTGTTCCATCTGCAATGAATGCGGCGTCTCCTGCGACCCTGGCAGTGCTCTCGCCTACTTGCGTGATGACATGCACCAACTGGTTGTTCATCTCACGCAATGCCTGCAATAGCTCGGCCGTTTCGTCGGTGCCCTGCACTTCAATTTGCGTACTGAGATCGCCGCCGGCCACGGTTTGGGCCACGGTGACGGCCTGGCGCAATGGCCGGGAAATAGACCTTGTAATGACGAGAGCCATGCCAGCACCAATCAGAAGAGCCAGTACCGTGGCCCCCATCATCCAGGCATGGATGCTTTCACTCAGGTGCCTGGCAGCAGCGAATTCGGCGGCGGCCACTTCGATCTGCAATGCGACGAGCTGCTCGGCCGCCACCTGCACCTTGACCGCGTTTGGTCGAATCTGACTGATGTACAGCTCTGAGCCGTCATCGTATTTACCTGCAACCAAGGCCGATGCTGCGGGGATCAGGCCTTGCTCCAGGTAGGTGGTATTGGTCGTTGCAAAGGCTTTGGCCAGTGCTTCTTCATCAGAACGCAGCGGCCGGGATACATAGGTCTTCCACAAGGTATGGATCCGCTCGACGTTGGTGGTGAGCGCCGCATGGCTGGACTGGAGATTGCGGATGCCTGGATCCATCAGCATGTCCATGACCAGAACACGGTTGTGCTGGGTGAGGTGGCTGATCTCTGCCAGCAGGCCCATGGGAACCATGCGGTCGCCATACAGC
The DNA here is from genome assembly GCF_003096555.1 of Simplicispira sp. 125. NCBI lineage: Bacteria > Pseudomonadati > Pseudomonadota > Betaproteobacteria > Burkholderiales > Comamonadaceae > Simplicispira > Simplicispira sp. 125. The sequence goes on along the minus strand of NZ_QEKM01000001.1, from coordinate 1,645,526 downwards.
GTGGCACTGCGTTCCGTCAGCTGCCTTGACCCGCTAATGCCGCCTGCTGCCAGCGCCGCGATCAGCGCAAGAAGCAATGCAAAGGCCAGGGCCAGCCTGGTGCCAATTTTCAAGTTTTGAAGCATCTGAAACTTTCGTGAATCACTGGAAGTGCCTGGCCTATCAGGGGTGATCGGGCTCAGGACGATGACAAAAGCCGCCAGCGCAACCGTGTGCCGCAGCGATCAGTAAACACTAATTGATACAAATGACAGTATTGTGAAAAAATGCCAAAACAGAATTTCAGTAGTGGATTGAAAAAAAGTGGATTTTTTGTGGAATGATCTCCAGGAAATTACTTGATTTTTGTTTTTAAATGGTTGATTTAAAATATTATGAAAAATAAAGATGCTATAGTATTTCTCCGTTGGGTTGCCTTGTGTAGCGTTGTTGTCTTCGCATTCCAGATGGCTTCTGCCAACGCAGCAACTGCCACCGGTGCAGGCTCTTCAGCTGCTGCACCCATTTATAGAACGTGGGCAAAATCTTATTTAAGAGCGACTGGTTCCATTGTTGAATATGATTCAATAGGATCCAGTGCTGGCATGAAAAAAATCCAGCAAAATGCCGTTGGATTTGGTGCGACGGATGTGTACCCCCGCGAAGAAGATCTGATTAATGGTGATTTGGTTGTCTTCCCGATTGCGATCACGGGCATCAGTCCCATCATCAATTTACCCCGGATACAGAATGGTCAACTTCGGCTGACAGGCGAAGTTCTGAGTCGCATCTTCATGGGAGAGATCAGCCATTGGAATGCCTCTGAGATCGCTGAGTTGAATCCAGATATCGTGCTTCCAGACCTGGCCATCAAGGTTGTCGTGCGGGCTGATGGTTCCGGGACAACTTACAATTTTGCTGATTATCTTGCAAAGACCAGTCAAAAATGGAAATCTACTTATGGCGTCAAAACTACCATCCAATGGCCGGATGGATTTGGTTCGTTCAAGGGCAGTGATGGCGTATCAAAGGCAGTACGAGACACCGTGGGTGCGATTGGCTATGTCGACTATGGATATGTTGCAGAATATGGGCTCACAGCTATTCAAATGAAAAACTCAGATGGTTTTTATATAAAACCTTCGTTGAGTTCATTTAAATCTGCCCTGAAAAATAGCGAGTGGTCTGCGAAAGGGAAATTTAACAACACCTTGACCAGCAAACCAGGTAAAGATGCATGGCCAATCACTATGGGTACTTTTGTTGTTTTCCCCAGAATGGCAAAGAATGCAGAGCAAACCGCAGCAGCGCTTCAGTTTATTCTTTGGTCATTTTTTAATGGGGATACACTGGTGCAAGAAAATAATTTTGTCCGTCTTCCAGATCGCGTTCAGGCATCAGCCTTTCGGATAATGACGTCTATAAGAGACCAGTCTGGTATGCCACTCAATATGGAGTTAATGTCGCTGCCCGCAGTGTCAAAAGGCGAGTGAGGGGTATGGCGAGCCTGGGTTGGACGGATCAGTATTGATACCGCGCAACATGTGAGAGGCGCCGCCTCTATGGCTGGTGCAATGCAGCGGAAGGAACACACTGTCGCCACTGGAAAAAATGGCCAGGCTTTTCACCGGTACGGTGTGGGGCCGACGGGAGCCTGGCCGTGTGACTGCTATGGTGTGGCGCCTGTGCTGCGTGCAGTGCGCCCTTTACTTGAAAAGACACCATAGCTACCTGGAAGGTGCAAGGCGTCCATGTGCAGGCACTGCAGCATGCGCCAACAACTACAGCGCCCAGCCGGGTAAGGAACCAACATGATTGACGGATTGATTGCAGGCCGACTGTACGGACAGGCCGCCGAGCGTACAGACAAGGCTGGAAAGACCTTCACGGTAGCCCGCGTGCGCGCCACCAGTAACGATGGCGAAAACCTGTTCGTCAATGTCATCGCCTTCGATGCCGCGTCCTGCGCCGCATTGGGTGCTCTGGCCGATGGTGACAGTGTGTCCCTTGCCGGGACCCTCACTCCCCGCATCTGGACCGACAAGCAAGGCAACACCCGCCCCAGCCTGGACATGGTGGCGCACCAAGTGCTGACGGCCTACCACGCGAATCGCAAGCGCCGCGCGATGGAAGGTGACTGGTCTCCTATGGGTGATCCACAAGGGGAAGAATTTCCGCCAGAACCGCTGAATTTATGAGTTGGATTGGGCGTGGAAGTAGGGTGTGTCATCAATCAATTCCGAGGGCGTAGCAGGGTTGCCAGGGTCATGTCAACCACACCATGGATGCCGCCAGATGGATGACCCCCAGAAAGTTGCGAGCAGTCTTGTCGTAGCGCGTGGCAATGGCCCGGTACTGTTGCAATGTCGCATCCCGGACGATCATAAGGCCGCTTGTGGAACAGGTGTGGATGCTCCTGGTACCACTTCTTCATGGCCTGCATAGGCGTCTTTCTGCCCAGTGCTGACTGCGGCAATTGGTGGTTGTACAAGGCCACATAGCGCAGCAAGGTCGCTCCATATCCTCACGGCTGTTGAACCTGTGGGTCTTGAGTACATCGGCCATGTGGCCATTGAACCGCTCCACCATGCCGTTGGTTCTCGGGGTTCGGGGCAGGGTCAACCGGTGCTCTATGCCCAGTTCCTGGTACAACTGGTCGAACTCATGGTTGCCGCTGGGCTGGCAAACAGGCGGTCGGTGAACTCCTTGCCGTTGTCGGTCAGCAGCTTGGTGATCCTGGGCGGGCAGGCCTTGTGCAATACCTTGAGGAAGGCCTGCGCACTGGCGACTGTCTTGTTGGTCTTGAGTTGTACGAACACCCACCGCGTGGCCCGGTCCATGGCCACGAACAGGTAGCGCCGTTGCGATTGGTCCTGCGTCTGGGGCAGGTATTTCACGTCCATGTGCATAGCGCCTGGCTCGTAGCTCTTGAACGCGCTTTGTGCACAGGTTGTGGCTTCTGGGGCTTGAGGGTGCATGGGTGGCGCCCTATAAGACGACTACCTCCGCCGCAGGATGTGGATGTATTCCTCGCCCACCGTCTGCTGCTCCACCAACTCATTGCCAGTCTGTTTGGCAAAGGCCTGAAAGTCACGCAGCGAGCCGACGTCGGTGGCCAGCACCTTCAGCAGTTCGCCGCTGTCCATGTCGGCCAAGGCCTTCTTGGCCTTGAGGATAGGAAGCGGGCAGTTCAGCCCGCGCGTGTCGATTTCCTTGTGGATGTCCATGTTTTTCAGTCCTTTGGCGGCTGGTCCAGCCCACGGCGGCGTTCAGCGTTTTCTTCAGCGGTAAAAAATACAGGCTCGTGCCCGCGCGTGCGCAGCCAGTCGGCCAGTGCGTAGCCCGTGCCGGCGGGCCAACAACGCAGATCAGGCAGGTCGTAGAGGCGGTAATCGACCAGTTCGGGCGAGAGTTTGACCTCGCCTTCTGCCACCACATGGTAGGCAATGATGACCTGATTCATGCGCATAAACTCATAGGCGCCAATCATCTGAATGGAACGCACATCGAGGTTGGTTTCCTCCTTCACCTCGCGCGCCACGCCCTTTTGCGGCGATTCGCCTGCTTCCATAAACCCCGTAATCAGTGCAAACATTTTGCCCGGCCAGGCCGCATTGCGCGCCAGCAGCACCTGGCCATTGAGCTCGACCACAGCCGCCAGAACCGGTGTGGGGTTGTTCCAGTGTGTCCACTCGCAGGCCGGGCAGCGCAGTCGCGTCACCAGGCCACTGTCTTCCTCGCGGGAGATCATCTCCAGCGGAGTTGCACAGTGGGGGCAAAAACGGGTTTCGTATTGCATTGCTATTTATTTTATAGCTTATAGCGCTTATAAATAGGGCGCCAGAAGGTGTTTTTATTAAAATTCTCAGGCGGGGAAAACGCCCGTGGAAAGGTAGCGGTCACCCCGGTCACACACCACAAAAACGATATGCGCGTCGTGCTCGCGCAGCGCAATCTGCTGCGCCACCCAGCAGGCGCCAGCGGCCGAGATGCCCGCAAAAATGCCTTCCTCGCGCGCCAGCCTGCGGCACATGTCCTCGGCATCATCCTGGGACACCAGCATCAACTCGTCTATCGCCCGTGCATCGTAGATGGCCGGCATATAGGCCTCGGGCCATTTGCGGATACCTGGAATGCGCGAGCCCTCCTGCGGCTGCGCGCCAATGATCAGCACATTCGGGTTCTGTTGCTTAAGGTAGCGCGACACACCGGTAATAGTGCCCGTGGTACCCATCGCGCTGATGAAGTGCGTGATACGCCCACCCGTCTGCTCCCAAATTTCAGGGCCCGTGGTCTCGAAGTGGATGCGCGGGTTGTCTGCATTGGCAAACTGGTCCAGCACTTTGCCCTCGCCGCGCTTTTGCATGGCCTCGGCCAAGTCGCGCGCATGCTCCATACCGCCGCTGCGGGGCGTGAGCACCAGCTCGGCACCGTAGGCCTTCATGGTTTGCGCACGCTCGATAGACAGGTCCTCCGGCATCACCAGCACCATGCGGTACCCCTTGATGGCCGCTGCCATGGCCAGCGCAATGCCGGTGTTACCCGAGGTAGCCTCAATCAGCGTGTCACCCGGCTTGATGTCACCGCGCTCCTCCGCCCGGCGGATCATCGACAGCGCCGGTCGGTCTTTCACCGACCCCGCCGGGTTGTTGCCCTCCAGCTTGCCCAAAATGACATTGCCACGCGCTGCGTTGTCCGGCGCTCCGATGCGCTGCAATGCAACCAGTGGCGTGTTACCGACGGCATCTTCAATCGTCTTGTATTTCATGCTCCCTACTGTGCCATAATTTGCGTCTCCCTAAATTCAGCCCGGGTGGTGGAATTGGTAGACGCAGGGGACTCAAAATCCCCCGCCGCAAGGCGTGCCGGTTCGATTCCGGCCTCGGGCACCACAGACAAGGCCGGTAGCTTCCACAAGCTACCGGCCTTTTTCTTTTTCTCTATGGAACGTGGCTTTAACATCTGTTGATCCGGCCCGGTTTATTCATGAAGCGGCGTAAGCCATTTTGGGGTCGCCAAAGTACTTCTCCACCCGCTCGGTGGGCTCTAGCATCGTCATGTGTTCAGTCGTAGCAGCCCTGATTTTTGCCTTCGTTCGCACCGGCAACCCCGAAGTTGAACACGCGCAAAGGCAGGGTGGTAGGTCGCTCGATAGCCCCGGTCGGCAGACACATCGCCGCTGGTGCTGTGCTCGACGAGCACATCGTCAAAGTGCGTGCTGTCTTGCTCGCTTGCGGTGCCAGTGGTGATTTTGCGGATGAACTTATGCCGCATGTCCACGCTGATGCTCAGCTTGTAGCCGTGGTATCCCTGGCCGTGCTTCTTGGGTAGTGGGTGGCGTCCAGGTCTTGTGGCCTGCGCTGGGCTTCGCTCCAGTCGCTGGGGATCGGGCCCTGGTCATTGTCTTCTTTGGTCAAGTGCCCGATGGGTGAGGCGGGCCCCGCGCAGCCCAAAAGAATCACTCCGACAGCGCGTGCAGCAGCTCCGTCTCGATCTCGATCTGCCGAAAATTGTTTTGCAACTCGCTGCCCTGCACCAGAAAGGTGTCTTCCACGCGCTCGCCCAGCGTGCTGACCTTGGCCAGTTGCACGCTCAGCCCGTGGCGGGCCAGCACCCGCGCCACCAGGTAGAGCAGACCGGCGCGGTCGCTGGCGGAGATGCCCAGTAGCCAGCGCTGCGCTTTTTCGTCGGGTCGCAGGGTGACACGGGGTGTGACTGGAAAGCTTTTTACCCGGCGCGAAACCCGCCTGCGTGCGGGTTCGGGCAGCGGGCCACCTTGTACGATGGCCTGCGCCAGGTCGTTCTCGACCATGTGGGTGAGTTCGCGGTAGTGTCCCTGCAGCTCTGCGCTGACCACCTGGAAGGTGTCGAGTGCGTAGCCATTGCTGGCGGTGTGCACGCGGGCATCCAGAATCGAGAATCCCGCCCGGTCGAAATACCCGCAAATGCGCGCGAACAGGTCGCTCTGGTCGGCGGCGTACACCAGCACCTGCAGGCCTTCACCCGCCAGCGACTGGCGCGCGCGCACCACGGGCTGCTGCGTGCCTACGTGGCGCGAGAGGTGGCGCGTGTGCCAGGCAATGTCGGCGGCCTCGTGGCGCATGAAGTAGCCCACGTCCAGCGTTTCCCAGAGCTTTTTGTGGGCCTCAAACGGCAGGGCGCTCAGGGCCAGCAGCACCAGGGCTTCGCGTTTGCGGGCTTCGATCAAGGCGGCGGCATCGGGGGCGCGCCCACCCAGCACGCGCAGCGTGGCGCGGTACAGGTCTTCGAGCAGCTTGCCTTTCCAGGCGTTCCACACCTTGGGGCTGGTGCCCCGGATGTCGGCCACGGTGAGCAGGTACAGCGCTGTAAGGTTGCGCTCGTTGCCCACGCGCTGGGCAAACGCGGTGATGACGTCGGGGTCAGAGAGGTCTTGCTTTTGCGCCACGTTGCTCATGGTCAGGTGCTCGCGCACCAGGAATTCGATGAGCTGCGTGTCGTCCCGCGCCACGCCATGCTGGCGGCAAAACCGCCGCGCCTCGATGGCGCCAATCTGCGAATGGTCGCCGCCGCGCCCCTTGCCGATGTCGTGGAACAGCGCGGCCACAAACAGCACCCAGGGCTTGTCCCAGCCACCGGCCAGTTGCGAGCAGAAAGGGTATTCGTGCGCGTGCTCAGCAATGAAGAAGCGCCGCACGTTGCGCAGCACCATCAGGATGTGCTGGTCCACGGTATAGACGTGGAACAGGTCGTGCTGCATCTGCCCGACGATGCGGCGAAACGGCCACAGGTAGCGTCCGAGCACCGAGGTTTGGTTCATCAGCCGCAGGGCATGGGTGATGCCTGCGGGCTGCTGCAGGATGCGCAGAAAGGCGGCGCGGTTGACCGGGTCGCGCCGGAAAGCGCTGTCCATCACGCCACGGGCGTTGTAGAGCGCGCGCAGCGTGCGCGCCGACAGGTTTTGCAGCCCGGTCGAGCTTTGGTAGAGCAAAAAGGTTTCGAGGATGGCGTGCGGGTCACGCTGGTACAGGTCGTCGCTGACCACGTCGATCATGCCGCCTTTGTCGAAAAACCGGTCGTTGATGGGCCGGGGTTGCTGTGTGGGCGGGTCCAGGCGCTCTTCGATGTTGAGCAGCAAAATCTGGCACAGCTGCGATACGGCCTTGGCGGCCCAGTAGTAGCGGCGCATCAGGGCTTCGCTGGCGCGCATGGGCAGGTGGGAGCCGTCCGGCGCCTGTGAGCGGTAGCCCAGCGATTCGGCCACTGCGGTCTGAAGGTCGAATACCAGCCGGTCTTCACGCCGCCCAGCCAGTGCGTGCAGGCGTGCGCGCACTAAAAACAGCACAGCTTCGTTGCGTTTGATCTGGCGCACCTCGAAAGGCGTGGCCAGGCCGCTGTCGGCCAGTTCTTCCCAGCTGCGGCCCAGACCGGCGGCGCGTGCCACCCACAGGATGAGGTGCAGGTCACGCAGGCCGCCGGGGGATTCCTTGCAGTTGGGCTCCAGTGCGTAGGGGGTGTTTTCGTAGCGGGTGTGGCGCTGGCGCATCTCCAGCGTCTTGGCGACCAGAAAGGCGTGGGGATTGAGTTGTGCACCAAACTGGTGCTGAAAATGCGTGAACAGGTCTGCATCGCCGCACACCCGGCGGGCTTCGAGCAGCGATGTCTGTACTGTGACGTCGCCTGCAGCCTCGCTCAGGCATTCCTGCACCGTGCGCACGCTGGAGCCAATCTCCAGCCCCGCGTCCCAGCAACTGCGGATGAATTCTTCCACCTGGCCGCGCAAGGTGTCTGCGCCTGCAAGCGCATTGGGCAGCAGCACCAGCACATCGACGTCGGAGTGCGGAAACAGCTGTTCACGGCCAAAACCGCCCACGGCCACCAAAGTCAGCGCAGGGGGCAGGGCGGCGCGTTGCCAGAGTGTGCACAGCAGTCCGTCGGCCAGGCGCGAGAACTTGCGCAGCAGCGCGTGAATGCCGCGTGTGGACGAGCCCGAGGCCTGCAGCGAGGCCAGGAGGGCGCTTTTTTGGAGCCGGTAAGCGTCGCGCAGTTTTTGGAGTTCGGTCATGGCTTTGCTAAGCAATAACCGTGCTCGTGCTTTGCTCCGACTGCGCTACCGCGCTGCATGCAGCCCCCGAAGTTTGACACTGGCGTGGTCCAGTGCCCCGTGCAAGGGCTGCCCCGCCGCACTGGGGGCGTCCCCCTGGGGATGACGCAAAGCGGCTCAGGGGGGGCATCATTTCAGGTGGCCGTGGCCTGCACGAAGGAAGGCAGGGGGGGGGAGCCGGCCGAGAGCGTCATCACCTCGTAACCCGTGGGCGTGACCAGCACGGTGTGCTCCCACTGTGCCGAGAGGCTGCGGTCCTTGGTGACGATGGTCCAGCCGTCGTTGCCAAACTCCTTGATCTCGCGCCGTCCGGCGTTGATCATGGGTTCGATGGTGAACACCATGCCGGGCTTGAGTTCTTCCAGCGTGCCGGGGCGGCCATAGTGCAGCACCTGGGGCTCTTCATGGAACACCTTGCCAATGCCGTGGCCGCAAAATTCGCGCACCACGGTAAAGCCATGTCCTTCGGCAAACTTCTGAATGGCGTGGCCGATGTCGCCCAGGTGCGCGCTGGGCTTAACCTGCAAAATGCCGTGCCACATCGCCTCAAACGTGATGGCCGACAGCCGTTTGGCGGCAATCGAGCACTCGCCAATCAGGTACATGCGGCTGTTGTCGCCATACCAGCCATCTTTGGTGATGACGGTGACGTCCACGTTCACGATGTCGCCTTTTTTGAGCGGCTTGTCGTTCGGGATGCCGTGGCACACCACATGGTTGACCGAGGTGCACAGCGAGGCAGGGTAGGCCGGGTAGCCCGGCGGCTGGTAGCCGACGGTGGCTGAAATGGTGCCCTGCTGGGCCATGCATTCGGCGCCGAGGCGGTCGATTTCTGCCGTGGTGATGCCCGGCCGGATATGGGGGGCGATGTAGTCCAGTACTTCCGAAGCAAGGCGGCATGCGACGCGCATGCCTTCAATGTCCGCAGCGTCTTTGATAGTGATGCTCATGGGGCGGAATTATCCCATCGCCCTTCGGTTCGTGCAGGGCAAGGGCCTGGTGATGCCGGTGCCCGGTAAAATGGCGGGCTTCGGTCGTGCGGGCCAAGGCCTCCTCGGGGCCACCGCCCGGCACGTTCCTCCCTCACTACTCACCCAGGCCGCCAACGTGACCTTGCACCTGACCACGATTGCGGGCGGCAACGCCCTCAGCCCCTTTCGCGCGCAGCAACTCCAGCCCGCACTCCAAGCCATCCACCCAAAGATTGCCGGCATTGCGGCCCGCTTTGTGCACCTGGTGGCCACCGATGCACCCCCGACGCACGAGCAACAGCAGCGCCTGGCCGCGCTGCTGACCTACGGCGACCCGTACCAGGGCCCGATCGATGGTGTGGCCATCATCGTCACGCCGCGCCTGGGCACGGTGTCGCCCTGGGCCTCCAAGGCCACCGACATCGCGCGCAACTGTGGCCTGGCGCTGCGCCGCATCGAGCGCGCCACTGAATTCCGCATCCAGATGCAGTCAGGCCTGCTGGGCAAGCCCACGCTGAGCGCCGAGCAGCAGGCCCAGGTGGCCGCGCTGCTGCACGACCGCATGACCGAGTCCGTGCTGTTTGACCTGGCCGATGTGCAGGCCCTGTTCACCGAACTGCCGCCCCAGCCCATGGAGCATGTGAACGTGCTGACCGGCGGCCGTGCCGCCTTGGAGGCCGCCAACACCCAGTGGGGCCTGGCGCTGGCCGACGATGAAATCGACTACCTCGTCACCGCTTTTACGGGCCTGGCGCGCAACCCTACCGATGTGGAGTTGATGATGTTTGCGCAGGCCAACAGCGAGCACTGCCGCCACAAGATCTTCAACGCGCAGTTCACCATCGACGGCGTGGCGCAGGACAAGAGCCTGTTCGGCATGATCCACCACACGCACCAGACCAGCCCGCAGCACACCGTGGTAGCCTATTCCGACAACGCCTCGGTGATGGAAGGCCACCAGGTCGAGCGTTTTGTGGCAAAAATGGCCTCTAGCGCCCAAGAAACAAGCGCGAGCAGCTATGGAAAAGAGAGCGTTCTCCAGCATGTGCTGATGAAGGTGGAGACGCACAACCACCCCACGGCCATCTCGCCCTTCCCGGGCGCCTCCACCGGCGCGGGCGGCGAGATCCGCGACGAGGGCGCCACCGGGCGCGGCTCCGAGCCCAAGGCGGGCCTCACGGGCTTCACCGTCTCCAAGCTGTGGGGCGGCGCGTCGGACCAGGAAGGCGGCAAGCCGTCGCACATCGCCAGCCCGCTGCAGATCATGACCGAGGGGCCGCTGGGCGGCGCCGCGTTCAACAACGAGTTCGGCCGCCCCAACCTGGCGGGGTACTTTCGCGAATACGAGCAGACCGTGGCCGGTGTGGCACGTGGCTACCACAAGCCCATCATGATTGCGGGTGGCCTGGGCAGCATCGACGCCCGGCTCACGCAAAAGATCGAATTCCCCGCCGGTTCGCTGCTGGTGCAGTTGGGCGGCCCGGGCATGCGCATCGGCATGGGCGGCAGCGCGGCCAGCTCCATGGCCACGGGGCAGAACGCGGCCGAGCTGGACTTCGACTCTGTGCAACGCGGCAACCCCGAGATCGAGCGCCGTGCGCAGGAGGTCATCAACCACTGCTGGGCGCAGGGCGAGGCCAACCCCATCCTGGCCATCCACGACGTGGGCGCGGGCGGTTTGTCCAACGCCTTCCCCGAGCTGACGAACGACGCCGGACGCGGTGCACGCTTTGACCTGCGCGCCGTGCAGCTCGAAGAATCGGGCATGGCGCCCAAGGAAATCTGGTCGAACGAGAGCCAGGAGCGCTACGTGCTGGCCATCGCACCCGAATCGTTGGAGCTGTTTCGAGCGTTCTGCGAGCGCGAGCGCTGCCCGTTTGCCGTGATCGGCACAGCCACGGAGGAACGCCAACTGGTGCTGGAAGATCCCGCCGCGCAGGCGGAAGACCAGAAGCTGCCAGTGGATATGCCCATGTCGGTGCTGCTGGGCAAGCCGCCCAAGATGCACCGCGACGTGACCACCGTGCAGCGCCAGTTCGCGCCCATCGACCTGACCGGCGTGCCGCTGCAGAAGGCCGTGATCGACGTGCTGAGCCACCCCACCGTGGCGTCCAAGCGCTTCCTCGTCACCATTGGCGACCGCACCGTGGGCGGCCTCACGCACCGCGACCAGATGGTCGGCCCCTGGCAGGTGCCCGTGGCCGACTGCGCCGTCACGCTGGCCGATTACAAGGGTTTCGCCGGCGAGGCCATGGCCATGGGCGAGCGCACGCCGCTGGCCGCCATCAACGCCCCGGCCTCGGGCCGCATGGCGGTGGCCGAAGCCATCACCAACCTGCTGGCCGCGCCCATCGAGCTGCCGCGCGTCAAGCTGTCCGCCAACTGGATGGCCGCCTGCGGCGAGCCGGGCGAGGACGCCGACCTCTACGCCACCGTCAAGGCCGTGGGCCTGGAGCTGTGCCCGCAACTGGGCATCAGCATCCCCGTGGGCAAGGACTCGCTGTCCATGCGCACGCAGTGGAAGGACGGCGACGCACAGAAGAAGGTGGTCTCGCCAGTGAGCCTGATCGTGAGCAGCTTCGCCACGCTGCAGGACGTGCGCGGCACGCTCACGCCGCAGCTCGACGCCACCGAGGAAGACACCACGCTGGTGCTCATCGACCTGGGCAAGGGCCAGTGCCGCATGGGCGGCAGCATCCTGGGCCAGGTGCTGGACCAGGCCGGCGACACAGTGCCCGATCTCGATGACGCCAAGGACCTGGTGAACTTGGTGAACGCCGTGAACGCGCTGCGTGCGCAGGGCCGCATCCTGGCCTACCACGACCGCAGCGACGGCGGCCTGCTCGCTGCCGTGGCCGAGATGGCCTTCGCCGGCCATGTGGGCGTGGCGCTGAACGTGGACATGCTGGTCACCGAGGGCGACGGCATCAATGACAGCCGCATGGACGCGGGCGACGCCAAGAACTGGGCCGGCCAGGTGAGCGCGCGCCGCGAGGAACTCACGCTCAAGGCGCTGTTCAACGAAGAGCTGGGCGTGGTGCTGCAGGTCAAGACCAGCGAGCGCAACGACGTCATGCAGACGCTGCGCGCGCACGGCCTCTCGGCGTGCAGCCATTTCGTCGGCAAGACGCGCCCGCTGTCCAGCCCCATCGATGCCGGCAAGGGCGAGCTGCAGGTGTGGCGCGACGCCAAGAGCGTGTTCAGTGCCAAGCTGGAAGACCTGCACCAGGTCTGGGACAGCGTGAGCTGGCAGATCTGCCAGCGCCGCGACAACCCCGCCTGCGCCGACGCCGAGCACGCGGCAGCCGGTGCACCGGCCGACCCGGGCCTGCATGTGCACCTGACGTTCGACCCCGCGCAGGACGTGGCCGCGCCGTACCTCAATCTTTCCAAGCCCAAGGTGGCCGTGCTGCGCGAGCAGGGCGTGAACTCGCATGTGGAAATGGCCTACGCCTTCACCGAGGCGGGTTTCGAGGCGCACGACGTGCACATGACCGACCTGCAGAGCGGCCGTGCGCGCCTGGAGGACTTCAAGGGCATCGTGGCCTGCGGGGGCTTCAGCTACGGCGACACGCTGGGTGCGGGCATCGGCTGGGCGCGTTCCATCACCTTCAACAAAGTGCTGGCCGAGCAGTTCCAGGGCTTCTTCGCGCGCCAGGACACCTTTGGCCTGGGCGTGTGCAACGGCTGTCAGATGTTCGCCGAGCTCGCCGATATCATCCCCGGCGCGCAGGACTGGCCGCGCTTCACCACCAATCAGAGCGAGCGTTTCGAGGCCCGCCTGTCGCTGGTGGAAGTGCTCGAATCGCACAGTCTGTTCCTGCAAGGCATGGCCGGCAGCCGCCTGCCGATCGCCGTGGCGCACGGCGAGGGCTACGCCAACTTCAAATACCGTGGCAACGCCGACAAGGCCATCGCCGCCATGCGCTTCGTGGACCACATGGGCGCCGCCACCGAGCAGTACCCGTTCAACCCCAACGGCAGCCCCGGTGGCCTGACGGCGGTGACCACCGCAGACGGGCGCTTTACAGCCATGATGCCGCACCCCGAGCGTGTGTTCCGCAACATCCAGATGAGCTGGATGGACCATGTCGCCGCGGGCGGCCAGGAGGCCTTCAGCCCCTGGATGCGCTTGTGGCGCAATGCCCGCCGCTGGGTGGGTTGATTTTGTAATTAAATGGGCTCTAGCGCTTTGTGTGTAAGCGCTAGCAGCTATTTATTTAATAGCATCCGGAGCAGGTAACTGCAATTGCGTTGCCTGTACCACCTGCAAGCAGTCGCGGATGTGCTGCTCGCCCAGGTAGCGCAGCGTGGCATAGCCCAGCGTGGCTGCCAGGGCCTGGCCTGCCAGCGGTACGTATTTACTGGCCTGGCGGGTGGTCATGCGCATGCCCATGGTTTTGGTGAGTTTGAGCACCAGGTCGCGGGTGATGAACTTGCCGATCAACACTGAGCCCACCATGGCTGCAGCCTTCTGCACCTGTTCGCGTTTGGCGGGGTTCAGCCGGTCCAGCTGTTCGGGTGTGAGCCCAAATTCTGCGTTGATGCGCGGCAGCAGCCGCGAAAGCAGGGCGGCATCCATGGCCCAGTCCAGGCCGGGCACGGGTATCACACCCGCCGCTGCTGCCACCAGGGCGCGCTTGTGCAGCAGGCGGCGCGCACGGTGCGCTGCGGCTTCCAGGGCCGTATCGTGGGGTGTCTGGGTCTCAGGGGGTGTTTTTTTCTTCATCGTGCAAGCGGACGTTCATACAGGCAGCCTTCCAGCCGAAAAGAGGGCAGGACGATGCCACCAACGGTGTACGGTACTTCGCTGAACACGTAGCGGCCCTCAGGCAGCGCGCGGCAGGCGTTTTCCGTGAGATAGATTTCACCTGGATCTGCAATGTCCTCGCCCAGTTTGCAGGCATGGTTCATCTCATGGCCGAACAGATCCTTGTCGGCAATCACCAGGGTCGGGCCGTAGCCGATGCCTATGCTGACATGCAGGGCGGCCTCAGGGGTTTGTACGGCGTTCATGGCGTTCAGGGCGCGGCCAATGTCCAGTGCGGCTTCGAGCGCCTGTTCCGGGTGGCTGAAGACGGCAAACAGGTTGTCGGCTTCCTGCTTGACCACTTCGCCGCCATTGCCAGCAATGGCGGGGCGGGCGGCTTGCTCCATCTGGTGCACCATGGCCAGGAAATGAATGATGCCGTGGCAGGCCGTGATGCGCGAGAAACCGCACATGTCCAGCACCAGCATGGAAACCGTGCGCACAAAGGCCTGCTCAATCGCCGCGTCGATCTCGGCGACACGCCCCTCGGACTGGTTGCGCTGCGAAAGCAGCTGTCGCAGGTAGGCCCGGTCATGTGCAAAGGCGGCGCCGGGGCGGGCGGAAAGCGGCGTGGTGGGCATAGGCGGGGTGGTTGTCAGCGTGGGCCTTGTCCGACATCGTAGCGCGCAGCTGCCTGACTCTCTGTGCCCGGTGCCGCATTTATGCTGCAGTGGTAAGGCGCCTGGAACGTTTGTCGTTGTGGGATCGTCTCGCTTCTGAAAAGGAATCACCATGAAGAAACTATCGATGGCGCAATACGCGCTTTGTGCTGCGCTGTTGCCCGCCGTGGCCTTGGGTAGCGTTGCCGTAGCCCAAACACAGCCCTACGCTGCGGCGCTGGAGCGCACGGAGGTGCCTGACGCCACACCGCAGCAGCGCTACCAAAGCGCCATCCGCGAGGCCGGTGGCGGGCTGAAGGTGGGACTGGAGGAGTGTCGTGCGCAGGCGCAGGCACGCAAGTCGTGCGAAGCGCAGGCCCGTGCGCGCTACCAGGCTGACATGGCACAGGCGAAAGCCATGCTGCACGATCCGCAGGCGCGCCCTGTCAATGAAACGGGTGGTCCGATCCGCAGCACCGAAACAGTGACCGTGATCCGGCCCTGAGTGGATGTGCGGTAAGAGTTTTACTGTGGTGCCGCCTGGGCGGTCGTGGCGGTCGCTACCAGCGGCATCACACGGCGGGCGCCATCAAATCGGCGCTGCCAGTAGGACTGGTGCATGTCTTCCACCCGCACTTCGGAGCCGCTGCGTGGTGAGTGGATGAACTTGCCGTCGCCCACATAAATGCCAACATGGCTGAACGCGCGGCGCATGGTGTTGAAAAACACCAGATCGCCCGGTTGCAGTTCTTTTTTGTCGATTTTTTCGGTCGAGGCGGCCTGCTGGTCGGCGCGGCGCGGCAGCAGCATGCCTGCCGTCTGCTGGTAAATGGCACGAACAAAGCCGCTGCAGTCAAAGCCCGTCTCGGCGCTGTTACCCCCGCGGCGGTAGGGGACGCCCAGAAAACCCATGGCCGTGACCACGAGGTCGGACGTCCGGTCAACGACTTGATGGGCTTGCCCAGCGACGCTTTGGCGCATTTCAGCCAATTGGGCGAGGAGACCCTTGTCGTGCAGGAAGCTGTCGATATCGTCGGTGGGTGCTGCGCCTGGTGCTGCCTGGGCGCTGGAGCAAGCCAGCAACGTGAGTATGTAAAACCAACGAAACATGGGGCGCAAGGGTACCACGATCGGAAAACGACTTGCCCGGTATGTCGGTGCGGGCTCAAACGGGTGCCTGTCGCGTGGGGGATTCCCGGGCAGGGGAGGCCCTGATTCCGGTGTAGCCTTGCAGTATGCAAGCACAGAATGCCCCCGAAGTACCTGCTGCCCAAAACGGCAACCATGGCGCTCTCATCTCCCAATTGGCTCTGCGCCGTGTCGCCATCGACACCTGGCGTGAAAACGTTGCCTACCTGCACCGCGACTGCGCCGTGTACCGCGCTGAGGGTTTTCAGGCGCTGTCCAAGATCGAGGTGCGCGCCAATGGGCGCCGAATTCTGGCCACGCTGAACGTGGTGGACGATCTGTCCATCGTCGGCTGCCGCGAGCTCGGGCTGTCGGAAGACGCCTTTGCCCAGCTGGGAGTGGAAAACGGCCATATGGTGGCGGTGGCCCAGGCGGAGCCACCCGAGTCTATGGGTGCGCTTTTTCGCAAAATCTCAGGCGAGCGTCTGGAGCGCGGGGATTTCCTGGCCATCGTTCGGGACATTGCCGACCACCGCTATTCCAAGATCGAACTCACCGCCTTTGTGGTGGCCTGCAACCGCGACGAGCTGGACCGTGAAGAAGTCTTTTTCCTGTCCGACGCCATGGTCGCCACGGGCCATAGGCTGGACTGGCATGAGCCTTTGGTGGTGGACAAGCATTGCATTGGCGGCATACCGGGCAACCGCACTTCGATGCTGATCGTTCCTATCGTGGCGGCCCATGGGATGCTGTGCCCCAAAACCTCCTCCCGCGCTATCACGTCTCCCGCTGGCACGGCCGACACCATGGAGGTGCTGGCCACTGTAGAGCTGCCCCTGGAACAACTGCGCGACATCGTGCGCGACCAACGGGGTTGTCTGGCCTGGGGTGGCACCGCCCATCTCTCGCCGGCTGACGATGTGCTGATTTCGGTCGAGCGCCCGCTGTCCATTGACTCTCCGGGGCAGATGGTGGCATCCATCCTGTCCAAAAAAATTGCTGCTGGCTCGACCCACCTGGTGCTCGATATTCCCATTGGTCCCACGGCCAAGGTGCGGTCCATGCCCGAGGCGCAGCGTTTACGACGTTTGTTTGAATATGTGGCGCAGCGTATGCGGCTGTCGCTGGATGTGGTCATCACCGATGGGCGCCAGCCCATTGGCAACGGTATCGGCCCCGTGCTGGAAGCCCGTGATGTGATGCGCGTGCTGGAAAACGACCCCCGGGCGCCCAACGATCTGCGCCAAAAGGCCCTGCGCCTGGCAGGCCGCTTGATCGAATGTGACCCTGATGTGCGCGGCGGCGACGGCTACGCAATCGCGCGCGATATTCTTGACTCGGGCCGTGCCCTGGCACGCATGCAGGCCATCATCACGGCCCAGGGAGGCAAAGATTTCGACCACAACAATCCCCAGCTGGGTGCGCTGACGTTCGAGGTTTCGGCGCCCGATAGCGGAGTGGTGGCCGGCATCAATAACCTGCAGATTGCGCGCATTGCCCGCCTGGCGGGCGCGCCCAAAGTGCAGGGCGCAGGGGTGGATTTACTGTGCAAGCTCGGTGACACCGTGATTGCAGGGCAAACGCTGTACCGGGTGCATGCCGGATTTCCGACCGACTTGGAGTTTGCGCGCCAGGCTTGCTCTAAAACCAGCGGTTACTACATCGGTACTGCGGACGATGTACCGCGTGTTTTCGTGGAGTTTTGAACATGATTGCGTCCGAACCGGCCAAGGGCTGCCTGCTGTATTTTGACGACGAGCAGGGTGCTGCCGAGCGTCTGGCGACGGCATCCGGTTTGGCACTGTGGCCCGTGCAGCGCCACCGATTTCCTGACGGCGAACTGCGGCTGACGCTGCCGGTCGATGTGGCTGGACGCATGCCCGAACGTGCCGTCTTGTTGCGCAGCTTGCACCAGCCGAACGAGAAACTCATTGAACTGCTGCTGGCGGCCCGTGCGGCCCGCGATCTGGGCGTGCGCCACCTCACCCTGGTAGCGCCGTACCTGGCCTACATGCGCCAGGATATTGCATTCCATCCAGGCGAAGCCGTCAGCCAGCGCATCGTGGGCCCTTTTCTGGCGAGCCTGTTCGATGCCGTGGTCAGCGTGGATCCCCACCTGCATCGCGTGGCCACTCTGGAGGAGGCCGTGCCCGCTGCGCAGACCCAGGTCATCAGCGGTGCGCTGCTGTTGGCTGACTGGATTGCGCAGCAAAGGCCTGGTGCGATGCTCATGGGCCCCGATGGTGAATCCGCCCAGTGGGTGGCCCAGGCGGCAGAGCGTCATGGTTTTGACTACGCCGTGTGCACCAAGGAGCGCCATGGCGACCGCAGCGTGACCGTTGCGCTGCCTCCGGTGAGTGTGCAAGGCCGCTGCGTGGTGCTGGTCGACGACATGGCCAGCACCGGGCACACGCTGGCCCAGGCCACGCGCCTGCTGCGTGCAGCCGGTGCGGCTTCGGTGGATGTGGCGGTGACGCACGCGCTGATCGACGCCGCTGCGCTCGACGCCTTGCATGCGGCAGGCGTCGGCCAGTTCTGGAGCACTGACTGCGTGGCCCACCCCACCAACGCCATTGCGATGGCGGGTGCGCTGGCCCAGGCCTTGCAGCATTTGAAGGCATGAAGTGCGGTGCAGACCGCGCAGGCGCTGCGACAATCACGGCATTGTTTTGACCGAAGGACCCCGCCATGCTGCTTGACGCCTCTGAATCCCAACTCGTACTGGTGGATTTCCAGGAAAGACTGATGCCTGCCATCCACGAGGGGGCTGCCGCGCTGGGCAATGCCCGCCGTCTGGCCCAGATTGCCCAAATGCTGGAAGTGCCGGTGTGGGGCACCGAGCAAAACCCCTCGCGCTTGGGCGCCAATGACGCGGCGCTGCGCGCCCTGTGCCGCAACACTTTGCCCAAGATGCATTTCAGCGCTGTGGAAGAAGGCCTGGGTGAATGGCTGCGCCCACCGGCCAAACCCCCTGCCGGCAACGCCCGCAGTTTGCCCAAGCACATGCAAAAAACTGCGCAAAGCGGCCCGGACCGCAGCACCATCGTCATTGCCGGGTGTGAGGCCCATGTATGCCTGCTGCAAACCGCGCTGGACTTGATCGAGGATGAATTTGACGTGTGGGTAGTGACAGACGCCTGCAGCTCGCGCACCGAGCGCAACCGTGATGCCGCTTATGACCGCCTGGCTGGTGCTGGCGCCGAACTGGTCACCACCGAGATGGTGGCGTTTGAATGGCTGCGCAGTTGCGAGCATCCGGCCTTCAAGGACATGCTGGCCTTGGTCAAGTGAGGTTTCAGCCGCTTGCGTGGAGGATGTCCCTTGCCTGTTGATTTCGGAGAGCCCCGGAAGGCCTTGCTCAAGACAGAAGCCCCCCGCATGCTTGCGGGGGGCCAGCGGCTGGTGTATTTGTCTTTGGGCTTGAGTGCTGTCGCCCTGTGTGGGGCGGGTTTGTGGTTCTGGTTGCGTCCACCGAGCTGGCTTGACGCAGGGACTGGGCCCTTTTTTGGGCTTGCGCTGATGGCAATGGCCGTTGCCGATGTGGTCGCCGTGTTCTTTCTTCGCTGGCATTGGGGCCGAGCCACATCGTGAATCTGGTCGGCTGACCGTGGAAAATCCAGAATTTTTTATTTTTTTGTGCTCCGAACGTAAAAACCAGGAGCGCGCTGCACCACATGTTTACCGATTCCCACTGCCATCTCACTTTTCCTGAACTGCAAAGCCAGTTGCCTGTCATTCGCCAGGCGATGCAGGCGGCGCAGGTTGACCGCGCTTTGTGCATTTGCACGACCATGGAAGAGTTTGGCGATGTACACGCCCTGGCTGTGGGCTATGACAACTTCTGGTGCTCCGTGGGCGTGCATCCTGATAACGAAGGTGTGGCAGAGCCCAGTGTGCAGGATCTGCTCGACCGTGCCGCCTTGCCAAGGGTGGTGGCCATCGGTGAGACCGGGCTGGACTACTACGGCATGGAAGACCGCAAGGGCGGACGTAGCATTGCGGACCTGGAATGGCAGCGCGAGCGTTTTCGCACCCACATCCGCGCGGCCCGTCAGTGCGAAAAACCTTTGGTGATCCACACCCGCAGCGCATCACACGACACGCTGGCCATTTTGCGTGAGGAGGGCGAGGATGGAGCCCGTAACCGCGCAGGAGGCGTTTTTCACTGCTTTACTGAGACAGCCGAGGTGGCGCGCGCTGCACTCGATCTCGGGTATTACATTTCTTTCTCCGGCATCATCACTTTCAAGAGCGCCCAGGATCTGCGCGATGTGGCGGCTTTCGTGCCCCTTGACCGGATGCTGATTGAGACGGATAGCCCCTATCTGGCACCCGTGCCGTACCGGGGGAAAGTCAACAATCCGTCTTATGTGCCCCACGTGGCGCGCCAGATTGCAAGCATCCGCGGCATGGAGGTGGACGCTGTGGCGCAAGCCACCAGCCAGAATTTTGACCAGCTGTTCTCGGGAGTTCGGGCATGAAGATGCTGCGCCGCGATTTTTTGCTGCTGGGTGCTGCGGGTTGCATGCCTGCCCGGGCCGGGTCGTATGAGGATTTTTTTGTCGCCATTCAGCGCGATGACGCCACCACGATCACGACACTATTGCAGCGAGGTTTTGATCCCAATACGCTCGACCTCCGAGGTCAGGCTGGGCTGATGCTGGCGCTGAAGGCCGATATGCTCAAGGCCTTCGCTGCCCTGATGCAGGCGCGCAATTTGCAGGTCGAGGTGCGTAATGCGCAGGATGAAAGCCCCCTCATGATGGCGGCTCTGCGCGGCCATCTGGAGGCCGTGCGTGCGCTCATCGCGCGCGATGCCGATGTCAACAAGCCCGGCTGGACGCCTTTGCACTACGCTGCCTCAGGGACGCAGCCCCAGCAGGCGGCCATCATCGCTCTGCTCCTTGAAAACCACGCCTTTATCGATGCGGCATCGCCCAACGGCACTACGCCGTTGATGATGGCCGCGCACTACGGCACAAGCGAGTCGGTGCAATTGCTGCTGAAAGAAGGGGCGGATCCTTCGCTTAAAAACCAGCTGGGGTTGACCGCCGCAGATTTTGCGCTGCGTGCCAGTCGCAAGGAGATCGCGGACCTGATTGCGCAGGCCATTCGTCGACGGCAACCCAATCGGGGGCGCTGGTAATCAGGCTGGCGCGGGGCGCGCCTGGAGTCGCGCATACAGCCCGTCTTGTGCCAGGAGTTCGGCATGGGTGCCTTGTTCGACAATGCACCCGCGCTCCATTACCACTACGCGGTTGGCATGTTCGATGGTGGAGAGCCGGTGTGCAATCACCAAAGTGGTGCGCCCCTGCATGAGGCGTTGCAAGGCCTCTTGCACCAGACGCTCGGACTCGGTGTCCAGAGCGGACGTTGCTTCGTCCAGGATCAGGATAGGGGCGTTTTTATAAAGCGCCCGTGCAATCGCCAGGCGCTGGCGCTGGCCACCAGACAACTGGGTGGCGTTATGCCCGACCATGGTGTGCATGCCTTGCGGCAGTGCTGCGATATGTTCAGCCAGATTGGCCGCCTGCAGGCACTCTTGTACCCGTTGCGTATCGATGGCCTGTCCCAGTGCGACGTTCGCGGCAATGGTGTCGTTGAACATGACCACGTCCTGGCTGACCAGTGCGAACTGTGCCCGCAGAGCAGCGAGGTTCCAGTCCTGCAGTGTATGTCCATCCAGAAAAATCTGGCCCGTGCTGGGTTGCACAAAGCGCGGCAGCAGATTGACCAGGGTGGTTTTGCCCGCGCCCGAGGGGCCCACCAGCGCCACAATTTCACCGGGTTGGACTTCCAGCGTGACGCGGTCCAGCGCGGGTGCTTGGTCGGGAGCAAAGGCCACACTGACGTTCTGCAGCGCAATGACACCGCGCACCTGGCTGGGCGCATAGTTGCCACCGCTCTCCGCCGGTGTGTCTCCCAGCAGGTGCAGGCCGCGTTCCAGCGCAGCAACGCCCCGGGTGATGGGGCTGGCCACATCGGCCAGGCGGCGGATCGGTGCGATCAGCATCAACATGGCTGTGATGAATGCGACAAAGCCGCCCACGGTCACATCCTGCGTCGTACCGGCAGCGCGGCTTTGCCACAAAGCCACGCAAATGACGGTCGACAGGGCTGCTGCTGCCAACAGCTGTGTGAGGGGCGTCATGGCAGAAGCGGCAATGGTGGACTTGATGGCCAGGCTGCGCAAACGTCGACTCAGGGCGTCGAACCGCCGGGCTTGCCCGGGCTGTGCTGCGTGCAGGCGCACCATGCGGTGTGCGAGCACGTTTTCTTCGACCACGTAAGCCAGTTCATCCGTGGCCTGCTGCCCGCTTTTGGTGAGGTGGTAGAGCCGACGCGAAAGCGTCTTCATGATCCACGCCACGCCGGGCACGACCACGGCCACGATCAGTGTGAGCTGCCAGTTCAGGTAGAGCAGGTAACCCAGCAAGGCCACCAGGGTAAAGCCGTCGCGCGAAATTCCCAGCAAGGCCTGCACCAGCAGCGTAGCGCCGGTCTGCACCTCATAGACGACCGTATTTGACAGCGTGCTCGCACTTTGCCGGGCGAACAAACCCATTTCCGCTGCCAGAAGGCGGTCAAACAGGGCTGCGCGCAGTGCCAGCATGCCTTCATTGGCAATGCGGGCCAGCGCATACTGCGCCACAAACTGGGCTACACCACGCACCAGAAAAACACCCATGATGGCCGCCGGAACGATCCAGAGGTGCAGGGTTCCTTTGGTGAAGCCCTGATCTAGCAAAGGTTGTAGCAATGCGGGAATCAGAGGTTCGGTGATGGCGCCCACCAGGGTGGCAACGATGGCAGCGATCCAGCCAAGCCGCTGGCCGCCAAAGTAAACGGAAAGCCGGGACAACCGGACTGTCAGTCGCTCGGAGGGGGGAGGGGGGGCGTTGCCGGGGGCGGGATTCGCGCCGTGATCTGGAGCTTGCATGAGCCTGGGATTCTACTTTTTACGGCCATGCTCAACAGTTTGTGACACGGGGGCACTTCCCAGTGTGTAACATTCAGGGCTGACAATCGGCTTTTGTCCGGTTGCTCCTGACTGCGAATGAACAACGTACGAACACTCTTTTCTTCTCTTTCTTCGGCTCAGCCGCATCCCTCGCGTCGCCTCGCTATGGTATCCATGGCTTCGTTGGCCGCCACCCCGGCGCTGGCCCAGTTCCGGGTCGAAGTTTCGGGCGTTGGCATGACGCAGTTGCCCATCGCGATTGCCCCGTTTCGGGACGAGGCCCAGTCACCCCAGAAAATTGCCAGCATTGTGCAGGCCGATTTGGAGCGCAGCGGCCAATTCCGCAGCGTGGACACGGCCGGGGCGCGCCTGGATGAAACCTCTCGTCCGGACCTGGCCTTGTGGCGACAGAAGAGCGCCGACTCACTGGTCTCCGGCAGCATCACCCGTTTGGGTGATGGGCGTTTCGATGTTCGCTTTCGTCTATGGGATGTGGTGCGCGGGCAGGATCTGGGCGGACAAAGCTATATCGTCGTTCAGGGTGATTTGCGCTTGGTATCGCACCGCATTGCTGATTTTGTGTACGAAAAACTAACGGGTGATCGGGGCGTGTTCTCGACCCGCATTGCGTACGTGACCAAGGCGGGGCCGCGCTACAGCCTATGGGTGGCCGATGCCGATGGTGAAAATGCCCAGTCAGCCCTCTCCAGCCCCGAGTCCATCATTTCTCCAGCGTGGTCACCATCGGGTGGACAGATTGCCTATGTGTCGTTCGAATCGCGCAAGCCTGTGGTCTATGTGCACGATGTAGCCACCGGGCGCCGCCGCCTCGTCGCCAACTTCCGTGGCTCCAACAGCGCACCAGCCTGGTCGCCTGATGGGCGCACCCTGGCTGTCACATTGAGCCGGGATGGTAATTCCCAGCTCTACACGATTGACGCTAATGGCGGTGAGCCGCGTCGGCTCATGCAAAGTACCGGGATCGATACAGAGCCGGCTTTTTCACCGGACGGACGCAGCATTTATTTCGTCAGTGACCGGGGTGGCGCACCCCAAATCTACAAGGTTGCCAGTACGGGCGGCAATGCAGAAAGGGTCACGTTCAGCGGCAGCTACAACATATCGCCCAGCCTGAGTCCCGACGGTCGTTTCCTTGCGTACATCTCACGTTTAGGGGGCGCCTTCAAGCTGCATGTGATGGAGCTAGGGACAGGAACCGCCACCGCGATCACCGAAACCACTGCAGACGAACGCCCCAGCTTCGCGCCCAATAGCCGCCTCATTGTCTACGCTACGCAGCACCAGGGGCGGGAGTCTCTGATGACCACCACGCTGGACGGCAAGATCAAGGCCCGTCTTGCGGGGCAGGGCGGTGATATCCGCGAGCCGGACTGGGGTCCGTTCCAGGCGCGTTGAACTTTTCGGCAGTTTTTGTTTCCGTCTTTCAGGAGTTTTCAAATGATTAAACGTATTTCTATCGCCATGGCCGTAGTGGCCCTTGTTGCAGGCTGCAGTTCTGGAGTGGATCTGGACAATGTGCCGGTTGAAGACAAGAACGGTGCGCCACTGTCCACCGGCGCCAATGGAGCCAATGCGGGCAACACTGGGCAGAGCGGTGTGCGCGGGGTTGACCTCTCGCAAACGGCCGGTGATGCAGCCGGCCCCGTGGGCGTGAGCCGCATTGTGTATTTTGACTACGACAGCTACGTCATCAAGCAGGACTACCAGTCGCTGATCGATGCCCATGCGCGCTTTCTGAAGTCCAGTAATGCGCGCAAGGTGGTCGTCGAAGGCCATACCGATGAGCGTGGCGGCCGTGAATACAACCTGGCTCTGGGACAGAAACGTGCAGAAGCTGTGCGCCGTTCGCTGGGCCTGCTGGGCGTGCCCGATGGCCAAATTGAAGCGGTCAGTTTTGGCAAAGAGAAACCAGCTGCCCAAGGCAGTGGTGAAGACGTTTACGCGCAAAATCGCCGCGCCGAACTGTCTTACCGCTAATGAGCGCCGCGGATTCCTTGCGTCTGGGGCGCGCGTTGGTTGCTTTGGCGCTGTCCTGCTCCTTCCTGTCAGCGGGGCATGCGGCAATTTTTGAAGATGGCGAGGCTCGACGCGCCATTCTTGAAATGCGCCAGCGCGTGGATGCCATGCAGCAAAACAGTCAACGCTCGGCAGAGGACGCCCGCCGCGCCACCGAAGACAGCGGTCAATTGCGCCGCAGTTTGCTCGATCTGCAAACACAGATTGAAACTCTGCGTGTGGAAATGGCCAAGCTGCGTGGACAAAACGAGCAGCTGACGCGCGATGTCTCGGAGTTGCAGCGCCACCAGAAGGAGATCACCACTGGTGTGGATGAGCGTTTGCGTCAGTTTGAGCCGCTCAAAGTGACGGTGGATGGACTGGAGTTCCAGGCGGAGCCGTCTGAGAAAAAAGACTTTGAGTCGGCGCTGGCCAAATTCCGTGAGGGGCGTTTTGCCGATGCGGAAACAGCCTACACGACCTTCCTCCGCCAGTATCCCCGCAGTGGCTATGGGCCTTCGGCGCGCTTCTGGCTGGGCAATGCCCAGTACGCGAACCGCAATTACAAAGAAGCCATTGTCAACTTTAAGGGTTTGCTGGCCACCTCTCCCAACCACGCACGCGCGCCTGAAGCCGCTCTGTCTATCGCCAATTGCCAGATCGAACTGAAGGAAACACGTGGTGCGCGCAAGACGCTAGAAGACCTGCTACGCGCCTACCCGCAATCTGAGGCCGCAGTGGCTGCTAAAGAGCGGCTCTCGCACCTCAAATAGTGGTGAATTCTTTGGTTGCTCCGCCTGGATTGCTGCCGGGTGCGCCCATGTCGCCGCTGCAGCAGCGCCGGTTTGGTGGTCTTGAGCGCCTCTACGGAGTGCAGGGATCTGCGCAGATTCGTGCTGCCCACATAGTGGTAGTGGGCATTGGCGGCGTTGGTTCCTGGGCGACAGAGGCCCTGGCCCGCAGTGGCGTGGGCCAGCTGACACTGATCGACCTGGACCATGTGGCTGAGTCCAACATCAACCGCCAGATTCATGCTCTGGAAGGAACTGTGGGGCAGGCCAAGGTGCTGGCCATGCGTGACCGAGTGGCGCAGATCAATCCAGATTGCGTTGTGCACTGTATCGAGGAGTTTGTCGAGCCCGCCAACTGGCCTGCTTTGTTGCCACGCAATGTCGATGCCGTCATCGATGCTTGTGACCAGGTACAGGCCAAGACGGCCATGTCAGCCTGGGCGCGCACCGCCCGTAACCTGTTCATCAGCGTCGGCGCAGCTGGTGGCAAGCGACAAGCGCACCTGGTGGACATTGCAGATTTGGCCAGTGTGACGCACGATCCTTTGCTGGCCCAACTGCGCTATCGCCTGCGCAAGCACCATGGTGCACCGAAAGACGGCAAGAAAATGTCTGTGCCCTGCGTTTTCAGCCGTGAGTCTGTTGCACCACCCGACGCTTCTTGCGGCCTCGAAGGCGATGGCAGTCTTAATTGCCACGGATACGGCTCAGTGGTTGCGGTGACTGCCACCTTTGGGCAATGCGCCGCAGGCTGGATTCTGGATGGATTGGCCAGCAGGACGAAGAAGGAAGAAAAATAACGCTATAATGCGAGGCTATTCTGGTTTAATCAATCAGGATATGGGACGTTAGCTCAGTTGGTAGAGCAGCGGACTTTTAATCCGTTTGTCGTGGGTTCGACCCCCGCACGTCCCACCAAAATTTGGTTATGAATTAAGCACTTAGCGCAGAAATGCCTGGGTGCTTTTTTTTGGGGTGGAGCAGAATCTGTGCGCTCGCATGTTGTGAAAACTCCCATCAGAGTTTTTCCACCTCACCCGCCTTGGGCTGCCATTTCAGCAGCCGCTTTTCGATTCGCCCGACCAGTCCATCAAGGATCAGGGCAAAGGCGGTGAGAACCAGGATGCCTGCCATCACGGTATTGATGTCAAAAGTACCCTCGGCCTGCAGGATCAGGTAGCCCACCCCCTGGCTGGAGCCCAGATACTCTCCGACCACCGCGCCCACAAAAGCCAGCCCCACCGAAGTGTGCAGAGAACTGAAAACCCAACTGGTGGCGCTGGGCAGATAAACGTGGCGCAGCAGCTGTCGCTGGCTTGCGCCCAGCATACGCGCGTTGGCCAGCACTACGGGGCTCACTTCCTTGACGCCCTGGTAGACATTGAAGAACACGATAAAGAACACCAAAGTGACGCCCAATGCCACCTTTGAGCCCATGCCCAGGCCAAACCACACCGAAAAAATAGGTGCCAGAACAATGCGCGGCATCGAGTTGAAGGCTTTGATGTAGGGCTCCAGCAGGGCTGATGCGGTGGGTGAGAGCGCGAGCCACAGGCCGCCTGCAAGCCCGCTGCACGCGCCAATGGCAAAGGCCATCGCAGTCTCCATCAGAGTGACAGCCAGATGGCGATAAATATCGGCATCGGTGACGAACCAGTCCCAGACGCGCTCGAGAATCGCCAAAGGCTGACCAAAGAAGAACGCTGCCTGGCGGTCGTTGTCGAACATGAATGGTGGAATAAACCCAGGCCGGGTCATTGCGTCCCAGAACAGGAACAGCAGCACCAGCAGGCCCAGCTGCCATGCACGCATGGTGGCTGCGCGCGGTTTGATCATTTGCCACATAGTCTCAAGTCGCCTTTTGCAACTGTTGTTGATAGCCCTTGAGCACTTCGCTGCGCAGGACATCCCAGATGCCGGCGTGTAGTTCGCGAAAGCGTGCGGTGGATTTGATTTCTGCAACGTCGCGGGGACGTGGAATATCGATCACGAATTCGCCCATGGGATAGGACGCGGGGCCAGCGCTCATCACCACCACGCGGTCGCTCATGGCAATGGCTTCGTCCAGATCGTGGGTGATGAAGAGCACAGCTTTGCGCTTGGCCTGCCAGAGCTGAAGCAGCTCGTTTTCCATGAGTTGGCGGGTCTGGATGTCGAGTGCGGAAAACGGCTCGTCCATCAGGATGATGTCGGGGTCGAGCACCAACGTTTGCGCCAGGCTGGCACGCTTGCGCATGCCGCCACTCATCTGGTGTGGATACCGGTCGCCAAACCCTGCCAGGCCTACGCGGGCAAGCCAGTCCTGTGCCTGGGCGGTGGCTTCCTTCGAAGGGGTTCCGCGAAACTCCAGCCCAGCCGATACGTTGGCCAGTGCTGTGCGCCAGGGCATCAGGCTTTCGGCCTGGAACATGTACCCGGCACGCCGATTGAGCGTCGTAAGGTGTTCGCCAAACACCGTCACGCTGCCCGTGCTGGGCGCCAGCAGACCGGCGGCCACGTTGAGCAGCGTACTTTTTCCACACCCCGTGGGGCCCACAACGCTGACGAATTCGCCTGCACTGACGTGCAGGTCCACGTTTTCAACAGCGGTATAGCGCTGGCCCGGAGCGTCCTTGCTGACGAAGGTGCAAGCCACGCCCGAGAGCGTGAGCGCTGGCGGTTGCCCGCTGGGGTTGCGGCCGTTGTGCACGTCAGCCGCGCTTGCGGGCATGGGCTTTCTTGACGAATTCGTTGGTATAGACCGCATCGAGGTCGAGTTTTGCGGCAGCAATTTTGGGGTCCACGCTGGCCAGAGCACGGAATGCGGTGCGAGCCCCGGCGGGTGGAATCATGCCATCGGGCGAAAGGGCTTTTTGCGCGGCCAGAAAGCCATCGATATAGATGGCGCGGTCGCCCAGCAAATAATTTTCGGGCACGACCTTGATCACATCGCCAGGGCCAGCTGCCTGGATCCAGCGGTCGGCCCGCACCATGGCGTTGGTCAGCGCCTGTATGGTGGCAGGGTGCGCCTCCACAAAGGGGACAGGCGCATACAGGCATGCTGCGGGCATGGGGCCGCCAAAGACCGCTTCGGCCTCAGACACGATGCGTGTATCGGACACGATCTTGAGATCGCCTGAGCGCTGCAGTAGCGTGATGACCGGGTCAAGATTGCTGATGGCGTCGATCTGCCCTGACCGCATCGCGGCCACCGCGCCGCTACTGGCGCCCACGCCCACAAAGCTCACCTCGCTGGGTTTTACGCCAGCCTTTGCCAGCACGTAGTTGACCATCACGTTGGTGGAGCTGCCGGGCGCCGTCACACCAATCTTTTTGCCACGCAAGTCGGCAATGGATTTGTAGTGGGGCATGGTCTTTGGGTTGATACCCAGTACCACCTGCGGCGCCAGTCCTTGCAGTACAAAGGCGCGCATGGGCTGGCCCTTGAACTGCATGTTTACGGTGTGCTCAAAAGCACCGGAGACTACATCGGCACTGCCTCCCACCACGGCTTGCAGCGCTTTGGAGCCGCCCGCGAAATCGACCACAGTGACGTCCAGCCCCTCGTCCTTGAAGTAACCCAACTGCTCGGCGATGGTCAGCGGCAGGTAGTAGAAGAGATTTTTGCCCCCGACCGCGATCGTGAGCTTTGGTTTTTCGATGGACTGGGCCAGTGCAATACCGGGTAGTGCAGCACTGGCAAGTGCGGAGGCCATGAGGTGGCGACGGTTAAGCATGGGTGTGTCTCCTTTGGTTTGATTTGACTTCCCACACTGCAGGCCCCATGGGAAGTGGCTGGCAAGGCATCGTAGCACCGCAAGCGCGCAAACTGCAGCCGACTGCCCGTTTTTGCGGCAGTGCAACACAAACCCATGTAAGCCGGGCACTTGCGTACGGCTTGTGTAGGCAGGTCACGGGTTGTCCACAGGTTTGTCCCCGTGAAATGGGGAGAACCTTGTGGGGTCACCCATGCTCATCGGCCATTCGTTCTACACGCGGTTGTCGCGCGTCCACAGCAGGCACTCGTGCCGGGTCAAGTCTTCTGGCGTGCGGGGTGTTTCTGCCTGTGCCTGGTAAGCGGGGGCAGCTACCAGGGCCCGAGGGGGTGTCAGCCAGCAAAATCAAAAAACCCCGCTACCTTTTCGATAGCGGGGTTTTCTTTACTGACTTGGTGCCGGAGAGATGAATCGAACACCCGACCTTCTCATTACGAATGAGCTGCTCTACCGACTGAGCTACACCGGCTTAGCCTCGAATTATAGCGCTGAATGGTAGCTGGTTACGCGCTCGACCTCATTTTTTGAACCGAGGATGACACTTACGCGCTCATGGAGCTGGGTGGGCTGGATGTCTAGGATGCGCTGGCGACCGTTGGTGGCGGCGCCGCCGGCCTGTTCGATGAGCCAGGCCATGGGGTTGGCCTCGTACATCAGGCGCAACTTGCCGGGTTTGTTGGGCTCGCGCTTGTCCCAGGGGTACATGAAGATGCCGCCGCGCGTCATGATGCGGTGCACGTCGGCCACCATGCTGGCAATCCAGCGCATGTTGAAGTCCTTTTCGCGTGGGCCTTCACGGCCTTGCAGGCACTCGTCAATGTAGCGACGCACGGGCTCGTCCCAGTGGCGCATGTTGCTCATGTTGATGGCAAATTCTTGTGTGTCGGAGGGGATGCGTACGTTTTCCTGGGTGAGCACAAACG
Organism: Simplicispira sp. 125; assembly: GCF_003096555.1. Classification (NCBI taxonomy): domain Bacteria; kingdom Pseudomonadati; phylum Pseudomonadota; class Betaproteobacteria; order Burkholderiales; family Comamonadaceae; genus Simplicispira; species Simplicispira sp. 125. Next base: position 1,615,510 of record NZ_QEKM01000001.1, on the reverse strand, counting down.
AGCCCTGCTCGCGGTCGAGTGTGAACATGGCAACGCCGTCGCCCACGGTCAGCACCAGCGTGGTCTGTGGGCCATAGACGCAATAGCCGGCGGCTACTTGCTGCGTGCCGCTCTGGAGGAAGTCGCCCTCGTCCACGCCGCGGTCGTCTTCGGGCATGCGCAGCACGCTGAAGATAGTGCCAATGCTTACGTTCACGTCGATGTTGCTGGAGCCGTCCAGGGGGTCGAAGAGCAGCAGGTATTCGCCCTTGGGGTAGCGGTTGGGCACAACGTAGATGGCGTCCATTTCTTCGGATGCCATGCCCGCCAGATGCCCACCCCATTCGTTAGCCTCGATCAGCACCTCATTGGCGATGATGTCGAGTTTTTTCTGCACTTCGCCCTGCACGTTCTCGCTGTAGGCGCTGCCCAGCACACCGCCGAGGGCGCCTTTGTTAACGGCTTGGCTGATACCTTTGCACGCGCGTGCCACCACTTCCAGCAGCAGGCGCAGCTGGCCGGGGATGAGCCCGTCCACCCGTTGCTGTTCGACCAGATAGCGTGTCAGGCTGACTCGTTTTGCCATGGGTTTCTCCTTATTCGGCCAGTGCGTGGGTGATGACTTCGCGCACGTCGTTGCTCAGGGTTTCTCGTGCGGCGACGCGGGCGATGGCTTCGCGGGCTGCGGTGCGCCAGGGTTCGGCCAGCTTCTTCCAGCGGTCTAGGGCGCGTGCCAGACGCGCGGCGACTTGTGGGTTGATGGCATCGAGTTCAATGACGCGCTCGCACCAGAACACGTAGCCCGCGGCGTCCTGCCGGTGAAAGGCGCCAGGGTTGGCGCTGCAGTAGCTGAAGACGAGGCTGCGTGCGCGGTTCGGATTTTTCAGGCTGAAGTCGGGGTGCTGCATGAGTTGGCGCACGATGGGTAGCACGTGGCCGCCACGGTCGGGGCAGCCTGCCTGCAGCGCGAACCATTTGTCGATGACCAGCGGCTCATCCTTGAACAGCGCATGAAAGCGCGCCAGCGCAGGTGCTGCCAGGGCGTGGCCACTGCCCACCAGGGCGCTGAGCGCATTGAAACGGTCGGTCATGTTGCCCGCGTCCTTGAAGCGCTGCAGCGTCTTGCCGGGCCAGATCGCATCGCCCGTGTGCTGCGCCGCCAGGCACAGCATGGACAACGCCATACCGGTGAGAGCGCGGCGCCCGCTGGAAATGGCGTCGGGCCGGTAGGCGCCGACTTGTTCGTGCTGCTCGCACGCCCACTGCCAGTCGTCGTGCAGCGCCAGGGCCAGTTGCAGGCGCATGGCTTCGCGCACGGCATGCACGCGCTGCGGGTCCACCACTTCGAGTTGTTCGGCGATGTAGGTCTCAGACGACAACGTGAGCGCCAGCTCCTTGAACGCAGCGTCCAGTTGGGGGTGGCGCAGCACGCCGCGCATCGCCTGGGTGAAGCTGTCAGGCAGAATTTTTTGATTAAATTGGCCGCTAGAGCTTACCTGTAGGGCGCTATCAGCTATCGCATTGATAGCGATTCGCAATGCCAGGCGCTGTCCTGCCTCCCAGCGGTTGAAGGCGTCGCTGTCGTGCGCCAGCAGGGTCAGCAAGTCCTCGTCGCTGTAGTCGCAGTCCAGCACTACCGGGGCGCTGAAAGACCGCAGCAGCGAGGGCACAGGGGCGCTGTCGACATTGACAAACGTCAGCGACAGGCTTGGTTCGGCCAGCACCACCGTGCGCGTGGGCGCGCCAGGGGCGTCTTCGCCCGCCAGTTGCAAGGGCAGGGCACGGCCATCTTGTGCGAGCAGGCCCAGTTCCACGGGAATGACGAAGGGGGCCTTGACCGGCTGGCCGGGTGTGGATGCGCAGTTTTGTGTGAGCGTGAGCGTGTAGCTGCGTGCCTGTGCATCGTACTGGCCAGTGGCGTGCACATGGGGCGTACCGGCCTGGCTGTACCAGTGCTTGAACTGGGGCAGCAGGGTCGCCAGACTGCTGTGCGGATTGGCATCAGCGATGGCTTGCGCAAAATCATCGCAAGTGACGGCGTGGCCGTCATGGCGTTCGAAATACAGCTTCATGCCACGCGCAAAGCCGTCGCGGCCCACCAGGTTATGCATCATGCGCACCACCTCGGCCCCTTTTTCGTAGATGGTGACGGTGTAAAAGTTGTTGATCTCGACGTAACTGTCGGGCCGCACCGGGTGGGCCATGGGGCCGGCGTCTTCGGGGAACTGGGCGGTGCGCAGCACGCGCACGTCCTCGATGCGCTTGACGGCGCGGGCCGAAGGGCTGCCCGCCATGTCCATGGAAAACTCCTGGTCGCGGAAGACGGTGAGACCTTCCTTCAGGCTGAGCTGGAACCAGTCGCGGCAGGTGACGCGGTTGCCCGTCCAGTTGTGGAAATACTCGTGGCCCACCACGCTTTCTATGTGGGCGAAGTCAGCATCCGTGGCCGTGGCTTCGCTGGCCAGAACGTATTTCGTGTTGAAGATGTTCAGGCCCTTGTTCTCCATCGCGCCCATGTTGAAATCGCTGGTGGCGACGATCATGAAGCGCTCCAGATCGAGCGACAGGCCAAAGCGTGCCTCGTCCCAGGCCACGCTGGCCATGAGGGAGTTCATCGCGTGCTCGGTCTTGCCCAGGTCGCCCTGGCGCACGTACACCTCCAGCAGGTGCTCGTTGCCGGCGCGCGAGACGATGCGCTGCTGGCGCGCCACCAGCTTGCCCGCCACCAGGGCAAACAGGTAGCTTGGCTTCTTGTGCGGATCGACCCATTTGGCGAAGTGGCGGCCTCCGTCAAGCTCGCCCTGCTCGACCAGGTTGCCGTTGGACAGCAGCACCGGGTACGCAGCCTTGTCGGCCCGCAGTACCACGGTGTAGCTGGCCATGACGTCAGGCCGGTCGAGGAAGTAAGTAATGCGCCGGAAACCCTCGGCCTCGCACTGCGTGAAGAACGTGCCCTGGCTGACGTACAAGCCCATGAGCTTGGTGTTTTTCTCGGGTGCGCAGGTGGTGAAGATCTCCAGCTCCACCGGCTCGTAGCCTTCGGGCAGGTTTTCCAGTACGAGCACGTTGCCGTCCATCTTGAACGAGGTGCCAGCGCCCCCCACCAGTACGCGCGAAAGGTTCAGTTCCTCGCCGTGCAGGCGCAGCGGTTGTGCGGCCACATCCGGATTGCGGCGCACGTGCATCTTGTTCAGGACGCGGGTCTTGGCCGGATCGAGGTCAAAGGTGAGTTCCACGCTGTCAATCCACCAGGCAGGGGCCTGGTAGTCAGCACGGTAGATGGCGGTGGCCGGGGCCTGTCCGTCACGCATTGATGGCATGTGGTTTCCTTATATGCCTTGCTTGAGCGAGGCTTCGATGAAAGCGTCGAGATCACCGTCCAGCACTTTTTGCGTGGCGGAGATTTCAACGTTCGTGCGCAGGTCCTTGATGCGGCTGTTGTCCAGCACGTAGGAACGGATCTGGTGGCCCCAGCCGACATCGGTCTTGGTGTCTTCGAGCTTTTGCGCCTCTTCCTGGCGCTTGCGCATCTCGAAGTCGTAGAGCTTGGAGCGCAGGCGCTGCCAGGCGATGTCGCGGTTGCCGTGCTGGCTGCGCCCGTCCTGGCATTGCACCACGATACCGGTCGGCATGTGTGTCAGGCGCACAGCCGAGTCGGTCTTGTTGATGTGCTGGCCGCCAGCGCCCGAAGCGCGGTAGGTGTCGGTGCGCACGTCCGACGGGTTGATGTCGATCTGGATCGAGTCGTCGATTTCAGGGTAGACAAACACACTGGCAAAGCTGGTGTGGCGCCCGCCGGAGCTGTCGAACGGCGATTTGCGCACCAGGCGGTGCACGCCGGTCTCGGTGCGCAGCAAACCATAGGCGTACTCGCCTTCGATGTGGATGGTCGCGCCCTTGATACCGGCGACGTCGCCCGGCGTTTCGTCGTCCACACTGGTCTTGAAGCCCTTGCGCTCGGCGTAGCGCAGGTACTGGCGCAGCAGCATGCTGGCCCAGTCGCAGGCCTCGGTGCCGCCAGCGCCAGCCTGGATGTCGAGGTAGCAGTTGAGCGGATCGGCCTCGTGGCGGAACATGCGGCGAAACTCCAGCTCTTCGATCTCGGGCTGCAGTTTGGCGGCTTCGGCAGCAATGGCCTCCAGGTCGTCGTCGTTGCCTTCTTCGACGCTCATTTCGTACAACTCGGTGTTGTCGGCCAGCTCGCGCGTCAGGCGCTCGAGCGTCAGCACTACGCCGTCGAGGGACTTTTTTTCCTTGCCCAGCTCTTGGGCCTTCTTCGGATCGTTCCAGACCGCCGGGTCTTCGAGCGAGGCGTTTACCGTGCGCAGGCGTTCAAATTTGGCATCGTAGTCAAAGATACCCCCGTAACTCACGGGTGCGCTCCGCGAGGTCGTTCAGGATGTTGCCGATGAGGTTGATGCGTTCTGCTTCCATGATGGTGTCCTGGGTGTTCTGTAAATAACCCGTGATTTTCTCATGCGCAGCGCTGCGCCGGTTTTCGGGCCGGCAAGCCTGACAACGAGGGCGCTTTCTTTCAGCGTGTCGGCATGTCGAGAAAAGCCAGCAAGATGCCAAGGCCGGCGGGATCGATCCGCGCTGATGCGCACACTGTGCGTGCCTTGGCATCGCTGTCAGGGCGCGCCACGAGGGTCAGCTCGCTCGATGCGTGGCCTTGTCCGGCGCGGGCCAGCAAGGCTTGCAATGCGATGGCGCTTTGCGGGGTCAGGAAGTGGTCCAGTCTTTGTCCCCGCACAAGTTCGCGCTCGGCCCCTAACTGCTGCGCACCGGTCAGGTTGACATCCGCCACACGCCCATGGCTGTCCAAGATCAAGTGGCCCGCTGGGGATTTGTCGTAGCGCTGCATTTGGCGCGCGAGCTCGGCCTCCAGGGTGGCTGTTGCCGTGCGCAGTTCTTCGGCTTGCAGATCCAGTTCGACCTGATGGACCTGCAACTCATGTAGCAGAGCGAGTGCGCCGGGCGCCGTCTTGGGAGATAGCGCCAGTTCGTAGAGCACGCCCAAGGCCTCAGAGGCACTGGCATTGGTTTCGCGCAGATTGACGGAGCGGCCCAGACGCGACTGGGCTATGGTGCGCAGGTTGGTAGAGCTGTTCGGTTTTTTGGGGGGGATAGCCATGGCACCTTTTTGGCGGTAGGGCACCGCCTATTTGCGACTATAGCCCTCACGCAGGCGAAACTCCAATTCCTTGGCCACCGTGATTTCCACAAAGGTCAGCACCACGCCCTGGATCATGTTGGTCAGGGTGCGGTACGGCATGATGCGCACCGAAAACCAGCGCCCGTCGGTGGTCGCAATCTGCTGCAGTCCGGGGGTGAGCGTGCGCAGGGTTTCCTTGGCGTCGCTGTGCAGTTGCGGGTAGACGAGGGTGCTGGCCAGGTCGCTCAAGGGGCGCCCGATGTCGCCCTCGCGCAAGTGAAAAATGCCGGTGGCTTTTTCTGTGAATCGGCGCACGTTCAGGTCGTTGTCAAGGAACAGTGTGGCGATGTCCGTGCTGTTGAGCAGGTTCTGCATGTCGCTCTGGGCCAGTGCCAGATCGTCGAGCTTGGTTTGCAGTTCGCTGTTGATGGTCTGCAGTTCCTCGTTCATCGACTGCGCTTCTTCCTTGGAGGTGGTCAGCTCCTCGTTGGCCGACTGCAGTTCTTCATTGGCCGACTGTAGGGCTTCGTTGGTGGCCTGCAGTTCCTCCTTGGAGGCCAGCATTTCCTTGCGCAGCGCGGAAATCTCCTCATGCGCTCGCTCCAGTTCTTGACGCAAGCTGTCGTCCAGCGGTGCCTGCGTCTGGCCTTTCCTGGCACGCGATGCCCGGGGTGCGGCCACCTCGCGAAACACCACCATCACCATGCCTTGCAGCGCCTTGGGTTCTTGCACCGCCTGCACGGTGACGTTGACGGTGCGCGGCGTGTCTTCCTCAATCTGCAGGCCGCTCAGTTCCACTGCCGTTTTTTCCCGGAAGGCCTGGCGCAGGGCCACGGCCAGCTGGGTGCGCAGGCCCGGGCGCGCCATCACATGGATATTCCAGTTGGCCTTGCCTGCTGCGGGTTCGAGGTAGCGGCCGGTTCGGCCGCTGATATAGAGAATGTCACCGGCCTCATTGACGAGCACGGCCGGCGGCGAAAACGTCTGCAGCAGCATTTGGTCGGCCAGGGTCTGGAGGTTGGTGGTGTGCGTAAAGGGTGTAGGCACGTGGTTTTCCTGCTCTGACTTGTGGGATGCCCTGTGGCGGTTGACGGGAAAATCGACAGCACCCGCGTTCAAGGCGTGGTCGGTGCGTCGGTACAGCCTGGACTTTGGGCTCAGTGGCGTGAACAGTGATTGCGAGCGCCCGACCGTCTCCGACCCGCCCAGTAAGAGCACGCCACCGGGGCGCAGGCTGTAGTGAAAGAGCGGCATCAGGCGCTGCTGCAGCACGGTGTTGAAATAGATCAGCACATTGCGGCAGGCCAGAAGATCCAGGCGGGTAAAAGGTGGATCGAGGATGACATCGTGCCTGGCGAACAGGACCATGTCACGGATGGATCTGTCGATCAGCAGGCCCCCTGTTTGCGCGTGGAAGAAGCGCGCAACACGATCGGGGGCCATGCCCTGTGCCGCCTTGGCGGGGTACAGCCCATTACGGGCCACGGCAATGGCGTCTGCACTGAGGTCTGTGGCAAATATCTGCAGCGTGCGGTGCGGGATTTGCGGCTGTGCGTCCACCACTTCCCTGAACACCATCGCCAGCGAATAGGCCTCTTCGCCGGTCGAGCAGCCAACGATCCAGGCGCGCAGGGGGGCATCATCCGTGCGCTGTGCAAGCAACCGCGGCAGTACCGTCTCCTTCAAATCGATCCATACGTCCGGGTCTCGAAAGAAGTGGGTCACACCGATCAATACCTCCGCGAACAGCAGGTCCAGCTCTTGCGGGTTGTTCTGCAAAAACTGCGCATAGGCTGGCATCGAATCGAGCTTGTGCACCGCTACGCGCCGCTCGATGCGCCGCTGCAAGGTGCTGACTTTGTAGAGCGAAAGATCATGTTTGCAGTGGTTGCGCAGCAGGAGCAGTATGGCGCCCAGCGCATCGGTTTGCCCTTCGTCCGGGCGCTGCGGCGCCGGGGGAGCCGCTTCGCGTGCTGCCGCGCGGGCGATGCAGGCCGGCATCGCCTCGGGCAGCGCAATAATATCGACGCAGCCCGAGGCGATGGCATTTTTGGGCATCGAGTCGAATTGGGCCGATTCGGGCTGCTGCGCCAGCGTCAGGCCACCCCGGCGTTTGATTTCCTTGAGCCCGAGCGTGCCGTCTGCACCCATACCTGAGAGCACCACCCCAATGGCCTGCGGGCCTTGGTCGCGCGCCAGCGAACGGAGCAGCACATCGATTGCGAGCCGTCGACCCCGGGGTGGGTGTACGGCCACCAAGCGCAGATGGCCCCCACCCACGGTCATCTCGTAACCAGGGGGAATGACGTACACGCCATCGGGTTGTACAGCCATGGCGTCGGTCACTTCGCGCACCGGCATGGAGGTTACGCGCTGCAGCAGGGTGCTGAGCAGGGCCTCGTGCGTGGGGTCCATGTGCTGCACCACTACATACGCGAAACCGCTGCCTGTGGGCACCTGGGAAATGAATTTTTCTAGCGCCGACAAACCACCAGCCGAGGCACCCAAACCTACGATGCGGGCTGCATTTGGAAAGCCCAATGGAGGGGGAGGGTGTATGGCAGCGCTCATGCGCCAGTATGCCGTTCCTGGCGGGGGCTTGTGAGGTGTTGGATATGAGCGCTATTGGACAGACGGTGTGAATGGTCAGGGCTGGTCTGATGGAACCAACACCACGATCGCCCAAATCATGAGCCTGCGTTCACCATGCTGGTCGTGGGCGATGAGCGCAGCATCAAGGGTTGCGGACGCTGCTGCAGCGTTGAGTGCTACACGGCGAACTCCGTGCGCAACAGGTATCAGGCGCTGGCTGCTGCGGTGAATGGGTATTTCCGTTACGCCAGAAAGGATTCGATCAAAGCCGCCACGGCCTGCGGCTGGTCGTGGTGCAGCATGTGACCGGCGTCTTGCACCATGGCGGTGCGGCAGTCAGGTACCGACTGGAGCCGCTCGTGGTACTGCTCCAGCGTGTACCGGCCTTTCCACCACAGCCCCAGGCTGTCGTCGCTGGCTTCGATGGCCAGGGTGGGCGCGGTGATGGCGGCGTAGTGGGCCAGCGCCTCTTCCAGGCGAAACAGCTGTGCGTTGGTGATCTTGTGCGCCGCATCGCCCAGGATGTGCCATTGCCCCTGGGCATCGGGCTGGGCCCAGTGCGGGGCCAGCCAGTCGGCCTTGTCTTGCGAGAGACGGGGGTTGGTCTTCATCAGGCGCCGGGCCACGCCGTCCACGCTGTCATAGGTCTTGAGCGCCATCTCGCCGCGCTGCAAGGCCTTGAGCTGGTCCATCCACTCGGCATAGCGCGCCGGGGCCTTGGCGGGTTGGTTGTCGGGCATGCCAAAGCCTTCCAGGTTGACCAGGCGGCGAATGCGCCCGGGCCGTGCACCGGCGTAGAACATGACGACGCTGCCCCCCATGCTGTGGCCCACCAGGTCGACCGGGGTGTCGCCAGCGTAGTGGTCGAGCAACTGGTCGAGGTCGGCCAGGTAGTCTGGAAAAAAATAATGGTCGGTCGGTGAGGGCGGCGCCGTCTGGCCAAACCCCCGCCAGTCGGGGGCAATGATGCGCCGTCCCTGCATGAAGGCCGCGCCAAAGGCATCCACCACAAACTGGTACGAGGCGGCCACGTCCATCCAGCCATGCACCAGCACCAGGGGCGGAAGGCTGGAGGTTTCGGGACCCCACAGTCGCACATGGTAGCTGAGCTGGCGGATGGGCACGAATTCGCTGCGTGAGGTGTAGGCGGTCTGGTACATGGGTTTTATTATTACCAAGCATTTGCTTTGTTGATGTCAATCCCGGGACAATTTTTGCGGCTGGGCCGGAGATAAGCCCTGCCCAGCAGCCGCAGCGCTGGCGCCGTAAACTGGCGCGCTTGTCAACGGAGACCGCATGAAAACGATTCCACTGGGCCAAAGCGACCTGCACGTCACCCCCATCTGCCTGGGCACCATGACCTTTGGCGAGCAGGTGACCGAACAGGATGCCCACTGCATTCTTGACCGCTCGCTGGAGCGGGGCGTGAACTTCATCGATACCGCAGAGATGTACGCCGTGCCCGCCCGCGCCGAGACCTTTGGCGCCACCGAGGCCATCATCGGCAACTGGTTTGCCCAGCGCCCCGGCACGCGCGGTAAGGTGGTGCTGGCCTCCAAGGTGGCCGGCCCCTCGCGCGGCATGCCCTGGATTCGCGAAGGCCAAGGCATGACGGCGGCCGACATCGTGGCCTCGTGCGAGGCCAGCCTGCGCCGCCTGCAGACCGATGTGATCGACCTCTACCAGATCCACTGGCCTGAGCGACACGTGCCCGCGTTTGGTATCAAGTACTACGACCCGGCCAAGGAGACCTCGCAAACGCCGATCCACACGCAACTCGAAGCATTGGCCGGGCTGGTCAAGGCGGGCAAGGTGCGAACCATCGGTTTGTCGAACGAAACGCCCTATGGCGTGCACGAATTTGTGCGTCTGGCCGAGCAGCATGGCTTGCCACGTGTGGCCTCGGTGCAGAACCCTTATTGCCTGGTCAACCGCAGCTACGAGAACGCGCTGGATGAAACCTGCCACCGGCTGGGCGTGTCGCTGCTGGCGTATTCGCCGCTGGCCTTTGGTCTGCTGACCGGCAAGTTTGACCAGAGCGGCACGACTGGCCCCGATGCCCCGCAGGGCGCGCGCATGGCCCGCTACGAGCAGGTGCGCAAACAGCGCTGGGGCCGCCCTGAGGCGCTGGCGGCCGCACGCCGCTACAACCAGCTGGCCCGCGACCACGGCTTGAGCCCCACGCAGATGGCGCTGGCTTTTTGCTATACCAAGTGGCAGGTAGCCAGCACCATCATCGGCGTGACATCGCTCGCGCAGCTGGATGAAAATCTGGACGCCTGGGGAGCGACTCTTTCGCCGGAGTTGCTGGCCGCCATCGACGCCATTCGCTGGGAGCTGGGCGATCCGGCGCTTTAATGAAAATATGATGGAAAATGGGCTCTAGCGCTTATAGATAAAGCGCTAATAGCTATTAAATTTGAATTTTCATGGCCAAAAAAGACGGCAAAACCGCCCATGTGAGCGAAACCCCTGCCACGCAAATGCTCAAGGCGCACAAGGTCGAGTTCACCGGTCACCCCTATGAGTACGTGGACCACGGCGGTACTGCGCACAGTGCCGCCTGCCTGGGTCTTGATGAACACCACGTCGTCAAGACCCTGGTGATGCAGGACCAGGACGCCAAGCCGCTCATCGTGCTGATGCACGGTGACTGCAAGGTTTCCACCAAGAACCTGGCACGCCAGATGGGCGCCAAGTCGGTCGAGCCCTGCACGCCCGAGGTGGCCCATCGCCACAGTGGCTACCTTATTGGCGGCACCTCTCCCTTTGGCACCCGCCGGGACATGCCGGTGTACATCGAGGAAAGCATCCTGCAACTCCCGCGCATCGCCATCAACGGCGGGCGCCGGGGCTACCTGGTGCAGCTCGATCCGCAGGTGTGCGTGCGCTTGCTGGGCGCGCAGCCTGTGCAGTGTGCGCTGGCCGAATAGGCTGGCAGAATGAGCGCCGCCTCCGTGCCGTCCTGGCATGGCCGTTTGCTGTGATCTGGAGAATTTTTCGTGCCCGTTGTCTATTCTGTTTGTGTCGTGCTGGCGGCTTACCTGCTGGGCTCGCTGTCTTTTGCCGTCATCGTGACGCGCGCCATGGGCCTGAGCGACCCGCGCACCTACGGCAGCAAGAACCCGGGTGCCACCAACGTGCTGCGCTCGGGCAGCAAGGCCGCCGCCGTGATCACACTGCTGCTCGATGCCATCAAAGGCTGGTTGCCCGTGGTGCTGGTGCGCTGGTTTGGCGAGCCCTATGGCCTGGGTGAGGGCGCCGTGGCCATGGCGGGGCTGGCCGCATTCCTTGGGCACCTGTGGCCGGTGTTTTTTCGCTTCGAGGGCGGCAAGGGCGTTGCCACGGCACTGGGCGTGCTGGTCGGCATCAGCCCCTGGCTGGGCCTGTTCACTGCGCTGACCTGGCTGGTGGTGGCAGCGGTGTCGCGTTATTCATCCCTGGCTTCGCTGTCTGCGGCGTTGCTGGCGCCGCTGGTGTATGTGCTGGCGGGCGGCATGCTGTGGTCCACGGACCGCGTCACCGTGGTCGCCATCATCGCCATGTCGGCCTTGCTGGCCTGGCGCCACAAAGAGAACATCAGCCGCCTGGTGCAAGGCAAGGAATCACGCCTGGGCAAAAGCAAGGAAGTCGCGGCCACCGCTGCCGTGCCAGGGTCCGCGAACCGCAAGCGCCGCAAAAGGCACTGAGCCGTTTTTTACGCGAGTTGGTAAAACTCCCGAATCATTTCCCAGGCCTCCTTCGGGTCGTCGGTGTAGCGAAAGAGGCCCAGATTCTCGGGGGAAATCGTGCCTTCCTCGACCAGGAAATCGAGGTTGATCAGCCGCTTCCAGAATTGCGTGCCGAACAGGATGATGGGCACCGGCTTGGTCTTGCCGGTTTGCACCAGGGTGAGCACTTCAAACAATTCGTCCATGGTTCCAAAACCGCCGGGAAAGGCTACCAAGGCCTTGGCGCGCATCATGAAATGCATCTTGCGCAGCGCAAAATAATGGAACTTGAAACTCAATGAAGGCGTGATGAACCGGTTGCCGCTTTGTTCGTGCGGCAGGGTGATGTTCAGCCCGATGTTGAGTGCGCCTGCGTCATGCGCACCGCGGTTGGCGGCTTCCATGATGCCGGGGCCGCCGCCGGTGCAGATATACAGGCGATTGGCCGGGGACTGGCGGTTGCTGTGTTCGGCCACCATGCGCGCGAACTGGCGGGCCTGGTCGTAGTAGCGGGCGTTGCGCACGGCGCGTTCGGCCCGTGCGATGGTCTCGGCGTCGCCGCTGGCCAGCGCATCGGACAGTTGCTGCTCTGCCTTGTTCGGGGCGACAAACCGGGCACTGCCGTAAACCACCACCGTGCTTTCGATGCCTTGCTCGGCTTGCCCCAGGTCGGGTTTGAGCATTTCGAGCTGGAAGCGGATACCCCGGGTCTCGCGTCGGAATAAAAACTCAGGGTCCGCAAAGGCCATGCGGTTGGAGTCGGCGAGCAGCGGGTTGCCGTTGTTGGCTTGCGAATGCAGTTCTTCCCAGGCGTCGGCCAGGCGGCGTTCGTTCAGTTGTGTGTTGGCTTCCATCAAATTTTCCGAGGGGCGCGGCCATTGCCACGCAGTTTTTTGAAGTGGTTTCAGGCCAGGGCCTGCGTTCCAGTGTAGCCCTGAATTTTTACAGAATATGGCATTTTCTCTTACCTGATAATGCTTTATTGCTATTGTTTGCATAGTGATTTGTCTGCAGTGTAAAAGCCGCCAGAGCCGTGCGGCGCATTGGCAAAACCTGGGCCGTGGCGCGGATGGTGCTTGGCTGGCGCAGGCACCTGGGCCATACTGGTCCTCTATCCGAATGTGGGCGGTATAGCCGCCACAGAGGTCAGCTTGAGAAGCAACGGAGTGCCATGAATACCGCACCACAGCCAGACTGGAACCCACGGGCCGAAGAGGTTCAGCGGGCCCCCATCGCCACCGGCGATCATTTGCGAGAACAGTGCCCAGTGGCCTACAGCGAGTTGTTGGGGTGGTCGCTGTTCCGCCACGAAGACGTCAAGCGCGTATTGCACGACCATGTGCGCTTTAGCAGCGTGGTGTCGCGCCATGTCGCCGTGCCCAATGGTATGGACCCGCCCGAGCACACGGCGTACCGCAGCGCCATCGAGCCGTACTTTTCTGTACGCCGCGTCGATGCGTTCGAGCCCCTTTGCCGGGCCATTGCGGCCCAATTGGTGCAGGATTTGGCGCGGGGCGAGAGGGTGGAGTTGATGTCTGCCTGGGCGCTGCCTTTTGCCGTGCAGGTGCAGTGTGCCTTTCTGGGCTGGCCGGCAAGCCTGCATGCCCCGCTGGCGCAATGGACGCGCCAGAACCACCAGGCGACTCTCGCGCAGGACCGCAGCGCGCTGACGGCACTGGCGCTGCAGTTCGAAACCATGGTGGACGATGTTCTGCAGCAGCGGCGCCTGGACGGTGTGGCGCCGGGGCATGATGTCACTGCATCGCTCATGCACGAAAGCGTGCAGGGCCGCACGCTCACCGTGGCGGAAATTGCCAGCATCCTGCGCAACTGGACGGTGGGAGAGATCGGCACCCTCGCCGCCGCCGTGGGCATTCTCGCGGGCTGGCTGGCCGAGCATCCCGACATACAGGCCCAGTTGCGCACGGACCCGGCACTCCAGCCCGAGGCCATTGATGAAATCCTGCGGCTCCATGGCCCGCTGGCCACCAACCGTCGCACCACGACCTGCCCGGTGGTGCTGGGTGGTCGGCGGATTGAAGAAGCGGAGCGGGTAACGGTGCACTGGGCTGCAGCCAACCGCGATGCGCGCGTTTTCGAGGCGCCGGAGACCTTTCGCTGGGGCCGCAACCCCGCCGACAACCTGCTCTATGGTGCAGGCATCCACGTGTGTCCGGGTGCGCCGTTGGCGCGCATGGAACTGCGTGTGGCCTTGCGGGCGCTGCTCGACGCCACGCAGGATTGGGCGTGTGTGGCAGACCAGCCCTTCACCGTGGCGCAGTACCCTGCCAGCGGTTATGCCACGGTGCCGCTGCGCATGCGCTGGGCGTAAGAATCACCCGCGGCCGGGCAATAACAGGGCGGCAGACTGCAGACCGAGCACGGTCATCAGCAAAGAACCACACAGGTGCAGCGCCACCGTGCCCAGGGCCAGCAGGTAGCGCTGTTGTTGCAACATGGCCACCACTTCGGCCGAGAAGCTGGAAAAGGTGGTCAGCGCGCCCAGAAAACCCGTGATGAGGGCCAGCCGCCAGACCGGGTCGATCTGCGGCAGGGCCTGGAAAACAGCGACACACAACCCAATCAGGTAGCCCCCGATCAGGTTGGCAGCGAGCGTGCCCCAGGGCAGCACGCTGCCGGGGCTGAGCCACAGGCCCAGGCGCCAGCGGGCCAGTGCACCCAGGCTGGCACCGAAGCAGATGGACAGGACATTCAACATGCTGCCATTGTCATCGCAAGCGCGCCCGCATCAGTTCGCCGACATCTGCTGCGGCAGCCAGGTGACGATAGCCGGGAAGAGGTAAATCAACATGACCGCCGCGCACATCAGCAGGAACATGGGCAGGGTGACCCGGGCAATCCAGGTCAGTTCTCGCCCCGTCATGCCCTGCAGCACAAACAGGTTGAAGCCCACGGGCGGCGTGATCTGCGCCATCTCGACCACCAGTACCACAAAGATGCCAAACCAGATCGGATCGATCCCGGCGGCTTGCACCGTGGGCATGAGGACCCCCATGGTCAGCACCACCATGGAGATGCCGTCCAGGAACGAGCCCAGCACAATGAAGAACAGGGACAGCGCCAGGATGAGTTGCGCCTGGCTCAAACCCAGCGATGCAATCCATTCGGCCAGGTGGCGCGGCAGGGCGATGTAGCCCATCGATAGCGTTAGAAAGGCTGCGCCCGACAGGATCAGCGCGATCATGCAATACAGCCGCGTGGCGCCCATGAGGGCATCGCGAAAACTCACCCAATTCAGTGAGCCCTGCAGTGCCGACAACACCAGTGCACCGACCACGCCCACGGCGGCGGCCTCGGTAGCGGTGGCGATGCCGGTATAGATGGAGCCCAGTACCGCTGCGATCAGCAATACCACCGGTATGAGGGCGCGTGAGGCGGCCAGCTTTTGCCGCAGTGGGAGTTGCTCGGTGGCCTGCGGAATCGCTCCGGGGTGGCGCAGCGCCCACAGCATGATGTATCCCGAGAACAGCCCCGCCAGGAGCAGGCCGGGCAGCACCCCGGCCACGAACAGTCGGGAGATCGAGACGTCGGCCATGACCCCGTAAACGATCATGATGATGGACGGCGGTATCAAAAGTCCCAGTGTGCTGGCCCCTGCCAGGGTTCCGATCACCATGTGCTCGGGGTAGCCGCGCCGGGTCAGTTCGGGCAGCGTCATCTTGCCGATGGTGGCGCAGGTGGCGGCGCTGGAGCCAGACACCGCTGCAAAAATGGTGCAGCCCACCACGTTGGTGTGCAGCAGGCGTCCGGGCAGGCCTTGCACCCAGGGCGCCAGGCCCTTGAACATGTCTTGCGAGAGCCGGGTGCGGAACAGGATTTCACCCATCCAGATGAACAGGGGCAGGGCGGTCAGCGTCCAGCTCGATGCCGATCCCCAGATGGTCACGGCCATGGCATCGCCCGCCGGGCGTGACGAAAAAAGCTGCATGCCGATCCACGCCACACCCGAGAGCGTGAGCCCGATCCACACGCCGCTGCCCAGAATCAGGAACAGCGAAAGCACCAGCAGGCCGGTGATGGCAAGGTCACTCATTGCGCAGGGCCTCTTCGGGGTTGTGTGGCGTGCGGCAGCCCCGCAGTTCCAGCACCAGCTCGTCGATGAAGGCGATGGCCAGCACGGCTGTGCCTATGGCCATGCCCAGTTGCGGAATCCACAATGGCGTGGCGTCGCTGCCCGTGGAAATGTCGTTAAAAACATGGGACTGCCACGCCAGCCGAGCGCTGTAGAAGGCAAACAGCAGGGTCAGAAAACTGGCTGCGCCCAAGGCCCATATCTCCAGCGCCTTGCGCCCGCCGCCGCGCAGGGCGTTGAGCAAAAGCGTGACGCGGATATGTTCGCCCCGCTTGAGCGTGTGCGCCAGCGCCAGGAACCCGGCGCCCGCCATCAGATAGCCGGCGTAGGCGTCGGTACCGGGTACGTGAAAGTGCAGTTGTCGGCTGGCAATCGACAACAGCACCATCCCCAGCAGCGCAACCATGAAAAGCGCCGCCAGGGCGGCGGCGCCGTTGTACAGGGCGTCTAGCAGACGGCGCATCGGCAGGCCGTGTGCTTACTTGCGGTAAGCGTCCACCAGGGCCTTGCCTTCGGGGCCGGCCTTTTCCTGCCATTCCTTGAGCATGGTCTCGCCCACCTTGGCCAGGTCGGCCTTGAGCTGGGGCGAGGGCGGCAGCACCTGCATGCCATTGGCCTTGAGCTTGGCCAGCGTATCGGCGTTGACCTTTTCGGCAGCGACCCAGCCGCGTGCTTCCGCGTCCATGCCGGCCTTGAGCAGGGCCTCTTGCGATCCCTTGTTCAGGCCATCGAACGCCTTGCGGTTCACGATGACGACATTCTTGGGCAGCCAGGCCTGCAGGTCGTAGTAGTACTTGAGGTGCTCGTACAGCTTGCTGTCCACGCCGGTGGCGCCCGAGGTCATGGTCGATTCGACCACGCCCGTGGCAAGCGCCTGCGAGAACTCAGCCGCCTGCACAGTGACAGGCTGTGCACCCACCAGTTCGGCGATACGCGCCGTGGCCGGGCTGTAGGCGCGCCACTTGATGCCCTTGAGGTCGGCCGCCGACTCGATAGGCTTCTTGGTATACAGGCCCTGGGGTGGCCATGGCACGGCGTACAACAACAGCATGCCTTGCTCAGCCAGCTTCTTCTCCAGCAGCGGCTTTTGGGCCTGGTAGAGCTTCTTTGACTCGGCAAAGCTGGTGGCCAGGAAGGGCAGGCCATCGGCGCCGAAAAGCGGCCATTCGTTCTGGAAGTTGGCGAGCAGGATCTCACCCATCTGCGCTTGCCCGCCCTGCACCGCGCGCTTGATCTCGGGTGCCTTGAACAGCGAGGCATTGGCGTGCAGCGTAATCTTGAATACACCGCCGGTGGTCTTGTCCATGTCAGCGACCAGCTGGGCCATGTTTTCCGTGTGGAAGTTGCCGGCGGGGTAGGCCGCGGCCAAGTCCCACTTGGTCTGGGCCATGGCAGGGGCGACAGACAGGCCGCAGGCCAGGGCCAGGCCAAGAGCTGTGGCGGTGAAGTTTCTACGCTGCATGGAAGGACTCCGCAAGGTGGTTGAACGAGGTAAAGAGGCTCTGGCACTGTAGCGGAAGGTGGCCGCGTCCACCTAGGTGTTTGTACTAAACGTTGACAAATTGTCGGCAAATTATTGTCTTGGTGCCTACAATCCAGACGGCCTTGCCGGCCTTTTTCGGCTGGGCCATCTTCGGAGCCCATCCCCATGAAACCTGCTTCCACAGCAAAGCCAGAGCATGCCCCCATTGTCTCGTCGGCGCACCTGGTGTCGGCGCACAGCGCCGAGATGAGCGAGTTCGAGTTCGGGCTCATCGTGGCGGGCAATGCGTTTCACCGCTGGGTGGTGCATTGCATGGCTGCTGCGGGTCTGAAGGAGCTGACACCGCTCGATGTGCTGGTGCTGCACCATGTCACGCACCGCGCCCGCAACAAGCGCCTGGCGGACATCTGTTTCATCATGAACGTGGAGGACACGCACCTGGTGAACTATGCGCTCAAGAAGCTGCAGGGCCTGGGCGTGGTGGCTTCGCAGAAAAATGGCAAAGAAGTGACCTATGCCGCCACCGAAGAAGGCCGCGCCCATGTGCAGCGTTACCGCGAAATCCGCGAGAGCTGCCTGATCGACGCCCTGAACGCCGACGACGCGCTCAACCGCGATATTGGCGAGCTGGCGCGCCTGCTGCGCGTGCTCTCGGGCATGTACGACCAGGCGGCGCGTGCGGCGGCATCACTCTGATAATTAAAGTAAAAATAGCTTCTAGCGCTTAATGGGTAAGCGCTAGAAGCTATAAAATATATAGCATACAATGACCATCTCACAGGTTTTGCAACCCACCCGCTGGCAGTTCTGGATCGACCGGGGCGGCACCTTCACCGACGTGGTGGGCAAGCGGCCCGACGGCCAGCTCGTCACGCACAAGCTGCTGTCGGACAATCCCGAGCAGTACCGCGACGCGGCGGTCGCTGGTATCCGCCACCTGCTGGGGCTGGCGCCCGGGGCGCCGGTCACGCCCGACCTAGTCGAGTGCGTGAAGATGGGCACCACCGTGGCCACCAATGCCTTGCTCGAACGCAAGGGCGAGCCCACGTTGCTGGTGACCACGCAGGGCTTTCGTGATGCGCTGCGCATCGCCTACCAGAACCGCCCGCGCATTTTCGACCGCCATATCGTGCTGCCCGAGCTGCTCTACAGCCGCGTCATCGAGGCGCAGGAGCGCATTGGCGCGCATGGCGATGTGATCGAACCCATCGACGAGGAGCACCTCAAGGAGCGTCTATGGGCCGCGTTTGATGCGGGCTTGCGCAGCGTGGCCATTGTCTTCATGCACGGCTACCGCTATACGCAGCACGAGCAGGTGGCTGCCCGCCTGGCGCGCCAGGCGGGATTCACGCAGATCAGCACCTCGCACGAGACCAGCCCGATGATGAAGTTCGTGGGCCGGGGTGACACGACCGTGGTGGACGCCTATCTCTCGCCCATCCTGCGCCGCTATGTCGAGCAGGTGGCGGGCGAGATGCCGGGCGTCAAGCTGTTCTTCATGCAGTCTTCGGGCGGCTTGACCGACGCCCAGGTGTTCCAGGGCAAGGACGCCATCCTGTCCGGCCCGGCCGGCGGCATCGTGGGCATGGCGCGCACCGCAGAGCTGGCAGGCCATGGGCGCGTGATTGGTTTCGACATGGGCGGCACATCGACCGACGTCAGCCACTATGCCGGCACGTTCGAGCGCGAGTTCGAGACCCAGGTGGCTGGCGTGCGCATGCGCGCGCCCATGATGAGCATCCACACGGTGGCGGCGGGTGGCGGTTCGCTGCTGGGTTTTGACGGGGCGCGCTTTCGCGTGGGCCCTGAGAGTGCGGGTGCCAACCCGGGCCCCGCCAGCTACCGGCGCGGCGGTCCGTTGGCCGTGACCGACGCCAACGTGATGGTGGGCAAGCTCCAGCCGGCGCATTTTCCGCGTGTTTTTGGGCATGCGGCCAACGAGCCGCTCGACAGCGATGTGGTCGCGCAGCAGTTTGGCGTCCTGGCGCAGCAAACGGGCCGCAAGCCCGAGGACGTGGCCCACGGTTTCATCGAGATCGCCGTGCAGCAGATGGCCAACGCCATCAAGAAGATTTCGGTGGCGCGCGGCTACGACGTCACGCGCTACACGCTGCAGTGCTTTGGCGGTGCCGGTGGCCAGCATGCCTGCCTGGTGGCCGACGCGCTGGGGATGCAGCAGGTGCTGGTGCACCCGCTGGCGGGGGTGCTGTCAGCCTATGGCATGGGCTTGGCAGACCAGAACGCCATCCGCGAGCAGGCGGTGGAGAGCCCGCTCACCGAGGCAGCGTTGCCCGCCGTGCAGGCCGCGCTGGATGCACTGGCCGCCGCCGCCCGCGCCGACCTGGTACGCCAGCAGGCCAGCGGCGGCGCAGTGACGGTGCTTCGCCGTGTGCATGTGCGCTACGAAGGCTCGGACGCCGCCCTGGTGGTCGGTTGCCCTGGCGACCTGTGCGCCCCTGCCGCCCAAGGCGTGGTGGACCTGGTGGCCGGGTTTGAGGCGGCCTACCGGCAGCGCTATGCTTTTTTGATGCAGGGCAAGGACTTGGTGGTGGAAGCTGTATCGGTGGAGGCGGTGGTGGCGGGGGATGCCCCTGACGAGCCGCGCCATGCGCTGAACCCGGTGCGCGAAGTGCCGCACCGGGGCATTGTGCGCATCTACAGCGCAGGGGTCGACGGGCGGGCCGCCTGGCACGATGCAGCCTTGGTCGCGCGCGAAGAAATGCGTCCGGGCGATGTGCTGCCCGGTCCCGCCATCATTGCCGAAAAGAACGCCACGACCATCGTCGAACCCGGATGGGAGGCGCAGCTGACCGCGCTCGACCACTTGCTGCTCGAACGCCGCGTGCCACGCCCGGTGCGCCATGCGGTGGGCACCACGGTCGATCCGGTGCTGCTCGAGGTGTTCAACAACCTGTTCATGAACATTGCCGAGCAGATGGGCCTGCAACTGCAGAACACGGCCTATTCGGTCAACATTAAGGAGCGGCTCGATTTTTCGTGCGCGCTGTTCGACGCCGAAGGCCATCTCATCGCCAACGCGCCGCACATGCCGGTGCATCTGGGGAGCATGGGCGAGAGCATCAAGACCGTGATCCTCGACAATGCGGGCCGCATGCAGCCGGGCGACGTATACGTGCTCAACGACCCCTACCACGGCGGCACGCACCTGCCCGACATCACCGTCATCACGCCGGTGTATGTGCAAGGCACGGCACAGCCCACCTTCTATGTGGGCAGCCGGGGGCACCACGCCGATGTGGGGGGCACCACACCGGGGTCGATGCCGCCGTTCTCTACGCGCATCGAAGAAGAGGGAGTGCAGATCCATAACTTCAAGCTGGTCGATGCGGGGGTGCTGCGGGAGGCGGAAATTTTGGCGTTGCTGGGTTCGGGTGAATATCCTTCGCGCAACCCGCAGCAGAATCTGGCCGACCTGAAGGCCCAGATCGCCGCCAACGAAAAAGGCGTGCAGGAACTGCGCCGCATGGTGCAGCAGTTTGGCCTGGAGGTGGTGCGCGCCTACATGGGCCATGTGCAGGACAACGCCGAAGAGTCGGTGCGCCGGGCCATCACGCGCCTGGCAGCGCGGCTGAAGGACGGGCGCTTCACGCTGCCGCTGGACAACGGCGCACAGATCCAGGTGGCGGTGCACATCAACGCGCAGCAGCGCAGCGCCGTGGTGGATTTCACGGGCACTTCGCCCCAGCAGCAGAACAACTTCAACGCACCCACAGCCGTGTGCATGGCTGCCGTGCTGTACGTTTTCCGCTGCCTGGTGGATGACGACATCCCTCTCAATGCCGGTTGCCTCAAGCCCATTGAGGTCATCATTCCGCCCGGCTCCATGCTCAACCCCAACCCACCGGCCTCGGTGGTGGCGGGCAATGTGGAAACCTCTACCTGCATCACCAATGCGCTGTTCGGGGCCCTGGGGGTGATGGCGGGCAGCCAGCCCACCATGAACAACTTCACCTTTGGCAACGCGCAGTACCAGTACTACGAAACCATTTCTGGCGGCAGTGGTGCGGGCGGGGTGTTTGACGACAGTGGTGCGCTGGTCGGTGGTTTCAGCGGCACCAGCGTGGTGCAGACGCACATGACCAACTCGCGCCTGACCGACCCCGAGGTGCTGGAGTTCCGTTTCCCGGTGCGGCTCGAGAGCTACGCCATCCGCCAGGGTTCGGGCGGCGCGGGGCGCTGGCAGGGGGGCAATGGCGGGGTGCGGCGTGTGCGCTTTCTGGAGCCGATGACGGCCAGCATCCTCTCGAATGGCCGTGTGCATGGCGCTTTCGGCATGGCCGGAGGGCAGGCTGGGCTACCGGGCATGAACCGTGTAGTGCGGGCCCAGGGCAGGGTGGAGAAGATCGCCCACCTGGGCCAGGCCGATATGCAGCCGGGGGATATTTTTGAAATCCATACGCCGGGTGGCGGTGGGTTTGGTGAGGCCTGATTTTTTAGGCGTGACGATCATGCCTTGTCCATTTCTGGAGTGATGGATTGGGGCCGCCTTCTTTTGCCTTGTTTTCTTGGCGAGACAAGAAAAGAAGGTGCCCCGCCGGGGGCACATCTCGGCCTCCACACTTGGTGCAAGCACTACATCCCGCACCCACAGCGGGCCGCCGCCTGCACTGTGCCGGCCGCAGGTAAGAACGACGTTTACGCCAGTTGTTCGAGGGGGAGAAAAATAAGCAAAACTGGCTTCAAGCGCTTACTGGATAAGCGCAAGCAGCTCTCGTTTCAGGAGTGATCTATCTGTGGTTCAACAGTTTGGGGAATCGTCTGGCTCACGCTGGCCGGTACGTTCTGTCCTGAGCGGCGGGCGCGGAACAGCGCGGCGCGCATCAGGAAAATATTGGTGACGGGTACCGTGATGGCCACGAACACGGCGATCAGCAGCGGATAGGCGGCAAAACCGTGGCCTTGCAGCGAGAAGAACAGCACCGACGCATGCATGATGCTCCAGCACCCCATGGTGGCGATCATGGCGGGCGCGTGCACCCGTTCGTAATAGTCTTTCAGGCGCAGCAGGCCCATCGAACCGATCAGCGCAATGACGGCGCCCAGCAGCACCAGGGCGGCAATGGTGATCTCGGCCCACAGGGCCAGGGGTTGATCGGTCATTCAATCACCTCCCCGCGCAACAAGAATTTAGCCATGGCCGTGGAGCCGACGAAGCCAAACAAGGCCACCAGCAGCGCTGCCTCGAAATAGTTGCTGCTGCCATTCACAATGCCCAGCACCAGCATGAGCAGCATGCCGTTGAGGTACATGCAGTCCAGCGCCAGCACGCGGTCTTGCGCGGTAGGCCCCTTGAGCAGGCGCACCAGCGTCAGCAGCATGGCCAGGGCCAGGATGACCAGGGCGAGGGGGAGCGCCCAGGCAAGGATGGGGTTCATTCAAAAATCTCCATCAAGGGCTTTTCATAGCACTGTTGCACATGGGCGATCAGGCTTTGCGGATCACCCACTTCCAGCACATGCAGCAGCAGCACGGAACGGTCCAGAGACAACTCTGCCCAGGATGTACCGGGCGTGATGCAGACGATCATGGCCAGCACGGCCAGGGCATTGGGGTCGCGCAGCTGCAGCGGAATGTGTACAAAACCCGAGGGGTGGCGCCGCAGGGACGGAAACACCAGAAGGCGTGCGGCGCCCAGGTTGGACTCCACCGTGTCCACCATCACCCGCAGCCCCAGACGCAGCACCGCCGTCGGTTTGCGTATACGCACGGGCAGCGGGCGCAGCCCCCGGGTGAGCACGGGCACGGCCAGGGCCAGGACCGTGGCCAGGAGCAGGTGGCCAGCGCTGAGTGAACGGGTGAGCAGCAGCCACAAAAAGAACAGGGCCAGCGACAGCAGCGGCGCAGGCAGCAGACGCTTCATGGGGCCTCCGGGAGTGGTGTGGCCGCGTTGGGCCGGGCGGGGTTGGGAACGGGCATGGCGGACAGCACGGCCTGCACATAGCGCGCGGGCTGGTGTAGCCCCTGGGCAGTGCGGTGGGCATAGTCCATTGCCGGTTGGGCCTGCAGCGTCAGGACTACGCAGCCGCCCAGCAGCAAGGCAATGGGCAGGCCCTCAAGCACACGCAACCGGGGCGCAGAGCGGCCGTAGCTGGCCCAGAAATGGCGAATACCTGTGCGCGTGAGCGTGATGAGTGCCAGCAGGCCGGTACCCACCATCAGGGCCAGCAGGGTCCAGCTCCAGGCGCTGAGAGGGGTATCGGCCGAGGCGCCCAGGCCCAGCGGGTTGAGCAGTGCGGTCAGCATGGCGAACTTGCCCACAAAACCCGACAGCGGCGGCAGGCCGGTGATGACCAGCGTGCACAGCAGGAACGACAGGCCGAGCAAGGCCGTGGCGGCGGGAATCACGCGGCCAATGAGTGCTTCTTCGTCATCGTCGGGCTTCAACCTTTCGGTGGGAACCAGTTCCGGGTTGAGAAACGGGGCATCGTCCCCCTGCTCGTGCGGAGCCTGGTGGGCGCCGTCGTTACGCCAGCGGTCGATCGGGTCGGCCAGCAGGAAAAGTGCGCTGACAGCCAGCGTGGAACTGGGCAGGTAGTACAGCAGCCCGGCGGTCAGCTGGGGCTGCCCAAAACCACCGGCAGCCAGCAGCGTGCCCGATGACAAAATGGCCGCAAACCCCGCCAGGTGGGTCAAGCGCTGGGCCCCCAGCATGCCGATGGCACCAAACGCCATGGTCACCATGCCGCCGCCTACCAGCCACAGGCTGCCATACAGGGCTGAAGGCCCCGCATCTACGCCAAACAGCAGCGTCCACAGGCGCAGCAGGGTGTAGACCCCCACCTTGGTCATCAGCGCGAACAGGGCGCCCACGGGCGCCGTGGCGGCACTGTAGGCGGGCACCAACCAGAAGTTTAGGGGCCAGACGGCGGCTTTGATGAGGAAGGCCGTGGCAAGAATGGCCGCTGCCGAGTGCAGCAGCCCGCGGTCGGCCGCTGCCACCGTGGGAATGCTGCGGGCCAGGTCGGCCATGTTCAGCGTGCCGGTGATGCCGTACAGCATGGACACACCAATCAGGAACAGCGACGAAGCGGCCAGGTTGATGGCGATGTAATGCAGGCCCGCCTTGATCCGCTGGCGACCCGAGCCGTGCAGCAACAGCCCATAGGACGCTGCCAACATGATTTCGAAAAACACAAACAGGTTGAACAGATCGGCCGTGAGGAATGCCCCGGCCAGCCCCATGAGCTGGAACTGGAACAGCGGGTGAAAGTGCACGCCTGCGCGGTGCCAGTGTGTGGCCGCAAAAAGGATGGATGCCAGCGCCACGCTGCTGGTCAGTACCAGCATCATGGCGGACAGGTGGTCGAGCACCAGCACGATCCCGAATGGCGCCGGCCAGTTGCCCGGCAGGTACACCCCCAGGGGAGCGGGTTCACCGCTGTGGTGCACCCATGCCAGCAGCAGCACCGCCACGACCAGCCCCAGCAGTGTGGAGAACAGGTTGACTGTGACTTTCAATCGTTGCTGATCCTCGCGCAGCAGCAGCATCAGTGCGGCGGTGAGCAAGGGCAGCGCAATGGGGGCCAGCAACAGGTGCGGCATGAGCAGCATCGCGAGCGTGTGCAAGGCGGTCATGGCATCTCCTGCACATCACGCGATGCGCTGCCATCCACATGGTCAGTTCCCGCAATGCCGCGCGACGCCAGCAGCACCACAAGGAACAGGGCCGTCATGGCAAAGCCGATGACGATGGCGGTCAACACCAGGGCTTGCGGCAGGGGGTCGGCATAGTGCAGCAGGTCTTGCGGCACGCCGGGCTGCAGTACGGGTTCCTTGTCGATGGCCAGGCCCAGGCGCCCCATGCTGAAGATGAACAGGTTGACGGCATACGACAGCAGCGACAGCCCCATGATGACCTGGAAAGTGCGCGGGCGCAGCAGCAGCCACACGCCCGAACCGGTCAGTACCCCAATGGCCAGGACGAGAACGATTTCCATCAGGAAGCCTCTTGGGGGATGGGTGCCTGGTGCGCGGCCGCTTCTTCGGCCAGGCGGGCGTGGTGGCGGTGGCCGCGCACCGACTGGTGGGCAATGGCCGTCAGAATGAGCAGGGTGGAACCCACCACGAGGGCAAACACGCCCATGTCAAAGAACGTGGCGCTGGCCACATGGATTTCGCCCACGACGGGCAGATGCAGGTGGGCGGTGTGGCTGGTGAGGAAAGGGTAGCCCAAGGTGACCGCGCCCAGGCCGGTAGCCAGCGCGCACAGCAGACCGAAGGCGATCCAGCGGCGCGGGCTGAGCGGTAAGTGGGCTTCAAACCACTGGGTGCCAGAAATGATGTACTGCAGCAGCAGTGCGACGGAGAGCACCAGCCCGGCCACGAAGCCGCCACCGGGTTCGTTGTGTCCACGCACGAACATGTGGGCCGCCACCACCACCGCAAACGGCAGCAGCAGGCGCACCAGCACGGCGGGCACCATGAGGTAGCCGACCGCCGTATCGCTGGCGTGGCGCGGGTTGATCAGGTCAGTCTGCAGGTCGGCGGGCCGGGCACGTTGTTGTGCGGGCAGGTCCATGGCCTCGTGCGCCGGGCGAAAGCGCCGCAGCAGCGCATACACCGTCAGTGCCACGATGCCCAGCACCACGATTTCACCGAAGGTGTCGAATCCGCGGAAATCCACCAGCATCACGTTGACGACGTTGGTGCCGCCCCCTTCGGTCAGTGCGCGCTCCAGGAAGAAGGTGGAGGTGCTTTGCGCAAAGGGGCGGCTCATCATGGCAAAGGCGAGCCAGGCCATGCCGCCGCCTGCCAGAACCGCTAGCGCCATGTCGCGCATGCGGCGCAGCCGGGTGCCGCGCTGCTCTGCACGGGTAGGCACGCGCAGGCTTTCGTCGCGCATGGGCAGCCAGCGCAAACCCAGCAGGATGAGGATGGTGGTCACCAGCTCCACCACGATCTGCGTGAGGGCCAGATCCGGGGCCGAGAACCACAGAAA
Source organism: Simplicispira sp. 125 (assembly GCF_003096555.1). Taxonomy (NCBI): domain Bacteria; kingdom Pseudomonadati; phylum Pseudomonadota; class Betaproteobacteria; order Burkholderiales; family Comamonadaceae; genus Simplicispira; species Simplicispira sp. 125. The sequence continues at coordinate 1,589,539 of NZ_QEKM01000001.1, read as the reverse complement.
CGTTATGCACGTGGCCAGGCCAGCACCGCCTAGCAGCGTCAGCGCCGCCAGACGGTGGTATTTGGCCTGCCAGGCGGCCGCAATGGCACACACACCGCCCACGACCCAGAGCATTGCGAACGCCGGTGACAGTGGCAGCGGCAAGCGGTCTCCCCGTTGCAGGCCGTGCGTCCACAGGGGCATGAAACCGGCGACCAGGGCCGCCACGACCAGCCAGAGCATCTGCCATTGCAGCCGGTCCGTACCCAGCCAGTGCCGACCCTTGCGGCCGACTTGCGAGAGCAAGGCCAACGCGGCTTCGAACAACCGTTGGCCATCGACATGGTGTGAGAGCCAGGGGAAATCGAGGCGCCCCGCATTGCGCCAGCGGCGCAGCAGGGCATACAGCACAACCCCGCCGATCAGGGCCACCACGCTCATCAGGAAGGGGGTGTTCAGCCCGTGCCAGATCGCCAGGCTGAACACAGGCATGGACCCGCCGACCACAGGGCGTGCTGCGGCATTCAGGAAAAGCCCCACAGACCAGGCGGGCAGCATGCCTACCACCAGGCAGGTCAGCACCAGTAGTTCCACCGGCACGCGCATCCAGTGGGGCGGCTCGTGCGGCTGACGGGGCAGGTCGGTGGCGGGGGGGCCAAAGAACACATCCACGGTAAAGCGCAGCGAATACGCCACGCCAAACATGCCTGCCAGCGTGGCGGCAATGGGCAGGCCGACGCGCACCAGGGGTGCAGCATCGAGAAAAATGGTTTCAGCAAAGAACATTTCCTTGGACAGAAACCCATTGAGCAGCGGCACCCCCGCCATGGCTGCACTGGCCACCATGGCCAGCGTGGCAGTGATCGGCATCATGCTGCGCAGGCCCGACAGGCGCCGGATGTCCCGGGTGCCGGTTTCATGGTCCATGATGCCCGCCGCCATGAACAGCGAAGCCTTGAAGGTGGCGTGGTTCATGATGTGAAAAACGGCGGCCACGGCGGCCAGCGGGCTGTTCAGACCAAGCAGCAGGGTGATGAGCCCCAGGTGCGAAATGGTGGAATAAGCCAGCAGCCCCTTGAGATCGCTCTGGAACATGGCCAGGAAGCCACCCAACAGCAAGGTGCACACACCGGCCCCACCGACGAGCCAGAACCACTGTTCCGTGCCTCCCAGCACGGGCCAAAAGCGCGCCAGTAAAAAGACGCCTGCCTTGACCATGGTGGCCGAATGCAGGTAGGCGGAGACTGGTGTGGGCGCCGCCATGGCATGGGGCAGCCAGAAATGGAAAGGAAATTGTGCGCTCTTGGTCAGGGCGCCCAGCAGCACCAGCACGAGGGCTGTGAAATACAGCGGGTGCGCGCGCACTTGCAGACCGGCTGCCAGCACCTGGTCCAGGTCGTAGCTGCCCACGATGTGGCCGATGACCAGCATGCCCGCCAGCATGCACAGTCCGCCCGTGCCGGTGACAGTGAGCGCCATGCGCGCGCCGCGCCGTGCATCCTTGCGGTGGTGCCAGTAACCGATCAGCAGGAACGAGAACAGGCTGGTCAGCTCCCAGAAGAAGGCCAACTGGATGATGTTGCCCGAAAGCACCACCCCCACCATGGAGCCCATGAAGGCCAGCAGGAAGGAGAAAAAACGAGGTACCGGGTCTGACGGCGACATGTAGTAGCGTGCGTACAGCACCACCAGCGCGCCGATGCCCAGGATCAGCATGCAGAACATCCAGGCAAAACCGTCCATGCGCACCACAAAGTTCAGGCCCAGTGTGGGCAGCCATGCAATCTCTTCACGCAGCACGCTACCGTCGGCAATAGCGGGAAAACACAGTGCCGTTTGCACAGCACAGAAAAGAGCTATCAGACCCGCGAGGGTCGATTCCGCATTGCGCGCATTGGCGGGCATGACGGCCGCTAACAGGCTGCCGATGAAGGGCAGGAGCACGAGATACATCAGGGGCATGCGCGGAGGATCCTCAGGGTGGCCGTGGAATGCTGCTGACAGTGGTACAGGGGAGGAGGCCGACGAAAAAGCGGCCCCAAGCGACGCCAGACCGCGGGAATATTAGCGGCCTGTTGCAGGTTTGATTCTACGGGGCGCGTCTGGCGCTGGCGTCCCGTGCTTTCGGATGCCCTTGCAAAACCAGCGTCAGCGGGTGTCTTGCGCCGGTGCCGTGCCGCCCGGCTCAAAGGCGTGGCCGCCGACAGTCAGTCCAGCGGCGGACAATCTTGCGGCGCTGCCTTTGCCCACGCCGTTCACGCGCCTGATCAGATCAGCCCAGTCCTGGAAGGGGGTTTTCTGCCGTTCATGGAGGATTTTTTCGGTGGTGGCCGGGCCCAGGCCCTTGATGCTATCGAGCTCGGCCTCGGTGGCCTGGTTCACATCGATGGCGGCGCAGGAGAGAGCCATGCCGAACAGGGCTGCAAAGACCAAGGCTTGCTTGTGCATGGGGGTGCTCCGGTGAAGAATCCTTGCGGGTCTATCGTTGCGCGTTACTCACAACTCTTCCACGCGCCGTGCCGGGTAGCTGTCCCAGGTCTGGCAGCCAGGGCATTGCCAGAAATGCTGGCGCGCCTCGAAGCCGCAGGCCGCGCAGCGGTAGCGCATGAGGGGTTGCGCAGCATGGTCGAGGGCGCGCTGTACCAGCGTGTGGTGTTGCTCGTGCTCCAGCCGTTCTTGGGCCATCCATTTGGCTGCAGCCACCAGGGACGGTTCGGTCTCCAGGTGCCGCAGGTACCACTGGCGGCCCTGTGTCGCCTGTGATTCGGTCGGGGAGGTCAATGCGACGATGGCATCGAGCACATCCAGGGACGGCGCTGCCACGTAGTGCCGCTGCAGCACTTCTAGCGCCTGCGCTGTTTTTCCACTGGCCTGTGCGGTCTTGACCAGCAGGGTGGCCGCCAAGGGCAAGGCGGCGGGGGCCTCGGTTGCCAGGGCTTTGAGTGTTGCGATGGCGATGTCCGGCTGGCCCTGGGCCTGTGCCAGTCGGGCCAGTTCGATGCGTGGGCGAGGGGCTTCCGGCGCAATGGCGCGGGCCTTGTCCAGTAGCGCGCTCGCCTTGTCGATGTCGCCGTGTGCCACATGCTCCAGGGCTTGCTCGCACAGGTAGTGGGCCTGCCGTGTGCTGAAGTTGCCCTGGCCTGCGGCCTGCATCTGGCTGGCAATGGTGGCTGCACGGTGCCAGTCCCGCGAACGTTCGTAAATGGCGAGCAGCGCCAACCGCGCCTGCTCTTCGAAGGGCGTGCCTTCCAGGCGTGCCAGGGCGTCTTCGGCACGGTCCAGCAGCCCCGCTTTCAGGAAATCAAGCGCCAGGGCGTGCTGGGCGCGTTCGCGGTCCCGGGGGCCGAGGTCGCCGCGCGAGAGCAGGTGCTCGTGCACGCGCACGGCACGGTCGTATTCGCCACGGCGCCTGAAGAGGTTGCCCAGCGCGAAGTGCAGTTCCGAGGTATCGGGGTCGTTCTGCACGGCCTCGATGAAGACATCGATCGCTTTGTCTTGCTGTTCGTTGAGCAGGAAGTTCAAGCCCTTGAAATACGCCTTCGGGACGTTGCGGTTTTCAGCGCGCAACTGGCGCAGGTCCAGGCGCGATGCACCCCATCCCAGCACAAAGGCCAGCGGCAAACCCAGCAGCAGCCAGACGAGATCAAATTCCATGGGGCGGCTGGCTATCAACGTCCGGCGAAGGCGCGGCTGCTGCGGGTGCTGCAGTGGGTGCCGGCTTGGGCGTATGGCGGGCTGCTACGCGGTGCTTCCACCAGCGCGGCACCATGCCAAGCACGCCGGTCACCAACCCGGCTGCAAAAGCGGTCAGCACGACCAGCACCAGCGGCGCACGCCACTGGGTGCCAAAGAAGAAATGCACGGTGGCATCCTGCTGGTTGTTCAGCGCGAAAGCGAACAGGGTAAAAAAAAGGGCTGCCTTGAGCAGCCACAGGAGGTATTTCATGTGTCTCCCCGGTGGTGACGCCATTCTAAGAGGCGCAGTGTGCTGGGCCGGGTGGATGGAGAAAATTGAAAAAAATGGCCAAGCCGCAGATAGGTAAAGCGCTGCAAGCTATTGATTAAATAGCGCCAATCAACCCGTGCCTTCCAGCTCTGCGGTGCGTTTGTCTACGGCTTCGCGCAAGGCCTTGCCTGGCTTGAAATGGGGTACGCGCTTGGCGGGAATAGCCACGGCCTCGCCGCTGCGGGGATTGCGCCCCATGCGTGGGGGGCGGTGGTTGATGGAGAAGCTGCCAAAGCCGCGCACCTCAATGCGGTGCCCGCGTACCAGGGCTTCGCCGACAGCGTCGAGCAATGTCTTGACGGCGAATTCGGCATCGCGGTGCGTGAGCTGGCTAAAGCGGGCGGCAAGCTCTTCAACGAGATCGGATCGTGTCATAACAAAATGTTTCAATAAAAAAACCGGGTGGGCGCATTGTGCACCCACCCGGCCTTGCTTCAAACCGTTACGGGTTTTTTACTTCTCGGAATTGTCCAGTTTGGCACGCAACAGGGCGCCCAGGCTGGTCGTGCCAGCGCTTTCGCGGCTCGACTGCTGGCTCAGGTTGGCCATGGCACCTTGCTCGTCGATCATGTCCTTTTGCTTGATGGACAGCTGGATGTTGCGGGTCTTGCGATCCACGTTGACCACCACGGCCGTGACTTCGTCGCCTTCCTTGAGCACGTTGCGGGCGTCTTCCACGCGGTCGCGGGAGATTTCCGAAGCACGCAGGTAGCCGATGATGTCGTCACCGAGGTCGATTTCAGCGCCGCGGGCGTCCACGGTCTTGACCTTTCCGGTCACCGTCTGGCCCTTGTCGTTCACGGTCACGAAGGTCGTGAACGGATCGCCGTCGAGCTGCTTGATGCCCAGGGAGATGCGCTCGCGGTCCACGTCCACGGCCAGCACGATGGCTTCGACTTCCTGGCCCTTCTTGTAGTTGCGCACGGCGGCCTCGCCGGTTTCGTTCCAGGAGAGGTCAGACAGGTGCACCAGGCCGTCGATACCGGCAGCCAGGCCCACGAACACGCCGAAGTCGGTGATCGACTTGATGGGGCCCTTGACGCGGTCGCCACGCTTGGTGTCCTGTGCGAACTCTTGCCAGGGGTTGGCCTTGCACTGCTTCATGCCCAGGCTGATGCGGCGCTTGTCTTCGTCGATCTCGAGGACCATGACTTCGACTTCGTCGCCCAGGGTGACGAGCTTGGAAGGAGCGATGTTCTTGTTCGTCCAGTCCATCTCGGAGACGTGCACCAGGCCTTCGATGCCGGGCTCGAGTTCGACGAACGCGCCGTAGTCGGCAATGTTCGTGATCTTGCCGAACAGGCGGGTGCTTTGTGGGTAGCGGCGCGAAACACCCATCCATGGGTCGTCGCCCATTTGCTTGAGACCCAGCGAGACACGGTTCTTTTCGGTGTCGAACTTGAGGATCTTGGCCATGATTTCCTGGCCGGCGGTGACCACCTCAGAGGGGTGGCGCACACGGCGCCACGCCATGTCGGTGATGTGCAGCAGGCCGTCGATGCCGCCCAGGTCCACAAAGGCACCGTATTCGGTGATGTTCTTGACCACGCCTTGAACGATGGAGCCTTCTTTCAGGGTTTCCATCAGCTTGGCGCGCTCTTCGCCCATGGAGGCTTCCACCACGGCGCGGCGGCTCAGCACCACGTTGTTGCGTTTGCGGTCGAGCTTGATGACCTTGAATTCCATGGTCTTGTTTTCGTACGGCGTCAGATCCTTGATCGGACGGGTATCGATCAGCGAGCCGGGCAGGAAGGCGCGGATGCCGTTGACCAGAACGGTCAGACCGCCCTTGACCTTGCCGCTGGTGGTGCCGGTGACGAATTCGCCGGACTCCAGGGCCTTTTCCAGGCTCATCCACGAAGCGAGGCGCTTGGCGGTGTCGCGCGACAGGATGGTGTCGCCGTAGCCGTTTTCGATCGAGCCGATGGCGACCGAAACGAAGTCGCCTACCTGGACTTCAACTTCGCCCTTGTCGTTCTTGAACTCTTCCAGCGGCACGTAGGCTTCAGACTTGAGGCCGGCGTTGACCACGACGAAGCTGTGTTCCACGCGCACGACTTCGGCGGTGATGACTTCGCCTGGGCGCATTTCGGTGCGTTGCAGGGATTCTTCAAAAAGGGCGGCAAAAGATTCAGACATGTATTTCCTTGCCACGAACAGGTTTACGGCAACACGATTGCTGCGGTTTCAAAGACTGCGCGTGGCGGCTGGTGGTGCGGAAGAACCGCGGGTTCGTTAAAGAACCATACTGCCGGTGCGCTGCTGCGCGGGGCTGGCGGTATGGGCCGGTGTGAGGCACGAGGCCCCGTTTCAGTCTTGCGCGCTGGACGCGAAAGGCTGGCGCTGTTGCCACCAGCCAAGCACCTGATCCACGGCCTGTTCGATCGTGAGTTCGGAGTTGTCCAGTACCAGAGCGTCCTGCGCGGGCTTCAAGGGGGCGACGCGGCGGGACATGTCCCGGGCGTCGCGCGCCTCCAAGTCTGCGCGAAGGTCGGCTATTGTAGCGGCTAAGCCCTTGGCAATCAATTGCTGGTAGCGTCGCTCGGCACGGCACGCGGCACTGGCTGTCAGGTAAACCTTCAGCGGAGCATCTGGAAAAATGACCGTGCCCATGTCGCGCCCATCGGCGACCAGGCCGGGCAGGCGGCGAAAGCTGTGTTGCAGATCGACCAATGCAGTGCGCACGGCGGGCAGGGCTGACACACGCGAGGCGTTCATACCTGCTTCTTCGGTGCGGATGGCGTCGGTCACGTCGTCGTTGCCCAGCCACACCTGTCCGCCCTCGAAGCGCACCGGGAGTTGGCGGGCCAGGGTGGCGATTTGCGCTTCATGGCCGGCGTCGATGGGCAGTCCGGCGCGCGTGGCGGCCAGGGCCGTGATGCGGTACATCGCGCCCGAATCGAGAAACCGATAACCCAGGCGCTGTGCCACGGCAGCGGCCACGGTACCTTTACCCGAGGCTGTGGGGCCATCAATGCAGATCACGGGAATCTGCGCAGGCAGCGCCTGAGTGATGGAGAACAGGGCTTCAAAGTAGTCCGGAAAAGTCTTGGCAACGCACTGGGGGTCTTGGATGCGCACGGGCAGACCCGCCGGGTTGAAAGCCGCCAGCGAGAAGCACATGGCGACGCGGTGGTCGTCATAGGTGTGGATGCTGGCGGCGCGCCAGTCGCCCGGGGTGGCGGGCGGCGTGATGTGGATGGAGTCAGCTGTTTCCTCCACGGTGGCACCCAGCTTGCGCAGCTCGGTGGCCATGGCGGCGATGCGGTCGGTTTCCTTGACGCGCCAGCTGGCGATGTTGCGCAAGCTGGTGGTGCCTTGTGCATACAGCGCCATCACGGACAGCGTCATGGCGGCATCGGGGATGTGGTTGCAGTCCAGGTCGATGGCCTTGAGCGGCCAGGCGCCGCGCCCAATTTGCAGCCAGTTGGGACCGCCAGTAATGTGTGCGCCCATGGCCTGGGCCGCTTCGACAAAGCGGATGTCACCCTGGATGGAGTCGAGTCCTACGCCCAGAATTTTTATGCCATTTTGCATTCCACCGCCCGCTGCAATTGCGCCAGCAGCTATGAAATAGCTAGCGGAAGAGGCATCCGCCTCGACATGGATGCTGCTCGGTGAGCGGTAGCTGCTGCCCGCTGCTATGGTGAAACGCTGCCAGTTTTCGTGGTGCACCGTGATGCCAAAGCGTTCCAGCAGCTGCAGGGTGATGTGGATGTAGGGCTTGGAGATCAGCTCGCCCACCACCTCGATGACCACATCCTGGTGTGTAGCCGCCAGGGGCAGGGCCATGAGCAGTGCGGTCAGGAACTGGCTGGAAACGTCGCCACGCACGCGGATCGGGGTGGACAGTGCCAGGGCGGGCACGCCATCAGGCTGCGCAATGCGCAGCGGCGGGTAGCCGTCATTGCCCAGGTAGTCGATGTGGCAACCCAGCTGGCGCAAGGCGTCCACCAGGTCGCCAATCGGGCGCTCATGCATGCGTGCAATGCCGCTGAGTTCAAACACACCGCCCAGCAGGGCCAGTGCCGCCGTGAGGGGGCGCATGGCCGTGCCTGCGTTGCCCAGAAACAAGGTGGCGGGGGATGTGGGCTGGCGGCCACCCAGCCCGGTGATACGCGCCTGCGCGCCGTCTTCTTCAACGCCACAGCCCAGTTGGCGCAGGGCATCGAGCATGACGCGGGTATCGTCGGATGCCAGCAGGTCGTGCACCGTGGTGGTGCCCTGGCTCAGCGCTGCCAGCAGCAGTACGCGGTTGGAGATGCTTTTAGAGCCTGGCAGCTGCACGCTGCCCTGGGCCGACTGGAGCGCGGGGAGATCAAGAAAAGCGGTGGAATACATCGAAAGCTGTCCGGGGCAATGGCATACCGGTCGGCCGTTGGCCGGCCGCCAGGCGCCGGGTTAGCGGTTTTTGAGGGAGCGCTGTGCGCCCATGCGCCAGTGTGCACGGGTTTCGCTGGCCAGGGTGAGCATGTCCTCAATGGTCTGGGCGTTGTTGCTGAGCATGGCTTGCTCGAGGCGCTGCAAGGTTTGCTGGAACAGGCTGGATTGGGCCAGCAGCTCCTCGCGGTTGGACAGGAAGATGTCACGCCACATCTTGGGGTCGCTCGCCGCAATGCGGGTGAAATCCCGAAAGCCCGGGCCTGCCAGCGACAGGAAGGTGTCGGCATGTTCCTGTCCCGTGATGCTATTGACCATTGCGAAGGCCAGCAGGTGCGGCAGATGGCTGACGGCAGCAAAGGCGTTGTCGTGCGCCTCAGGCGACATGCTGGTGACGCGGCAGCCCAAGGCCGTCCAGACGTCCTGCGCGCGTTGCAGCTGCACCGTGAGAGTGCGTTCTGTAGGCGTCAGGATGACTTGGCGGCCGGTGTAAAGCTCGGCTTCGGCGTGCTCCACGCCCGAGACTTCGCGCCCCGTAATCGGGTGTGCCGGCACAAACGAGCCGACCTTGTCGCGCAAGGACCGCTCGGCGGCCTGCACCACATCGGCCTTGGTGGAGCCCACGTCCATCACCAGCATCTGGGGAGTCACCAGGTGCTTGATGGCCTTGAGGGTGGCTTCCGTGGCCGATACCGGGACTGCCAGCAGCACGATGTCGGCGCCGGCCACTGCCAGCAGAGCAGAAGGGGCTTCCACGTCGATCACGCCGAGCTGGCGGGCGCGATCCGTGGTGGAGGGGGATTTGCTATAGCCCACTACGCGCTGCACCAAGCCTGCACGCTTGAGGGCCAGAGCAAAAGAGCCGCCCATGAGGCCACAGCCGATCAGACCCAATTGTTCAAACATGGGGAGTCCTGGCTGTGTCGGGCGCTGCACGCGGCGCAATGAGGTGGGCAGGGCTGTGCAAGATCATGGCGTCACCGGGTAGGTGCCCAGCACTTTGTAGAAGGCGCACAAACTGCGCAATTCGAGGAGCGCGGCACTGACATGGGGCTGGCTCGGGTGGCCGTCGATGTCGATGTAAAAATAGTATTCCCACTGGCCGGTGCGTGCCGGGCGCGACTCGAAGCGCGTCATGGATACGCCGTGCTTTTTGAGCGGGACCAGCAGATCGTGCACGGCGCCGGGTTCGTTGGGTACGGAGACGATCAGGCTGGTGCAGTCGCGCGCCGACGGCGGCGGCGTGTCCAGCGTATGCGGCAAGCAGATGATGGCAAACCGTGTGCGGTTGTAGGCATCGTCCTGGATGGCGTGTGCCACGATATGCAGGCCAAACTGCGTTGCGGCGCGATCGCTGGCCAGGGCTGCCCAGGCCGGGTTGGTTGCAGCCAGACGTGCGCCTTCGGCATTGCTGGAGACAGGGCGGCGCTCGACATGCGGCAGGTGCTTGGACAGCCAGGCCTGGCATTGGGCCAGGGCCTGCGGGTGGGCCAAAACGGCCTCGATACCGTCGACGGAGGGGCTGGTGCGCAGCAGATTGTGCCGGACCAGCAGGCTGACTTCTCCCACGACATGCGTGGGGGTGTGCAAAAACAGGTCGAGCGAGCGCGTAACAACGCCTTCCACCGAGTTTTCAACACCGACCACGCCAAATTGGGCGCTTCCCGATGCTGTAGCGTGAAACACTTCATCAAAGTTGGCGCAATAAACGATGTCGGCAGCGCCGCCAAAGAATTCGATGGCGGCTTGCTCGCAGAACGTGCCTTCTGGTCCCAAGACGGCCACGCGCTGGGGCGATTCAAGTGCCAGACAGGCGGACATGATTTCGCGCCAGATAGCGGTGACATGGGCGCTTTTGAGCGGCCCAGGGTTGGCGGCCTGGATTTTTTCGATGACCTGCGCCACGCGGTCGGGGCGGAAGAAGGGCGTGCCCTCGCGCTTCTTGACTTCGCCGACGCGCTCGGCCACCAAGGCGCGCTGGTTCAGCAAAGTCAGCAACTGCTGGTCAATGTTGTCGATCTGGACGCGCAGGCTGGACAGGTCGGGGGAAGATTGCAGTGTATTCATTGAAGGGTGCGTGGGTCAGGCGTGCTGCTGCTCAAATTCTCGCATGTAGTCAACCAGCGCCTGCACGCCTGCCAAGGGCATGGCGTTGTAGATGCTGGCGCGCATGCCTCCCACGGACTTGTGGCCCTTGAGCTGCAGCAGGCCGCGCTGTTTTGCACCAGCCAGGAAAGCGTCGTTGCGGGTTTCGTCGCGCAGAAAGAAAGGGATGTTCATGCGCGAACGGCAGTTGGCGGCGACCTTGTTGACGTAGAAGCCAGAATTGTCGATCGCCTCATACAGCAACTGGGCCTTGGCAATATTGCGCAGCTCCATGGCGGCGATGCCATTGGCCGTGCCTTCGCGCTGGCGCTTGAGCCATTGAAAGGTCAGGCCCGCCATGTAGATGCCCCACGTGGGCGGGGTGTTGTACATGGACTGGTTGTCGGCCACGATTTTGTAATCAAACGCGCTCGGGCAGGTGGGCAGGGCATGGCCGAGCAGGTCTTCGCGCACCACCACCAGGGTGAGGCCCGCAGGGCCCAGGTTTTTTTGCGCACCGCCGAAGGCCAGGCCGATGCGCGACCAGTCCACCGGGCGCGATGCCACGTGCGAAGAAAAATCAATCACCAGGGGGGTGTCTACACCCAGGGCGCGCAGGTCGGGCAACTCGTGGAACTCCACGCCGTTGATGGTTTCGTTGCTGCACAGGTGCAAATAGCTGGCCCCTTTGCTGGGGCGCCATTGCGAGGGGTCTGGCAAGGTGGTGAAGCCCCTGTCTTCGCCCGACGCGATGATGTTTGCCTCGGCAGCGTATTTGCGCGCCTCTTTCTGCGACTTCTGGCTCCAGCTTCCGGTGACCACGAAGTCGACCGTGGCTGCGCGCGAGAGGTTGAGTGGCACGATGGCGTTTTCTGCCAAACCGCCCCCTTGCATGAACAAAATCTTGAAATGTGCGGGCACCGCCAGCAATTCGCGCAGATCGGCCTCGGCCTGTTCGTAGATGGAGATGAATTCCTTGCCCCGGTGGCTCATCTCCATGACGCCCATGCCGCTGCCATGCCAGTTCAGCATTTCAGCCGCAGCCTGTTCCAGAACTTCGGCAGGAATGGCCGCCGGACCGGCAGAAAAATTGTACGGACGTTGCATGGTTATTGGGCTCAAAAGTGGCTAAAACGCTTTATGAGTAAGCGCATCAAGCTATTGAATTAATAGCTATCAGGTGCCGTTCCGGGCTGCCGCCTCTCAGGCGTCGGCAGCCGGCGGTGTGGCATCTGGTGCGGAAGTGGGTTCGTCGTCCGTGGATTCGGAATCTGCAGGGTTGGCATCGTTTTCCACAATGCGCTGCAGTCCGCTGAGCTTGGAGCCTTCGTCCAGGGCAATCAATGTCACGCCTTGCGTGGCGCGGCCGAGTTCGCGGATTTCGCTGACGCGCGTGCGCACCAGAACGCCCTTGTCGGTGATGAGCATGATCTCGTCATCGGCATGCACCAGGGTGGCTGCCACGACCTTGCCGTTGCGCTCGGTTTGCTGGATGGCGATCATGCCCTTGGTGCCACGGCCGTGGCGGGTGTACTCGGTGATGCTGGTGCGTTTGCCGTAGCCGTTTTCGGTGGCGGTCAGTACGCTTTGGCTCTCGTCCTCGGCCACCAGCATGGCAATCACGCTCTGGCCTTCTTCCAGCATCATGCCGCGCACGCCACGGGCTTGGCGGCCCAGCGGCCGCACATCGTTTTCGTCAAAACGCACAGCTTTGCCGCCATCGGAGAACAGCATCACGTCGTGTTGGCCGTCCGTGAGGGCGGCGCCAATCAGGTAGTCGCCTTCGTCCAGATTTACGGCAATGATGCCGCCCTTGCGCGGGTTGGAGAACTCGTCCAGCGCAGTCTTCTTGACCGTACCCATGCTGGTGGACATGAAGACATACTGGTCGGCGGGAAAGCTGCGCTTTTCGCCGGTGAGTGCCAGCACGACGTTGATTTTCTCGCCTTCTTGCAAAGGGAACATGTTGACGATGGGGCGTCCGCGCGAGCCGCGCGAGCCGGCCGGTACTTCCCATACCTTGAGCCAGTACAAGCGCCCACGGTTGGAGAAGCACAGAATGTAGTCGTGCGTGTTGGCGATGAAGAGCTGGTCGATCCAGTCGTCTTCCTTGGTGGCCGTTGCCTGTTTACCGCGCCCACCGCGCTTTTGCGCGCGGTATTCAGACAGTGGCTGGCTTTTGATGTAACCCGTGTGGCTGAGTGTGACCACCATATCGGTGGGTGTGATCAGGTCTTCGGTGGAAAGGTCTTGGGCGCTGTATTCGACCAGGCTGCGGCGTGCGCCGAGCTTGCTTTGGCCAAACTCTGTCTTGATGGTGGTGAGTTCTTCGCCAATGATGGTCGAGACGCGTTCGGGTGTGGCCAGGATGTCGAGCAGGTCTTCGATGACTGCCATGACCTCTTTGTATTCAGCCACGATTTTGTCCTGCTCCAGGCCCGTGAGGCGCTGCAGGCGCATCTGCAGAATTTCCTGGGCCTGCGTTTCCGACAGGCGGTACAGGCCATCCTGGCCCATGCCAAACTCTTTTTCCAGGCCGTCGGGGCGGTAATCATCGGCATTGATGACACCGCCATCGGTGCGGGTGCGGGTGAGCATTTCACGCACCAGCTTGCTGTCCCATGAGCGGGTCATCAGCTCGGCCTTGGCCACCGGTGGAGTGGGCGCGTTGCGAATGATGGCGATGAAGTCGTCAATATTGGCCAATGCCACAGCCAAACCTTCGAGCACGTGGCCCCGCTCACGTGCCTTGCGCAACTCGAACACCGTGCGGCGGGTGACCACTTCGCGGCGGTGCTGCAAGAAGACGCTGACCAAATCCTTGAGGTTGCACAAACGGGGCTGACCATCGATCAGCGCCACCATGTTCATGCCGAAGGTATCCTGTAACTGGGTCTGCTTGTACAGGTTGTTCAGAACCACTTCGGGCACTTCACCGCGCTTGAGTTCAATGACGAGGCGCATGCCCGACTTGTCGGATTCGTCCTGGATATGGCTGATGCCTTCGAGTTTTTTCTCGTGCACCAACTCGGCCATGCGTTCCTGCAGCGTCTTCTTATTGACCTGGTAGGGCAGTTCGTCAACGATGATGGCTTGGCGCTGCCCCTTGTCGATGTCCTCGAAATGGCACTTGGCGCGCATGATCACGCGACCCCGGCCTGTGCGGTAACCGTCCTTGACACCGTTGATGCCGTAGATGATGCCTGCGGTCGGAAAATCTGGCGCAGGAATGATTTCCATCAAATCGTCGATCGTCGATTCGGGGTTGCGCAGCATATGCAGGCAGGCGTCCACCACCTCGTTCAGGTTATGGGGCGGAATATTGGTGGCCATGCCAACGGCGATACCTGCTGAGCCGTTGACTAACAAGTTGGGCAGTTTGCTGGGCAAAACCAGCGGTTCCTTTTCGCTGCCATCGTAGTTGGGGCCGAAATCGACGGTTTCCTTATCAATATCGCCCAGCATTTCGTGGGCAATTTTTGCCAGGCGGATTTCGGTGTAGCGCATGGCCGCGGCGTTGTCGCCGTCCACCGAACCGAAGTTGCCCTGGCCATCCACCAGCATGTGGCGCAACGAGAAATCCTGCGCCATACGCACAATGGTGTCGTAGACCGCGCTGTCGCCGTGCGGGTGGTACTTACCAATGACGTCACCGACGATACGCGCTGACTTCTTGTATGGGCGGTTCCAATCGTTGTTCAATTCGTGCATGGCGAACAACACGCGCCGGTGCACAGGCTTGAGGCCATCGCGCGCATCCGGCAGCGCCCGGCCTACGATCACGCTCATGGCGTAATCGAGATAACTGCGGCGCATCTCCTCTTCAAGGCTGATGGGCAGGGTTTCTTTGGCGAACTGGGTCATGGGATGGCGGTGAGACAGCAAAGGAGAGCCATTTTAGGCTCAAGCGCTTGTCGCAGTTATGCAACAGATTGGTGTGATTGCGCAATTGTCCTACGGGCACGGCAAACCTGGGGCGGTCACCCGTCGGTTACGTATGGCACAATCGATTTCAACGTTTTTGGTGATGGTCACCACAGACGTCCAAATTACGCAGCGCGGCTGCGGCTTTTTCGCCCCAGAGGAGAACCATGAAGAAACTGAACAAAGTGGCAATGTTGATTGCCTCCGCAGCGCTCGCAACTGCCGCCGGCGCACAAACCGTCGACAACTGGAAGAACGGCACCAACGAGCTGGTCTGGAAGAACGGCACCAACGAACTGTGCTGGCGCGATGCCTCGTGGACGCCTGCTACTGCAGCTCCCGACTGCGATGGCGCGTTGGCAGCTCCTGCTGCAGCTCCCGCTGCCGCTCCTGCGCCTGCAGCTCCCGCCGCCGCTGCACCTGCTGCACCAGCACCAGCACCAGCCATGGCCACCAAGGTGACCTACGCTGCCGACGCCTTCTTCGACTTCGACAAGTCGGTCCTGAAGCCAGAAGGCAAGGCCAAGCTGGACGACTTGGTATCCAAGGTCAAGGGCATTAACCTGGAAGTCATCATTGCCGTGGGTCACACCGACTCCGTCGGCTCTGATGCTTACAACCAGAAGCTGTCGGTGCGTCGCTCTGAAGCTGTGAAGGCTTACTTGGTGTCCAAGGGCATCGAGAAGAACCGTGTTTACACCGAAGGCAAGGGCGAAAAGCAGCCTGTGGCTGATAACAAGACCAAAGAAGGTCGCGCCAAGAACCGCCGTGTTGAAATCGAAGTGGTCGGCACCCGTGCCAACTGATCTTCTGTGATCGACAAAAAAGCCCCGGTAACGGGGCTTTTTTTATTGGGCATGCAGAAAGCTTGTCGGACAATACACCTCCATGAATAACACCTTGAATGTCGATCCAGCTGAGCTGGCCAAATTTTCAGAGCTAGCCCATCGGTGGTGGGATCAGGAAAGTGAGTTTCGGCCTTTGCACGAAATAAACCCGTTACGGCTGGACTGGATCAATACTTTGTCGCCATTGGATGGCCAAAGGGTGTTGGACGTCGGATGCGGCGGGGGAATTCTGGCGGATGCCATGGCCCGCAAAGGTGCGCAAGTGCTGGGCATTGATCTGGCGGGCAAGTCCTTGCGGGTCGCGCAGTTGCACGCCCTGGAAGCGCAGACACCCCGTGTTCAATACCGAGAAGTGAGCGTGGAGGCGTTAGCCGTCGAACAGCCTGCAAGTTTTGATACGGTGACCTGCATGGAAATGCTGGAGCACGTCCCCAACCCGGCATCGGTGATTCAGGCATGTGCTCAGCTGGTCAAGCCGGGAGGATGGGTCTTCTTTTCCACCATCAACCGCAATGCCAAAGCCTTCATGCTGGCTATTGTGGGTGCTGAATATGTGCTGAATATGTTGCCGCGCGGAACGCACGAATATGCTCGCCTCATTCGTCCAAGCGAGCTGGCTGCCAGCTGCCGGGCTGCCGGGCTGGACGTGAATGAAGCCCGGGGACTGGCCTATAACCCGTTGACACGCCGCTATTGGATGAATACCGACACCAGCGTAAATTACCTTTTGGCTGCACGCCGCCCTGCCTGAAAAGTTACCGCATGTTTCAAAATATCCAGGCCGTGCTCTTCGATCTGGACGGCACACTGATCGATAGTGCGCCCGACCTTGGCGCGGCTGCAGACAAAATGCGCACCGACCGGGGACTTCCATCGCTTCCATTGGAGCGCTACCGCCCCCTGGCGGGCGCTGGCGCACGTGGAATGCTGAGCGAAGCCTTTGGTATGACGCCAGAACACCCCGACTTTGCCTCCTATCGCGAGGAATTTTTCACCAATTACCAGAATTGCATGACATGTCGCACCCAAGTGTTCGATGGCGTGCATGCGCTGCTGGAAAGCCTTGTTGGCCGGGGATTGGCGTGGGGTGTAGTGACCAACAAGTCCATGCGCTTCACCGACCCGTTGACCCGTGCGATGCCACTATTCGCCAGTGCCGGTGCCGTGGTCAGCGGCGACACGACGCCACATGCCAAGCCTCATCCAGCACCGCTGCTCGAAGCCGCTAGGCTGCTGCATCTTGATCCTAGGCATTGTGTGTATGTGGGTGATGATGAACGCGACATCGTTGCGGGTCTGGCTGCTGGCATGGGCACGGTTGCCGCCACCTATGGGTATCTGGGTAGCGTGACCAACGTGCGGCAGTGGGGTGCCCATGCGGAGATTAATTTTCCGCTCGATCTCTTGCAATTGCTGAACCTGGCCTAAAATGACTTTTGAGGGGCTGTCCTGGTTTCGACGTGGGTTCGGAATCGGTGTGGTGCATGTCGAGCTTGAGTCACGCTCGTAAATCTCGATTTAAAAAACTAACTGCAAACGACGAACGTTTCGCACTCGCTGCTTAATTGTCAGTGAGCCTTGCAACAGTTGGCCGATGGGCTGGGCAAGGGGGTATCGAGCAATCGATGCCTCCCGGCTGCAAGGATAATTACATGGGCTGGTCCTGATCCGGGTACCTTGGGTTGGGGCGAGAAAATAGGGTGCTGGCGGCCGGTGTAGCGTGCGACTGCGCGACAACGGTGGCGAGACTCAAATCAGATCGCTAAACATGTAGATCTGCCCGATGAAGGCTTGCGGACGCGGGTTCAATTCCCGCCAGCTCCACCATTACGACGTCCAAGGGCGTTCACCAACATCCGGTGAACGCCCTTTTTCTTTGGTAAATCAATGGGTTACGGTGTGGTAGCGTCCGGAGCGATCTCCTGGCAGCCAGGCTGAGGCGGGGGAACAGACGGGGGAACAAAACCCGAAAAGGGTAGGCTGGCGGCATTTGTTCCCCCGTTTCAGAGGGGAAATCCTAGTGAAACCTGTGGAGGTGTTCCCCCATGTTGACCGACGCACAGTGCCGCAACGCCGTCTGTTCCCCTGCATCGAAGCGGGAGCGTTTATCGGACTCGGGAGGCTTGTATCTGGAAGTCGCTCCCGGGGGATCGAGGCGCTGGTTCTGGAAGTATCGGCATGAGGGCAAGGAAGGGCGTATGGCTCTGGGCAGCTATCCCTCGGTCAGCCTGACGGCAGCTCGCAAGGCTCGTGATACCGCCAGGCTGCAGAAATCGACAGGAATAAATCCTGTGCATGCCAGAAAGATGGAAAGGCTGAAGGCTTCTGCCAGTGCCGGGGATACCTTCAAAGCTGTCGCTCTGGAGTGGTACGACAAACAGAAGCCTCTATGGAGTGATTCTCATGCTGAGCGCTCGCTGCGCCAGTTCGAACGTGATCTCTTTCCTTGGCTAGGGGGGGCGTCGCCTAGCTGAGATTGAGCCGGTGGAACTGCTGGCAACCCTGCGCAAGGTGGAAGAGCGTGGGGCTGTAGAGACGGCCGATCGTGGATTGATGCTGGCTCGCCAGGTATGGCGTTACGGGGTCGCGACAGGCCGGGTAGGGCGGGACATCACGGGAGATCTCAAAGGCGCGTTGTCCCCGTACCGCGGCAAGCACTTCGCTGCCATTACCGAACCGGCCAAGCTGAGTGAGCTACTGCGTGCTATCCAGGCGTACAAGGGCGGGCCTATCGTGCGGGCGGCACTTCAGTTGGCGCCTTTGTTGTTTCAGCGTCCTGGCGAATTGAATCGCCCCGGGTTTCGCGGAGGCTCAACACTCTGAGAGGATTGAGCCATGAAGAAGACGAACAAGTTCTCGCCCGAGGTCCGTGAGCGCGCAGTGAGGATGGTGCAGGAGCAGCGCGGGGAGTACCCATCACTGTGGACAGCCATCGAATCCATTGCCCTCAAGATTGGCTGCGTGCCGCAGACCTTGAACGAGTGGATCAAGCGTGCCGAAGTTGATGCAGGCAAGCGCGAAGGCATCACCACAGCCGAAGCCCAACGCGTCAAGGAATTGGAGCGCGAGGTCAAGGAATTGCGCCGGGCCAACGAGATACTCAAGCTGGCCAGTGCGTTTTTCGCCCAGGCGGAGCTCGACCGCCGTCTGAAGTCCTGAAGAGCTTCATTGACCAGCATCGTCAGGCCTATGGGGTCGAGTCGATCTGCAGGGTGCTGCAGATCGCCCCGTCGGGCTATTGGCGCCATGCTGCCCATCAACGCAACCCCCAACTGCGCTGCACGCGCGCTCAACGTGACGACACCTTGGTGCCGCACATCGAGCGTGTCTGGCACGCCAACATGCGCGTCTACGGGGCCGAGAAGGTCTGGAGGCAAATCAACCGCGAGGGTTTCTCCATTGCCCGATGCACAGTCGAGCGGTTGATGAAACGCCTGGGCTATCTCAGCCCGATGCAGTTCGAGCAACGTTGGTACGACGCACAGCGCAAAAAGGCCGCGTGAATCGTGGGCTAAGAACTACATCAAACGAGGGCAAGGTCACGGCACGGAGTACCGGTCATCTCGTCTATCTTCCGACTTGTGCAGCAAAGCCATAGCTAAGCATTCTCTCGCAGTAGCGGGCTATCAGATCGATTTCTAGATTCACCTTGGAGCCAGTGCGCAGGTGGCCCAGCGCCGTGTTCTGCACGGTGTGCGGGATCAGGTTGATGCTGGCCTCGCAGCCACCGGCAAGGTCGGCGATGCGGTTCACGGTCAGGCTTACGCCGTTGATGGTGATCGAACCCTTGTAGGCCAGGTAGCGTGCAAGGTCACGCGGGGCCAGCACGCGCAGTTCCCAGCTCTCGCCCACCTGGGCAAAGTGCGTAACTTCGCCGATGCCATCCACATGGCCTGACACCATGTGTCCGCCCAGGCGGTCGTTGGCGCGCAGGGCTTTTTCCAGGTTGATGGGGCCGGGGGTGTCTAGCCCGGTGGTCTTGAGCAGAGACTCGGCCGAGATGTCGATGGTGAACTGCGGCGCGGCCGCGTCCATACTGGTGACCGTCATGCAGGCGCCATTGAGCGCAATGCTGTCGCCCAAACCGACATCGTCCAGATAGCCCGCAGGAGGGATGATGACCAGGCGTTTGCCATGCGCGGCCGTATCGCCAAGGGGTTGCACGGCGGCAATCTGCCCCATGCCGGTGATGATTCCTGTAAACATGGCGTGGATTGTGGCAGGGTTTGGGCCCAGGCCGCGTCGCACGCGGGCCTTAGAATTGGTCGTGCCCTTGCACCCGGGCGAGCACGCGCAGATCGGGGCCCACCTGTTCGATGCTATGAAAATCCAGTGCCAGCCCCTGCGCAAGGTCATTGAGCGGCGCTAGGTCGGCCATGCCCCGGCCCGGGCCCAGCAGGCGGGGGGCCAGATAGAGCAGCAACTCATCCACCAGCCCCGCACGCAGCAAGGCACCGTTCAGGCGGTGCCCCGCCTCGACATGCAGCTCGTTGATGCCGCGCTGGGCCAGGCTGTGCAGCAGGGCGGGCAAGTCCACCTGGCCGCCTGCACCGGGCAATTGCACTACTGTGGCGTCACGGGCCTCCAAAGCCGCTTTGCGGGTTGCAAAGCAAGTATTAAAATTGCCTGCAGCGTATATGGTGCAAGCGCGGCCAGCTATGAAAAGTGAAGCATTCAGCGGCGTTTGTAAACGGCTGTCCACCACCACCACCTGGGGCTGGCGCGGTGTGGCAAGTTCGCGCACGTCCATGCGCGGGTTGTCTGCCAGCACGGTGCCAATGCCCGTCAGCACCGCGCAGGCGCGCGCTCGCCAGGCATGGCCGTCGGCCCGGGCCGCGGGCGATGTAATCCACTGGCTGGCACCGTTGTGCAGCGCCGTGGTGCCATCGAGTGATGCCGCCACCTTGAGCCGCACCCAGGGCGTGCTACGCACCATGCGGCTGAAAAACCCAATGTTCAGCTCCCGTGATGCAGCAGCACCCGGCCCCACCTCCACGGTCACTCCGGCTGCGCGCAGCCGGGCAAAGCCCTGGCCTGCGACCAGGGGGTTAGGGTCTTCAAGCGATGCCACCACCTTGCCAATGCCAGCAGCGACAAGCGCGTCGCAACACGGTCCCGTGCGCCCCTGGTGGGCGCAGGGCTCAAGCGTCACATAAGCGATGGCGCCACGCACATCCTGTCCGGCCGCCGCAGCGTCGCGCAGCGCCATCACTTCGGCGTGCGGCCCGCCTGCCTGTTGGGTAAAACCCTGGCCCAGTACCCGGCCATCAGGCGCCGTAATTACGCAGCCGACACGGGGGTTGGGGCTAGAAAGAAAAAGCGCCTGGGCGGCGAGCCCAAGCGCTTGGTCGATAGGGTGGGGCGCAGTGGTTGTCATAGCGCCCGGGATGGTAACGCAGACGCTACTTGCCCCAACATTCGGTCACGATGTCACCGGTGGTGACTCCCTTAGCGCCACGTAGACCGGTGTTGGCCAGCGTGTAGTTGCCGCATTTGTCGCCCACTTGCGCGCCTTTGGGGGTGGCGGTCAGGGTGAAAGTGGCGCCATCCGCCGATGCGATAGAAACGTCGTACCGGTTATTGGGCACGGTTTTCAGTGCGGCTGGAAAGTCCGCCGCCAGTGGGTAAGTGCCTTTGGCCGTGGCCGCCCGCTCCATCCATTGGGCCGCTTGCAGCAACCCGGCCCGGGCCTCTGCCCGGTGACCGCGCCGGATGTACTCTGCATAGCTCGGGTAGGCCACTGCTGCAAGGATGCCGACGATGGCGACCACGATCATCAGCTCGATGAGCGTAAAGCCCTGGTGTTGGTGTCTCATGGTCCGTTGGTTCATTCAAGTTCTCCGGCGTTATTTCAGCTGGCGCCAGCTGGGGCGCAGGGATTGTTCGGGCATGCGGTTGAGCTCTTCGGCGCACTGCGTGGGATCCGTTTTGCACTTGCTCAGATCCTTGCCTGTGGCATCCAAAATCCGCTTGCCTTTGGTGATCAGCATGGGCGTACCCGTACTCACGGCTGCACGGGCAACTTTTTTGTCGTCGCCATCGTATATGTGATCACCGTTGATATCCACAAGCTGTACCTTGGGAATCTTCCCATCCATGATGTTGACCAAGGTACGGTATTGTGCGCCGGGTGCTGTGGCAATGGTGGAGGGCGAGCAGCTTTCATTGCTGGCACCGCCGCCACCTTCTGTCGTGCCGGTGGGGCTTTCGGAATACACCGCCAGGATGTTGCTGCCATCAAAGAACTGCATGGGTTTGAGCAGACGCTCGCCGGAGGCGGGTAAATCCAGGTACCAGCCGTTGTAGTCCTTCCAGGTGGAGGTTTTCAGTTCCTCTGTGGCGTTGACCGTGGCGTAGCTGCCGCTCACTGTTGCAATGGTTTGCTTGGCCAGCTTGGCCGCGGCTACACCTGCGCCCAGTGCGGCTGGGACAGGCACGCAATCCGGGCCGGTGGGGCAGGTGCCGCCGCCAGGGTGCACTTCTAAGTGGGTGCCATTTTTGCGGTAACGGGTGTTGTCCAAAACGGAATATAGGGTCTGGATGTTGGTGTTGGTGGTTTTGCGGTCGTCTTCCGTCAGGTTGCGGCCGGTGCCAAAGGCCACCATCAGCCCGCCTACGGCCACATCCTTGGCCGAGGCGCCGCTGCCGATCGTTTTTTGGCGGTCGTTCGCAGCCACAATGGGCGGTGCGGTAATGGGCTGGACTAGGTTGCGTGTGCCACCGATGGTGGCGGGGCCGCTGGCGGTGAACAGCGGCGTGTTGGTGCCAAAGGCCACCTTCCAGTCGGTGTCCACATCGCTGGTCAAGTCAAATTTCCACAGGTTGCCCAGGTTGTCGCCGGCGTACACCACGTCGGCGCGGCCATCGCCATTCACATCGACCACGGCAGGTGCGGCTAGGCCGTTGTCATTGGCATTGCCTGAGCCTGTGACGATGGTGCTGGGTATGGCATGGATGCGTTTGAGTTCCATGGCGCCATCCAGGTATTGCACCAGAAGCACCGGACGCTGGTTGGTGCTGTTGTACCCGTTGCCCATGATGACGGCCCAGCGGTCGTTGTTCATGCGCGTAATTTGGGTGGTTTGTTGCTGATTGCTGGCATTGCGCACCGGCGATGCCACGATATTGCCAATGTCTTCGTCCTCTTGCACGGTCACAAGGCAGGCGGCTTTTTCTGTGGCATCGCTCATGGCGCTGCAATTGGGCGCTACTTCGCTGTTGCCGCGGGTGCGGTCGCGTTTGATGAGATCGGCGGGACTGGCCGAGGCAAAATTGGCCGGATCGGTGACGTTGAGCACGAAATAACCTTTGCCCCCCGCACCCAGGGTGCCTACCAGCATGGTAGACCAGGTACCGGAGACGCTGACATCGCCCGTCATAGGGGAGCCATCCACATAGTATTGGTGGTTGTAGATGGGATCAGATAGGCTCTTGAGCTTTCCAATGAGTCCCCGTGGCACATAAGCGATTTTTTCGGTGCCATCGGTGGCAGAAAAGCCGTGCAACATGCCGTCGTTGCCGCCCACATAGAGCATGGGGGTGCGGGATTTGTGGGTGTTGGCAAAAGCCCCATAGCCGCTGAGCGAATAATTGCTGGTGGGCGTTCCGGTGTACCAAATTTCGGAGTTGACGATGTCCCCCTGGCGGCTCTTGCGCTCGCGGAAGGGGTCGGCGTCGGTATAACCCGAGGGGTCTACGCCTTC
Organism: Simplicispira sp. 125; assembly: GCF_003096555.1. NCBI lineage: Bacteria > Pseudomonadati > Pseudomonadota > Betaproteobacteria > Burkholderiales > Comamonadaceae > Simplicispira > Simplicispira sp. 125. The sequence continues at coordinate 1,566,614 of NZ_QEKM01000001.1, read as the reverse complement.
CAGGTCGCGCTCACCCCGGATGAAGTTCAAAACGTTCAGTCCCTTTTGCTTGGGTTTGGCGGTAGCAACACTGCTTTCCACCCCCAACAGGGCTTTTTGGTCTGCGCTGAGGTTGCTGTCGTCATCGGCCCACTTGAAGGGAACGCCGCCTTTGGGTTTGGTGGAGGCCCATTTATCGCTCCAGCTCAGAACCAGGCGGTTGGTCACACTGAAGCCCGGGGCGTCCAGCAGATCGGCGGTGGTTTTATTGTTCCAACCCGAGGTGGGGTCGGGGAACTTAGGGCAGGTTTTGCTGGGGTTTGCGGGCGTGGGGCAGGGCACGTTCTCCGGTTCGCGCACGGGCGATGCTTGCACCCAACCTTTCCAGGCCTGTTTGGGGCTGTAGACGGAATAAAAGGTGGCTACGTTGTTTTGCGAAACATTGGAACCGCTATTACCACCATTGCCGTTGACCGTGTCTGGCAAGGGGGCCGTTTCTTCGTTGATTTTTCCGATGATTTCCTTGAAAGCGTTCTTCAAATCATCTGCTGCTGTGACGGCATAGAACCGACCGCGGCCATTCAGTGCGGAATGCCAAAGATCCAATGCCCGGCGATCTTCATCATTCATTTCTGGCCATGTTTTTTTTCCAGTGACAAGACCTGGAAAATCACCATCGTACCCAAACGGATTTTGCGCGGTAGGGGAATTGATATTGTATTTTGTGTTGGTTCCAGTGAAATTTTTCTTCCAGGTCACAGCCTCTGTGCTGAAGCCAATGGTGTATGTCACCATATGTGGCCAGGTGGCTGGGTTGTATTCAGGGTTCCAGAATTTTTCCAGGGCGACAGTTTTGCCGCCATATGAGAAGGATTTCGTGGCAGGCGCTTCTTGGTATGATTTTGGGGTCTGGATTATGTCTGTTCCCGTTGCAAAACCAGTGGTCTTTAAAGGTTTGGCCCAGCTGTAGAACGCCCAGTCGGCCAGGGTATTCGTATTATTACTGTCGGAGCTGGTGTCGCGGTAGAGCGCGGTTTGCTCAATACCCGCAGCGGTGCCGCCATAAGTGGGTGCGCTGTTGGGTAAGGTGAGGTTGGTGGAGTTGTCGCGGTAATTCAAATCTGGAATGGCTACTGCGGTATTGTCGTTCCAGCGCCCGTCCGTCATCATGATGTGGTAGTTGCGGCGGCAGCCCAAAAAGGGTGCGCCCGTTGTGCCAGGTACGGAAGCCCAAGGGCTGTTGTCATCCATTGCGCCATCCCGCATGTATGTGTCGGCCTGGGCAAACATGGGGTGGGATGGCGTGCCATTTTGCGGTAGCAAATAGCTGACAAAGGATAGGAAATTGGCCCGGTGCGTGTCGTCGAGAATGCGCAATTTGTTTTTGTTGCCCGTTGTTGCTGTATTAAAATCGTTTGCGCCGGGGGTTTTTCCTTTGCCTGGATTGGAACCAGATCCATACCAATAATTTAAATCTTGATATTTTGATATGTTGTTTCCGTTATTGTGCATGGCTTGCCAGGCAATGCGCAGTTTTCCATTTTCTGTTAATGTGGTGTCGCTAAAAACCTGCGTCAGCGCATGTTTTAGAATATTCATGCGACGGCTGGTTGTAGGCCAGGCGCCAGCCACCGGGGCAGTTTCATTGGTTGCGCCACTGGTATTGGCTTGGTCCAAACGGAATCCCATACTGCCGGAGTCGTCGATGGAAATCAGCAGGTTGGGCGCAACAAACCCTGGTTTTGATGTGGGCAGCGGGGGGGCGTCCGCCAAATCGAGCGCCCAAACACCTTGGGGGATAAGTGCTGCGCTGGCAGCAAGGGCCAGAAGGCTTTTGGGGAAGCGCGGGGCATGGGTGCGGGGCATGGTGTGCTCCTTGGTTTGGGGCTAAATGGTATGGAATGGGAAAAGCGGCAAAATACGCAGAACGCGGTTTCAGTCTTTTAGGCGCTGGCGGGCATAGGTTTCTTGCAAAACCACTTGGGTGCCTGGTTTGCGTCCAAAGGCCAAGGCAGTAATGCGGTACACCACGTACACGTCCAAATTAAGCTTGAGCTGGTTGGAGGCGGCATCCACTACCAGGTTTTTGGTTTTGGCCGCGTCGCTGTAGGGCATGATTTCAATCCAGTACCAGCCGCCTTTGTCGTCGGCGCTGCGGTCGGCCAGAATCGGGTTGGCGGGGTTGCTGGTGTCGCCCAGCTTGGCCCCGGTGTATTGGCCAAAACGGGCGCCAATACCAGCTTTGGTCAGGTCTTCCAGGGGGACTTCGCCAGGTTGCGGGTTGCTGGGGGCCGGGCTGGTGGCGTTGGTGTAGTTCCAGAAGTCTTGCCGCCCGGTGCGTCGGGCGCACAGACCACTGCGGCATTTGGTGGGTTGCGCGTCCAGGGTGTTGATCACGGCGGTGATTTCCTTGGCTTCCAGGGGGAACCGGTCAGCAGCAAAGCTGCGGCAGATGTCGCCCCCTGCGCTGCAGTCCAGGTTGTCCATGGTTTTGCTGGTGGCGGTGTCGTAGTCGGCGGCGCGGATGTCGAGTTCGGCGTCTTGCAGCAGTGCCTGGGCGGCTTCAAAGGCGCGCTGGTAGTCGGCGTCGTTGCCCACCACCATTTCGTTGAACAGCGATGTGCGCGAGGCCCACAGCGCCAGCAGCATGGACAGCATGACGAAAACAAGAACCACGAACAGGGCCACGCCTTGTTGGCGCTGCGGCTGTGGTGCAAAGAGGGGGGGGGTGCGGGGCATGAAAAACCTCTTGGGGTGTTGTGCTGTCAGATCAGCCCTTGGCTGCGCAACTGGAAGGTGTTGCGAAACACCATGTGCATGCGTTTGGCGCGTTGGGCGCCAATGGCTTGGTTGTTCATGTCTTTGGAGGCAGCGTTGGACATGTCCACCTGTGTTGTGCCGTCGCAATCGGTGTATGTGGTGTTTGCGGGCATGTCGATAGGTTCGCTGCCGTAGAGCACCAGGCAGATTTCTACGCCTTGTACGGCGCGCCAGTTGGTGACGCTGCCTGCCGCCACGGGTTTAATCAGGCTGCCTTTGGCGCCCAGCGTTTGTTCCAGGTACGTAACGCGGAACTGCCCTACGTTTTGGATGATGGCCTGGGCTGCGGCGCCGTTGCCACCGCATTCCAACTGGGTGCCATTGAGTTGGAAGATGTTTTCAATTGCTTCGTCTGTGTTGGGGGTGGCGCCGTCGTCGTCGGGGCCGCCCAGGCAGTTGCGTACCAGGGATTGGGGGGTGGCGGCTGCGTACACCGCGTCTTTGTAACGGCGGTAGGTGGTGGTGAGGGATTTGGCGGCATCGTCACCTTTGATGGTGCTGTCTTGCGAAAAACTGAGGCCGACACCGCTGGTGGCATCGGTTTCAAAGGCAACGGCAGTCAAGGGGTCGGTGCCCACGGAGCCCACCACGGGGGTGGGGTTGAGGTAGAGCGACCCGGCCTGGCGCATTTGCTGGCCCATGACGCGCATGGCGTAGGCAGCTTGCTGCTGGATGGCACTGGCGTCGCTGACTGTGCCCGAGATGCCGCGTGAGACCATGAGTGAGCCTGTGGCCACGGCGACTACGAGCAGGCCGATGGCCAGGCCCACTAGCAGCTCGATCAAGGTCACACCTTGCTGCCGCTGGCAGGTCTTTGTACGGTGTTTGAACGCGGATTCGCCTGCAGGCAAAGCATGTGCAACGACGTTGTTGGATGTCATGGGGGCCACCATCACGAGCAATAAAACGAGGGAATGCCTGAGCCGTCGTCATACGGGGCGCAGCGGGCAGATACGGGGATGTACTGCAGGTGGCAGGTGCGGTCGGTAGGACAGGTGGCTGCCGTACCCGCACCGCCGCTGGCCGTGCCTTTGGTGGCGTCGATGGCATCGGTTTTGGTGCCAGCGCGCTCGTTTTCACGCCAGCTGACCATCACGCCGAGCTGGCGCCGGTTGGGGTCTGCAGCGGAGGAGCCTTCACCCATGGCCCAGAAGATGTTGGCCTGGCCTAGGGGGAGTGTGCTGGCCACGTTGGTTTTCCATTTTGCTAGGTCGAATTCGGCCAGGGCTTTGGCTTCGCAGCCGCTGTCGCAGGCGGAGGGGGTGAAGCTTGGTGTGGTACTGAAATCGGCCTTGAAGCTGTCTACCGCAGTCATTGCATTGGGATTGACTTTCATGCGCTCGCTCAAGTCTTCAATGAGGCGGATGGCCTGCGCCCGGCGGACTGTGGTGGAGGTATCGGTCAGGGTGCGCATTTGCACGCCCAATACTCCCATGATGCCCAGCGCCGTAACGACGATGGCAATCAGGGATTCAATGAGCGTTATGCCGCGCTGGAATTCTTGAGGGGACGAAGAGAGGGTTTTCATGACGTTCAACCAGTGCACGGAATATCTTGGGGGGGAATCACGCGGATGCGGCCACCGGAGGTCATGCAGACGCCGCGTGCGCCGGGGTGGGTGGTGGGTTTGTCGAGTGGCACCAGACTGAAACCCGGCCAGGCGCCATCCACCAGCCCCCAGCGGTTGAGCTTGATGCTGGCGCCGCCGCCGGTGCGGGACACTTGTACTTTGCTGGGGGTATCAATGCGTTGCAGTGCAGGCTCGCCGGCGTTGCACCTACCATTGCCGTTGGTGTCTTCGCACACCAACCAGCCACAATCCCAATCGCGTTTGCCGGAGGCGGTGGTGCAGCCATTGGTGTTGTTGGGGATTTTTTCTATGGCCACGCGCCCGCCGCGTTTGATGGCTTCCGAGCGGGCGTAGTGAAGGGTGGATTGCAATTGTTCGGTAGCCTGCCGCACGCGCCAGCTTTCGATCAGGGGAGTGAAGCTTGGGGCTGCCAGGGCGGCAAGAATGGCAATAATGGAAACCGCCACCATGAGCTCAATGGCCGTAAAGCCGACCATTGAGCGCGTGGACGCTTTGCAGGTGGGGCGTGGTGCGTGCATGGCAGGGTTCCTTGTGCGCTCAGGTCGGGCAGGCGGCGCCTTGCTGCTTTTGCAGAACGCGCCCACTGCTAGTCAGGCAAAGCCGGATGGCGCTGGCGTCGGTATCGGTTTTGCCTGCCGGGTAGATGGGAAAGCTCATGCCCATTGGGGCACCGCCACTGGTTTCGGAAAGCATGCCCCAACGGTCGATGTAGAGTACCGTTTTGCCATTGACTTGGGTGAGGGTGGTTTTTGTGGGGGCCGAATTTACTTGCAGATCGGTGGTGGTGCTGTTCTGGGTGTGGGTGACCTTCCAGCCCGTGCTCCAGCCACCCGAGGCGTCAATGGCCACGCCGCCGCCCCGTTTTATAGCTTCAGACCGCGCGTAGTAGATGGTGGAAGTGAGATTTTCAGCCGCCTGGCGCACACGCCAACGTTCAATCAGCGGAGTAAAGCTGGGCGCTGCCAGTGCCGCCAGAATGGCGATGATGGACACCACCACCATGAGTTCGATGGCGGTAAACCCAGTCTGGCGCGGAAAATACAGTGGTTTCAACGATGGCATGGAGTCATCCTAGGGGTATGGGCGCGCAAAGCGCGCTAGGCCCGGATGAGTGGCATTGTGGCCCGGATGGGCGGTAGCGTACGGCGGGCCTTGGGCTGTGGATGTCTTGCCACAACCCTATTTGCGCGTATACCCCCGGCAGGCACCCGCGTTGTGCATGCCTTTGCATTCGCGGTACATGCGGCGGTCGCGCTCGGCGGTGGTTTCTTCGGAGCTGCTGCGCTGGTAGGTGATTTTGGTCACGCCTTTCTTTTTGGCGCTGTCGTGGGTGCTGGATGCCGATCGCTTGGCGTTGGCGAGGTCCGGGCTGGCGAGCAGGGTCAATGCCAGGCAGGCGGCCAGCAGTGTCGTGATGGGTGTCCTGGCGCGGTGGTGGACGGAGGGGGAGCGTTGCATGGTGCGGTCTTTCTGGTTTTGCGCGTTGATCCTGCCATGCCCAGGGGCGGCTTTGTATGCGCGAAATCCCGCAGAACCGGGGCCATGTACAATTGAGGGGTTTTGCATGGTGCAAGACGCACGCCGGTGGCCCTTCCAGCTTCCGGCGCAAGTAAAACCAGTGCCCGCAGTGCTTCATGAGCGGCTGTAGGCCATATTCAGGAAAAATTCGAATGATCGCATCTTCAATCAAGGCCGAAGTTGTCAAGGCCAACGCCCGTGCTGCCAACGATACCGGTAGCCCGGAAGTGCAGGTGGCTTTGCTCACGGCACGCATCAATGAACTGATGCCCCACTTCAAACAGCACGCCAAGGATCACCATGGTCGCCGCGGTTTGCTGCGCATGGTGAGCCGCCGCCGCAAGCTGCTGGACTACCTCAAGGCCAAGGATGGCGAGCGTTACACCGCGCTGATTGCCAAGCTGGGTCTGCGCAAATAAACGCTGTTTGCATGCAAAAACGCCTGGGTTAGCGCGCTAGCTCAGGCGTTTTTTACTTTGCCGGTGTGCCAAACAGATCGAAGCTGTGTCATTCCACTGAACTCCGCGTGCGGTTTCAATGGAATGGCATCGACATCTAAATCGGCCTCTGGCGCTTTCTGGTAGTGCGCTGCCAGCTATTAAAATAGGAGCAATTATGAGCATTTTCAATAAAGTGACCAAGTCTTTCCAGTGGGGCGACAAGACTGTCGTCATGGAAACGGGCGAATTCGCACGCCAGGCCTCGGGCGCTGTGCTGGTGAACATTGACGATACCGTGGTGCTGGCCACCGTGGTGGCGTCCAAGGGCGCCAAGCCCGGCCAGGATTTCTTCCCGCTGACGGTGGACTACATCGAGAAGACGTACGCTGCGGGCAAGATCCCCGGCAGCTTCTTCAAGCGCGAAGCCAAGCCCAGCGAGCATGAAACGCTGACCAGCCGCCTGATCGACCGCCCGATCCGTCCGCTGTTCCCGGAAGGCTTCTTCAACGAAGTGCATGTGGTGATCCACACCGTTTCTTTGAATCCTGAAGTAGACGCCGACATCGCAGCGCTGATTGCATCGAGCGCCGCGCTGGCCATCTCGGGTATCCCGTTCAGTGGCCCCATTGGTGCAGCGCGCGTGGGCTACATCAACGGCGAATACGTGCTCAATCCCGGTCAGACGGCGCGTAAGAACAGCCAGATGGACCTGGTGGTGGCGGGTACCGAAGCGGCCGTGCTGATGGTTGAGTCCGAAGCGCAGCAACTGTCCGAAGACGTGATGCTGGGCGCCGTGGTGTTTGGTCACGAAGCAGGCAAGGTCGCGATCAACGCCATCCATGAACTGGTGCGCGATGCCGGCAAGCCCGTGTGGGACTGGCAGGCTCCTGCCAAGGACGAAGGTCTGATTGCCAAAGTGGGTGCATTGGCCGAGGAAAAGCTGCGCGCCGCTTACCAGATCCGCAATAAGCAGGCCCGTACGCACGCTTGCCGCGAAGCCTATGCCGTGGTGATGGCCGACCTGAAAGAGGCCGGTGTCGTGTTCGACGCGGTCAAGGTCGAAGGCATGCTGTTCGACATTGAAGCGCGTATCGTGCGCAGCCAGATTCTGGCGGGCGAGCCCCGCATTGATGGCCGTGACACGCGCACTGTGCGTCCCATTGAGATCCGCAATTCGGTTCTGCCCCGCACCCATGGCTCCGCCTTGTTCACGCGCGGCGAAACGCAGGCGCTGGTCGTGACCACGCTGGGCACCGAGCGCGATGCACAGCGCATCGACGCGCTGGCGGGCGAGTATGAAGACCGCTTCATGATGCACTACAACATGCCTCCCTTTGCCACCGGCGAAGTGGGCCGCATGGGTTCGACCAAGCGCCGCGAAATCGGCCACGGTCGCTTGGCCAAGCGTGCGTTGATTGCCGTTTTGCCCAGCAAGGAGGAGTTTCCCTACACCATGCGTGTGGTGTCCGAGATCACTGAATCGAACGGTTCGTCGTCGATGGCTTCGGTCTGCGGTGGCTGCCTGTCGATGATGGACGCTGGCGTGCCCATGAAGGCACACGTGGCCGGTATTGCCATGGGCCTGATCAAGGAAGACAACCGTTTTGCCGTGCTGACCGATATCCTGGGCGATGAAGACCACCTGGGTGACATGGACTTCAAGGTGGCAGGCACCACCAACGGCATCACCGCGCTGCAGATGGATATCAAGATCCAGGGCATCACCAAGGAAATCATGCAGGTCGCATTGGCCCAGGCCAAGGAAGCCCGCATGCACATTCTGGGCAAGATGCAGGAGGCCATGGGCGAAGCCAAGACCGAAGTGTCGAACTTCGCTCCCAAGCTGTACACCATGAAGATCAATCCCGAAAAGATCCGCGATGTGATCGGCAAGGGCGGCGCGGTCATTCGTGCGCTCACTGAAGAAACCGGCTGCCAGATCAATATCGAGGAAGACGGCACCATCACCATTGCGGCAACCGACAACGCCAAGGCTGACGAAGCCAAGCGCCGTATTGAGCAGATCACGGCGGAAGTCGAAATCGGCAAGGTGTACGAAGGCCCGGTCACCAAGATCCTGGACTTCGGCGCGCTGATCAACCTGTTGCCCGGCAAGGATGGTTTGCTGCATATCAGCCAGATCGCCCATGAGCGCGTGGAGAAGGTCAGCGACTACCTGCAGGAGGGCCAGATCGTGAAGGTCAAGGTCTTGGAGACCGACGAAAAGGGCCGCATCAAGCTGTCCATGAAGGCTCTGTCTGATCGTCCTGCCCATGGTGGAAGCGATCGTCCTGCACCCGCCGAGCGCCGCGAACCCCGTGAGCACCGCGAAACGGCGGCCGGTGAGCAGCAGCAACAGCAGGCCTTGCCCCTGGATGGGCAGGTGCAGGCCAACGGCTGATCTTTGAATGCTATTTGTTTTGTAGCTTCTCGCGCCCTATTGACGGGCGTTAGAGGCAAAAACAATGCTAATTCAACCCGCCTTATCCGAGACTGCCATGCAAGCCATTGAAATCACCGAATTTGGTGCACCTGAAGTGTTGCGCCTGGGTGAGCGTGCGCAGCCCGTGGCGGGCGTGGGTGAGGTGCTGATCCGCGTGAGCGCCAGTGGTATCAACCGCCCCGATGTCTTGCAGCGCAAAGGCCACTACGCACCGCCTCCGGGCGCCAGTGATGTGCCCGGGCTGGAGGTGGCCGGGGTCGTGCAGGGGGGGGATGCGGCTGCCATGGCGCAGGTGGGCCTGCGTGTGGGTGACCGGGTGTGCGCCTTGTTGGCCGGTGGTGGATATGCGCAGTGGTGTGTGGCTCCGGTGGAGCAGTGTCTGCCGGTACCCGCAGGGCTGAGCGACATCGAGGCGGCCTCTCTTCCCGAAACCTTTTTTACGGTGTGGAGCAATGTGTTTGACCGGGCGCGGCTGCAGCCCGGGGAAGCCCTGCTCGTGCAAGGTGGTGGTAGCGGCATTGGTGTCACGGCCATCCAGCTGGGGCGGGCTTTTGGTGCGACGGTCATCGTCACGGCGGGCAGTGACGAGAAGTGCGCGGCCTGTCTGGCGCTGGGTGCCCGCCATGCCATCAACTATCAAACGCAGGATTTTGTGGCCGAGGTGCAGCGCATCACGGCGGGCAAGGGCGTTGATGTGGTGCTGGACATGGTGGCTGGCAGCTATGTGGCGCGTGAGGTGGAGTGCCTTGCCGAAGATGGGCGCCTGGTCATCATTGCGGTGCAAGGTGGCGTGCAGGCTGCATTCAACGCGGGTCTGGTGCTGCGCAAGCGTCTGACCATCACGGGTTCGACGCTGCGGGCCAGGCCGGTCGCCTTCAAGGGGGCCATCGCCCGGGCTTTGCGTGAGCGGGTGTGGCCGCTGCTGGCATCGGGTGCGGTGCGTCCGGTGGTGCACAGCAGCTTTGCGGCCGCCGATGCGGCGCAGGCCCACGCTTTGATGGAATCGAATCAGCATACGGGCAAAATTGTTTTGACGTGGTGAACATGAACAAGAAACTCATTGCAGGCAACTGGAAAATGAATGGCAGCCTGGCTGCCAACGAGGCTTTGGTGCAGGCGTTGGTTGCTGGTCTGGGGGCGCAGCCGGGTTGCGACGTTGCCGTCGCTGTGCCCGCGCCGTATCTCGCGCAGGTGCAGGCGCTGGCGGCAGGCTCGCCTTTAGCGCTGGCGGCGCAGGATGTGTCGCAGCACGAAGCAGGGGCCTACACCGGAGAAAACTCTGCGGCCATGTTGCGTGAATTTGGTGTGCGCTATGTGTTGGTGGGACATTCGGAGCGGCGCCAGTACCACGGCGAGACCGATGTGCAGGTGGCGGTCAAGGCGCAGCGTGCGCTTGCGGCGGGCATCACTCCCATCGTTTGTGTGGGCGAGACGTTGGCGGAGCGTGAAGCGGGCGACACTGAGATGGTGGTGCGGCGCCAGTTGGCGGCTGTCATTCACTTCAATGGCCACTGCATTAGCGAGGTGGTGGTGGCCTACGAACCCGTCTGGGCTATTGGTACAGGCAAGACCGCTTCACCCGCACAAGCGCAGCAGGTACATGCCGTGCTGCGTGCGCAACTGGCAGCGGCCAGTCCGCGTGCGGGCAGCATTCGCTTGTTGTATGGCGGCAGCATGAATGCTGCGAATGCCGCGCAATTGCTGGGCCAGCCCGACATTGACGGCGGTCTGGTGGGTGGTGCATCGCTTAAGGCGGCAGAATTTCAACAAATTATCGCAGCAGCCCAATAAATACGGGCGCTACTAGCTATTAAATCAGGAGTATTAAAAGAATGGGAATGCTTGTAAACGTAATCTTGACGGTGCAGATAATGACCGCTCTGGGCATGATTGGACTGATCTTGATCCAGCACGGAAAAGGTGCCGACATGGGGGCTGCATTTGGCAGCGGTAGTTCCGGCAGCCTGTTTGGTGCCAGCGGCAGCGCCAACTTTCTCTCGCGTACGACCGCCGTGCTGGCAGTGATTTTCTTTGTCAGCACCCTGGCGCTGGCTTACTTTGGTAACGCACGACCTGCCAGCACCGGCAGTGTGCTGGAAGGCCCTGTGGCCACGACTGCGCCAGTGGCTCCGGCACCTGAAGCGGGTTCGGCTGCCACCATTCCCGGCAATGCAGCGCCCGCTGCGGCTGAGAGCCCAGCCCCAGCGGTTGCGGCCTCTGGTGCAGGGCAGATTCCTGCGAAGTGAGTGACTGCGGCAGCGTGGCGTTGGGGTCGAAAACACCGCGTTGCTGCTCCTTTGGATTCCAGTCTTTCGTGGGTCTGACAAAGAGCAGGGAGAGTCGCCCCAGTCAACGCCAGCAATGTGCGTGCCAAGCGACGAAATGATCAATAAATCCTCTGCAGAGCCCGGTAACAGGGTTTTTCCGGAGTAGAATCTTGGATTGTCTGGGAAGCCAAAACCAAATGGTTCCTCATGCCACCCAGACATGACAAAGCCGTCGTGGTGAAATTGGTAGACACGCTATCTTGAGGGGGTAGTGGCGAAAGCTGTGCGAGTTCGAGTCTCGCCGACGGCACCAGACAAAAACAGGCCAGCCCGCATGTTCCGCTTGCGGTCATGATGGGCGAGGCCTCAGCGATGAGCGCATCCTAAAGATGAACCTCGATCAATATCTCCCCGTCCTCCTGTTCATCTTGGTCGGTATTGGGGTCGGTATCGTTCCCATAGCGCTGGGATACATCCTGGGCCCCAATCGGCCTGATCCCGCAAAAAATTCCCCCTACGAATGTGGCTTCGAAGCCTTCGAGGATGCGCGCATGAAGTTCGACGTGCGCTATTACCTCATCGCGATCCTGTTTATTCTTTTCGATCTGGAGATCGCCTTTCTGTTTCCCTGGGCTGTGACGCTGCAGGACGTGGGACTGACGGGTTTCGTCGCCGTCGTCATTTTCCTGACGGTTCTGCTTGTGGGCTTTGTCTACGAGTGGAAAAAGGGCGCCCTGGAGTGGGAATGAGCGGCTTGAACAAGGATTGACGCAATGATTGAAGGCGTAATGAAGGAAGGCTTTATCACCACGAGTTACGACTCGGTGGTGAACTGGGCCAAGACAGGTTCGCTTTGGCCCATGACCTTTGGTTTGGCCTGCTGTGCGGTCGAGATGATGCATGCGGCGGCTGCGCGCTATGACATTGGCCGTTTTGGCGCTGAAGTGTTTCGTGCCAGTCCCCGCCAGTCCGACCTGATGATTGTGGCCGGTACCCTGTGCAACAAGATGGCGCCTGCGCTGCGCAAGGTGTACGACCAGATGAGCGAGCCACGGTGGGTGCTCTCCATGGGTTCATGCGCCAATGGTGGTGGCTACTACCACTACAGCTATTCGGTGGTGCGCGGTTGTGATCGCATTGTTCCGGTGGATGTGTATGTGCCGGGCTGCCCGCCTACGGCAGAGGCCCTGATTTACGGCATCATCCAGCTGCAGCAGAAGATTCGCCGCACCAATACTATTGCGCGTGCCTGAAGGGGGTTTCATGACAACTTTTGCCATTCGCCCCGAAGAGCTCAAAGACGCCATCATGGCGGTGCTGGGTGACAGAATCCGCGAAGCGCACATTGCGCTGGGCGAGCTCACGGTGGTGGTTCCTGCTGCCAATTACCTCGAAGCCATGCAGTTGCTGCGCGATGCGCCCGGTTGTCGTTTTGAGCAACTGGTGGATTTGTGCGGTTTGGATTATTCAACCTATGGCGACCGTGAGGCCGAAGGCGCACGCTATTGCGTTGTAAACCATTTGTTGTCGGTCAGCCTGAACCAGCGCGTGCGCGTCAAGGTGTTCTGCCCTGAGGATGATTTCCCTGTGGTGCCTTCGGTGACCGGGCTGTGGGCATCGGCCAACTGGTATGAGCGCGAGGCGTTCGACTTGTACGGCATCGTGTTCGACGGTCACAATGATCTGCGCCGTATCTTGACCGACTACGGCTTTATCGGCCATCCGTTCCGCAAGGATTTCCCTCTCTCGGGCCATGTCGAGATGCGTTATGACGCAGACCAGCGCCGAGTGGTCTATGAGCCGGTCAGCATCGAGCCGCGCGAGATCACTCCGCGCATCATTCGCGAAGATAAATACGGAGGACTGCACTGAGACCTGACGGTCTTCTGCGGTGAACCATGGCCGAAATCAAGAACTATTCCCTGAATCTGGGGCCGCAACACCCTGCAGCCCACGGTGTATTGCGCCTTGTGTTGGAGCTCGATGGCGAGGTTGTGCAGCGCGCCGATCCGCACATTGGATTGCTGCACCGCGCCACTGAAAAGTTGGCCGAGCACAAAACCTACATTCAGTCGCTTCCGTATATGGATCGACTGGATTACGTGTCCATGATGTCCAACGAGCATGCGTACTGCCTGGCCATCGAAAAGCTTTTGGGTCTTGAAGTGCCTATTCGGGCGCAGTACATCCGGGTGATGTTTTCCGAAATCACGCGCCTGCTGAACCACCTGATGTGGCTGGGTTCGCACGGTAATGACTGTGGTAGCTCGACCATTCTGATCTACACCTTTCGCGAACGTGAAGACCTGTTCGATATGTACGAGGCTGTGTCGGGTGCGCGCATGCACGCGGCGTATTTCCGTCCGGGCGGCGTGTACCGCGACCTGCCCGAGAGCATGCCGCAGTACAAGGCGAGTAAGGTGCGCAATGCCAAGTCGTTGGAGCAGCGCAACCAGAACCGCCAGGGCTCCCTGCTTGATTTTATTGAGGACTTCACCCGCCGTTTTCCCGGCTACGTGGATGAATACGAAACGCTGCTGACAGACAACCGGATCTGGAAACAGCGTACCGTGGGGGTGGGTGTGGTTACGCCAGAGCGCGCACTCAATCTCGGTATGACCGGCCCCATGCTGCGTGGCTCCGGTATTGCTTGGGATCTGCGCAAAACCCAGCCTTACGAAGTGTACGACCGGGTCGATTTCGATGTGCCTGTGGGCAAGACGGGTGATTGCTACGATCGGTATTTGGTGCGCGTGCAGGAAATGCGCGAGTCCAATCGCATTATTCAGCAATGTATTGCCTGGCTGCGTGCCAACCCCGGCCCGGTGATTACTGATAACCACAAGGTCGCACCACCGAGCCGCGAGATGATGAAGACAGGTATGGAAGACCTGATCCACCATTTCAAGCTGTTTTCGGAGGGGATGCATGTGCCTGAAGGTGAGGCTTATGCCGCCGTGGAGCACCCCAAGGGAGAATTTGGTATTTACCTTGTGAGCGACGGTGCCAACAAGCCATACCGCCTGAAGATCCGCGCACCAGGGTTTGCACACCTGGCAACCATGGATGAAATGGCCCGAGGCCACATGCTGGCCGACGTGGTTGCCATCATTGGCACCATGGATATCGTGTTCGGAGAAATTGACCGATGATTTCTGAAGCGACCAAGGCGCGTTTTGCGCGTGAAGTGGCCAAATACCCGGCCGACCAGAAGCAGTCCGCCGTGATGGCCTGCCTTGCCATTGTCCAGCAGGAGCAGGGCTATGTCAGCGAGGCCAGCGAGGCGGTAGTTGCCGACTACCTGGGTATGCCGCAGATTGCCGTCCACGAAGTGACGACCTTCTACAACATGTACAACCAGCATGCAGTGGGCAAGTACAAACTCAACGTCTGCACCAATCTGCCATGCCTGCTGCGCGAAGGCGGCAAGGCGCTGGAGTATCTGGAGCACAAGCTGGGGATCTCGATGGGTGAGACCACACAGGACGGCTTGTTCACCCTGCAACAATGCGAATGCCTTGGCGCCTGTGCCGATGCGCCTGTGATGCTGGTGAACGACCGCCACATGTGTAGCTTCATGGGCAACGATAAGCTCGATCAGCTGGTCGATAGCCTGCGCGCAGCGGAGGGCAAGTGATGACCACGGCAACCCAGGTGCTTTTGCAATTTCAGGCCGCCGGTATTGAGACCTGTTTTCATGACCGCCATATCGAGCCCCAGATCTATGCGGGCCTCAATGGTTCGAACTGGAGTATCAAGGACTACGAGGCGCGCGGTGGCTATCAAGCCCTGCGCACGATGCTCGGCAAAAACGGCGGCGAAGCGCTGACGCAGGACCAGGTCATTGCGACCGTCAAGGAATCAGGCCTGCGCGGTCGCGGCGGTGCCGGTTTCCCCACGGGTTTGAAGTGGAGCTTCATGCCCCGCCAGTTTCCTGGTCAGAAGTACCTGGTGTGCAATTCCGATGAGGGAGAACCGGGCACCTGCAAGGACCGCGACATCCTGATGTACAACCCGCACTCCGTCATCGAGGGCATGATCATTGCGGCCTACGCGATGGGCATCACGGTGGGGTACAACTACATCCACGGAGAAATTTTCCAGGTATACGAGCGCTTCGAGGCGGCCTTGGAAGAGGCCCGTGCGGCCGGTTATCTGGGTGACAACATTCTCGGCAGCAGCTTTACGTTCCAACTGCATGCACACCATGGTTTTGGTGCCTACATTTGCGGCGAGGAAACAGCTTTGCTGGAGTCGCTGGAAGGCAAGAAGGGTCAACCCCGCTTCAAGCCGCCGTTTCCGGCCAGTTTTGGCCTCTACGGCAAGCCGACCACGATCAACAACACCGAAACCTTTGCGGCCGTGCCGTGGATCATTCGCAATGGTGGCGCTGCCTACCTTGCCTGTGGCAAGCCCAATAACGGTGGAACCAAGATTTTCTCGGTGAGCGGTGATGTGGAGTGCCCAGGCAACTACGAGGTTCCGATGGGTACGCCGTTTTCTCGGTTGCTGGAGCTCGCTGGTGGCGTGCGTAAAGGTAGGCAGCTCAAGGCGGTGATCCCTGGCGGTTCTTCTTCGCCCGTGCTGCCCGCGTCGATCATCATGGAATGCACCATGGACTACGACTCGATCGCCAAGGCTGGCTCGATGCTTGGTTCAGGCGCGGTCATTGTCATGGACGACAGCCGTTGCATGGTCGAGTCGCTCAAGCGTCTTTCCTATTTTTACATGCACGAGTCCTGCGGTCAGTGCACACCCTGCCGTGAGGGTACAGGGTGGCTGTGGCGCCTCGTGGATCGCATTCACCGTGGCGACGGACGACCCGCCGACATGGACGTGCTCGACTCCGTGGCGAGCAACATCATGGGACGCACCATCTGCGCCCTGGGGGATGCGGCAGCGATGCCTGTACGAGCCATGCTCAAGCATTACCGGCCGGAGTTCGCTGCAATGATCCGGAAACCGAATCCTCAGGCCGCAACTTCTGCCTGATCGCGAGAAAAGCATATGGTTGAAATTGAACTTGACGGTCAGAAAGTGGAAATTGCCGAAGGCAGCATGGTGATGCATGCAGCCGAGAAGGCAGGCACTTACATTCCCCACTTCTGCTACCACAAGAAACTGTCCATCGCCGCCAACTGCCGTATGTGCCTGGTGGATGTGGAGAAGGCGCCCAAGCCCATGCCAGCATGCGCGACCCCTGTCACCCAGGGCATGATCGTGCGTACCAAGAGCGACAAGGCCATCCAGGCCCAGAAGTCGGTCATGGAGTTTTTGCTGATCAACCATCCCTTGGATTGCCCCATCTGCGATCAAGGTGGCGAGTGCCAGCTGCAAGATCTGGCCGTGGGCTACGGCGCATCTTCTACGCGCTACGAAGAAGAAAAGCGCGTAGTGCACTTCAAGGATGTCGGTCCGCTCATTTCCATGCAGGAAATGACCCGTTGCATCCATTGCACACGTTGCGTACGTTTTGGCCAGGAAGTCGCCGGCGTCATGGAGCTGGGCATGATCCATCGGGGTGAGCACTCCGAGATCACCACGGTGGCGGGCGACACCATTGATTCGGAGTTGTCGGGCAACATGATCGATATTTGCCCAGTCGGTGCGCTGACCAGCAAGCCTTTCCGCTACAGCGCCCGCACCTGGGAGCTTTCGCGTCGGAAGTCTGTCAGTCCGCACGACTCCACAGGCGCCAATCTGATCGTTCAGGTCAAGAACCATAAGGTCATGCGTGTCCTGCCGTTCGAGAATGAAGACGTCAACGAATGCTGGATCGCCGATCGGGACCGTTTTTCGTACGAGGCTCTTGCCAGCGAAGAACGCCTGATGCACCCCATGCTCAAGCAGGGTGGCGAGTGGGCCGAGGTGGATTGGCAGACGGCCCTGGAATATGTGGCCAATGGCCTGCGGTGCATACAGAAAGAGCAGGGCGCCCAGAGCATCGGTGCACTGGTGAGTCCGCACAGTACGCTGGAAGAGTTGTACCTGGCCGGTGCGCTGGTGCGCGGCCTGGGAAGCAGCAATATCGACCACCGTCTTCGCCATGCCGACTTCACCGCGCCCGAGGGTGTGCGCTGGTTGGGCCGGTCGATTGCGTCGCTGTCCACACTTCAATCGGTGCTGGTCGTGGGTTCTTCTCTGCGCAAAGACCATCCTTTGTTTGCGCAGCGCATTCGCCAGGCAGCCCGTAAGGGTTGTACGGTCATGGCTATTGATGCAGTAGCGCGTGACTGGGCTATGCCCGTTGCGCAGACACTGTTGGCCGCGCCCGGCGCTTGGGCGCATGCCCTGGCCGACGTTGCTGCGGTCGTGGCCCAGGAAAAAGGCGTTACTGCTCCCGTGAATGAGGGGCGCTCGGACAACGAAACCGCACGTGCGATTGCCTTGGCGTTGCTGTCTGGAGAGCACAAGGCTGTGCTGTTGGGCAACGCCGCTGCGCACCATGCACAGGCGACAAGTCTGCTGGCACTGGCCAACTGGATTGGCGCGCAAACAGGCGCTACGGTGGGTTATCTCACCGAAGCCGCCAACACGGTTGGTGCGCAGTGGGTTGATGCCATGCCCGGAAAGGGAGGCTTGAACGCCGCCCAGATGTTGGAGGGTGGGCTCAAGGGCTTGTTCTTGCTGAACAATGAACCCGTATATGACAGCGCTGCTGGCGCTCAGGCGGTTGCTGCTTTGTCCAAGGTGGACATGGTGGTCACCCTGAGCCCCTTTAAGACCAATATGGAATTCAGCGACGTACTGTTGCCCATTGCCCCCTTCACGGAAACTTCTGGCAGCTTTGTCAATGCCGAGGGGCTCTTGCAGAGTTTCCATGCAGTTGTTCGCCCCCTGGGCGAAACACGCCCGGCATGGAAAGTGTTGCGCGTGCTGGCCAATTTGATGGATCTGCCGGGCTTTGACTTTGAGACATCCCAGGATGTGCTGTCCAAAGCCACTGGAGCGAGTGCAGGGCTGGTTAATGCAGTGCCTGCCGAGCGGTTGGGCAATGCAACGCAGGTCACCCCGCACGTGGCAACGGGCGCCGTGGCCGAGCCCGTGGTGGCATCCATTTACCAGCTCGACGGGCTGGTGCGGCGTGCAAGTTCCCTGCAGCTGACGGCAGATGCCCGTCTGGGCCGTGAAGGAGCGCCAGCATGATTGATGCCATCTACAACTTTGGTCTGAACCTTCTTGCGCAGGGTTGGTGGACGGGGACTGCATGGCCCGTGCTCTGGATTCTGATCAAGATCGTTGTTCTGCTGCTGCCTTTGATGGGCGCTGTCGCCTATCTCACGCTGTGGGAGCGCAAGCTGCTGGGATTCATGCAAGTGCGCCATGGCCCCAACCGCGTAGGGCCGTTGGGATTGCTGCAGCCCATTGCCGATGCGGTGAAGCTTCTGACCAAGGAAATCATCCAGCCATCTGCAGCTTCCAAAGGATTGTTCGTGCTGGGGCCCATCATGGCCATCATGCCGGCGCTCGCTGCCTGGGTCGTGATTCCTTTTGGCCCCGAAACAGCCCTCACGAACGTCAATGCAGGTTTGCTGCTGGTGATGGCCATCACTTCCATCGAGGTGTATGGCGTGATCATTGCAGGTTGGGCGTCCAATTCGAAATACGCCTTCCTCGGCGCCATGCGTGCTTCGGCGCAGATGGTGAGTTACGAAATTGCGATGGGATTCTGTTTCCTGGTCATCATCATGGTGTCGGGCAGCATGAATCTCACCGAAATCGTCATGGGCCAGAACAAGGGAACATTTGCCAGCATGGGCGTTTCTTTCCTGTCCTGGAATTGGTTGCCGCTGCTGCCCATTTTCATCGTCTACCTGATCTCCTGCGTGGCTGAGACCAACCGCCACCCGTTCGACGTTGTTGAAGGCGAAGCCGAGATTGTGGCAGGCCACATGGTCGAGTATTCGGGCATGGGCTTTGCCATCTTCTTCCTGGCTGAATATGCCAGCATGTGGCTGGTGTCGATTCTGGCGGTGCTGATGTTCCTGGGGGGCTGGCTTTCGCCGGTGGCCGCACTGGACTTCATCCCCGGCTGGATCTGGCTCGGTATTAAAACCTTTGTGGTGGTATCCATGTTCATCTGGATTCGCGCCACCTTCCCCCGGTTCCGCTATGACCAGATCATGCGTTTGGGTTGGAAGATCTTCATACCAGTCACCCTGGTGTGGCTGCTTATCGTCGGGGGCTGGTTGCTCTCGCCGTGGAACATCTGGAAATAAAGCGGGGACACACGAATGGCTGCCGTTGCTGCTGCATCTTTTTCCATCCGGGACTTTTTCAAAAGTTTTCTGCTGGTTGAACTCGTCAAGGGTATGTCCCTGACAGGTCGCTACGCTTTTCGCCGTAAGGTGACAGTGCAGTTCCCAGAAGAAAAGACACCCGTTTCTCCGCGCTTTCGCGGCCTGCATGCCTTGCGCCGTTATGACAATGGCGAGGAGCGCTGCATTGCCTGCAAGCTGTGCGAAGCGGTTTGCCCGGCCATGGCGATCACCATCGAGTCGGATGTCCGCGACGATGGCTCACGCCGGACGACCCGTTATGACATCGACCTGACCAAGTGCATTTTCTGCGGTTTCTGCGAAGAGAGTTGCCCGGTCGATTCCATCGTCGAAACGCATATTTTTGAGTACCACGGCGAAAAGCGTGGCGACCTGTATTTCACCAAAGACATGTTGCTGGCCGTGGGTGACCGCTATGAAGGCGAAATTGCTGCCGCCAAGGCCGCAGACGCCAAGTACCGCTGAAGCGGCGCGCATCCCTACGCCAGACCTCTACAAAGAACCGATTCATGGACGCCAAGACTGGTTTTTTCTATCTGTTTTCGGTCGTGCTGCTTTATGCAGCCTTCCGGGTTATTTCTGCACGCAATCCGGTGCACGCCGTGTTGCACCTGATCCTCGCGTTTTCGCAAGCATCCGGCTTGTGGCTGCTGCTCAAGGCTGAATTCCTGGCAATTGCCCTGGTGCTGGTGTACCTGGGAGCCGTGATGGTGTTGTTCCTGTTCGTCGTGATGATGCTCGATATTGATGTCGAGGGTCTGCGCGAAGGGTTCTGGAAACACTTTCCCTTGGCCGCCGCCGTGGGTGCGCTCATCGCCTTGGAAATGGCCGCAGTTCTCATGGGCGGTTTCCGTGGCATTGAAGAACCCAAGGCGATGGCGGCGGCGGTCGATGCGGCAGGCAATGCGGTTGCGTTTTCCAATGCCAAGGCATTGGGTCAACTCATGTATACGCGCTATCTGTATCCGGTGGAAATTGCATCCGTGATTCTGTTGGTGGCCATGATTTCTGCCATCGCGCTGACCCTGCGCAACCGCAAGGAGAGCAAGGCCATCAATCCGGCAATGCAAGTCCGGGTGCGCGCAGCCGATCGGTTGCAGGTGGTCAAGATGGCGGTCACACAAAAGGCACCAGAAAGTGCGCCAGTCGTGCCTGCTGCCGAGGAGAAAAAAGCATGACACCGACGCTGGGACATTTCTTGACCGTGGGAGCCATGCTGTTCGCAATGGCTGTCATTGGTATCTTTCTGAATCGCAAGAACCTCATTGTTTTACTGATGGCCATTGAGCTAATGCTGTTGGCGGTCAACATGAACTTTGTGGCCTTCTCACATTACCTTGGCGATATGCACGGGCAGGTGTTCGTTTTCTTCATCCTGACCGTGGCTGCAGCCGAGTCGGCCATCGGCTTGGCCATCTTGGTTCTGTTGTTCCGCAACAAGTCCAACATCAATGCGGACGCTCTCGACACCCTGCAGGGTTGAGACGCCAGACACGCAAGGTTCTCCACAATGAGTCAAACCCTTTCTGCTTCAACGCTACTGGCCGTTCCACTGGCACCGCTGGCGGGCGCCGTGCTGGCCGGTGTTTTCGGTACGACCTTCGGGGGCAACTGGATCGGCCGTCGGCTGAGCCATACGCTTACCATTCTGGGCGTGCTGGCGGCATTCATCCTCTCTGCCATGACCCTCAAGAGCGTGGCGCTGGATGGTGCCCGCTTCAATGAAACTATCTACACCTGGATGGTGGTGGGTGGCCTGAAAATGGAAGTCGGCTTTCTGGTCGATGGGCTGACAGCCATGATGATGTGTGTGGTGACCTTTGTGTCGCTGATGGTGCACATCTACACCATCGGCTACATGGAAGAAGACGACGGTTACAACCGCTTCTTCGCCTATATCTCGCTGTTCACCTTCTCCATGCTCATGCTGGTGATGAGCAACAACCTGCTCCAGCTGTTCTTTGGCTGGGAAGCCGTTGGCTTGGTGTCCTACCTGCTGATTGGCTTCTGGTTCAACAAGCCCTCGGCCATCTTTGCCAATATGAAAGCTTTCCTGGTCAACCGTGTGGGTGACTTCGGCTTCATTCTGGGCATTGGGTTGATTGCGGCTTATGCTGGAACCCTCAATTACGCTGAGGTGTTTGGCAAGGCAGGTGAGTTGGGTGCGCTGTCGTTCCCGGGCACCGACTGGATGCTGATCACCGTGGTCTGTATCTGCCTGTTCATTGGTGCCATGGGCAAGAGCGCGCAGTTTCCGCTGCATGTCTGGCTGCCCGACTCGATGGAAGGCCCGACCCCCATTTCTGCGCTGATCCACGCGGCTACCATGGTGACGGCGGGCATCTTTATGGTGGCGCGCATGTCGCCCCTGTTTGAGTTGTCCGATACGGCGCTCAATTTCATTCTGATCATTGGCTCCATCACGGCGCTGTTCATGGGTTTTCTGGGCATCATCCAGAATGACATCAAGCGAGTGGTGGCCTATTCGACGCTATCGCAGCTCGGCTATATGACCGTGGCCTTGGGTGCTTCCGCCTACTCGGTTGCCGTGTTCCACCTGATGACGCACGCATTCTTCAAGGCGTTGTTGTTCCTTGCTGCGGGCTCGGTCATCATCGGTATGCACCACAACCAGGACATCCGCTGGATGGGCGGCGTACGCAAGTACATGCCCATTACCTGGATCACCTCGCTGCTGGGATCGCTGGCGCTGATCGGCACCCCGTTGTTCGCTGGCTTTTACTCCAAGGACAGCATCATCGAGGCTGTGCATTTCAGCCATTTGCCGGCAGCAGGTTTTGCACACTTTGCGGTGTTGGCCGGGGTTTTCGTTACCGCGTTCTATTCGTTCCGCCTGTATTTCCTGGTGTTCCACGGCAAGGAACGCTTTGACCAGAACCCGGACGCGCACCACCATGATGGTCATGGTCACGACGACCATCACCACAAAGAGCCGCACGAATCCCCTTGGGTGGTGACGGTGCCGTTGGTGCTGCTGGCCATTCCGTCGGTGGTGATCGGCTTCATGACGATCCAGCCGATGTTGTTCGGTGAATTTTTCAAGGATGCAATTTTCGTCAACACAGCTTTGCATCCTGCCATGGCCAAGCTGACAGAGATTTTCCATGGCCCCGTGGGCATGGCGCTGCATGGTTTGCAGACGGCGCCGTTCTGGCTGGCGGTGGCAGGTGTTGCCCTGTCGTACTACATGTACATGGTCAACCCGGCTTTGCCTGCTGCCATCAAGCGCGCTTTCCAGCCGATCTACACCTTGCTGGAAAACAAATACTACCTTGACTGGATCAATGAGAACATCCTCGCTCGTGGCGCCCGTGCACTGGGCGTTGGACTGTGGAAGGGTGGCGACCAGGCCTTGATCGATGGTGTGCTGGTGAATGGTTCCTGGAAGGTTGTGGGTTGGGTGGCCGGCATCGTGCGCAAGGTGCAGACCGGTTTTGTCTACCACTACGCTCTGGTAATGATTTTGGGCATCTTCGTGCTCATGACGTATTTCGTCTTGCTCAACAAGTAGGAGAAGAACAAAAATGGGTTTGTTGAGTCTTGCTATCTGGACGCCCATCGCGTTCGGCGCGCTGTTGCTGGCTTTTGGCAGCGACAAGCATGCGGGGGCCGTGCGTTGGTTGGCCCTGATTGGTGCTTTGGCGGGGTTTGCAGTGACCTTGCCGCTCTATGAGGGTTTCAAGCTCGGCACTGCAGCGATGCAGTTTGTTGAGAAAACCCCCTGGATCGAAGGTTTCAACATCTTCTACCACCTTGGTGTAGATGGCATTTCGTTCTGGTTTGTGCCCCTGACGGCGTTCATTACCGTCATCGTGGTGATTGCCTCCTGGGAGTCGATCACGGTGCGGGTGAACCAGTACATGGGGGCCTTCCTGATTTTGTCGGGCCTGATGATCGGTGTTTTTGCGGCTCTCGATGGAATGCTGTTCTATGTGTTCTTCGAAGCCACGCTGATTCCGATGTATCTCATCATCGGTATCTGGGGTGGGCCGAACAAGATCTATGCTGCGTTCAAGTTTTTCTTGTACACGCTGCTGGGCTCTTTGCTGATGCTGATCGCGCTGATCTACCTGTACAACCAGTCGGCAGGCAGCTTCGATATCGCCACCTGGCATACGCTCCCCCTGGATGGGCGCACGCAAACATTGTTGTTCTTTGCTTTCCTCGCGGCCTTTGCCGTGAAGGTGCCAATGTGGCCGGTGCACACCTGGCTGCCTGACGTGCACGTCGAGGCGCCCACTGGTGGTTCTGCTGTGCTGGCCGCCATCATGCTCAAGCTCGGCGCCTATGGTTTCCTGCGCTTCTCGTTACCCATTGCCCCCGATGCCTCACGCGAGTGGGCCTGGTTGATGATCGCGTTGTCGCTCATTGCCGTGGTCTACGTGGGTCTGGTGGCCATGGTGCAAAAGGACATGAAAAAACTCGTGGCCTACTCGTCTGTGGCGCACATGGGTTTTGTGACCCTGGGCTTCTTCGTCTTCAATGACCTGGGGGTGTCGGGAGGCATCGTGCAGATGATCGCGCATGGTTTTGTCTCGGCTGCCATGTTCCTTTCGATTGGTGTGCTGTACGACCGCATGCATTCGCGTGAAATTGCCGACTATGGCGGTGTGGTCAACACCATGCCAAATTTTGCTGCCTTTGCCTTGTTGTTCACCATGGCCAACTGCGGTTTGCCGGGTACTGCGGGTTTTGTGGGTGAGTGGATGGTGATTCTGGCTGCCGTGAAAGCCAATTTCTGGATCGGCCTGGCTGCGGCCTCGGCGCTGATCTGGGGTGCTGCCTACAGTCTGTGGATGTTTAAGCGGGTGTATCTGGGGCCGGTCGGCAACAGCAATGTCAAAGCCCTGCTGGACATCAGCAGCCGCGAATTTTTCGTGCTGGCCCTGCTGGGCTTCGCCGTGCTGTATATGGGTCTGTACCCACGCCCCTTCACCGACGTGATGGATGCTTCCGTGGCCGAGCTGCTCAAGCATGTGGCCTTGTCCAAGCTGAACTGACCAGACTGAACTGAGAGACACGAGATGATAGACAACATCAGTTGGCTTGCGATTTATCCGGAGATCCTGCTTCTGGTCATGGCCTGCGTGATTGCGCTGGTGGATCTGGGCGTCTCCAGCCCACGGCGCACCGGCACTTATGTGCTGACCATGCTCACGTTGGCAGTGGTCGCCGTTTTGCAGGGTGTGTATGCCAGTAGCGGCAACACCTTCTATGGTTTTGGCAACATGGTTGTCAGCGACGCCATGGGCAACTGGCTCAAATGCTTTGCCACCCTGGCGATGATGGTGACCCTGGTGTACGGCAGGCCCTATGCAGGCGATCGCGGCATGCTGCGTGGCGGCGAATTGTTCACCCTGGGCATGTTCTCACTGCTGGGCATGTTCATCATGATTGGTGGCAACAATTTCCTGGTGATTTATCTGGGCCTGGAGTTGCTGACCCTGTCGAGCTATGCCCTGGTGGCGCTGCGCCGGGACCATGCGACTGCGACCGAAGCCGCCATGAAGTACTTTGTGCTTGGTGCCATGGCCAGCGGTTTCTTGCTGTATGGCCTGTCCATGCTGTATGGTGCCACTGGATCGCTGGACATTGGCGAAGTTTTCAAGGCTGTCAACTCAGGCCAGATTCGCCACCAGGTATTGGTGTTCGGCGTGGTCTTCGTGGTCGCAGGCCTCGCGTTCAAGCTGGGGGCTGTGCCATTCCACATGTGGGTGCCTGATGTCTACCACGGTGCGCCGACGGTAGTCACTTTGATGATCGGTGGTGCGCCCAAGCTGGCCGCCTTTGCCATCGTGATGCGCTTGTTGGTCGATGGTCTCTTGCCCCTGGCGATTGACTGGCAGCAGATGCTGGCAGTGCTGGCGATTGGTTCGCTGCTGGTGGGTAACCTGGCAGCCATTGCACAGACCAATCTCAAGCGTATGCTGGCGTACTCCACCATCTCCCAGATGGGTTTTGTGCTGCTGGGTCTGATGTCCGGCGTCGTCCATGGCCATGTAGATGCTGCCACGGTCGAGGCTGCCTACAGCGCTTCCATGTTCTATGTGGTGACCTATGTGTTGACCACGTTGGCTGCTTTTGGCGTGATCCTGCTGTTGGCGCGCGAGGGCTTCGAGAGCGAGGAAATCGCTGACATGGCGGGCCTGAACCAGCGCAGTCCGCTTTACGCCGGTATCCTGGCCTTGTGTCTGTTCTCCATGGCGGGTATCCCTCCGATGGTGGGCTTCTATGCCAAGCTGTCGGTGCTGCAGGCTCTGCTGGCATCGGGCCAGACTCCGTACATCGTCATGGCGGTTTTTGCGGTGCTGATGTCCTTGGTAGGTGCGTTTTACTATCTGCGCGTTGTCAAGGTCATGTACTTTGATGCACCGCTCACGACGGGGGCCATTTCGGCGCCTCTGGACGTGCGCATGGTGCTGACGCTCAATGGTGCTTTGCTGCTGGTGTTGGGTTTGTTGCCTGGCGGTCTGATGACGCTGTGCGCGGACGCCATCATGCGCTCCTTGTCGTCCTGAGTCGTAGTCTGTCGTGTCGCAATCCGGTCTGGTATGGCTCGTGATTTTGGTCGCCTGCGTGGCGGCCAATCTTCCTTTTGTGAACCAGCGCGTTCTGGTCGTGGGGCCCGCCCTGGTGCCCCACAAGAAGCTGCTGTTACGGCTGATAGAGCTTGTCGTGCTGTACTTTTTAGTGGGCGGATTGGCACTGCTTCTGGAGAAGGGCGTCGGCCAGATTGCACCCCAGGGTTGGGAGTTTTACGCTGTTACCGGGGCCATGTTCATCGTGCTGGCCTTTCCGGGGTTTGTGTTCCGCTATCTGCTGCGCCGCCGTAGATAAGTCGGGTGTACTGAAGGCCGAAGCGGCAGTCCCCCATGAAAGTGCTCGATCTGCACTGTCAGAACGACCATGCCTTTGAAGGCTGGTTTGGGAGCGAGCAAGATTTTCAGAGCCAATTGCAGCGGGGTTTGCTGACCTGCCCGCTGTGTGGCGATGCACAAGTGCGCAAGGCGCTTAGCGCGCCGCGTATCAACCTGGGTGCGCGCGAGCCCCCTGCGACAACATCTCCGCGACTTGATGCCGCAGAGCCATCACGGGTCTCCGATCCCGCACAAGTGTCGATGCCGACCGCTGCCAGCGTGCTGCAGTGGGCGCGCCAGGCCGCAGCACAGGCTGAAGATGTGGGTTCCCAGTTTGCCGAAGAAGCGCGGCGCATCCACCGAGGTGATGCGCCCGAGCGAGCAATCAAAGGCCAGGCCAGTGCGGACCAGACTTTGCAGTTGCTGGAAGAGGGCGTGCCGGTGTTGCCGCTCCCCCAGGCTGTGACCGAAACTTTGCACTAAGAGCGACCAAGCAAACGTTTCTGGCGTTGTTGCCGCGTCTTGTCGTACGACTCGTACCGCCTGCGACGTAGCGCCTCGCCAGAACCGCTTCTCTGCGTTTTGTTATCCGCTCTAAGTTCCTCGCGTCTATCCGCCACGCCCTTGTCGGTGGGTAGACACTGCGCCGCTACACCGTAAATTGCAGTGCCGCAAGGCGTGCATACACCCCATTGCGCGCCAGTAACTCCACGTGCCGACCCTGTTCCACGATGCGCCCATGCTCCATCACCACGATGCGGTCGGCGTTCTGCACTGTGGCCA
Source organism: Simplicispira sp. 125 (assembly GCF_003096555.1). Taxonomy (NCBI): domain Bacteria; kingdom Pseudomonadati; phylum Pseudomonadota; class Betaproteobacteria; order Burkholderiales; family Comamonadaceae; genus Simplicispira; species Simplicispira sp. 125. Next base: position 1,539,616 of record NZ_QEKM01000001.1, on the reverse strand, counting down.
GGCGGTGGGCAATTACCAGAGTGGTGCGCTGACCTGCCTGGCTTTGCATGGCCGAGTCCAGTGCTGCCTGGACCATGCGCTCGCTTTCAGCATCCAGGGCGCTTGTGGCCTCGTCAAGCAGGAGCAGAGGTGGATTTTTGAGCATGGCGCGTGCAATGGCGATGCGCTGGCGCTGACCACCCGAAAGCCGCACTCCGCGCTCGCCCAAAAAAGTGGCGTAGCCTTCAGGTAAGGCTTGGAGAAAGTCATGGGCGAAGGCAACGCGGGCGGCTGCCATGACTTCATCGTCTGAAGCACTTGGCCGTCCATAGCGGATATTCTCCAACGCGCTGGCTGAAAAGATCACGGCATCCTGAGGGACGGTGCCGATGCTGCCGCGCAGGGTGTCGAAAGACAGTGCGCGGATGTCCACGCCGTTCAAGCGGATGGCCCCTTGTCCTAGATGTACACAGTCAATGTCATAGAAGCGCTGCAGCAGCTGGAAAACGGTGGTCTTGCCAGCACCGCTGGCCCCTACCAAGGCGACTGTTTCACCGGGTTGCAGCGACAGCGTAAAGTCCTGCAAGGCAGCCTGGCCAGGCCGGGACGGATAGTGAAAACCCACATGATCAAACTCCACGGCCAGGCCTTGATTGGTTTTTGGTAAGGGCACGGGCTGAGCGGGGGAGGCCACGGGGGAGTCGCTGGCCAGCAATTCCATCAGGCGCTCGGTGGCGCCTGCGGCGCGCAGCAGGTCACCGTACACCTCGCCCAGCACCGTGGCAGCCCCGGCCAGCAGCATCACGTACACGACCGTCTGACCCAGATGGCCGTAGCTCATATTGCCATCCAGAACGGACTGTGTGCCCTGGTACAGGCCCCATAGCAGCAAGGCCGCGTTGGCGATGATGATGAAAGCCACCATGGCAGCGCCTGCTCTGGAGCGGCGCACGGCGGTCTCAAAAGCGCTCTGGGTGGCTTGGCTGAAGCGCTGGGATTCGCGTTCCTCTGCCACGTAGCTTTGCACCACGGGAACGGCGTTGAGGATTTCGGCTGCGATGGCGCTGGAGTCCGCTACGCGGTCCTGGCTGGCGCGCGAGAGGCGGCGCACCCGCCGCCCGATCCATAGCGCGGGCAGCACGACGACGACCAGCATCAGCAGTACGACGGCCATGACACGCGGGTTTGTCCATACCAGCATGATGATGGCGCCCGTGCCGACGACTGCGTTGCGCAACCCCATTGATAGCGACGAGCCCACTACGGTTTGCACCAGCGTGGTGTCGGTGGTCAAGCGTGACAACACTTCACCGCTTTGTGTGGTTTCAAAAAACTGCGGGCTTTGCCGCAATACATGGGCATACACGGCATTGCGCAGGTCAGCTGTCACACGCTCGCCGAGCCAGCTCATCAGATAAAAACGTGCCGACGAAAAAATACCAAGCATCACCACCACACCAAACAGCGCGGTGAATTTGCCGCGCAAGGCCATGGCCTGTGTGCCTCGGTCCGAAGAGGCCAAACTGCTGTCGATCAGGCCGCTCAGGGCGAGAGGAATGGCAAGCGTGGCCGCTGCCGCCAAGAATAAAAAAACAAAGGACAGAGCAATGCGCGTGCGATACGGGCGCAGAAACGGAAGCAGGCCCCCCAGCGCACGGGGTGCACCGGGGGCGGGAGGAGCAGTTTGCGTTGTAGCCATGATGAGAGTGTAGGGGGCGCCTGCTGGCACCCGAGGTAGAGGGGTTTCGCAGCAATTTATTTCAAAAAACATAGCTGCTACCGCTTGTTGAATAAGCGGCTTTGGCGGTTTTTCTTGGATTTTTATGTGTAGATACCGCAGCCAGGGCCGGGCGGGGATAGGCGGTATTACATAGGGCTTACACCTTGTACGGACTACTACCTAGGAGAAAGCACCGGTAGGTAATTGCGTGGCATCAACTTAAAGTCCGCTCCAGCACAAACATTCATGCTGGTTGTGGCCGCCTCATAAACGACTGACCAGCCATCCACGGAGCATCCAAGGCGCAATGAGCGACGTCATTCTTGAAACCACCCACCTGACCAAGGAGTTCAAAGGCTTCACAGCGGTCAGTGATGTCAACCTGGCCGTGCGCCGGGGGTCCATCCACGCCCTGATCGGGCCGAACGGGGCCGGTAAGACCACATGCTTCAACCTGCTCACCAAGTTTCTGGTGCCGACCTCGGGCGTTATCCGCTTTAACGGGCAGGACATCACGCAGGAGCAGCCTGCACAGATTGCCCGCCGTGGTGTGATCCGTTCGTTCCAGATTTCTGCCGTGTTTCCACACCTCACCCTGTTGGAAAACGTTCGCTTGGGCCTGCAACGCAAGCTGGGTACGTCTTTTCATTTCTGGCGCAGCGAGCGCACCCTGCGCCAACTGGACGACCGTGCCATGCAGTTGCTCACCGAAGTGGGCCTTGAAGACCTGGCCGACGAAGTCACTGTCAATCTCCCCTACGGACGCAAGCGCGCCCTGGAGATTGCCACCACGCTGTCGATGGAACCCGAGCTGATGCTGCTCGACGAGCCCACGCAGGGCATGGGCCACGAAGACGTGGACCGTGTCACCCAGCTGATCAAGAAAGTCTCTGCTGGCCGCACCATCCTGATGGTGGAACACAACATGAAGGTGGTCTCCACCATTGCCGACTGCATCACGGTGCTGCAGCGTGGCGCCGTTCTGGCCGAAGGGCCTTACGCCGAAGTTTCAAACAACCCGCAAGTGATGGAAGCCTACATGGGCACGACCGACGGCCAATTGCAGGGGGCGCACTGACATGGCTACCGCTGCTTCGAATACTCCCGCTCTCGAAATCCGCAACCTGGAAGCCTGGTACGGTGAATCGCATGTGCTGCATGGTGTGAACATCGCCGTGCAACCCGGCGAAGTGGTGACGCTGCTGGGGCGCAATGGCGCAGGCCGTACCTCCACCATGCGCGCCATCATGGGATTGACGGGTTCTCGCAAAGGCTCCATCAAGATCAACGGCGTGGAAACCGTGGGCATGGCCACGCACCGCATTGCGCACCTGGGCGTGGGCTACTGCCCTGAAGAGCGCGGCATTTTCTCCAGCCTATCGTGCGAAGAAAACCTGCTGCTGCCGCCAGCCCTCAAGACAGGTTCTGCGGGCATGTCGGTGGAAGAAATCTATGACATGTTCCCCAACCTGGCCGAGCGCAAGAACAGCCAGGGTACCCGCCTGTCGGGCGGCGAGCAGCAGATGCTGGCCGTGGCCCGCATCCTGCGCACCGGCGCCAAGCTGCTGCTGCTCGATGAAATTTCCGAGGGCCTGGCCCCGGTCATCGTTCAGGCACTCGCACGGATGATCACCATGCTGCGCAAAAAGGGCTACACCGTCGTGATGGTGGAGCAGAACTTCCGCTTTGCAGCCCCCTTGGCCGATCGTTTTTATGTCATGGAGCACGGCTGCATCGTCGAGAGTTTTGGCTCTGGCGAACTGCAGGAAAAAATGCCGGTGCTCAACCAGTTGCTGGGCGTCTGACGCGCTTTTTCCGCACTATTTTCCCCCACCCTCCCTTTACTTCAGGAGACAAGCATGAAAAACAAACTAACCGTCCTCACCGTGATGCTGGGCGCCGCAGGCCTGGTCGCGCCCGTTGCGCACGCTCAAGACAAAGTCAAGATCGGTTTCATCACCGACATGTCCAGCCTGTATGCCGACGTGGAAGGTAAGAACGGCGCTCTGGCCATCCAGATGGCCATCGATGACTTCGGTGGAAAGGTTCTGGGCAAGCCCGTGGAACTGATCAGCGCTGACCACCAGAACAAGGCGGACATCGCTGCTTCCAAAGCACGCGAGTGGATCGATACCGAAGGCGTGACCATGCTGTTCGGCGGCACCAATTCGGGTACCGCTCTGGCAGCTGCCAAGGTGGCCGCCGAGAAGAAGCGCGTGTATGTCAACAGCGGCGCCGGTTCTTCGGCACTGACGAACGAACAGTGCACACCCTACACCGTGCATTACGCCTATGACACCGTGGCGCTGGCACGCGGTACCGGTTCGGCCATTGTGGATGCCGGCGGCAAAAGCTGGTTCTTCCTGACTGCCGACTATGCCTTTGGCCAAGCACTGGAAAGCGACACCGCTGCGGCTGTCAAAGCCAAGGGCGGCACGGTCGCCGGTTCGGTGCGCCACCCGCTCAACGCATCTGACTTCTCCTCGTTCCTGCTGCAGGCGCAAAACTCCAAGGCACAAATCCTGGGCCTGGCCAACGCCGGTGGCGACACCATCAATGCCATCAAGGCAGCCAAGGAGTTCGGCATCGACAAGACCATGAAGATGGCCGGTCTGCTGCTGTTCATCACCGACATCCACAGCCTGGGCCTGCGCAACACAGCGGGCCTGCAGTTCACCAGCAGCTGGTACTGGGACCTGAACGACGACACGCGCAAGTTTGCCAACCGTTTCTTCGAGAAGACCAAGCGCATGCCTACGTCGATCCAGGCCGCTGATTACTCTGCGACCACCAACTACCTCAAGGCCGTCGAAGCAGCCAAGAGCACGGATGCTGACAAGGTCATGACCGCATGGCGCGGCATGAAGATGAACGACTTCTACGCTTCGGGCGTTCTGCGTCCAGACGGTCGTTACGTGCACGACATGTATCTGCTCGAAGTGAAGAAGCCTGCTGAGTCCACCAAGCCTTGGGATTACTTCAAGGTGGTCAAGAAAATTCCTGGCGAGCAGATCTTCACCACCAAAGCCGAGAGCAAGTGCGCTCTCTGGAAGTAACTGACTCCTGTCCCGTATATGTGCTGTGGGCGTTGCTGGCCAAGCCAAGCAACGCCTTCGCATGCATGCGGGACCACTGACCAAAGCTCCAGCCCCTGATTTGCCCACTGACCTCTGCTAACCCATTCCCATGGAAATTTTTGGTGTCTCCCTGCCAGCCATGCTGAGCCAGCTCCTTTTGGGGTTGGTCAATGGCTCGTTTTACGCAATTCTCAGCCTGGGGTTGGCCGTGATTTTCGGCCTGCTCAACGTCATCAACTTCGCGCACGGTGCGCTGTTCATGATGGGGGCCGTGACCACCTGGATGGCCATGAATTACCTGGGCATCAACTACTGGCTGATGCTGGTGCTGGCGCCCTTGGTGGTGGGAATTTTCGGTGTGTTGATCGAGCGCCTGCTGCTGCGCTGGATCTACAAGCTCGACCACCTCTATGGCCTGCTGCTGACGCTGGGGCTGACGCTGGTGATCGAGGGCGTGTACCGCTCCGTCTATGGCGTTTCGGGCCTGGGCTACGACACGCCCGAGCTGCTGCAAGGCGCCACCAACCTGGGCTTCATGATTTTGCCCAACTACCGTGCCTGGGTCGTCGTGGCTTCGGTCGTGGTGTGCATCGCCACCTGGTTCGTGATTGAAAAGACCAAGCTGGGCGCCTACCTGCGCGCTGGCACTGAAAACCCGCGCCTGGTTGAAGCTTTTGGTGTCAACGTGCCCGTGATGATCACGCTCACCTATGCCTTTGGCGCCGCACTGGCGGCCTTTGCCGGGGTGCTGGCGGCTCCGATCTACCAGGTTTCGCCCCTGATGGGGCAGAACCTCATCATCGTGGTGTTTGCCGTGGTGGTGATTGGCGGCATGGGCTCCATCATGGGCTCCATCCTGACGGGTTTGGGCCTGGGCATTATTGAAGGTTTCACCAAAGTGTTTTACCCCGAGGCGTCCTCCACCGTGGTGTTTGTCATCATGGTCATCGTTCTCCTGATCCGCCCCGCCGGCCTGTTCGGCAAAGAGAAATAAGGGGCAGCACACATGAACTCCAAGAAAATCTCCGCCATTGGCTACGGCCTGCTGCTGGCCGGCCTGCTGCTGGCCCCGATGCTGGGTGCCTACCCGGTGTTTGTGATGAAGCTGATGTGCTTCGCACTGTTTGCCGCTGCTTTCAACCTGCTGCTGGGCTATACCGGCATGCTGTCTTTCGGTCATGCAGCCTTCCTGGGTGGCGCAGCCTACGTGGCGGGCCAGTCAATGAAAGTATGGGGCTTTACGCCTGAAGTCGGCCTGCTGCTGGGCACCCTCAGTGGCGGCTTTTTGGGCCTGATCGTCGGCTTCTTTGCCATTCGCCGCGAAGGCATCTACTCGACGATGATTACGCTGGCGCTGGCGCAGATGCTGTTCTTCGTCTGCTTGCAAGCCCCTTTCACCGGTGGTGAGGACGGCCTGCAGGGCGTACCACGCGGCAAGCTGCTGGGCCTGATCGACCTGAAAGACGATCTGGTGATGTACTACGTTGCCCTGACCGTGGTCGTGGCAGGTTTCCTGGTCATTGTGCGCACGGTGCATTCGCCCTATGGCCAGGTGCTCAAGGCCATCAAGGAAAACGAACAGCGGGCCATCTCGCTGGGCTATGACACCAACCGTTTCAAGTTGCTGGCCTTCGTGCTGTCTGCAGCCCTGTCGGGTCTGGCCGGTTCGCTCAAGACGCTGGTCCTGGGTTTTGCAACACTCAGCGATGCCCATTGGACCGCTTCTGGCCACGTGGTGCTGATGACCCTTGTCGGCGGTCTGGGAACGCTCTCAGGCCCTCTGGTCGGGTCTGCGGTCGTGGTGCTGCTGGAGAACAAGATCGGTGATTTGGGCGACATGCTGGCCCGCGTGTCTGGCATCGAATGGTTCCATACGCTGGGCGAGTCGGTCACCATCGTTACCGGCCTGATCTTCGTGGTATGCGTGCTGGCATTCCGCCGCGGCATCATGGGCGAGATCATCGCCTGGATGGACCGTCGCCGTGCCGGGAGCGCGGCCAAATAAGGTATTGACCTTGGGCGGCCCTCTCGGGCCGCCACTTGCATCGCATACAGCCGCTGCAGCCTTTACAGGCGCAGCGGCTTTTTGTATCCCGTCATTTCCAGGTACCCCCGGCCCACGGTTTGCCCGGTGCTGGCCTGCAGCTCTGACAGGCCTTCCCAGTAAATGGCGCCGGTAGATCCGCTGCTGTCCAGCTCCTGGTCGTCCAGCACCGCGTTCACCTGGAAACGCCCCGCCGGGGTGTGCACCTGCCACTGCACCGGGTAGCGCGCGCCGCTGTGTGGGCTGGTCCAAAAGCGCTGGGCCGTGAAGACCACAGCATCCGCACCAAACACCTGCACCGCCTGGCCCGGGGCACGAAACGACCCCCCCGCCCACAGGGTCGAGCCATCGGCGCGCCGCAGGCGGAACGCCGTGAGTGCGTTGCCATCGTGCAGGTTCATGCCGATCCAGTCCCAGCCCACGGCCTCGGGGTGCATCAGGGCTTCGCTCCATTCGTGGTCCAGCCAGGCGTGGGCCTGGGCCGTGTCGATAGCCATGCGCTGGCCCTGCAGCACGATGCTGCCGCGCACGGCCAGTTGCGGCTGGCTGTAGTAGTAGCTGGCTTGTTCGGGCTGGGGCCCCTTGCGCGAGAGCCCCTGCTGGCCTTGCAGCAGCAGCGGCTGGGTGGTGTCAAAAAGCAGGTCCAGCCCGAAGTCGGCACCCTCGATGCGGGCGGCATACCGGCTGCCCTGGGCCGGGTCTGACGGCAGGCCCGAGCGCGCCAGCGACCAGTCCTGCAGGCGCACCAGGGTGTCGGCCTCGCTCGCCTGTGCCACACCAAACCCTGCGCGGGCAATGCGCTGGTCGTGCAGCAGGCGCCGGCCCCGCACGTCGGTCAGGGCGGCATGGGCAAACAGCAGTTGTTTGGCCGCAAAGGCCGAGCGCAGGCCTTGCGTCGCATCCACGCGGGAGCGGAAGAACGTCACCTGAAAGCCCCACTGGCGCCCCGCCGCCTCGGCATGGCCGGTGATGTACCACCACTCGGTGCGCAGCTCCGGGTGGCTGCCATGGTCGCGCGGAAATTGCAATGGTCGCGCGGGCAAGCCCGGCGCGGCGCCCGGCCACAGGCCCAACGCGCCCAGTCCCAGCAGCGCCCTGCGGCGCAGGCCGGGTGGCAGAAAGGGCGGGGCAGTGTGCATGGCGGGAGCAGCGCTCAGCCGAGGAGCGCGTCGATCTTCTGCTGCGCTGCCGTGCAGTCGCCAAAGCTGCGCGCCACCCAGTCTGCGTCGCAATACGTGGGCAGGTAGCGCTCGCCCGCATCGCACAGCAGCGACAGGATGGAGCCGCTCTCGCCGCGCGTGCGCATCTCGTCAGCCAGCGCGAGCATGGCGACAAAATTGGTGCCCGTGGACGGCCCCACGCGCCGCCCCAGAAGTTGCGAGAGCGCACGCATCGCCGCAACCGACTCCACATCGGGCACCTCCACCATGCGGTCCACCAGCGTGCGGATAAAGCTCGGCTCCACGCGCGGGCGGCCAATGCCCTCGATGCGCGAACCCGGCGCCGTGAGCGCGGCATCGCCCGTGCGGTGGTACGCGCTGAACACCGAGCCCGCCGGGTCGGCCACGCACACCTGCGTGGCATGGCGCTGGTAGCGCACATAGCGGCCAATGGTCGCGCTGGTGCCGCCCGTGCCCGCGCCCACCACGATCCAGCGCGGGACAGGGTGCCGCTCGCGCTGCATCTGCGTGAACATGCTCTCGGCAATGTTGTTGTTGCCGCGCCAGTCGGTGGCGCGCTCGGCGTAGGTGAACTGGTCCATGTAGTGCCCACCGGTATCGTGGGCAATGGCGCGGGCGGCGTCGTACACCGCGCCCGCGCTGTCCACGAAATGGCAGCGCCCGCCATGGAACTCGATCTGCGCCACCTTCTCGGGCGAGGTGCTGCGCGGCATCACCGCCACGAAGGGCAGGCCCAGCAGGCGCGCAAAGTAGGCCTCGCTTACCGCCGTGGAGCCGCTTGACGCCTCGACGATGGTCGAGCCCTCGCGCACCCAGCCGTTGCACAGCGCGTAGAGGAACAGCGAGCGCGCCAGCCGGTGCTTGAGGCTGCCCGTGGGGTGGGTGGATTCGTCCTTGAGGTACAGGTCGATGCCGCTTTGCTCAAAGGCGGGCAGGCGCAGCGGGATCAGGTGGGTGTCGGCGCTGCGCTGGTAGTCGGCCTCGATGCGGGCTATGGCTTCGTGGAGCCAACGGGAAGAAGTGCACGCATCCGAAGATGGGGCAAAGGGTGCGAGGGGCTGATGCTTCATGCACCAGATTGTCGCAGCCCGCCGCAGCCCCTGACCCACCACGGATCGGCGACTGGATGGAGTGGTGGGCGCCGTTACTGAGCGCTTTCCAACCACCAGGCAACTTCGCCATTGGGCTCTGTGACGGCGTATTTGCCATCCTGCTTGACGAAGCTGACACAGCGATCTTCAAGCCTGCGTTTGTTCCAACGCACGCAGTAGCCGTTATCGCCTTGGCGGCGCCAGGGACCCACGTCGTTGTAGCCTTGGCTGGCAGTGGCGTAACCGTCAGCCTTCAAATGGATTTCAACAACCAGGCCACTCTTGATGTTGGTGACCTTGAAGGGGGTCGCGATGATCCGGTCGAATTCATCTTTGGACACGTAAGTATCCGCAGCGTAGCTGCTGCTCGCGAGCAGTGCAGCACAGAGGAGAGCACGGTGGATGTACATCGCTGACCCTTTCCTTGTTGATGAATGTTGGACGCTATCCGGTTGGCCAATAGCAGTCAATTGGAAAGACCCCGGCAGTTTGAACCTACCAATCCTCCTTCACCGCCAACACCGCATCCCGCCCCGCCGCCGCCCGCCCAGCCACCCAGGCCGTCACCGTCCCCGCCAGCACCACAGCAGCGCACAGCGCCAGCAGCCGCTCCACCGGCACCCGCAAATCCATGGTCCAGTGGAAGCTCTGCGGGTTCACCACACGCACCAGCACCACCGACACGGCCAGGCCCAGCAGCAGGCCGGCGGCGGCGCCCACGCCGGTCCAGGCGGCGCCTTCGCCGGCCACCACGGCCAGGATCTGGCGGCGCGTCAGACCCAGGTGGGCGAGCAGGCCGAATTCCTTGCGCCGCGCCAGCACCTGTGCGCTGAAGCTGGCCGCCACGCCAAACAGCCCGATGCCGATGGCCACGGCCTGCAGCCAGTAGGTGACGGCGAAGCTGCGGTCGAAGATGTGCAGCGAGCGCGCGCGGATGGCGCTGGCGGAGACAAACTCCAGCCGGGGTGCGTCGCCCGCCGCCGCCTCGTGCGGCAGCAGCGCCTCGATGGCCTGGCGCAGCGCGGCGGTGTCCGCGCCCGCCTGGGGCCACAGCGCCAGGTCGCTGGGGCGCGCGTCGCCCGTCAGGCGCTCGTAGTCGGCCTGGTCCATCGCCACGGCACCGGCCTGGCGCGCATAGTCACGCCAGACGCCAGCTATGAAAAAAGGAGCTGATAGCGCTTGCCCCGATTGCCCTGGAGCACTAAAAGACTGTGAAAGCGCAGGCCAGCCCATGCCGGGCCGCAGGCCGTATAGGTCCACCACCGCCTCGCTGATGTAGATGCCGATGTGCCCCGGTGGCACGGGCAGGGTGGCATCCACCAGTGGCAGGCGCCGGGCCGGGTCGTTGCCCAGCGGACGGGCCAGCAGCGTGAGGGCGGGGCGTGCCGCGTCCAGCTGCAGCGGACTGGCACGCAGGGGCTCCACCTGCGCCACACCGGGCAGGCGGGCTACGTCGCGGGCCAGCGTGGCGGGCAGCAAAGCCGCATCGCCCCCGGCGGCGTACAGCGCCGATCGCAGGTACAGCGGTGCGGGCAGCACAGCGTCCAGCCATTGCAGCACCGAGCCGCGAAAACTCGCCACCATCACCGTCAGCGCCACGGCCAGGCTCAGGCTGGTAACCACGCCGCCCACGGCAATGGCAGCGGCGCCGCGCATGCGGCGTGCGCGCTCCAGCGTCAGCAGCGGCAGCAGCCGCCGCACGGCCAGGGGCCGCAGAGCGCGCAGCAGCCCAGCCACGGCCCAGGGCAGCAGTGCCATGCCGCCTACCAGCAGCAAGCCCACCGACACATAGGCCGCCAGAGGTATGCCAAAAATGGGCGGAGCAACCGCCAATAAAGCGCCAGCAGCTATTAAAAAGATACCAATCCAGCCATACCCGGCCCGGCTGCCCAGCGTGCCCAGGCCCTTGAGGGTTTGCGCCGGGGGCAGGGCCTGCGCGCTGCGCGCCGGCCACCAGCCTCCGGCCAGCGCTGCCGCCACGCCCAGGGCGCCGTACAGCAGCGCGGCCGTGCCGCTCCAGCGCAGTGGCGGCTCTACCCCGGCGAAGTAGCCGCCGCCCAGGTCGCCGCCCAGCAGGCGCAGCGCGGCGGCGGCCAGCAGCGTGCCCAGCGCGATGCCGGTGGCGCTGCCTGCCAGCCCCAGCAGGCCCGCTTCGGCCAGCACCAGGCCCAGCCGCTGGCGCGGCGTGGCGCCCAGCACGGCCAGCAGCGCAAACTGCGGCGCGCGCTGGGCCACGCTCAGCGCCAGCACCGAAAACACCAGAAAGGCCCCGGTGAACAGCGCCACCAGCGCCAGCACCGTGAGGTTGACGCGGTAGGCGCGCGAAAGGTTGCTGATGCGCTCGGCCGCGTCGCCGGGTTCGGTCAGCAGGGTGTTGGCGGGCCAGTCGGGCTGCTGGCGCAGGGCCAGTGCAAACGCCAGCTGGTCAGTGCCGGGGCGCAGTTGCAGGTCGATGCGGCTGAGCTGCCCTGCGCGGCCGAACAGGTCTTGCGCAGCGCCAATGTCCATCACCGCCAGGGGCGCGCCCGCCGCAGCCACCGTACCTGCCACCGTGACTGGCAGGCGTTGCTGGCCCGCCAGCAGCGTGAGGGTGACCCGGGTGTCCGTACCCTGTGCAGGCAACCCCAGCGCCTGCAGCGCAGCGCTGTTCAAAAACACCGTGGCCGGGGAAAAAATGGCCAGGCGGTCGGCGTCGCTGCCGGGGCGCGGCATGAGCGCGGGGGCCATGGCGGGCAGCAGCAGGGCGTCGGCCCCCAGCACGCGCAGGGGCACGCGCTCGGCCGGGTGGGCGCCGTCGGCCGCTGCCAGCACCGTCAGCTCCAGCAGCGGGCTGGCGCGTGCCACATCGGGGTGCGTGGCCAGGCGGCCGTAGAGCGCCTCGTCCAACGGGCCCTGCATGGCGCGCACTTCCAGGTCGGGCTGGCCGTTGACCGTGCGCACGGCCTGTGCAAATTCATCCAGCGCCGAGGTGTTGATGAGCTGCACCGCAAATGCCAGGGCTACGCCCAGCATCACGGCCGTCACCGCTGCCGCGCTGCGCCAGGGGTGGCGCAGCAGGTCTTGCCACGAGAAGGTGCGAAGCAGTGCCAGCATGGCCCGCATTGTGCGCGGGCGTGCACAAGCCCTTGAAGTTTTGCCGCCAGCACTTATCTGAAATACAGGGCTGGCGCTCCGTGGCTGGCCCGGTTTCAACACCCATTTCACAGGAGCCAAAACCATGAACTCTCTCGTATCGCGTGGCAGTTTGTTCGACGATTTCTTCAAGGACATCGCGCCCGGTTTCTATGTGCGGCCGCTGCATGGCGACAACCTGCCTGCGCCGTCGCAGATCAAGGTGGATGTGAAGGAAACCGATGGCGGCTACACCGTGCAGGCCGAGGTGCCGGGCGTGCCCAAGGAGGATATCCACGTCTCCATCGACGGCAACGTGGTGAGCCTGCGCGCCGAGGTGCGCCAGCTGGACCAGCAGACCGAGGGTGAGAAGGTGCTGCGCTCGGAGCGCTACTTCGGCTCGGTGGCGCGCAGCTTTCAGCTGCCCGCTGACATCGACGCCGGCCAGGCCAAAGCCAAGTACGACAACGGTGTGCTGACCTTGAACCTGCCCAAGAAGCTGAGCAACGCCGCCCAGCGCCTCAACATCGAATAAGCCGTTAGTCGATGCCGTCGCTGCGCAGGCGCAGCACCCGGTCGGCCCGGGCCGCGGCGGCGTCCGAGTGGGTGACCAACACCAGCGAGGCGCCATGCGTGCGTGTCTGGGCGACCAGCAGCTCCATCACGCGCGCTGCGGTGCCGGGGTCGAGGTTGCCCGTGGGCTCATCGGCCAGCAGCAGGGCGGGGCGGTGCACCAGGGCGCGGGCAATGGCCACGCGCTGCAGCTGCCCGCCGCTCAGTTGCTGCGGCAGCCGCTCGCCCAGTCCGTCCAGGCCCACGGCACACAGCATGGCCGCTACGCGGGAGGGGTCGTGCTGCTCCAGCAGCATCAGCGGCAACGCCACGTTCTGCGCCACGTCCAGGTGCGGCAGCACGTGGAAGGCCTGGAACACAAAGCCCACGTTCGCACGGCGCCACAAGGCGCGCTGCGTGTCGTCGAGCGTGCCCAGGTCGGTATGGCCTTGTACGATGCGCCCGGCGTCCCAGTGGTCCAGCCCGGCCATGCAGTTGAGCAAGGTGGACTTGCCCACGCCCGAGTCCCCCACGATGGCGACAAACTCACCCGGCTGCACGCGCAGGTGCACTCCCTCAAACACCGTTGCATCGCCATAGCGCTTGGCCAGGCCATCCACGACCAGCGCGTTCATGGTGCGGGGCCGTTCAGCCGCTGCAGTACGGCCTGTATGAGTTTTTCCACGGCACCGGGTTGATCGCAAGCGATTGCGTGGCGCCGGGGCATGCTGCGCAGCCAGGTGATCTGGCGTTTGGCCAGTTGGCGCGTGGCGGCAATGCCGCGCTCGCGCAATGCAGCCAGGTTCAGCGGGGTGCCTGCGGGTTGCGAAGTCTGCCGGTCGAGTTCTTCCCACGCTTGGCGGTAACCCACGCAGCGCATTGCGGGCAGATCAGGGTGCAGGTCGCCGCGCGCACGCAGTTGCCGCACTTCGTCCACAAACCCGGCGGCCAGCATGGCGTCAAAGCGCTGCGCGATGCGCTCGTGCAGCCAGGCGCGGTTCTCGGGTTCTAAAGAAAAAAGGGCTCCAGCGCTCATGGGGCTTGCGCTGGTAGCTCCTTTTTTTGCAGTGTGAAAGCTCGATAGCGGGCGGCCAGATACCTGCCATACCTCCAATGCGCGCTGAATGCGTTGGCTGTCGCCGGAGGCCAGCCGGGCGGCGGTGGCTGGGTCCACCAGGGCCAGCTCGGCGTGCAGTGCGGGCCAACCCTGCTCGGCGGCCTGGGCTTCCAGGCGCGCGCGCACGGTGGGGTCGGCGGCGGGCATGTCGTCAATGCCGTCGAACAACGCCTTGAAGTACAGCATGGTGCCGCCCACCAGCAGCGGCAGCGCGCCGCGTGCGCGGATCTCGCCCACCAGCCGCGTGGCATCCTGCACGAATTCGGCGGCGCTGTAGGCGTGTAGCGGGTCGCGGATGTCGATCAGGTGGTGCGGCACGAAGGCGCGCTCTTGCAGCGTGGGCTTGGCCGTGCCGATGTCCATACCCCGGTACACCAGGGCCGAATCCACGCTGATGATCTCCACCGGCATGCGCCGTCCCAGCACAGCGGCCAGCGCCAGCGCACCAGCGGTTTTGCCCGAGGCGGTGGGCCCGGCCAGGGCAATGAAAGGCAGGTGCTCAGGCGTGCTCACGCGGTTCCCCAAATTTTTGTACCAACGTCCAGGCAATAGCGGCGAGCAGCACCGACCAGAACAGCACGCCGTGCACCAGGGGCCAGACCGTGCCGTTGAGGTGCGTGCCCACCCAGCCTCCAATGGCAAAGGCCGCCAGCATCATCATGAAGCCATTGAGCGCCGAGGCTACGCCCGCCGCCTGCGGAAACGGCCCCACCGCACCCGTCTGCCCGCAGGGCTGGTGGATACCGTGGCCCAGCATGAACAGATAAAAAGGCAGCAGGAGCGCCCAGGGCTGGTGCCAGCCCATGGCGGCGACCAGGGCCATCAGCGAGCCCCCGCTCAGGCTCAGCACCCCGGCCAGCGCTACGGTACGCCGCAGGCCGTGGCGTACCAGCAGATAACGGCAGACAAAGGTTCCCACAAAGTAAGCCAGTGCCGTGGACAGCAGCACCCAGCCGTACTGCGTGCGCGTCAAACCCAATACCTCGATGAATACGAAGGAGGATGCCGCCAAAAAGGTAAACAGCCCGCCATAGGCCGCCGTGGTGAGCAACGAAAAAGCCCAGAACGTGGGGTGGCGCAGCACCAGCGCCCAGGTGCGCAGCAGCGTGCCGGGCTGCAGGGCGCGTGGATTGCGCTGCACCAGCGTTTCGGGCATGCGCAGCGCCACCAGGGCGAGCGTGCCCAGGGCGTAAGCGGTCAGCGCCATCAGCGCCGCACGCCAACCCAGCCACTCGGTCAGCAGACCGCCCAGTGGCGCGCACAGGCACGCCACCAGACCCAGCCCGGTCAGTGCTTTGGACATAGCGCGTGCCCCGGCCAGCGGGGTATACAGATCGCGCACGATGGCGCGGGCACACATGACCACCGCACCCATGGCGGCGCCCTGGGCGGTGCGCCAGGCGATCAACAGGGCCATGGAAGGCGCCAGGGCGCTGCCCAGGGAGGCCAAGACATAAATGAACAGCCCGGCCAGCAATACCGGGCGCCGGCCAAAGCGGTCCGCCAGCGGCCCCCACACCAGTTGCGAGCAGCCAAAGGCCAGCAGCAGCGCACTGAGTGTGAGCTGCCCCGCTGCCACGGGTGCGCCCAGGGCGCGCGTGAGCGCGGGTAGTGCGGGCAGGTAGAGGTCGGTGGTGACGGGCTGGATGCTCAGCAGCAGAGCCAGCACCACCACGGCCAGCCCCGGCGGCACAGGCGTGGCGCCGGCGGATGCCACCGGTGCTGCAAGGGGAGAAGAAGACATGTTTTCGAGCGTACCAGACGACGGGCCTGTCGCTGCTCTGCGCGTCCGCGGCGATAGCGCCTGGCACCAGTATATGGGGTAAGATTATCTATTTAATATATTTTGAATATGGACATTGATACTCGAATGTGTTATGGTGTGTCTCGTTGATTTGATCAGCGATCCCTTTTCTTGCTTCGTTTGCAAGCATTTGCGGCATTTTCCTGTGCGGAGAATGCGCGCTTCTGGTTATTTTCCTTCAATATTCACTGGCCGTATCCATTCGCTCTCATCGGGTGCTATGCGTGCTATTCCCTTTGGAGTATCCCTCGACGATGCAGCAAGTTCTTGATCTCTCTTTTGCCGGTAACGATGTACTGGCCTGGGCACGTGCCGCGCTATGGATTCTGGGCGCCGTCGCCCTGATGAAATTTTTGTTGCCGGTGGTCATTCGGCGCATTTCCCGGTGGGCGGTTGGCACCACGACGCACCTTGACGACGCCGTGGTCAAAGCCCTGGGTGCTGTGCGCTGGTGGATGGTGGCGCTGGTGGCGTTGTACCCGGCCAGCCATGAACTGGCGCTGCGCGCTGCGACGACGCGCTGGCTCTCCAGCTTGGCTACAGTGGCCTTCTTTTTGCAGCTGGCGCTGTGCGCCAGTGCCTTCATCAGCGCCTGGTTCATCAACCTGCGGCAGGACTCGTTGGAGAAGGATCCGTCCACCACCAGCGCACTGTCCATTCTGAATTTTGTCAGCCGAGTGGTGGTGTGGGCTATTTTGCTGCTGCTGTTGCTGGACAACCTGGGCTTTGATGTCAATGCGCTGGTGGCCGGTTTGGGTATTGGTGGTATTGCCATTGGTCTGGCATTACAGAATATCTTGGGTGATTTGTTTGCCAGCCTGAGTATCGTGCTTGACAAGCCTTTCCAGGTGGGTGATTTCGTGGTGATCGATGATTTCAGCGGCACGGTCGAGAATATCGGCCTCAAAACCACGCGCCTGCGCAGCCTGAGTGGCGAAGTGCTGGTGTTCTCCAACGGGGATTTGACCAAGTCGCGTCTGCGCAATTACAAGTTGATGAAAGAGCGGCGCATTCCGTTCACCTTTGGCCTCACCTTCGACGCCACGCCGGAGCAGATCGAGCAGGTGCCGGGCGCCATCCAGAAGGTGATTGGTGCGCAAACACAGGCCCGGTTCGACCGTGCCCACTTCACCGGCTTTGGGGGCTCCAGCCTTGATTTTGAAGTGGTGTACTGGATGCTCACGCCCGACTACACCGCCTACCGTGATGTGCAGCAGGCCATCAACCTGGGAATGATGCGCGCATTTGCCGCCATCGGCGTCGAGTTCGCATTCCCGGTGCGCACGCTGGTTGTCGGCAAGCAGAACCCGCTGGCCGTGTCACTGGCTCAAACCTCTGGTGCTCAGGCAGCCGCTCACGGCGTATCGCCTGGCGCTTAGTCGCCAGGGTCACGGGCCTTGCGGCCGTGGCCTTTTCACACTTTTTGTCTGGCAGGCATTTCAAGCGGCAGCGGCTTTGCCATCTGCCCGCCACGCTGCCGGACTTCGCCCACCCTTCACCAAAGGAGCGCCCATGCACCCAACCATCCTCGCCACCGACCTCGATGGCACTTTTCTGGGCGGTAATGCCCACGAGCGTGCCGCGCTCTACGACTGGATTGGCCAGCGGCGCGATGAGATCGTGTTGATCTATGTGACTGGGCGCAGCTTGACCACCATGCGCGATGTGCTCGATGGGTTGCCGCTGCAACCCGACCACATCATTTCCGACGTGGGCACGGCCGTGTATGCCGGAGCCGCCCGCACGCCGCTGCCCGCGCTGGAGCGCTGGCTGGACGAGGGCTGGCCGCAGCACACCCCAGCAATGGTGCGCAGCATTCTGGCGCGCCACCCGCACCTGCAAGAGCAGCCCGTGGTGGAAGGGCGGCGCGTGTCCTGCTTCTATTCCGATGTAGAGCTCGCCAGCGCAGCGCGCACCGAGCTGGTGGCAGAGGGTTATGACGTGCTGTTGTCGGCCGAGCGTTATTTTGATGTGCTGCCGCGCGGCGTGCAAAAAGGTCCCACGCTGCTGCGCACCCTCGATGCGCTGAACCTGTCGCCCGAGCGCACCTTGGTGGCGGGCGACACCCTGAACGATCTCTCGCTGTTCCAGACCGGCTTGCAAGGGGTCATCGTCGCCAACCGTGAACCGCTGCTGGCCGAGGCCGCAGCAGGCTTGCCCAACGTGCACTGGAGCGCAAAAGAGGGCGCTGCCGGCGTGCTTGACGCTTTGCAGCGCATTCACTGAAAGAAAGGACACGCATGAACACGCTCGCCTCCCAAGATCTCAAGAACGAACTCGTCGTTGTTTACCACCGCCAGCCCTACGAGGAGGTGGTGGAAGACGGCAAGACGGTGATGCGCGAGCCGCGCAGCCCCAACGGCATCATTCCAGCCATCAAGGGTTTTTTCAGCCACGTCGACAAGGCTGTGTGGGTCGCCTGGAAGAAAAAGCCAACGACCGGCAAGGCGCAGGATTTTGAGCGCCGTATCACGGTGAGCGACAGCTACGGCAACTACGACGTGATGCGCCTGCCGCTGGAGGCCGCCAAGATTCACCAGTTCTACCATGTGACCTCGAAAGAGGCGCTCTGGCCGGTGATCCACACCTTCCCCTGGCTGTATTCCACCGAAAACATCCACTGGGCCGATTTTCGCGAGGTGAACCGCCGCTTTGCCGAGGCAGCGTGCGCCGAGGCGGCGCACGGCGCCGTGGTCTGGGTGCACGACTACAACCTGTGGCTGGTGCCGGGCTTCATCCGCTCGATGCGGCCAGATCTGAAGATTGCGTTCTTTCATCACACGCAGTTCCCGGGGCCTGATGCCTTCAATATCCTGCCCTGGCGCGATGAGATCATCAACAGCCTGCTGTGCTGCGACCTGGTGGGCTTTCACGTGCCGCGTTTTGCACAGAACTTCTGCGCCGTGGTCGAGAGCCTGCGCAGCAGCGTGGTGCGGCACGAGGCGCCTGTCAGCTTGCCGATCATTCAGCGCGCCTGCGCCTTGTCCGAGCCGCGCGTCACGGTGCAGCTCGATATGCAAGGGCGCAGCATCGTCATCGATACCTGCCCCATTGGTACGGCGCCCGCGCTCATCGCCAAGGCGGTGAACTCGCCCGAAGGCAAGGCGCGCACCGAGCGCATCCGTAAAGACATGAACACCGAAACGCTGATCGTCTCGGTGAGCCGCGTGGACTATGCCAAGGGCGGGCGCCAGCAGCTTGAAGCCTTTGAGCGCCTGCTCAAGCGCCGCTCCGACCTGCACGGGCGGGTGAAGTTGCTGCTGGTCACGGTGGCGGCTGCTGAAGGCATGGAGATCTACCGCGCTGAGCAGCAAAAAATAGAGCAACTGGTGGGCCGCATCAACGGCCACTTTGGCACGCTGCACTGGCTGCCCATCCACCTCTCGACCACGCCGCTCGCGTTCGAGGAAGTGGTGTGTGCCTACCGAGCCGCCGACATTGCCTGGATCACACCGCTGCGCGACGGCCTGAACCTGGTGGCCAAGGAATTCGTGGCGGCCAAGCAGGGCGAGGCGGGTGTGCTGGTGCTGTCCGAGTTTTCGGGTGCTGCCATGGAACTGGAAGACGCCGTCCTGGTCAACCCCTTCAGCCGCAGTTCGCTGGACGACACGCTGGATGAAGCCCTGGCCATGGGCGAGGGCGAACAGCGCGAGCGTATGGGCCGCATGCTGGCGCAGGTGCAGCGTTATGACATTGGCTACTGGACGCGCCATGTCCTCGGGCGTTTTTCGGCGCTGTCCGAAACGCCTGTGCATCCCCTGGTGGCGGAGGAGCCCAAAGCGGCATAAAAAAGGGACCCGAGGGTCCCTTTCGCTGGAGGTATTAGCCGCCGCTCAGAGAACGCCCTGCGCCATCATGGCATCGGCCACCTTGACGAAGCCGGCCACGTTGGCGCCGTCGATGTAGCTCACCGAGCCATCAGCGCGCGTGCCGTGCTTGAGACAGGCGGCGTGGATACCTTGCATGATCATCAAGAGGCGGTTGTCCACCTCTTCGGCCGTCCAGTTCAGGCGCATGGCGTTCTGGCTCATTTCCAGACCCGAGGTGGCGACGCCACCGGCGTTGCTGGCCTTGCCCGGTGCGTACAGCACGCCAGCGGCTTCGAACGCCCGGGCGGCCTCGTTGGTCGAAGGCATGTTGGCGCCTTCGGCCACGCACAGCACGCCGTTCTTGATGAGGGTGGCGGCGTCTTTGTCATCCAGCTCGTTTTGCGTGGCGCAGGGCAGGGCCACGTCCACCGGCACGTGCCATGGGGTCTTGCCGGCTTCAAACTTCACACCGGTGCGCTGGGCGTAGTCGCTCACGCGGCCATAGAGGTGGTTCTTCACCTCCATCAATTCGGCCAGCTTGGCGGTGGTGAAGCCGTCTTCATCGACGATGGTGCCGCTTGAATCGGACACCGTGACCACCTTGGCGCCCAGGGCCATGGCTTTTTCGACCGCGTACTGGGCCACGTTGCCCGAGCCCGATACCGAGACGCGCAGGCCATCGAACGACTTGCCGCGGGTCTTGAGCATTTCATCAGCGAAATACACGGTGCCATAGCCGGTCGCTTCGGGGCGGATCAGCGAACCGCCAAAAGACAGGCCTTTGCCCGTGAACACGCAGTCGGCACGGTTGCTGAGCTTTTTGTACATGCCAGCAATAAAGCCCACTTCGCGGCCGCCCACGCCGATGTCGCCCGCAGGCACGTCGGTGTCGGCACCGATATGGCGGAACAGTTCGCTCGCAAACGCCTGGCAGAAGCGCATGACTTCGGCCGGGCTCTTGCCCTTGGGGTCAAAGTCAGAGCCGCCCTTGCCGCCGCCCATGGGCAGCGTGGTCAGTGCGTTCTTGAAGGTCTGTTCGAACGCCAGGAATTTGAGCACCGAGAGATTGACCGAGGGGTGAAAGCGCAGGCCGCCCTTGTAAGGGCCAATGGCCATGCTGTGCTGGATGCGGTAGCCGCGGTTGACCTGCACAGTGCCGTGGTCGTCCATCCAGGACACGCGGAACATGATGACGCGCTCAGGCTCCACCAGCCGCTCAAGCAGGCTGTGTTCAGCGTAACGGGGATTCTTTTGAATGAAGGGCCAGAGGCTTTCCATCACTTCGGTGACGGCCTGGAGAAACTCAGGTTGACCGGGGTTGCGCTGTGCTACTTGCTCGAGGAAGCTGCCTACGGACTCGTACTTCATATTCAGAGGACCTTTTGGATGGAAAAGCGGGCAATGCGGCACCGCAACATCAGCATTATGCCAAAAGATCATGACCGCATGCGCCAAAACTATGCGTTGAATCAAATTTGGTGCATCAGCGCCCGAAATCGGTGCGGATCCTGTCTTTCATGGTGCGTTTCAGGCCTTCATGCCCCTGTCTCATTCCATGTCTAAACCATCCGTGTCGTTGTTGCTTCGCCTTGCCGTGCTACAGCACTGATCGTAGGCTTCGCGCCTGGACACGAATGATCTGGAAACAGAATCACGGGCCGGCACAGTGCGAAGCCTGAACCATTCCAAGCGCAGAAAAACATGCACACACACTTTGCGGCAACTGGTTTGCTGGCCTTGGTTTTTGTACTGGGCTGTCAGCCTGCGCGCCATACCGCTTTGGGTTGATCGCGACCCGCAATTCAACGGCCAGATCCAGATTCCGACCTTCGTGGAGGTGCTGGCCCGGTACGGCTGCGCCACCAAGGCATCGCCCGTTATCGTGCAGTCGTTTGAAGTGGCCCAGCGGAAGAGCCTGTGCAGCAAGACACAGGTGCGCCTGGGCGCCGATAAAAACCCGCAAAGGCGGGTTTTTGGGGGTGGAGGGGCTGCTTTAGCGGCCCCGTAAAAACAGTGCGTCCAGCTCCCGCATGCTGAGCTGCCGCCACGTCGGCCGCCCATGGTTGCACTGGTCCGACCGTTCAGTGGTTTCCATCTGTCTCAGCAGGGCATTCATCTCGTCGATGGTGAGTTTGCGGTTGGCCCGCACGGCGCCGTGGCAGGCCATGGTGCCGAGAATTTCGTTCTGCGCGCGCTGCACCACGGTGCTGGCGTCGTGCGTGCTGAGTTCAGCCAGCACGCTGCGCGCCAGCTCCACGGCATCGCCTTGGGCCAGCGTGGTGGGCACGGCGCGCACGGCCAGGGTTTTGGGCGAAAACGGCACCACCTCCAGGCCCAGCAAGGCCAGGGTCTCGTGGCAGGTTTCGGCGGTGGCTACCTCTTCGGGGGTGGCGGCAAAGGTGGCCGGGATCAGCAGGGGCTGGCTGGCAATGCGGGCACTGCTGTCGATCTGGGCCTTGAGGCGCTCATAGACGATGCGTTCGTGTGCGGCGTGCATGTCCACCAGCACCAGACCCTGGGTGTTTTCCGCCAGGATGTACACGCCGTGCAACTGCGCCAGCGCCCGGCCCAGGGGCCAAGGGGTGCCGTTGGCGGTGCCGGGCTGGGCCAGAAAGGACACGGTGGCGTTGGAGGGCTGGCCGCTTTCTGCCATGGCGGCTTGCAGCGGGGGAGTCCAGGCCTGCGCTGGTAGGGCCGTGGGCAGGCTCAAGGGCTGATCGGTGGGGTTGGGCGCTGTGCCCCACAAGGCGCCCAGGTCAGAAACCTTGTGGCCTACTCTTTCATCGAATTTGATAGCTGATTGCGCTTGATGGGTGGGCGTTGGAGGCCATTTTTTCTCTAAATTCTCTGTCGAAACGGCGGGCGCAGGTGCCGCCATCAGCGCTGCAGCGCGGGGGACAGCCAGGGCGTTTTCCACCGCGTGGCGCACCGCCTGGTGCACTTCGCGGCTGTCGCGAAAGCGGACCTCGATCTTGGTCGGGTGCACGTTCACGTCCACGCGCGCCGGGTCGATGTCGATGTACAGCGCATACACCGGCTGGCGCTGACCGTGCAGCACGTCTTCGTAGGCGCTGCGCGCGGCGTGCGTGATGACCTTGTCGCGCACAAAGCGGCCGTTGACGTAGCAATACTGCTGGTCGGCACGCGAGCGTGCGGCGCTGGGCAGGCCCGCACGGCCGGTGATGGTGAGCCGTCCCTCGCTGTGTTGTACCGGCACCGATTGCGCCACGAAATCCTCGCCCAGCACATCAGTCAGGCGGCGTGCCAGGGCATGGCCCTGGTCGGGCTCGCCCTGTACCAGCGTGGCGCGCCACTGTTCCACCAGCTTGCCTTCGTGCCAGATGGCAAAACCTACGTCGGGCCGCGCCAGCGCGTGGCGGCGCACGGCTTCCACGCAATGGGCCAGCTCGGTGGCATCCTGCTTGAGAAACTTGCGCCGTGCCGGGGTGCTGAAGAACAGTTCTTTCACTTCAACGGTAGTACCGCTGCTGCGGGCCACGGGGCGCAGCTCACCGCTGCGCGCATCGAGCAAAAAAGCGCTTGCCTGCGCAGCGGGGCGCGAGAGCAGGGCCATTTCTGATACCGAGGCAATGGCGGCCAGTGCCTCGCCCCGAAACCCCATGGTGGCCACGGTTTCCAGGTCGTGCAGATTGGTGATCTTGCTGGTCGCATGGCGGCGCAGTGCCACGGGGAGTTCGCTTTGCGGAATACCGCCGCCGTCGTCCTCCACTGCAATCAGCCGCACGCCGCCTGCCAGCAGCCGCACGGTGATTTGTGTGGCACCGGCGTCCAGGGCGTTGTCTACCAGTTCTCGCACCACCGAGGCAGGGCGCTCCACGACTTCGCCGGCCGCAATCTGGCTGATGAGTTCGTCGGGCAGGTCGCGGATGGGGCGGCGGGCGGGAGGAGTGGAATCGGTTGGGGTCACCCAGCCGATTTTAGAAGGCCAAAGATTGCTGGGGATAATGCGGCCCAATCCTTAGAGAGCCCCATGGAAATCATTGCCTTCCTGATCGACTTCATCCTGCATGTGGACAAACACCTTGAAGCCTTTGTGGTGGCCTATGGCGTGTGGGTGTATGCGCTGCTGTTTCTCATTGTTTTTGTGGAAACCGGCGTGGTCGTCATGCCCTTCTTGCCGGGCGATTCGTTGCTGTTCATCGTGGGCGCGCTGTGCGGCGCCGGGCTGATGGAGTTCGTGCCTGCCGTGGTTGTGCTCTTGGCGGCCGCCGTTCTGGGCGACCAAAGCAACTACAGCATTGGCCGCTACTTTGGGCCCAAAGTGTTCCAGTGGGAGAACTCGCGCTGGTTCAATCGCCGTGCGTTCGACCAGGCACATGCCTTTTATGAACGCTACGGCGGCATCACCATCGTGTTGGCGCGCTTTATGCCGTTTATCCGCACCTTTGCGCCCTTTGTGGCGGGCGTGGCTGCCATGGAGCGGGGCAGGTTCACTGCCTTCAACGTGGGTGGCGCTGTGCTGTGGGTGGTGGGCATCTGCACGGCGGGCTACTTTTTTGGCAACCTGGCCTGGGTGCGTGAACACCTGGACAAGATCATCTGGGCGCTGATCTTCATCCCCGGGTTGATTGCCCTGTTTGGTGCGTGGCGCGGCTCCAGGGCCAAAAGCGCATAAGAATTCTCAGCGACGAGGGGCGCGGCGCTGATCCCGGTCCTCACCCAGCTCATGGCCCACCAGGGCGCCACCGGCAGCGCCGGCAATGGCGCCGCCTGTGCCAAGCAAGGCTCCACCGGCGACGCCGCCGACCACTGCGCCAACGCCAGTGCCGATCTGCGTGTTGGTGGGGTTAGAGGAGCATGCGCCCAGACCCAGGGTGGCGGTGAGGGCGATGGCAAGAGCAAAGTGACGGGACATCATGGCGTGGGCCTTTCTGCGAAGTGGAACACTGGCGCCACAAACGAAATGTTTGCGCGCCAAGCCGATGCATCCACTATCGTGCGGTTCCGGCGGCGTGCGTGTAGGACGCCCATCGCATCAGGTGTCAGCGGGCGGCGCTGTCAGCCGGGCAGACCGTCGCGCGCCGTACATAAGCTGATCGTCAACAGCAGCGAGGCATCGGTGTGCCCCGTGAGCGCGTGCGCTGCGCCACCCCGCAGGTGCACGAAATCACCCGCCGCCAGTACCTGCGCCGCCCTTTCGGTTTGCAGTTCCACCTCGCCCTCGATGCAGTAAAACGTGATCTCACCTGGTACCTGATGCTGTGGCAGGGTTTTGCCCTTGGGCACCACGATGCGGATTACCTCCAGCTCATTGGCCTTCAGGATGGCGCTGGTCACGGCGCCTGCAAGCGCGGTTCCGAGCGGTGCGATGCGAACGATTTCGGAGGAGGCAGTGTGCGGCAGGGCCATGGCGGTTTCCTTCAAAAAAGACCGAGCGTGTCAGTCTCTCAAACCTTAGAGTGCCATGCAAGCGAACGTTGGACGAAATGTCCGACCCCCTCGGGCTTCAGGGCGAGGCGATGTCCAGCGCAGCCTGCACCTGTGCAAAAGTCATCACGTCGGCATATTTTGCTTGCAGGTCAAACAGGCTGGTCTCGTGTGGAGCAGGGTGCCGGTCGCCGCAGGCGTCGGCCACGACGATGGGGATGAAGCCATTTTGAAGCGTGTCCAGTGCTGTGGCCCGCACGCAGCCGCTGGTACTCATGCCCGCAATCAGCACGCAATCCACGCCCAGGGAGCGCAGAGTGCTCGCGAGCGAGGTACCGAAGAATGCGCTGGCGTACTGTTTGGTTACGACGGGTTCGCCAGGCAAGGGCTGCGCTGCAGGCGCAAAGTCGCCCAGTGGGTTTCCGACGCAGAACACTTTCAGCGCCGGCACTTTGCGGAAGAAGTAACCGCCATTGACGCCCAGGGCGTCGTATTCCACGCGGGTGTGCAATACAGGCAGGCTGCGGCTGCGGGCCCAGGCCAGCAGTGCACTGGCGCCCTCAAGGGTTTGCGGTGCCTCGGCGTACAGAGGCGAACCCTGCTCGAAGTAGGCTTGGGCGAAATCCACCATCAACACGGCCTGGCGGGTTCCGGTGCCCAGACCTGCCCCGAAAGCGCCCTGGGCGGCATAGTTGGCAATCAGATCATCTCGGTTCATGGCAAGGATCCAGCGATAGCTGGTGCTTTTGGGTGGAGGATGGCGTTCTTGGCGGCATGGATGTGGCATCGCATGATGGCGACTGCCCAGTCGTGGTCGTGGGCCTTGAATGCGTCGATCAGCTCGCGGTGCTGAGAAAAGCTGCGCTGCATTTGCTGCGGGCTGTAACTGCGGAAGGTGCGGTGCACCACCGGCACCTCGATGGCCTTGGCCAGTACGGCCGCCATGCGCTCCTGTTGGCTCGCCACGGCGATGAGATCGTGGAACTCTCTGTTCAAGCGACTCACCCGCGTCGTGTTGGCCTCGCTGTTGTCGGTGCCTTCAAGCTCGATAGCATCCTGCAGTACGCACAAACGGTCGATTTGCTCTGCGTTGATGTGCAGCGCTGCGTTGCCACAGATATCGGCTTCGAGGCGTGCGCGAAGGCGAAAAATCTCCAGTAATTCCGCCACGCTCCAGGAGCGCACTACCGTGCCGCTGTTGGGCCGGAAGACCACGTAGCCTTCGGATGCCAGCAGTCGGATGGCTTCCCGAACGGGAGTGCGCGAGGCCTCGAACTCGTCGGCAAAGCTCTGCTCGGTGAGGCGCTGGCCCGGATGGTAGGTGCCATCGATGATCCGTTCCTTGATCACCGCATAGATGCGGTGCGGTGCTGTCGACTTGGAGTTCGACGAGGCAATGTCGGGGGCGTTCATGGTGTGTGGAATTTTGGTGTTAGTGCTTTTCGAGCAGGGAGCCGAAACCCGCCATCTTGTCCTCGATGCCTGACGAGCGCAATGCATCCCAGTAGATGGCCGTGTTGATGGCCACCACCGGTTTGTCCAGCCAAAGTTCTGCCTGGGCTGCCAGTCGCGCCATGGCGAGATTGGTGCCGACCTGGATGATGCCGTCGATGTCGTCGCCATCGATCTCGCGCAGGGCACGGGTCAGCTCCCGTTCGCTGACGTGGGCAATCTTTACGGGGCTCTCGCACTTCAGCCCCTTGATGCGTTTGACGCGAAAGCCCGCTTCTTCAAAAAAGCGCACCACGTTTTCATCGCCCACGGGCTGGTAGGGCGTGAGCACGGCAATGGTTTTGACGCCCAGGCGCTCGAACGCGCGGCCACAGGCCTCGGAACCCATGGAAACCGGGAGCTGGGTGCGCGCTTCGAGTTCGGCCTTGAGGCGGACGCTGGCCTGCAAGCCGTCCCAGAAGGTCTCAGCCGAAATGCCCAGCACCAGACGCGTGGGCTCGCAGGACATCACTGCGTCAACGGCCTCGTTTTGCGCTCCCGCGATGAGCTCGATCAGGCGATTGAAGTCTTCGTTGGTATGCAGCGGGATATTGGGAATGCGGATGCGGCTGATGTGGTTCGTCACGCCCACCGGCCGCATCGCGTCGAACTCGGGTTGTACCGAGGTGTTGGTGGAGGGAATCAGAACTGCGAATTTTTGGCGCCAGCCCAGTGAATCGGTCATATGCTCATTTCTGCGGAGTGCTTGCCCCGCTGTTTTTTGCTGCTTGGGGATCGCATTACCGAGGGGTGGATGCGGCGCCCGCCTGCGCTGCCGAGGGCCTCGCCAATGCAGGCAGGTTTTGGCGGATCCAGCGCAGGCTGCGGCCCCCCACGGGGTATCCCACCAGGGTTTCGGCCACGTCGATGGCCCGCACCAGTGCCTCCATGTCGAGTTGTGTGTCCAGACCCGCCTGTGCACACAAGAGCGCCAGGTCCTCGGTGGCGAGATTGCCTGCAGCGCCTGGCGCAAACGGGCAACCCCCCAGCCCGCCAATGCTGGCGTCGAACCGGCGCACGCCCATCTGCAGGCCCTGCCAGGCATTGGCCAGGGCCATGCCGCGGGTGTCGTGCAGGTGCAGGCCCAAGGTCTGCGCCGGCAGGGATGCGAGAAGGGCTTGCACCACGCGCTGCACGTCGCAAGGCGCGGCCGCGCCGATGGTGTCGGCAACCACGATTTCGCCGGCTCCGGCTTCGGCCATGGCCACGCTCAGAGCGTGAACCCGATCCGTAGGCGTGTTGCCTTCGAAAGGGCAGGCAAAGGCCACGGCGATGTAGGCGCGCGTCGCCAGGCCTTGGGCTTGGGCGTCGCGCAAGGTGTCGCGCGCCGTGGCGATGGCCTCATCCAGCCCCATGCGGATGTTCCGCTGGTTCATGGTTTCGGTGGCCGAAAGGACGACGGCAATTTCGCGGCAGCCCGCCCGCAGCGCGCGCTCGAGGCCGCGTTGGTTGGGCACCAGCGCCGAAAGGCTGCGTCCCGCCGGCACGGCGATAGCGGGCAGCAGCGCATCCGCGTCGGCCATCTGCGGCACGGCCTGGGGCGAGACAAAGCTGGTCGCTTCGATGGCAGGCATGCCCGCCCCCCACAGCGCCTCAATGAGGGCCAGCTTGCCAGCCACGGGCACCAGGGTTTTCTGGCTTTGCAAGCCGTCGCGTGGGCCCACGTCGGTGATGCGCACCTGTTCGGACGCCATGATCATGCCCACACCCCGAGGGCGCCGCTGCCTGCCAGTTCGCTGATCTTGGCGTCGCTGTAGCCGAGAAGCTCGCGCAGCACGGCTTGCGAGTCTTCGCCCACGCGCGGCGGCGCGGTGAAATACTGCGCATGGGTGGAGGAGAACTTCATGGGCACCCCCGTGGTGGGGATTTCAGCACCACCGACCAAGCGCATCTTCTTGACCATGTCGCGTGCAATGACTTGCGGATCGGAAAGCGCCTGCGCGAAGTTGTTCACCGGACCGCAGGGAATGCGGTGGCTGCGCAGCCGCTCCAGCCAATGGGCCGTGGACTCCCGTTGGAAAGCCGCGCCAATCGCCGCGTCGATCTTTTCCTTGTCGCGCAGGCGTGCGGGCTGCTTTTCGTATTCCGGGTTCTGCAGTTCCGGCAGCGGCAACATCTCGAGAAAGCGGGCAAAGAACCCGTCGCCGATGCAGGCCACCACGACGTAGCCGTCCTGCGTGGGATAGACGTTGTAGGGCACGTGCACGAAGTGGCTGTTTCCGATGCGCTGCGGCACGTCACCCGACATCAGGTGCATGGTGGCCATGTAGTTGAGCAGCGAGATCTGCACGTCGAGCATGGACACGTCCACGTGTTGGCCTTCGCCCGTGCGTTCGCGGGAGATTACGGCCGCGAGCACGCCCATGGCGCCAAAAATGCCACCGCCCAGGTCGCCCATGGGAATGCCCGAGCGGGTCGGCAGGCCTGCGCCATCGCCGGTGATCGACATGCCGCCCCCCATGGCCTGCACCACCTGGTCAAAGGCGGGGCGCTGCGTGTCCGGGCCGGTTTCACCGAACCCGGTGACGGTGCAGGTGATGATGCGCGGGTTGATTTTCGAGAGCGTGGCGTGGTCGATGCGCAGGCGTTGCGTGACGCCTGCACTGAAGTTGTCGAACACGATGTCGGCATGGCGCACCAGGTCGTAGAAGACCTGCAATCCTTCTTGGCTCTTGAGGTCGAGTGCCACACTTTCCTTGCCGCGGTTGAGGGTCAGGAAGTACGCGCCCATGCCATCGCGTGAGTACGCCGGCGTGTCCGCCAGCAGCTGGCGCGTGCCCTCGCCCTTGCCCGGGGGCTCTACCTTGATCGTGCGCGCACCCAAATCCGACAAGGTCATGGTGCCGTAGGGGCCCGACAGCATGTGTGTCAGGTCCAGCACCACGAGGCCGGATAGGGGGGCATTGGTCTTTTTAATCGTCATCTTTCTTGCTACATTCACAAAAAGGTGGGGCGCCGAAGGGGCGGTTCACTGCGGCGAAAATGGCGCTGGGTTGAGCAACTCGTTGTGCATTTCCTGGATCAGCGGCAGCACCTTGGGCACGAAGGCAGTCCATTCGGGCGATGCCGCCAATTGCGCGCGGCGCTGCTGGCGGTCTTCAAAGGACGCGTAGCGCCAGAGGTGGATGACTTTGTTGATAGCGCCGATTTCGGTGCTGTAAAAGCCCAGCATCTCGCCCAAGACGGGGCGTTCTATGCCAATGCCTTCGCTGCCCATCAGGCGCATGAACTCGGGCAGGGCGCCGGGGCGCAGCACGTAAGAGCGCATTTCCACGATCACGGCATCTGCTCCTTCAAGCCCACAGAACGAGTCGGTTGTCGGGCATGCGTCCGACAAACGAGCCGATCGACACGCGGCTGCCGCCCGGCTTGGCGGTGCCGGGCGCGATCTCGTGCGGGTTGCGGGTGTTGAAAATCACCACGTCGCCCGTGGTGGCGCGGTAGACGAAGTTGGGCACGCCTTCGGTAAGGGCGCGGTCCAGTCCATAGCTCTTCGGGATTTCGCCCGCCGCGACTTCGGGGTTCCACGGGTTGTTGTGGACCGTGGTGTGGCCACCGGATTCGAGCTCTTCGGCAAAGAAGTTCCAGCCAAGTTGCGCATCGATGGCGCCAATGGCGTAGTCCGGCGAGTTCACGGGAGCCCAGTCCACGTGCAGATCGATCTTGTCGCTGGTGGAGCGGATGATTCCGGCGAAATACTCACGGCCGTCCTCGTTGGCCAGTTCCACCGGCTGGGGCCAGACGGCGCGCAGCCGCTCCATCAGACGGGTCAAAGCGTCAAAGGAGTCGTTGAACACGGCTTGCACGTCCGCTTGGGCCTTGACGGCGTCGTCCAGAAACTCCTGCTTGGTCTTGGTCCAGCGGTACTGGTATTGCGCCAGCCCGATGAAGCCGATCCGGTCGCTCACGTTGTAGTACTGCATGTTTCCCTGTTTCGCAGCCGCGGCGAAGCGGGTGCACTCCTCGGGCGTGGCAAAGCCACGAATGCGGATGGCCGCGATCTTGTTGTCAAGCAACAAGCGCAGATTTTCTTCAGTGAGTTCGTACTCCTGGGCACTGGTCCAGGTGGACATGGGGGACTCCTTGGTGGTCATGGCAGGAAGCATTTATTTGCCGGCGACGGCCTTGAGGTCGACGACCTTGCCGACGCTGTCGTTCCAGTTCTTCACGCAGGCTTCGCCGCAGCGCGCGGCCCAGCGTGGCAGAACGCGCTCCAGCAGGGCCTTGCGGCGCAGTTCCAGGTCCGCGGGCTTGACGTCGACCAGCACCATGGAGGCGGCAGGACCTTCGGGGCAGTTGCCCTTGCCGGTGTTGCAGGCGATGCCGATTTCGTTCTCACGCACGTTCTGCGCGTAGACATCTTTTTCCAGCTTCTGGTACTGGTCGGTGATGACTTTCTGTGCGGCGGGGCTGAGCTTGTTCCAGGATTTCATGTTCGCGGCGGAAAAACTCGCGGCGAAATTGATAGGGAGGCGATAGAGGTGGGTAGCGCCCTCGTACCACTTGGCCTTGTAGCCGCCAAGGATGCCGGTGATCGCGCAGTCGAGTACACCGTTTTGCAGGGCCTGCTGCACGTCGCCGAAGGGCATGTTGATGCCCGATCCGCCAAAATACTCAACAAAATCCGCCTGCGAGGAACCGGACACGCGCACCTTGCGGCCCTTCAGATCGGCCAGACCGTTGAACTCCTTGCGGCAGAAAAAGACCTGGTCTCCATAGCTCGTGACGCCTATCACCTTGACCTGCTGGTTCTTGGCGTAGTACTCATCGAGATGGGGGCGGAACGCCTTGATGGCGTCCTGCGCCATATCGATGGAGGTGGACACACCGGCCAAGTCGAGGGCGTCGTTGATGGCCGCCTCGCCGGCCAAGAAACCCAACACCGTGGTTCCGACATCAAAAAGTCCCTGCCTCAGCAGCTTGATCACTTCCCCGCCCTTGAGACCCATTTCGTTCCAGGGCTTGAAGGTGACGGTGATGGCTCCGCCTGAAGCGGCAGGAATGCCCTGTGTCCACATGGGCGCTTCCAGCTCTTTTGATTGGGTCGTAATACCGAGGTTGCCCACCACATTCAAGGTGGCTTTGGGCATGGCTTGGGCCAGCGCCGCGCCGCTGAAGACCAGGCAACTGGCAGCGAGCAGGGTGCGAATCGGGAAGGTGGTCATGGTTGTCTCCTCTGGAGGGTTTGGGGGAATCCGAAAGCAAGAGGGCGCCGCAGCCAGCCGGGATCGGCGGCGCGGGTCACGGTTATTTGAGAGCGTTGTAGGTCTTAGGCAGCCAGGTGGCGAGCTCGGGGACGGCCAGCAGCAGGAAGATGACGCCCAGCATCACAGCGGCGAACGGCAGCGAGCCAAGCGCCACGTCGCGGAATGCGCCGCTGGTGCGCACCGACTGCACGACGAACAGGTTCATGCCAATGGGCGGAGTGATCAGGGCCAGTTCGATCAGGATCACGAAGACCACGCCAAACCAGACCGGGTCGTAACCCAAAGCAACCACGATGGGAACGATGATGGGCGTTGTGGCGACCATCAAGGTGAGCGTTTCAACAAAGCAGCCCAGCAGCAGATACACCGCCACGATGGCCAGCATGACGTAGAGGGGATCCCAGGTCAGCGAGCCCACTGCCTTGACGGCGATGTCGGTGAGTCCGATGGTGGACATCACAAAGTTCAGGAAGTACGCGCTGATCACGATGAGCATGACCATGGCAGTGGTGCGCACCGTGCCTTCCAGCGCCGTCCACAACCGCTCCCAGCTGAACTTGCCAGTGGTCACTACGTACAGGAAGGTACCGACCACGCCGAGCGCGGAGGCCTCGGTGGGAGTGGCCCATCCGAGATAGATGGATCCGACCACCAGCATGAACAGGTAGAGCGGTGGGCCGAGCGCCCACAGTGCGCGCAGCCGTTCCCCCCACGACGCGCGCGGCTTGCGCGGGGCGAGTTTGCGGTTGACCACGCAGGCGATGAAGACCAGCATAGAAAACAGCAGCGCCATCAACAGCCCCGGAATGAAGCCTGCCAGGTACAAATCCGACACCGATGTCTCGGACAGAGCGCCATACAGCACCATGTTGATGCTCGGCGGAATCAGGATGCCCAGCGTGCCGCCAGCGGCGATGGAACCCAGAAACAAGGCCGGGCGGTAGCCGTGCTTGTGCATGTTCGGAATCGACACCGTGCCGACCGTGGCGGCCGTGGCCACGCTGGAGCCCGAGGTGGCGGCGAACAGTGTCGAGGCGGCGATGTTGGTGTGCATGAGCCCGCCCGGGATGTGGCCCACCCACTTGTCGAGCGCGTCAAACATCTTTTCCGCCAGACCGGAACGCAGCAGCATCTCCCCCATCAGAATGAACATCGGGACGGCCACCAAGGTGAAATCGGACGAGGTTCCCCACGCCATTTCGCCCACACCGCGCATCAGCGGCAGGGTGGAGTACAGGCTTGAAAGCGACGCACCGAGCACGCCGATGGCTGCGCCGACATAGAGGCTGCTGGCGATGAAGAGCAGCAGAAGAATAGTGGAGACAAGCAACATGTCAGGCTCCTGCCCGGGCAGGGGATGCGCACGCGGCCATATCCGGACCGTGCGTAACCTTGACCCCGGTCCCATCCATGGACGCTTCGACCTCTTCCGATACGGTCGCAATACCGAACATTTCCTGCACCTCACGGTGCCGACCGCGCGCCACCGCATTCGCTGCCACCACCAGAAGCATGGCGGCGCACACCGCGAACCATGCCAGGCCCAGCAGCCACAGGCCTTGCGGAATGGCCAGCGGCACATGCAGCGTTGAGTTGGAGCGCGCGTCCAGTTCCCAGTTGTCCAGCACGACGAGGGCGCCGTAGTAAACCAGCACAGCCGCGACCACCGAAAGCGTAGCCAGGGCGCAGATGTCAAGGTAGGCGCGTGGTTTGATACCCAGCATGTTGTAGAGCACCTCGATGCGGATGTGTGCCTTGGTGATGAGTGCCCAGGACAGGCCAAACGCGGTGGCCAGCGCGATGCCGTAACCGGTCAGCTCGTAGCTCTCGAAAATGGCCAGTTTGAAGACGTTACGGAATACAACGTCCAGCGACACCAGGAAGGCGCAGACGAGGATCAACGCTCCCCCCAGTCGCGCCAGAAATCGCGATACCGCGGTGGCGAATTGCACGCTCATGTTCATGTGGTGCTCCGTTCTAGGGGTTACTCGCTGACCCAGGTCTTGGTGGGCGGCGACTTGATTTCCAGCTGCTCGCAGTCTTCCAGTGCTTCGCTGAAATGCTCCACACCAACGGGGTGGATCCATGAAGTGCCGGGCCCTGCGATGAACTCCTTGCCGCCAATCACCAAGCGCAGCTTGCCGCGGATCAGGTAGGCCACCGTTTCGTGGTCCATATGTTTGTGCACGGGGTCGATCAGGCCCTTCTCACGGAATACATGCAGCATCAGTATTTCGTTGCCCACCATCGCGCGCCGCACTTCCACAACGCCTTTGGGCTTGACGCCTTCGACCGCGGCAAGGCGCTCCACAGGAAGTTCGTCCTTGATGGTGAAGTAGCCCTCGGTCAGGGGAAGGGTGCGGTTTGAATTGATCATAAAAGCTCCTGTGTAAATTTGGGCCGCCCGTTGGTGAGCGGCTCTGCGTAGGGGTGTAAATACCTTGGTTTTCGAAGAAGAGGTCTAACGCTTGCTGCCAAGATTGTGTGCAATGCATAAATTCTCAGCGCTGAAATACCTCAAAGTAAGGGGGTTTACCCTATAAATTTATCTGAAAACCTATATTCCAAAAAATAGTTGTACACAATAACGGTTTTTGCTGAGTGCGCGGGCAGAAGGCATCTCATGGCATCCCTGCTTTTGGCGCGTGACATGGGCACGCTCTGCGTCGATGAGGGCTTGAGGTAGGGCGATTTCGCAGCCGTTAGCACGTGATTTTGGTAAACAGGCGTTTGCCGCAATCTGCGAGGGGCGCAGGGCCAGTAGG
Source organism: Simplicispira sp. 125 (assembly GCF_003096555.1). NCBI lineage: Bacteria > Pseudomonadati > Pseudomonadota > Betaproteobacteria > Burkholderiales > Comamonadaceae > Simplicispira > Simplicispira sp. 125. Next base: position 1,505,280 of record NZ_QEKM01000001.1, on the reverse strand, counting down.
CGATCGCTTTGGTATGCGCGTTTGAGTCGTCACCGTTTACAGGCGACGGCGCGAAAGCTAGAAGGAAGAGAAATGCAGGGCGTCGGTCGCCGTCTCAGACCGAACGACTGCGTGCCAGCGGCGGGTTTTTGGCAAAGTAGCGGACGATGCCGCGCATCAGCGCATCGGCCAGTTGCTCCTGGTAGGCGCTGGTGCGCAGGCGCGCCTCTTCCTGGGGGTTGCTGATGAAGGCCGTCTCCACCAGCACGCTGGGGATGTCGGGCGCCTTGAGCACGGCAAACCCGGCTTGTTCGACGCGCGGCTTGTGCAGCTTGCCGACGTTGCCGATCTCGCCCAGCAGCACGCTGCCGAGCTTGAGGCTGTCGTTGATTTGTGCGGTGGTGCTCATGTCCAGCAGGGCACGCTGCACATGCTGGTCTTTGGCGCGCACGTTCAGGCCTCCCACCAGGTCGGCCCGGTTTTCCTTGTTGGCCAGCCAGCGTGCCGCCGAGCTGGAGGCGCCGCTTTGGCTGAGTGCAAACACGCTGGCGCCGCGTGCTTCGGGGTTGGTGAAGGCGTCGGCGTGGATGCTGACGAACAGGTCGGCCTGCACACGCTGCGCCTTTTGCACGCGCGTACCCAGGGGAACGAAATAATCGCCATCGCGTGTGAGGTAGGCACGCATGGGGTTGCCGCCCACGGTGGTGGCGTTGATGCGTTCGCGCAGCAGGTGGGCCACTTTGAGCACCACGTCTTTTTCGCGTGTACCGGCGGGACCGACGGCGCCGGGGTCTTCGCCGCCATGGCCGGGGTCCAGGGCGATGATGATGAGCCGGTCCGTGTGCTGCGCCTTGAGGGTGATCGGTGCCGCAGGTTCGGGCTTGGCAGGAATGATGGCCGGTGCGGTGGTTTTGCGCGGGGTGTCGGCGCGGGCAATCAGCTCGCCCAGCGGGTCGGCCGCCTCCAGGTTCCAGGACTGGGCGTCGGGAGCGTGGTGGGGGCCGGTGGGGGTGATTTCACCGGTCTCGCGCAAGCGCTCGGCAATCAGTGCTTCGAGCGGGTCGATCGCGTTCTCGGGGTACAGGTCGAACACCAGCCGGTGTCCGTAAGCGGCCACAGGGGCGAGCGAGAACACCTGGGGCACAGCGGCCTGTTTCAGGTCAACCACCAGGCGCACCACGCCGGGGGCGTTCTGGCCAACGCGGATGCCCGCAATGTTGGGGTCGTCGGGCTGCACCTTGGCGACCAGTTCGCGCAGCTCGGGGCTCAGGTCCAGCCCCTCGATGTCTACGGCCAGGCGCGGCGGCGTGCTGATGAAGAATTTCTTGGCGCGCAGTGGCTGATCGGATTCGAGCGTGACGCGCGAGTACTCGGGGGCGGGCCACACGCGCACGGCCAGGATGGTTGCGCCGCGCGCAATGTGCTGCGTGCCCAGCAACAGCACCAGGCTGCCGACCTGCAACACAGTGCGGCGCGTGGGCAGGGTGGGGTGGGCGTTGTGCAGCGGTGGTGGGTTCATGCGCTCAATCCTTGCAGCAGTTGCTGACCAAGAGCGGTGTGCGCCTGTAGTTCGACTTGGCGGGAGCTCTCGTCTGGTGCTTCAATGTGGATAGCAACATCCGCAGCAGGAATCAGCGCTGCGGCCTTTTCTGGCCATTCTGCCAGTTTCAGGCCGGGGCTGGCAAATACATCGCGAAAACCCGCGTCTTCCCATTCGCGCGGATCGCTGAAACGGTAGAAATCGAAGTGCCAGATCGCCAGGCCAGGTGCCTCGTGCGGCTCCACCACGGCATAGGTTGGGCTCTTGATACGGCCCTGCACGCCCAGGGCGCGCAGCAGGTGGCGCACCAGCGTGGTTTTGCCTGCACCCAGGTCGCCGTGCAGGGTGATGAAGGCGTTGGCCAGAAGGGGCTGCGCCGCCAGTTGCTGGGCAAAAGCGGCAGTGTCATCCTCACTGTGCCAGGTGGCTTGCCGTACTGCCAGCGCGGAGGCACTTTCTACAATGGGGCGATGGTGATCAGCAGCAGTCAATGGGTTCCTCAAATTCAACAATGGGCGCGCGAACTGGGATTCTCCCAAATCGGCGTGGCGGGCGTGGATTTGTCTTCGGCCGAGCATGGGTTGATGCAATGGCTGGAGCAAGGGTTCCATGGCGAGATGCATTACATGGCGGCGCATGGTCTTAAGCGCGCGCGCCCGGCCGAGCTGGTGCCCGGCACGGTGAGCGTGATCACGGCGCGCATGGATTACTTGCCCAGTGATACCCCCATCGACATGCCCCCAGGTTGGCAGGCTGTGGAGTTTGCGCGCCTGCAGCGCCCGTCCGAGGGCATCGTATCGGTCTATGCCCGGGGGCGGGACTACCACAAGGTCTTGCGCGCCCGGCTGCAAAAGCTGTGCGACCGTATTGCCCAGGCGGTAGGCCCGCTGGGACACCGGGTGTTTACCGATTCCGCGCCAGTGCTGGAGGCCGAGCTGGCCCGGCGCAGCGGCCAGGGCTGGCGCGGCAAGCACACGCTGGTGCTCAACCGCGAGGGTGGCTCGATGTTCTTTCTGGGCGAGATTTATGTGGACATGCCGCTCGAGCCCAGCGAGCCTGTCACAGCGCATTGCGGGTCGTGCCAGGCCTGCATCGACGTGTGCCCCACGCAGGCCATCATCGCGCCCTACCGGCTCGATGCGCGGCGCTGCATCTCGTACCTGACCATCGAGCATGCGGGGCCGATCCCGCTGGAGATGCGGCCGCTGCTCGCCAACCGCATCTACGGCTGCGACGATTGCCAGCTGGTCTGCCCCTGGAACAAATACGCCCAGCCCAGCCAACTGCCCGACTTTGATGCCCGGGCCGGTCTGACGGGCCAGCAGTTGGTGCACTTCTTTGCGTGGGATGAGGCGACCTTTCTGCGCCTGACCGAAGGCGGCCCGATCCGCCGCATTGGCCACGAACGCTGGCTGCGCAACGTGGCTATCGCGCTGGGCAATGCACTGCGCGCCACGGGCGATGCCGGTGTGCGCGCTGCGCTGCAGGCGCGGGCCGAAGATGCCAGCGACCTGGTGCGTGAGCATGTGGCCTGGGCACTGCAGGTGAAATCTAACTAAAAAGTGCCTCTAGCGCTTGTACAGTAAGCGCTGACAGCTATATAAATGATAGTTTTTTGTTCAACCCAGCAAACCCAAGGCCAGCGCAAGACTGGCCGGGCCCAGCAGGGTCGAGAGCGTAACCAGGCCTGCCACATACGGGCCGTTGTAGCCCATGCGCGCTGCCAATACATAGCAGCTTGACGCGGTGGGCAGCGCAGAAAACGCCAGCAGCACCGCCGTTTGCACTGGGTCCAGACCGAGCAAGCGTGCGATACCCCAGGCAATCAGAGGCTGCAGCAGGTGGCGGATGGACAGCACCGATACCGTCAGCAGCTTGCCGCGTTGCAACAGGCTGAATTGCATGCCGGCGCCCGCCGCCATCAGGCCCAGCGCCAGCGAGGCGGCGCCAATGCGGTTCACGGTGGGCTGCATCCATTCCGGGAGTTGCAGGCCCGCCAGGTTGGCCGCCAGGCCCGTAGCGGTGGCCAGGATCAAGGGGTTGCGCAGCAACTCGCGGCCAAAATGGTGCTCGCTTTGGCGCGCCATGGGCCACACGGCGGCCACGTTGAGCAGCGGCACGCACACACCAATCAGCACCGCAATCATCAGCAGGCCCTGGCTGCCCGCCAGGCGTTCGGCCAGCGCCAGGCCAATGAAGGAGTTGAAGCGGAAGGCCACCTGCGCCGCAGCAGCGTGGTCGCGCAGGTCGATGCGCTGCCCCAGCCAGGGCAGGTAGGGCAGGACGTACGACAGGCCAATACCCGCGCCGCTCAGCAGCAGCCCCGCCAGCATCAGGCCTGAGGCCGAACTGGTGTCGATGGGGCTTTTGATGATGGACTGGAACAGCAGTACCGGGAACAGCAGGTAGTACACCAGGCTCTCCACGGGCTGCCAGACGCTGCGGTTGAGCGCTGTGTAGCGGCAAATGAGATATCCGCACAGGATGAGCGAGAAATCCGGAAGAAGAAGTTGCGCGTAGTTCACGGTTCAAACTTATCAAAGGGGCTACCGGTTGGGCTGTCCGTCCGGTGACCCGTTGCAGGCAGTCAGCAACGTGATGCCGCCATCCGAGCGTAACCAGTGGCCCATGGGCTGGCAGCGGCCTTGCAAACACAGTTCGAAATCGGCGGTGAATTCTGAGCGTGTCAGGCGCAGCGCGGCGGGTTGGTGTTCTAGCGGCTGGTACTGGTACCAGCCATCAACCAGCTGCGCGTCCCCCGGGGGCTCCATGCCGGCGGCCGAGCCCCGCACCCGGGCTGCCAGCGCCTGCAGCACGGGCGGCGTCTGTGCAGTGGCGCCGGGTTGCACGGCGTAGTCTTCCTCCCAGCGCTGCTTTTCGATGGAATGTGTCCACGCCAGCGTTACCTGCTGCGCCGCGATAAATACCGGCGGCGCGGCTCCCGCCGTAGCCGCCAGGGCCAGACAAATGCCCAGCAAGGCTCAGGCCGCCGGGCTGCGGCGCGCAGCACGGGTGCGCCACACATGCCACGCCACGAATGCAGCCACGGCGGCCAAGCCGATCTCGTCGGTCATGGGCAGGGCAACCACCAGGAAGCTGGCAGCCACAATGGCGGTCAGCCGTTCCAGCAGGTTGAGCGGGCCGAGCAGAAAGCCGATGGCACCGGCGCCCCACATGCCAATGGCGATCAGGGCCTTGAGCACCACATAGGCCGTGGCCAGGGCGCCGCCGCCCTGCAGCATCAAGGCTGGGCTGTAGACCGCCATGAAGGGCACAATGAACCCGGCAATGGCCACCCGCAGGGCCTGCAGGCTGATCTTCAGGCCGCTCTCGCGCGCTATGGGGGCCGCGGCAAACGCGGCCAGAGCGACGGGCGGCGTCAGGTCGGCCATGATGCCGAAATAAAACACGAACATGTGCGAGACGATGAGTGGCACGCCCAGTTCTAGCAGTACCGGGGCTGCCAGCGAGCTGGTGATGATGTAGTTGGGAATCGTGGGAATCCCCATGCCCAGCACCAGGCAGGTGACCATGGTCAGCAGCAGCGCCAGGAACAGGCTGTTGCGTCCAATGGCGATGATGTGGCCACCCAGCTCGGCCGCCACGCCGGTGAGGTTGATGATGCCGATGATCACGCCTACCAGCGCGCAGGCAATGGCCACGGGCAGTGCATGGCGTGCACCGTCCACCAGGGCCTGCACCGCCAGGGTGCGCGCGTCCGCGCCCACGCGGCGCAGGTAGGTGATGGCGACCAGCAGCGCCGCAAGGACAAAGAAAGTGCCGACGCCAAACTCAAAGAAGCCCGCACAGGCCAGGCCCAGCAGCACCCAGAAGACCGCGCGCAGGCCCAGGCCCTGCACCCCGGTCAGCACCGCTGCGCCGAAGATCAGGATCACCGTCAAGCCCAGGCCCACGGTGCCCGAGAACAGTGGTGTGTAGCCCGAGAACAGCAGCGCCACGAGGCCCACCAGGGGTAGCAGCAGGTACCAGCGCAGGCGCACGGCGGTCCAGGGGTTGGGGCATTCGTCCTTGGGCAGGCCGAGCAGGCCCTTGCTCCCGGCTTCCAGGTGCACCATCCAGAAGGCTGTGACAAAGTACAGGATGGCCGGGATCAGAGCGGCCTGGACGATGGCGATGTAGGGCACATTGATCGTCTCGGCCATGATGAATGCCACCGCCCCCATCACCGGCGGCATGATTTGTCCGCCCATGCTGGAGGTGGCTTCCACGCCGCCAGCGAATGCGCTGCTATAGCCAAAGCGTTTCATCAGCGGAATGGTGAACTGACCGGTGGTGACCACGTTGGCCACGCCCGAGCCGTTGATGGTGCCCATGAGGCCCGATGAAATCACTGACACCTTGGCCGGGCCACCGCGTGTGTGGCCCACCGTGCCCATGGCGAAATCGTTGAAAAGCTGGATCATGCCGGCCTGTTCGAGAAAGGCGCCGAACAGGATGAACAGAAAGATGTAGGTCGACGACACATAGGTGGGCGTGCCGTAGATGCCTTCGGTGCCAAAGCCGAGGGCACTGACCACCTGGTCCATGCCAAAGCCGCGGTGCGCCAGTGCACCGGGCAGGTACTGGCCGAACAGGCCATAGGCCAGGAAGATGCCGCAGATGATGGGCAGGCCCCAGCCCATGACGCGCCGGGCGGCCTCGAATACGAGGGCGATGGTGACCACGCCGATGACCCAGTCCATGGGGATGAGTTCGCCTGCGCGCTGCGTCAGGTCGGCCTCGTACGCCCAGTGGTACAGGCTGAAGACGAAGCCGGTCAGGCCAAGGGCCCAGCCCAGTACCTTGCCTGCAGTGCGCAGCGCGCCCCCATTGCGGTGAAAAGGCGGGTGCATGGCAAATACCAGCAGGATGACGAAGCCCACGTGGATGGCGCGCACCACCTGGCTGGACAGGGGGCTGAAGGCCGCTGTGATGAGTTGAAAGCAGGAAAAGGCGATGGCGATCCAGAAGATGGCGCCACTGAGCTGGCCGGGTTTCGTCTCGTTGTCGTTGTGCATGGGAAACTCATTGAGAGGGGGAAGCCGCCCCTGTGTCGGGTGGCCCTGGCAGCGCCCCAGGCCCGGGAGCGCTATCGTCTTATTCGATCTGTGGACGTCGACGCAATGGAACCATGGAGATGCGCGACAAGGTGCAGGGGCACGCCAACACGGAAATAGGGGGCGCGAAGGCCCCGCCTAGCCGGTGGCACAGCCTGGGAGGCCCATGCCACTGCCGCAGGCAATTACTTGATCAACCCGACCTCGCGGTAGTACCGTTCTGCACCAGGGTGCAGGGGCACGGGCATGCCCTTGATCGCGTTCTCGCGCTTGATCGCCTTGGCAGCGTTGTGCGCAGCATAGAGCGTGTCGATGTTTTCATACATCTGCTTGGCCATCTGGTAGGCCAGTTCGTCAGACACCCCGGAATGCGTGACGAGGAAGTTGGGAATGGCCGCTGTGGGCACATCCTGCGTCTGGCCGGTGTAGGTGTTGGCGGGAATCACGGCCGTCTGGTAGGCGGCATCGCCCACCTTGGCCACCACATCGGCGGGCACGGGCACCACGACGATCTTCACCGAAGTGGACAGATCACGGATCGACGCCACACCCAGACCGGCCGACTGCAAAGTGGCATCGAGCTGGCGGTTCTTGATCAGCTCGACCGACTCGCCAAAAGGCAGGTACTCCACCTTGGCCAGATCAGCGTAGGTCAAGCCAGCAGCCTTGAAGATGGCGCGCGCGTTCAGCTCGGTGCCCGACTTGGCCGCGCCCACGGAAATGCGCTTGCCCTTGAGGTCGGCCAGGGTCTTGATCCCTGAGTCGGCATTGGCCACGATCTGGATGTAATTGCTGTAGGTGCCCGAGAGGCCGCGCAGTTTGTCGAGCTTTTTGGGAAACCCGGCCTCGGCTTCGCCCTTCCAGGCGTCAGAAACCGAATCGGCCAGGGCCAGGGCCAACTCGCCGCGCCCAGCTTGCAACAGGTTGAGGTTCTCCGCTGAAGCCTTGGTCACCTGGGCCGTCGCACGCACATTCGGGATGGCCTTGGCATAGATTTGCGACAGGGCCACGCCCAGTGGGTAGTACACGCCGCTTTGGCCACCCGTCAGGATGTTGACGAACTGTTGTTGCTGGGCATGAACAACACCGGCAACGAGGGCCGTTGTCAGGCTTAAGCCCAAACCGATTTTGTGAATCAAACGCATGGATAGGTCTCCTGTTCGAGGGTGAAAGCCAAACGGGCAGAATAACGCAAGTTACCGTGCGACCGCGCCTGCGGACGCTGCTTGCCGCAGAAGGGTTTACCCGGAATTGCGCTGTATGCATGAGCGGTTTTCTATGCTTTTTTCCGATGTGATGCCTTCTCCTGCCGTACCTGACGCTCCAGAACACGGGCCGCACCCAGTGGCCAGCCGTGCCATTGTCCAGGCCTTTGTCGATGCGTTGTGGCTGGAGGAGGGGCTGTCGCGCAACACGCTGGACGCCTATCGGCGCGATCTCACCTTGCTGGGTGCGTGGTTGGGCAGCCACGGCAAGGATGTGTTGCAGGCCAATGAAGCCGACCTGAATGCCTACTTTTCCCACCGGCACAGCCAGACCCGCGCCACTACGGCTAATCGGCGTCTGACGGTTTTCAAGCGTTTCTTTCGCTGGGCTTTGCGGGAGCGTCAGATCCCCACCGATCCCACCGTGCGCATGCAGTCTGCACGCCAGCCCCTGCGGGTGCCAAAAACCTTGACGCAAGCCCAGGTGGAGGCCTTGCTGGGTGCGCCCGACCTTGCCACCCCGCTGGGACTGCGCGACCGCGCCATGCTGGAATTGATGTACGCCAGCGGCTTGCGCGTGTCCGAACTGGTCATGCTCAAGACTTGGAACGTGGGCATGAACGAAGGCGTTCTGCGTGTCATGGGCAAGGGTGGCAAGGAGCGCCTGGTGCCGTTTGGCGAGGTGGCGCAGCAGTGGCTTGAAACCTATCTGCGCGACGCGCGCACCGCTATCCTGGGCGGGCAACAAACCGATGACCTGTTTGTGACGGCGCGCGGCAGTGGCATGACGCGCGTGATGTTCTGGATGATCGTGAAAAAGTATGCGCTGGTGGCCGGTATTACTTCGCCGCTGTCACCGCATACCTTGCGCCACGCCTTTGCCACGCATTTGCTCAACCATGGGGCCGACCTGCGTGTGGTGCAACTGCTGCTCGGGCATGCCGACATTTCCACCACCACCATCTATACCCATGTGGCCCGCGAAAGGCTGCGCCAGATCCATGCACAGCACCATCCCCGAGGGTAATTCCATTTCTAAATCATCCGTGTCGTTGTTGCTTCGCCTTGCCGCGCTGCAGCACTGTCTGCGGCTTCGCGCCTAGACGCGAATGATTTGGAAATGGAATATGGGGGCTTGTTGCGCGTTATTCTGCGCCGAGGCTATCGGCCCAGGCCAGGGCCTGCAAGTGGGCCATGTTCACCTGGTGGTTCGAGAGGTGCAGTAACTCGGTGTTGTGGGCGAAAGCCGCTTCGTCGCCACTTTCGCAGGCCTTCGTCAGGGCCAGGAAGGGAGCAAAAATCCCCTTGTTGTGCAGCAGAGCATCGAGCACCGGCTCTGGCAGGGCGACTGATTCAAGGGCTTCCTCCAGAGGAATGCCGAGCATGGCATCGAGCAGCGAGAACACCCCCACGACAAAAGCGTTGTCGCACTCTTCAGCCGGCAGCATCTCTTGCGCCAGCAATTCCATCAGGCGCCCGCGCACCACAGCCGTGGTTCCGATGGCGGGGGCGGTTCCGCTGGCGCGGGAAGTGGTGAGCAGCAGGGCGGCCCAGCGGAACAGCTTTTTCAGGCCCAGGATCATCACCGCATGGCGGAACGACGTGATCTCGCAGGACAGACCAAACCCCGAGGAATTGATGAAGCGCAGCAGGTTGAACGAGAGAGTGGGGTCCTTCTTGAGAAGGTCCTCGATTTCGGCCGAAGTGGCCTGTTTGCGCACCAGGTTGATCAATTGGATGATGATGGCCTGAGACGGACGGATGGTTTTGGTCTTGACCAAGGAAGGTTTGGCAAACCAGAATCCTTGGAAAAGCTTGACGCCCAGGTCTGCCATGAGCTGGAACTGTTCGGCCGTTTCCACCTTTTCGGCCACCAGATCTGCCTTGGTATTGGTGCGTGCAAATTTCACCAGCGGCGCTGCCATTTCAGGCTTGAAGGCCATCATGTCGAGCTTGATGAATGCGGCCAAGGGCAGCCATTGGACATAGGCGCGGCGCAGTACGTTTTGGCTGAAGGCCAAGCGAAAGCCCCGCTTGGTCAGTGACGTCAAAAGCTCTACCGCGTGTTCGATTTCTTCGGGGCTGGCGCCTTCGGGCAGCGTGGGCACCTCCAGCACCACCTTGTCGGGGTGGATCAACTCCAGGTGGCCGGACGCCAGGCTTTCGTGCGTGCAGTTGATGAAAATGATTTTCTTGCCCACCAAGGCTTCGGTGTCGCCATGCGAGAGTGCGTTGAACAGCAGGGCGGCATCGCTGGCGGCGGTGTGGGTGGCCAGCGCGGTGGAGCGGTCATACAACTCATAGCCGAACACGGAGCGCTCTGCGTCCACGATGGCCTGGCGGGCGATCAAGGCGGCGCCGCTTTCGTGCTCAAGGGTGGGGGAGAGGGCTTGCTCGGGCGTGCTGGACATGAGGTTGGTATGGTGTTGAGAGGCTATTTTAGGGCCGTTACCCGTCGATGTGATCGGCCCAGGCCAGTGCCTGAAGGTGTGCGCCGTTGATTTGTTGGCTGGTCAAATGTACGTTGCTGGCCGCCCGGTTGAAAGCGTCGTCATCGCTGGACTCGCAGGCATTGACCAGGGTCAGCAGATCGCCCAGATGGCCTTCACGGCGCAACAGCGCCGCGCTGACGGCCTCGGGCACGCTCAGCAGGTCCAGGGCTGCGGGCATGGGCATGCCCAGCATGGCGTCCAGCAGCGAGAAGATGCCCACCACAAACGCTTCGTCGGCTTCTTCGCGGGACTGGGTTTCCAGTGCCAACAGTTCCATGAGCCGCCCCCGCACCACGGCGGTCTGCCCGACGGATGAGGGCGGGCCACCCGTGCGCGAGACGGTGAGCAACAGCGCCGCCCAGCGGAACAGCTTTTTCAGGCCCATGAGCATGACTGCCTGGCGGAAAGACGTGATCTCGCGTGTGAGGCCAAACCCCGACGAGTTGATGAGGCGCATCAAGTTGAAGGCCAAGCCCGCATCCTTTTTGAGCACATCTTCGATCGCGTCGGTGCTGGCCTGCTTGCGCACCAGGTTGATGAGTTCAAGAATGCTGGCCTGCGAGGGTGATACCAGCTTGGCTTGCACGACTGAAGGGCGTGCAAACCAATAGCCCTGGAACATTTGTATGCCCTTGCTCGACGCCATGTCGTACTGCTGGGCCGTCTCTACCTTTTCGGCGATCAGGTCGGCTTCGGAGTGGCGGTTGGCGTAGCTGATCAGCACGGCCAATTGGTCGGGGGCCAGTGCGGAAAGATCGAATTTAATGTAGTCGGCCAGGGGCAACCAGGAGGCATAAGCCGACTGCAACACCGTGTGGTTGAACGCCAGATGGAAACCGCGCTCACGCAGTGCCATGAGGATGGGCAGCCTTGTCGTGACCTCCTCTGTGGCCACATGGCCCAGCGGGGGAATTTCCAGCACCACTTTTTCGGGGTCCACCAACTCCAGGTGGCCGCCGGTCAAACTCTCATGCGTGCAGTTGACAAAAATCAGCTTCTTGCCCACCAGCTCTTCGGTACCGGCATGGGAGAGGGCGGTAAAAACCAGCGCCACATCCGTGGCTGCAGTGTGCGTGGGGCCTGTACGGGAACGGTTGAAAAGCTCGTAACCAATCACGGCCTGCTGAGCGTTCACGATAGCTTGGCGGGCAATGAGTGCCACGGATGGCTGTGGGTCGTCTTGGAAGGAGGGGGCAGAGCTTCCAGAGCTGGAGTGGCTCGGCATGTCGGAGGGCATGGGTGTCAGGGAGGTGGTCTAAGGGGCTAGGGCGATCATTGTAGGAAGCTTTGCCTTGGCCAGGCTGTCTTATGCGCTTTCCAGCCATTGCAACTCGGTTTCGCTGAAGCCCGCCAAGCGGCGTGCGGCGCGGTTGAGGGGCGGCTTGGGGCGGGGGGCCTGGTAATGTTCGATCAGGGTCGCATAGTGCGCTTCGGGTTCCACGCCCTGGCGTTTGCACAGCCAGCGGTACCAGTGGTCACCGATGGCGACATGGCCCACTTCCTCGCGCAGGATCACATCCAAAATGTCGGCCGCCGCCAAGGCATCGGGCGTGCCCACTTGCCGCAGCTTGCGCTGGATGAGGGGGGTAGCGTCCAGCCCCCGGGCCTCCATGGTACGGGGCACCAAGGCCATCCGGGCTGTGGCGTCGTGGGCGGTTTTCTCGCACAGCGTCCACAGCCCCTGGTGGGCCGGGAAGTCGCCGTAGTCATATCCTTGTTTTTGCAAATGTGCGCGCAGCAGGCTGAAGTGTTGCGCTTCTTCGGCTGCCACGCGAAGCCAGTCAAGGTAAAACGGGCGCGGCATGCCATCGAAACGCCAGATGGCGTCCAGTGCGAGGTTGATGGCATTGAACTCGATGTGCGCGATGGCGTGCAGCAACACGGCACGCCCTTGCGGTGTGGCGGGGGAGCGGCGGGCCATTTCGGTGTAGCTGCGCAGCTCGGGCCGCTCGGGGTGGCCGGGCAAGGCCTGTGTCTCGGTGGGTGGCGCAGGCGCGTTATCTGCTATTGAAAGAAGAGCTGCTTGCGCTTGCATGGCAAGCGTTTGCTGCACTTTTTGCTCAATATCAGTAAGACACAAGACCTGCAATGCACGGTGGCGGAGCTCCATCCTTACAATTCTAGGTGCTGCCCTGTGCCGCAAGCCTGCGGCTTTGTGTAACCAAAGGCAGCATCTTTTTTTCGGGAAACTATCTGCATGGCAATTTATGAACTCGACGGCGTTGCGCCGCAGGTGTCCGATTCAAGCTGGGTGGCCGACAGCGCCCAGGTGATGGGCCGGGTGGTGCTGGGCGAGGACGCCAGCATCTGGTTCGGCACAGTGGTGCGGGGTGATACCGAGAGCATCACCATCGGCGCGGGCTCCAATATCCAGGATGCCAGCGTGTTGCATGCCGATTTTGGCAAACCCCTGGTGGTGGGTGAGCGCGTGACGGTGGGGCACCAGGTGATGCTGCACGGCTGCACCATCGGCGACGAGACGCTCATCGGCATTGGCGCAGTGGTGCTCAATGGCGCCAAGATCGGCAAGAACTGCCTGGTGGGCGCGGGCGCGCTGGTCACCGAGGGGAAAGAGTTCCCCGATGGTTCCATGATCATCGGGAGCCCCGCCAAGGTGGTGCGCCAGCTCACGCCGGAGCAAATGGATGGCCTGCGCATGAGTGCGCTGCATTACATCGAGAACGCCCGCCGCTTCAAGAACGGCCTGCGCAAGCTCATCTGATTTTTTTTGGAACCCCTGCGTGTCTGAACTTCACAAGTTTCTCTTCGATGGCCTGCCCGTGCGCGGCATGCTGGTGCGCCTGACCGACGCCTGGACCGACATCCTGGCGCGCCGCGCCGGCAACACTGCCACCGGCCCTTATCCGGCGCCGGTGCGCGAACTGCTGGGCGAGATGGCGGCCGCGGCCGTGCTCATGCAGTCGAACATCAAATTCAACGGCGCGCTGGTGCTGCAGGTGTTTGGCGACGGCCCCGTCAAGCTGGCGGTGGCCGAGGTGCAGTCGGATCTGTCCTTGCGTGCCACGGCCACGATCGTTGGCGAAGTGCAGGACGGTGCGCGCCTGAGCCAGATGGTCAACGTGGGCGGCGGCGGGCGCTGCGCCATCACGCTCGACCCGAAAGACCGTCTGCCCGGCCAGCAGCCCTACCAGGGCGTGGTGCCGCTGCATGGCGACCAGCATGAAAAGCTCGAACGCCTGTCCGATGTGTTGCAGCACTACATGCTGCAGTCCGAGCAACTCGACACCGTGCTGGTGCTGGCGGCCGACGACAAGGTGGCGGCGGGCCTGCTGATCCAGCGCATGCCCCTCAAGGGCACCGGCAACCTGGGGGGGCAGCTGAGCCACAGCGAGAACGAAGACCAGATCGGCCGCAACGAAGACTACAACCGCATCGCGCACCTGGCCTCCAGCCTGACGCGCGAGGAGCTGCTGACGCTCGATGTGGACACCATCCTGCGCCGCCTGTTCTGGGAAGAGAAGCTCCTGCGTTTCGAGCCGCAGCAGGGCCAGGACGGCCCGCGCTTTGCCTGCACTTGCTCGCGCGAGCGCGTGGGCCGCATGCTGCAAAGCCTGGGTGCGGCCGAGGTCGAGAGCATCCTGGCTGAGCGGGAAAACATCGAGGTAGGGTGCGAATTCTGTGGTCAGCAGTACCACTTCGACGCCGTGGATGCCGCAGGGCTGTTTGCGGCGGCACCCGTGGCACAGGCCCAGGACTCACCGGCTTCGCCCACGCTGCACTGAAACCAAGCCAGTTGCTTGAAATGGGCGCGGTCCCAGGCCAGCGGCCACCGCGCAAGGGCCGCCAATACTCTGCTGTTCGGGCGCTGGTGGCATCCCCCTTCCCGGCGGAGCCGAGAGGGGGAAGGCGCGCGCAGCGCCACAGGGGGTTGTTCTCTATCTTGCCGGGGTGTACTGGACGTAGATCTCGCCCTGTTTGACCATGCCCAGCTCGCTGCGGGCCTTTTCCTCGACCATGTCGAGGCCTTCCTTCAGGTCATGCACTTCGGAAGCCAAGCGTTCATTGGCTTCTCCTGCCCGTGCGTTCGCCGCCTTTTGCTCATCCAACTGGCTTTGCATGGCCGCAACGCGCGGAATGCTGCCGCGGCCCAGCCAAAGCTGGGCCTGCAGGGCTGCCAGAAGGGCCAGCAGCACGGCCAGCAGGAGACGGGAGCGCACGGCTGCCTGCCTGGTCAGCGCAGATTGTAGAAGGCGCGTCGGCCAGGGTAGTGGGCGATGTCGCCCAGGTCTTCCTCGATGCGCAGCAGCTGGTTGTACTTGGCCATGCGGTCCGAGCGGCTCAAGGATCCGGTCTTGATCTGGCCCGCGTTGGTGCCGACGGCGATGTCGGCAATCGTGCTGTCCTCGGTCTCGCCCGAGCGGTGGCTGATGACGGCGGTGTAGCCGGCGCGCTTGGCCATCTCGATGGCGGCGAATGTCTCGGTCAGCGTGCCGATCTGGTTGATCTTGATGAGGATCGAATTGGCAATGTTTTTCTCGATGCCTTCCTGCAGGATCTTGGTGTTGGTGACGAACAGGTCATCGCCCACCAGCTGCACGTTTTTGCCCAGGCGGTCGGTCAGAATCTTCCAGCCGTCCCAGTCGCCCTCGTGCATCCCGTCTTCGATGCTGATGATGGGGTATTTGTCGCACCAGGTGGCGAGCATGTCGGTCCAGGCCTGAGCGCTCAGGGCCAGGCCTTCGCCGGCCAGGTGGTATTGGCCGTCACGATAGAACTCGCTGGCGGCGCAATCGAGGCCCAGGGCGATCTGTTCGCCGGCGGTGTAGCCGGCGGCGTCGATGGCTTGCAGGATCAGTTCGATGGCTGCTTCGTGGTTGGCCACGCTGGGGGCAAAGCCGCCTTCGTCGCCCACGGCGGTGCTCATGCCCTTGTCGTTGATGATCTTTTTCAGCGCATGGAACACTTCGGCGCCCCAGCGCACGGCTTCGCGAAAGCTTGGTGCGCCCACGGGGATGATCATGAACTCCTGGATGTCGAGCGTGTTGTTGGCATGTGCGCCGCCGTTGATCACGTTCATCATCGGTACGGGCAACTGCATGCCGCCCATGCCACCCAGGTAGCGGTACAGCGGCAGGCCCGATTCCTCCGCTGCGGCACGCGCCACGGCCATGGAAACAGCCAGCATCGCGTTGGCGCCCAGGCGGCTCTTGTTGTCCGTGCCGTCCAGGTCGATCAGGGTCTTGTCGAGGAAGGCCTGCTCGGACGCATCCAGCCCCAACACCGCTTCGCTGATCTCGGTGTTGATGTGCTCCACCGCCTTGAGTACGCCCTTGCCCAGGTAGCGGCTCTTGTCACCGTCGCGCAGCTCAATGGCTTCGCGCGAGCCGGTCGATGCGCCGGACGGCACAGCTGCGCGGCCCATCACGCCCGACTCGAGCAGCACGTCGCATTCGACGGTGGGGTTGCCTCGGCTGTCGAGGATCTCGCGGCCTACGATGTCAACAATGGCACTCATGGTTTTCCTTATGCAGAAGTTTTAAATCAAATGCGCCTCAAACGCTCATTCAGCAAGCGCTGGAAGCTATGAATAATGGAGCGGTTTTCAGAGGCCTTCCACGCACACCAGCCGCATGATGGCCGCGCCCTCGCGCGCTGCGCGGGCCTTGCCGTACTCGGGTGAATGGTAGAAGGCTTTGGCTGCTTCAAAGCTTTCGAATTTGGCGATCACTACGCGATCGGGCGTCCAATCGCCTTCCATGACTTCCACCTGGCCGCCGCGCACGCAGATTTCCGCGTTGTGCGAAGTAAACGCCGCGGTGGACCACTTTTTGTATTCCTCGTACTGCGCGGGATTGGTGACGCGGACATTGGCGATGACGTATCCACTGGGCATGTTCAAGCTCCAAAGTTGTTTTCGAGAAAGCCGTTCTTTTTGGTCACGGCATCGAGCGCGAGCAGCGTTTCCAGCAGCGCACGCATGTGTTTCAGGGGAACGGCATTCGGGCCGTCGCTCATGGCGTTGGCCGGGTCGGGATGCGTTTCCATGAACAAGCCTGCCACGCCCACGGCCACGGCCGCGCGGGCCAGCACCGGCACCATCTCGCGCTGGCCGCCGCTGCTGGTGCCCTGGCCGCCAGGCAGTTGCACGCTGTGCGTGGCGTCGAACACGACGGGAGCACCCGTCTCGCGCATGATGGCCAGACTGCGCATGTCGCTCACCAGGTTGTTGTAGCCAAAGCTGGCGCCGCGCTCGCAGGCCATGAAGTTGTCCTCGGGGAGCCCTGCTTCCTTGGCGGCAGCCCGGGCCTTGTCGATGACGTTCTTCATGTCGTGTGGTGCGAGAAATTGGCCTTTCTTGATGTTCACCGGCTTGCCCGACTGGGCCACCGCGCGGATGAAATCCGTCTGGCGGCACAGGAAGGCGGGCGTCTGCAGCACGTCCACTACCTTGGCCGCCTCGACGATGTCTTCTTCGGTGTGCACATCGGTGAGCACGGGCAACTGCAGTTCGCGCCGGATCTTGGCCAGGATCTCCAGGCCTTTCTCTCGGCCTGGGCCCCGAAAGGTGCTGCCCGATGAGCGGTTGGCTTTGTCGAAGCTGCTTTTGAAAATGAACGGGATGCCCAGGCTGGAAGTGATTTCCTTGAGCTGGCCCGCCACGTCCATTTGCAACTGCTCGGACTCGATCACGCAAGGGCCGGCAATGAGGAAGAGGCGGTGTTCCAGACCGATGTCGAAGCCGCAGAGTTTCATGGCGGTGTTTCCTTTGCTTACGCTGCGGCCTTGGCGGCCTTCTGGTGTTCCACGGCCGCCTTGATGAAGGCGTTGAACAGCGGGTGGCCGTTCCAGGGCGTGGACTTGAACTCGGGGTGAAACTGCACGCCGATGTACCAGGGGTGCACGCTCGTGGGCAGCTCGACGATCTCGGTCAGGTGCTCGCGCTGCGTCAGCGCCGAGATCACCAGGCCCGCCTTGCGCAGCTGGTCGAGGTAGTTGACGTTGGCCTCGTAGCGGTGGCGGTGGCGCTCGGTGACGACGTCGCCGTAGATGCTGTGGGCCAGCGTTCCGGGGGCCACGTCCGAGCTTTGCGCACCCAGGCGCATGGTGCCGCCCAGGTCAGAGTTGGCGTCGCGCGTCTTGATGGTGCCGTCGGCATCCTTCCACTCGGTGATCAGCGCAATCACCGGGTGCTTGCAGGACGGATCGAATTCCGTGGAGTTGGCGCCGGGCAGGCCAGCCACATGGCGGGCGTACTCGATGGTGGCCACCTGCATCCCCAGGCAAATGCCCAGGTAGGGCACCTTGTGCACCCGGGCGAACTTGGCCGTGCAGATCTTGCCTTCCACACCGCGCGAGCCAAAGCCGCCGGGCACGAGGATGGCGTCGTACGGGGCCAGCTTGTCGGCTTCCTGGCCCTCGATGGATTCGGAGTCGAGGTGGTCGATGCGCACACGCACATGGTTGCGCATGCCGGCGTGGCGCAGCGCCTCGTTGACGGACTTGTAACTGTCGGACAGCTCCACGTACTTGCCCACCATGGCGATGCGCACTTCGCCTTGGGGGTGTTCGGTTTCATAGACCAGGTCGTCCCAGCGCTTGAGGCTGGTGGGGGGGGTGTTCAGGCGCAGCTTGTCACAGATCAGACCATCCAGGCCCTGCTCGTGCAGCATGCGCGGCACCTTGTAGATGGTGTCCACGTCCCACATGCTGATCACGCCCCACTCGGGCACGTTGGTGAACAGCGAGATTTTTTCGCGCTCTTCGTCAGGAATGCGGCGGTCGGCGCGGCACAGCAGCGCGTCGGGCTGGATGCCGATTTCACGCAACTTTTGCACCGTGTGCTGCGTGGGTTTGGTCTTGAGCTCGCCCGCAGCGGCGATGAAGGGCACGTAGGTCAGGTGGACGAAGGCGGCGTTGTTCGGGCCGAGCTTCAGGCTGAGCTGGCGCACGGCTTCGAGGAAGGGGAGCGACTCGATGTCGCCCACGGTGCCGCCGATCTCGACGATGGCGACATCGACCGCATCGTCGGTTCCCACGCCAGCACCGCGCTTGATGTATTCCTGGATCTCGTTGGTGACGTGCGGGATCACCTGCACCGTCTTGCCGAGGTAGTCACCCCGGCGTTCTTTCTCCAGCACCGACTGGTAGATGCGGCCGGTGGTGAAGTTGTTGGTCTTCTTCATGCGCGTTTCGATGAAACGCTCGTAGTGACCCAGGTCGAGGTCGGTTTCAGCGCCGTCGTCCGTGACGAACACTTCACCGTGCTGGAACGGGGACATGGTGCCCGGGTCCACGTTGATGTACGGGTCGAGCTTGATGAGGGTGACTTTGAGACCGCGCGATTCGAGAATCGCGGCAAGGGAGGCTGAGGCGATTCCCTTGCCCAGGGAAGACACCACACCGCCGGTGACGAAGACAAATTTGGTCATGTCTTTTTAAGGTGGTGGGAAATTCTGATTATAGAGGCCGCCCCCATGACGCTGCAGCGCCCGCGGCCCGCGTAGTGGCACCGTCTGCTAAATTGCACCCTATGAACGAGCTTGCTGGCAAACACATCGTCCTGGGCCTCAGTGGAGGCGTAGCCTGTTACAAATCGGCCGAGCTGTGCCGTGCACTCATTCGCGAGGGCGCCACCGTGCAGGTCGTTATGACCGAGGCGGCTGCACAGTTCATCACGCCGGTGACCATGCAGGCGCTGTCGGGTCGGCCCGTGTATGGCTCGCAATGGGATGCACGTGCGGCCAACAACATGCCGCACATCAACCTCAGCCGCGAGGCCGACGCCATTTTGATCGCGCCCTGTAGCGCAGATTTTTTCGCCCGACTGGCCCAGGGGCGGGCCGATGAATTGCTCAGTCTGCTGTGCCTGGCACGTCCCCAGGAGCGTGTTCCGCTGCTGCTGGCGCCCGCCATGAACCGTGAGATGTGGGCGCACCCCGCCACGCAGCGCAATCTGGAGCAGGTCGTGCAGGACGGCGCTACGGTGCTGGCCGTGGGCACCGGCGACCAGGCCTGCGGCGAAACCGGCGACGGCCGTATGCTGGAGCCTGCCGAACTGCTGGAAGAGCTGATTGCCTTTTTCACGCCCAAGGTGCTGACAGGCGAGAAGGTGCTGGTCACGGCCGGCCCCACGTTCGAGGCCATCGACCCTGTGCGCGGTATCACCAACCACTCCAGCGGCAAGATGGGCTTTGCCATTGCCCGTGCCGCCCGCGAGGCGGGTGCAGAGGTCACCCTGGTGGCAGGCCCCGTGCACCTGGCCACACCGCGTGGCGTGCAGCGCATCAATGTGCAGTCTGCGCAGGAAATGCTTGCGGCCGTTGTACCCCGAGCGCAGCAAGCTACTGTTTTCATAGCGACTGCAGCGGTGGCCGATTGGCGCCCGGCGACAGCGTCAGAGCAAAAAATCAAGAAAGACGGCTCGGGCCAGACGCCAGTGCTGGGCTTCGTGGAGAACCCGGACATTCTTGCTGCGGTAGCGCAGTCACCGCATGCGCTGGTGGGAGATTTGTTCTGCGTGGGCTTTGCGGCCGAGAGCCACGACCTGTTGCGGCATGCCGAGGCCAAGCGCGCGCGCAAAGGTGTTCCCCTGTTGGTGGGCAATATCGGTCCAGCCACTTTCGGACAAGACGATAACGCCTTGTTGCTGGTAGACGCCCAGGGGCATCGCGAGCTGGCGCGTGCCTCCAAGCGCGCACTTGCACAGCAGTTGGTCACTGAGATTGCGCGTCGGCTGCCATCGGCGCAGGCCTGACTGCTCCCCGGAGATTGTTCCATGCCAGGCCCCAGCAAACCCGAATGGGATACGCCACCCGATGGCGATTTTGCAAACTATGTGGAGCGCCTGAGCCGTCCTCCTTCGGTGCAGCGTCCGTCTGAACCTGTGCCGATCGAGCCCAAGGACGGTGCGTCCACTGTTGCGAGCGGTGCCGGGCTACCGCCCGATCTGATCCAGGTGCTGGCGCCTTTTCAGGGGGTGTTGAAGCTGGTGCGCGCACTGTTACTGCTGTTCGCTGTGGTGCAGGGCGCGGCCTTTCTGGTGTGGGGCAAGGGCACTTTGATGGGGGTTGCAGTTGCGGGCGTGCTCTGGTGGGTGTTGGGCAGCTTGTCCAGCCGGGCCTTCGCGAAGCTGACATCGGAGATTCAGGGGCCAGGCAAGCCTTCCATGGCCCAACTGCAAGAGCGGTTGGCGCAACTGGCCAAACAACGCACTACAGAAAGCAAGGAAAGCAAGAAGTGAAGATCGATGTCCGAATTCTCGACCCGCGCATGGCGGATCAGCTCCCCGCCTATGCGACCCCAGGCAGTGCGGGACTGGATCTGAGGGCTTGCCTGGACGAGCCCCTGGTGCTGGAGCCCAATGCATGGCAGCTGGTGCCCACCGGCATTGCCATTCACTTGCGTGATCCGGGCTATGCGGCGCTCATCCTGCCACGCTCGGGGCTGGGTCACAAGCACGGCATCGTCCTCGGGAACCTGGTCGGCCTGATTGACAGCGACTACCAGGGTCAGCTCATGGTGAGCGCTTGGAACCGCAGCCAGGCACGCTACACGCTGGAGCCCCTGGACCGGCTGGCACAGCTGGTGATCGTTCCCGTGGTGCAGGCGCAGTTCAATGTGGTGCAGGACTTCGCCCCTACCGAGCGGGGTGAACGGGGGTATGGTTCTTCAGGCACCGCTTGATGGGCGGCGCAGTCGCATGCTGCTTTTGTAGGCGCTGGCTTACACCGGAGCGGGGCCTTGTCTGGCCTGGCGTCCAGCCGTTGCCCGGCGCTACGAGTATGGCGTCGCATGGTTCAATGGCAGCCAACCCGAACGGTTTTGATTTGATGATTTGAGGAGAGCAATGTGCGTCAATTGAATTTTTCCCGAATGGCCCTGCTTGCAGGCACCACCCTTTTGGCCGGTGCGCTGGCCGCTTGTGCGCCTTATCGCCAGGCACCTGCGCAGTACCCTGCAGGCTCTTACCAAGGTCAAAGTGGGGGCTATCCGGCCCAGGCACCCGCTGGGACGGAGTATGGGCGTGTAGCCAACATAGAGATGCTGCAAGGCCAGCAGCGGGGTGCTTCAACAGGGGCAGGTGCCGTGCTGGGCGCTGTGGTCGGTGGTGTGCTGGGTCACCAGGTGGGTAAGGGCAGCGGCCGTACCGCAGCCACGGCCGTGGGCGTGGTGGGCGGTGCCCTGGCAGGCAATGCCATCGAGGAGCGCAATAACCCCGGTTATGGCAGCACGGTCTATCGGATTTCCATCCAGCTCGACCAAGGCGGTTATCGTGCCTATGACGTCAGTTCGGTGGGTGATTTGCGCGTGGGCGACAGGGTCCGCACCACCAACGGGCAGATTTCGCGCTACTAAATAAAGTTGCTCGCCACCGGGTTGCCCAGTGCGGGCCTTGTTTTGCAAGGCTCGCACTCCTCAGTGCAGCAGCGTGTTGCCAGGCGGTTGGGGTTGAACGCGGAAGAACCCGGTGCCCGCCGTACCACGGTTCGCCTCTTCTTCGGTGGCTTCGCGCACACCGCACACCGTCAGGTGCAGCCGCAGTGCAATACCAGCCAGTGGATGGTTGCCGTCCAGAACGACGTGCTCGGGATAGATCTCCGTCACGGTGTAGAGAGCATCGCGCGGCGCCTCAGCGCTGCAGCCTTCGGGCAGGGCGGTGCCGTCAAAAGTCATACCTTCTTCCAGCTCTGCCGGGAAAATGGCTCTGGGTTCCAGAAAGAGGAGTTGCTCCTGGAAATCGCCAAAAGCATCTTCGGGCTCAAGGTGCAGTGACAGCTTGGCCCCCACGCTGTGGCCTTGCAATGCTTCTTCGATACGGGCCAGCAAATCGCTGCCACCTACGAAGAACTCGACGGGCTCGTCGAGGATATCGAGTTCATCGCCCAAGGTGTCTTTGAGCGTCCAGGTCAGTGCGACCACACATTGTTCTGTGATTTCCATAGGAGAATTGTCGCAGTTTGACCGTCGGCCGGTGGCGAGGCAAAGGTTTTGCCGGGCTGTGGTTGTAGACCAAGGAGATCAAGATGACCGCAGATATGCCCGACGCGACCGTCCCGGCTCCCCCCGAATTGCCTGTAGGGCGCTTCAATGGTCGTGAAGCATTCCAGCAACTGGTGCGCGATGCCTTGGCTACGGCAGCCCGGGAGGGTTGGCGTGAAATGATCCTGAGTGATGCCAATTTTCACGACTGGCCGCTGGGTGAGCGGGCCGTCATCGAATCGCTGGAGGAGTGGGCCCGCAGCGGTCGCCGCATGACCTTGCTGGCGCGCAGCTACGATGAAATGATCCGTCGCCATGCGCGCCTCGTGCGCTGGCGGGGTACTTGGGACCATATCCTGACTTGCCGCGTCAGTCCTATGGCAGACGCGCTGGACATTCCCAGTGCGATCTGGTCACCCGGCTGGGTGTTGCACCGGCTCGATCCCGACCGTTGTGTAGGCGTGACAGACACTGAGCCGGCGCGCCGCGTGTTCTTGCATGAAGTTCTTGTCGAGTGGGTGCGGAGTAAAAGTTCCCCCGGTTTTGCTTCAACAACGCTGGGGCTTTAATGGTGACGTCAGAATTCCGCCAGTAAAAGTCAGATTTTTGTCAGTTGTTCGCAACACAGGGGCATTTCTTGCGCTGCTCGGTATTATCCAGTATTGACGAATACCTAATATAATCTTGGACTGAGTTGTAAATGTGCTCCACCGGAGCAATCTCTGCCAGAGCGAACCGGGCTGCAAGAGGCTGGAAGTTGTGGCATTTTTTGTTTTTTTGATCGTCCTCAAGGAAAAACTGAAATGAACAAATCCCTCATCATCGCCACCCTGATTGCTGCCGCTGCTTTGGCCGCTTGCGGCAAGAAGGAAGAGCCGGCTCCTGCACCCGCTCCCGTGGCTGTTGAGCCTGCTGCTGCACCTGCTGCACCCGCATCGGAAGCGGCAGCTGCTGCAACCGACGCAGCTGCCGCTGCAACTGACGCCGCTGCTGCTGCAACCGGCGCTGCTTCTGCTGCAACCGACGCAGCCGCTGCTGCTGGCGCCGCCGTCCAGGCCGCCACCGATGCCGCTTCCGCTGCCAAGTAAGCGCATGTAGTGTTGTGCAAGCCCTTTGGGGCTTGCCAAAGGCCCCGTACCCCCATTGGGACGGGGCTTTTTTGTATGTGGTGTGTCTGGGGAATGGCTTCCCACGGTGTCTCTGACAACAGGTATGCTTGCCGCCATGGCCTTCCTGTTTGATTCTTTTTGGCGCGCCGTGGTGTATTGCATGCATCCCCGTGTGATTGCTTTGTCGCTGCTGCCTCTGCTGCTGATGGGTGCTTTGGCATTGGGGCTGAGCCACTGGTATTGGGATGCGGCTGTTGCGATGGCACACAGCTGGCTGGATTCTTGGGGCCTGATGGAAGGCTTCTGGGGGTGGCTCGCCAATCTGGGTCTGGGTGATGCCAAAGCCTATGTGGCGCCCCTGATGGTGGTCGCCTTGGTGACCCCGTTGGTGGTCGTCGTTTCGCTGTTATTGGTCGCAATGCTGATGACTCCCGCGTTGGTTTCTCTGGTGTCGCAGCGGCGATTTCATGCACTGGAACGGAAAAAAGGCGGCTCTTTCATTGTCAGCTTGGCTTGGTCTATTGGTTCTACGGTTCTGGCCTTGATGGCAATGGTGGCCTCCATGCCGTTGTGGTTGATACCGCCCCTTGTGCTGATTCTTCCCCCGCTGATCTGGGGTTGGCTAACGTACCGCGTGATGGCTTTCGATGCGTTGGCAGAACATGCCAGCCGTGCGGAGCGCACAGAAATTTTTCGCCGCTACCGCATTTCTCTGCTGGGTATTGGCGTGCTTTGTGGGTATCTGGGGGCCGCGCCAGCGATCGTCTGGGCTTCAGGCATTTTGTTTGCTGCGGCATTTTTCGTTTTGATCCCACTGGCCATCTGGATTTACACGCTGGTCTTCGCTTTCTCCTCCCTGTGGTTTGCCCACTTCTGCCTGGCCGCCCTGGAGCGGCTGAGGGCTGAGGTGCCGATGGCTCCTGCCCGCTTAGATGCCGTCGAAGTGCTGGAGGCGCCTTCCTCGTTGGCGCCATCCCCGGATGATCGTCCGCCGCTTCTGGAGTCTGTTGACAAATGACGCAGCAATTTGGCCTCATCATCGTCGGTGATGAGATTCTTTCGGGTAAGCGTGCGGACAAGCATCTGTCCAAGGTGATTGAAATACTGGGTGCGCGCGGGCTGCCGTTGGCTTATGCCGACTACGTCGGCGATGATCCGGATCGCATCACCAGCACTTTGCAGCGGGCTTTTGCCTCGGGTGATGTGGTGTTCTCGACGGGTGGCATCGGTGCCACGCCAGACGACCACACACGCCAATGTGCAGCCCGCGCCTTGGGCGTGGAGTTGGAGTTACACCCTCAGGCTGAGTTGTTGATCCGTGAGCGCATGCAGGAAATGGCGCGTGAGCAGGGGACGTTGTATGAGGCTGACCGGCCCGATAACGTGCACCGCCTGAACATGGGCGTTTTTCCGGTGGGGGCCTCGATTGTTCCAAACCCCTACAACAAGATACCAGGGTTCAGTTGCGCCGGGGCAGGATCTGGGCGGGTGTATTGCGTGCCCGGCTTTCCGGTCATGGCCTGGCCCATGATCGAGTGGGCGCTGGACACCGACTACCCCCATTGTTTCAACCGTGCACCGCAGGTCGAGCATTCGATCATCGTGTTTGGGGGGCTTGAAGCCATGTTGACCCCGCTGATGCATCACATCGAGGACAGCTATCCCCCAATCCGGGTGTTCAGCCTCCCGAGTGTGGATCATCCGCAATACGGTCGCCATATCGAGCTCGGAGTCAAGGGCCCCGCATCCCTGGTGCCTGCGGCTTGGGCGGATCTGGTTCGTGGTTTGCACAATGTTGGTGCGGCGTGCGGCCCTGAATTGGTGCGGACACTTTAATATTGGCGGTTTTGTAACGTTTTGCACCAAAAAAATGCGTGCAAAGGCCGGTGGTGCGAGGTGTGCGCTTTGCCCGGTGTCCGTCAGAACCCGCAGATGGCTGGCATGCAAACTGCTTTGCATATTGCAGAAAATATTTTTAACCAACGCTTTTCCCAGGAGTACCCGATGGCCAAGACCGTTGCAGATGTAATGAAGATGGTGCAAGAAAACGAAGTCAAATTCGTCGACTTCCGCTTTACCGACACCCTTGGCAAGCAGCACCACACCACGGTGCCGGTGTCGCACTTTGACGAAGACAAGTTCTCGTCCGGACATGCCTTTGACGGGTCGTCGATTGCCGGCTGGAAGGGTATCGAGGCGTCGGACATGCAGCTTATTCCCGACCCGAATACTGCCAACATCGACCCCTTCTTTGAAGAGACGACGTTGATCTTGAGCTGCGACGTCATCGAGCCCAGCGACGGCAAGGCCTACGACCGCGACCCGCGATCCATTGCCAAGCGCGCTGAGGCCTACCTCAAGGCCTCGGGTTTGGGCGACACGGCGTTCTTTGGGCCCGAGCCCGAATTCTTCATCTTTGACGGCGTGCGATGGAGCAACGAACCTGGCAAGGTGATGTATGAGATCGAAGAATACGAAGCCCCTTGGAATTCGGGCCGCGACCTCGAAGGCGGTAACCGCGGACACCGTCCTACGGTCAAGGGCGGCTACTTTCCGGTTCCGCCTGTGGACAGCACGCACAACCTGCGCGCCGAGATGTCGCTGATTCTGGAGTCGATGGGTATTCCGGTGGAAGTGTTCCACCATGAAGTCGCTGGTGCTGGTCAGAACGAGATTGGCACACGTTTCAGCACTCTGGTGCAGCGCGCCGACTGGACGATGCTGCAAAAGTACGTCATCCATAACGTTGCCAACGCCTACGGCAAAACCGCTACCTTTATGCCCAAGCCCTACGCAGGCGACAACGGTTCGGGAATGCATGTACACCAGTCGGTCTGGAAGGACGGCAAGAACTTGTTTGCTGGCGATGGCTACGCCGGTTTGTCGGACTACGCCCTGTACTACATCGGCGGCATCATCAAGCACGCCCGTGCGCTCAATGCGATTACCAATCCAGGCACCAACAGCTACAAGCGCCTGGTGCCGCATTTTGAAGCCCCGGTGAAGCTGGCCTATTCGGCCAAAAACCGCTCGGCTTCGATCCGTATCCCGTATGTATCCAACCCCAAGGGCCGCCGTGTCGAGGCACGTTTCCCTGATCCACTGATGAACCCTTACCTGGGGTTTGCTGCGCTGTTGATGGCAGGCCTCGACGGTGTCGAGAACAAGATTCACCCCGGCGAAGCCGCTACCAAGGACCTCTACCACTTGCCACCCGAAGAAGACAAGTTGGTGCCCACCGTTTGCCATAGCCTCGACCAGGCGCTGGATGCGCTCGATACCGACCGTGCCTTCCTGACCAAGGGCGGTGTGTTTTCCGAAGCAATGATTGATGCCTACATCGAACTCAAGATGGGCGAGGTCACGCGCTTCCGCCAGGCCGTGCATCCGGTCGAATACGATATGTACTATTCGCTGTAAGCGTGAAGCGCTTTTGAAACAGCACATTTAAAGGCGGCCTCCGGGCCGCTTTTTTTCTGGGGAACCCTGGGCGCCACGGTGCATCCCATGGCATTTCGTTGCAGTTCAATGCATACATTGGATTGGAGATCGGCCCTGTTTGGGTGATACTAAGAAGCAACCCTGCACGATGCGTGCGAGCACACTGTATGAAAAAGACCTTTCTCTCCTCGCTACCTGCTCTGACCCTTCTTGCCCTGATGGTGGCGCCAGTGGGCGC
The DNA here is from genome assembly GCF_003096555.1 of Simplicispira sp. 125. Lineage (NCBI taxonomy): Bacteria > Pseudomonadati > Pseudomonadota > Betaproteobacteria > Burkholderiales > Comamonadaceae > Simplicispira > Simplicispira sp. 125. Next base: position 1,478,279 of record NZ_QEKM01000001.1, on the reverse strand, counting down.
ACAGGATCGTATTTATCGCTGTGGCAATGAGTACACCAACAATGCCAATCAGGCTAAGGAGCGGGGCTGCAAGCCGGTTGAAGGAGGTAACGTCACGGTTGTCGAGGGCGTACGCAATGTCCCGGCCAGTGGTGCTGCAGGGGCCAAACAGTCTGCCTCCCCGCCTTCCGCGCCCCGCGTGAACCCCAATGACCAGCGTGCGCGTGACGCTGACGCCCGTGCCATCCTGGAGTCTGAATTGCGCAAGGCGGAAGCGCGCCACGCTGAACTCACCAAGGAATACAACAACGGGGCGCCCGAGCGCAACGCGCTTGATCTGCGCAATACCCAGCGCTATGCAGAGCGCACCGCCGAGATCAAGGCCAACCTGGCCCGCAGTGAGAGCGACATTGCGGGCATCAAGCGTGAACTGGCGCGTTTGCCGTCCCCTTAATCGGGACGGGTGATGGCTGCCAACTCCCCGCACGGGCCACAGCGCCTGCTGCAGGTGCTGGACATGCTGTCGCTACTGGTAGCGGTACTGCGGATCGATGGATCCCTGCTTTACGCCAATGCTGCACTGGAGCAGCATTTGGGCGTGTCGCGCCGCACCCTTGAAGGTACTGATTTTTCCCAGTTTTTCACCGATCCTGCCTTGCTGCAAACCGCATTGGCCGGCACCCGCAGTAAAGATTTTGCGGCCCTGCGCTACGAGGCCAGTCTCAAGCGCCTGCACCAGGAACCTGTGCCTGTGCATGTGAATGTGGCCCCCACCGAAGTTCAAGGCGAAGTGCTGGTGGAGCTGTGGCCGCTGGAACAACAGGTGCGCCAAGACCGCGAAGAGCGTTTGCTGGAGCAAGCCCAGGCACACAAAGAGCTGATCCGCAACCTGGCGCACGAGATCAAGAACCCGCTGGGCGGTATCCGTGGGGCAGCGCAGTTGTTGGAGATGGAGTTGGATAGCCCGGATCTGGCCGAATATACCCAGGTCATCGTCCACGAAGCGGATCGCCTGCAAAGCTTGGTGGACCGCCTGCTGGCACCCCACCGCCACCCGCACCAGGTGGGTGACGTCAATATCCATGAGGTTTGCGAGCGCGTGCGTTCGCTCATTCTGGTGGAGTATCCGCAGGGCCTGCGGGTGCAGCGTGATTACGACACCTCGATTCCCGAGTTTCGGGGCGATCGGGCACAGCTCATCCAGGCGGTGCTCAATATCGTTCAGAACGCCGCGCAGGCGCTGACCGACCGGATAGCGCAGGGCGATGCCTGCATCACGCTGCGCACGCGCGTGGCACGGCAGGTCACTTTTGGCCGTCAACGCTATAAGTTGGCACTGGAATTGCATGTCATCGACAACGGGCCGGGTGTGCCCGACGCCATTCGGGACAGAATTTTCTATCCGCTGGTGTCGGGCCGCGACGGCGGCTCGGGCTTGGGGCTGACGCTGGCGCAGACTTTTGTGCAGCAGCACCATGGACTGATTGAATGCGAGAGTGTGCCGGGACGCACCGACTTTCGCATCCTGCTTCCCTTGCCCTGAGCACCGTTCAAAGGCTTCTAGAAACGCAACCAGTGAAAGTGTGACCACCCATGAAGCCGATCTGGATAGTAGATGACGACCCCTCGATCCGCTTCGTGCTCGAGAAGGCGCTGGCGCGCGAAAACCTGCCCACGCGCAGTTTCTCCCACCCCAGCGAAGTGCTCGACGCGCTGGCGGCCCAGAGTGCCGGCGGGTCCGATCTGCCTGGGCCGCAGGTGTTGGTGAGTGATATCCGCATGCCGGGCGGCACGGGCCTGCAATTGCTGGAGAAGGTGCATGCCATCCAGCCGGGCCTGCCGGTGATCATCATGACCGCCTATTCCGACCTGGACAGCGCTGTGTCGGCCTTCCAACGCGGCGCTTTTGAGTATTTGCCCAAACCGTTTGACATCCCCAAGGCGGTGGAGCTTATCCGCCGCGCGGTGCAGGAGAGTCAGCGCGAGGATGTGGCGCAGGACAGCCAGGATGTGGCGCCCGAGATGTTGGGCCAGGCCAGCGCCATGCAGGATGTGTTTCGCGCTATTGGACGGCTGAGCCAGAGCCTGGTCACGGTGCTCATCACGGGCGAGTCTGGCTCAGGCAAAGAGCTGGTGGCCCGCGCCTTGCACAAGCACTCGCCTTGCGCTCAGGGGCCGTTCGTGGCGATCAATACAGCAGCGATCCCCAAGGATCTGCTGGAATCCGAGCTTTTTGGCCATGAGCGCGGCGCCTTCACGGGTGCGCAGACACAGCGGCGTGGACGGTTTGAGCAAGCCGAGGGCGGAACGCTGTTCCTTGATGAAATCGGTGACATGCCGTTTGACTTGCAGACACGGCTGCTGCGCGTGTTGTCGGATGGCCAGTTCTACCGTGTGGGCGGACATGCCACCGTCAAGTCCCATGTGCGCGTGATTGCCGCCACGCACCAGAATCTGGAGCAGCGTGTGCTGGACGGTGCGTTCCGTGAAGACTTGTTCCATCGGCTCAACGTCATTCGCCTGCGCTTGCCCGCACTGCGTGAGCGCGCTGAAGATGTGCCCATGCTGACCCGGCATTTTTTGCAGGTGAGTGCGCGGCAGCTGGGCGTGGAGCCCAAGCGCATTGACGATACTGCGCTGGCGCGCCTGGGGCAGTTTGCCTTCCCGGGCAATGTGCGCCAGCTGGAGAACATCTGCCACTGGTTGACCGTCATGGCGCCTGCACAGGTGATCTCGGTGCAGGACCTGCCGCCCGAAGTGCTGCATTTCAGCCCTCCGCTTGCTTCTTCCTTCACGCCGTCAATGCAGGCGGTTCCGACGCCAGCCCCCGCATCCGTGCCGGAGGTGTCCGAGCCCGGTCCAACCGCTGGTCCAGATCTGAAAGATCCCCATGCAGCGACCGTGGTGACGCCCACATGGGAGCTTGCGCTGGATGCCGAGCTGCAGGTGCTTTTGTCCAGTGCACAGGGCGATGTCTGGGACAAGCTCATGCACCGTTTTGAGTCACGCTTGATCTGCGCTGCACTGGACGCCACCCACGGACGGCGCATGGAAGCGGCGCAGCGCCTGGGCATTGGGCGCAACACCATCACGCGCAAGATCCAGGAACTTGGTCTGGATACAAAAAATAATGATGAAAATACTATTTAACGCCCTATCCATAAGCGGTAATAGCTATTAAATAAATAGCAAAAATTCAACCTGGAAATTTTCCTTTTGCCATTGATCCAGGGATTGGCGGCCCGGGCGCCACGCCCGGTTGGGACTGGGGCCTGTCCTACAACCAGGCGCTCCGTGGGCTGACCCTTCGTTTTGTTGATCGCTTCAAGAATGGGGCACTGTCAACCAAACGGAGAATTTCTATGTCGGATTTCAACGATGCCAACCGTGACCCCCTGACCAACGAGCCGGGCGCTCACCCTGTCGGCACAGGCCTGGGCGCAGCCATGGGTGGTGCTGCAGCGGGCGCGGCTGCGGGTGCTTTGGGCGGCCCTGTCGGTGCTGCCGTGGGGGGCGTGGCAGGCGCCGTGGTCGGTGGGCTCGCCGGCAAGGCAGCAGCTGAGTCAGTCAACCCCACTGCGGAAGATGCCTACTGGCGCGACATCTATCAGCGTGAACCTTACTACGTACATGGCCGCACCTATGACCAATACCGTCCTGCCTACAAGTTGGGTTGGAGTTCGGTGGGTCGTTACGAAGGCGATTTCGACACCGTTGAGCCGCGTTTGGCCGATGACTGGCGTGCTCGTCATGCTGACCAAGGGTTGGCGTGGACCGACGTTCGCCCCGCCACACGCGCTGCGTGGGAACGCGCCTCGCGTGTTCACGCCATCGACAACGACGACGTGGTTGATACGCTCAATGATTTGCTGGAGTCAGCCCGCGATGGTGAATACGGCTTTCATGCATGTGCCGAGCATGCCGACTCGGGTGAACTCAAGGGCATCTTCCAACGCCATTCGCGCGAATGTGCCGCCGCTGCGATGGAACTAGAACATGAAATCCGTCGCTTGGATGGCGAACCCGCTTCGGGTGGCACCGTGGCGGGTGCATTGCACCGTGGCTGGGTGTCGGTGAAGACGGCCCTCTCCATCCAGGATGACAAGGCGGTGCTTGAGGAGTGCGAGCGAGGCGAAGATGCTGCTGTGGCCCGCTACCGCAAGGCCCTGAAAGCGACACTGCCCTTGGATGTGCGAGCGTTGGTGGAGCGCCAGGCCCAAGGTGCGCAGCGCAACCACGATGAAGTGCGTGCCTTGCGCAACCGTTTCTCGATGCAACGCTGAAGCGTTTGCTGACGCACCTTGGCCGCTGTGCGTTATGGCTGCTGCGACCGGCGTGGGCCGCACCGCCATCTGTTTGCGGGGGCTCCAACAAAAAAGCTGCCAGGGAAGATCTGGCAGCTTTGGGGGGGATGTTTGTTCTGACCGCTGGGGGCTCTTGTGCGGATGGACAATCGCCTTGCGGTGGTGGCTCAAGCGAGAGTGACAACCACCGGAGCGTGGTCGCTTGGCTGCGGATTTTTGCGTGGTGCACGGTCCACGACGCAGGCTGTAACGGTTGCACGCAGCGCTTCACTGACCAGAATGTGGTCGATGCGCAGCCCCCGGTTTTTTTGGAAACCCAGCATGCGGTAATCCCACCATGAATAGCTCTTTTCAGGTTGCTCGAACAACCTGTAGGCGTCCGTCAGGCCCAGATCCAACAAGGCCTGGAAGTGGGCGCGCTCCTCGCGGGTGTGGTGGATGGTGTCAGCCAGCCCCACGGGGTCGTAGGAGTCGCGGTCCTCCGGGGCCACGTTGAAGTCGCCCAGTACCACCAGGCGCGGATGGACTGCCAGTTCGGAGCGTATCCAGTCGTGCAGCGCCGCCAGCCAGCGCATCTTGTAAGCGAACTTGTCGCTTCCTGGCGCCTGGCCGTTGACAAAATAGCCATTGATCACACGCACCGGACCTGCGCTGGAATCGACCGTGGCCGCGATGGCGCGTGCCTGCTCGTCGTCAAAACCTGGAATGTTGCGCACGACCTCGCTCAGGGGCACGCGCGCAAGGATGGCCACGCCGTTGTAGGTTTTCTGGCCCAGGGCAGCGGCCTCATAGCCGGCCGCCTGCAGCGCGGCAAAAGGGAACTTGTCCTCGGTGAGCTTGAGTTCCTGCAGGCACAGCACATCGACAGGGTTCTGTGCCAGCCATTCGAGCACCTGGGGCAGGCGCACGCTGAGAGAATTGACGTTCCAGGTGGCAATTTTCATAGGGTGTGTTGCTTTATGCGTTGGACAGAAAATCCCGGATCGCGGTCAGCGTTTCTTCGGGCGCCTCGGTCATCTGGTGGTGGCCCACAGGCAGGTGGGTGACCTGCACGGTCTTGCAGGCTGCGCGTGTGGCGGCAATCAGGCCTTGTGCCGCTTTGGGTGTGGTCATCTGGTCTTGGGTGCCCAGGGCGAACAGCACCGGGCAGGTGATGCGGGCAATGGCAGCCTCGCCCCCGGCATAGCTGTCACAGGCCACGAAGCCCCGATGGAACAGGTTGACCGCAGGGTTGCTGCGCAGTACGCGGCGGCCCAGCGCCATGCTGGCGCCGTACACCCAGGTGCCGGGGCCTAGCGCCGTGGGCGGGGCGCACAGGGTGCTGCGGGAGAACACATTGACCATGCGCAGCGCCTTTTCAGGTTCGTTCAGCGCCGCGTCGATGAGTGCCGGAGAGACTTTCATGGGAAAGGCCGTGCCCACCAGCACCAGCTGGCTCACGCGCTCCTGCAGGCGCGCTGCGGCCTCCAATGCGATCAGCGAGCCCCAGCTGTGGCCTACCAGCGCAGCGCGCGGTGCGCCCACGGCGTCGAGCAGCGCGGCGATGAAGTTGGCGGCTTCCTCTACCGACGTGGGCGCCGGGCCCGCGCTCTTGCAGTGGCCGGGCAGGTCCACGGCCAGCACGTTCCAGCCGTGGTGGGCAAGGTAGCGGCTTTGCATGGCCCAGACGCTGTGGTCGTTGAGCACGCCGTGGATCAGCACCACGGTGGGCTGCGCCGGGTTGAAGGGTTTGCCGCCGGTGTAGCAGAAGGTGTTGTGGCCGTTGACAAGCAGTTCCATGGCTCAGGCTCCTGCCTTTTCTGCGGCCTTGAGTGCGCGCTTGAGGTCGTCGATCAGGTCGTCCGGATCTTCCAGTCCAATCGACAGGCGAATGGTGCCTTGTGTGATGCCCGCGCTTGCCAGGGCTTCGTCGGACAACCGGAAGTGCGTGGTACTGGCCGGGTGAATCACCAGGCTGCGGCAGTCGCCCACGTTGGCGAGGTGGCTGAAGAGCTTGAGCGCCTCGATGAACTTCTTGCCCTGTTCGCGTGTGCCCTTGAGGTCAAAACTGAAGACGGAGGAGATGCCACGTGGCAGGAGCTTGCGCGCCAACTGGTGGCTGGGGTGCGATTCAAGCATCGGGTGGCCCACGCGCTCGACGAAGGGCTGGCTGGCCAAGAATTGCACCACTTGTTCGGTGTTGCGCATGTGGCGTTCCATGCGCAGCGGCAAGGTCTCTATGCCCTGCAGGATGAGCCAGGCGGTGTGCGGGCTCATGCAGGCGCCAAAATCGCGCAGGCCTTCGCGGCGTGCGCGCAGCAAAAAGGCGCCCACGGTCGATTCCTCGCTGAATACCATGTTGTGAAAACCCTCGTAGGGCTCGGTCATCTCGGGGAAGCGCCCCGAGCCTTCCCAGTCGAACGCGCCGCTGTCCACCACCACGCCGCCGATCACCGTACCGTGGCCGGAGAGGAACTTGGTGGCCGAGTGGTACACCAGATCAGCACCATGCGCGAAGGGCTTGAGCAGCCAGGGCGTGGTGAAGGTCGAGTCCACCAGCAGGGGAATACCGTGTTCATGGGCGAGGGCGCTCACGGTGGGGATGTCGAGCACCTCGAGGCCGGGGTTGCCCACGGTCTCGCCGAAGAACAATTTGGTGTTGGGCCGGATGGCGGCGCGCCAGGCGTCGATGTCGCCGGGTTTGACGAAGGTGGTCTCGATGCCAAAGCGGCGCAGCGTGTAATGCAGCAGGTTCTGCGAGCCGCCGTAGAGCGCTGTACTCGCCACGATGTGCGAGCCCGCGCCCATCAACGTGCTGATGGTCAGGTGCAGCGCTGCCTGGCCGCTGGCCACGGCGATGGCGCCGGCGCCGCCTTCGAGCGCGGCCATGCGCTGCTCCAGCACGGCGTTGGTCGGGTTGCTGATGCGCGAATAGACATGGCCGCCGCGTTCCATGTTGAACAGCGACGCCGCGTGGTCGCTGGACTCGAAGACGAAGGACGTCGTCAGGTGAATGGGTACGGCGCGTGCGCCGGTTGCGGGGTCGGGCGTGGCACCTGCGTGCAGGGCCAGAGTGTCAAAGCCGGGATCGGCATAACCGGGCATGAATATGTCTCCAAGGTGTATCAAACGGCGGGCAATGCCCCGGGATTGTGGGCTATATTTGACCTTCCCATGCATTGAGCCCCCGGGCCGACTCGGAGTTACACCATGAAAGTCAGCGACATCCTGCGCGTCAAGGGCAGCACCCTTTTCACTGTCCACCCCGACGAACCACTGGCAGTTGCGGTGGATGCCATGGCCGAGAAGGACATTGGTTCGCTCGTTGTGATGGAGCATGGTGACCTGGTGGGCATGCTCACCTTCCGCGAAGTGATACAGGCCATCGTCAAGAACAAGGGCAGCGTGGGCACCTTGCAGGTGCGATCCGCCATGGATGACCACCCCCTGACCTGTACCACCGAAACCGACATGGACGAGGTGCGCCGCATGATGCTGGACCGCCACGCACGCTACATGCCGGTGATGGACAAAAAAATGCTCATGGGTGTGATCAGTTTCTACGACGTGGCCAAGGCTGTGGTGGACAGCCAGAACTTCGAGAACAAGATGCTCAAGGCCTACATCCGTGACTGGCCGGAAGAGGGTGCAAACGCGGCCTGACCTGGGGTCGGTGGGTGCCTGCTGGCCCGAAGGGTGCTGAGGCAGTTTTTGAAAATTTGAATGAAATTGGCCTGCAGCGCTTGATGGTAAAGCGCTAGTAGCTATTAAATCAATAGTGCGTTGTTGCAGAGCCAGCGGGCTGCCGCGCTCAGGGATAATCGTGCGCCATGAGCGGAAACACCTTCGGAACTCTTTTTTGCGTCACCAACTTTGGTGAATCCCACGGCCCGGCCATTGGCTGCGTGATCGACGGTTGCCCACCCGGCATGCTGCTGTCTGAATCCGACATCCAGGTCGACCTCGACCGTCGGCGACCCGGCACCAGTCGCCATGTCACGCAGCGCAACGAACCCGATGCGGTGGAGATTCTCTCCGGCGTGTACGAGGGCCGCACCACTGGCACGCCCATTGGTCTGCTGATTCGCAACCAGGACCAGCGCAGCAAGGACTATGGCGACATTCTGCAGACCTTTCGTCCTGGCCATGCCGACTACGCCTACTGGCACAAATACGGCCTGCGCGACCCGCGCGGAGGTGGGCGTTCATCCGCGCGCATGACGGCGCCTACCGTGGCAGCCGGTGCGGTCGCCCGCAAATGGCTGGCCGAAAAATACGGCACCCAATTGCGCGCCTGCATGACGCAGCTGGGTGAACTGGAGATTCCGTTTGAGAGCTGGGACCATGTGCCGAACAACCCCTTCTTTGCTCCTGTGCAGGACGTGGCCCGTTTTGAGGACTACATGGACGCGCTGCGCAAGGCAGGTGACTCGTGTGGCGCCCGCATCCGCGTGCAGGCCACGGGCGTGCCCGTGGGCCTGGGTGAGCCTTTGTACGACAAGCTCGACGCCGATATCGCTTACGCCATGATGGGCCTCAACGCTGTGAAAGGTGTGGAGATTGGCGCTGGTTTTGCCAGCGTGGCGCAGCGAGGCACGACACACGGCGATTCGCTCACGCCGGAGGGTTTTCGCAACAACAACGCGGGGGGCGTGCTTGGCGGCATCAGTACGGGGCAGGACATTGAGGTGAGCATGGCCATCAAGCCCACCAGTTCCATCATCAGCCCCCGCGAAACCATCGACATCCATGGCCAGAGCGCCGAGGTATCTACCCGCGGCCGCCACGACCCTTGTGTGGGCATCCGTGCTGCCCCCATTGCCGAGGCGCTGCTGGCCTTGGTGCTGATGGACCACGCACTGCGCCACCGTGCGCAGTGCGGAGATGTGGTGCAGGCGGTGCCGCCGATCAAGGCGTCGCTGGCTTAGCCGCAGGATTCAGCGCTTGCGCAGGATCACCAGAATGCGCAGCGGGTTGAAGCCCGTGACGAGGGCGGTGGCCAGCAGCACCAGTGCACCGCCCCACCAGATGCCCGGGCCCAGCGATTCGCCCAGGAAGAGGTGTCCCCAGGTCACACCGAACAGCGGAATCATGAAGGCCGAACTCATGGCCGCAACGGGTGATATCTGGCTCAGCACACGCAGATTGAGCCAGTAGGCCAAGCCCGAGGTGACCACGCCCATCACCAGCACCGCAGCCAGCGCCGGGGCGGTAAAGCGGGCCTGTGGCCAGTCCCAGGCGGCACCCGGCAGCAGCATGACCAGGGCCGTGGCGTGGATGCCGGCCGCAATCGCCAACGGGCTGATGCGCTGGGTGCTGCGCTTCATCCACGGCGTACATATCCCGTAGCAGGCTGCTGCGCCCACGCAGGCCAGGGCGGCCCACACCAGCTCGGGTGTGGGGTTGACGGGCCCCAGCCGAACGATGAATGCCACACCCAGAAAACCGAACAGGCAGCCCAGCCATTTGCGCAGGCTGAGGGTGTCCTCCTTCATCCAGGCTGAAGCCAGTACGCCAAAGGGAACGACCATGGTGTTGAGCAGCGAGCTGTACCCCGCAGGCAGCCGCAGCGCCGCCCAGGCATAGAGCAGGAAGGGCAGGGCCACGGTCATGATGCCCAGGCCAGTCAGCTCGCGCCAGTGCCGCCAGGGCCAGGGTTCGCGCGTGGCGCGCATGATGCCCGCCAAGGTCAGCGTTGCCAGGCCAATGCGCAGCGCCGCCGTGACGTTGGGTCCCAGCACGGGACTGGCCACACGGATGAACAGAAAGGATGCGCCCCACAGGGCGGACAGCAGCACAAGCTGCAGCAAATGGCGGGTTTTCACAGGTACGGCATTGTGCCGCTGGGTGGAGCGCTGTGCAGAGCTGCAAGCGACACCAATAATGGCTAAAAATGCCTCTATCGCTTTACAGATAAGTGCAAATAGCTATATTATTAATAGCAATTTTGACAATAAAAGGCGCTCACTGCCGCACTTCATCGACGAGGGTCTTGAACTCGTCAATGTCCTCGAAGCTGCGGTAGACGCTGGCATAGCGGATATAGGCCACCTTGTCGAGTTTCTTGAGTTCGCGCATCACCAGCTCGCCAATGCGGCTCGACGGAATTTCGCGCTGCCCGAGGTTGAGCAGGTTTTCCTCAATCCGTTCGATCGAAGAGTCCACCTGCGCCGTGCTGACCGGACGCTTGCGCAAGGCAATATTGAACGACCCCATGAGCTTGGCCCGAGCGTAGTCGGTGCGTCGGCCGTCTTTTTTGACCACGACGGGAAAGCTGACTTCAGGCCGCTCGTAGGTGGTAAAGCGTTTCTCGCAGGTGGCGCAACGTCGTCTGCGGCGGATGAAATCCCCGTCTTCAGACACCCGGGTCTCGACGACCTGGGTTTCATGGTGACTGCAGAAGGGGCATTTCATGGGTGTTCTCGGTGGTAGCGCCCGCCGCCCGGCGGAGCCGGTACATCCTTGGATCAGGAATCGTATCGGCGCCGATGGCGGGCCTGCCGGGGGAGGGTTAGCGGTAGACCGGGAAGCGCGCGGTCAAGGCGTTGACCTTGGCGCGCACAGCGGCGATGTGGGCTTCATCGCGCGGGTTGTCGAGCACGTCGGCCAGCAGATTGGCCGTCAGGCGTGCTTCTTCGTCCTTGAAACCGCGCGTGGTCATGGCAGGCGTGCCCACGCGGATGCCGCTGGTCACCATCGGCTTTTCCGGGTCGTTCGGAATAGCGTTCTTGTTGATGGTCATGTGGGCGCTGCCCAGAACGGTCTCGGCTTCCTTGCCGGTGATGCCCTTGGCGCGCAGGTCCACCAGCATGACGTGGCTTTCAGTGCGGCCACTGACGATGCGCAGGCCGCGCTGGGTCAGGGTTTCAGCGACGATCTGGGCGTTTTTCAACACCTGCTGCTGGTATACCTTGAATTCGGGCTGCAGCGCTTCCTTGAAAGCCACGGCCTTGGCGGCAATCACGTGCATCAGCGGGCCACCCTGCAGGCCAGGGAAGATGGCGCTGTTGATGGCTTTCTCGTGCTCGGCCTTCATCAAGATGATGCCGCCGCGCGGGCCGCGCAGGCTTTTGTGCGTGGTCGAGGTGACGACGTCGGCGTGGGGTACGGGATTGGGGTAGATGCCAGCAGCGATCAGGCCAGCGTAGTGCGCCATGTCCACCATGAAGATCGCACCCACATCTTTGGCTACCTTGGCAAAGCGTGCGAAGTCGATGCGCAGGCTGTAGGCCGATGCGCCAGCGATGATGAGTTTGGGTTTGGTTTCGTGCGCCTTGCGCTCCATGGCGTCGTAGTCGAGCTCTTCTTTGGCGTCCAGGCCGTAAGAGACAACGTTGAACCACTTGCCGCTCATGTTCAGAGCCATGCCGTGCGTCAGGTGACCGCCTTCGGCCAGGCTCATACCCATGATGGTATCGCCAGGCTTCAAGAAAGCGAGGAACACGGCTTCGTTGGCCGAGGCGCCGCAGTGCGGCTGCACGTTGGCAGCGTCAGCGCCAAAAATCTGCTTGACGCGGTCGATGGCCAGCTGCTCAGCGACATCGACGTACTCGCAGCCACCGTAGTAGCGGCGGCCTGGGTAGCCTTCAGCGTATTTGTTGGTCAGCTGCGTGCCCTGGGCCCACATGACGGCAGGGGAGGCGTAGTTTTCGCTGGCGATGAGTTCGATGTGTTCTTCCTGGCGCTTGTTTTCGGCCTGGATGGCAGCAAAGAGTTCGGGGTCGGTCTGTTCGACAAGAAGGTTGCGGTGGTACATGGCAGTCCTATGAACTTGAGGTCCCTTGAGAGCAAGGGCTGCCCAGGCGAACGGCGGAACGCTGCGCACCCAGGTGCCTGCAGCGGCACGCTCCCCGGTGGTTCACAGTGGGCCAGGCCCCTGCAGGTTTCCACATCAGCGGCCGTCTCCTGTGGGAGAGAGCGCCTATCGCCAGTCGCGTACTCGGCTATTTTAACTGAGCCTGGGTCCTGGCGGAGTCAGACGGATGAAAGTGCCCGCAAACCGAGCGCCCACTGCTCAGAGATCCGAGGGCAAGAGCATGGCAACCTTGTCGCTGGGATTGCTCTGCGAAGGTGCTGCCACGGCTGGAACCGCCATAACGGGAGCCTGCGTGCTCAAAGTCGGCGGCGCAACAGGCATCCGGCGGCCACCTGCAACCTGGCTCAGTCGGAAGTGTTCTGCGAGTACTTTGGCGGCATAGCCTCCGTCGTCCGCCAGATTGGCGGCACCAACGTAGTAACGCAGCCCACCTTCAATGGAGCCGGCGCGAGCAATGCACTCCTGAAACACCTTAACGCCGACCCGCAGGTTAGTGATCGGATCGAAAGCCGCCAGGGTTCCGCCCACGCTTTCATACTTGTCGGTATGCACGCGCGTCATCACCTGCATCAACCCCTGGGCACCTACCGGGCTTTGAGCAAAGGGGTTAAAGCGCGACTCGATGGCCACGATCGCCAGAATCAGCGTCGGGTCGAGTTTGGTGCGGGCTCCCAGTTCATAGGCTTCGGCCACCAGCAAGCCCAGTGGCTCCGCTGCCACGCGGTATTTTTTGCTCAGCCAGAAGGCCACACGGGCCTGCTCGCGTGGCAGTTCCTGGGGGTTTATGGCCAGGGTGCGGTCGCTGGGCTCCAGCGGCTCCTCGGTCGGGCCGAGCAGCATTTCTTGCCGGTTTTGCAGCCAGTCCATCAACTGGGTTTCGCCTGCCAGGCGCAAATCGGCCCGGGCCGCTAGTGCGATCACTGCGAAGGCCAGGGCCAGACCCAGGAAGGCAAAACCGTTGTGGGTCATCTTCAGAAAACCGGTGGTCACATGGGCCGCAAAAGTGCGGGTGTTGTTGACCCATTGTTCTATCGCTGTCATAGCTTTCCTTTCTGCGGCGGGGTCTGGTAGCGAACGACCTTGGGGTCATCTGCCATGAAAAGAACCACGCCTGGATTGGTACGCCATCAAATTCGTGCCTGGCGTGTAGCACCTCGGTAGACCGATTTGACTTAGCCGGATTCGGCAGCGGATTGGGGTTTTCACTAGCTTTCGAGAAGCTGGCGGATTCTAAAAGCCGATTTAATGCCAAGTCAACACTATTAAATTGATTTTTAAGACATTTATATTGTTATGAATATGTTAAAAATCACAGATTCTCGACGCTTTTACGAGGGGGAATGGTTGTTGGTTTTGCCCTGGCTGGAGAGATCTGCCCAATTTCAATCGGTATCCACTGACCGATTGATCTGCTGATTTGTGTTCCACGGTATTCTTTGATAAGGTGGCTTGGCCTCTTGATTGCAGGCATCGCTGGAAGAAGCAAAGCCACCTGTCGGGGCATGCAGTGCCCCTACAGGCCAAGCGCGGCGCTTTCAAGGCAACCCCTTGGAGGCAATACATTGCCTCCCCGCAGTCCGGACGATTTTCTCCGTGCTGCGAACCGATGGCAAAGACCGTTGTGTCAGCCGTCAAGCCCGGAAGCGTGGCCCACCGCCGCCTTTCCGGGCTTTCTTGTTTCAGGCTGTTGCGCGGCCTGTGGTGAACTCTGATCCAATAGCTGCCTTTGAGTTTGCTGAAGTCCAGCGCCTGTGGTGATGAATCTGTCTTTTCCCCAGTCTTTTTTGCAAAATTCCCCTTGGATGCGGCGATGTGCGTGGTCGGTCTGCAGCCTTGTGTTGTTATGGGTGCTGGCATGGTTGGCGCTGCCGCCGATCTTGCGCAGCCAGGGCGAGGCGCTGGCCTCCAAGGCTCTGGGGCGGCAGGTCTCGATTGGTCGGGTGCAGTTCCTGCCCTGGTCTCTGGAGGTCAGCCTGCACGACGTGTCCATTGCGGATGCCCAAGGGCAGGGGTTCCTGTTGCAGGTGCAGCGTATCTATATAGATATGGAGCTGCAGTCGCTGCTGCGGTTGGCGCCGGTCGTTGATGCCGTGGAGATAGATGCTCCCATCGTGCATGTCACACAACTGGCGCCAGGACGCACCGATCTCGATGACATCATCGAAAAATTGTCCCAACCCGGGGATGGCAAGGCTGCGTCAACCGGCTTCGCCCTCTACAACATTGCGGTGCATGGGGGGGCCGTGGATTTTGTCGATCGCACGGTAAACCGTACGCATGAGGTGCGCGAACTGGAGTTTTCGCTGCCCTTCATCAGCAACCTGCAGGCCCAGCGCCAAGTCAAAGTCGCGCCCCGGGTGGCGTTCCTACTCAATGGAAGTGTGTTCGACACCTTGGCCGAAGCGGCGCCCTTTACGGACAGTCTCCGAACCGATGCCACTATTCATCTCGCGGATTTTGATCTGGCGCCTTACCGGGACTATCTTCCGGCCGCCTTCCCTGTGCGACTGAACTCTGCGGTGGTGGATGCGGATGTGCGTTTCTCGTTCGAACAAACGCCATCCGCGGTCGTGCAATTGAGTGGCGTTGTGCGTGCAAAGAACGTCAGCTTTCTGGACAAGGAGCATCGAGAGCTTGTGTCCTTGGATGGCCTGAAGCTGCAGTTGGCAGAGTTGCAGCCTTTTGCCCGCAAGCTGCGGATCGATGCGATCGATTTGGATGCGCCCCGTGTGGCAGTGCGACGGGACGGGATGGGTCATTTCAATCTGGACTTTTCAAGCCAGCCTGCGCAACCAGCGCACACGGCCTCTGCGAAAACGCCAGTGTCTGCTGCAAAGGCCAAGGAAGCAGACTGGGACGTGCATGTGGGCCGTTTTTCTCTGCGCCATGGACAGGCCTCTTGGCAGGATGAGAGTATCCCTGCTGGAGCACAGATGGGTCTGCGCGATCTTGTGCTCCAGGCGTCCGATGTGTCCGTGCCCATGAAAAGGGCCATGCATTTTGCCGGTAGCTTTGCGGTGCAGGGCGAGGGTTCAGCTAAAAATCCAGCCGTGTTGGCGTTTGCCGGTGATGGAAATCCCCAGCTCGGCCAGGTTGCCGTGTCTGTACAAGCGTTGCCGCTGGAGTTGGCTGCGCCGTATTTGGCGCAATGGATTTCGCCCCGCCTGGGGGGTGCACTGCAGGCTGACCTCGGGCTGGCCTGGAATGGTGCTGCGTTGGTCGCACAAGTGGCGCGCCTGGGGCTTGATGACCTGAGGTTGTCCTGTTCGCAGGCCTCGGTCGCCGCTTGCACTGATGTGCAGCCATCCAGTTTGGCCATGCGTGGGGGGCAGTCGCTGGCTGAAATCAAGCGTTTGCAGGTCGAAAACACGCGGATCAACCTATCGCTGCGCAGTGTGGATGTGGGACGTGTCGTCGTGACGCAGCCACGCGCTTTAGTAGATCGGAGTGCAGAGGGCCGCTGGATGTTTGAGCGCTGGCAAGTAGCTCAGCCCGCACGACCGCAATCTGCTGTTGTGGAAGAGCCTGCGCCGCGAGCACCCTGGTCGGTCAAACTGTCCCAACTGGAGGTTGATGGAGGCGGTATCGCATTCAAAGACGCTGTGCTTGCGGAGCCGGCTGCGTTCACTGTGTCCTCGCTGCGTCTGCGCCTGCAAGACTTTGCTCCCTTGGCTGTGTCGGCTAAGCCTTCTGCGGTGACCTTGTCGGCACGTCTGGGGGCAGGGCGCGCAGATCCTGGTCGCCTGGAATACGAGGGAACAGCGGCGCTGGCTCCCTTGCGGGTGCAGGGGCGGGTGCTGGCCACACAGCTGCCACTGCATGCCTTTAAATCCTATGTGGCCGATGCCGTGAATGTAGACCTGCGCCGTATCGACGGTAGCTTCAAGGGGCAGGTTCGTTATGCGGAAAGCCCGAAGGGCACAGCGTTGGGCGTGCAGGGAGATGCCGCACTGGACGATGTGCGCGTGCGCATGGCGGTGCAGGCCCCAGTCGATGGTGCTGAAGAACTTCGCGGCTTGCGCAGTGGCGAAGATTTGCTGAACTGGAAATCTTTGGGTTTGCGTGGTCTGGCCGTGGACCTGGCGCCCGGCAAACCTTTGTCCGTGGATGTGCGGGAGACGGCGCTCAGTGATTTTTTTGCGCGCGTCATCGTGCAGGCCAATGGGCGGCTCAATCTGCAGGAGCTGGTCAAGGCAAAGCCACCTGCCACTCCCACAGTGGCCGAGCCCGCTGTCCCCGCCGCATCAGCCGTATCGGTGGCTGCTGGAGGTGTGGAGGCAGAGTCTGCGCCCATCATCCGTTTCGGGCCGATCTCGCTCACGGGAGGCACGGTTGATTTCACCGACCATTTCATCAAACCCAACTACTCGGCCCAGCTCACGGAGTTAAACGGCCACCTGGACGCTTTTTCGTCGGTAGCCCCGGCTGGGGGTGATGCCCCTGAGATGGCCGGACTGGAGCTGCGTGGCAGGGCCGAGGGGACGGCTTCGCTGGATATCAGCGGCAAGCTCAATCCGCTGACCCGGCCTCTGGCGCTGGACATTCGGGGCCGCATGCGCGATCTGGAGCTGCCGCCGCTGTCACCTTACACCATCAAATACGCCGGCCATGGCATCGAGCGGGGCAAGCTCAGCATGGATGTGACCTACCAGGTGCAGCCGGACGGGCGCTTGCTTGCTTCGAACAAGCTGGTGCTTCAGCAATTGACCTTTGGTGAGCCGGTCGAAGGAGCGCCAGCCAGTCTGCCGGTGCGGCTGGCAGTGGCCCTGTTGGCAGACCGCAATGGCGTGATTGATGTGGAATTGCCTATCAGCGGGTCGCTCAATGACCCTGAGTTTCGCTTGGGGCCGGTAATTTTCAAGATCATCGGGAATCTGGTTCTCAAGGCCATTTCGGCGCCTTTTTCGCTGCTCACGAGCGCGCTGGATGGTGGTGCAGAACAGGGGGTGGTGGCGTTTGTGCCGGGTAGCAGCGTGCTGGATGCTCCAGCGCGCACGCAATTGGACAAAGTCGCTCAGGTATTGATCGATCGGCCTGCACTCAAGATGACTGTCGCAGGGATGGCGAACCTGGACGCAGAACGCGAGGGATGGAAACGCGAACAGCTCCAGCAGGCCGTGCTGGCACAAAAACGCCGCGCAGCCGTGCGTGCCGGCCAGGCGGCTGATGCTGTCGCAGCTGTGGGCTCGGACGAGTACCCTGCATTGCTCAAGGAGGTGTATCGCCGGTCGGACATGGCCAAGCCGCGCAACCTGATCGGGATGGCCAAGGAGCTGCCGCCGTCCGAGATGGAAGCATTGCTTTTGGCCAGTATTCCAGTGTCCGAGGACGCCATCCGTGCGCTGGCTTTGGCCCGTGGGGTGGCCGTGCGCGACTACCTTGCATCGCGCCAATTGCCGCAAGATCGATTGTTCCTGGGCGCTGCGCATGTGGAGTCGTCCCAGACGTCGTGGCAGCCCCGTGCGGAGCTCACTCTGGCGGTCCGTTGACCTGGGTTAGTGGTATAGACCAAATCCCGGTGAAAATAGCGGTTTCGACAGCCATGCACCGTAGTGTCTTTGCGGTGCGTTTTTATTACGCTTTCTGGCCCTGGCGCGGAAGGCTGTATTTGTAGATTCCATGTTTCCAATTTTTTCCCGCAACAAAATGTCCGACGCACCTGAAACCACCCCGGCCCCTGCCAAAGCCCCCGATGCGCATCCGCTGGATGCGCTGACCGGCGGTGCCTTCTCGGCGGCAACGTCGGGCGAGCGTGCCGCGCGCATCCGCGAATGGCTGTTGACCCAGCCCGCGCACGAACAATTGCAGGAGGTTTTCAAAGAGCTCAGTAGCCGCGACAAGGGCGCCGCCCGGGCCGTGCGTGAACGTCTGGACGAAATTCGCCGAGCCAAGAGCCAGGAGTCCATTGCCGCCGAATGGGCTGAGAAAGCGCAGGCCCTGATGGCAGCGTCCAAGCTCAATATCGCTGACGCACTGGCTTGGCAGCGCGATGCCGCCAAGGCGGGCGCACCTCTTTCACGGGAGCCTCTATCGCTGCTCAAAGTGCAGTTGGCAGACCGCGTTAAGGTGATCGAGGATTTGCAGCACCGTGTGCAGGTGCAGCGCGAAGCGGCGGTGCTGCTGGCCCAGCGCATCGAGGTGCTGTCGACCAAATCGTGGCGTGACGCCCAAGCCGCACAGGACGTGCTGCGGGTCGATGTCCAGCATTGGCAAGAGCAGGCACAGGCGCTCTCGGATGATGCCAGCTGGCCCAGCGTAGAGACACGTTTCCCGCCCCTGCTCGACGCATCGCGTGCGCAGTTATTGGTCGTCTGGGATGCTTTCCAGTCTGCCGTGGCCCTCGCCATCGCTGCTGCAGAGAATGCGCAGGCAGCATTGCCGCCGGTGCCTGTATGGGCCGACGAGTTGCGTGTAGCGCGTGGTGTGCCCACCGAAGCGGCTGCTGCTGCTGAGCGCCCTGTACGTCAGCCCAAGCCTAAAGCCGACCCTGAAGTGGTGGCCAAGGCCGCCCAGATGGTAGGCGAAGCATTGCAAAAGCTAGAGCAGGAAACCGCTGAAGGTCATGGCAAAGCCAGTGCCGGTGCGGCGGCGGCGTTGCGCGCTGTGCTCAAGACGCATGGTCGGCATATTGACGCGGCACTGGAGCAGCGCGTGCACACGGCGTTGGTCGCGGCGGGCGAACTCGAAGGCTGGCAGCGCTGGAGTGCCGACCAGGTGCGTGAGGATTTGCTGGCCAAGGCAGAGGCATTGCTCAAACGCCCCGAGGGCCAGGCACTGGGTGGCCGCAAGATGCAGGAAACGTTGCGCCAGCTGCGTGACCTGTGGAAGCAGGCCGACCAGGGTGGAGCGCCCAATCATGGGCTTTGGAAAAAATTTGATGAAGCCTGCAATGCAGCCCACAAGGTGGTGGAGGCCTGGCTGGACAAGATTCGCACCGAATCCGCCGAGCACAAGGCCCAGCGCCTCGCATTGATCGAAGAGGTCAAGGCGTGGGCGCAAGAACATGCCCAGTCAAAGGACTGGAAAGCCATCAACCGCGCCTTGCACCAGTTTGGTGATCGTTGGCGTGAAAGTGGCCACGTTGGCGAGAAGTTATTTGCTGAACTCCAGCCTTTGTGGAAACAAGCCATTGCGTCAGCAGCCCAGCCTTTTGAAAAGGCACAAGCCGAGAGCCTGGCGCGCCGCCAGGCAATGATCGAAGAAGCCGTTGTGCTGGGCACTGATCCGGTGTTGCGCATTGATGCCATCAAAGCTTTGCAGCAGCGCTGGCAGGCCGAAGCCCATGTCGTGCCCCTCGATCGTCGTCAGGAGCAAAAGCTCTGGGATGCTTTCCGCAAGCCGATTGACGAAGCGTTCAACCGCAAGACCGCGGAGCGTGAGCGTGGTGCATCGGCTACCAGCGCCCACGACCGCGCGGTGCTGGAGGCATCCAAGGCACTGCAGGCCGCGAATGCGGGTGGTGACGCCCAGCAAATCCGCGAAGCCATGGCCGCCCTGGAAGCCGCATTGCGTGGTCAGGCGCAGGCAACGGCAGAGGCTGCAGCAGAAGGCCGTGCTCAGGCTGCATTTGTACAAGAGGGAGCTGTGCCGGCCGAGGCTGCGCAAAGCACTCAGGCAGAGCCTTCTGCGGCTGAGGACGAGACTGCAGCACCAGCAGCTGCACCTGCGCCCAAGGTGGTTGCCCGTCCCGTAGTTGCAGTGCGCGGCGATGACCGCCCCGGTATGAAGAGGGACGCGCCTGCTGCGCCGGGACGTCCAGGGCGACCTGGTGAGCGCCGCGATGCGCGCCCGGGCCGCGATGCTCCGCGTGACGGCGGCCGATTTGCGGACCGCCGTCCGGCACCGGAAGACCGTGGGCCACGCTTGGGCGATGCCGCCTTCAGGGCTCAGCGCGAGGCGCTGGAACATGCGCAACAGGCACTCAAGAAGCTGGCGGCCCAGGCCCATGGCGAAGCCCTCACCCAATTGTTGTCCGCTTGGGAGAAGCGCGATGCGACCTTGGTGCCTTCAGCGCAAGATTTGGGTGGCCGTGTCGCACCTGCCACGCGCAATGCCTGGATACAAGCGCTGGCAAGTGCTCCCGCAGGGGAAGCGGCCCAGGCCATGCTGCGTCTTGAGATGGCTGCCGAGGTGCCTACGCCGGCCGAACATCTTTCGGATCGTCGCATGCTGCAATTGCAGTTGCTCACGCGCCGCAATGATCCCGCACCGACCGAAACCTGGGGGCAAGACGCCGCTCGCGTGTTGGCCAGCGCCAGTGATGCAGCCACGGCGCGCCGCTTGCAGAATGCTTTGAAGGCTTTGCTGCGCAAGTGATGAGAAGGCGATCCTGGCGCGCGCGAGTGCGCCGGGATTGGCTGCCACGGAGCTGGCGAAGTAGCACAGTCATTGGACTGACCATGAAAAAAGCCGTTGCGTTTGCAACGGCTTTTTTTTGTTTTGGTGCCCAGGAGAGGACTCGAACCTCCACGATGTTACTCGCTAGTACCTGAAACTAGTGCGTCTACCAATTCCGCCACCTGGGCTTTCAGGAAAGATTTGAATTGTATAGCAAGAAATCCCACCTGATGGGCGGTTAAGATACTTTTGCCAACAAAAAAGCCGCTGGGTACAGCGGCTTTTCGTTAAGTTAAACTTGGTGCCCAGGAGAGGACTCGAACCTCCACGATGTTACTCGCTAGTACCTGAAACTAGTGCGTCTACCAATTCCGCCACCTGGGCATTTCAGGAAAGTCTACGATTGTATAACAAAAAAATGAACCCTCGAGCCCCGCTTTCCCCATCTGCAGATGAAATCGAAGGCAGTGTTCAAGGGCACCGCGATGGGCATGGGTACGTCCTGCGCGACGATGGCCAGCCCGACATCTTCTTGCCACCCAACGAGATGCGTGCTGTGCTGCACAAGGATCGGGTTCGGGCGCGCATCGTGCGCCAGGACCGTCGGGGACGGCCCGAGGGGCGCGTGGTTGAAATCCTCGAGCGACCGGCACAACCCATCATTGGCCGCCTTTTGCAGGAGAGTGGCGTCTGGATCGTCGCACCCGAGGACAAGCGCTATGGGCAGGACATCCTGATCCCGGGTGACGCCCTAGGATCGGCCAAGCCGGGCCAGGTCGTGGTGGTCGAGCTGACCGAGCCGCCTGCGCTGTTTGGCCAGCCCGTGGGCCGCATTACCGAGGTGCTGGGCGAGGTGGATGACCCGGGCATGGAGATCGAGATCGCTGTGCGCAAGTACGGCGTTCCCCATGAGTTTTCTGAAGATTGCCTGGCCGAGGCGGGGGCGCTGCCGGACCATGTCCGTGCGCAGGACAAGAGGCAGCGCATCGATCTGACCGATGTGCCACTCGTCACCATCGACGGCGAGGATGCGCGCGATTTTGATGATGCTGTGTACTGCGAACCAGCCAAGGTGGGTCGCGGCAAAGGCTGGCGCCTGCTGGTGGCCATTGCGGACGTGAGCCACTACGTGCAGACCGGCAGCGCTATTGATGTGGACGCCTACGATCGCGCCACCAGCGTGTATTTTCCGCGCCGCGTGATCCCCATGCTGCCTGAGAAGCTCAGCAACGGCCTGTGTTCGCTCAACCCCGATGTGGAGCGCCTGTGCATGGTCTGCGATATGCTCATCAACGCCAAGGGCGAGGTGCATGCCTACCAGTTCTATCCGGCGGTGATGTTCAGCCACGCCCGCTTCACCTACACCGAGGTGGCGGCGATTCTGGCCAACACGCGCGGCCCCGAGGCTGCCAAACGCCAGGAGCGCGTGGGCGACCTGCTCAACCTGCACGACGCCTACCGCGGACTCTTGCTGGCGCGGCGCGAGCGCGGTGCGGTCGATTTCGAGACCACCGAGACGCAGATCGTCTGTGACGAGAATGGCCGTATTGAAAAAATCGTACCGCGCACGCGCAATGACGCGCACAAGCTGATCGAGGAAGCCATGCTGGCGGCCAATGTCTGCAGCGCCGACTTCATCGCGCAGGGCAAGCAACATGGCCTGTACCGCGTGCACGAAGGCCCTACGCCCGAGAAGCAGGACATTCTGCGCAACTACCTCAAGGCCATGGCCGTGGGCATGACGATCAGCGACAACCCGAAGCCGTCCGAGTTTCAGGCCATCGCCGAGGCCACCAAAGACCGGCCCGATGCGCAGCAGATCCATACCATGCTGTTGCGCTCCATGCAGCAGGCGATCTACACGCCCATCAATAACGGCCACTTTGGTCTGGCGTTTGACGCCTACACGCACTTCACCAGCCCCATCCGGCGCTACCCTGACCTGCTGGTGCACCGCGTCATCAAGGCCATTCTGGGCAACACCAAGTACCGGCTGCCCATGTTGCCCACACCGGGCGAAGCACATGAAAAACTAAGCAAGCGGCTTGCGAATCGCGTCGCCCCGCCAGGCACAGCCCCGCGCAAGAAGGAAACCGGGGCAGCGCTGGCCGAGACGCAGTCCTGGGAGGCGGCGGGCCTGCATTGCAGTGCGAATGAGCGCCGTGCCGACGAGGCCAGCCGTGACGTCGAAGCTTGGCTCAAATGCAAGTACATGCGCGAGCACCTGGGCGAGGAATATGGCGGTGTGGTGTCTTCGGCCACCAGCTTTGGCATCTTCGTCACGCTGGACGCCATGTATGTCGAAGGACTGGTGCACATCACCGAACTGGGCGGCGAATACTTCAAGTTCGACGAAGCCCGCCAGGAACTGCGCGGCGAGCGCAGCGGCCTGCGTTACGCCATCGGCACGCGGGTGCGCGTGCAGGTCAGCCGGGTGGACCTGGACGGGCGGCGTATTGATTTTCTCCTGGTCAATGAAGGTGAGCCCTCGGCTGCCCGGTCTTCCCGTGCCAAGGGCGGCGCTCGCCCGGCAGCGTCAGAGTTGCCTGCAGCTTCAGACAAGCGGCGCGCCCCGCCAGAACCTGAAGCGACCTCGCGGGAAGCCAACAGCGAACCCAGGCGATCGGGTAAATCGGTGCAGAAGGCGGCCTTGCTGAGCAAGGCCCGAACAGATGCACCCAGCAAGGCCGCAGGCAAGCCGGGCAAGGGACAAGAGCGTTCGTCGTCCAAGCGGTCCTGAGCTTTCGCCGGAACGGGAGGTGGGTGGTTGTTTTTACCACCGACCTTCCTTCTTAGGTTGCTATAAAAATTATAGCTTTCAGCGCTTTATTAGTAAGCGTTTGAGCTGTTTTTAATCAAATATAAAGTGTGTGCGGGCCAGTGCGCTGGCCACCAAGGGCTGCTGTGGTAGCCAATGATCTGCCGCCTGGCCGTGGAGGAATACCGCTTCGGTGGCAGCGCGCATTGCATCGGCGCCCGTTGCCAGGCGCGCGCCGATCAGGCCGGCGAGCACATCACCCGTGCCTGCACACGCCAGGCGTGCATTGCCGGTGGGGTTGATGACCGGGGTCTGGCCAGGGGCTGCGATGACGCTGCCCGATCCTTTGAGCACTACCACGCACTGGAATCGTTCTGCCACTGATTGGGCTGCCGACAAGCGGTGCGCCTGCACTGCACTGGTGGTGGTTGTCAGCAGGCGCGCGGCTTCCAGCGGGTGCGGGGTCAGTACGGTGACCCAGCCCTGGTTTGCACGGGCTGCGAGCGCCGTCTGGAGATCAGGCTCTGCGGCAATGGTGTTGAGGGCATCGGCATCGAGCACCAGACGGGGTGCCTGTGCCAGCACAGGTGGTAAGACGGCGCGCACAGCCTCACCACCTCCGCAGCCGCAGACCACGGTGAGTTGCGGCAGATGCAGCGCATCGAATCGGCGGAACATCAGTTCGGGTTGTTGCTCATCGAGTTCCAGTGCCTCAGCTCCCAGCAGAGCCACCAGCACACGGCCCGCACCGCCATGCAGCGCTGCGCTGGCGGCGAGCAGGGCCGCGCCTGTCATGCCCATGCCGCGCGCTTGCAGTCCTTCGCCGCCCACCACGGCGACATCGCCATAACTGCCTTTGTGGCTGGCATGCAGGCGCTGTGTTTGCAAGGGCGCGCCCGCCAGCCAGGCGCTGGGCGGCTCGTTGGTGGGGTTGCAGCCCAGGGTGTCGAGCCATACCGTGCCAGCGGCGTCGCGCCCGCTACCGGTAAAAAGGCCGGGTTTGAGGGTGAGCAGGCTCAGGGTGTGCCGATGGGCGGGCTGTGCTGCGCTGGGCCGGGGGGACGCCACCGGAGCAAATCCGGCAGCGTACTGGCCCGTGTCGCTCTGCAGGCCGGTAGGCAGGTCGATGGACAGCAGCGGGGCGGGGCTATTGCGCAGTTGCTCCAGCAAAGCCAGGAGAGGGCCTTGCGGGCCTGGGCGGGTGTCGCCTGGGGCGAGGCCGATGCCCAGCAGGGCGTCGATGCAAAGATCCTGCGTGCCCAGCCGGGGAGCATCGTGGATGAACTGCACGCCGGCGTCCCGGGCGCGCTGCCAGGAACGCAGGGCGTCGGTTGGGGCGCTTTCGGGGGCGCCCAGCCAGGTTGCCACCACGGGCAGATCCTGCTGGCGCAGGTGCATGGCCGCTTCCAGCCCGTCGCCGCCGTTGTTGCCGGGGCCGCAGGCGATCCAGATGGTGCGGGCGTGGGGCGCCAGGGCGCGCGCCAGCTGTGCCACGCGCAAGCCGGCGCGCTGCATCAGCGTGTGCGGGGGCAGCAGGGCTGCCGCCGCATGCTCCAAGCGGCGCGTGGCAGCGGTGTCGTGCAGCGGGTGGGGCTGGTCGGGGCAGATGCGGTGCATGGCGACGGACGGCAGTGGCCCCTGTGGGGGGCGGTGCTGCATTGTGCGTCAGAAGCGCTGCGCGCCCAGCCCTTCCAGGTCGATGTCTGGTGTCTTGCCCGCCATCTGGTCTGCCAGTGCGCGCGCACTGCCACAGGCCAGTGCCCAGCCGCTGGCACCATGGCCCAGGTTGAGCCACAGGCCGGGCACGGCGCTCTGGCCCACCATGGGTGGGCCATCGGGCAGCATCGGCCGTGCGCCGCGCCACACCTGCAAGCCGCTGGAGTGCGAGAGGCCACCGGGGAAGCACTCGCCCAGCACACGGTACAGCGCACCCAGTGTTTGGGGGTGGGCTTGTGCTGTACTGGTGCCCAGCTCGGCGCCACCCGAGACCCGTACCCGCTGACCCAAGCGAACCATGGTGGTTCGGGTTTGCACGTCCACGACGGCAGCCAGCGGTGCATGCAGTTCTTCGCGCAGGGGCGCGCTGACCGAGCTGCCGTACAACGCCACCAGGGGCAGGCGCTGGCCAAGCGGTTGTAGCAAGGCAGCACTTTGGGCGCCCGCGCACAGCACCACGGCATCGAACGGGCGGGGCGCTGATTCGCCCTCCAGCTGGACGCCTGCGGGGGCGCTGGAAAGGCGTGCCACGCAGGCGTTGAACTCGAATTGGGCGCCGCGCTGTTGTGCGGCCTGGCGCAGCAGCAGCGCAAACTGACGGCAGTTGCCGGCCAGCCCATCGGGCAGGTGCAGTGCTCCTGCCAGGGGGAGCGAGGGGGAGAGGCCGGGTTCGATGGCGCGTGCGGCGTCGGCATCGAGTTCGCGGACGACCGTGCCCGTATCGCGCAGCACTTTCAGCACGGGAGCCAGTCCCTCAGCATCTTGTGGCGTGCGCAGCAGCAGCAAGGCGCCTGCGCTGCTTTCAAACACCAGGCCGAGCGATTCGACCAGGTGTTGCAGCCGTGCACGGCTGTAACGCGCGAGCCTCTCCAGCGCGACCAACGGGGGCAAAGGCGCACCGCTGCGGGCGCTGGCACGCGCGGCGCTGCGCCAGCGCCGCAGCCAGGACAGCTCGGCCAGGCTGATCGAACGACCCAGGTGCAGCGCCGCATGGCGGCCCAGCACACCGGGGGGGCAGGCGGTGCCTGGGGCCGACCACGGATCAAGCACCCCGGGGGCCAGCAGGCCGCCAGTGGCAAAGCTGGCTTCTTCGGCGGTGGCGCTGCGCTGTTCGAACACGGTGACGGCGTGGCCGTCCAGCGCCAATTCATAGGCAGTGGTCACGCCGACCACGCCGGCGCCCACAATGGCAATCTTCATGAAATAAAGGTTATTTTTGGCCTCTAACGCAATACAGTAAAGCGCTATAAGCTATTGTTTTTGTAGCGTTTCTTCAATGCGTAAACCCACATTGAGCACCGCATCATCGTGCAGTGCAGCATGCCACACCATGAGACCGACCGGCAGTTCCCCTGCCATATGGCAGGGCAAGGACAGCGCGCAACCATCGAGCATGTTGACAATGCTGGTGTTGCGCAGCAGCAGGCCATTGGCGCGGAAGAAGGCTGCGTCGCGGGCCGCGTCCTGTGCGGCATCCTGGCCATCGGCCGGGGCCACGCTGGCGATGGTGGGTGCGAGGATGGGTACGGTGGGTGAGAGCAGGGCGTCGAAACCGGCGATGGCGGCCTCCACGCGGGCAATCCAGCGCCGTCGCGCCTGCTGCAGATCAATGTACTCAAACGCTGTCATGCTGCTACCGCGCTCGATGCGGGTGCGCACGCGCGGGTCATAGAGTGCCGCGTGTTGCGCCAGCAGAGGACGGTGCCAGGCGTAGCTCTCTGCAGCTGAAAAGCCGCCCGTGGCCTGGATGTGGGCCAGGTCGGCCACCTCGGGCAGCGCCACTGGTTCGATGCGGGCGCCAGCACGGCGCAAGGTTTCCAGGCTGCGCTCAAAGGCCTGGGCCACAGCGGGGTCCAGTTCCTCTAGAAAGGTGTCGGTGGGCACGGCCAGGCGCCAGGCGGGCAGCGCTGCCGGGCTGCGCGTGACGCGCCGCGCGGCCAGAATTTCGTGCGCCACGATGGCATCGCGCACGCTGCGTGTCAGGGCGCAGGCGGTGTCGAGCGTGGTGGACAGCGGCACGGCACCCGTGGTGGGCACAAGTCGGGCTGTATTCTTGAAACCCACAATGCCGTTGAGTGCGGCCGGAATACGGATGGAGCCCCCCGTGTCCGAACCCAGGCCGATGAAAGCCGCGCCCGTGGCCACCGATACCGCCGCCCCTGACGAGGAGCCCCCCGGCACGCGCGCCGGGCCGGGCAGGGCGCCGGTGCGTGCATCAAAGGCGGCGGGTGTGCCGTAGTGTGGATTGGTGCCTACGCCCGAAAAAGCGAATTCGACCATGTGCGTGCGACCCACGATCGAGGCTCCCGCTGCGCGCAGCCGCGCCACGGCCGGGCAGTCTTCCAAAGCGGCGCCAGCGTCGGCCAACACCAATGAACCCGCCGGGGTGGGTTGGTCGCGCAGGTCGAACAAATCTTTGACGGATACGGCCAGGCCCGCCAAAGGGCGCTGCTCAACGCCCGGCTGCGCGGCGTGGGCGCGGGCTTCGTCAAACATGGGACGCGAAAAAACATGCGCGCACGCAGGCGATTGGGCTGCGGTGATGCAGTGCTCCAGGGCGTCGCGGGCATTGCCGCTGCCGACTTGCAGCAGGCGGCGGGTGGTGTCGAGGTCGTTAAGCATGGGTGTGCTAAAATCTTTAGGCTTTGCTGACCAGTGGGTTCGCTGGTGCGTTATGTGCCGCGGCAACGGGGCTGGCAAGGTAAATAGCAAACCAGTCCAAACAAGGTGTTGCAGCCCGCAGGGCAGCAATGGTCGGGCTGGATTTTAGACTCAACCTTTGGAGAATTTTCATGTCCGTCACCATGCGCGAAATGCTGGAAGCCGGTGTCCACTTTGGTCACCAAACCCGCTTCTGGAACCCCAAGATGGCCCCCTACATCTTCGGTCATCGCAACAAGATTCACATCATCAACCTGGAAAAGTCGCTGCCGATGCTCCAGGCGGCCAGCAAGTTTGCGCAGCAACTGTCGGCCAACCGCGGCACCATTTTGATTGTTGGCACCAAGCGCCAGGCCCGCGACACCGTCGCCGCCGAAGCTGCCCGCGCTGGCGTGCCCTTCGTGAACCAGCGCTGGCTGGGCGGCATGCTGACCAACTTCAAGACCGTGAAGACCTCGATCAAGCGCCTCAAGGACATGAAGGCCCAGCAGGAAGCCGGTCTGGAGTCGCTCAGCAAGAAAGAACAGCTCATGTTCACCCGCGAGATCGAGAAGCTGGAAAAGGACATCGGCGGCATCCAGGACATGGCTGCGCTGCCCGACGCCATTTTTGTGGTGGACGTGGGCTTCCACAAGATCGCCATTGCCGAAGCCAAGAAGCTGGGTATTCCGCTGATCGGTGTGGTCGATACCAACCACTCGCCCGAAGGTATTGACTACATCATCCCTGGCAACGACGACTCGGCCAAGGCGGTGGATCTGTATGTGCGCGCGATGGCCGACGCCATCATTGAAGGCCGCAACAACGCCGTGACCGAAGTGGTCAAGGCTGTTGCCGGTGAGGGTGCCGACGAATTCGTCGAAGTGCAAGAAACTGCCGCTTAAAGCCCCGGCCCGCGCGCTGCGTCGCGGAAGAAAAGCGGGGCTTGATGGGCCCCCTTTTTTTATCTAGAAACGATTGAACTGAATACGGAGAAATAAGAAATGGCTGCAATTACCGCAAGCATGGTCGCTGAACTGCGTGGCAAGACCGACGCCCCCATGATGGAATGCAAGAAAGCCCTGACCGAAGCCGATGGCGACATGGCCAAGGCCGAGGAGCTGCTGCGCGTCAAACTCGGCACCAAGGCTGGCAAGGCCGCTTCGCGCATCACCGCCGAAGGCGTTGTTGCTTGCTACATCGCTGGCAACACCGGCGGTTTGATCGAAGTGAACAGCGAAACCGACTTCGTGAGCAAGAACGATAGCTTCCTGGCCATGACACAGGCTGCAGCGGAGTTGGTGGGCAAGCACAATCCCGCCGATCTCGCGGCCCTGGGTGCACTGCCTTACGAACAGGACAGCTTTGGCCCCACGCTGGAAGATGTGCGCAAGGGCCTGATCGGCAAGATCGGCGAAAACATGTCGTTCCGTCGTTTCAAGTACTTTGGCAGCAGCAGCAAGCTCGCCTCCTACCTGCACGGCACACGCATCGGCGTGGTGGTCGAGTACGAAGGTGACGAAATCGCTGCCAAGGACGTGGCCATGCACATCGCCGCCATGAAGCCCGTGGCCCTGACCAGTGCCGACGTTCCCGCCGAACTGATCGAGAAAGAGCGTTCTGTCGCTGCCGCCAAGGCTGCGGAAGATGCCGCCAAGGCCACGGCCGAAGGCAAGCCTGTGCAGTCCGACGAAATCGTTGCCAAGCGCATCGAAGGCGGCGTGCAGAAGTACCTCAAGGAAGTCTCGCTGTTCAACCAGGCTTTCGTGAAGAACGACAAGCAGACCGTCGAGCAGATGCTCAAGGCCACTGGTACCACCGTGAAGGGCTTCACCCTGTACGTAGTCGGTGAAGGCATCGAGAAGAAGGTGGACGATTTTGCTGCTGAAGTGGCCGCCCAAGTGGCCGCTGCCAAGGCCGCTGCCTGATCCACTGATAGCCCTGATTTGCCGCCCCATCCCCCAGACCTACGGAGAACTTCCATGACCATCGCCACGCCAGCCTACAAGCGCATTTTGCTCAAGCTGTCGGGTGAGGCGCTCATGGGGGATGACGCCTTCGGTATCAACCGCTCCACCATCGTCCGCATGGTGCAGGAGGTCGCTGAGGTGACCCGCATGGGGGTGGAGGTGGCCGTGGTGATCGGTGGTGGCAACATCTTCCGTGGCGTCGCTGGCGGCGCTGAAGGGATGGATCGCGCGACGGCGGACTATATGGGCATGCTCGCCACCGTGATGAATGCTCTGGCCCTGGCTGACGCGATGGACAAGCAGGGCCTGACGGCCCGGGTGATGTCCGCCATCTCGATCGAGCAGGTGGTGGAGCCTTATGTGCGGCCCAAAGCACTGCAGTACCTCGAAGAAGGCAAGGTGGTGGTTTTTGCGGCTGGCACAGGCAATCCTTTTTTCACCACCGACACCGCTGCCGCTTTGCGGGGTGCCGAAATCGGTGCCGAACTGGTGCTCAAGGCCACCAAGGTCGATGGCGTATACACTGCCGACCCGCACAAGGACCCTTCTGCCACGCGCTACACCACGCTCAGCTTTGACGAGGCCATGGTGCGCAACCTGGGCATCATGGATGCCACAGCGTTTGCCCTGTGCCGTGACCAAAAGCTGCCCGTGAAGGTGTTTTCCATCTTCAAGCCGGGGGCGCTCAAGCGCGTGGTCATGGGCGAGGACGAAGGAACCCTGGTTTACGCTTGACGGCAACGGGCCGCCCTTGCTGCCTGGTGCCCAGAGGAAAAAACATGACTGCCGACATCAAGACAAACATGCAAGCCAAGATGGATCAATCCATCGTGGTTTTTAAAAATAACCTGCAAAAAATTCGCACGGGCCGTGCCAACCCCGCCTTGCTGGACACGATACATGTGGACTATTACGGGTCCATGGTGCCGCTGTCGCAGGTGGCCAACGTGTCTCTGCTCGATTCGCGCACCATCAGCGTGCAGCCCTGGGAAAAGGGTATGGGCGCCAAGATCGAGAAAGCCATTCGCGAGAGCGACCTGGGACTGAATCCGGCTTCCCTGGGAGATCTGATCCGCGTTCCCATGCCGGCCATGAGCGAAGAGCGCCGCAAGGAAATGACCAAGCTGGCACGCAACGAAGGAGAGTCGGCCAAGATTGCCGTGCGCAACCTGCGGCGCGATGCCAATGAAGCCGTGAAGAAGCTCGTCAAGGACAAGCTGGCGTCTGAAGACGACCAAAAGCGCGCCGAGGCAGACATCCAGAAGATGACCGATCGGCACATTGTCGAGATCGACGCCCTGGTGGTTGCCAAGGAGCAGGAAATCATGGCGGTTTGAAGACCGTCCGCATGTCCATTTCCAACACTCAGGAGTTGGTGCCGCCCCACCATATCGCCATCGTCATGGATGGCAATGGCCGCTGGGCCAAGCGCCGCTTCCTCCCGCGCCTTGCAGGGCATAAGCAGGGCGTGGATGTGCTGCGCCGTTGCGTGCAGGCCTGTGCCCAGCGTGGCGTGGGCGTGCTGACGGTGTTTGCGTTTTCCTCCGAAAACTGGAATCGGCCTGCTGATGAAGTTTCAGGCCTGATGGAGTTGCTCGCCAAAGCGCTTTCGCGCGAAGTACCGCAACTGTGCAAGGACGGTGTGCAACTGCATTTCGTCGGTGCGCGGGATGGGCTTTCCGAGAAAGTACAAAGCGGATTGCTGCAAGGCGAGGCCGCTACGGCCCACAACACCCGCCTTGTGTTAAACGTCTGTTTCAATTACGGTGGCCGCTGGGATGTGGCGCAGGCTGCAGCCGCCTTGGCGGCACGTGGTGAACCCATCACCGAAGCCAGCCTGGACAGCGCCATGGCACTGGCCCATGTGCCCGACCCCGACCTGCTGATCCGTACCGGTGGTGAAATGCGACTGAGCAATTTCCTGCTTTGGCAAGCCGCCTATGCAGAGTTGTATTTCAGTGAGAAGCTTTGGCCGGATTTCGATGATGCTGCGCTGGATGAGGCTATTGCGGCCTTCCATGCCCGGGAACGTCGATTTGGCAAGACGTCTGAACAAATTCTGCCTGCGCGCCCCGGACTGGTGCGTGCCTGAAAGGGCTCCATGCTGAAGCAGCGCATCATCACCGCCCTGGTCCTGCTGGCTATTTTGCTGCCAGCCCTGTTTTATCCCTCGCCGGTACCGTTTACCACCGTCGTGCTCGTGCTGATGGCCGGCGCGGCCTGGGAATGGGGTCGGCTCAATGGCTGCAGCCCTGTGGCTTCGGTGGCCGTGGGGGCGGTGTGCGTGGCATTGTGTGCCGCTTCGTGGGCACTGGGTTGGTCCGAGCGACCGATGGGCGCGCTGTGGGTTGCGGCTGGTGCCTTCTGGGTGCTGGGTGGCACGTGGTTGCTGCGGGCGGGTGTTCCTGGCTGGCCGCGCATTCCCGGGTCGGTGCGATTGCTGGCAGGGGTGCTGGTGTTGTGGCTGGCTTGGTTGGCCGTGGTGCAGGCGCGCATCGAGGGCATCAACTTTCTGCTGTCGGTGATGACGCTGGTATGGATGGCCGACATCGCGGCTTATTTTTCGGGCCGGGCGTTCGGCCTGCGTTTCACCCGCAACAAGCTTGCCCCCTCGATCAGTCCGGGCAAGAGTTGGGAGGGGGTGTGGGGTGGTGTGGCCGGTGTGTTGCTGCTGGCAGTGTGCTGGGTTGTGGCCGATGCCCGTCTGCAAGCACCCGTGGCCAGCCTGTATACACGCCTGGCAAACCAGGGCTGGTGGGTGCTGGTGCTGGGAGTGCTGTTCATGGCCGCCATGAGCGTAGTGGGTGATCTCATTGAATCGCTCATCAAGCGCAGTGCCGGTGTGAAAGACAGCAGCAACCTGCTGCCCGGCCATGGGGGTGTGCTCGACCGTGTGGATGCATTGCTGCCCACATTGCCGCTGGCCATGATGCTGATGACACTGGTAAAGACATGAAACAACGCATTACGGTGCTGGGCTCCACAGGATCCATCGGCACCAGTACGCTCGATGTGGTGGCGCGCCACCCCGAACGTTTCGAGGTTTTTGCGCTGAGTGCCGCCACCCAGGTTGACCTGATGCTGGCCCAGTGTGCCCGTTTTACTCCGCGCTATGCCGTCATGGCCAGTGCAGAGCATGGCCGGGTGCTACAAGAAAAAATTAAGCAAAATGACCTTCCAACGCTTGTACTGCAAGCGCCAGAAGCTATTGAAATAATAGCATCCCATGCAGAGGTCGATATGGTCATGGCCGCCATCGTCGGGGCAGCCGGGCTGGCGCCCTGTCTGGCTGCGGCCCGAGCGGGCAAACGCCTTCTGCTGGCCAACAAGGAAGCGCTGGTGGTGGGGGGGAGGTGTTTCTGCGTGCGGTGCGCGAGGGTGGGGCGACCTTGCTGCCCATCGACAGCGAGCACTCCGCCATTTTTCAATCGCTACCCGAAGACCCTGCCACCTGGTCGCGGCGCGTGGAAAAGATCATCCTCACTGCTTCGGGGGGGCCGTTTCGGCAGAGATCGCCTGGCAGCCTGCGCGATGTGACGCCTGAGCAAGCCTGCGCACACCCCAACTGGGTCATGGGGCGCAAGATCTCGGTCGATTCGGCCACGATGATGAACAAGGCGCTGGAAGTGATCGAGGCGCGTTATCTCTTTGGGCTGTCGCCCCGGCAGCTCGATGTAGTGATCCATCCGCAAAGCATCATCCATTCCATGGTGCAGTACCGCGACACCTCGGTGGTGGCGCAGTTGGGCACGCCAGACATGCGGGTACCCATTGCCTATGGCCTGGCCTGGCCCGAGCGCGTGGAGTCCGGCGCGGCCGTACTGGACTTCCATGCCCTGGGCGCCATGACATTTGAATCCATTGACAACCATGGCCATCCTGAGCGGTTTCCGGGACTGCGCTTGGCGTGGGAGTCGCTGGAGGCTCCTGCCGGTACCACGGCGGTGCTCAATGCCGCCAACGAAGTGGCGGTAGCGGCATTCCTGGAGCGGCGCATCCGTTTTGACCAGATCCATGCGCTGAATCTGGAAACTTTGTCTGCCGTCTCTCTCTCCAATCCCGATTCGCTCGCAGACCTGCTGGCGTTGGACGCCGATGCGCGTGCATTTGCGCAACAGATCGCTTTGCGGTTGGCAGCCTAGGCGCTGCCACCTGATTTCACGGGGATACGCATGTTGACCATTGTTGCCTTTCTTGTGGCCCTGGGGCTGTTGATTGCCGTGCACGAATATGGCCACTACCGTGTGGCGGTGGCTTGCGGCGTGAAAGTTCTGCGCTTTTCGGTGGGCTTTGGTAAGCCACTGCTGCGCTGGCAGCCCAAGGGTTCTCCCACCGAGTTTGTGCTGGGGGCATTTCCGCTGGGCGGTTTTGTACGCATGCTGGACGAGCGCGAAGCGCCGGTACCTCCCGAAGAGCGCCATCTGGCCTTTAATACCCAGTCGTTGCGCTCGCGGGCACTCATTGTGGCCGCGGGCCCAGTGGCCAACCTTGTCCTGGCGGTGCTGCTTTATGCCACGGTCAATTGGATGGGGGTGCAGGAGCCCATGGCCTACCTCGCACGACCGGTGCCAGGTTCTGTGGCCGAGTCGGCAGGCCTGCATGGCGGGGAGCTGGTGCGCAATGCGGCGATTGGCAACGAGGAGCCCCAGCCCGTGCGGTCCTTTGAAGACCTGCGCTGGTTGCTCACACGCGGCGCATTAGAAGCGACTCCGGTGCGCTTGGAGCTTGAACCTACGCCGGGGGCCAGCCAGCGCACGGTAGTGCTTGCCCTGAATCAACTGGATACCCGGGAAGCCGATGCGCGCCTCATGCAGATGATCGGCATCGTGGGGCCGTGGACGCGCCCAGTGATGGGCGAAGTGATGACCGACAGTGCGGCCCAGCGTGCAGGCCTGCGTGAGGGTGATGTGGTGCTGCGCATTGGCGCCGTGGAGGTGGTTGATGGCCAACAGCTGCGTGCGCTGATCCGTGGATCGGTGCACGATGGGAAGCCTGTCTCGCAGCCCTGGCGCATCCAGCGGGGCACGCAGGCCCTGACGTTGGACGTGCAGCCCGAGGTACAGCAGGACCAGGGCGAGCTGATCGGGCGCGTGGGCGCCTATGTGGGCGCACGGCCAGAGTTCACTACCGTGCAATACGGGCCTTTCGAAGGCCTGTGGAGCGGCGTCACGCGCACCTGGCAGGTGTCGGTGTTGACCTTGCGCATGATGGGCCGCATGGTCATCGGAGAAGCCTCGCTCAAGAACATCAGCGGTCCCCTGACGATTGCTGACTATGCGGGGCGGTCTGCCAGCATGGGGCTGACGCAGTACCTGGCCTTTCTGGCCTTGATCAGTGTGAGTCTGGGTGTGCTGAACCTGTTGCCGCTGCCCGTCCTCGACGGTGGGCACCTGATGTATTATCTTTGGGAGGGCGTGACGGGCAGGGGTGTCTCGGATGCCTGGATGGAGCGCTTGCAGCGCGGCGGGATCGCTGTGCTGCTGTTGATGATGTCCATCGCTATGTTTAACGATATCTCCCGGCTCTTTGGCTAACCTTTTGGCCGCCATGCCTGCGCATTGGTGGCACCGGCTTCATTCATGAAAAAACATATCAATCGCTTCGGTGCACGCACCGTGACAGCTGTCGCTGCCATGATTTTTGCTGCCCAGGCCGCGTGGGCCCTGGAACCTTTCAAGGTGCAGGACATTCGTGTGGAGGGCCTGCAGCGCGTGGAGCCCGGAACCGTTTTTGCCTCCATGCCCTTGCGTGTGGGCGATGAGTACAACGACGACAAGGGGGCCGCTGCCATTCGCGCGTTGTTTGGTCTGGGCTTGTTCAAGGATGTACGCCTTGAAGCGACGGGGGGCGTCCTGGTGGTGGTGGTCGAGGAGCGTCCCACGATTGCCGACGTCGACTTTGTCGGCTCGCGTGAATTCGACAAGGACGTGCTCAAAAAATCCATGCGCGACATCGGCCTGACCGATGGCCGTCCGTACGACAAGGCGCTCACCGACCGCGCCGAGCAGGAACTCAAGCGCCAGTACATCAACAAGAGCTTCTATGGCGCCGAGGTGATCACCACCGTCACGCCCATCGAGCGCAACCGCGTCAACCTCACCTTTTCGGTGGTGGAGGGGGATACAGCGCGCATCAAGGACATCCGCATTGTTGGCAACAAGGCGTTCAGCGAGTCCACGCTCAAAGGCCTGTTTGACCAGGATACCGGCGGCTGGTTGAGCTGGTATACCAAGTCGGATCGCTATGCGCGCACCAAACTCAATGCCGACCTGGAGACCCTGCGCTCGTACTACCTGCAACGCGGATATTTGGAATTCCGCATTGATTCGACCCAGGTAGCGATTTCTCCAGACAAGCAGGACATTTCCATCACGGTCAACGTCACCGAAGGCGAGCGGTTCGTCGTGTCGAGTGTCAAGCTCGAAGGCAATTTCCTGGAACGCGAAGACGAATTCAAGTCACTGGTCACCATTCGTCCCGGCGAACCCTACAACGCCGACCAGGTGGCAGAAACCACCAAGGCGTTCTCCGAGCATTTCGGTAATTTTGGTTTTGCGTTTGCACGCATCGAAGCCGTTCCTGAGATCGACCGCGAAAATGGCCGCGTAGCCCTGGTGCTGCAGGCCGAACCCGTGCGCCGCGCCTATGTGCGCCGCATCAGTGTGGCAGGCAATGACCGCACCCGCGACGAAGTGATCCGGCGCGAGTTCCGGCAGTACGAGGCCTCGTGGTACGACGGAGAAAAAATCCGCATCTCCCGCGATCGCGTGGATCGTCTTGGTTATTTCACCGAGGTCAACATCGAGACGCTGGAGGTTCCCGGCGCACCCGACCAGGTGGACCTCTTGATCACCGTGGCCGAAAAGCCTACGGGTTCCCTGCAGCTAGGAGCAGGTTTTTCCAGTGCAGAAAAAATATCTTTTTCCTTCGCAATCAAGCAGGAAAACATTTT
This sequence comes from Simplicispira sp. 125, assembly GCF_003096555.1. Classification (NCBI taxonomy): domain Bacteria; kingdom Pseudomonadati; phylum Pseudomonadota; class Betaproteobacteria; order Burkholderiales; family Comamonadaceae; genus Simplicispira; species Simplicispira sp. 125. The sequence goes on along the minus strand of NZ_QEKM01000001.1, from coordinate 1,441,828 downwards.
TGGCTCGGGCAATTATTTGGGTGTAGACCTGAACACCAGCAAGTTCAAGCGTACGCTGGTGTTCAGCACCACCGATCCGTATTTCACCAAGGACGGTATCTCGCGCACCCTGGATCTGTATTACCGCTCTGACAAACCCTACGAGGACCAGGGCGGCAATTACGAGCTCATCACCACCGGGGCTGGTATCCGTTTTGGCGTGCCGTTCAGCGAGACCGACACGGTCTTTTTTGGTGGTGCCCTGGAGCAAACCCGCATCAAGGCCGGCACCAACATCCCGGCGGCTTACCTTAGCTATGCAGATCGCTACGGTGCATCCAGTTCAGCGGTGCCGCTCACCATTGGCTGGTCGCGTGATAGCCGTGACAGCGCACTGGCACCCAACACGGGCCGCTACCAGCGGCTCAATACGGATTGGTCGGTGGCGGGAGACGCGCGTTATGTGCGCGCCAATTACCAGTACCAGCAGTATGTGCCCCTGAGCAAAAAATTCACCCTGGCTTTCAATGGCGAGGTGGGCCTGGGCAAGGGCATGGGCGGCAGGCCGTTCCCGGTATTCAAGAACTTCTACTCGGGTGGCCTGGGCTCGGTGCGTGGTTTTGACCAGGGAACCCTGGGCCCGCGCGACGTTACCGGGGCTTCGTTGGGCGGTCCCAAGAAGCTCACTTTCAATACCGAACTCATCGCTCCGTTCCCGGGAGCTGGCAATGACCGGACATTGCGCGTCTTTACTTTCCTCGACGTGGGCAACGTGTATGGCGACGGCGAAAAAATGCGCCTGAGCGAAATGCGCGCTTCCGTGGGCATCGGGCTGAGCTGGATTTCGCCACTGGGCCCATTGCGCCTGGCTTACGCCAAGCCTGTGCGTAAGTTTGCTGGCGATAGAATCCAAGAACTGCAATTCCAGATCGGAACATCCTTCTAATGACACATTTTTCTCGTCCCATCGCCTTGGCGATACTGCTGGGTTCTTTTGGTGCTGCGCTCCCTGTGCAAGCGCAGGAATTCAAGGCGGGTTTCCTCCAGACTGATCGCGTCTTCCGCGAGGCCAACACGGCCAAGGCGGCGCAGGCCAAGCTGGAGCAAGAATTCTCCCGCCGCGACAAGGAAATCAATGATCTGGGCGCGACCCTGAAGTCGGCCACCGAAAAATTCGAGCGCGATGCTCCCACGCTGTCCGAGAGCCAGCGACAGACGCGCCAGCGTCAGTTGGTGGACCAGGACCGTGACTTTCAACGCAAGCGCCGCGAATTCCAGGAAGATCTGAATTCCCGCAAGAATGAAGAACTCAACCAGATGAGTGATCGCGTCAACAAGATCGTCAAGCAGCTGGCTGAGCAAGAAAAATACGACATCATCGTGGACCAAGCCGTCTACATCAGTCCCAAGCACGATATCACCGACAAGGTGATCAAAGCGCTGAATGCTGCGCCTACCAAGTAACTACAGCAGCCACAAGGTGGACGTCGCGTGAGTTTGCGCCTGGCCGAGTTCATCGAGGCACTGGGTGGAACGCTGGAGGGTGATCCCGGCACCGAGATCACCCGGCTGGCCCCGCTGGAGGCAGCACAAGCGCAGGAGTTGAGTTTTCTCAGCAATCCGCGCTACCAGCAGCAACTGGCCGCCTCCCAGGCGGCCTGTGTCATTGTGGCGCCTGCAATGCGCGAGGTCGCGATGGCGCGGGGCGCCTGCATTGTGGCTGATGATCCTTATGCCTATTTCGCCCGGGCCACGCAGCTCTGGCGTAAGCGGCATGCGCCGCCGGTGTTGCCGGGGGTGCACCCCAGCGCTGTTGTACACAGCGAGGCCCAGGTGCATGCCACGGCTTGGGTGGGGCCCTTGTGCGTGATCGAGCGCGGCGCCCGCATCGGTGCAGGCACGGTGCTCAAGTCGCGCGTCACACTGGGTGAAGACTGTCATATCGGAGAGCGCTGCATCGTGCATGCTGGCGTGGTCATTGGCGCCGATGGCTTTGGTTTTGCGCCCGAGGGCGGAACCTGGGTCAAGATCGAGCAGCTGGGCGCCGTGCGCATTGGTGACGATGTGGAGATTGGTGCCAATACCTGCATTGACCGTGGTGCGCTGCAGGACACCGTGATCGAAGACGGCGTCAAGCTCGACAACCTGGTTCAAATTGGCCACAACGTGCATATTGGCCGGCATTCGGCCATGGCTGGCTGTGTTGGCGTGGCCGGCAGCGCCACGATCGGCGCCCACTGCACTGTCGGCGGTGGCGGCATCGTGCTGGGGCACTTGACGCTGGCGGACCATGTGCACGTATCGGCCTCCACGACGGTGACGCGGTCGTTGACACGACCCGGTCAGTACACAGGGATGTTCCCCATCGACGACAATGCACGCTGGGAAAAAAACGCTGCCACGCTCAAGCAGTTGCATAGCCTGCGCGAGCGTATCAAGGCCCTCGAAAGCCTTCTACAGAACAACAAGATTGAACGCCCATGATGGATATTCACGCAATTCTCAAGCAACTACCCCACCGCTATCCCTTTCTGCTGGTGGACAAGGTGCTTGAACTCGAGCGCAACCAGCGCATCAGGGCCATCAAGAACGTCACGTTCAACGAGCCTTACTTCATGGGGCATTTCCCGGGGCATCCTGTCATGCCAGGGGTGTTGATCCTGGAGGCTCTGGCCCAGGCGGCGGGCTTGCTGGCCTTCGATGCGATGGGCCAGGTACCGGACGAAAACAATATCTACTATTTTGTGGGCATCGACGGGGCTCGTTTCAAACGCCCCGTAGAACCTGGTGATCAACTGGTCCTGGACATCACCATCGACCGCGTGCGTGGCGGCATCTGGAAGTTCAAGGGTGTGGCCCGGGTAGGCGAGGAGGTGGCCTGCGAAGCCGAACTCATGTGCACCATGCGCGCCGTGGGCTGAAGGAGCGCGGTACGCCGTGAGTAACATCCACCCCACTGCCGTTGTCGATGCCCAGGCACGCATCGATACCACTGCCACGGTGGGGCCCTATGCCGTCATTGGCCCGCATGTCAGCATTGGCGCGGGCACTACGGTGGGGCCGCACTGCGTGATCGAAGGCCGGACTACCATTGGCCAGGACAACCGCATCTACCAGTTCGTTTCGCTGGGCGCTGCTCCGCAGGACAAGAAATACGCAGGCGAGCCCACCGAACTGCGCATTGGCGATCGCAATACCTTTCGCGAGTTTTGCACCGTCAACACCGGCACCGTGCAGGACCGGGGGGTCACCACGGTGGGCAACGACAACTGGGTCATGGCTTATGTGCACATTGCGCACGACTGTGTGGTGGGCCACCAGACCATTCTGGCCAACAATGCCACGCTGGCCGGCCATGTGCAGGTGGGTGACCAGGCCATCATCGGTGGGCTGACGGGAGTGCACCAGTACGTCAAGATTGGTGCCCATGTCATGGCGGGCTTTGGGAGCCATATTTCGCAGGATGTGCCGCCTTACATGATGGTCGATGGCAATCCCCTGACCGTGCGCGGCCTGAACCTGGAGGGTTTGCGTCGGCGCGGTTTCTCGGCTGATCGGTTGGCCGCCATCCGGCAGATGCACCGTCTGCTGTACCGCCAAGGTCTCACGCTGGAAGCCTCGCGCACCGCGATTGCCGAATTGGCGAGCACCCAAGCCAATGCACAGGCCGTAGCCGACATTGCTCTGCTGCTGGCGTTTCTCGATGCCTCCACGCGCGGCATCGTGCGCTGACGGCCATGGAACGCAGCCCCCGCGTCGCCCTGGTGGCGGGCGAAACATCGGGTGATCTGTTGGCCGGGTTGCTGCTGGACGGCTTGCGCGATGTATGGCCCGGCCTCTCCAGCCATGGCATTGGTGGCCCGCAGATGGCCCGCCGGGGCTTTGAAGCCTGGTGGCCCAGCGAAAAACTGGCGGTGCATGGCTACAGCTTTGAGTTGCTGCGGCGGTTGGGTGAAATCATCCATATCCGCCGCCAGTTGCGAGCCCGCCTGCTGCGTGAGCGCCCGGGTGTGTTCATCGGTGTTGATGCCCCTGATTTCAACCTGGGCCTCGAAGCGGATCTGCGCGCTGCGGGCATCAAGACCGTGCATTTTGTCTGCCCATCGATCTGGGCCTGGCGCGCCGATCGCGTTGAGAAAATCCGCCGTGCGGCCGACCATGTGTTGTGCATCTTCCCGTTCGAGCCCGCGCTGCTCGAACGCCATGGCATTGCAGCCACCTATGTGGGCCACCCTCTGGCAGGTGTGATTCCCATGGCGCCCGATCGCAGCGCGGCCCGCGCCCAACTGGGCTTGCAGGACAGTGGTGCGGTGTTGGCCATCCTGCCCGGGAGTCGCTCGGCCGAGGTGCAGTACATCACTCCAAGGTTTTTTGAGGCTGCAGCGCTTATCCATCAAGCGCTACCAGCTATTAAAATGATAGTTCCCGCAGTACCTGCGCTGCAGAGTCGCATCGAACAAGCGGCGCGCGACTGCGGTCTGGGCCATGTGTTGCAGGTCATTCCTGGCCAGTCCCACACCGCGTTGGCGGCTTGTGATGTGACGCTGATTGCCAGCGGCACCGCCACCCTGGAAGCAGCGCTGTTCAAGCGCCCCATGGTCATTGGCTACCGCATGCACCCCTTGAGCTGGCGGCTGATGCGCCGCAAGCAGTTACAGCCCTGGGTGGGGCTGCCCAATATTTTGTGCAATGATTTTGTGGTGCCCGAACTCCTTCAGGACGATGCCACGCCGCAGGCACTGGCAGCCGCAGTGCTGCAGTGGTTTGATGCGCTGAAACACGACCCTGGACGCATGATGGCGCTGCACCAGCGCTTTACCTTGCTGCATGAAACCTTGCGGCGCAACACCCCTCAACTGGCCGCCGATGCCATCCAGAAAGTCCTTGCCGCCACGGCCTGAACAAGCCTGCCTGCCATGGCATCCCTCCGGCCTGATGGCCGGGGTGGATGAGGCCGGCCGTGGCCCATTGGCCGGCCCGGTAGTGGCCGCCGCAGTGATTCTGGATGATTTGCACCCGATTGCCGGGTTGGCAGATTCCAAGAAGCTCACGCCGCTGCGGCGCGAAAAGCTCTACGACGAAATCCGTGCCAAGGCGCTGTGCTGCAGCATTGCCGAGGCTTCCGTGGAAGAGATCGACCGCCTCAACATTCTGCAGGCGACGCTGCTGGCCATGCAGCGGGCCGTGATGGGGCTGCGCCTTAAACCGGCCTTGGTGCTCGTGGATGGCAACCGACTGCCCCGACTCGATATGCCGGCCGAGGCCATCGTCAAGGGCGATGCGTTGGTCCCCGCCATCTCGGCGGCATCCATTCTGGCCAAGGTGCACCGTGACCGCTGGTGCGCGCAGGTGCACGCAGAGTTTCCACAATACGGGTTTGCCGGGCACAAAGGCTATGGCACCGCTGCGCACATGGCCGCCCTGCAGGAGCATGGCGCGTGCATGCACCACCGGCGCTCGTTTGCGCCTGTTGCGCTGAACCTGCGTGAAGCGGTGTGCCGATGACTTCGCCCTCCGTGGTTGTTATCCATTCCCGGGACAACACTTTCGTCAAGGATCTGCGGCGCCTGGCGCAGGACACCACGGCGTACCGCAAGCAAGGCCGCGTCTGGCTGGAGGGTGATCACCTCTGCCGTGCGGCGCTGGCGCGTGGACAAACCGTGTCGATCGCGGTTTTTTCTGAGTCTTTTTGGCCTCTAGCGCCCGTGGAATGGGCGCAGGCAGCTAGCAAATCAATAGTGCTCGCCGATGCCTTGTTTACCGACATCAGCGGCCTGGAGTCACCGGCCCAGATGGGCTTCATCATCGATGTGCCTGTTGGTACGGCTCTGCAGCCGGACGAGGCGACCGTGGTGCTCGACCGCGTCCAGGACGCAGGCAACGTGGGTTCCATCCTGCGCAGCGCCTCTGCGTTTGGTTTCAGGCAGGTGATTGCCCTCAAGGGCAGTGCCGCCCTGTGGTCGCCCAAGGTTTTGCGGGCAGGCATGGGCGCGCATTTCGCGCTGAACCTGATCGAAGCGGCGGGCCTTGAAGACCTTGGGCCACTCAGGGTGCCGATCTTGGTGACCCATGTGCACGAAGGCGACTTCCTGCACCGCGCCGAACTGCCCTGGCCCTGCGCCTGGGTCATGGGGCACGAAGGGCAGGGTGTTTCTGCTGCTTTGGAGGAGAGGGCCGCCCTGCGTATTCGCATTGCGCAGCCCGGAGGAGAAGAGTCGTTGAATGTGGCGGCTGCAGCGGCCATCTGCCTGCACGCCAGTGGTGCCATGCGCTGAAAGCGCCCATGGTGCTATGGGTTGCGCACCAAATCGCCCTGGTTGGACGTATTTTTTCGGTGCTGAAGAAGACTACTGGGCTGTTTGCCACGCGAATCTTCATGCACGATGCACACTGGCAGTGCACCTGGCCCAGCCTGTCGGGCTGGGGCCGATGGGCAGCCGACGATTCCCAAGTCCGACAGGCCAGGTGCGTCGCTGCTGCTTGCAACACACGGAACATGTGCTTGCGTGACAAGTTCTTGCGGAATCTGCGTCGGTGCGTACCCAGAAGCGCAGCGCTATAATCAAGGGCTTTTCTCGCAACAGCGTCGCCCGACCGCACCCAAAGCAATAACCCATCTGAGAGCAGCCGCAGGCATCTGATGCCAGCGGACCTGCAGGCGCCGGGCGACCGTAACCATCCGGAGAACCCAGTGCTTTTGTCTCTACAGGGAACATTCCCGCCCGCCATTCTGGCGCTCGCAGACGGCACGGTCTTTATCGGCAATTCGATTGGAGCCGTTGGCTCCACCGTCGGTGAGGTGGTGTTCAACACCTCCATGACCGGCTATCAGGAAATCCTCACGGACCCCAGTTACTGCCAGCAGATCGTGACCCTCACGGTCTCGCATGTCGGCAACTACGGTGTCAACACGGAGGACGTCGAATCCCCGAAAGTCCAGGCTGCAGGCCTTGTCATCAAAGACCTGCCGCTGCTTGTCAGCAACTTCCGCGCTACCGCGACCCTGCCCGAGTACCTGGTGCGCGAAGGCACCGTGGCCATCGCCAACATCGACACGCGCAAGCTCACCCGCCTGCTGCGCGACAAGGGTGCGCAAAATGGTGCCATCGTCGGCCTCGCAGTGGGTGAATCGGTGACGCAGGAGCGCATTGACCAGGCGATTGCCGCCGCGCGCGGCGCACCTTCCATGGCAGGTCTTGACCTCGCCAAGGTGGTGACGACCGAAAAATCTTACGAATGGACGCAGACCGAATGGACGCTGGGCAGTGGCTACGGCGTGCAGACGGCGCCGAAATATCACGTTGTGGCCTACGATTTCGGCGTCAAATACAACATCCTGCGCATGCTGGCCGAGCGCGGTTGCAAGGTCACCGTGGTGCCGGCACAGACGCCTGCTGCGCAGGTGCTCGCGCTGCAGCCCGACGGCATCTTTCTCTCCAACGGGCCCGGCGATCCAGCGCCTTGTACCTACGCCATTGAGGCGGTGCGCACGCTGCTCGAAACGGGCAAGCCCACCTTCGGCATTTGCCTGGGCCACCAGATCATGGCGCTGGCGGCGGGCGCGAGCACGTTCAAGATGGACAACAGCCACCATGGCGCCAACCATCCTGTGGAAGAGCTTGCCACCGGGCGCGTGAGCATCACCAGCCAGAACCACGGTTTTGCCGTGCAGCTTGACTCGTTGCCCGCGCAGGTGCGGGCAACGCACCTGAGCCTGTTCGACGGCTCGCTGCAGGGGCTGGAGTACACCGACCGTCCCGCCTTCAGTTTTCAGGGCCACCCGGAGGCCTCTCCCGGTACCTCCGACATTGATGGGCTGTTTGACCGGTTTGTCGACACCATGCGTGATGCGCGCACCAAGGCCACTGCCGCATGAAGCTCTTCAGCTTTCCTGCTGCAGCGCTCGAGAAGGCGATCCACAAGCGTATTCTGAGCCTGGCTCCGAACCATCGCGAGTGGTTCGGCGAACGCTGGCAACAAAAACCGTATCGCAAGGCATTTGTGGAACGCAAGGCGCTCCCGCTCGTCACCCTGATCGCCAAAGGCAAGACCTGGGACGACGCCACGTTCGAAGAAACACTGGCCGAATGGGATGTGACGTTCCATGAGGCCGAGACCGAGGTGCTCAGCCCGCTTGTGCAGGGCGATGGCCTGCTGCAGCTGATGCAGAAGAATCTGCCCGCCGAACGCGCCGCCGTCTTGCTTGCGCACCTGCGCCGCCGCCGACCCGAAGCGGACGTGCCCAGCGAACCCAACCATTGATTTCCCATGCCAAAACGCACCGACATTCAAAGCATTCTCATCATCGGCGCCGGCCCCATCGTGATTGGGCAGGCCTGCGAGTTCGACTACTCCGGCGTGCAGGCCTGCAAGGCGCTGCGGGAAGAAGGCTACAAGGTCATCCTGATCAACAGCAACCCCGCGACGATCATGACCGACCCGGCCACGGCCGACGTCACCTACATCGAGCCCATCACCTGGCAGACGGTCGAGAAGATCATCGCCAAGGAGCGCCCCGACGCCATCCTGCCCACCATGGGCGGGCAAACCGCGTTGAACTGCGCGTTGGATCTCTGGCGTAACGGGGTTTTGCACAAATACAAGGTGGAGCTGATCGGCGCCACACCCGAGGCCATCGACAAGGCCGAAGACCGCCTCAAGTTCAAGGATGCGATGACGCGCATCGGCCTGGATTCGGCGCGCTCCGGCATTGCCCATAACATGGATGAAGCCTGGGCGGTGCAGAAAACCCTGGGTTTTCCCACCGTCATCCGCCCCAGTTTCACGCTGGGCGGCACCGGTGGTGGTATTGCCTACAACCCCGAAGAGTTCGAGACCATCTGCAAGCGCGGCCTGGAAGCCTCGCCCACCAACGAGCTGCTGATTGAAGAATCGCTCCTGGGCTGGAAAGAGTTTGAGATGGAAGTGGTGCGCGACAAGGCGGACAATTGCATCATCATTTGCTCGATCGAAAACCTCGACCCGATGGGCGTGCACACTGGCGATTCGATCACCGTAGCACCCGCGCAGACGCTGACCGACAAGGAGTACCAGATCATGCGCAACGCCAGCCTGGCGGTGCTGCGTGAGATTGGTGTGGATACGGGCGGTTCGAACGTGCAGTTCGCCGTCAATCCCAAAGACGGCCGCATGATCGTCATCGAAATGAACCCGCGCGTGTCGCGCTCGTCGGCGCTGGCGTCCAAGGCCACGGGCTTCCCGATTGCCAAGGTAGCCGCCAAGCTGGCGGTGGGCTACACCCTCGACGAGCTGCGCAACGAAATCACGGGCGGTGCAACGCCGGCCTCGTTCGAGCCTTCGATTGACTACGTGGTCACCAAGATTCCACGATTTGCTTTCGAAAAATTCCCTGCAGCCGACAGCCGCCTGACCACACAGATGAAGAGTGTGGGCGAGGTCATGGCCATGGGTCGCACCTTCCAGGAATCCTTCCAGAAGGCCCTGCGGGGTCTGGAAGTGGGCGTGGACGGCATGAATGAAAAAACCCAGGACCGCGAAGTGCTGGAAAAGGAGCTGGGCGAGCCCGGCCCCGAGCGCATCTGGTATGTGGGTGACGCCTTTGCCATGGGGCTGTCGGTGGACGAGGTGTTTGAACTGACCAAGATCGACCGCTGGTTCCTGGTGCAGATCGAGCAGATCGTGAAAATCGAGCTCGACATCGACAAGCTGACCGCCGAGAAAGGCGAAGGCGCCTTGGCGGCGCTGGATGCCAGCGAGCTGCGCACTTTGAAGCAAAAAGGTTTTTCTGACCGGCGTCTGGCCAAGTTGCTCAAGACCACCGAAAAGGCCGTGCGCGACCAGCGCCGAGCATTGAATGTGCGCCCGGTCTACAAGCGGGTGGACACCTGCGCGGCCGAGTTCGCCACCAACACCGCCTACCTGTATTCGACCTACGAGGAAGAGTGCGAGGCTGAGCCGACCGACAAGAAAAAGATCATGGTGCTGGGCGGAGGGCCCAACCGCATTGGCCAGGGCATCGAGTTCGACTACTGCTGCGTGCACGCTGCCCTGGCCATGCGCGAGGACGGCTACGAGACCATCATGGTCAACTGCAACCCCGAAACCGTGTCCACCGACTACGACACCTCGGATCGCCTGTACTTTGAGCCAGTCACGCTGGAAGATGTGCTGGAGATCGTCGACAAGGAAAAGCCGCATGGCGTCATCGTGCAGTACGGCGGGCAGACGCCTTTGAAGCTGGCGCTGGACCTGGAAGCGGCAGGCGTGCCCATCATCGGCACCAGCCCGGACATGATCGATGCGGCGGAAGACCGTGAACGTTTCCAGCAACTGCTGGGCAAGCTGAACCTGCGCCAGCCGCCCAACGCCACGGCCCGCACCGAGGCCGAGGCCCTGGAAAAAGCCGAGGCCCTGGGCTACCCCTTGGTGGTGCGCCCGAGCTATGTGCTGGGTGGTCGCGCCATGGAAATTGTGCACGAGCAGCGCGACCTTGAGCGCTACATGCGCGAAGCTGTCAAGGTCAGCCACGACTCGCCCGTGCTGCTCGACCGCTTCCTCTCCAATGCCATCGAATGCGACGTGGACTGCGTGCGCGATACGGCTGGTCAGGTCTTTATTGGCGGCGTGATGGAGCACATTGAACAGGCGGGTGTGCACAGCGGCGATTCGGCGTGCTCGCTGCCGCCGTACTACCTCTCCAAGGCCACGGTGGACGAAATCAAGCGCCAGACAGCGGCCATGGCAGAGGGCCTGAGTGTGGTGGGCCTGATGAACGTGCAGTTCGCCATCCAGGAAGTCGATGGCCAGGACATCATCTACGTGCTGGAAGTGAACCCGCGTGCCTCCCGCACAGTGCCGTTCGTCAGCAAGGCCACCGGCATCCAGCTGGCCAAGGTGGCCGCGCGCTGCATGGCCGGCCAGACGCTGGCCAGCCAGGGTATCACCAAGGAGGTGACGCCACCGTACTTCAGCGTGAAAGAGGCCGTCTTCCCGTTCGTCAAGTTCCCGGGCGTAGACACCATCCTGGGCCCCGAGATGAAGTCCACCGGCGAAGTCATGGGCGTGGGCAAGACCTTTGGCGAAGCCTTCGTCAAGAGCCAACTGGGCGCTGGCACCAAACTGCCGACATCCGGCAAGGTGTTCCTCACGGTGAAGAACAACGACAAGCCGCGCGCGGTGGATATTGCCCGCCAATTGGTGGAATTGGGCTTTGAGCTCGTCGCCACCAAGGGCACGGCTGCTGCCATCGCCGCTGCCGGGGTGCCGGTGCAGGTGGTGAACAAGGTGACCGAAGGGCGCCCGCACATCGTGGACATGATCAAGAACAACGAAATCGTCATGGTCATCAACACGGTGGAAGAGCGCCGCAACGCCATTGCCGACTCGCGTGCCATCCGCACCAGTTCGCTGCAGGCACGGGTCACCACCTTTACGACCATTTTCGGTGCCGAGGCCGCTGTCGAGGGTATGAAGCACATGGACCAACTGGATGTTATTTCTGTGCAAGAGATGCACGCACAACTGCAGGCCTGAATTCGTACCAGCGACTTAAGAACTGGAGGCCGAACCCCGCGGGGTTCGCGACCGGTTTCAAACACGGCATAATTGCCGCATGAACCCAAACCGCCGCGCGGCAACGTGCGGCGGTTTGCTTTTGGGCGTCGCCACATCGTTGTGGCGCGCAGAACCAGTCGCGCAATGCGCGGCACCCCTATACACCCATGGAGACGGAGAGAATGGCCACCATTCCCATTACCAAGCGCGGCGCCGAGAAACTCAAAGCCGAACTGCATCGACTCAAAACTGTAGATCGTCCAGCGGTCATAGCGGCGATTGCCGAGGCGCGCGCACAGGGCGATTTGAGCGAAAACGCCGAGTACGAAGCGGCCAAGGACCGCCAAGGCTTCATTGAGGGGCGTATCCAGGACGTCGAGGGCAAACTGTCGGCCGCGCAGATCATCGACCCCGGCAGCATTGATGCCGAAGGCAAGGTGGTTTTTGGCGCGACCGTGGAGCTGGAAGACGAAAACACGGGCGACGCTGTGACCTACCAGATCGTGGGCGAGGACGAGGCTGACCTGAAGCTGGGGCTGATCAACATTTCCAGTCCCATCGCGCGTGCGCTCATCGGCAAGGAAGAGGGCGACACGGCCGAAGTGCAGGCGCCGGGTGGTATTCGTCGCTATGAAATCGTGGGCGTCAGCTACGTCTGACCGGCCCAGGCCTGCGCCATGACTGCCCGTTTTCCTGCACTGCTTGCTGCGCTCTGGTGGGGAAGCCTGGGGGCCATTGGCTTTCTGGCTGTGCCCTTGCTGTTTGTGTACCTGCCCACGCCGGCCATGGCGGGCAGCATGGCGGCACGGCTGTTTGCGGCCCAGACCTGGGTGTCCGTGGTCTGCTGCGTGCTCTTGCTGCTGGTTTCAAGGCCAAAAGGGGATGTAACGCTTTATCCATGGGCGCGAGAAGCTACACTTTTTATAGTGTTTGGCCTCCTGCTGGCGCTTTTGGTGCAATTTGGCGTGGCGCCACGCATCGTGGCGCGGCAGGATCTGCGGCTATGGCACAGCGTGGGGACGCTCATGTACGCCCTGCAATGGGGCTGTGCGCTGGCAACCCTGTGGCATACGCTGCGCGGCCCGACGCGGCCACTGCCCGCCTGAGGACGGTTTTTTCCGCTCTTACTCGTGCCAGTGCTCGGCCACCCAGGTGGCGGGCTGGATAAAGCGAAAGCGCCGGTTGCGCCGTCCTGCCAGGGCGTCTGGCGGATTGCATTCACCATGGAAAATCACCACCCGCGCACCTGCGGGAACAAAAGGTGGTTTCCAGTAATTGGTCGGCCAGGTGGGGATGCCGTCGTACTTGAAGCTGGGGCACCATTCGGTTGGCCAGTATTGCAGCTTGCCTTGCTTGTGCAGGAAGTCCGACAGATAAGCTTGTTCGTTGCGGAACTGCTGGCGAATTTCGTTGAAATGCCCGCGAAAATATTCCAGAACGTCGGGGTGCGCGCCCAGTTCAAACCGGTAGACCGAAGAGTTGCCGGTAATACGCCAGGGGCGTTTGTAATCGTGGATGATGAGAAAATCACCCGGTTGGGTGAAGAAATCGTCCAGGCTGCCGGTGACCACCACGTCCACATCCAGGAACAGTGCCGTGCCGCGCAAACCATGCAGATCGGCAGTGAAAGTGGCCAGCTTGTTCCAGCCGCGCTCGGGAATACCCGCGGGCAGGTCCAATGGCGGGATGGGCAGGCATTGCACCTCGGGGCGGATACCTTCGGCATCGTCCGTCAGGCAGACAAAATGGAAATCGCCGCTGAGATGGCGACGCACCATGGCATAGAGGCGATTGACGTATTCGGGCCCGTATTTGGTGCCCCATTTCATGCAGATGACATGGCGCTGGCGCGCCGTGGCGGCGGTACCGGTCATCGCGTCAGCTGGTTTGGCGCTTTTTTACCGAGGTCGGCTTGCGCTTTTTAGCGCGCTTGACCTGACCACCAGAGGTCAGGCGCTGGTTTCCCAGCACGCGCAACTGCTTGATCTCGGGGCGTTGGCCGCCGCGCTTGCTGTACTTCATCACTTTGACGTCGCGCGGGCCCGGCATGCGGTCTTCGTCCGGTGTCTTCACTTTTTCGGGCTGCGGGCGCCACAGCACCAGCAGCTTGCCGATGTGCTGGATGGGGGCTGCGCCCAATTCGGCGGCCAGTTCCTGGTACATCAGCTCGCGCGCAGCACGGTCGTCGCTGAAGACACGGATCTTGATCAGGCCATGGGCGTTGAGCGCGGCGTCGATTTCTTTGCGCACGCCGGGCGTCAAACCATCGCCGCCAACGAGGACGACGGGCTTGAGATGGTGGGCCTCGGCGCGGTATTCGCGGCGTTCGGCAGAGGTGAGTTCAATTTGGGGCATGGGCCGTATTATCGAGGCAGGACGAAAGAAGCATGAAAGTCAAATCCCAGAGCAAAAAAATCAACAAAGCATGGCTGAACGACCATGTGAACGACACCTACGTCAAATTGGCACAAAAAGAGGGGTTTCGCGCACGCGCGGCCTACAAGCTCAAGGAGATCGATGAACAGTTTGGCTTGGTGCGGCCCGGTGCCACCGTGGTGGATTTGGGCTGCGCGCCTGGGGCCTGGAGCCAGTACGTACGCCGCCGACTCTCCCCGGCCGGGGCGGCAGCAGGTACGCTCGACGGCCGCATCATTGGGCTCGACCTTCTGCCCATGGAGCCGATCGAGGGGGTCACTTATCTGCAGGGTGATTTCCGTGAGCCCGAGGTGCTGGCACAACTGGAAGATGCCTTGCAAGCCCGTCCTGTGGACGTGGTGGTGTCAGACATGGCGCCCAATCTGACAGGCATCGCATCGACAGATGCCACGCGCATTACGCATCTGGTGGAGTTGGCGGTGGAATTTGCTTGTGCCCATTTGCGGCCCGAGGGGGCGCTGGTCGTCAAGCTGTTCCATGGGGCAGGATATTCAGAGTTGGTGCAGTTGTTTCGCGAAACTTTTCGGGTGGTCAAGCCCGTCAAGCCCAAGGCTTCGCGTGACAAATCGTCGGAAACCTTTTTGGTCGGCATCGGTCTGAAAAACTCACCCTGAGGATCTTTGGGCGGGGCAGTGCAGCTTTTTTTCTTGTAAACCCTTGATCTTCCAATGGGTGCCAAGGGGTATTGCCCAACCTTGCCGGGTTGAAACGCCTAAAATCAGTCCCATTTAAGAACGTGAAATCGTTTCGCCACCCTCACCGGAGCTCCGCTTGAACAATCAGTGGTTTTCAAAAGTTGCCGTATGGCTTGTCATCGCCATGGTGCTGTTCACCGTGTTCAAACAGTTCGACACCCGCGCTGTAGGGGCTGCGGGCCATATCGGCTATTCGGAATTTCTGGAAGAAGTGCGCAACAACCGCATCAAGAGCGCCACCATCCAGGAAGGCCAGGGGGGCACCGAGATTGTGGCCGTCACCCAGGACGACCGCCGTCTCCGCACCACGGCCACTTACCTTGACCGGGGCTTGGTGGGCGACCTGATCAACAACAACGTCAAGTTCGACGTCAAGCCACGCGAAGAAGGTTCGCTGCTGATGACTCTGCTGGTGAGCTGGGGTCCTATGCTGCTGCTGATTGGCGTGTGGGTGTATTTCATGCGCCAGATGCAGGGCGGCGGCAAGGGCGGCGCCTTCAGCTTTGGCAAGAGCAAGGCGCGCATGATGGACGAGAACAACAACACCGTCACCTTTGCCGACGTCGCCGGTTGCGACGAGGCCAAGGAAGAGGTGAAGGAAGTCGTGGACTTTCTGAAAGACCCGCAGCGTTTTCAAAAGCTCGGTGGCCGCATTCCGCGTGGCCTGCTGCTGGTGGGTCCTCCCGGTACCGGCAAGACGCTGCTCGCCAAGTCCATTGCTGGCGAGGCCAAGGTGCCTTTCTTCAGTATTTCGGGCTCTGATTTTGTGGAGATGTTCGTTGGCGTGGGCGCAGCGCGTGTGCGCGACATGTTCGAGAACGCCAAGAAAAACGCCCCCTGCATCATCTTCATCGACGAGATCGACGCCGTGGGCCGTCAGCGTGGCGCTGGCCTGGGCGGTGGCAACGACGAGCGCGAGCAGACGCTGAACCAGATGCTGGTTGAGATGGACGGCTTCGAGACCAATCTGGGTGTGATCGTGGTGGCTGCAACCAACCGCCCCGACATCCTCGACGCAGCGTTGCTGCGCCCGGGCCGCTTCGACCGCCAGGTCTATGTCACGCTGCCCGATATCCGTGGCCGTGAGCAAATCCTGAATGTGCACATGCGCAAAATCCCGGTGAGCCAGGACGTGAATCCGGGTGTTATTGCCCGTGGTACGCCCGGCATGTCGGGCGCCGATCTGGCCAACCTGTGCAATGAAGCCGCTCTGATGGCTGCGCGCCGCAATGCGCGCACCGTCGAGATGCAGGACTTTGAAAAGGCCAAGGACAAGATTCTCATGGGCCCTGAGCGCAAGAGCATGGTCATGCCCGAGGAAGAGCGCCGCAACACGGCTTACCACGAGTCCGGCCACGCGCTGATTGGCAAACTGCTCCCCAAATGCGACCCGGTGCACAAGGTCACCATCATCCCGCGTGGCCGTGCCCTGGGCGTGACGATGAGCCTGCCCTCGCAAGACCGCTACAGCTATGACAAGGAGTTCATGCTGAATCAGATCAGCATGCTGTTTGGTGGCCGTATCGCAGAAGAAGTGTTCATGCACCAGATGACTACAGGCGCGAGCAACGACTTCGAGCGAGCGACTTCCATTGCGCGCGACATGGTCACACGCTACGGCATGACCGATGCACTGGGCCCGATGGTTTATGCCGAGAACGAAGGCGAAGTGTTCCTGGGGCGCTCGGTCACCAAGACCACCACCATGAGTGAGTCCACTATGCAGAAGGTGGACGACGAAGTGCGCAAGATCATCGACGAGCAGTACGCCTTGGCACGCAAGCTCATCGAAGAAAATAGTGACAAGATGCACGCCATGGCCAAGGCCTTGCTGGAATGGGAAACCATCGATAGCGACCAGCTTGACGACATCATGGCAGGCAAGCCACCGCGCCCGCCCAAGGACTGGACGCCGCGTATTCCACCGTCGGGCGATGGCCCCACGGGTGGCACACCTGCCGTGAGCACCGATCCTGCACCCACTGTGGCCTGAAGGGCCTGTGGGTGTCAAAACGGGGCCTTTGTGCCCCGTTTTTTTTGCATTTTTGACCACTGCACATGATCTGGCACACCACCCGTTTTGCGATCGACCTGTCCCGGCCCCGGATCATGGGCATCGTCAACGCCACGCCCGACTCTTTTTCAGACGGCGGGCGCCATGCCACGGCCCGCCAGGCGTTGCTCCATTGCGAGCAGTTGGTGCGCGAGGGGGCGGATATTTTGGACATTGGCGGTGAATCGACGCGGCCCGGCAGCCCTCCGGTGGCGTTAGAGGATGAGCTTGCCCGTGTTCTGCCCGTGCTGCGCGAAGCGGTGCATTTGGGCGTGCCTGTGTCGATCGATACCTGCAAGGCTGAAGTGATGCAGCATGCACTTGACCTGGGTGCTGACATCGTCAACGACGTGTGGGCGCTGCGCCAGCCAGGCGCCGCACAAGTGGTGGCCCGCCACCCGGCGTGCGGCGTTTGTTTGATGCACATGCACCGTGATCCGCAAACCATGCAGTCTGCACCGATGGAGGGAGACGCCGTTCTGCAGGTGCTCTCATTTTTGAAGCGCGCTGCGCTTGATTTACAGGCGCTAGGGGTCAATCGGCAACGAATTGTGCTGGACTACGGCATCGGGTTTGGCAAAACTGTGGAGCAAAATTTTGCCCTTCTGGCCCGCCAGGATGAATTGCTTGCCATGGGCTACCCGCTGCTGGCGGGCTGGTCCCGCAAGTCCTCGCTGGGTGCCGTGACCGGGCTGGATGTGGATCAGCGCTTGATACCCAGCGTCACTGCAGCCCTTTTGGCCGTGGAGCGCGGCGCGCATGTGGTTCGTGTGCACGATGTGCGTGAAACTGTGCTGGCGCTGGCTGTGTGGAAGGCGATGCGATCAGAGGGGCTCTGAACCTCAGCGGCCTTCCCAAGGGCGTGTTTCACTGTTGCACGGCGCTGCCGCCATGCTCTGCCAAGCCGGCATTTTCCATCCGCACGGCAAGCCGTGAAGCCTCGCCATTCATGCTCTACGGGCCCCTTAAAAAGTGCGGCGGCGCACTTCAGGCGCTTGAATGCGTCATTCATTTGCGTAATACCCGCGCATTGCCGTCATTTGTTGAGCCAGGTCATTGCGCTGTCAAATGAATTTGAATATTGAAAATATCCATTGACCTTTAATATATTGGGGTTTACCCTTCAATAACCACATTATTTGAAAGGTAAATATGAGGCTGACACGACGCAATTTACTCGGTGCTACCGGAGCATTGGGTTCGGCTGGGCTGGCAGTATCCTTGTTCCCGCTTGGGCCAGTGGCCCGCGCTATTGCACAGACGCCCGCACCGGCGGCAGCGGCGGTGGATTTGGCTTCCTGGACAGGTACGGTGGCGCATGCAGACCACTATGGGCCTTTCATTGCCACGGTGACCAATGGGCGGTTGACCCAGGTCACGCCGACGGCTGCAGACAAGCGTCCCACCCCCATGCTGACCGAAGGCATGCTGGCGCGCACCTACGACAAGACGCGTATCGCAGGGCCGATGGTGCGCAAGTCGTATTTGGAAGCTGTGCAAAGCGGTGGCAGCAGCAAGCCCGAGTTGCGCGGCAAGGACGATTGGGTGCAAGTGAGCTGGGATACAGCGATCGGCCTGAGCGCCAAAGCTATTCTGGACACGATTGAGAAGCACGGTAACGAGGGGTGCTTTAGCAGCAGCTATGGCGGCTGGTCGCATGGCGGTATCTTCCGGCCCAATGTGCTGCAGGGGCGTTTCTTCAACCTGCTGGGCGGCTCGTCCATGACGGCCGGCGACTATTCAGCTGGGGCCGGGCAGGTGATCATGCCCATGATCATTGGCGACCTGGAAGTCTATTCGGCGCAGACCTCGTGGGAGCAGGTACGTGACAACACCGAGGTCTTTGTCTTTGTGGGTTGCGACCCCGACAAGAACAACCGCATCGAATACACGGTGTGCGACCACGAGATGTATCCCAACTTCGATGCCATCAAGAAAGCGGGCGTGAAGTTCATCTCGATCAACCCGCAGGTCACCACCACCGACGAGCAGATGGGCTCCGAGTGGGTGAGAATTATCCCCAACACGGACACTGCGCTGTTCTTGGCGATGAGCTACCACCTGTACCGCACGGGCAAGTACAGCAAGGCCTTCATCAGCAAGTACACCGTTGGTTTTGACCGCTTTCTGGCCTATCTGGAAGGCAAGGACTCTGACGGCACGCCGCCCAAGACGCCCGAGTGGGCCAGCAAGATTACGGGCATCCCGGCGGCCAAAATTCGGGAACTGGCCGAGCTCATGGCCAGCAAGCGCACGCAGATTGCCGGTTCCTGGGCCATCCAGCGCGCGCACCACGGTGAGATGCCTTACTGGGCCATCGTCAACTTCGCCTGCATGCTGGGCAATATCGGTCTGCCGGGCCAGGGCATTGGTTTTTCGTGGCACTACGGTGGCGGCGGAACGGCGCAATCAGGCGGCACCGCACCCCGCGGCATGTCGCAGGGGCGCAATCCGATCAAGAAAATCTGCCCGGCATCGCGGATCAATGAAATGCTGTTAAACCCCGGCAAGGCATTCACCTACAACGGCAGCACCTACACCTTTCCCAAGGTCAAGCTGATCTACAACGCGGGCAACAACTTCTTCTCGCACCAGCAGGACTTGAACGAGTTGGCGCGTGCCATGCAAGTCGTGGACACCGTCATCGTGCAGGATTGCTGGTGGAACGGTTCCGCCCGCATGGCCGACATCGTCTTGCCCGCGACCACCACGATGGAGCGCAACGATATTTCCTCGGGCGGCACCTACAACATCGACAAGGTGTTTGCCATGCGCCAGGTGGTGGCGCCCGTGGGCGACGTGCTCGACGACTTCGAGATCTTCCGCCGCCTCTCGGAAGTGTGTGGTGTCGAATACGCCTTCACCGAAGGCAAGACACAGATGGACTACGTCAAGGAAGCTTTCGCCGCCAGTTCGGCCGAGGGCAGCATGCCCTTCGAGGAATTCTGGGAAAAGGGCATGGCCCCGATCAAGGTACCCAAGGAAGCACGCAAGTGGGTGCGCCACGCCGACTACCGCAAGGACCCGAAGAAAAACGCGCTGCATACCCCCACCGGCAAAATCGAGATGTATTCGGCCAGCATCGACAAGATGAAACTGCCCGATATGCCGCCCATGCCCAAATTTTTGGAGCCCGGTGAATATCTGGGCAATGGCAAAAAGGGCCAGTTGCATGTGGTCAGCCCGCACCCGTACTTCCGCCTGCACTCACAAATGAACAACGCGGAGCCGCTGCGCAAGCGCTATGCGGTGCAGACGCGCGAGCCGCTGACGATCAGTACGCAGGATGCGGCCGAGCGCGGCATCAAAGACGGTGATCTGGTGGAGCTGTACAACGACCGCGGCTCCCTAGTGGTGGGTGCACGGGTGTCCGACAAAATCATGCCCGGCGTGGTCAGCATCTACGAAGGCGCCTGGCCACAACTCGACAGCAAGGGCCGCTGCAACAATGGCCAGGTGAACTTCCTGACCTCCAGCCGAGGTGCCAGCGGCCTGTCCCAGGCTACGACGGCCAACACCTGCATGGCTTCTTTGCGCAAATGCACCGATGCGGACGCGGGAGGCACCAAGGCGTTCGATCCACCGCAGATCGTTGTCAAAAAAGACATTAAGTTTGACGAGAAGTTTTTTGGCCTGGAGCGTGCGCAAACGCTGCGCGAAAAGGCGACGGCCTCGCTCAGTCCGGGTGAAAAAATCTTCTACCAGCGTTGCACCGTCTGCCACGGCCCGCGGGACCCGGGCGGCTTCAATAAGAAGCAGTGGCTGGGCATCACGCAAAGCATGTTCCCACGCGCCGGTCTGGACGACGGTGAGCAAAAGCTCGTGCTGGAATTCCTGATGAAGAACGCGAAACAGTAAGCGATTTACTTGCCTCTGCGCCCTG
Source organism: Simplicispira sp. 125 (assembly GCF_003096555.1). Taxonomy (NCBI): domain Bacteria; kingdom Pseudomonadati; phylum Pseudomonadota; class Betaproteobacteria; order Burkholderiales; family Comamonadaceae; genus Simplicispira; species Simplicispira sp. 125. Next base: position 1,421,247 of record NZ_QEKM01000001.1, on the reverse strand, counting down.
ACCCTGAAATGGGTCAGGGCGCTTTTGCTTTGAGGGGATGCGAAAATAGCCAGGCGTCGTGTGCGGAGTGGGTTGGTGGGTGGCGATCACGAGGGATAGCCACCGATCCATCGTCTCCATGGGCGCCGTCCGCGTGCGTGCACTTGCGTCCGGGCTACTTTCAAAATCCAGCGAACCAGCGCTTTAGGAAACCGGGAATGACAAGAAAATATTTTGGAACCGACGGCATTCGCGGCACGGTGGGGCAGGCGCCTATTACGCCCGATTTCGTGCTGCGCCTGGCACATGCCGTTGGCCGGGTGCTGCGCCAGACCGAGGACCGCCCCACGGTGCTGATCGGCAAAGACACCCGTATTTCGGGTTACATGCTGGAGAGCGCGCTGGAGTCGGGCTTCAACTCGGCCGGAGTGGATGTGGTGCTTCTGGGACCCTTGCCTACGCCAGGCGTGGCATACCTGACACGCGCCCAGCGCGCCAGCCTGGGTGTGGTGATTTCGGCCAGCCACAATGCCTTTCCTGACAATGGCATCAAGTTCTTCAGTGCCCAGGGTACCAAGCTGCCCGATGCGTGGGAGCTGGCGGTCGAGGCCGCGCTGGATGAACCCCCGGTATGGGCCGACTCGGCCTCGCTGGGTAAAACCCGCCGGCTCGACGACGCAGCGGGACGGTATATCGAATTTTGCAAAAGCACCTTCGATCAGGACCTGACGCTCAAGGGGCTGAAGATCGTGGTGGACGCGGCACATGGGGCGGCGTACCACATCGCTCCCAAGGTGTTCCATGAGCTGGGCGCCGATGTGGTAGCCATTGGCTGTGCGCCCGATGGCCTGAACATCAACCATGAGGTGGGTGCCACGCACCCGGATGCCTTGGTGCGGACCGTGCGAGCCAACCACGCCGACTTTGGTATTGCCCTCGATGGCGATGCTGACCGATTGCAGATGGTCGATGCGCAGGGGCGCCTGTACAACGGCGACGAGCTGCTCTATTTGATGGTGCGCGACCGCATGGCGCGCGATGAGCATGTCCCCGGTGTGGTGGGCACGTTGATGACCAACATGGCCATTGAGCTGGCCTTGCAGGCGCGTGGCGTGAAACTGGTGCGAGCCAAGGTCGGAGACCGCTATGTGCTCGAAGAGCTGGCCCGCCATGGCTGGATTCTGGGCGGCGAAGGCTCTGGCCACCTGCTGGCGCTGGACAAGCACACCACGGGTGATGGCCTGGTCAGCGCGTTGCAGGCGCTTCAGACCTGTGTGCGCAATGGACAGACCCTGGCGCAACTGCTCGATGGCGTGGATCTCTTCCCCCAAGTGCTATTGAACGTGCGTCTGCCCCCGGGAACAGATTGGCGTTCCAACGCTTTGCTGGCCCGCGAGACCCAGGCCGTCGAAGCAGAATTGGGGCAGGCGGGGCGATTGCTCATTCGTGCCAGTGGCACCGAGCCTTTGCTGCGCGTGATGGTGGAGGCGCGTGACGCTGCCCAAGCCAGTTCTTGCGCAGAACGGCTGGCACAGGCTGCACGACAAGGATAATTGCTACTTAATTAATAGCATATAGCGCTTGACTGGTAAGCGCTGGAGCCTGTTTTGATAGTAATTTTTCATGATGCAGCTCAGCGTTCCCGGTCCCTGCAAGGCGCTTCAGTGGCATCGATGGGAGTGCGTGATTGTGGCGTTTGCGGCTTGTGCAGGGCCTGTAGCAGGGTTTGCAACTGCGGTGCGGGTTGAGGGTGGCCGCAATAGTAGCCTTGCGCCTGATGGCAGCCTTGCGCATGCAAAAAGTCAAATTGCCCGCGTGTTTCCACGCCTTCTGCCACGGTCTGCATACCCAAGGCCTGGGCCATGCGGATGATGGCGCTGACGATGGCCTTGTCGCTGGGGCCGTTGTCCAGATCGCGCACAAAAGACTGGTCAATTTTGAGTGTGCTGACGGGAAACTGCTTGAGCTGGCTCAGAGATGAATAGCCGGTGCCGAAGTCGTCGATCGACAAGCGCACGCCACGCGCATGCAACTCGCGCATGGTGGCAATGGCGCTGCGGGGATCCTCCATGGCAACACCTTCGGTCAACTCCAGTTCCAGCGCGCCGGGAGGGACGCCGGTTTCTTCCAGGATGCGCGTGATCAGTTCCGGCAGCCGGGGCTCGCGGAACTGGACGGCAGACAGGTTGACCGACATGGACGGCAACGCTAGTCCTTGGGCATGCCAGTCGCGCATCTGGGTCAGCGCAGTGCGCAACACCCACTCGCCAATGGCGAGGATCTGACCACTGTCTTCTGCAATGGGGATGAATTCACCCGGCGATACCGCCCCCAGTTCTGGGTGCTGCCAGCGCAGCAGGGCTTCCATCCCCAGCACCTGGCGGGTGGCAATGCATACTTTGGGCTGGTAGTGCAGGGTGAATTGCTGGCGCTCAAGGGCGCGGCGCAGCGCGTTTTCCAATTGCAGCGCCCGCACCGAATGGGCCTGCATCTCCCGTGTGAAGAAGCGATAGGTATTGCGGCCATCGAGCTTTGCGCGGTACATCGCAACATCAGCCGATTGGCTCAGCGAGTCAAAATCATCGCCATCTTCGGGAAACACGGCGATACCCATGGAGGGGGCGATCGTCAATTCGTGGTGATCAATCTGGTAGTGCTGGCGCGACGCTTCCAGCAGCTTGCCGGCCACCCGTTCGGCTCCCTTGGCATTGGCGCCGGGTAGCAGCAAGATGAACTCATCACCACCGAGCCGGCAGACAGTGTCCTTGTCGCGCACCACGGCCCGCAGGCGCCGGGCAATGGCCACCAGCAAGGTGTCGCCTACCTGGTGGCCGAGCGAGTCGTTGACATGCTTGAAATGGTCCAGATCTAGGAAAATCACGGAGAGCGGGGTTTGCGTCTGGCGCGCCACCTCAATGGCCTGGATGCTGCGCTCTGCCAGCAAGGTGCGATTGGGCAGGCCGGTGAGAGGATCGTAGTGCGCCAGCCAGTAAATACGCTCCTGGTCGGCTTTGCGGTCGTTCATCTCGCGGTGCAGGCTGTCGACGGTTTCTCGCAGTTGCTGTGTGCGTTGGGCTACCAGCGACTCCAGCTCTGCGTGCACTTTGATCAGTGCAGCCTGTGCCTGGCGACGCTCCGTGATGTCCATGCAGATCCAGATCGATCCGAGCGCAAGGTTGGCGGGGTCAATCGCCTTGCTGCGCACATCGCACACCACGGGGGTGCCGTCTCTGCGGGCGAGTGTGACTTCGCCCTGGAAGGATTGGCCCTGTGAAAGTACCGGGGCGGAGCGATGGCCGACCTCTTCCCAGTCGGCGTCGCTGGTGTACCAACGCCGGGATGGACTCCCTTGCAGTTCTCCCGGGCCGTAGCCGAGCATCTGCTCGAAGTGCCGGTTGCAGCGTGTGAGAGTTCGGTTCTGCAGGTAGACGATGCCCACCATGGCGCTATCGAACAAAACCTCTTTTTCCCACAGCGCTGTATGGAGCTGGGTTTGCGCTGCTTTTTGTTCATCGATGTCGTCAATCAACCAAATGGAGCCTTCAAGGCTGTCCTGCGGATTGATGAGTGTGCCCGTAAGGCGCCCCCAGAACTGTGAGCCATCGCGCCTGCGCATGCTGCGCTCAGTGCGGAAAGTGTCTCCGGCCGCCACCACGGGATAGGCCGCACGGGTCAGTTCGCGATAGGCCTGCAGGTCGGGATAAAAGCCCTCGCTGCGTTGCCCAATGAGTTGTTCAGGCGTGCTGTAGCCAAAAATTTCCGCGTAACGCAGATTGCAGCGAACCACCTGGCGCTTGCGGATGAACGCAATGCCCGCGCCAGCGCTGTCCAGCAAGGTTTGCTGTTCTCGCAGGGCACGTTCTAGTGATGTGGTGGGACGGTGGGCAGGAGAGAGCAAATGTGAAATTTTTGAAAAGGGAGCCGCAGCGGACAAGCCTAGCAGAACCCGATTCCATCAGCTAATTGTATGAAATTGTACGTTCTTGGTGGATGGAAAGAAATATGGAACATGTTTGAAGGACGAGGGTTTTCTGTGGTTTTCAATTCGGCCCTGTCCAAGGTGCGGGTGGCGGAAAGCTCGTCATGGTTTGTTCACAGGCCTGACTTGGGTGCGTCATGCATGGAAGCCAGACTGCCATGGAGGTTGCCCCGTAGCGCTTGCAGTGCTGGCGTGCTACTGCTACTGCGGTTTCGCGGTGGGCCTCATACAAAGGAGTTTCCATGAGTGATTTGCCAAACCCAACGCGCCCCTTGTCGCCGGTATCGTTGCCTCGGGGGTCGCTTCATCGCCCCTATCGTTCGAATGGGGCGGCGCACCCTGTGCCGGGTGGGGGTGTGGAGGTGGTTTGGGCGCGACACCTCGACGAAGTCCGGCAGGCGCAACGCCTGAGATACGAAGTTTTTGCGACTGAAATGGGGGCGCGGCTAAAGCCCACCATCAAGGGCCACGACATTGACATCTTTGATGATTTTTGCGAGCACCTTCTGGTTCGTGACCTTGGCACGGGGCAGGTCGTCGGTACCTATCGCGTGCTGACGCCCGAGCAGGCACGGCGTGCCGGCTGCACTTACAGCGATACCGAGTTTGACCTGACCCGTCTGAGCGAATTGCGGCCGAGAATGGTGGAGTTGGGCCGTAGTTGCGTGCATGCACAGCATCGCCATGGTGGCGTCATCATGGCTTTATGGGGTGCGTTGGCCGATTTCATGGCACGTAATCAACTCGACACCATGGTGGGTTGTGCCAGCATTCCTATGCAGCACAACGGTGCTGCATGCGGCAATGCCGCTGCCAGCATTTGGCACAAGCTGCGTGAAACCCATATGGCTCCTATGGAGTACCAGGTGCATCCCCGTCTGCCGCTGCCTGTGGAGCGACTGGATGCGAGCCTGGATGTCGAGCCACCGGCCCTTATCAAGGGCTACCTGCGCCTGGGTGCTCGCGTGCTGGGAGCACCCGCTTGGGACCCCGATTTCAATACCGCAGACCTACCCATGCTCATGCGACTGGTCGATTTGCCCGTGCGTTACCGCAAGCACTTTTTGGGGTGATGGGGCTGGTTGCGTGGTGTGATGAAAGACCGCTGTGTCACGAAGCTGTCACGCATCCAATCCATATTTCGCTATCGATTGATCAGTATCCCAACGTGCCCATGTCCCCCGTCTTCAGTGAAATAAACATGATTGCGCCCTACACAACGGGCGTATTGGAGAACACCGCACGGGCTGCAGTCTCGGCTGAACGGGTCCCTCAAGCGTCGGACAATTCGTTGGCTATTCTTGCGCCTTGTCTGACGGCTCCAGGTGTTTCAGGATTTTTGGATCGTGACCACTGCATCCTCGCGTTCAACGAAAGGGTGTTGGATTGGGCGGCCCGTGCAGATGTGCCGTTGCTGGAAAGGCTGCGCTACTTGAGTATCGTGTCGTCCAATCTGGATGAATTTTTTGAAGTGCGTGCCGAGCCGCACATCACGGCTGCACGCAATGGCGAAACCAAGGGGCCTTATGGTGAAGCGTCGCTGGCCGCATTGACAGCCAAAGCGCATGAATTGGTGGCGCGTCAATACGCTTTGTACAACGAGGCCCTCGTGCCTGCGCTGGCAGTGAAGGGGGTGTGCATCGTGGCACATGGCGACCGCGGCAGTGCGCAGCGGCGCTGGGTGAGCGACTATTTCGCCCGAGAAGTCCGGCCACTGCTGGTTGCTGTGGGTTTGGACCCCGCGCATCCTTTTCCGCAGGTCGCCAACAAGTCGCTCAATTTTATTGTGCGACTCAAGGGTGCTGATGCGTTTGGGCGAGAAAACGACATTGCGATTGTGCGGGTTCCACGGGCATTGCCTCGGTTTATCCGGATGCCGATGGGAGTTGCACCCAAGGGCAAGAATTTCGTTAGTGTTTCCAGCGTGATCAGAGCGCACTTGTCCGATCTTTTTCCAGGGCGCGAAGTCACTGAGTTCTCGCAGTTTCGCGTCACGCGACACTCGGATCTTGCAGTAGACGAAGAGGATGTGCGCAACCTGCGCATGGTGCTGCGCCAGGGCTTGCAGCAGCGTAATTTTGGACAGGCCGTACGCTTGGAAGTCTCCAGCAGTTGCTCCGCCTACCTGTCGAATTTTTTGTTGCGCCAATTTGATCTTCCTGCGGCAGCCCTGTACAGGGTGCATGGACCTGTGAATCTGGTGCGGTTGGCGCAATTGGTAGATCTGGTCGATGACCCACAACTGCTGTTTCCAGTCTGGCGGCCTGTCTGGCCAAGTCAATTGATTTTGGGCACATCCATCATGGCCCAAATGCGACAGCGCGATACGCTGATCCATCACCCCTTTGAGAGCTTTGATGGGGTCTTGGCTTTTCTGCGCGAAGCTGTGAACGATCCACAAGTGGTGGCCATCAAGCAGACTATTTACCGAACAGGTTCCGATGCGGTACTGATGGAATTGCTGCGTGAGGCGGTACGCCGCGGCAAAGAAGTCATGGCCGTGGTGGAGCTAAAGGCACGGTTTGATGAAGAGGCCAATATCAACTGGGCAGAAGCCTTGGAGTCGGTGGGTGCCCAGGTGGTGTACGGCGTTGTTGGGTTGAAAACGCACGCCAAAATGTTGCTTGTGACACGCAAGGAAGGCAAGCAGCTGCGCCGTTATGGCCACTTGTCCACCGGTAACTACAACCCGCGCACAGCGCGTCTCTATACCGATCTGAGCTACCTCACCGCGGATGAGGAAACGACGGCCGACATGGACCATGTGTTCAACCATCTCGCCAGCCAGAATCGGCTCCCACGCATGCGACGCTTGCTAGTGGCACCGTTCCAGCTCCATCGCCGTATGCTGGAGAAGATCGAGCAGGTTGGCTTGGCGGCAAGCCGGGGTGAGGGCGGGCGCATTGTGGCCAAGATGAATGCTTTGACGGATGAGGCATTGGCCCGTGCGCTGGTGCTCGCCGGTCAGCGCGGCGCGAAAATTGACCTGATCGTGCGTGGCGCCTGCATCCTGCCCGCGCAAGTGCCCGGGTTCACTGAAAATATCCGTGTTCGCTCCATCATCGGGCGCTTTCTGGAACATTCCCGGATTTTTTATTTTGGCAAGGGCGCTGAGGAGGAACTGTTTCTCTCCAGCGCTGACTGGATGAACCGCAACATGCTGCGGCGCGTGGAAATTTCCTGGCCTGTGACGGACCCGATCCTGCGTCAACGTATTATTGATGAGTGCCTGGTGTCGTGTCTGCACGATGACCGAGACGCTTGGGAGTTGTTGTCTGATGGCACTTATATGCGTGCTGCAAAACCTACCAGCGGGCAGGGTGCACAGAATGCACTGATGGCGCGGTATGGTGTGTCGATTGTCGTGCCGCACAACGGCTGATCCGAATGTCCAGCATGGATCTGATTTTGTGGCGCCATGCAGAGGCAGAGATGGGTGCAGCGCACATGGATGACCTGTCGAGACCACTCACAGCACGGGGGGAAAAACAGGCCGCTCGTATGGCAGCATGGCTCGAGAGGCAGCTACCTGATGGGCTGAGGGTGCTATCGAGCCCGGCGCGGCGCGCAGAGCAGACGGCCACTGCTTTGGGGCGCAAATACAAGTTACGCGCCGAGTTGCTGCCCGATGGCACTGCACAGGATCTTTTGGAGTTGGTGCAATGGCCGCGTTCTCGAGGAGCCGTTCTGGTGGTCGGACACCAACCGGTATTGGGCCAAACCATCGCCCATCTGCTGGAGATCCATTCGAACCAATGTGCGGTGCGAAAAGGATCGGTCTGGTGGTTGCGACAGCGCCAGAGCGTGGAGCGCAGTGAAACAACTTTGCTGGCTGTCTTGTCACCAGATTTTCTTTGAAATCCTTTGTCGGTCCTGAGGGGCGTTATTCGGCCAGATGCACGGAAGCGGTCATCGTATGGGCATCAAGGCAGGTGTGCTTCCAGTTCCCAAGGGGTGCGTTGCCATGCGAGCATTTCTTCACGCAGCAGGTGGGCAGACTGAGGGTAGGCGGTCGCCCATCCAGGGTTCGCTGCAAGGTTAAAGCGCTGTCCTTTGATGGACAGCGTAAATCCTTCCAAGTCGGGATCACGCCGGGCGTGGCACAAAGCCACCGCAAGTCGAAGGGCCATCAGTTGAAAAATAAAAATGGGGTCATCTATATCGGCTTGTAGCTTGCGGACCTTTCCCCTATGACCCAGCACCAAGGATCCCAGGCCGTGCAATTCATGTTTGGCGAAGCCTGCAACGTCTGTGTTCTCGAGAATATAGGCGCCGTGGCGGTGGTAATCGCTGTGGGAGATGCGGCAGCCAATTTCGTGTAGGCGACCGGCCCAGTTCAGATTGCGCAGTACGGATTCGGAGGGCCTGGGTGAAATTTGCTTGAAAAGAAAGCAGGCGGTCTTTGCCACACGCTCGGCCTGAGAAAGGTCTACGGCAAAGTTGAGTGCCAGCCCCTGCACTGATGCGGTTCGCAGATCTGTCTGTGGTTGTTCGCGATCCAGCAGGTCATACAGGGCGCCCTGGCGCAGGGCCCCTTGTGCCACTTGCATTTCATGGATGTCCAGAAGATCGAAAACGGCTCTCAGTATGCTGAGCCCTCCGCCGATGACGGGACGGCGATCGTCTTTGAGACCATCCAGCCGGATGCGATCGACACTTTGCGCACGCAACAAACGCTCGCGCAGCCAGTCCAGTCCGCTGCGGGTGATGGTTTCCCCCGCAGACTGACCAGCGGCAACAAGCACGTCGCGCACCGCCCCTACAGTCCCTGATGATCCATAGGCTACATCCCAATGACTCGGACGATAGGTTTCCAGTGCCTCGTCCAGAACCGCTTTGGCAGCGATTTCGGCGGTTGTAAAAGCCGATGCAGACAACCGACCATTGGGGAAAAATTGTGTGGACCAGGCCACGCTGCCTACGCAGAATGAAGCGACAGCGTGGGATGTAAAACGCTCGCCCAGGATGAGCTCCGTGGATCGCCCTCCAATATCAACAACCAGACGTCGCTCCCCAGACTCTGGAAGCAGCCGCGAGACACCCTGGTAGATCAGCCGAGCTTCTTCCAGCCCTGACACCACATCGATCGGATGGCCTAGTACCTCGCCACCGCGTTGCAGAAAAACGTGGCTGTTGCGAGCCTCTCGCAAGGTCTGTGTGGCAACGGCGCGCACCTGAGCGCGGGGGAAATTGGCCAATCGTTCGGCAAAACGGGCCAGGCAGTCCCAGCCGCGTTGCATGGCTTCTGTGCTCAGGTTGTTCTCTTCATCCAGGCCGTTGCCTTGGCGCACGGTTTCCTTCAGGTACTCGATACGCTGAATATGTCCGAATTCGTAGCGACCGATTTCGAGACGAAAACTGTTGGAGCCGAGATCAATGGCGGCGAGGTGTGTGCCGTTCTGCATGGGTTTTTGAAAGAGGATTCGTGCGGCAAGGTAACGTGAGGGACTGAATTTCCGGGGGGCTGTTGCGAGACGATAGGCAACATGAGCCCGGCCGATGGTGGGCGATGCGAAGACGAATACTCTTGTGGTTGGAAAATTCTTCCCATTGTGTCTCAGCACCGTGTCAGCGCAGTGACTGCGTGAGGATGTTCTTGAAAATTCAGGAAAACTTTTTGTGTATGTCACAGGTTTGTCATTTAAGGTTTTTAAAGTTCGTTTTGTTCCTGTTAACGCTTACTGAAAGGTACTGAATGAAACGCACATTTCTGAAAATCGTCGCTGTCACGTTGGCTTCCATGACTATGGGCAGTGCGTTTGCTGCCGATATCACTGGCGCGGGTGCAACGTTTCCCTTCCCGATCTATGCCAAGTGGGCTGAGGTCTATAAAAAAGAAACGGGCACGGGCATGAACTACCAGTCGATCGGATCCTCGGGGGGGATCCGTCAGATCCGTGCCAAGACGGTGGCTTTCGGCGCGACCGATGCGCCGGTGCCAGGCAGCGATCTCGATAAGGACGGCATGGTGCAGTTTCCCGCCATCATTGGCGGTACGGTGCCAGTGCTTCACCTGGAAGGCTTTAAGCCCGGCGAATTGCGTGTGAGCGGTGGCGTTTTGGCAGATATTTTTCTAGGCAAGATCGCCAAATGGAATGATGCCAAGCTGGCAGCGCTGAACCCTGGAAAAACCTTGCCCGACCAGAACATCACCGTGGTACACCGGGCTGATGGTTCGGGAACCACGTTCAATTTCACGGATTACCTGACCGCTGTCAGCAAAGAGTGGGCAGATTCGGTGGGCAAGGGCGCTGCCGTGAAGTGGCCGGCACCGTCGTCGGTCGGTGGCAAGGGTAATGAGGGCGTTGCCGCCAATGTGAATCGCATCAAGGGCGCTGTAGGCTACGTTGAGTATGCTTACGTCAAGAAAAACAACATGAATTTCCTGCAACTGCAAAATGCAGACGGCAAGTTCGTGAGTCCTGACGACAAGTCCTTTGCTGCTGCTGCGGGTGGTGCAGACTGGTTCAGTATGCCGGGCATGGGGATTTCAATGGTCAACGCCAAGGGCGCCGAGAGCTGGCCTATCAGTACCGCCTCGTTCATCCTCATGTACAAGGATCCAGCCGACAAGGCGCAGTCTGCTGAAGTTTTGAAGTTTTTTGACTGGGCTTTCAAGAATGGCAAGGCGATGGCTGCAGAGCTGGACTATGTGCCGCTTCCCGATAGCCTGACTGCTGAGATCCGTGCCAAGATTTGGTCGCAGATCCGCAAGTAATCGGAGACTTCCGGGGTGTCTTTTGTCAGAGGGCTGGTGTTGGCAGAAGATGCCCCAAGGAAACCCACATGAGTGTTGAGATCACGATGAGCGCACAAACAATGCCCGATGCGGCGCATGCACCAGCCAAAGCGATGGTGTCGATTGCCCAGCGGCAGCGTCTTCAGGATATTTTCTTCCATCGGCTGACCCAGGGTCTATCGCTGCTGGTGCTGGCTGCGCTGATGGGCATCATCGTGTCGCTTTTCATCTATGCATGGCCGACGTTTCACAAGTTTGGTGCCCAGTTCATCTGGCGCGTGGAATGGGACATCGTCAATGAAGAGTTTGGTGCAGCCATCGCGATCGTGGGAACCCTGGCCAGTGCGGGCATTGCGCTGTTGATTGCCGTGCCCCTGGCCTTTGGTATTGCGCTGTTTTTGACAGAAACCTGCCCTGTGTGGTTGCGCCGCCCGTTGGGCACAGCGGTGGAGTTGCTGGCAGCGGTGCCGTCCATCATCTACGGCATGTTTGGTCTGTTTGTTTTTGCCCCGCTGTTTGCCGACTACTTTCAGATGCCGGTGCAAAAACTGCTGGGCTCAATGCCATTGGTGGGTTTTTTGTTTGGCGGCAGTACCAACGGGTTTGGCATTCTGGCGGCGGGCATTGTGCTCGCATTCATGGTGCTTCCCTTCATCGCTGCGGTGATGCGGGATGTTTTTGCGATTGTTCCACCCATCCTTCGCGAATCCGCCTATGGGCTGGGGTGTACCACTTGGGAGGTGGTCCATCGTGTCGTGCTGCCCTATACGCAGAAGGGTGTTGTGGGCGGAATCATGCTGGGTTTGGGGCGCGCCCTGGGTGAAACCATGGCAGTGACTTTTGTGATCGGCAATGCCAACCGCATGCCTGCATCACTGTTCTCGCCGGGCACTTCCATTGCATCCACTTTGGCCAATGAATTTGGCGAGGCAGCGGACTTCCACCTGTCCGCATTGTTTGCGTTGGGATTCCTGCTTTTCGTCATCACTTTCGTGGTGCTTTCGGCAGCAAAAATCCTAATGTTGCGGGCGGAAAAGGCCAAGGGTCTATAGGCGCTCTCAAGGCCATCAAAGAGTCTTCATGGAATACAACACCAAAATCTATCAAAAACGGCGGCGCGCCAATGCGGTGGGCCTGACGCTTTCCTTGGGCTCCATGGCCCTGGGGTTGTTTGTGCTGCTCTGGATACTGAGCGTGCTGTTTACCAAAGGTTTTGCTGCGCTGGACTGGAACTTGTTTACCCACTCCACGCCAGCCCCAGGTTCCGAGGGGGGTGGCCTGGCCAATGCCATCGTCGGTAGCCTGATGATGGTGGGGTTTACCGTGCTGGTGTCTACACCGGTAGGTGTCTTGGCCGGCGTGTACCTCGCGGAATACGGCGATCAGAGCAAAACGGCTGAATTGACCCGCTTTGTGACCGACATCATGTTGTCGGCACCCTCCATTGTTCTGGGGCTCTTCGTTTATGCCATTGCCGTCGCCTCCATGGGCCATTTTTCCGGCTGGGCCGGCAGCATGGCGCTGTCGCTGATTGCCGTTCCGGTGGTGGTTCGCACGACCGAGAACATGCTGCGCCTAGTACCAGGCAGTCTGCGTGAAGCGGCCTTTGCACTCGGCGCACCGCGCTGGAAGGTTTCCATCATGGTGAGCTTGCGCGCCGCGCGCAGTGGTGTGATGACGGGTCTTTTGCTGGCTGTGGCGCGTATCAGCGGTGAGACGGCTCCGCTGCTGTTCACTGCCCTGAACAACCAGTTTTTCAGCACCAACATGAATGCGCCTATGGCCAATCTGCCCGTGGTGATCTTTCAGTTTGCGCTCAGTCCGTACGACAACTGGGTACGCCTGGCCTGGGCCGGCGCACTGCTCATTACGCTGGCGGTGCTGGTGCTCAACGTTGTGGCGCGGATCTTTCTGCGCGAAAAAGACAAGGTCTGACATTTACGCCCTTTTTTGCACGGCCTGTCGATGCAGGTACGTCCTTTAACAGAACTGACAATGACCAACGCTACCGCGACGACGACTCCCACCAGGAATGCGCTGGAATTGCGCAATCTGAATTTCTACTACGGTAAGTTCCAGGGACTGCGCAACGTCAGTCTGGATATTGCCGAGCACAAGGTCACCGCTTTTATCGGCCCCTCGGGTTGTGGAAAATCGACCTTGTTGCGCACGCTCAACCGGATGTATAGCCTCTATCCCGGCCAGCGGGCGGAGGGCAGCATCCGCTTTTATGGGCAGGACATCCTGGACCCGAAGCAAGACATCAACTTGCTGCGCGCGCGTATCGGCATGGTGTTCCAGAAGCCCACGCCTTTTCCCATGTCGATCTACGACAACATTGCTTTTGGCGTGAAGCTCTATGAAGCGCTGTCCCCCAGCGAGATGGATGACCGGGTGGAGTGGGCGCTGTCGAAGGCCGCCTTATGGACCGAAGTGAAAGACAAGTTGCACCAGAGCGGCCTGTCGCTTTCGGGCGGTCAGCAGCAGCGCCTGTGCATTGCGCGCAGCGTGGCGGTGAAGCCTTCTGTGCTGCTGCTTGACGAACCCACTTCGGCGCTGGACCCGCTGTCTACGGCCAAGATCGAGGAGCTGATCGATGAGCTCAAGCACGACTACACGATTGCCATCGTGACCCACAACATGCAGCAAGCGGCGCGTTGCAGTGACTACACCGCTTACATGTATCTGGGCGAAATGATCGAGTTTGGAGCGACCGAGGCGATCTTCTTCAAGCCCGAACGCAAGGAAACCGAAGACTACATTACCGGCCGTTTCGGCTGAGGAGCGATTTATGGCAGACAAACATCTTTCTTCCCAGTTCGACAGTGAACTCAATGGGGTTTCCTCACGTGTCATGGAAATGGGGGGGCTGGTGGAGTCCCAGATCCGACAGGCAATTCACGCGCTATCGCAGTTCAGTCTTGAGGCGGTAGAGCAGGTTCGTACGATCGAAAACCGGGTCAATGCCATGGAGGTAGAAATCGACCATGAACTCTCCACCATCATCGCCCGGCGCCAGCCCACAGCACGCGACCTGCGCCTTTTGCTGGCTTTTTCCAAGGCCACGGCCAATCTGGAGCGTATGGGTGACGAGGCCCACCGCATGGCACGCATGGTGCAATCCATCATTGAAGGTGGTGCGCCGCGCTGCCTGCCCTCGAATGACCTGCGGGTGGCCGCCGACCTGGCATCGGGGCAGTTGCGCAAGGCGCTCGATGCCTTTGCCCGGCTGGACACAAAAATGGCCGTCGCAATCCTCAGGGAAGACGACCTGATTGACAGGGAGTTCGATGGCTTCGTTCGCAAACTCATCACCTACATGATGGAAGATCCGCGCACGATCTCCCCCAGCCTGGACCTGCTTTTTCTGGCCAAAGCCATCGAGCGGATTGGCGACCACTCCAAAAATATTGCCGAGCTCATCATTTATCTGGTGAAGGGCATGGATGTGCGACACACCTCTTTGGATGAGATTGAATCGGCGGTCCTGTAAAGGGGTAGAAAAGGAATGAGAAAGCTTCCCCATGTCCTGATCGTGGAAGACGAACCCGCGATTGCTGAATTGATAGCTGTGAATCTGCGACACAACGGTTTTCAGCCCGTTTGGGCTGAGGACGGCGAGACTGCACAGCGCGAACTCGACGCCGTCTTGCCCGATGTAATCCTGCTCGACTGGATGTTGCCCGGCCAGAGTGGCCTGCAGCTTGCGCGCAAGTGGCGTGCCAGTAGCCGTACCAAATCCATCCCCATTCTGATGTTGACCGCCCGCGGGGATGAGCCGGACAAGGTTGCGGGGCTGGACGCTGGAGCGGACGACTACATCACCAAGCCTTTTTCGACCCAGGAGTTGCTCGCACGTATCCGCGCAGTCCTGCGTCGCCGCGCACCAGAGCAAGCACAAGAAAGTGTGACGATGGGGGCATTGGTTTTGGACGCTGCAACGCACCGTGTCTCGTTGGACGGGCAAGCCTTGAAAGTCGGCCCGACCGAATTCAAGTTGCTGCATTTCTTCATGACCCATCCCGAGCGGGTGCACAGCCGCGCCCAGTTGCTGGACAAAGTGTGGGGTGACCATGTGTTTATTGAGGAACGTACGGTCGACGTCCATGTCAAGCGGCTGCGCGAAGCACTGGGCGAGGCGGGCCTGATGGTGGAAACGGTGCGCGGCGTAGGTTACCGGTTTGCGGCTCCGCCACAGGTGCCCTTGCGGGTCTGAGCTCCCATGCTCTGGCGATTTTCTATTTTCCTGTGCTGGCAATTGCTGGGCATGGGTCTGGGGTGGTGGCAAGCTGGCGCCTGGGGGGCCGCTTCAGGGGCTGCGGTTGCGGCATGGATCTGGTTTTTTCTGGATTTGTGGCGCGGTGCCCGAGTGCTGGGCTGGATGCGCACGGGTGAAATGGTCAAGGCACCTGCGATGCGGGGCATGTGGGGTGAGGCAGTGGAGCGCACCCGGCGCCTGGTGCGCAAGCAGGAATCACAGGCCCAGGAGAGCCAGAGCCGGCTGGAGGACATATTGGCTGCCTTGCAGGCGTCGCCCAACGGCGTTGTGCTGCTGGACAAGGCGGGCCGCATTGAGTGGTGCAATGCCATGGCCGCGGCACATTTCGGGTTCGATGCGCAGCGCGATGCGCTCCAGTCCATCCGAAATCTGGTGCGCGACCCGGAGTTCAATGCCTATTTTGCTGCCCAGGACTATTCTGCAAGTGTGGTGCTGGAGGGGCGCGAGAGCACGCCGTCCCGGCCGGTACGGATTGCCGTGCAATTGCATCCCTATGGCGATGGCCGCAGTTTGCTGCTCTCACGGGATATCACGGCACTGGAGCAGGCCGACGCCATGCGGCGAGATTTCGTCGCCAATGTGTCGCACGAAATCCGTACGCCTTTGACGGTATTGATGGGTTTTGTGGAAACCTTGCAGACGCTACCGATTTCGGCCGATGAACGCGCGCGGTATCTGGAATTGATGGCACAGCAGGCCACGCGCATGCACAGCGTAGTGCAGGATCTGCTGGCGCTCTCTCGTCTGGAAGGCAGCCCTTTGCCGGGGATGCGCGAGTGGCATCCCGTGCAGACCTTGTTGCTGCGCTGCGAGGAGGAGGGACGGGCGCTTTCGAACCTGTTGATCCGTGGCCAGGCGCGTCCGCATGAATGGACGTTTCCGGAGCCCGCCGCAGGGGCCGAGGCGCTCGACATTGCCGGCAGCATGAAGGAGTTGCAAAGCGCTCTGTCCAATCTGGTGGGCAATGCCGTGCGCTATACCCCGGCCGGGGGGCGTATTGCAGTGCAGTGGAAGACACTTGCCGATGGCCGTGGTGTTTTTTCGGTGCAGGATACCGGCCCCGGCATTGCTCCGGAGCACATTCCCCGGTTGACCGAGCGCTTCTACCGCATTGACCGCAGCCGCTCACGCGAAACGGGGGGCACAGGCTTGGGGTTGGCCATCGTCAAGCATGTGCTGCAGCGCCATGGCGCTGAGCTGCACATTGCGAGTGTGTTGGGGCAGGGCTCGACGTTCAGTGTTGTTTTCCCTGCAAACAGGCTGCGCCATGTAACGCTGGAGCAGGATGAAGAGACGCATTGAGTGCGCGTTGGAGCATCCATGCGAAGGCGGCCGCGGTCACGGCCAGCGCCGCTGCGCTCGCCGCCCAGAACGGCGCAGGGGACTGCAGCGCGGGTAGGCTGCCCATGCCCTGATAGGCCAGCACATAACCGCCCCCTAAGCCCATACCCCACAGCATGCAGCCATACACCACAAGGGGCGCAAGGGTGATGCGGTAGCAGCGCAGCACGAACACACACAGCGTCTGGACCGCATCGAACAAATGGTAGACAGCGACCCAAACCAGCAGTGCTGACGTCAGCAGGATGACGTCAGCGTCATTGCTGTACACACGAGCCAGAGATTCTTTTGCTATAAATAATATAGCTGATAGCGCAATACTGGTAAGCGCTGAAAGCCAAAAACCCATCCAGGCTACATGGCGGGCCAACGCATCGTTGCCGGCGCCGCGCCAGAAGCTTACCCGTGCGCTGGTGGCAATGGCAAAGGAGAGCGGGACCATGTACAGCACGGCAGCCAGATTGGCGGCAATCTGGTGCCCGGCGGTCGCCAGGGTGCCCTGCCGCGCGATGAAAAGCGCCATCAGCGTGTACGAAGTAACCTCCACCGTGATGGCCAGGGCGGCGGGGACGCCCAGCCTGGCAAAAGCGCCCAGCTGCGTCCAGTCAGGGCGCTCCATGGACCTCCACAGGCGCAATGGTGTGTAGATGTCCTGGGTGCGCAGCAGGTACAGCCCCAAGCCGAGCAGGGTGCAGTTCACCACCAGTGTGGCCCAGGCGCACCCCACAACCCCCATGGCAGGCAGGCCGGCGCCGCCAAAAGTGAACCAGATGGACAGGGGGATCTTGACGAAAAGCGCGGCCACCTGCAGCCACGTCACCAGTTGGGGATGGCCCAATGCCTGGTTGAGGGTGCTGTACAGCCGAAACAGCAAGGCCGGTGGTAAAGCCAGTGCCAGAACGCCCAGGTATTGGGAAACCGGCGCACGCAGCGCTGTGGGTACATCGGTCCATTCAAGGACGGCATCTGGGAACAGCAGAGCGGCCATGCCCAGCAGACAGGTGGCAGCGCACAGGTAAAGTGCTTGGCGGAATGTACGGCCAATGTCTGCCGGATTCTGAGCGCCGCGCTGTTCCGCCCAGACCGGCAGGAGCGCCTGCAGCAACCCCATGAGCGCCACGTAAACACTGATGAAGATGGCTGAACCAATCGACAGAGCGGCCAGTGAGGCCTCGGCATGTCGGCCCGCCACAATGGTGTCCGTGACGCCAAAGGCCATGACGGCGAGCTGACCCGCCAACACAGTCAGTGCATGGCGAGTAATCGCCGATCGTTCCGACATTGTTGTCACACTCATTCCACCCACAAGCGCTTAAGGTGCGCTGTACCGGTACAGCAGCAAGGCGTCGTTGCGGTCGGTGGGGCGTCCTTGTGTGGTGTTGAGTGTCCAGCCGTTCAAGTCAGGCATCCATGGCGGGCCCATGGGCAAGTCCGTAGCATCTATTTGCTGAGCCCACACCAGCCATGGGCAGCTGGGGGGGCTGGCGAGGGGGGTCAACCGTAGCTGGCCATGAAATTGCAAGGCTGCGATCTGGCTGCGGCCCAGGCCGAACATGTGCATGCAGGGCGGTTGGTGGGCCGCCGACACAATGGCATGCATCTGTGGGGCATCGCTGCGGGCGTAGTTGAGCATAGGAAGCCAGAGTGTCATCAGCAGCAGCCAGCTGAGCGTGGCGCCGGAGGCAGGAAGCACCAAACTTTTCCAGATTGGTTTGCGATCCCGGCCTGTACGCCACCCTACCAGAGCGCACCACGCCGCGGTGGCAGCCAACGCTACGGCAAATGCCAGAAATGAGAACTCGGGCTCGAACCCGCGCGCCAGTTTGGCGACGTTGGCGGCAGGCTTGGCGGGAATGCCGGTCTGTGTAGAGACCCAAACCACCCAGATGGCGATGGCGGACACGGAGAAGAACAGCAGCGTGAACCAGTCGATCAATGCGGCCACGCTGCGGCGCAAGGTAGGCAGGGCAAAAGCCGCCAAAGCCGCCAATGCGGGAAGACCCAGCAGCAGGGCACGGTCGGCCGGCTGAGTGCACAGGCTGGCGCCCATCGAGATCAATACAAACCACAAAGGCAGCATCAGATGACGGTGCAATTGCCGGTTCCAGATTTGCTTGCGCCAGCGCCAGAGGGTCCACAAAGCCAAAGGCCATGCGGGCCAGGTAAACCACACCAGAAGGCGTCCCAGGCTGGGCCAGTCCTTCGTATCGGCTTGGGGCCAAACAATCCGCCAGCGCCACAGGTCCAGTTGCCAGGCTAGAACGGTCACGGCCACCGCCAGCAGGGAAATACCCAGAGCCAAAAACCGGGCACGTACATGGGATGTGCCTGCGTTGTTCGGGTCGCAAACGCACATCATGCTGCCGCCCAGGCCGTAGAGCAAGGCCAGTGCAGGAGCACCACTGAGCACCAGCCCCGGCAGCCCCACTATCAGGGCCAGGAGTGGTCCGAAGGTTCTATGAGGCGCCGCAGCCAGTCCATAGAAGAGCAGGGAGGTGCAGCACAACTGTACAAGATACGAAGTGGTTTCGTGGGAAGGCTGGGCCAACCCCAGGCAGGCCAGTAGGGCCAGCAGGCCGCCATCGGCCATGGCGCGGGCATAGTCTGCGGGGTCGGCCTCGCCACCAAAGGCAAATGCGACAGGTTGCGCCCCTGGGCTGCGCGCCAAGTCATGAATGCCATACCAAGTGGCCTGAAGGGTTAACGCGAGCAGCAGAACAAATGGAATGCGGACGGCCCATTCAGGCGCCAGCCAGGGCGATGTAAATTGAATAGCCCATGCACCGAGCCAGTATGGGAGCAGGCCATCTGTCTCAGGCGGTAGATCGCCCAGCAGGGGAGACAGCCATGGCGTATGCCCTTGCGCCAGTTCGATCATGTAACCTAAAGCGGTCATGTCGGCGCCACGCCATGGGTCCCGCCCCAGAAAACCCGGCACGATGTAAGCTAGACACAGCAGCAAGAGAGCCCAACGGGGCAAGCGACGCACGGCACTCTGGGGAACGATGGCGGGAGTGGGCTGGTTCACGCTGCAAAAGAGGAAGAGGGTGTGCCGTTTTTAAAAACCTGCGATAGCGTAAAGACAGCGCTTGCGGGCAGAGGTGTCCAGGCGGGATGATCGCAAGTATCCCGGAAATGCAAAGAAAAAGGCAGCGCGGTTGCCCGGGCTGCCCTTTGGCGGATTGGCGAGAATTACTTCGCCGTGGTCTTGCCGAAGCGGTTGCGGAAGCGTTCCACACGGCCACCCATATTGTCCACCGATTTTTGCGTGCCGGTGTAGAAGGGGTGCGATTCGCTGGTGGTATCAAGCTTGAACAGCGGCAGTTCGCGTCCGTCTTCCATCTTGATCATTTCCTTGGCGTTCACGCACGAGCGCGTGACAAACTTGAAGCCGTTGGACATGTCCTGGAAGCAAACTTCGCGGTAGTTTGGGTGAATGCCTTCTTTCATGGCGAATCCTTGTATGTGTATCAACTGCGGCAGCCACTGCAGCACCTATTTGCCACAGCACTTTTCGCGAAAAGCTCTAGATTATCGCATGAATGGGGCGATCAGCCACCGCGCCGCATCATGTCGAAAAACTCGACGTTGCTCTTGGTTGCCTTCATGTTTTTGATCATGAGCTCCATCGATTCGATTTCATCCATGTTGTACATGAATTGGCGCAGGATGCGGGTTTTCTGCAGAATCTCGGGTGCCAGCAGCAGCTCTTCGCGGCGTGTGCCGCTCTTGTTGAGCTCGATGGCGGGAAATACGCGCTTTTCGTACAGGCGGCGGTTCAGGTGGATTTCACAATTGCCGGTGCCCTTGAATTCTTCAAAGATCACTTCGTCCATGCGGCTACCGGTGTCTACCAGCGCTGTGGCGATGATGGTGAGCGAGCCGCCTTCTTCGACCTTGCGGGCTGCTCCGAAGAAGCGCTTGGGGCGTTGCAGAGCAGCAGCATCCACCCCCCCCGACAGCACCTTGCCGCTCGACGGCACAACGTTGTTGTAGGCGCGGGCCAAGCGAGTGATCGAGTCCAGCAGAATCACCACGTCCATCTTGAGCTCGACCAGGCGTTTGGCCCGCTCGATCACCATTTCGGCCACGTGCACGTGGCGTGCGGCGGGCTCGTCAAAGGTGGAGGCAATGATTTCGCCCTTCACGGTACGCTGCATTTCCGTCACTTCTTCGGGGCGCTCGTCCACCAGCAGCACCATCAGGTGCACGTCGGGGTTGTTGGCCGTGATGGCGTGGGCAATGTGCTGCATCATCACCGTCTTGCCGCTTTTTGGCGGGGCAACGATCAGGGCGCGCTGGCCACGGCCGATAGGCGCGATGATGTCGATGATGCGGCCAGTGATGTTCTCTTCGCTCTTGACGTCGCGCTCCAGGCGCATCTGCTCCTTGGGGAACAGGGGCGTCAGGTTTTCGAACATCACCTTGTGCTTGTTTTGCTCCGGCGGGCCGCCGTTGACCGAGTCCAGCTTGTTCAGCGCAAAGTACCGTTCACCATCTTTGGGTGTGCGGACTTCACCTTCGATCATGTCGCCGGTGTGCAGGTTAAAGCGACGCACCTGGCTCGGGCTGATGTAAATGTCGTCTGTGCTGGCCGTGAAGCTTGTGTCTGGGCTGCGCAGGAAGCCAAAACCGTCAGGCAGGATTTCCAGCACGCCATCGGCGATGATTTGTTCCCCGGTCTTGGCCCGCTTCTTGATGATCGCAAACATCAACTCCTGCTTGCGCATGCGGCCGCCGTTTTCGATTTCAAGCTCTTCAGCCTGCTTGAGGACTTCAGACACGTGCAGTGCCTTGAGTTCGTTTAAGTGCATGGATTGACTCCTTGGCGGAGCTGGTATGAATCTTGGGAGAGGGGGGCTGGTGCCGGGTGGACTGCTGTTTGCAGACCCAGCTTGCCTGGGATCTTGACCCGGCTGCCAATGCATGCAGTCCGGTGATCTGTGGGAATTATGACAGGAAAAAATGCAGAGGCTTTGTGGGCACTGAATCGGGTGGGGCGATAAATGTCGTCCGGGGCCACTGGCCTGTGTTGTCTGTGGCCCCAAAAACCGCTGGCTGCAAAGCCAGCAGTTTTCTCGAATCAGGCCAATTGCTGGTCGATGAACGCGGTCAGTTGTGCCTTGCTCATCGCGCCGACCTTGGTCGCGGCCAACTGGCCATCCTTGAAAATCATCAGCGTGGGGATGCCGCGGATACCGAACTTGGCCGGAACTTCGCGGTTTTCGTCGACATTCATTTTGGCAACTTGCAGCTTGCCTTGGTAGGCGCCTGCCACTTCGTCGAGAATGGGGGCAATCATCTTGCAGGGGCCGCACCATTCTGCCCAGTAATCGACCAGGACCGGTGTACCGGATTTCAGTACATCAGCCTCGAAGCTGGCGTCAGAAAGATGTTTGATGAGTTCGCTGGCCATGCGCTTTCCTTGTTGGTGGTGTACCGGTACGTATAAAGTTCTTTTATTGTGACAGAAACAAGGGCGCCCCTGTCGTCGACAAGGCGACGCGGCGCTATGACTGTCATAGCAAAAATCGATGAACGAAATACCCGTTGTGTTCCGTGGGCACCATCGACAGCAGCCATCTCATTTCACCAGCCTCCAATCGCCGCATGTCGGCATGAACCTTATCCAATATGACTGAGTTGATATCTGTTCCGCCACAGCGCGTATGTGATGTAGCCGTGGTGGGCGGCGGGCCCGCGGGCTTGATGGCCGCAGAGGAGTTGGCCCGCGCGGGCAATGCTGTGCACCTGTTTGACGCCATGCCGTCGGTGGGACGAAAATTTTTGCTGGCCGGCAAGGGCGGGCTTAATCTGACGCATTCTGAACCGTTCGATATCTTTATTTCCCGTTTTGGGGGGCGCGCACCGCAGTTGTTGCCTTTGCTCAAAGAGTTTGGCCCTGAAGAGTTGCGTGGCTGGGCAAAAGCACTGGGTGTAGATACCTTTATCGGCACGTCTGGCCGGATCTTTCCTGCCGACTTGAAGGCTGCTCCTCTGCTTCGCGCCTGGCTGCACCGTTTACGGACCATGGGCGTGCAATTTCATATGCGCCACCGGTGGTGTGGCTGGGCAGAAGACGGCGCTTTGCGGCTGGTGTCGCCGACGGGTACGCTGTTCGTGCAGGCAAAGGCAGTGGTTTTGGCCCTTGGCGGCGCTAGCTGGGGCAGACTGGGGTCTGACGGCGCTTGGGTGCCGGTGCTGGAATCTTGCGGTATGCCGGTGGCGCGGTTGCGGCCTGCCAACTGTGGTTTTGATGTCCCAAGTCGGGTGGCTTTGGCCGGAGAGACGCGGCGTGAATTTCTGCAGGAACTCATGGGTCAACCGCCAGTAGTGCAGACGGGCTGGTCGCCACATTTCGCGCAGCGCCATGCAGGCCAGCCTTTCAAATCGGTCGCCATTACCTTTAGCAGCCGCGATGGCCGCAGTTTTTCGCGCAGAGGCGAGTTTGTTGCCACAGTGACCGGCGTGGAGGGTAGTCTGGTCTACGCGGTGTCGGCATTGTTGCGTGATGAGATCGAGGCCCACGGCAGTGCTACGTTCCAGCTGGATCTGCTGCCCGATCACTCGCTCGAGCGCGTGCTGACGGAGGTGCGCCACCCCCGTGGATCGCGTTCTTTGACCAGCCATCTCAAAAGTCGCCTGGGCCTTGATGGCATCAAGATGGCCATTCTTCATGAGCAACTGGACAAGGCGCAGATGAACGACCCGGTGGCTTTGGCGCAGGCTATCAAGGCCTTGCCCATTACCGTGGTGGCGCCCCGGCCATTGGACGAGGCCATCAGCACCGCTGGCGGCGTGGCTTTCGAAGGATTGGATGACCAGCTTATGGCTCTTGGTCGTCCAGGTGTCTTCTGTGCAGGGGAAATGCTCGATTGGGAAGCCCCCACCGGAGGCTATCTGTTGACGGCGAGTCTGGCAACAGGGTTTCATGCCGGGCGCGGCGCTGCGGCATGGCTTGAGGCCAACGAGCGAGGAGCAGCGGCGGTCCCTTGAAGAAGTGGGGCGCGCAGAGGGTTCTGCGTGATGTCATCACTTGATCTAAACTGCTGACGATGACAACCACTGTGTCTTTGCCTCCATGAGTTCAATCTCGACGGTGGTCTTTGCCGACCTCTCCGGGAGCACCTCGCTCTACGAAACGATGGGCAACGAGCGCGCGGCCAAGACGGTCATGCGTCTGACGCAATGGATCGCCGAAGTCATGCAGGCGCACCAGGGGCGTGTGGTCAAAATGCTGGGGGATGGCGTGTTGGGCATCTTTGCCAGCGCCAACCAGGCAGTAGCGGCTGCCGGCGAACTGCAGCGCAGCCACCAGATTCATCTCCAGCGCTGGCCCGAAGTATTGCGCATGGAAATGCACGTAGGCGTTGCCTGCGGAGAGGTTTTGGAAGTCGACGGTGATGCCTATGGCGATGCCGTCAACGTGGCATCCCGGCTGTGCGAGCGCGCGGGACCAGGCGAAATCTGGACCAATGATGTCACGGCTGTGGATGCTGGGGTGGTTCCGCATGTGCGCTTTCGCAAGCTGGGCGTTTTTGAGATACGCGGCAAGACCGAGGCACAACTCATCTACCAAGCCGAATGGCGAGAACAGGATTCGCCGGAGCAGCTGACCATGCAAGCGGGTCTTCACAGCAATGTTGCGCCTTTGGACTCGTTGCCGGGTTCGATCGAGTTGGCATGGAAAGGCGAGACACTTTTGTTTTCGTCGGAGGATATGCCCTTGCACATTGGCCGCTCCAGTGCGGCGCAGGTCAGCATTGCGGACCCCCGTGTTTCTCGTATGCACGCCCGCATCGACTGGACGAATGGCGCCTTCGCACTGACCGATGTCAGCAGTTTTGGCACATGGGTTCAGTTTGCGAACAGTGACACTGCCGTTCCTTTGCGTCGCAGTGCCTGCTTGCTCCATGGTGAGGGACGGTTGGCCCTGGGCATGCCTTTTGATGCCGGGGCGCCGACACTTGATTTCCGCGTCACTGGCAGCAGCATGCATCTGGGGTAGGTGCGGCTATTCTGCCAAGCGGGCAGCAGGGTGCATTCAGGGTCAATTTGGCGTTTAATGGAATGCACTGTCCATACCGCAAACCTGCCATGTTTGAACGACTTCGTTCCGTCTTTGCACGCAGCCAGGAGCCTGTCCATATCCAGGGCATTGCAACGCCTGCGCAGCTTGCGCTCTGGGCTGCTGCGCAGCGTTGGTCTTTCGATTTTCAGGGTGAACCGGCACGGTTTCAGCTGAGCGGTACGGTGGTGGGGCAACCTTGGCTGCTGGAAAGCGGATCGCCTACGCGCGACTATCTGAAGGGTACGGAGTTGCGTGCCAGAACCGACCCGCATGCAACCCCTGATGCCAGTGTCATGGTGATCAGTCGCACGCTGAAAGAGGTTTTGGAGGGGCGCGTTTATGGCGCCCTTACGGAAACCCTGCAGACCGCTGTGGACGAAAGCCTGCCCCAAGAAATGCGCTGGCTTGCCATGTACGAGGAAGTGCAGTGGCCTGAACTGCCGCCTTCTTTCATACGGCTTTTTTCCGTGGTGGGCGACCGCAAAGAGCAGGCGCGCCGTTGGGTCAATGCAGCCGTGGTGTCACACCTTCTTGGGAGCCGCAGTGCAGAACAGGCGGCGTTGCCCCTTGTGCTGATGCTGTCGGGTGGCCAGTTATCGCTGCGGATGCAGACCATGGACTGCTACCTTCCCGACCTCGAATACGCTACCACCCTGTTGATGGCCGCAGCTACCGTGGCGGCGCAGAAGCTGCCGCCTGCGTCTGACTCGGGGCCCGCCACGCTGCCGCCCGGGTGAGGTCGGCAGGTTCCTGCAGACTTAGGGCAATGCTGAACAAGTCCCTCACGCGCTGCGCATCCGTACCTCGGGCGGTCTGCGGCGTTGCAAATCCTCGCCATAGCTGCGGCTATGGCTGCGGTTTGCGCCTTGCATCCCATCCCGATGCACGGCGCGCATCATCGCGGTGACTTATTCAGCATCGCCTTAGAGCGCCTTAGTGCGCCTTGGGCGGTGCGTACTTGCCCAGTTCCATTTTGGCAATGGAGGCGCGGTGCACTTCGTCCGGGCCATCGGCAAAGCGCAGGGTGCGCGCCTGGGCATACGAGAAAGCCAAGGGGAAGTCATCGCTGACGCCACCGCCACCGTGGGCCTGCAAAGCCCAGTCGATCACCTCACAGGCCATGCTGGGAGCGACCACCTTGATCATGGCGATTTCGGTTTTGGCGACCTTGTTACCGGCCATGTCCATGATCCAGGCCGCCTTGAGCGTGAGCAGGCGCGCCATGTCGATCTTGCAACGTGCTTCGGCAATGCGCTCTTGTGTCACGCCTTGCTGGGCCACCGTTTTTCCAAAAGCCACGCGGCTCATGGAGCGCTTGCACATGAGTTCCAGCGCGCGCTCGGCCAGGCCGATCAGGCGCATGCAGTGGTGGATGCGTCCGGGGCCAAGGCGCCCCTGGGCGATCTCGAAACCGCGGCCTTCGCCCAGCAAAATGTTAGAGACGGGCACGCGCACGTTCTCGAACAGTACTTCGGCGTGGCCGTGGGGTGCATCGTCGTAGCCGAACACGTTGAGCGCACGTACCACCTTCACGCCGGGCGTGTCGGCGGGTACCACGATCATGCTTTGTTGCGAATGGCGGGGCGCTTCGGGGTCTGTCTTGCCCATGGTGATAAGCACCTTGCAGCGCGGATCCATCGCACCGGAGGTCCACCACTTGCGACCATTGATGACGTATTCGTCGCCCTGGCGCTCGATGCGTGTCTCGATGTTGGTGGCGTCGCTCGATGCCACATCGGGCTCGGTCATGGCGAAGGCTGAGCGGAACTTGCCTTCGAGCAGGGGTTTGAGCCAGGTGGCCTTGATACCGTCGGAGCCGTAGCGCGCAATGGTCTCCATGTTGCCGGTGTCGGGCGCGGAGCAATTGAAGACTTCGCTGGACCAGAGCACGCGGCCCATGATTTCGGCCAGCGGGGCGTATTCAGCGTTGGTCAGGCCAGCGCCGTGGTAGCCCGAGGCCTCGGCCGTATCCACAGGCATGAACAGGTTCCACAGTCCAGCAGCCTGGGCTTTGGCCTTGAGGTTTTCGACGGTCTGTAGCGGCGTCCAGCGCTTACCGATCGCCGTGTTGGCGGCCAGCTCGGCGGCGTACTGGCTTTCAGCCGGGTAGATGTGGTCGTCCATGAACTGGAGCAGTTTCTTCTGCAGTTCCTTGGTTTTGGGCGAGTAATCGAAGTCCATGGGTTCTCCTTGAAAAACGGGGGTATTGGCGGTGCTTAACCGCGCTGGGCGAAAGACCAGGCCATCTGGGCCAGGGGGCGGGCGCCTTCGCCCGAGGCCTTGGCCTGGGCGCTCGATGCCGTGCCGGCTTCGACGCGCTTGGCAATGCCTTGCAGGATGGCGGCCAGGCGGAAAAGGTTGTAGGCCATGTAGAAGTTCCAGTCGGCGGCCAATTCCTCGGGGGTGGCCAGGCCGGTGCGCTCGCAGTATTTGCGGATGTATTCGGCTTCGGATGGAATGCCCAGCGCCGCCAAATCCAGCCCGCCAATACCCCGGAACATGCCCGGCGGGATATGCCAGGCCATGCAGTGGTAGCTGAAGTCGGCCAGCGGGTGGCCGAGCGTGGACAGTTCCCAGTCCAGTACGGCAATGACGCGCGGTTCGGTGGGGTGGAACATCAGGTTGTCCAGCCGGAAGTCGCCATGCACGATGGAGACGCGGTTCTCGTCGCGTGCACCGGCAGGCATGTGGGCGGGCAGCCAGGCCATGAGTCGGTCCATCTCTTCGATGGGCTGTGTGATCGAGGCCATGTACTGCTTGCTCCAGCGGCCGATCTGGCGTTCGAAGTAGTTTCCAGGCTTACCGTAACCGGCCAGGCCTCGTTCGGCAAACGGGACCGTGTGCAGGGCGGAGATAACCCGATTCGATTCGTTGTAGATGGCTGTGCGTTCCTCGGGATTCATGCCGGGCAGAGCCTGGTCCCAGAGCACGCGGCCTTGCATGAACTCCATGATGTAGAAGGCGCGCCCGATGATGGATTCGTCTTCGCACAGCACATGCATGTGCGGCACGGGCACATCGGTGCCTTGCAAGCCACTCATCACTGCGAATTCACGTTCAATGGCGTGGGCCGACGGCAGCAATTTGGCCACGGGGCCGGGTTTGGCGCGCATCACGTAGCTCTTGCTGGGCGTGATGAGCTTGTAGGTAGGGTTGGATTGCCCGCCCTTGAACATTTCGACGCTCAGGGGGCCTGCGAAGCCTTCCAGGTGCTGCTCCAGCCAGCTGCTGAGGGTGGCTGTATCGAATGCGTGCTGATCGGAGACGGCACGGGTGCCGATGAAGTGGTCGAAATTGCTCATGGGTGGGGTCAGTTGTCGAGTTCGGTGATGTCCATCAAGGCGTCGCGGTCGCGCACGACCAGCCCGCCGGGTTCGATGCGGATGATGTCTTCACGTTCAAGTGCCTTGAGTTCCTGGTTGACACGCTGACGCGAAGCGCCCAGCAGCTGGGCCAGCTCTTCTTGTGCCAGTTGCAGGCCGATGCGCATCTCGTTGCCATGCGAAAGGCTGGGGATGCCGTAACTGCGCACCAGGTGCAGCAACTGCTTGGCCAGCCGTGCGCGCAGCGGCAGGGTGTTGAGGTCCTCCACCAAGCCGTAGAGCTGGCGAATGCGCCGGGCATGCAGGCGCAGCATCGCTTCGTACAACTCCACATGCATGGCCAGAACCTTCTTGAAATCGGCCTTGGCTACGCACAGGATGGTGGTCTCGCCATGTGCGTAGGCATCGTGCGTGCGCCGGTCTCCGTCGAAGATGGCCACGTCGCCAAACCAGATGCCCGGCTCCACGTAGGTCAGCGTGATCTGCTTGCCCGAGATGGAGGTTGAGCTCACGCGCACCGCGCCCTTGGCGCAGGCGATCCACTCCTCGGGCGGGTCGCCGCGGGCAGCGATGAGGCCACCATCCTTGAAGCGTTTGACGTAAGCGCATCGCAGTATGTCGTGTCGAAGTGAAGGTGAAAGAGATGAGAACCAGCGACCGGAGTTGATCGCTTCACGTTCTTCGATAGTAAGAATAGGGTCGTCCATGGGCTGTCTTTTGGGTGACTAGGTACGCGGTCATTGTCGCGTCAGGGACGGCCAGCGGACATGGGGGTTGTCACCTGCGTGTCTGGATGCGGGCCAGGCGCGCAGGTGCACAGCGGCACGCAGCGCCCCCATAGCTGCTACGGCGTGCCTGAATTGTTTGAATGAAAAGTGGCTCTAACGCTTGTGGGTAAAGCGGTAGTAGCTACTCAATCAATAGCGTTGCAGGCGCTGCGCGCCATACGCCCGATCAGCGGTACTGCGGCTTGCGCTTTTCCAGGAAAGCGCTGATGCCTTCACCCGCGTTGGCATGGTGCAGGTTGCGCACAAAATGCTGGTGCTCCAGATGGAGGTGGGTATTGAGCGTGTGCTGGCCCGCTTCGTCCAGCAGTTCTTTGATGCTGGCCAGTGCATTGGGGGCACGTTCGTTCAGCGTCTGGGCCAGTTCCAGTGCGGCGGCCAGTGCGCCGCCGGGGTCGGCCAAGCGGTTGACCAGGCCCAGAACGTGCAGGCGCTCGGCGCTGGTGCGCTCGCCACACATCAGTAGTTCGGCGGCCAGGGGGCGGGGCAGGGTGTGGGCCAGGCTCCAGCTGGCGCCGCCATCGGGCGAGAGGCCTACCTGGCTGTACGACATGGCAAAAACCGCATTGCGCGCGGCCACGATCAGGTCGCATGCCAGGGCCAGCGAGAACCCGGCACCGGCTGCGGCCCCTTCGATGGCGGCCACCACCGGTTTGGGGTAGGCGCGGATGGTCTCGATCCAGTTGTGCAGCGCCTCGATGCTTTCTGATTGCACCTCAGTGCCCAGGCTGCGGTTGGCCTGCAAACGCTGCAGGTTGCCGCCGGCGCTGAACATGCCGCCGGCCCCCGTGATGACCACGCTGCGCACCTCGGCGTTGCGTTCGGCGCCATTGAGTGCTTCGGTGCCTGCTGCGTAGATGGCGGGGTCGAGGGCGTTGCGCAGATCGGGGTTGCTGATGGTCAGAACCAGGGTCTGGCCGTGGCTGGTGCTGTGAAGTTCTGCGGGCATGTAGGTGCGATTCCGTTGGATAAAGGGGGGCGGCAGAACGCGGCTGACCTTACTCTTCCTCGTGCTGCAGGCTCAGGCCAATGGCGCCACGGCGGCGCAGCCAAGGGCTGGGGCGGTAGCGGGGGTCGCCATACACGGTCTGCATGTTGAACAGTACTTCCAGGATATTGGTGGGCCCCCAGCGGTCACCCATGGCCAGGGGCCCAAGGGGGTAGCCCAGCCCCAGGGTGACGGCGGTTTCCAGGTCGCGCGGGCTGCAGATGCGCTGCTGGCAAATGTCGCTGGCAATATTGACAATGGTGGCCACCACCCGCTGGGTGACAAAGCCCCCGCTGTCGCGCACCACGCTGACGGCCTTGCCGTCGCGTGCCATCAGGGCGTGGGCAGCATTGCGGATGTCCACGCGCGTCACGGGGTTCGTGGCCAGTACGCGGCGGCGGGTGGTATTTTCTTCGATCAGCATGTCGATGCCGATGGTACGTGCCGGGTCCAGACGCTCCACCACGGCCACGGTCGTGATGTCAAAGCCCAAGGGCGCCACCAGAATGATGGCGCTGGCTGAAGGCGCCGCGCCGGTCTCGATGTCGGCGCCCAGGTTCTTGAGCATCTGGTAGATCTCCGTGCGGCGTGCCGCCCGGGGCGATACCCACACGGGGGGCATGTTGTCCACCACGGGCACTGGAGCTTCGGGGGTTGCCTGGGCTACGCCGTCGGTATAGCGGTAAAAGCCTTCTTCCGTTTTACGGCCCAGCAGGCCACCTGCCAGGCGCTGCGCCGTGACCACGCTGGGGCGGTAGCGCGGTTCTTCGTGGTACTGGTGGTAGATGGATTCCATGACCGGGTGCGATACGTCCAGCCCCGTCAGGTCCATCAGTTCGAAAGGCCCGAGCTTGAAGCCCGCCTGGTCGCGCAGGATGCGGTCGACCGTGGCGAAATCGGCCACGCCTTCGTCCACGATGCGCAAGGCCTCGGTGGTGTAGCCGCGGCCCGCATGGTTGACGATGAACCCCGGACTGTCCTGGGCCTGCACTGCGGTGTGTCCCATCTGGGCTACTTGCGCGGCCAGGGCGGTGCACAGGGCGGGGTCGGTCCGCAGGCCAGCCACGACTTCCACCAGCTTCATCAGGGGAACGGGGTTGAAGAAGTGCAGCCCTGCCATGCGCCGGGGGTTTTGCAACGCCGCAGCGATGGCCGTGACCGACAGCGACGAGGTGTTGCTGGCGAGCGCTGCCTCTGGCCGCAAAACGGTCTCCAGTTCACGCAGCAGGGCTTGCTTGGCGTCCAGGCTTTCCACGATGGCTTCGACGACCAGGTCGCAGTCGGCAAGGTCGGCCAGCGCATGGGCCGTCTGCAGGCGCGCGGCGCAAGCGTCACGCTGGTCTGCGTCCATGCGGTTTTTGGTGACCTGTTTGTGCCACTGTTCCAGAATGGCATCGTGCGCGCGCTGCGCCATGCCAGGCTGTGTGTCCAGTAAACGCACCTGGCTCCCTGCCTGGGCCATCATTTGCGCAATGCCCCGGCCCATGGCACCAGCACCCACCACACCCACTACTGGAAATTGAATTTTCATAGCGTAATTATGACCATGGCCTTGTTGATAGGTTTTGTGCAAGAATTCGACACATATTTTGAGAAAAAATGTGAATTTTCGTAACGCACTTTTGGCGCTAACTTTAGGCTCTTTTGCAGGGGCTGCCGCGGCCTTGGCTTTAGGGCCTTCCAGAGGCGCTGTGTTGCTGGGGCGTTCGGTGGACCTGGCCTTTGAAGTGCAGCCCGATCCCGGCCAAACCGTGGCGCAGGCTTGTATCACCGCCGAAATACTGTCGGGCGCCGTTCCGGTTTCGCGCGGTAGGGTTCGCGTCACGCCGCTGCCCGAAGTGCAGGGCCGTGCTTCTATGGTGCGTGTGCAATCTTCTGCCATCGTCGACGAGCCCGTGCTCACGGTCACTTTGCTGGCCGGCTGCAATGGCAAGACATCCCGCACTTACACCTTCCTGGCAGACCCGCCCGCCAGCATGACAGCGGGCACCCGACCCATCGTGATTCCCCGGGTGGAGATGCCTG
This sequence comes from Simplicispira sp. 125, assembly GCF_003096555.1. Taxonomy (NCBI): domain Bacteria; kingdom Pseudomonadati; phylum Pseudomonadota; class Betaproteobacteria; order Burkholderiales; family Comamonadaceae; genus Simplicispira; species Simplicispira sp. 125. The sequence continues at coordinate 1,389,738 of NZ_QEKM01000001.1, read as the reverse complement.
AGGACGTCAGCGACGCAACCGCTCCGACGGGTTTGGGCGCGGGTACGGGCAGCCGTTCAGGTAAAACATCCGAGAATAATGGCCCGCTGGTACCTGTGTCCCGCAGGCCACAGGCCGCGCAAGCACCGGCGCCTTCGAAGAGCGCTGCCGCACTGGCACCGACCAGGCCGTCCCGGCCCCTACCAAAGGCCGCTTCAAAGGTGAAAGCCCCTGAGAAGGAGGCGTTGGCCCCTCGTTCGCGCCTGGTGATGGAGCCCCTGGAAAACTGGCTCGAAACTCCGGCTCCCCTGCAGCTGACGACCGAGCTGCAGCTGCCCGAGGTGCCCGCGACCACGCTGCAGCGCGAGCAGGCCCAGGCCCAGTGGAAAGTGCTGAACATGCAGCCTGAGGACATCCTGCAGGAGAGTGCCCGCACCGCGGCACTCAATGCCGAAATGTCCCGTGCGAAAACACAGGCCGACAGCGAGCGCGCCGCCGCCATCGCTGTGCAGCAGCGCCTGGAACTGGAAAAATCCGAACGGTTTTCAGCCACCATCGTGTATGGCTTACTGGCTTTGCTGGCGGCTATTCTGGTTTGGGCCGTGTGGATGGCGCAGCGCTTGCGCGCCGCCCACCGCCAGGCCCAGGATGCCTGGGCTGGCGCCCTGGTCCGGCCAGTGCCGGAAACACCTGTGCCGGTGCCACACGCCATAGCCCCCGAGCCCGTGCAGCCCCCACCGGTAGCGCAGCCGCCGGTCCCTGCGGCTGTGGCGCGTGCGCGGTCTCCGATTTCTGGGCTTGCACCCCTGTCGGTGGCTGTGCCAACCGCGGAGCGCCAGCACAAGCAGCCCGACCCCGCGCCGCAGCCCGTGTTGCTGATCAACCCCGAAGAACTGTTTGACCTGCAACAGCAGGCCGAATTTTTTGTGTCGGTGGGTGAGCATATCCAGGCTATCGGTGTGCTGCGCAAATACATCGCCGATAACGAAACCACGGCGCCTTCTGCTTACCTGGAGTTGCTGCGCCTGTACCGCTCGCTCAGCCGGGTGGACGATTTCAATGAACTGCGAGCGCAGTTCCATCGCCACTTCAATGCGTTGGTGCCCGAGTTTTCCTCCTTCAACCGGCCGGGTCGCCCTTTGTTGACCTATGCCGACGTGTTGGCTGAGATCGAGGCGATCTGGAGCGATGAATCGGTTTTGCCAATGCTCGATAGCCTGCTGTTTCGGCATGGCGATGCGGTGCTTGAGCGCTTCGATCTGGCCGCCTTTGACGATTTGTTGCTGCTCAACGCCATTGCCCGCACCACGCCGCCGTCTGCACGCGGGGCGCCGCCGCCGCGTAAACGCACCACCCCGGTCGTCAGCGTGGTGGATGAGCCCGTGCAGGACAACGCTGCCAAGACCGACGTGGAACGCGACGCGGCTGCGCACCCGATCGACGGGATGGACAGCATGCTGGAATACGACCCGGACTGGCTGAGCATGGAATCCACCCGGGGCGATGTTTTGCTCTCCACCAAGGCCCCCGCGGGGGTTGAGACCATTGACTTTGACCTGAGCGACACGTTGACCGGCGGGCCCGTGGCGTTGCCCCCCATCACCCAGAGCGACCTGCCCGCCGTGCCACCTACAAAGCCTCCAGAGCCGGGACAGCCCGTCGGGTTTGGTTCCAGCAGCGATCGCTTTGAAGTGCGGTTCGAACTCGAAGAAGTCCAGAAGCCGAAGTGATCGGCCTGGCGGGTTTGGTTATTCCGGCGATATGCTATTGAAAATATAGCTTCCAGCGCTTGACTACAAAGCGTTGGAGCCATTTTTCTTATGAAATTTGCATGGCCTTTAGAAGTTGCGCTGCCGTGGCTTCGGGGTCTGGCGCATTCACCAGCGCCCGCACCACGGCGATGGAGCCCACGCCGGTTGCCAGAATGCCCGCGAACTGTTCCGCTCCAATGCCACCAATCGCCACCGTAGGGTAGTCCTGCAGCAGGCGCGCGTAGGCTTGCAGCCGCGCCACGCCTTGTGGCGCGGTCGCCATGCGTTTAAGTGTGGTGGGGAACACGGCGCCCAGGGCGATGTAGCTCGGCTGCACCGCATCGGCGCGCAGCATTTCCGCATAGCCGTGCGTGCTCACGCCCAGGCGCAGGCCACTTTGGCGCAGTTCTTGCACTTGCGCCGCACTGAGCGCATCCAGATCTTCCTGGCCCAGGTGCGCACCATAGGCTCCGGCAGCCATCGCCTCGCGCCAGTGGTCGTTGATGAACAGCAGGGCCCCCGTGCCTTGCACGGCCTGCACGGCGGCGAGCACTTCGCGGGCAATGGCGGCGGTGTCATCCGATTTGAAGCGCAGTTGCACTGTGGGCACGCCTGCGCGGGCCATGCGGCCGACCCAGGCGGCATCGGGCAGCACGGCATACAGGCCGAGCTGCTGTGGGCAGACGGCAAAAGGCGTTGCGTGCGGCCGCGTCTGCAGCCCAAAATCTTGCGCCACAGTGGGCCAAATCTCGGGTGTGGTGCTGCCGGTACGCTCCCAGCGCGCTTGCCAGGCATGGGCCAGCACCTGCGCATCGTGGGCGATGAAGCCCAGTGCACTGCAGGCCTGCAGCGCGCCCAGGTACACCGGCGCGTCGCTTTCGGGCGCAGGCACCGGCTGCGGCGGGAAACCGGTCAAGCTCGTGGCGTGGGCCGCAGTAATGGCTTGCGCCAGGGTGTTGCTATCAGTCATGCGGGCGCATGGTGCCAGAACGGGGTGCCGAGCACCGGGGTGCTGGGCTGGGCGGCTTGCTGGGGTTGCATGGCCCCTGCATGGCGGGCGGCGCGCCCGGCATGCACAGCGTCGGCAAAGGCGCCGGCCATGGCCACCGGGTCTTGCGCCAGGGCTACGGCGGTGTTGAGCAGCACGCCGTCAAAGCCCCATTCCATCACCTGGCAGGCGTGCGAAGGCAGGCCCAGGCCCGCGTCGATCAGCATGGGCACGTTGATGCGTTCGCGCAGCACCTGCAAGGCATAGGGGTTCATGGGGCCGCGTCCCGTTCCGATGGGCGCAGCCCAGGGCATGATGGCCTGGCATCCCACGTCCACCAGGCGCTGGCACAGCACGAGGTCTTCGGTGCAGTAGGGCAGTACGTAGAAGCCGTCGCGTACCAGCTTCTCGGCAGCAGCCACCAGGTTCAGGGTGTCGGGCTGCAGGGTGTAGTCGTCGCCAATGACCTCTAGTTTGATCCACGGGGTGTTGAACACCTCGCGTGCCATTTGCGCCGTGGTGATGGCCTCTTGCACGCTGTGGCAGTTGGCGGTGTTGGGCAGCACCGGCACGCCCAGCTCCCGCAGCAGTTCCCAGAAACCCTGGCCACTTTCGGCCGGATTACTGCCCTGGCGGCGCAGCGAGGCTGTGACCATGGCCGGCTGGGCCCTCTGCACGGCGGCCTTGAGTGCCGACGGCGAGGGATAACGGGATGTGCCCAGCAGCAGGCGGCTGGAAAACTGCTGGCCGTACAGGACCAGGGCGTCGTCGGTTGATGTCGTGTTCATGGTTTTAGCCCCCTGTGACGGGGGAGATCACTTCGACCTTGTCACCCGCTTGCAGCAGGTGGTGCGGGTGTTGGGGCGCGGGTATAAAAACAGTGTTGACGGCCACGGCGTAGGGCGGTTTTGCCTGCATGGCGGCCAGGGCGTCGGCCACGCTGGCGCCCTCGGGCAGTTCGTGGGGCTGGAGATTGATGAGAATGTGCATGGTTGTGGCGCTTCAGAGCAATTGCATCAACAGATCGAACTCAGCCGCCCGCGCTGACGTGCCGCCTGCGAGGATATCCAGCACCACATCATGCATCGCAGGCGCAATCATGTAGCCATGGCGGTACATGCCGTTGACCTGCAGCGTGCGCGCCGCCAGTTGGCGCACGGCTGGCAGGTTGTCGGGCAGGGCGGGGCGGCATTGCACCGACAGTTCCAGAATGCGGGCCTCGGCAAAGCCCGGGTGCACGGCGTAGGCAGCGCTCAGTAATTCCAGCGTGGAACGCACGCTGGCCGGCGAGAGGTCTTCGGACTCGATCTCGGTGGCGCCGATCACGAACACATTGTTTTCCTTGGGCGCGATATAGGCCGGGTAGCGCGGGTGCAGCAACCGTGTGGGCCGCTGCAGCGTGACCTCGGGGGCGTGCAGGCGGATCACCTCGCCGCGCACACCGCGCAGTTGGGGCCAGTCACCGCGTGCGCCCAGGCCGCGGCAGTCGAGCAGCCAGCCCGGGTGGTCTGCGCCAAAATAGCCCAGTTCGCGCGGCGTGTTCCAGTGCAATTGCACACCCAGGTGCTCCATCTCGCCAGCCAGCGAAGCCAGCAGTTGCCGGTTATCGAGCTGGCCTTCGCCAGGCAGGTACATGCCCTGGGCAAAGCGCGGCGCGAGCGCGGGCTCAATCTGCGCCATACCCTCGCTGTCGAGCATCTGCATGGCAGGCAGTTCGGTGACGCTGGTGCGGGTGTTCTCGAGTTGCTGGCGCATGCGGGTGGCCTCTTGCGCGTCCTGGCGGTGCCATACGAGCAGCGTCCCCTCTTGCTGGAAGTACACCGGCATCGCCAGCGGTGCCAGCAGCTCGGGCCAGCGCCTGAGCGAGTGGCGGCCCATGCGTACCACGCCATGCTCGGCGATGGCCGATTCGGCCAGCGGGGCCAGCATGCCTCCGGCCACGCGGGCAGCCGAATGCTCGCCCAGCGGGCCGCCTTTGTCGTAAATGGCCACGCTGTGGCCCTGGCGCGCAAGTGATACGGCCAGCAAGCGCCCCAGCAGACCGGCGCCGAGAATGGTGAAAGAGGTGTTGGAAAGCGTCATGTTTGTCCGTCTGCGGTGTTACAGGGGACAAAACGGGCAGGTGCCTGCACTGGAAACTCCCCACGCCAGCATGATCTGGATCGGGTAACGGGGCGCAAAGCCCCAGGGTGTTTCTCAGTCCGCGCCACGTTGGGTAGCGGGACACCCCTGTTTCGTCCGTAAGCGGCAATTACAGCACAACGCCGATTCCCCTGGCTTGATGTGGCGCATGCGCAGGCCTCGGATCTGGCGTTGGTTCCCTGGGGTTGTGGGGGGTGACGGCAGGGGCGCTTTGGGTTTCCGGGATAATTTTCGCCATGACGCACACAGCACCCCTTTCTGCACAGGCTCCCCGCTACGCCCGCGTGCTCTCCATTGCCGGGTCAGACAGTGGCGGTGGCGCCGGTATCCAGGCCGACCTGAAAACCTTCAGCGCCCTGGGCTGTTATGGCATGACCGCCATTACCGCCATCACCGCACAAAACACGCAGGGCGTGCGCGCCATCCACGGCGTGCCGCCCGAGATGCTGCGCGCACAGATCGAGGCCGTGGTGGAAGACATTGGCGTCGATGCCGTGAAGATCGGCATGCTGCATTCGCCCGAAGTGGTGGCCGTGGTGGCCGATGCCCTGCGGCGCTACCAACTGCTGCATGTGGTGCTCGACCCGGTCATGGTGGCCACCAGCGGCGACCGCTTGATGGCCGACGAGACGGTACAGGTGCTGGTGCGTGAACTGTTCCCGCTGGCCACCGTGGTGACCCCCAACCTCGACGAAGCGGCGCTGCTACTGGGCCGCGCCATCCCGGGCATCGAGGCATTGGACGATGCTGCCCGCGCTTTGCTGGCGCTGGGCGCGCCCGCTGTGCTGCTCAAAGGCGGGCACTTGCCGGGTGATGAGGTGGTGGACGTGCTCGCGCTGCCGGGCGGCACCCTCCAATACCTGCGATCGCCCCGCATTGCCACGCACAACGGCCACGGCACGGGCTGCACGCTGTCGTCTGCCATCGCCGCGCATCTGGCCTTGGGCCATGCGCTGCCCGAGGCCGTGGCGCTGGCGCGCACGTATATTTTGGGCGCTATCCAGGCAGGTGCGGCCGTGCGTACCGGCAAGGGCCACGGCCCACTCAACCACGGTTATGCGCCCATGGCGCAGCGTGTCATCCAGGGCTGACTGTCAAGGATTTTTGCGCCCGTCTCAGGCGGCCTCAGGTTACCTGTGCGAACTGGCTGCGCAAGTAGCTGATGATTTCTTTGGAGTCGTAGAGCCAGCGGCTGTTGCCTGCTTTGTCGGTGATCTTCAGGCAAGGTACCTTGGCCTGGCCGCCTTGCTGCACCAGTGCAGTCCTGTCGGGGCCTTCCGGCTGCGCGTCCACTTTGGCGACCGTCAAGGACAGGCGGCGCATTTCTTGGCGCACCTTGATGCAAAAAGGGCAGGTTTTGTACTGGTACAGCGCCAGGCCCTTGCATGCCTGGTCAACGGCTTCCTGCCCTGCCTGAGAGCGCACGATGCCTTGGGGGCGGGTCAGCGCCTCCTTGAGAAGCATCACCGGGCCCAGGACAATGCGCAGGGTCTTGAAAAAGAATCGGATAAAAGATTTCATGGGCCATTCTAGGCAAGCCAAGTGGGCACACCACGGTATGCCCGAGACACGGGCCGTTCAGCGGCGTGGACGGGTTGCGTAGGCCAGCACAAAGCTTACGGCCAGCGTGGGCAGGGCCGAGCCCAGCACGGGGGCGAACTTTGGTAGCAGGTGGTAGAAAGCGATGCCAGCCAGCCAGATCACAATGGGCGCCGCGTGCGCCTTGCCTGCGGCCTGCAGCGCTGAAGCGGCATTGGCGCCAAAAGCCAGGCGCCCCAGAATCACGCCAAACAGCGGCACGAATACCGAGCTGAGCATGAGCAAAAACGGCTCTAGGCTGTGCATGGGCAGCACCAGCGCCATGAGCGTACAGACCACTGCCACGACCAGGCCCCACTGGCGCACGCTCCAGCGCGGCAATAGGCTGTGGGCCGAAACAGCGCCCGAATAGGTGTCGCCATAAGCGTTGTCCACCTCGTCAATCAATATCAGCGACAGCGCGATCAGCCCGCCCTGCGCCAGCAGCAGCGCGGTCACCAGGTCCTGGCTGGGCAACGTCAAGGCGACGAGCACCCCCAGCGCGTAACACCACACATTGGCCAGCGCGTAGCCCAGCCAGGTGCCCCGCAACGCAGTGCCGCCACTGCGGCCATGGCGCGCATAGTCAGCCACCAACGGTAGCCACGAAATAGGCATGGCAATCACCAGGTCCAGCGCGGGCATCACGCCCATGCCGCCTTCGCCGCGCCGCTGCCACAACTGCTCGAACCCCTGCGCCTGGGCCAAGCCCAGGAACTGCCAGCTCAGCCACAGCAGCGACAACACCACCAGCGGCAACGCCACGCGGGCAATGATGCGGCGCACCAGCTGCACCATTGAGCCGCTGATCAACAGCGTGATCACGCCGCCCCAGAGCAGCGTAGCCAGCATCGGCCAGTAGGTCGCTGCCATGGCACCTGACTGGCGCCCGATGGACACCGTGGCGTCGCGCATCACCACCAGCTCAAAGCTGCCCCAGCCAATCAGCTGCACGATGTTCAGCACAATCGGCAGGCGCGCAAACGCGCGGCCATAGACCGCGTGCATCAACCCGGCGCTGGCCAGCCCGCTGTCGCAGCCAATCTTTGCCACCCAGCCCAGCAGCCCGGCTCCGATGATGGAGCCCGCCACAATGGCCAGTACCGCCTCTTGCGTGCCCAGCGCGGGCATCAGGTAGGCGCCCACCTGCATGACCAGCAGACCCACGCCCAGGCTGAACCACAGAGAGGCATGGTCGTGCCAGCGGAAAACGCGCTGCGCGCTGGATACGGGGGTCAGCGCTTCGTTGGTGGAAGCGGTTGCGGTGTTCATGCGGACTCCTTGGCAGCATCGGTGCAAGAAAGACCCGGGCCACGCGGTCGGTGGGCGTTAGAACGGGCTTCCCTGCGCGAGGATGATCTCAATCAGGTTCAAAGGGACTCTCTCAGCCCGCGCGCCAATATCGGCGTGGGGCACCCCTAGCGAATGCACCAGTCTTGCGGTGGTGCGGGGCGGATTCTAGCGGCAGTGGTAATCTCTTGGGTTTTGCCTGGGGTTTCCCTGCGCAGCGCCGCGCGCGCGCGGGTGCGCCCCAGGACCAGCCAAGGAACTCGCATGGGTGCGCAATGGAAAGCAAAGGGCAAGGCGCAGGCCGCCGACGCCCGCGGAAAGCTGTTTGGCAAGCTGGCCAAGGAAATCATGGTCGCTGCGCGCGGCGGTGCCGACCCGGCGGGCAACTCCAAGCTGCGCCTGGTGCTCGAGCAAGCGCGCAAGGTCTCCATGCCCAAAGACACGCTGGACCGCGCCATCAAAAAGGGCGCCGGCATTGGCGGCGATGCGGCCAGTTTCGAGCATGTGGTGTACGAGGGTTTTGCCCCGCACCAGGTTGCGGTGATGGTCGAATGCCTGACCGACAACGTCAAACGCACGGCGCCCGAAATGCGCGTGCTGTTTCGCAAGGGCCAACTCGGTACCTCGGGCTCGGTCGCCTGGGACTTTGACCATGTGGGCATGATTGAGGCCGAACCCGCGACTGCCGGTATCGATGCCGAAATGGCCGCCATCGAAGCCGGTGCGCAAGACTTTGAACCCGGCGAAGAAGAGGGCCAAACCCTGTTTTGGACCGATCCAGTCGACCTGGACACTGTGAGCCGCGCTCTGCCTGCGCACGGTTTTACCGTGCTCTCGGTCAAGCTGGGCTACCGGCCCAAGAACCCGGTCAATCCTGCCAGCCTGAGTGCTGAGGCGCTGGAGGAGGTCGAAGCCTTCCTTGCGGCCATCGACGCCAACGACGACGTACAAAACGTGTACGCCGCACTGGGCTGATCGGGCCGATGCAAAGCGACCACTACGCAGCCCTGGGCCTTGCGGCCAACGCCACGCTGGCCGACATCAAGCGGGCGTTCCGGCAAAAGGCCTCGTTCTACCACCCCGACCGCAACACAGCGGCTGACGCAGCCCTGCGCTTTCGCGAGGTGCAACAAGCCTACGACGTGCTCTCGGACCCCGAGCGCCGCCAGCAATACGACGACAACCGCCGCCGCAACCTGCTCGACGACCCTTTGCAAACCGCAACGGAAATCTGGCAGGCCTTCGTGCGTGAACGCAATCTTCCATGAAACTCTCTCGCTACTTCTCCGACTTGCGCAAAGCCTACGAGGCCGAGCTCGATGACCTGACCTCTGATTCCGAAGGCAAGGATGTATTAACGAAGCGCCTTGCCGCCAAGCGCAGCGAAATCGGCTTCCTGGTGCAGATGTTGGACTACAGCCCCGAGATGGTGGCCGTGGTTTTCCACCGCGCATTTCGTTTTCCCAAGCTGGCAGCCATGCAGCGATTGCTGACATTGCCGCCCGAGGCACTGCCTACATGGCCGGAACTGGCGGGCGCCGTGGCCCTCGAACCCTGGGCGGAACCTGTGGCGCTCAAAGTGCTGGCAGAGCCCGGCGGCGCGACTTTCATGACCGTGGCCGCCTGCCTGGAGTACCTGCACGCCCACGGGTTTGGCCCTGCCGACGCCGCACAAGGCACACCGGATGACGAAGAAGCTCGCAACAGCGACGAGGGCGACGACGGCGACGGCCTGAGCGCCGACGACGCCAGCGACCCGCCAGATGGCCGCTCGCTCGACGAAGCCGGCGCCGACTGGCTCGCAGACCAAGGTTTCGAGCGCAAGGACTGACACTGAGAACGTATGAACCACCTGGCATTGATTGAAAAAACCACCAGCCTGATCGCGGCTGGCGACATCGTGGGCGCCGAGAGCGCGCTGGCCGACCTGGCCGATGAGGAGGGCGACCGTGCGCTGATGGTTGTGCTCGACCAGCTCGCGCCCAAAGATGTGCTGGCCGTCATGCGGGAGTACGACAGCTCCAAGGCGTCCGTCGTGAACATGTTGGTCACACCCGAGCAGTTCGCCCGCGCCATGGTGCTGGAGAAACAGTACAAAGACCTCACGCACCAGCACTTGCGCAGCATGGTTAACGCCGTCGTCTTTCGTGAAGACGCCGACCCGTTGGAATTTTTGAACGCCATCGGCGACCTGGACGGCGGCGCCGAAGCCCTGGCCAACTACTTCACCGAAAAATGGAGCCGCATTGAGGCTTTTGCCCGTACCGGTGTTTTTGAAGCTACCGAAGACTACGGCCTGATGCTGAGTGACGATGAGCTGCTCGCGTCGGGCTACGTGCGCCCGCGCGTCGAGCTGGACGAAGTGGCCGACCAGGACTGGATGCAGATGGCCTGGCTGCTGCGCTACGAGTGCCGCGACCTGTTTATTGAAATGCTCTTGGTGCTGCGCGCCAAAGCCCGCGCACACGACCTGGGCGAAGGTGACGAGCAGCCCGAGGAAGAGGACGACGGCAAGTTCGAGACCAGCGAGACCGACCGCGGCAACGTCACACCGGCAGCGCGCACCTCTGACGAAGAATCGGCCATCTGATGCCTGGCAGCCGTTCGCACGAAGCACCGCCGCAGGCGCTGGCCCTGCACGACGCACGCTCGTTTTTCGAGCGCGCGCTGGCGCACGGCGTTAACCACGGCATTCTGGGGGCCGAAAAGCTCGCCGCCCTGCATGCGGAGGCTCCCAAGGGCATGGTGCAGATAGCGCGCTACTTTGGCAGCGAGTTTTTGCGGCCCGAACTGGAACGTGCGCGCGAGCGCATCGTCAACTTCGTCAGTCTGCATTTGCAGGATGCGTCGGGCGGTGACCTCGCACAGGCAGCGCAACTGCTCGCCACGCATTCGCTGCTGTCGCGCTCCAAAGCCGGCACCGACATGCTGCGCGCCCTGATTGCCCTGCCCGAGAGCACCCACTTTGGCATGCAGGGCCAGGACGAGGCCCAGGTCTCGTTGCTGGCGCTGTGGTCGCTGCGCAGCTATGCCCAGTACCGTGAAGAACTGGCGCGGCGCAGCCGCATTGGCGAGGTGGTGCAGGCAGCGCTGTGGATTGCCAGCCACTACCAGCTGGACGACGAAGCGCTGGAAGAGGGCGGCGCCGACGCCGAAGGCGTGCTGCGCACCGCCCTGGCCCTGCACGCCCTGGCCCCGCGCAGCACCGAGTGGCCAAGCGCGGCGACGTTTCAGAAATTGCTTGCTGCCCGCCGCAAGGCAGGCAAAGCCGTTGTGGGTGCTGACGCGCTCGCGGTGCCCAAAGGGCTGCCGCCCGCGTTGCACGCCGTGGTAGATGCGCAAAAGCCGGTCGTGCTGGCCGATTTGCAGAAGCTTCTCGACCCCGCTCGCCCGCTTGCACAGCAACTGCGCCCCATGACTGCGCTGCGCCACCGCTACTTTTTGCTCGAAGATCCGTTGGGCGAGGTGGACGAATACCTGCGCGCGGCCGCATCGCAGCCGGGCGATGAGGCGCCCCCCGCCGCCGCCAGCAAAACCTGGCAACGCGCGACACTGGGCGAGCAAGACGAAGCCGCGTTGCTCACCCTGTTCCTGTGCCTGGCCACCGGCGTGCCCAAGAAAACACTGCTGCCCGAAAAAGCCGCCAAAACCCTGGTGCGCAAGCTGCGCAGCAAAGGCTGGCAGCCAGAACTGGCCGACGCCTTCATCCGTGCACACGCCCCCGAAGTGCACCGCGCCGACTACCTGGCGCTGTGGCAAGGCTTTGTTTCTGAAGCCCGTGCCACGCTGCAAGACGACCACGACTACGGTTTGGGCGACGCGCTGTCGCTGCTGCGGCGCGAGTGCCATGTCAGCGAATAAGCTAATGCTCATTTATTGATAGCTGTTCGCAATTATCCAGCAAGGGTGGATTCAAGTCCAAGTGCAACATTTGTTCAATGCACTGAATCAGCCTGGAGGTTCAGCCGCTGCAAGTGCTGCGCATAGACCTCCAGGGGAGTGCGGTAGCCCAGGGTCATCCTGGGACGCCCATTGAGCTCATCGGCCACGGCATCGAACTGCTCCTGGGTGTAGCTGTTCCGATCGGTGCCCTTGGGGAAGTACTGGCGCAGCAGCCCATTGGTGTTCTCGTTACTGCCGTGCTGCCACGGGTTGTAGAGATCGCAGAAGTACACTTTCATGCCCGTGTTCTCGGTGAGCCTGGCGTACTCGGCCATCATTGACCTCGGGTTCGCAGCGGAAAATCAAGTGGGCTGAAGACGACTTGGTGCTGCCGACCCATTGCAAACGTATGCAACTGCGCAATCTACATTGCAACTATCGACGCGCATGGGGGCGTGTGCAGCTTCTGCAGGGAGGAGCATTTCAATTGGCTCTCGAGGGAGCCCAATGTTCGCAACTCAAAGAGGTCGAGCTCAGCCCTCGGCAGGCAGGTCGAACACAAAGCAGGTGGTGGTGGCATGCGCGTAAAGCTTGCCACCTTCATCTTCAATGCGAGCTTCGGCTGTGGCCATCTGCCGACCTCCGTGGATCACGGTGCCCACCGCGCGCAGTGGGCCCGTTTTGTGTGAAGCGGAGCGCACTATATTCACGCTGAGCTCTGCCGTGGTGTATGAGCGCCCGGCGGGCAGGATGGTCTGCACCGCGCAGCCCAGCGCCGAATCCAGCAGCGTCGCAAACCATCCGCCGTGCACCGTTCCCAAGGGGTTGTAGTGGCGGAACTCTGGGGTCCCTTGAAACACTACCCGGCCCTGTCCGACCTCGATCAGCGCCATGTTCATGGTGTCGCTGATGGGCGGGTATGGCAGCTCGCCCGACATCATTGCTTCGAGAATCTCACGCCCACTTTTGCCCGCGAGCTGCTCCCGTTTGGCTAGCCCGGCGACGCCGCCACCGGCTGTCATGCGTTGAACGGCAGCTTCGGCTTGGTTTGTCCAGTTGGTGATGGGTTTCATCATTTTTCTCTATTTACTTGTATATGCAATGGTTGTAGATACAATTAGATCATGAAAACCGAACTTCCTGCGATCACAAAGCCACAGGGCTGCACCAACCTCAAGCTGCGCCAACTCATGCGCCGCATGGGTCAGCGCTACGACGCGCAGATGGCCTTGGTGGGCCTTAAAACCACGCAGTACTCGCTGCTCGCCTGTGTCGATAAGCTCGGGCCCTTGCGCCCTGGCGAGTTGGCAGCGCAGCTCAAAATGGACGCTTCCACGTTGACGCGTAACCTCAAACCGCTGGTGAATGCAGGGTGGGTCAGGGTAGAGACCGGGGCCGATGCGCGCAGCCGATTGGTGGCTATCACCGACGATGGGCGTGTTAAACGCGCCGAGGCCAAGCGCTACTGGCGCAAAGCGCAAGACGAACTCAATCGGCAGCTCGGCCTGGAACAGGTCGCTGCGTTGCACGCGTTGATCGATGACGCGATGCACAAGCTCTCATCCGACGCAGATGAGGAAACTGACGAGGTTCGCAGCGCATGAGCGCAGCTTCGCTGACCGTTGCGGCGGCGCCTGATCCTTTGCTGACGCGACCCATCCTGCCAACGCTGCTGCGCTTTGCCTGGCCCAACATGCTGGCGATGCTCGCCACTGCGCTGGCCGCGATCGCCGAGACGGCTTATGTGGGCAGCTTCGGCACCGCCTCACTCGCCGCGATGGCGCTGGTATTTCCCATGGTCATGTTGCAGGCCATGCTCTCGGCCGGCGCGATGGGCGGTGGCGTGTCCTCCGCCGTGAGCCGGGCCTTCGGCGCAGGCCAGCCAGAGCGTGCCAATGCGCTGGCTGTGCACGCCATGTGGATCGGCGTTGGAATCGGAATGGTCTACATGGTGCTGATGCTCGGGTTTGCGCCAACGCTGTTTGCCGCACTCGGTGGCCAAGGCGAGGCTTTGCATCAGGCCGTGGCCTATGCGAATGTGGCCTTCCTGGGGTCGGTTTTCATCTGGTTGGTCAACACCTTTGCTTCCGTCATCCGTGGCGCGGGCAACATGCGCGCGCCCTCGGCCACATTGCTGCTGGTGGCGGTGGCGCAGGTGGTGGTGGGCGGTGCACTGGGGCTGGGTTGGGGGCCTTTTCCGCGCTGGGGCATGGCCGGTGTGGCCGCAGGCCAGGTGGTGGCCAATGGGCTGGGGGCCGCTTATCTGTTGTATTACCTGCAGTCGGGCCGGTCGCGTGTGCAATTGCAATGGAGAAACACGCCGATGCAATGGCCGTTGGCATGCGACATTTTGCGTGTCGGCGCGGTGGCCTGCATCTCCCCGTTCCAGACCGTTGTCACCATCCTCATTCTTACGCGGCTGGTCTCGCAATTTGGCACCGACGCACTGGCAGGTTATGGCATCGGTACGCGACTGGAGTTCCTGCTAGTGCCCATGGCGTTTGCGGTGGGCGTGGCATCGGTACCGCTGGTGGGCATGGCCATTGGCGCGGGCAACGTGGCGCGCGCCCGTCAGTCCACTTGGATCGCCGCCGCCTTGGCTGCTGGATTGCTCGGCGCGCTGGGCCTGATTGTCACATTCGCGCCCGATGTCTGGACGCTCCGATTCACGCAGGACCCGGCTGTGGTGGCTGCGGCCGCGCTGTACTTCCGTTGGGCGGGTCCCGCCTACGCCTTGTTTGGGTTGGGGCTGAGTCTGTACTTTTCTTCCTTGGGCGCGGGCAAAGCCGCAGGCCCGGTGTTGGCGGGCACGCTGCGCATGGTGCTCGTGGCCGCTGGCGGTGCGGTGTTGGCCTGGGCCCAGACGCCGCCTTGGAGCATCTTCGCGCTGGTGGCGGTGGGCATGGCCGCGTATGGCGTGGCCTCTTGGGCCGCAGTGCGGTTCACGCCATGGGGAAACGAACGGTGACGAAAAAGTCGCTACATCGCAAGGCCTCGGCCGAGCCAAAACATGACAGCAACAAGGAGAACCCATGAAAGCATTTCAGCTTGAACGCTACGGCAAGCAGCGCCCGCTGCAATCCACCAACATGCCGGAACCGGCTTTGCATGACGACGAGGTGTTGGTTCAGGTGCACGCCGCTGGCGTGAACCAACTGGATTGCAAAATCCGAGACGGTGAGTTCAAACTGATCCTTCCTTATCGGTTACCCCTCGTTCTGGGGCACGACGTGGCGGGCGTGGTGGTGAAGGTCGGGCCACGTGTGGAGCAGTTCAAGATAGGTGATGAGGTGTACGCGAGGTTGGACGATTTTCGGATCGGCAGCTTTGCAGAATATGTGCCTGTCAAAGAGACATCGCTGGCGCCCAAACCCAACAATCTCACGATGACAGAGGCGGCATCCATTCCATTGGTGGGTCTGACTGCGTGGCAGGCATTGGTCGAGAAGGCGAAGCTTCGGCCAGGGCAGCAAGTGTTCATTCAGGCAGGCTCTGGCGGTGTTGGAACTTTCGCGATCCAACTGGCCAAGCACCTGGGCGCCACCGTGGCCACCACGGCAAGTGCGGGCAACGCGGCACTCGTCAAAGGCTTGTGCGCCGATGTGATCATCGATTACAAAACCCAAGACTTCGAAGACGTGCTGAGCAATGTGGACGTGGTGTTGCACAGCCAGGACGGCAAGACGCTGGAGAAATCCCTGCGTCTGCTCAAAAGTGGTGGGCAACTGGTTTCGATTTCGGGCCCGCCAGACCCCGCATTCGCCCAAGCCATTGGCGCGTCGGCGCTTGTGAAACTGGCCGCTCATTTGCTCAGCGCAGGCACTCGGCGCCGCGCCAGAGGCCGAGGGGTTGGCTACTCATTCCTGTTCATGCAACCCAGTGGAAGTCAGTTGCGCGAGATCACCCGTCTCATCGAGACGGGCGTGATCCGACCCGTGATCGACAAGGTATTCCCCTTTGAGTCCACCAACGAGGCACTGGTCCATGTGGACTCAGGGCGTGCCAAGGGCAAAGTGGTCATTCAGGTTCGGTAGGCCTGTTTCCCAGCATCCAAATTGTGGAAGTGTTCATGAAGACCGGTCACGCGTTGGTGCCCCTTTCCGGTGCCTCCTTTTACGCCCTTGTAACACCACACATTCTCTTAAGGCACCTGATATGAATCAACGCAGCTCCTGGTTTTTCGTCTCGGTGGCGGCGGCGATTCTCATGATCACCATGGGTTCGCGTCAGTCGCTGGGCCTGTTTCTCTCGCCGCTGAACACGCAAACCGGTCTGGGCGTTGCGAAGATCAGCTTTGCCATGGCGATTGGGCAACTGGTCTGGGGCGCCGTGCAGCCGGTGTTTGGTGCGGTGGCTGATCGTTGGGGACCGGGCCGGGTAATTGTGCTGGGCGCCGTGCTGCTCGCTGCAGGTTCGGCCATCACCACCCAGGTCACCAGCCAGTGGGGCCTCATCTTTGCCTTGGGTATTCTGAGCGCAGCAGGTGCGGGCGCGGGCAGTTTCTCAATCCTTATCGGTGCGACGGCGCAACATATTCCCGCCGAAAAGCGCTCGTTCGCCAGTGGCGTCATCAACGCCGGTGGCAGCATGGGGCAATTTGTTTTTGCGCCGCTTAACCAGGCGGTGATGTCGGCATTCGGATGGATGCACGCGATGTGGATGATGGCGATTTTGGCCCTCACCACGGCGCCCATGGCCTGGTGGCTTCGCGGCTCGCCAAAACAATCCTTTGCCAGTGCGGGCGGCGAGACCGGACTGACTTTGCGAGAGCAGCTGCGCATTGCCTCACGCAACAAAAGCTACTGGTGCCTGCACGCCGGATTTTTCACCTGTGGGTTTCACATTGCATTCCTGGTCACCCACATGCCCGGCGAGGTGAATTTGTGTGGGCTGAGCGCGAATGTGGCGTCGACCTCGCTGGCCATCATCGGTCTGGCCAATGTGGCTGGAAGTCTGGTGGCGGGGGCGCTTGGCACGCGGGTGCGCATGAAGATGATCCTGTTCTGGATGTACGCCTCGCGGGTGGTTGCCATCCTGCTCTACATGGCCGCGCCGAAAGAGCCTTGGACGTTTTATATCTTTGCCGCCGTGCTGGGTGCAACGTGGCTCGCAACGGTACCGCCCACGGCCGGTTTGACCGCCAAACTATTTGGCACCCGTTACCTCGCTACGTTGTTTGGCTTGACCCTGCTGAGCCACCAGATAGGTGGGTTTTTTGGCGCCTGGCTGGGCGGCGTGACCGTGGTGAACACGGGCAGCTATGAATGGATGTGGTGGACTGACGCTGCTCTGGCCCTTGTGGCGGCTTTGGTGAACTTGCCAATTCAGGAAGAGCGACCTGCGCGAGGAATGGCATTCTCATAAGCCAGAGGGAACCATTGCAACTGGCCAATGGCGTGAGGACAAGGCGGCGCCCGAGTGCTGACGTTTGGTGTACCGACCAACGCGGGTTTGTGGCGCCCCCCGTGGAGACACGGTCTCGGCAGACTCCTGCTCAAACGAAGTCAAAGCCCGCTTTAGGCCGACAGCGCTAGTCGTGTCGCTCGCTATACCCAACCGCCAAGTTCGACATGGGCGCTAACCCGCTGTCAGCCCTTCGCGGTATCCACACCCAAATACCCCTGCAACCTCGCGCTGCTGGTCGTGTACTCCAGCGGCAGCTTGTGCCCCGCCAGCCATTCCGCCGCGCCGAAGGCGGCCAGGGTGGCTTCGTGGAAGCCGCTCAGGATGAGCTTGCGCTTGCCGGGGTAGGTGATGGCGTCGCCCACGGCGTAGATGCCGGGCACGTTGGTGGCGAAGGTGGCGGGGTCCACCACGAGCTGTTTGCGCTCCAGTGCCAGGCCCCATTCGGCGACAGGGCCCAGGCGGGGTACCAGGCCCAGGCGCACGAGCAGCAGGTCCAGCGGCAGGCGCAGCGGCGTGCCCTCGGGGGTGGCCAGCTCCAGTGCAGTGAGGTGCCCGGCTTCTTCCACGATGCTGTTGGCCATGCCGATGGCGACCTCAATGCGGCCCGCTGCGCGCAGGGCTTGCAGTTGCTCCAGCAGGGCGGGTGGGGCGTCAAAAACGTCGCGGCGGTGCTGTAGCGTGGTGTGGGCGGGGCGCTGCGCCTCGGGGGCGGTGGCGCAGGCAATGGCTTGCTGCACAGCGGGCTCGTCGCCCCCGTGCACCACCACGCGCTGCCCGGCAAGGCGGGTGCTTTCGTCCAGGCGGTAGAGCAGTTGGCCGCCCTCGTAAGCGTCCAGCCCCGGCAGTTTGAGGGTGCGCGGCACGAAGGCGCCCACGCCGGTGGCAATGAACACGGCACGCGCCTGCAGTTGTGTGCCCTGTGCTGTGCCAACGCGCAAGCCGCCGGTGGGCAGGGCTTGCACGGTATCGACCTGCTGGCCCAGGTGCCAGTGGGGTGCGAAGGGGCTGATCTGGCCCAGCAGACGCTCGGTCAGCTCCTGGCCGGTGCAGACCTGGATGCCGGGGATGTCGTAGATGGGTTTGTCTGCGTACAACTCGGCGCACTGGCCGCCGGGGTGGGGCAGTGCGTCGATGAGGTGGGCGCGCAGGCCCTGCAGGCCGAGCTGGAAGACCTGGAACAGGCCGACCGGCCCCGCGCCTATGACGACGGCATCGGTGTGCAGGAGCGCAGGCGGGGTGGACAAGGCGGTGCGGGGTGCGCCGTGTGGCAGCGGGGTACCGTCGACCGCAGCAGCCATCAGCGGATAATGTCTTTGATCTTGCCGGGCTGGCCGTTCCACTCGTCGGCGCCCTCCAGCGCGGTCTTGCGCTTGGTGATGGGCTTCCAGCCGGGGGCGTTGGTCAGCTCGGCGTTGATCTTGATGAAGGCCAGCTCGGTGGGGGGCAGGTCTTCTTCGGCAAAGATGGCGTTGGCCGGGCATTCAGGCACGCAGACGGCGCAGTCGATGCACTCGTCCGGGTTGATGACCAGCATGTTCGGGCCTTCGACGAAGCAGTCGACGGGACACACGTCCACACAATCGGTGTATTTGCACTTGATGCAGTTTTCGGAAACGACGTGGGTCATGGCAATGCTTTGTGGGAATCAGGGAACACCCTCGATTTTAGAGGGTGTGGCAGGGGAACCGGGTGGCAGCCCCTGCCAATCAAATGGAAAACGTGACTAAGGTCAATTGACAAGCACGGCGCCAGCGGTTGCGTGGCTGGCCGTGTCCACCAAAATCAGCGAGCCTAGCACCCGGGCCTGGCCAAACGGTGCGGTGGGCAGGGGCTCTTGCAGCAGCAGTTCGACATGGCCGATGGCGTTGGGCTCGAGTTGGCTGGCGTCTTCTTCGGCCAGGGTGTTGATGTCCAGGCGGTGCACCACACGCTTGACCTTGGCCTTGACCCAGCGGTGGCCGTGCAGCGCCCAGTACACGCGGCCTGCCACCAGGGGTTCGTTGTCCATCCAGGCCACGGTGGTGTGCAGTTCGCGGCGACCGGGCCAGGCAGGCACCGTGGCGGGCGTGTCGAAGTCGTCTTCGGCCGGGGCGGCCTGCGTGGGGGCGGCCACGATCCAGTCGCCGCGCGAGACATCGACCTCGCGGTCGAGCACGATGCCGGCGCTTTGGCCCGCATCTACGCCGATGGGGCGGCGTGCGTGGTCGAGCACCTGGGCCACGGTGGCGGTCTGGCCACTGGGGAAGACTTGCACGGGCGTACCGGCTGCCACATGGCCAGCGGCGACCCGGCCCCAGAACACGCGGCGGCCCTGGGTGGTGTCGGCAGACGACGAGAACTTTTCGACCCACTGCACCGGGAAGGCCAGCGGCAGGCCGGTGTCGGCGGGCGTGTTGGGCAGCAGTTCGAGGATTTGCAGCAGGCTCGGGCCTTCGTAGCCGCACCAGCCGGGGTGGGCATCGACCACGTTCCAGCCCTTGAGGGCCGAGACGGGCACGGTGGCGCGCACCGCAATGCCGGCCTGTTGGGCAAAGCGCGCGAGCGCCGCGCTGATGTGCTGCCAGGCCCGTTCAGGGTGGGCCACGGCATCGAGTTTGTTCACGGCAAACACCAGCGAATGCACACGCAGCAGGTGCACCAGCAGGCTGTGGCGGCGCGTTTGCGGCAGCAGCGTGAGCTGTGGGTTCTCCCAGTCGAGCTTGGTGGCATCGACCAGCACGACAGCGGCATCGGCGCTGCTGGCCGCTGTGACCATGTTGCGCGTGTACTGCTCGTGGCCCGGTGCGTCGCCAATGATGAACTTGCGCGTTTCGGTGGCGAAGTAGCGGTAGGCCACGTCGATGGTGATGCCTTGTTCGCGCTCTGCAGAGAGGCCGTCGGTCAGCAGGGCCAGATCGGTTTCGCCCGCGCGCTGCACGCCCGCCAGATGGTCTTGCAGCACGGACTTGCTGTCCACCAGCAGGCGGCCAATGAGGGTGCTTTTGCCATCGTCCACGCTGCCGCAGGTGATGAACTTGAGGGCCGATATATGGTTATTTTGGACTGCAGCGCCTGATGGTATTGCGCTGGCAGCTATCGAATGAATAGTATTTGTCATTGGATTGATCTCAGTAATCCAGAGTGCTACGCACCGCTCGCATTGTTGGATAGGGCGCGGCCCAGGCTAGCGACCGCCGCGCAAGGGCCGCCCCGCCGCGCTGGCGGTGTCCCCCTTCCCGCGCGAAGCGCGAGAGAAGGGGGAAGGCGCGCAGCGACGCAGGGGGTTGCATTAAAAATACCCGTCTTTCTTGCGCTTTTCCATTGAAGCGTCAGAGGTTTTGTCGTCCATGCGTGTGGCTCCGCGTTCGCTCACGTCGGCGGCCAATGTCTCGATCACGATCTCGGCCGCGGTGGCGGCCAGGCTTTCGACCGGGCAGGTGCAGGTGATGTCGCCCAGGGTGCGAAACCGCACGTCGCGTGTTTCCAGCTGCTCGCCGCTGCGCAGCGGCGTGAGGGGCGTCACGGGCACCAGCAGGCCCTTGCGCTCGACGATCTCGCGCTGGTGTGTGTAATACAGCGACGGCAGGGCGATCTGCTCGCGTTCGATGTATTGCCACACATCGAGCTCGGTCCAGTTGCTGATGGGAAATACGCGAAAGTGCTCGCCCGGCTGCAGGCGGGTGTTGAACAGTGTCCACAGCTCGGGCCGCTGGGCCTTGGGCTGCCATTGGCCGAAGCTGTCGCGGTGGCTGAAGATGCGCTCTTTGGCGCGGGCCTTGTCTTCGTCGCGGCGCGCGCCGCCCATCAGCGCGTCAAAACGAAACTCTTCAATCGCTTCGAGCAGCGTGACCGACTGGTGCACGTTGCGCGGCTCACCGGGGTGCGCCAGGCGCACGGTGCCGCGTGCCATCGAGTCTTCGACATTGCGCACGATGAGCTCGGCGCCCAGTTCCTTGGCCCGCAAATCACGGAAATCCGTCACCTCGGGGAAGTTATGGCCCGTGTCGATCATGAGCAGGGGGTAAGGGATGCGGCCCACGCCGAAAGCTTTTTCAGCGCACTTGAGCATGACCAGCGAATCCTTGCCGCCCGAGAACAGCAGGGCGGGGCGCTCGAAGGCGGCGGCCACCTCGCGCAGGATGAAGATGGTTTCTTCTTCCAGCGCGTCGAGGTGGCGGTTGCTGAGGTGGTTCAGCACGGAGGTGTCAACGCGGGCGTTCATTGTTTATTCCATTCAAATCGGGCTGTAACGCTGATGGGGATTGCGCTGGCAGCTATAGGTTTCAGTGCGCCAGGTGCAAGCCGCACTCGCGGTTGTCTTCGCCCTTGGTCGGGTCCACGTAGTCGAAGTTGTTGGGCAGGCCGTGCTTGACGCAGTATTCGTGCAGGTCCTTGGACGACCAGTGCAGCAGCGGCGCCACCTTGATCAGGCCGTCGGGGTTGATGCTCACGGGCTCCATCTGCGCGCGTACGGCGGTGTCGGTGGCGCGCAGGGCGGTGAACCACACCTTGGGCGCCGTCTCGCGCAGGGCGCGGGCAAAGGGCTCCAACTTCACTTCTGCGGTGAAGGCCGCGTGGCGCGGGTCATCCAGCGTGGGCGTCAACCCTTCCACGGCTTCGCGGTGCGCGCGCGAGCGGCGCGGCAGGTAGATGTGCAGGTTCAGCCCCAGCTGCTTCGTCACTTCGTCGGCAAAGCGGTAGGTGGCCTCGGTGTTGTAGCCGTTGTCCATCCAGACGACCGGCACGTCGGGGTTGACCTGTGTGACCAGGTGCAGGATCACGGCCTCGAACGGGCGGAAGTTGGTGGTGACGATGGAAGCCTCGCCCAGGCCCAGCGCCCAGGTGACGAGGCCGGATGCGTCGTGGCCGAGTGTGGCGTTGACGTGTGCGAGGTCCAGCGCGGGGTTGGGAGTCAGTACGGCGCTCATGCCGACTCCAGCGCTGCATCGCGGGCGAACAGAGGGCGCGGCTCGTTCACGTCGCCCTGGTAGAAGGCGCCAAAGCGCGCAAACTGGCGCTCAGCAGCGGCGGCGTCTACACCCTCGGCCAGCACGGCGCTGCTGAAACCGCTGCGGTGCATGTGCACCAGCTGGTCGATCAGCACATCGCCCGTGGCGCGGATGTCGCCCGCAAATTTATAGCGTCGGCGCAGCAGCAGGGCCTGGCTGTAGGCGCGGCCGTCGGTAAATTTGGGGAACTGCAGTTCTACGCGCTGCACGCCTTCCAGCGCGCCGCTGGCGACCAGTTCGGCCAGTTCGGCATCGTTGGCAATTTGCAAGGTTTTTTCGGTATCAGCGCCCGTGAATAAAGCGCTAGCAGCTATTATTTTCATAGTCTTCAATCGCGGTCAGTCTTGTTCTGCCAGGGCTTCCTGGTCGGCCTTGGGGCGGCGGGCAGCGTTGGCGGCCTGCTTGAACGGGTCGTGGCCCAGGCGGCGCAGTGCGTCGATAAAGAACTCGCCGGGCTTGCGCAGCGCGCGGAAGGTGGCGAGCAGCGCCTCGATCACATCGGGCACTTCGGCTGCGGTGAACGAGGGGCCGACCACCTTGCCGCCAATCGCGGGGCCAGACAGATCGGTGCCGTCAGACCCGCCCAGCGTGATCTGGTACCACTCCTTGCCGTCCTTGTCCACGCCCAGGATGCCGATGTGGCCGCTGTGGTGGTGGCCGCAGGAGTTGATGCAGCCGCTCATGTGCAGGTCGATGGGGCCGAGGTCAAACAGCTCGTCCAAATCTTGATAACGGTCGGTCACGGCGGCGCCAATGTGCAAAGAGCGCGCATTGGCCAGCGAGCAGAAGTCTCCGCCGGGGCAGATGATCATGTCGGTCAGCAGGCCGATGTTGGGTTGTGCCAAGCCCAGAGCGCGGGCCGCTTCGTACAGCGCCGGCAGGTCGCCCTCATGCACCCAGGGCAGCATCAGGTTTTGCTCGTGCGTCAGGCGCGCCTCACCAGCGCTGAACTGCTCGGCCAGTTGGGCCAGGGCTTCCAGGGTGTCGGCGTCGGCATCGCCGGTGGCAAAGCCGGGGCGCTTGAACGACAGGGTGACGGTCTTGAGGCCGGGCAGCTTGTGGCCGCGCACGTTTTGCTGCAACCAGCGCTGGTACAACTGGCCTTGTGTATTCACCTTGGAGGGCAGGTTGGTGGCCTTCAGCTCGGGCACCACGAAATGGCTTGTGACCCGGTCAAGCTCTGCCTGCGTGATGGTGTGGGGCGCGCCGTCGAGGTTGACGATGTCCTGGTATTCCTTCTCCACCGCGTCGATGAACTTCTGGCCTTCGCTCTTGACCAAAATTTTGATGCGCGCCTTCCACTTGTTGTCGCGCCGGCCGTAGCTGTTGTAGGTGCGCACCACGGCTTCGATGTAGTTGAGCAACTGGTCCCAGGGCAGAAATTCGCGCACCACGCTGCCAATGATGGGTGTGCGGCCCATGCCGCCGCCCACTTTCATGGTGAAGCCCACGCTGCCGTCTTCGGCCCGGCGCGCTTGCAAGCCAATGTCGTACCAGCCAATGGCGGCGCGGTCTTCTTCGGCGCCGTTGAAGGCGATCTTGAACTTGCGCGGCAGGTAGGAGAACTCGGGGTGCAGCGAGCTCCACTGGCGCGTGATCTCGGCGAACGGCCGCGTATCGACGATGCTGTCCTCGGCGATACCCTCCAGCGCGTCGCAGGTGATGTTGCGGATGTCGTTGCCGCTGGTCTGGATGCCGTGCATGGAGACACTGGCCAGCAGGTCCATCACGTCGGCCGCGCGGTGGAGGGGAATCCAGTTGAATTGCACATTGGTGCGCGTGGTGAAGTGGCCGTAGCCGTAGCGCAGCGGCGGTGCGGCCAGCGTTGCGCCGGGCTGCGCGTCCTGCAATGCGTCTTGTGTGGCCTGGGCGTGTGCCAGCAGTTCAGGTGCGGGCTTGTCGTACTCGCGCGCAATGTGGGCCAGCGTGCGCAGTTGCGTGCTGCTGATTTCGCCATAGGGCACGGCAATGCGCGCCATGGGCGCGTAGCGCTGGATGTACCAGCCGTTTTGCAGGCGCAGTGGCAAAAGCTGTTCGTCGGTCAGTTCACCACGCTCCCAGCGCTCAAGCTGGTCGCGGAACTGCTCGGCGCGCAGCTGAACGAATTTCTTGTCGAAGTCGGTGTATTGGTACATGGGGCAACGAGCCTCTTAAATCAAAACAAGTTTGGCGCCCGCCCAGGCGAGCAGCAACGAAAGGGCAGAGCGGATCAGCCGCTCTGGGGTGCGGGTGACTAGGCGCGAGCCCAGCCAGATACCCGGCAATGAACCGGCCAGCAACTGCGCCAGCAAGGCCCAGTCGACCGAACCCAGCGATGCGTGGCCCATGCCGGCCACCAGTGTCAGCGGCACGGCGTAGGCAATGTCGGCGGCAATGATGCGCGGCAGCGGCAGGTGCGGAAAGACGAGCAGCAGCACGGTGACGCCAATGGCCCCTGCGCCCACCGAGGTAAAGGTGACCAGCGTGCCGATGACCGCGCCCAGCAGCACCGGCAGGCTCCAATGGCGCGGCTGCGTGGCGGCGGCGCCGCTGCCCTGGCGTGCGGCCTGTTCGGCGGCCTGGCGCTGGGCCGAAAACACCACCACCTTGTACAGCATGGCGGCGGCGGTGAGCAGCAGGGCCGCGCCCAGGGTTGTGGTCATGAGGTGCTGCACCTGCTCGCTGGCCGGGCCCAGGTGCTGCAGCAGCCACAGCGACGCCAGCGCCGCCGGAATGCTGCCCGCGCACAGCAGGCCCACCACGCTCCAGGGCACCAGCCGCTGACGGGCCAGACCGACCGTGCCGCCCATCTTGGTAAAGGCGGCAAACAGCAGGTCGGTGCCGATGGCCAGGTGGGGTTTTACGCCGAAAAAGAAGATCAGCACCGGCGTCATGAGCGAGCCGCCGCCCACCCCCGTCAACCCCACGATGAGGCCTACGGCAAAACCAGCGAAAACGAATGCAAATTCAGGCATGGCCGCGAATGTAGAGGGCCTGCTTATGAAAACAAACGATTGTTTTGTGCTTCCTATATGCGAATAAGCTTATTCCGCAGTCGGTGTGGGGTCCAAGCGTTCGGTGCCCATGGCACGGGCCAGGCGCGCATCCAGCGGCAGGGGCTCCCCTTGCAGGCGCGCCGCCAGTAGTTCGCCGCACAGCACGGCACGGGTCAGCCCGCGGGCGCCCATGGCCGTGCACACCCACAGCCCGGGCAGGCGGGCGGGGGCTACCGGGCCGACGATGGGCAGGCGGTCGATAGCGGTGCAGCGCACGCTGGCCCAGGCGTGCAGGCTGTTGGCTGCGCTGCCTTCAAACGCCGGGCGCAGTGCCGGGGTGGCGGCGGGTACCAGGGCCTGCAGGCGCTGCCAGTTGGTGGCGTGGGCGGCGGTCTGTTCTTCGGGTGGCAGGGGCAGCTGTTCCACATCGCGGTCAAAAGTGGAGCCCATGTGCCAGGCCATGCCGTTTTCGTGCGGCACATGCGCCACCAGGCCACCGTTGCCATTGACGGGGAACGGCGGCAGCCCGGTGGCGCCCGGTGGTTGCGGCCCCCAGGACAGCTGGCCGCGCACGGGCTGCAGGGGGAGTGCGGGGGCTTGCACCGTGGCCAGCAAGGTGTTGCAGGCGGGGCCTGCGGCCAGCACCACCACGTCGGCTTCAGCCAGGGGCTGGCCTGCGCTATCGAGCGCCTGCCAGGTGCCATGGGCGGTGCGCTGCAGCGTGGCTACTTGGCTGTGGGGCTGCCAGGTGATGCCCGGCTGGGCCAGCAGCTTTTGTACCAGGCGCGCGGGCCGCACCCAGCCACCGCGCGCATGCCAGCAGGCGGTGCTGTCTTCGGGCAGGCCCGCCGCGTGCAGGATTTGCGGGCTGGCGGGCAGGCCCCAGTCGGCGCCGGGGCCGTGCTCCCAGCCGCTGGGCAGGCCCAGGTTGTCGGGCGGGCGGCACTCCAGCACGCCGCCGGGGTTCCAGTCCAGGCCCGGCTGCAGCAGGGCGTGGGATTGCTGCAGCATGGCGCGCACGCCGCTGCGCGAAACGCGCGAAAAAATGTTGTCGTCGGGCGAGAGGTGGGGCGCAAACAGCCCCACGGGCAGGCCCGATGCGCCGCTGGCAGGTGCGGCGGCAGCATCCAGCACCTGCACGCTCCAGCCGCGCCGTGCCAGGCTGGCGGCGCTGGCGGCACCCGCCAGGCCCGCGCCAATGACCATGCAGCGCGCCGGGGTCGGGTGCTCGGCCGTGGTTTCGCTCGTGCGGCTGGTGCGTGGCTCCCACGCGGGGTTGAAGGTGGCGTGCAGGTTGTCGCGTTTGGGCGGCACGCCCGGCACTTTTTTCACGACAAAGCCGCATTGGGTGAGGGCGTCGCGCACCGCGCGGGCAATGGTCCAGGTGGCCAGGCGGGTGCCGCGGTGACAGCAGCGCGCCACGGCCTTGAGGGTGTGCAGGCTCCATATTTCGGGGTTGGCCTGCGGGCTGAAACCGTCGAGGTAGATCGAATCCACCTCCCAGTGCTGCTGGCGCAGCAAGGCCTGTGCGTCGCCGATGCACAGCGTGAGCAGCACGCGCCCGCCATCGAACCACAGGCGGTGCACACCCGGCAGCAGGCCCCAGTATTGCGCGCACAGTTCCTGTGCCAGCGGCTGTAGCTCGGGGTGGCGCGCGGCGGCGCGCAGCAGGTCGTCGGTGGACACGGGCCAGGCTTCGAGCGAGACAAAGTGCAGCAGCGTGGGCTGCTGCGGGTCGGCACGCCAGGCGGCCCAGGTGGTGAGGAAGTTCAGCCCAAAGCCAAAGCCCGTTTCCAGAATGCGCCACTGCGTCGCCCCGGCCCAGGCCTGCGGCAGACCGCAGCCGTGCAAAAAGACATCGCGCGCCTGCGCCATGCCGCCGTGCTCACTGTGGTAACGGTCGCCAAAGCGCGGGCTGTAGGGGGTTCCGTCGTCGAGCCAATCAATGCGTTCGGCCATGGTGGGGTGCTGCGCGTTCAAAAAATCAATGCAAAAAGGCGCCACGAAGGGCGCCGGAGTGTCTGCGCAAGCCGTTTTTCAGGCGCTGGGCGGCACGTAACCTTGCACTGCGTCGGCGCCGCCGCCAAAGAAATGCTGTTCCATCTGGCGTGCCAGGTATTGGCGCGCACGGGCGTCGGCCAGGTTCAAGCGGTTCTCGTTCACCAGCATGGTCTGGTGCTTGAGCCAGCCGGCCCAGGCCTCTTTGCTCACGCTTTGCCAGATGCGCTTGCCCAGGTCGCCAGGGTAGGGGGGAAAGTCGAGGCCTTCGGCTTCCTTGCCGAGTTTGATGCAGTGGACGGTACGTGCCATGAAAATTCCTTGTGGGTTGGTTCTATGCTTTTGGGTATAAAGAACTGAAATTTTATTCGTTTCAGTTTTTAAGATGGCCTTGCAGAATGCATTGCACCGGTGGCTTGCACCGTTTCCAACATTCTTCCGAGGCCCCCATGCAACTTCGCCGCCACTTTATCAAGTTTCCTTTTGCCACCGCCCTGGCCAGCGCCTTGGCCCTGACGGCATTGCCGTCGTTTGCCCAATCCGTGACCTTGCTCAATGTGTCCTACGACCCGACGCGGGAGCTGTATGTGCAGTTCAACCAGGCCTTTGCCCGCCACTGGAAGGCCACGAGCGGGCAGGACGTGGCCATCCAGCAGTCGCACGGCGGCTCGGGCAAGCAGGCGCGCTCGGTGATCGATGGCATCAGCGCCGACGTGGTGACGCTGGGCCTGGCGCCGGACATCGATGCGCTGGTGAAACACGGTGCGCTGGTGGCGCCGGACTGGCAAAAGCGCCTGCCGCACAACTCGGCACCCTACACCTCGACCATCGTCTTTCTGGTCAAGAAGGGCAATCCCAAGGCCATCCAGGACTGGGGCGATCTGGTCAAACCCGGCGTCGCCGTGATCACACCCAACCCCAAGACCTCGGCCGGCGCGCAGTGGAACTACCTGGCCGCCTGGGAATACGGCAAGCGCCAGGGCGGCGGCAGCGAGGCCAGCGCCAAGGACTTTGTCGCCCGCCTGTACAAGAACGTGCCCGTGCTGGACACCGGCGCGCGCGGCGCCACCATCACCTTTGCGCAGCGCGCCATGGGCGATGTGCTGCTGGCCTGGGAGAACGAGGCCTATCTGGTGCTCAAGGAATTTGGCGCCGAGAAGTTCGAAATCGTCGTGCCCTCCATCAGCATCCTGGCCGAGCCCGTGGTGGCGGTGGTCGACAAGAACGTGGACAAAAAAGGCACGCGCAAGGTGGCGCAAGCCTATCTGGCGTATTTGTATTCGGACGAAGGCCAGGACATCGCCGGCAAGAACTTCTACCGCCCCACGGGCGAGAAGGCCCGCGCCAAGTACGCGGCGCAGTTTCCCCAGTTGTCGCTGTTCACCATCGACCAGGCCTTTGGCGGCTGGGCGAACGTGAGCAAACTGCACTTTGCCGATGGCGGCCTGTTCGACCAAATTTATGCCAAAAAGTAAGGCCGTGCCGGCCCCCGCCGCACCCGCGGCCCCGGCGCCGCTGCAGCGCCTGCTGGGCACCACGGCCGCCGCCTGGCGGCTGCGTTGGCCCTTGGGCCGCACGCAACTTGTTGCAGTGCGCCATAATTGAGCCCCTGCAGCTTTTAGAGCCTAAACAGGCTCTAAGGCAATAACAGCAAGCGCTGACAGCTATGAAAAGCATAGTTGACAACCGCCGCCTGCCGTGTGCCCAGTGCTGCATCCTCTTTTTTTATACCTATTTATCCACGGGTTTTCGCAGCGCAGCCGGCGTGCGAGAGCCTGTTTTTCCCATGATCGAGTTACGGGGACTTTCCCAGACCTACCCGGGCCCTACGGGCCCCGTCGAAGCCCTGCGCGGCATCGACCTGCACATTCCGCCAGGCGAGGTGTTCGGCATAATCGGCAAGAGCGGCGCGGGCAAAAGCTCGCTGGTGCGCACCATCAACCTGCTCAACCGCCCCACCGCTGGCGCTGTCATCGTCAATGGCCGCGACCTGACCCAGCTGAACGACGCCAAGCTGCGCGCCGCGCGCCGCGACATCGGCATGGTGTTCCAGCATTTCAACCTGCTGTCTTCGCGCACCGTGTTCGACAACGCCGCGCTGCCGCTCGAACTCGCGGGCATGTCCAGGGACGAAATCCGCCGGCGCGTGGACCCGCTGCTCGAACTGGTCGGCCTCACCGCCCTGGCCGAGCGCTACCCGGCGCAGATCAGCGGCGGGCAAAAGCAGCGCGTGGGCATTGCGCGCGCGCTCGCCAGCCGGCCCAAGGTGCTGCTGAGCGACGAGGCGACCTCGGCGCTCGACCCCGAAACCACACGCTCCATTCTGGATTTGCTGCGCAAGGTGAACAAGGAGATGGGCCTCACGGTGGTGCTCATCACGCACCAGATGCAGGTCATCAAGCAGGTGGCCGACCGTGTGGCCGTGATCGACGCCGGCCGCATCGTCGAGCAGGGCCGGGTGCTGGACGTGTTCACGCGCCCGCAGCAGGCCATCACCAAGAGCCTGATCGACGAGATCGTGCCGCAGGAGCTGCCCGCCAGCGTGATGGCGCGCGTGCGCCAGCTCTCGGCCGGGCTCAGCGGCGGCGTCGGCCAGCTGCTGCGCCTGTCGTATGCGGGCGAGAGCGCCTACCAGCCCATCCTGTCGCACCTGATCCGCGACCTGGGGCTGGAGCTGTCCATCCTGCACGGCCAGATCGACGAGATCCAGGACCAGCCCTTCGGGTCGCTGGCGGTGTTTGCCAGCGGCGCGGCCGAACAGATTCAAAGTGCCGTTGCGCACCTGCGCCAGCATGGCGTGCAGGTCGAAGAAGTGCCGAGCAAGGATTGAGCGATGTTTGAAAATTTCTCTGAAATGATGCTGGAGCTGTTTGCCACCTCGCTGTGGGAAACCATCGTCATGGTCGGCATCTCGGGCGTCGTCGGCGCGCTCATCGGCATCCCGCTGGGCGTGTTCCTGCGCCTGACCGACCAGGGCGGCGTGCTCGAAAACAGCCCGCTCAACAAGACCGTGGGCTGGATCGTGAACGCCGTGCGCTCGACGCCGTTCATCATCCTGCTGGTGGCCATCATCCCGTTCACGCGCTTCATCACGGGCTCGTCGATCGGCACGGGCGCCGCCGTGGTGCCGCTGACGCTGGCGGCCGCGCCCTTCATCGCGCGCCTGGTCGAGACCGCGCTGCGCGAGGTCGACAACGGCCTGGTCGAGGCCGCCCAGTCGATGGGCGCGACCACCGGCCAGATCGTCTGGAAGATTTTGCTGCCCGAGGCGCTGCCTGGCATCGTCGCCGGCCTGACCATCAGCTTCGTGAGCCTGACCGGCTACTCGGCCATGGCCGGCGCGATCGGCGGCGGCGGCCTGGGCGACCTGGGCATCCGCTACGGCTACCAGCGCTTTCTGCCCGACATCATGCTGGCCGTGGTGGTGGTGCTGATCTTTTTCGTGCAGGCCATCCAGAGCCTGGGCGACTGGGCCGTGCGCCGCCTGAGCCACCGCTGAAACCCCTGTTTTGATAGCTGCTGGCGCTTGACGGATAAGCCCCAGAGGCTGATTTGGCCCTTGTTTTGCACGGCACCGCCGGAAAGAAAAGCAGCCGGCAAAAACGCAGCCTGATCCCGGCGCTGTGCGCCGAGGGCTGGCCCGGTGCGCGCGCGGCGGGTTGCTGGCTTGACCGGCCTGGTCCATGGGGGGAAGATGAAAATTCTTTTCACACCGAAAGCGGGGCGCACCATGGAAAAACCAGTCTGGGCGGTAGTGGCCAATGGTTCGAAAGCCCGTGTGCTGGAGCAGGACTCCACCAAACCAGGGCGCTGGACGGAAGTGGAGTGCTTGCTGCATCCGCAAAGCCGCTTGCACGGCGCCGACGCCGGCCATGAGCCGGCCGGGCATGCGATTGCCGGCCGCTCGGGTCTGGCGCCGCGCAGCAGTCCCCAGGAGCATGAACGCCGCATCTTTGCGCAGCAGATTGCCGATGCCGTCGGCGCGGCGGTCGCCGAGCAGCGTGTCGGAAGCATCGTGGTGTTCGCCTCCAACCCCTTTCTGGGCGAGTTGCTGGCGCACCTGGACAGTGGGTCCCGCCAACGGGTGGCGGACAGCCATGCGCTGGACCTGACCAGCCTGGGTCTGCAAGAACTTGCGCAGCGCCTGCACAGCGACTTCCAGCTTTGAAACGCCGCGGGTGACCACCATGACCGGGCCTGTGACCATGCGCGCCATGGTGCTGGAGCAAACGGGCCAGCCCCTGCGGCTGACCGAGTTGCCCATGCCCGTGCCGCAGGCGGGCCAGTTGCTGCTGGCCGTCGAGGCCTGCGGCGTCTGCCGCACCGATCTGCATCTGCGCGATGGCGAGTTGCCCGACCCGGTGTTGCCCGTGGTGCCGGGCCACGAGATCGTGGCCCGGGTCGCAGGCCTGGGGCCCGGTGTGCAGGGCTGGCGCCTGGGCCAGCGCGTGGGCGTGCCCTGGCTGGGTTGGACTTGCGGCCAATGCCGCTTTTGCACCAGCGGCCGCGAGAACCTGTGCGAGCGGGCCCGGTTCACGGGCTACCAGTTGAACGGCGGTTATGCCGAGTACACGCTGGCCGATGCGCGCTATTGCCTGGCCCTGCCCGAGGCGCCGGCGGCCGAGCATCTGGCGCCGCTGCTGTGCGCCGGCCTGATCGGCTACCGCGCGCTGCGCCTGGCCGGCGACCCGCGCCGGCTCGGTGTCTACGGCTTTGGCGCGGCTGCGCACCTCATCACCCAGCTGGCGCGCGCCCAGGGCCGCGAAGTCTTTGCCTTCACCCGCCCCGGCGATGGCGCCAGCCAGGGGTTTGCCCGCAGCCTGGGCGCGAACTGGGCCGGGGGAACCGATGAAGCCCCGCCGCAGCTGCTGGACGCGGCGCTGATCTTCGCCCCCGCAGGCCCGCTGGTGCCCATCGCCCTGCGGCACCTCGACAAGGGCGGCTGCGTGGTCTGCGCGGGCATCCACATGAGCGACATCCCCGGCTTCCCCTACGCCTGGCTGTGGGGCGAGCGCAGCATCCGCTCCGTGGCCAACTTGACGCGCGCCGACGGGCTCGCATTCTTCGAGGCGATCCGGCAGGCGCCGCTGCGCAGCGAGGTCACGGTGTTCGCGCTGGAGCAGGCGAACGAAGCGCTGGAGCAATTGCGCCAGGGCGCGCTGCAGGGCGCGGCGGTGCTGCGCATGGCCTGATCCGTCTCCAGCGCAATTTTTCACAGGAGGCAGCGATGGCATCGCCGTTGAAACCGCTGGAACAACTGGTGCGCATTCCCGTGGACCAGATCCCTATCGAGGGCCTGCTGGCGCTGCCCACCGCGCCCATCGGGCTGGTGCTGTTCGCCCATGGCAGCGGCAGCAGCCGGCACAGCCCGCGCAACAACTACGTGGCCGGGGTGCTGCACGCGCGCGGCGTGGGCAGCTTGCTGCTCGACCTGCTCACGCCCGAGGAGGACCAGGACTACCGCACCCGCTTCGATATCCCCCTGTTGACGCAGCGGCTGCGCGCGGCGACGCGCTGGCTGGGCCGGCAGCCGCTCACCCAGTCCTTGCCCCTGGGCTACTTCGGCGCCAGCACCGGGGCGGCCGCCGCCCTGATGGCCGCCGCCGCAGAGGGCCAGGCCATCCGGGCCGTGGTGTCGCGCGGCGGGCGGCCCGATCTGGCCGGGCCCGAGGCGCTGGCCCGCGTGGATTGCCCGACCCTGCTGCTGGTGGGCAGCCGCGACGAAGAGGTGCTGGAGCTCAACCGGCAGGCGGCCTCGCACATGCGCTGCCCGCACCGCTTGAGCGTGGTGCCGGGCGCCACCCATTTGTTCGAGGAGCCGGGCACCCTGGAGACCGTGGCCCGGCAGGCCGCCGACTGGTTCGAAAAATATCTGCCGCCTGCAGCGGCTGCTTGAGCGGGGCGGGCCTTCAGGGGCGGAGCAGGGCGATCACCTCGTCGTCCTCGACCTGGGCAAAGTCCCGGTAGAACTGGCCCACGGCCTGGAAGTCGGCGGGTGCCTGCAGGCACAGCACCTCGTTGGCCAGGGGGCGGACCATGGTGAGCGCTTCCGGCGACGACACCGGCACGGCGCAGACCAGCTTGGCGGGATGGCGCTGGCGCAAGCCGTGCAAGGCGGCGACCATGGTGGCGCCGGTGGCGAGCCCGTCGTCCACCACGATGACGGTGCGGCCCGCGGGATCGAGGGGCGGCCGTATCGGCGTGTACTGCACCCGCCGCTGGCGGATGACCTCCATTTGCCGGTGCTTTTCGGCGGCAATGTAGTCCTGGTCGGCACCGGCCGAAGCGGCGTAGGGCGACACATAGACCCAGCCGCTCTCGTCGACCGAGCCGATGGCCAATTCGGGCTCGTAGGGGGCGCGCAGCTTGCGCACCAGCACCACATCGAAGTCACCCTGCAGCGCCGCCGCCAGGGATTTGGCCATGGGCACCGCGCCGCGCGGTATGGCCAGCACCAGCGGCTTTGTGCCGCGATAGGCCTGCAGCCGCTCTGCCAGCCGGTGGGCGGCGTCGGCACGGTCGCGGAACAGATGGGGGCGGTCCGGGGGATTCATGGCGCACGCCCGGGTTGCACCAGATCGATCTGGAAATCCGTTTCATACGGCGGTACATGGCAATCGATGATGCTGCCGGGAGCGACTTGCAGCCGCACCCCCACCACATCGGCATGCACCGGCAGGCGTGCGACGCAGCGGTCCACCAGGACCGCGACCCGGATCTGCTGCGGCTGCTTGCGCGCCAGGTACTGCAGCACGCGCAACAGCGAATGGCCGGTGTACAGCACATCGTCCACCACGAGCAGGCTGTGCTCGGAGAGGTCCAGCTCGGCATGGCCGGCCGGTTCATCGAGCCGGGTCTCGGGGTAGAGCAGGGTGAGGTCGTCGGCATAGCGCTTGACGGAAAGGTCCAGCCGCAGCGGCGGGGCCATGCCGTGGCGCTGCACCAGCAGATCGGTCAGGCGCTGGGCCAGCGGCGCGCCGCGCCGCAGAATGCCGATCACCGCCAGGCGTTGCTGCGGTTGCAGCTGGGCTGCGACCTGGCTCGCCATGGCTTGCAGCACCGCATCCAGTTCGGCCTGGTCGTAAAGACAACTTCGGACTTCCGCAGATGGGTGCATGGCAACCTCCGAATGGTGGCCGCTCCAGGGCGGCGATCAGGCCAGTGTCGGCAACACGGCGGCAGAAGTCAATCACGCCGGCACGGCATCACGCCGCAGGCCCGCTCCGTGCGGTTTCGGCCAGGGGCAGCAGGTCGGCTTCGGTGAGCGTTTCCTGCGCCAGCAGTTTGTTGGCGCCTTCTTGTAATAGCGTGCGCCGCTCGGTCAGCACCGCGCTGGCGCGGGCAAAGGCCTCGTCCA
Organism: Simplicispira sp. 125; assembly: GCF_003096555.1. Lineage (NCBI taxonomy): Bacteria > Pseudomonadati > Pseudomonadota > Betaproteobacteria > Burkholderiales > Comamonadaceae > Simplicispira > Simplicispira sp. 125. Next base: position 1,355,404 of record NZ_QEKM01000001.1, on the reverse strand, counting down.
CCAGGGCGCGCACGGCCATGTCGATGCGCCGCGATGTGTCGTCCGACAGGCCGCGCTCCAGCGCCATGCCTTCGGGCAGGTCGAGAAAGCGCGGCTGCTGGCGCTCGTAGACCACCTGGCCGACTTCGGGCGACATGCCGTAGCGCGCGACCATGTCGTGCGCGATGTCGGTGGCCTTGACCAGGTCGTCGGCCGCGCCCGTGGACACTTCGCCTATCACCAGGGCTTCGGCCGCGCGCCCGCCCATGAGCACCGCCAGGCGGTTGCGCAGCTCGCTCGCGCTGGCCAGGTAGCGGTCCTCGCTGGGGCGCTGCAAGGTGTAGCCCAGCGCGCCGATGCCGCGCGGGATGATGGAGATTTTGTGCACCGGGTCGGTGCCCGGCAGCGCCATGGCCACCAGCGCATGGCCCATTTCGTGCACGGCCACGGTGCGCCGCTCCTTGTCGCCGAGCACGCGCTGGTGGCGCTCCAGGCCGGCGACGATGCGCTCCACGGCGGCGGTGAAGTCGGCCATCGCCACGGCGTCGGCGCCGCGCCGCGTGGCCAGCAAGGCCGCTTCGTTGACCAGGTTGGCCAGGTCGGCGCCGGCAAAGCCCGGCGTCAGCGCGGCCACCGCGTCGGGGTCGACATCGCCGCCGAGGTGCACTTTCTTGAGGTGCACGCGCAGTACATCGACACGGCCTTTGCGGTCGGGCCGGTCGACCAGCACCTGGCGGTCGAAGCGGCCGGCCCGCAGCAGGGCCGGGTCGAGCACCTCGGGGCGGTTGGTCGCCGCCAGAATCACCACGCCCGCACTGGTGTCGAAGCCGTCCATCTCGGCCAGCAGCTGGTTCAGCGTCTGTTCCTTCTCGTCGTGGCCCCCCGAGATCGGGCCCACGCCGCGCGCCCGGCCCAGGGCGTCCAGCTCGTCAATGAAGATGATGCAAGGCGCCGAGGCGCGGGCCTGCTCGAACATGTCGCGCACGCGCGCCGCACCGACCCCCACGAACATCTCGACGAACTCGGAGCCCGTGATGCTGAAGAAGGGTACGCCGGCCTCGCCGGCCATGGCGCGTGCCAGCAGCGTCTTGCCCGTGCCCGGCGGGCCCACCAGCAAAATGCCCTTGGGCATGTGCGCGCCCAGCCGGCCGTGGTCCTTGGGGTTTTTCAGGAACTCCACCGATTCGCGCAGCTCCGCCTTGGCCTCGTCCACCCCCGCCACGTCGTCGAAGCTGACCTTCACGTCGGTTTCCGAATGCAGCTTGGCGCGGCTCTTGCCGACGGACAGCAGACCGCCCATGCCGCCTTGCGCGGCAAGGCGCCGGCCGATGAAGCTCCACAGGGCCAGCAGCATCAGGCCCGGCACCACCCAGGACAGCAGCTCGCTCAGCAGTTTGTTCTCCACCACGCCTTCAAAGCGCACGTCGTAGGCAGACAACTCCTGGGCGAGGGCCGGGTCAACGCGCGTCGTGACGATGCGCGTGCGCCCATCGGCCTGCGGGGTCTTGAGCTGGCCCTCGATGAACTGGCTGCTGATCGAGATGGATTGCAACTGGCCGGCTTTCAGGTGCTGCAGAAACTCGCTGTACGGTATGGGCTGCACCTGGTTGGAGGTGACCCAGAGATCGCGCAGCCAGAACAGTGCCGTCAGCGCCAGGATCACCAGCCACAGCTTGCTGGGGTTCCACTGCCAGGGCGGCTGGGGCGCTGTGGGTGGTGGCTCGGGGCGGGATGGCTGGGGGAGCGGCATGGTGGGCTTTTCCTTCACCGAATGGGGCCTGCCCGCGCTTGGCTCGGCCCAAGCGCCCAGAATGGCAGAAAAAACGGAACCTGCCTACCGGCTTGTGCGTCTTTCTGGAAATTGCCCAGGCTACCAGCGCTTCTTGCCCGACGCCATGCTCGCCGTGGTGGTGGTGCTGAGCTTCTTCGTGCAGGCCATCCAGAGCCTGGGTGACTGGGCCGTGCGGCGCTTGAACCACCGCTGATTGCTATCGAATGGTGAGCTGTCAGCGCTTGACCAGTAAGCGTTAGAGCCTTGTTTTTATGTGCATTGAAGGCCCGGCTCAGGGCTGCTGTGCAGCGCCGGGCAATGCGTGCTCCAGGGCCTGCTGCAGGCGCAGGGCCAGCGCTGCGTTGCTGAAGGGCCGGTCGGCCAGTTCCGCGCACGAGACGGTGCGGCTGCGCAGCGCCGACACGTCTTGCGGCTGCCCCACGGCGTGGCACAGCAGCGGCCAGTCGGGCGCGGTGCCCAGCGTGCCCGCCACCAGCAAGACGCCATGGCGCTGGCGCCGCTGCGCCAGGCCGACCAGCTTGCGCCCCTGTTCGTCCACCAGTTCCCACGGCGCCAGGCTGCCATAGCAGGCCCAGTCCACCACCGGGCCCATGCGCGCATTGGCGCCGGCCACCTCGCTGGCCGGCAAGGCCCGCGCCGACACGCCCATGTCGGCCAGAACGGCGGCATGCAGCAAACCCAGCGGGCGGTAGCTGTCCACCAGGCTCTGGCCCACCCACGGGTGCTCGGGCGGCAGCACCACGGACACGCCCACCAGCCACGGCCCCGTCAGCACGGCACCGCCGCCCGAGGGGCGCTGCAGCAGCCCCTGGGGCTGCCGGGGCGCCATGCTGGCCAACAAGGCGCGCTGCGAGCAGCCCAGCACGATGGTCGGTGCGGCATAGCGCCAGACGCGAAAGCGCGGCGCCGCCACGGGCTCGGCCAGCTGGCGGCTATTCCAGTCCTGTTCTTCAGCGGCGGTGGTGGTGGCGGTCATGGCGCGTGCTCCAGTGTAGCTAGGGGGGCAGATCTTATCTGCGCCAGCGGTGATACTGCCAGTACAAGAACCCTTCGGAGACACCCCATGCACTTGCCATTCCAAGCACTCGACCCCTATTTGTTCACCCGCGCCCAGGCGCTGCTCGACGAAGAGTGGCTGCACAAGGATGCCGACCTGGCGCCCGTGCTGCCCACCGTGCTGGCGCGCAACGTCGGCCAGGACTGGCACAAGGCCGGCACCTTCCGCCACCACCTGGTGGGCGTGGCGCGCTCGCTCACGCAGTGGCAGCAGCCGCGCGACGTGCGCCTGCTCGGCCTGCTGCACAGCGTCTACGGCAACGCTTTTGTCGACCTGGTCAAGTTCGATGCGGCCAGCGAGCGCGGCCGCCTGCAAGCCCTGGTGGGCGAGAGCGCCGAGCACCTGGTCTACCTGTTCTGCACCCAGTCGCGCGCGCAGTTCGTGCAGCGCGTGCTGGCCGGGCAGATCGAGCCCGACGGCAGCGTGGTGCTCGACAAGAACGGCCAGCGCCACGTGCTCACGCCCTACGAGGTGGCGGCCTTCATCGTCGTCAGCATGGCCGACACCATCGAGCAGTGGTTCAGCTGGCAGGACGACATCTTCTCGTGCTTTCCGAGCGTGCCGCAGCGCCCGCAGGCCGTGCACTGGGCGGCTTCGCTGTGGCCCGGCCCGATGCGCCCCAGCGCCCGCATGCTGAGCCAGATCGCCGCCCTGGGCCAGGCGCTCCAGCACCCGGGCCTGCAAGGCCTGCTGCCCGTGCCGCCGGTGTTTGCGCACTGCACCCAGCCGCTCGCCGCTGCTGACGAGGCCGCCGCCACGGCGCTGTACTGGTCGGTGATCCAGCAAGAGCACCCGCTGGCCGACCTGGACGTGGCCACCGCCATGCTCGAGCAGGCCGTGCGCCTCAACCCCTGGGTGGGCGAGCCGCAGATGGTGCTGGCCCAGCTCTACCTGTCGGCCGGCCGCTCCGCCGACGCGCTGCAGGCCGCCGACAGCGCCCTGCAAGCTTTCAGCGCCTGGGGCAACGCGTGGGACAAGCGCGTGCAGTGGGACGCCTGGGTGGCCTGGACGCGCATCCTGCGCCAGTCGGCCAGCGAAGGCGGCTGGCCCGAGCGGCTCGATAAGCTCAACAACGTGGCGCTGCGCAGCTGATTCGTTATACCGATATTGCGTAAGGAAATGAAAACACAGTCGTTTGGGTTTGATAGGGTCAACCCTAAGATGCATGCCATCTCTGACTGAAAGGTTTTCCGTGAACAAACGCTCCCTGCTGCAATCCACCCTCGTTCTGGCCCTGGCCGCCGGCCTCAGCACCGGCGCCCTGGCGCAAGACAAGGTACTCAAGGTCGGCGTGACCGCCGGCCCGCACGCGAAAATCTTCGAGCAGGTCAAGAAAGTGGCGGCCAAGGACGGGCTGAAGATCCAGATCGTGGAGTTCAGCGACTACGTGCAGCCCAACGCCGCCCTGGCCGCTGGTGACCTGGATGCCAACGGTTACCAGCACCAGCCCTACCTCGACGCGCAGGTCAAGGACCGTGGCTACAAGCTGGTGTCCGTGGGCACCACGGTCAATTTCCCCATCGGGCTGTACTCCAAAAAGGTGAAAAACCTGAACGAGCTGGCCAACGGCGCGCGCTTTGGCATTCCCAACGACCCCACCAACGGCGGCCGCGTGCTGCTAGTGCTGCAAGCCAAGGGCCTGATCAAGCTGAAAGACGGCGCAGGCCTCAAGGCCACGCCGCTGGACGTGGTGAGTAATCCCAAGAAGCTCAAGTTCGTCGAACTCGACGCGGCCCAGCTGGCGCGTTCGCTCGACGACCTGGACGCCGCCGCCATCAACACCAACTTCGCCATCTCGGCCGGCCTGAACCCCAAGACCGACTCCATTGCGCAGGAAGACGCCAACAGCCCCTATGCCAACCTGATCGTGGTGCGCGAGGCCGACAAGGGCAAGCCCTGGGTGGCGCAACTGCTCAAGGCCTACCAGTCGCCTGAAATCCGCCAGTTCATTCAGACCGAGTTCAAGGGGTCGGTGTTGCCGGTTTTTTAACCTTTTAGGGTTCTAGCGCTTATCTGTAAAGCGCTGAATGCTATTGAAAGAATAGTCTATGGTGGCAAAGGGGGCGCGCTGTGCAGGGTGCGCCGCCGAGGTCTATCATGGCTTTGCCCGTGCTTTCACGGCCTTTTCCACGTTCCAAGGAGCATCCATGAGCCAGTTCCAGATCGCTGTCATCGTCGGCAGCCTGCGCAAGGATTCGTTCAACCGCCAGTTGGCCACGGCGCTGGCGCGCTTGGGGCCGGCAGACTTTCAGTTCACGCAGCTGCGTATCGATGACCTGCCGCTGTACAACCAGGATAGTGACGGCCAGCAGGCGCCGTCCGTGCTGCGGCTCAAGGGGGAAGTCAAGGCGGCGCAGGGCCTGCTGTTCGTCACGCCTGAATACAACCGCTCGATTCCTGGCGTGCTGAAAAATGCCATCGACAACGCTTCGCGTCCCTATGGCCAGAATGCCTGGGCCGGCAAGCCGGCAGGCGTCATCGGTGCGTCGGTCGGTGCCATCGGCACGGCGTTGGCGCAGCAGCATCTGCGCAACATCCTGGCCTACCTCGATGCCCCCACGATGGGCCAGCCCGAGGCTTTCATCCACGCCAAGGAGGGTCTGTTCGATGCCGATGGCAACATTGGCGAAGGCAGCAAAAAATTCCTGCAGGGCTGGATGGACCGGTATGTGGCCTGGGTCAAAAAGCACGCCTGAATGCTATTGAGTAAATAGCTGCTTGCGCAATACCACAGGGCGTTTGCGCTTGATTTTATGTAAATATAAGCCATCAAAAAACCCGGTATCGACCGGGTTTTTTGATGCGCGGCACGGCGGCCATGCCGCGCCGCTTCAGGCAGCCTGCGCCACCAGCGGCTGGTTGGCGGCCTGGTCGCAGATGGCCTGCGTGGCGCTCTCCAGCGCGGCGGCCTTGGCGGCCTCGCCCATCGCAACGCCTTCGGCGCGCACGAAACGCACGTCGGTCACGCCGAAGAAGCCCAGCACGGTCTGCAGGTAGCTCTCCTGGTGTTCCATGGCGCGGCCGCCTTCGCTGGTGGAATAGACGCCGCCCCGGCTCGACGCGATGATCACGGTCTTGCCCTTGGCCAGGCCTTCGGGGCCGTTGGCGGTGTACTGGAAGGTGCGGCCGGGCTGTGCCAGGCGGTCGATCCAGGCCTTGAGCTGGGTCGGGATGCTGAAGTTGTAGAACGGCGCGCCGATCACCACCACGTCGGCCGCCAGGAACTGGCTCACCAGCTGCTCGGAGACAGCGTTCTCGCGCTGCTGGCTTTCGCTCAGGTTGTCGGTCTGGCCGGTGCGCGGGGCCATGGCGTCCATGGTGAAGTGGGTCGGCGCGTTGGCCACGAGGTCGAGGTAGCTGACCTGCGTGCCGGGGTGGCTGGCCTTCCAGGCGGCCACGATCTGGGCGGTGAGCTGCCGCGAGACGGACTGGGCGCCGGTGATGGCGGAATCGATGTGAAGCAGTTGCATGGTGATCTCCGAAGGGGGTTAACCACAGCGTGTGGCGATGGATAGATTGTGGAGATCAGCGCAGTTTTTGATAAGTTGGCAGATTTACGATAGATTGTCCTGTTTGTAGAACAATGAAAGCGCCCGCCATGCAGGATCTCAATGACATGCTGTATTTCGCCGAGGTGGTGGAGCGGGGCGGTTTTGCCGCGGCCGGCCGGGCCTTGGGTATTCCGAAGTCGCGCCTGTCGCGGCGGGTGTCCGAGCTGGAGGCCCATCTGGGCGTGCGCCTGCTGCAGCGCACCACGCGCAAGCTCTCGCTGACCGATGTGGGCGAGGCCTATTTGCGCCATTGCCAGGCGCTGCGCGAGTCGGCCTTGGCTGCGCAGGACACCGTGGCACAGGTGCAGGCCGCGCCGCGTGGCACCCTGCGTGTGAGCTGCCCCGTGACCCTGGCGCAGACCGTGCTGGGCGAGGTGCTGCCGCAATTCCTGGCGCGCTATTCGCAGGTGCGGGTCGAACTGCAGGTCAGCAACCGGGTGGTGAACCTGGTGGAAGAGGGTGTGGACGTGGCCTTGCGTGTGCGCGCCTCGCTCGAAGAAAGCGGCAGCATGGTGGTCAAGCGCCTGGATCTGGCGCGCCAGGTGCTGGTGGCCAGCCCGGACCTGCTGATCCGCCAGGGCACACCGACCACCCTGGCCGACCTGGCGCGCATGGACAGCATTGCCATGTCGGCGCCCGACGGGCGGGCTACCTGGCATCTGACCGGTCCGGGGGGGGCGCAGCAGGTGGTGCAGCATACCCCGCGCTATGTGGCCGACGATCTGCTCACTCTTAAATTTGCGGCACTGGCGGGCACCGGGATTTGCTGGTTGCCCGACTACATGTGCCATGACGAAATCCACACACGGCGCCTGGTGCGGGTGTTGCCCGACTGGGCGCCTGCGGTGGGCATCGTGCATGCGGTCTTCCCGTCGCGCCGGGGTTTATCACCAGCGGTGCGGCATTTTTTGGATTTTTTGGGAGAAACCCTGCCGGGCCGCAGCAGCCAGGCCACCCGGGTGCTACAGCAGGCGCGTTGACGGCTGGACAAAATGGCCAGGCGATTCTTTGGGGATCTGTTTTGCCGCCACAATGCAAGCAATTGCAACAAAGCGGACAGGGTGGCGTGATGCGCCGCCTGGAATAGCCAGGAAGACGACGTGACCCCCCATCCGATTGACCAAGAGATACAGAACGCACGCCGAATCTCATCGGTGCGTGCCATCGTGATACCGCCGTGCCCCGAATCGTTGCTGCGCCTGCAGAGCATCCTGGCGCAACCTGAACCCGACGCGGGCGCCCTGGACCAACTGGCCTCGTCCGATGTGGCCATGGCGGCGGCGCTGATCCGCCAGGCCAACAGCCCGCTCTATGGCCTGACCCAGCCGGTACAGACCGTGGGCATGGCGCTGACGGTGCTGGGCCTGCGCCCGTCGGTAGAACTGCTTTCGGCCTTCATCACGCGCCATGCGCTGCAGGTGCGCTCCCCCTTGCTGGAGCATTTCTGGGAAAGCTCGCAACGCCGGGCCATGGCCTGTGAACACATGGGCCACCAGCTCTACAGCTTTGACCCGGGCCTGGGTTACAGCTTTGGCCTGTTCTGCCATGTGGGCATGCCGGTGCTGGTCAAGGCGGTGCGCGGCTACGCCAGCACGGTGACCGAGGCCCTGGCCCGCAAGGACCGCACCTTTACCCAGACCGAAAACGCCAGCCACCGCACCGACCACGCCGTGGTGGGCGCGATTGTGGCGCGCACCTGGCATCTGCCGGGCGATGTGGCGCAGGCCATCTGGTTGCACCATGACTTTAGCTGCCTGCGGGAAGAACGTTTTAGCGTGGTGGTGCGGCAACTGGTGGCGCTGGGCTTGCTGGCCGAATACCTGGTGAACCACCACGAAGGGCTGGAGCCCTCGCGCGAGTGGCATCAGCATGGACAGGCCTGCCTGCAGCACTTGCATGTGTCAGACGAAGAGCTGAACCACTGGATCGACGAGTTGCACCCCGCCTTCGAGGCGGTGCGGTTTTAAACCCTCAGCCTTTCGACCACACGATGCGCCAGGCCTGCCGGGCCGCACCCACGAGTGCCGCAGTCCAGGTGGCACAGGCCGCCACCAGGAAAACCGGTGGTAGCGCGCCGAGAAAGTCAAAACCCATGGCCAGCCGCATTTCCTGGGTGCTGGCGGCATACATGCCCAGCGGGAACACGGCGCCCCAATACAGTGGGTCATACCGTAGCCCAAACCGCTTCACGCCATAGCGCCAGACGGCCAGCACCAGCAGCATGGGGATCCACCAGGTGCCGGTGGCCCAGTAAAACACGGTGAAACCTTTCAGAAAAGGGAGCAGCGATGCCAGAAAAGGCGCGTCCGGCGTGTTGACGATGAGCAGCGACCCGGCCAAGGTCGAAATGGCCATTGCGCCCATGTTGATCCAGTAGGGCGGCGCCAGGTCCCCCGGGCTGAAGGGGAAGAAGGTATAGCGGTAGAAGATGAGCGACATCATCCAGATGTAGAGCATGCCGCCCCACAGCCACATGGAGAGCGCAAAAAAGTTCAGCTCCAGCCGGTAGGGCTGCCCAATGTGCGTGGCCAGCAGTGCGCTGAGCACGGCCACCGATTGCGTGGCGACAACAGCCAGCAGCCAGCCGCCGCTGATACCCCGGTCCAGCGTTGGCTTGTTCTCTTTGATCGTCAGCGCAGTGAAGATGGTGTAGGTCAGCAGCAGCCATAACCCCAGGCCCAAGCCCCAGAGCGCCAAGCCAGCGCCCGTCCAGCCCACCAGTAGCAGGCACTGGCTGCCCAGCACATTGGTTGCTGCCACTGAGGTAAAAAAGGCCGGGCCGCGCAAATGGCCCAGCAAGTCGTCCAGAAAACGTTGGCGAAACAAGGCCAGGCGCGCCAGGTACAAAACCCACAGCACGGCATACAGCCCCAGGTTGAGCGCAAACAGCGCCAAGGCAAGTGCGCGCAGCCCCAGCATGTGGGCGGCAATGGACACGATGCCGGTCGCCATGACCATGCCAAAGTTGGCGGGCGACATAGCCGCCAAAGCGGGGCGCCAACCGGGCATGGTGGGTGGAGCAAGCGCAGGGGTCACGGTGGGGGCCATAAGCAAGTGAGCGCCATCATCCTAGAAACGGCAGTTGACCGCTTTATATCTTTTGCCAAGCCGCATGAAAGCTATCGTTGATGGCTTCGATGGTGTTCACCTGATGGGTGAGAGCGTTATGCATCCGCCAGCACCGCGCTCAGGGCGTGCCATGCGGCGTTGTTCCTCTTTGCGGGCAGGAGCCCGCCGCGTCGTCTCATCTTGCCTGGCTCCCAGATCACGGCACCGGCGGACTCATCCAACTGCCGTTTCTAGGATCATAAAACGAGTCCCAATGACTGTCGCGTTTGATATGTGTTTTTGGAATGACTTTACAAACAAATATTCGTTTGAGTTTTAAAGCATGCTCCGCACAATGGTGCCATTCCCGTTTTTATAGCGCCCTGCGCGCTCTGCCCGCCATGAAAATTCGCCTCCTTCTTGCCAGCCTTGCCCTGGGTGCCAGCTCGCTTGCCTCTGCGCAAAATGCACTGCTCAACGTGTCCTACGACGTGGCGCGTGAGTTTTACAAGGACTACAACACCGCTTTCGTGGCTCACTACAAAAAAACGACGGGCCAGGACGTGAAGGTGGACCAGTCGCACGCAGGCTCCAGCGCCCAGGCGCGCGCCGTGAACGATGGCCTGGCCGCCGATGTGGTGACCATGAACACCACCACCGATGTGCAGTTTCTGGCCGACAACGGCGTGGTGGCCAAGGACTGGGCCAAGAAGTTTCCGCACGACGCATCGCCCACCACCTCGACCATGCTGTTCCTGGTGCGCAACGGCAATCCCAAGAACATCAAGGACTGGGACGACCTGACCAAGCCCGGCGTGCAGGTCATCGTCGTCAACCCCAAGACCGGCGGCAATGGCCGCTATGCCTATCTGGCCGCGTGGGGCGCCGTGCGCGAGAAGGGCGGCACCGAGGCGCAGGCGGCCGAGTTCGTGGGCAAGCTCTACAAGAACGTGCCGGTGCTGGCCAAGGGCGGGCGCGATGCCACGGCCACCTTCCTGCAGCGCAACATTGGTGATGTGCTGATCACGTTTGAGTCGGAAGTGGTGTCGGTCGAGCGCGAGTTTGGCAAGGGCAAGGTCGACGTGGTATACCCCTCGGTCAGCGTGGTGGCTGAAAACCCCGTGGCTGTGGTGGAGCGCACCGTCGCCAAAAAAGGCACGGCGCAGCTGGCCAAGGCCTACCTGGACTACCTGTACTCGGAAGAGGCGCAAGAGATCGCGGCCAAACACGCCATTCGCCCGCGTTCGGAAGCCGTGCTCAAAAAATACGCCAGCACTTTCAAGCCACTCAAGCAGTTCACCGTGGCCAAGTATTTCGGCAGCCTGACCGAAGCGCAGAAAGTGCATTTCAACGACGGCGGCCAGTTCGACAAGCTCTACACGCCGGGTGCCAAGTAATAGTGAACACCCCCCAAGTCGCCTGCGGCGCCTTCCCCCTCTTTGCTTCGCTGCGCTCGCGGAGGGTGAACGCCACCAGTGCTGCGGGGCGGCGTTTGCATGGTGGCCGCTGGCCTGGGGTGCGCCAGTTTCCGTCGGCGGTGGGCAACGAATAAATTCCTATGAATGACAAGAGAGGCACTCGCAGGAGTGCCAAACGGGTGCTGCCCGGTTTCGGTCTGACGCTGGGTTACACCCTGTTTTATCTGAGCATCATCGTGCTCATCCCGCTGTCGGCGCTGGTGTTCAAAACCTTCACGCTCACCTGGGACCAGTTCTGGACAGCCATCAGCGCGCCGCGCGTGCTGGCCTCGTACCGGCTCACGTTTGGCGCGTCGTTCATCGCCGCTGTGGTGAATCTGTTTTTCGGGCTGCTGATCGCCTGGGTACTGGTGCGCTACCAGTTTCCGGGCAAAAAAATCATGGATGCACTGGTGGACTTGCCGTTTGCCTTGCCCACGGCAGTGGCCGGTATCTCGCTGACTGCTTTGCTGGCGGGCAATGGCTGGGTGGGGCAGTACCTGGAGCCCATGGGCATTCAACTCGCGTTCAAGCCTGCTGGTATCGTCATCGCGCTGATTTTCATTGGCTTGCCCTTTGTGGTGCGCACCGTGCAGCCCGTGCTCGAAGACGCCGAAAAAGAACTGGAAGAAGCCGCCACTTGCCTGGGCGCCACGCGCTGGCAGACCTTCACCAAGGTCATCCTGCCCTCGATCACCCCGGCCTTGCTCACCGGCTTTGCCATGGCGTTCGCGCGGGCGGTGGGTGAATACGGGTCGGTCATTTTCATCGCGGGCAACATGCCCATGGTGTCCGAGATCACGCCCCTCATCATCATCGGCAAGCTCGAGCAATACGACTATGCGGGCGCCACGGCGGTTGCGGTGGTGATGCTGATGATTTCGTTTGTATTGCTGCTTGTCATCAATGCGCTGCAGGCCTGGCAGCGCCGAAAAGCATGAAACACCCCCTGAATCGCTTCGTGCCATCCCCCTCTCCTTCGGGAGGGGGACGCACCCGGTGGCCTGGCAGAGCCCGTTCCACGGGTGCATTGGCCTGGGCCGCGTCTGCTCCAAGCACAACGTGCCATGGAACGCTGATATGAATACCCGTACTGTTCGCCGCGCACGCGCCGGCACCACCGAGGCACCCTGGGTGCGCTACACGTTGATCGCGGTGGCACTGCTTTTCATGCTGCTGTTTCTGGTGTTGCCGCTCGCGGCCGTGTTTGCCGAGGCGCTGCGCAAGGGCTTTGGCGCCTACCTCGAAGGCCTGCGCGAGCCCGATGCCTGGTCGGCCATCAAGCTCACGCTGATCACCGCGCTCATCGCCGTGCCGCTGAACCTGGTGTTCGGTGTGGCGGCGGCCTGGTGCATCGCCAAGTACGAGTTCAAGGGCAAGGCCTTCCTGACCACGCTGGTGGACCTGCCGTTCTCGGTGTCGCCCGTGGTGGCGGGCCTGGTGTATGTGCTGATGTTTGGTGCCAACGGCTGGATCGGGCCGTGGTTGCAAGAGCACGACATCAAGATCATCTTTGCCGTGCCGGGCATCGTGCTGGCCACCGTGTTCGTGACCTTTCCGTTCATCGCGCGCGAGCTGATCCCGCTGATGCAGGCGCAGGGCAACGACGAGGAGCAGGCCGCCATCGTGCTGGGTGCCACGGGCTGGCAGACCTTCTGGTACGTGACGCTGCCCAACATCAAGTGGGGCCTGTTGTACGGGGTGATCCTGTGCAATGCGCGCGCTATGGGCGAGTTCGGCGCGGTGTCGGTGGTGTCGGGCCACATTCGCGGGCAGACCAACACCATTCCGCTGCATGTCGAAATCCTCTACAACGAATACCAATCCGTGGCCGCATTCGCCGCCGCCTCGCTGCTGGCGCTGCTGGCGCTGGTCACCCTGGTCATCAAGTCGATTGCCGAGTGGAAAAGCGAACAGGAATTGAAGGCAGCGGCCGAGTCGCCACCCGAGCGCCCCGCGCCCACCGTTGCAACGCCCGCGCGCTGAAGGAATAAAACAATGAGTATCGAAATCCGCAACGTCAGTAAACAGTTTGGCGATTTTCACGCCCTGCGCGATGTAAGCCTGGACATTGCGTCGGGCGAACTGATTGCACTGCTAGGGCCGTCCGGCTGCGGTAAAACCACGCTGCTGCGCATCATCGCCGGGCTGGAGACGGCCGATGCGGGCACCATCCATTTCAGCGGCGAAGACACCACCGACGTACATGTGCGCGAGCGCAACGTGGGCTTCGTGTTCCAGCACTACGCCCTGTTTCGGCACATGACGGTGTTTGAGAACGTGGCCTTTGGCCTGCGCGTCAAGCCCCGCAGCGAGCGCCCGAGCGAAGCCCAGATCAAAACCAAAGTGATGGACCTGCTCAAGCTGGTGCAGCTCGACTGGCTGGCCGAGCGCCACCCGTCGCAGCTCTCGGGCGGCCAGCGCCAGCGCATTGCGCTGGCCCGCGCCCTGGCGGTGGAGCCCAAGGTGCTGCTGCTCGACGAGCCTTTTGGCGCACTCGACGCCAAGGTGCGCAAGGAACTGCGCCGCTGGCTGCGCCGCCTGCACGACGAGCTGCACGTCACCAGCATCTTTGTCACCCACGACCAGGAAGAGGCGCTGGAAGTGGCCGACCGCGTGGTGGTCATCAACCAGGGGCGTATTGAGCAAAGTGGCGCGCCCCAGCAGGTGTGGGACCACCCGGCCAGCCCGTTTGTGTATGGGTTTCTGGGCGATGTGAACCTCTTCCACGGCCGGGCACATGAAGGACAGGTGCACCTGCAGGGCATGCAGATGGATGCGCCTGAACACAGTGCGGCGCAAAACGCCCCCGCTTCTGCCTATGTGCGCCCCCATGACCTGGATGTGCAGCGCTACACGCCGGGCACCGGGCAGCCCCTGGGCATCGTTGCGCGGCTGGACCGCGCCATTGTGGTGGGGCCCATCGCACGGCTGGAACTTATTCCCGTGGTCGCCACCAAAGCAGCGGACAATGCGAGCCCTGAAGCCCTGATTGAAGCGCACATCCCCGCGCAGCAGTATCGGGAGATGGGTTTTTCTGAGGGGGATGAGCTGGTGGTGACGCCGCGCCGTGCGCGGGTTTTTCTGGACCAGGCCTCCGGTATCTAATGAAGCGCCCCAGGGCGCTGGACAAGGCGATGAATGATTGCAAACTGGTTTGATAACGCGCCCCGCCGGGTGCTGGCGCTGATCAGCGTGGCCTGTGTGGCCATGCTGGCTTTTGGCATGTACCTGCAGCATGTCGTAGGCCTGGAGCCCTGCCCGATGTGCATCGTACAGCGCTATGCTCTCATTTTGGTAGCTGTCTTCGCAGGTTTGGCAAGCCTTGGAGGCAAAAAAGGCTGGTGGATGTCGTTTGCCGTGCTGGCGGTGGTGTCCAGCGGTTTTGGCGCCTTTACCGCCGCGCGCCAGAGCTGGCTGCAGTGGTATCCGCCCGAGGTGGCCACATGCGGGCGCGACTTCTACGGCATGATCGAAAACTACCCCATCAGCCGGTCGATTCCCATGATTTTCCGCGGCTCGGGCGACTGCTCGGCCATTGACTGGACCTTCCTGGGCGGCTCCATTGCCAACTGGTCGTTCGTCTGGTTCGTGGTGTTCGGCCTCGCCATGCTGTGGCTGCTGGTGCGCGGTCTGCGTGCCGGCCGGGCCTGAATCCCCCCATGACGGCCATCGCCCAGCCTCTGCGCCTGCTGCTTCTGGGCGCCACGGGCGCGGTGGGCCGCGAAGTGCTGGCCCAGGCCCTGGCCGACTCCCGGGTGGCCCAGGTCATCGCTCCCACGCGCCGCCCGTTGGCAGCGCATGAAAAGCTGCTCAATCCCGTCACCGATTTTGCACAGCTGGATGCCACCGCGCCGTGGTGGCGGGCCGATGCCGTGGTTTGTGCGCTGGGCACCACGATCAAGGTGGCGGGCTCGCAACCAGCCTTTGCGGCCGTGGACCGCGACCTTGTCATCGACACCGCGCGGCTGGCCCGGCAGGCCGGTGCCACGCGGATGGCTCTCAACTCTTCGCTGGGGGCTAGTGCCCAGGGCAATTTCTACCTGCGCACCAAGGCGCAGGCCGAAGACGGCGTGCGTGCACTGGGCTACCCATCGCTCACCATCGTGCGGCCCTCGCTGATCAATGCCGACCGCGATGTGGCGCGGCCGGGTGAGGTGGCGGGCCTGTGGGTGGCGCGCGCGTTCGGGCCACTGGTGCCCTGGCGCTACCGGCCCGTGACAGCGCAGCGCATTGCGCAGGCGCTGCTCGACGGCGCATTGCAGGGCCTGCCCGGAGAACATCTGCTGGAATCTGAGCAGTTGTAACGGGCGGGGCGTTTGCCTCTAACATGGCAGCCAATCCAGCCTGCGGAGGCTGGCAATGAAGGCATCGCCATGGGCAAAACATCAGCAATGAATCTGTTCCGCCGCCTGGAGCAGCTCAACGGCATCGGCGCAGCGCTCTCGCGTGAGCGCGACATCGAACGGTTGCTGGAAAACATCCTCGAAGCGGCCAAAACCCTGACCGGCGCTGATGGCGGCACCCTCTACAGCGTGACGGACGACCACACGGCCCTGCATTTCGAGATCATGCGCACGGATTCCCTGGGCATTCGCCAGGGAGGCACCACAGGGCAGTGCATTGCCTTGCCTGACCTGCCCCTGCGCCATGCCGACGGTTCGCCCAACGATGCCCTGGTGGCGGCGCATTCGGCCCTGCACGACCGTACGGTGAACATTGCCGACGCCTATGCCGAGGAGGGATTCGACTTTTCTGGCACGCGCGCCTTTGACCAGCGCACGGGCTATCGTTCGCAGTCGTTTCTGACCGTGCCCATGAAAAACCACGACGGCGAGCTCATTGGCGTACTGCAGTTACTCAACGCCCTGGACCCGGAAACGGGGCAGGTGGTGGCTTTCTCGGAGGCCGACCAGAGCCTGACCGAATCGCTGGCCTCGCAGGCGGCTATTGCGCTGTCGAACCGGTTGCTCATTTCGCAGCTCGAACGTTTGTTCGAGTCTTTCGTCAAACTCATCAACATCGCCATCGACGAAAAGTCGCCCTACACCGGCGGGCATTGCGAGCGTGTACCCGCGCTCACCATGATGCTGGCCGAAGCCGCTGATGCCACGACCGAAGGGCCGCTGGCTGAGTTTCACATGACCGAGCGCGACCGCTACGAACTGCAGATGGCGGGCCTGTTGCACGATTGCGGCAAGATCACGACGCCGGTGCACGTGGTGGACAAGGCGACCAAGTTGCAGACCATTTATGACCGCATCGACCTGGTGGACACGCGCTTTGAGGTGCTCAAGCGTGATGCCGAGCTGGCAGCGCTGCGTGCACAACTGGCCCTGCGTCCGGTGGTGGATGCGGGGGCCGAAGCGGTGGCCCAGTCGAACCTGCAGCGCAAGCTGCAAAGTATCGAGGCCGATCGTGATTTTTTGCGGCGCTGCAACAAAGGCGTGGAGTCCATGCAGCCCGCCGACCAGTTGCGCGTGCGTGCCATCGGTATGCAGCGCCAGTGGCGCAATGTGGAGGGCGTGCAGACCACCTTTCTCACGGCCGAGGAAATGGAAAACCTCACCATTCGTGCAGGCACCCTCACACAGGCCGAGCGCGACACCATCAACTACCACATCGTCGCCACCATCAAGATGTTGGAGACACTGCCCTGGCCGCGGCACCTGAAAAACGTGCCCGAATATGCCGGGGGGCACCATGAGCGCATGGACGGCAAGGGCTACCCGCGCGGGTTGACGCGCGAGCAGATGTCGGTGCAGGCCCGCATGATGGGCATTGCCGATATTTTTGAGGCGCTGACCGCTGCAGACCGGCCCTACAAGAGCGGCATGAAGCTGTCGCAGGCGCTGGACATCATGGAAAAAATGACCCGCAACGGGCACATTGATCCCGATCTGTTTGCGGTGTTTGTGGCCCAGCGCGTGTACCTGCGCTATGCAGAGCGGTTTCTGGACCCCACGCAGGTCGATACTGTGGCTTGATGCTCTGTTATTTGTAGCTATTAGCGCTTGATGGTATTGCGCTAGATGCCAAAAATGCTCAAAGTTTTTTGACCAGCACCTGGCTGCGCCGATCCCAGTTGTATTTGCGTTTGCGGGCCTCGGGCAGCCAGTCGGGGTCTACCTGCACGAAACCGCGCTTGATGAACCAGTGCATGGTGCGCGTGGTGAGCACGAAGATGCTGGACAGGCCCATGGCGCGCGCCCGTTGCTCGATGCGCTTCATCACCTTTTCTCCGTCGCCCTGGCCCTGGCTTTGCGGTGACACGGTCAGCGCTGCCATCTCGGCGGTCTTGGCTTCGGGGTAGGGGTAGAGGGCGGCGCAGGCAAAAATGACGCCATCGTGCTCGATGATGGTGTAGTGGTCGGCATCGCGCTCGATCTCGGTGCGGTCGCGCTTGACCAGGGTGCCGTCTTTCTCAAAGGGCTCGATCAATTGCAGGATGCCGCCCACATCGTCGGCGGTGGCTTCGCGCAGGCTCTCGAGCTTTTCGTCGATGACCATGGTGCCAATGCCATCGTGCACATACACCTCTAGCAGCAGGGCGCCGTCGGTGGCAAAGGGCAGGATATGGCTGCGCTCCACGCCAGCTTTGCAGGCCCGCACGCAGTGTTGCAGGTAAAAACCAGTGTCGGTGGGCTGGTGGGGCGACGAAATTTGGGCGAGCAGGGCTTCTGCGGCAGCCAGCGGCAGCTCGGTGTCGATAGGGTTGTCTTCGCTGGCCGGCGCGTCGTGCTGGATGCGGATACCCGGAATTTCGGTGAGAAAAATCAGCTTGTCTGCCTGCAGCTCGCTGGCGACGCTGGTGGCCACTTCTTCCATGTTCAGGTTGAAGGCCTCGCCGGTTGGCGAAAAACCAAACGGCGACAGCAGCACCAGCGCGCCCATGTCCAGCGAGCGCATGATGCCTGCGACATCCACCTTGCGCACGAGACCCGTGTGCTTGAAATCCACGCCATCGACGATACCCACGGGCCGGGCAGTGAGGAAATTGCCCGAGATAACCCGCACCGTGGAACCCGCCATGGGTGTGTTGGGCAGCCCCTGGCTGAAGGCGGCTTCGATCTCGTAGCGCAGCTGGCCTGCGGCCTCTTGCGCGCAGTCCAGTGCCACGGAATCGGTGATGCGCATGCCATGGGAGTAGCGGGCTGCATGTCCTTTGGCTTGCAATTGTTCGTTGACCTGGGGGCGAAAACCGTGCACCAGCACGATGCGCACTCCCATGCTCTGGATCAATGCCAGGTCCTGCACGATGCCGGGCAGCTTGCCCGCGGCAATGGCCTCGCCCGCAATACCCACCACGAAGGTCTTGCCCCGGTGCATGTGGATGTAGGGTGCCACCGACCGGAACCAGGGGACGAAAGTGAAATTGAAAACGGTGGACATGCGGCAGTGTGGGCGGTCAGAAGGGTGAAAAACATCCGACGGAGCGCCGGTGCGCGATTTTCACCGAATTTGACGGAGCCTACGACGGCGTCGGATTTGCACCCGGCAAGTCCGAGGTCTGACTGCCTCCCCGTCAGGCCGCCATGGCGATCGCTCAGGTCGGCCCGGTGCACGGGGCCAGCATGTCCAGCTTGCCGTCCAGTGCCGTGGTGCCGACACGCGCCAGCCCCAGCATGGTGTGGAACAGATTGTCGTGCGACCAGGGCTGTGCGGCCTGGCCTTTCAGGCATTCCAGGCGCAAGCCTTGCGTGTGCTGCAGTGACTTGGACGCCCATGCCAGCATGGGTACATGCGTTTGTTCTGTCGGGGCCATGCGGTACGGCATGCCGTGCAGGTACAGGCCCTTCTCGCCCAGCGATTCACCGTGGTCCGACACATAGACCAGCGCGGTGGGGCGCTGCAGGGTCTGCAGCCAGCGCACCGTTTGGGCCAGCAGGTGGTCGGTATTGCGCAGCGAGTTGTCGTAGGCGTTCTGGAGCTGTTCCGGTGGGCATTCCTGCAGCGCATTGCTGTTGCACTCGGGCTGGAAGAGCTTCATAGCAGGGGGCGAGCGCTTGTAGTACGCCGGGCCGTGGCTGCCCATCTGGTGCATGACCACCACGGTGCCCCGGGCGCGGCGCTCGGGGTCGAGCCGGGCCAGTTCATCGGGCAAGGTGCGCAGCATGGCTTCGTCGAAGCATTCACCGTCTGGGCAGATGTCGGGCAGATTCAGGTTGCGCGTATCGGTATGGGGAATGCGGTCGCATACGCCCTTGCAGCCCGACTGGTTGTCGAGCCACAGCACGGCCAGGCCGGCGCGCTGCAGCACATCCAGCAGGTTTTCCTGGTGGCTGTCGGCGCCTTCAAAGCGCTCTCGCCCCTGAGAGGAAAACATGCAGGGCAAGGAGGTTTGTGTGTTGGTGCCGCAGGAGCTGACGTTGGAGAAATACACCAGATCACCCTCGGCCTGCAGTTGCTTGAGCTGGGGCGTGGTGTCGCGCGCGTAACCACCCAGGCCAAAATTGGCCGCGCGTGCGGTCTCGCCCACCACCAAAACGATCAGGGGCGATGTGTCGACCGAGTTGCCCGGTGCCGTAAGGTGCGCATCCATACCGATAGGTTCCAGCACTTGCTGGGCCTGTGCGGCACGGCCTACCGATACCCGCGCCACGGCATACACCGAATTGAACGGGTTGATCATGTAGCGCAGCGTTTTGTGGTTGCGCATGAGAGAGGCCACGTCCTGGAACGACATCCACAGCATGGCAACTGCCACCAGCAGGCCCAGCAACCCCACGCCGAGCTGCTGCAGCACCAGCCGTCCGGCGCCCACGCGGCGCACGGGCTGGCGCCACCACCAGATGCCGGGCAACACCGCGCCCAGGGCCAAGGTCACCACCAAAGGCCAGGACAAGAGGTCCATCGCCTCGCCCATGTCGGTCTGGACCACGTTGGTGAGCATGGTGGGATCGATCACGATGCCGTAGCTGGACATGAAGTAGCTGCTGGATGCCGTGATGAGCAACAGCGCAATGCCTGCCGGCTTGAGCCAGCGCGGCCAGAGGAATAGCCCCAGCAGCAGTACGGTGGCGGCCAGCACCACCAGTACCAGAGAACCCAGGGTAATGACGGCCTGCAGTCCATGGGTTTCCGGAAGCCTCCAGAGGGCCTTCCACAGCGGGAGGTTGCCCACAGTGGCCAGCCACAGGGACAGGATCAGGAGCAGGGCAGTGGGGTGCCAAGGGGCGCGGTTGGTAGGGGACATCAGGCTGGCAGGGGGAATCGGAGTCGGAAATCCAAGGATTCTTGCCAACCCGCCTTATCCGAGTATTAACCGGCCCACGACAAGGTGAAGCGGTGGTTCGTCGCAGGTGTGCCCGGCGTGTGTTCCAGCGCGATGCCCTGCGCGTCGGCCATGCGCTGCACCAGGTTCAGACCCACGCCCATGCCGGGGTTGGCGCTGGCGTGCGCGCCATCGCGTGCACCGTTGTCGCTTACCGACAGCGAGCAGCGGCCATGCGGGGTCTGCGTCACGCGCACTTCAACCAGGGTGCCTGGGGGGGTGTGGCGCAAGGCGTTGTCGACCAGGTTGCGCAGTATCAGTTCGACCATCGTGGCGTGGCCTTGAACCTGCACGGGACGGGACGGCGCATCCAGTGCCAGTTCCTGGTGGCGCTCGTAGGCCAGGGGGGCATGGTCGGCCAGAACCCGCTGCGCTACGGCGCACAGATCTACCGTCTCCGTGGCCAGGGCTTCCAGGCTTTGGGCGCGTGCCAGGTCCAGCAACTGGCCCAGGATATGCCCCGCGCGCAGGGCGTCCTGCTCAATGGTCTGCAGTGCCTGTGCGCGGTCGGCAGGGTTGTCCGCTTCGCGCGCCCGCCGGGCCTGCAGCAGCATGGCGGTCAGCGGGGTGCGCAACTCGTGCGCCACGTCTGATGTGAAGCGCCGTTCGCGCTGCAATTGCAACTGCTGGCGCTGCACCAGGGTGTTGATGGCGTCCACCGCGTAGGCCAGTTCCCGAAAAGGTTGTTGCTCGGGCAGGGTTTGCCCGGCGTCCAGGTCCAGCGCGGCAATCTGGTCAGACAGGCGTTCGAGCGGCAGCAGGCCCCGGCGGATGGCCCAGGCCATCAGCAGGGCCACCAGCGGCAGCAGCACCAGCGAGGGCCGAACGATGTCTTCGGCCAAGTCGGTGCCCAGGTGCTGGCGCCAGCCCATTTCGGTCAGCACGGCCACCCGGCGCGCTGTGGTGGCGTCTGCGGGAGCATCGGCGACAAAGACCCGCCATGTGGATGCCGGGCGGGAGGGGTCCAGCACCAGTGTGTGGTGGCCTTGGGCCAGGTTGGCTGGCAGGAGGGCAGCAATGCCATGGGTGTCCCACACCACGCGCTCGTCTTCCCAGACCACCAGGCGCAGCTCGGGCGCGTAGACCGTGGCGTAGGGGCTTCTCATGGGGAGGGGGGCGGACTGTGGCGGGGCTTTGAGCAGCCGGGCAGCGGGGTGCAGCAGCGGTTCTGCAACGGAAACCAGGTGGCCGTCCAGGATTTCGTCGGCTTCGTCCAGCCCGGTGTAGTAAGCCACGGCGGCCAGCGCCAGCCAGACAATGGCCAGCGTCAGCAGGGCCCAGGTCCACAGATAGCGCCGCAGCAGGCGCGGCGAGGGGGAGGGCAGTGGCTTCATGGCGTAGCCTTCTGCGGGGTGGCGTCGTTGTCCGGGCGTGGCACAAAGTAGCCCACGCCCCGCACGGTTTGCAGCAACTCGCTGCCCAGCTTGCGGCGCAGGTGGTGGATATGGACTTCCAGGGCGTTGCTCTCCAGGGCGTCATCAAAGCCGTACAGGGCTTCTTCCAGCCGCTGGCGGGTGAGCACCTTGCCGCTGGCGCGCAGCAGGGCCAGCAGCAGGGCAAATTCCTTGGCACGCAGGGGCACCAGCGTGCCATTACGGTGCACGGTGTGCGCTGCCGGGTTCACCACCAGGTCGCCGTGCACCAGCAAGGGGGATGCCCGGCCCTCGCTGCGGCGCAGGGCCACGCGCATGCGCGCCAGCAGTTCTTCGGGGGCAAAGGGTTTGACGAGGTAGTCGTCTGCGCCTTCGTCCAGCCCGGTGACACGGTCGGTGAGGGCGTCGCGGGCGGTCATGATGAGCACGGGCAGCATGCGCCCCTCCTGGCGCAGGCTGCGCAGCCAGTCGATGCCGTCGCCGTCGGGCAGGCCCAGGTCGAGCAGCACCATGTCGAACGATTCGGTGCGCAGGGCCGTACCGGCGCGGGCCAGGCTGTCGCAAATGTCCACGGCATAACCGGCACCCCTCAAGGTGGCGGCCAGGCCGCTGGCAATGCCTGCGTCGTCCTCGACGATCAGAATTCGCATCCGTGTTCCCCGTGCTGTGTTTGCGGGTGGATTGTCTCGCACGCAGGCGAATCTGCGGGCGGTGGGCCCTGCGCTATCGATAATGGCGGGCTATGTCTTTTTCTGATGCGCCCCCACCGGCCCCTGTTCGCCCCTTCGTCCTGGAGTTTCCGGAGTCTTTGCCTGTTTCGGGGCGGCGCGACGAGATCATGGCGGCCCTGCAGGCCCACCAGGTCATCATCGTGTGTGGTGAAACCGGCTCGGGCAAGACCACGCAACTGCCCAAGCTGGCGCTGGCCATGGGCAGGGGGCGCGCCAATGCACGCCCGGGCGAGCGTGGGCAATTCATTGGCCATACCCAGCCGCGCCGCATTGCGGCCAGCAGCGTGGCCAAGCGCATTGCCCAAGAGCTCAAGACAACGCTGGGCGAAGTGGTGGGCTACAAGGTGCGTTTTCAGGACCGCCTGAGCCAGGGTGCCTCGGTCAAGCTGATGACGGACGGCATTTTGCTGGCCGAGACGCAGACCGACCCGCTCCTCAAGGCCTACGACACGATCATCATCGACGAGGCGCACGAGCGCAGTCTGAACATCGATTTTCTGCTCGGCTACATCCGCCAGATACTGCCGCGTCGGCCCGATTTGAAAGTGGTGGTGACGTCTGCCACCATCGACGCCGACCGGTTTGCCAAACACTTTGAAAGTAAAAACGGCCCGGCGCCCGTCATGTTGGTCTCTGGCCGCATGTTTCCGGTGGAGCAGCGCTGGCGCCCGTTCGAGGAGTCGCGTGACTATGGCCTGAATGAGGCGATTGCCGATGGCGTGGACGAGCTGTGGCAAGGCAATGCGGCCGGGGATATATTGGTTTTCCTGCCTGGAGAGCGCGAAATCCGCGAGGCGGCGGACCATTTGCGCAAGCACCTCGCGCACAACCCGGTCACGCGCAATGCCGAAGTGCTGCCGCTGTTCGCGCGCCTCTCGCAGGCCGAGCAAGACCGCATTTTTGACGGCCACACCGGCCGGCGCATCATCCTGGCCACCAACGTGGCCGAGACTTCGCTCACGGTGCCGGGCATCCGCTATGTGATCGACTCGGGCACCGCGCGGGTCAAGCGCTACAGCCTGCGCAGCAAGGTCGAGCAATTGCTGGTCGAGCCCATCAGCCAGGCGGCGGCCAACCAGCGCGCCGGGCGCTGCGGGCGCGTGGCCAGCGGCATCTGCATTCGCCTGTACGACGAAAAAGACTTTGCCGGGCGGCCGCGCTTTACCGACCCGGAAATTTTGCGTTCATCGCTGGCCGGCGTCATCCTGCGCATGAAGTCGCTGCGCCTGGGCGACGTGGCGCAGTTCCCGTTTATCGACGCGCCCTCGGGCCGTGCGATTGCCGATGGTTACCAGTTGCTGCACGAGCTGGGTGCCGTGGACGAGTACAACGAGTTGACCGCCATGGGCAGTGCGCTGGCGCGCCTGCCGGTGGACCCGCGCGTGGGCCGCATGATTTTGGAAGCGCGCGAGCGCGGCGCCTTGAATGAGGTCCTGGTGATTGCCAGTGCACTCAGTCTGCAGGACGTGCGTGACCGTCCTATGGAAGCACAGCAGCTGGCCGACCAGCAGCACGCCAAGTTTGACGACGAAAAGAGCGAATTCAGTGGGTATCTGACGCTATGGAACTGGCTGCAGCAGGCGCGCGGCGGCAGCATGCCCACACTGGCTTCGGCCCGCGTGCAACAGGTGCAGGCGCGCAAAAAAGCGCCCAACCAGGCGTTCTTGCCGGTGGCGCAGCGCGCCTCGGGCGCCCAGCCACAGCCTGCACTGCCGTCGGCGCTTGCAGATGCCGCCCCCACCCACAAGCTCAGCAACCGCCAGTATGAGCAGTTGTTGCGGCAGAACTTCATCAATGTGCGCCGCGTGCGCGAGTGGCGCGACGTGCACAGCCAATTGCTTACCGTGGTGGCCGAGCACCGATGGGAGCTCAATCCCCAGCCTGCGAGCTATGAGGAACTGCACAAATCCATGCTCGCAGGCCTGCTGGGCAACCTCGGCTTCAAGCCGGAAGAAGAGGATGTGTACCTCGGCGCGCGCGGCATCAAGTTCCACCGCCACCCCGGCGCGCACCTGCGCAAGAAGCCCGGCCGCTGGATCGTCTGCGCCGAACTGGTGGAGACCACCCGCTTGTTCGGGCGAGGCATTGCCAACATCGACCCGCAATGGCTGGAGGAGGTGGGCGCGCACCTGCTGAAGAAGCAATTGCTCGATCCGCACTGGGAGAAGAAAGCCGCAGAGGTCGTCGCCTTTGAGCGCGCCACGCTCTACGGCCTGGTGGTCTACAGCGGGCGGCGCAAGCCTTTCGACAAGGTGGATCCGCACGCTGCGCGCGAGATGTTTATCCGCCAGGCACTGGTGGCGGGCGATGTGCTGCCCGACTGGGGCAAACGCCTGCCGTTCCTGGCCGCCAACGAAAAGCTCATCGCCAAGGTGGAGGAGCTGGAGCACAAGTCGCGCCGCCAGGATGTGCTGGTGGACGAAGAACTCATCTTCGCCTTCTACGACCAGCAGGTTCCGCAGGACATCACCAATGGCCGCGCCTTTGAGCACTGGTACCGGCAGGAAGTGGCCAAGCGCCCCGAGCTGCTGCGCCTCACCCGCGATGAGCTCATGCGCCATGAGGCCGCGGGCATCACCACCGCCGCCTTCCCCAAAATGATCCGCCTGGGCGGCGTGGACTGCCAGGCGAGTTACCTGCACAAGCCGGGCGATGCGCGCGACGGCGTCACGGTGACGGTGCCGTTGTTTGTGCTCAACCAGGTGAGCGAAGAGCGCTGTGAATGGCTGGTGCCCGGCATGCTCAAGGACAAAATCCAGGCGCTGCTCAAAAGCCTGCCGCAGCGCCCGCGCAGCCGCTTTGTGCCGCTGCCCGAATCGGCTGCGCGCCTGGCCGAGCTGCTGGGCACGCCCGACCGCATCGGGCACGTCGGCCTGGTGGACGCGCTGCTCAAACAGGTGCGCGATGAAACATCGCTCGATGTGAAGCGCGCCGACTTCAAACTCGACATGCTGAGCACGCACCTGTTCATGAACCTGTGCGTGGTGGACGAGCACGGCCGCCAGCTCGGCCAGGGCCGAAGCTTAAGCGCGCTCAAGGCCGAGTGGGGCGCCAAGGCACGCGGGGCCTTCCAGGCGCTGGCGGGGCTCAAGTTGAGCAGCAACGCTCAAGAAGCCAAAAAATTAGAGACAAATGAGCCTCCAGCGCTTACTGGTCAAGCGCAAGCAGCTATCAAAAGCAAAGCAAAACCTGCGGTGCCCACGGTACACGCCGAGGCGCGCTATACCCATTGGACCTTTGGCGAGCTGCCCGAGTTGATGGAAATCGGCCGGGGCGGGCAGCAGCTCATCGGCTTTCCTGCGCTCATTGACGCGGGCGATGCCGTCACCATCGAAGTGTTCGACGAGCCCGCGCTGGCCGGTACCAAGCACCGTGCTGGGCTGCGCCGCCTTTTTGCACTGCAAATCAAAGATGCCCTCAAGTACCTGGAAAAGAACATTCCCGACCTGCAAAAGATGGCCGTGGCCTACATACCGCTGGGCACGCAGGAGGAGCTGCGCAGCCAGATCCTCGACGTGGCGATGGACCGCGCGTTTTTGCTGGAGCCCTTGCCCACCAATGCGGAACAGTTCGAGCGCCGCGTGCAGGAAGGGCGCGGGCGCCTCACCTTGATTGCCAACGAAGTGGCGCGTCTGGCGGGCACCATCCTTATCGAATACGCAGCAGCAGCGCGCAAGATCAAGGACATCAAGATTGCGCCCGATTCTGTGCAGGACGCACAACAGCAATTGCAACGCCTGGTACCGAAAAACTTTTTGACAGCCGCGCCCTGGCCGCAGCTGGCGCACTTTGCCCGCTACCTCAAGGCCATCATCGCACGCCTGGACAAACTGCGCGCCGACCCAGCCCGCGACGCCGCCAAGCTGATGGAGCTGCGCCCACACGAGCAGCGCTACTGGCGCCTGGTGGCCGAGCGCAAGGGCGCAGTCGACGCGCGCATGCAGGAGCTGCGCTGGCTGCTCGAAGAGTTGCGCGTGAGCTTTTTTGCCCAGGAGCTGCGCACCCCGCAGCCTGTCAGCGTGAAAAGACTCGACAAGCTCTGGGTGCAGATCAACAATTGACAGAATTTCTAGAAAATCAACTAGTCTTACTGTGTCATAAAAGTAGCTTTTCACTCACACTGATGCCGTCGCAGCAAGGGCACAGTCCCAGACGGGCTATGAGTGCATAACTCAGCAGATGGCGCAAGCTTGTGATCGAGTTGTCCACGCGCCTCTGAGCGCGCAGGGCTGCCACGGACGATGTAATCCTCGGGAAAGGCAGGCACTTGGCGTTCGAGGAAGTTTTTTTTGCCGCTGACTGGTTTGTCAGCAATCAGTCGTTCAGCCATGAGGAACCCGTAGGCTGCGATGCCCAGGCTTGCATGGTGATGGAACCCTCGCCAGCCGCGCCCTTCGTAGTGCCCCAGTCCGAAGTCCTGCTTGAGATCTTGGTAGTCGCGCTCAATGCGCCATCTCTGGTAGGCCGAGCTGACCAAATCTTTGAGCGGTGTGCTCTCAGGCAGCGTTGACAAAATGTATTTGACCGGCTCGGCTTGAACCGCCCCGGCTTTCGCGGAGGCTGTTTGGTTTAAGTCAGGCCGCCACCTCGGTGACCTGACTGGCGAGTTGCCGGTAGTAGTTTGCCTCAGCCTCTGCAGGCGGGATGTACCCGATGGGTTCGAGCAGGCGATGGTGGTTGAACCACGATACCCATTCGAGCGTTGCGAACTCGACGGCTTCTTTGGTTTTCCATGGCGCCCGGCGGTGAATCAACTCGGCCTTGTACAGGCCATTGATGGTCTCAGCCAGGGCGTTGTCGTAACTGTCGCCCTTGCTGCCCACCGAAGGCTCGATGCCCGCCTCGGCCAGCCGCTCGGTGTAGCGAATACTGACGTATTGCGAGCCTCTATCGGAGTGACAGACCAGGCTGCCATTGCGCTCAGGCTGCCGGGCATACAGGGCTTGCTCCAGCGCATCGAGAACAAAGTCCGTGCGCATCGAACTGCTCACCCGCCAGCCGACGATGCGCCTGGCAAATACGTCGATGACGAAGGCCACGTACAGCCAGCCCTGCCAGGTCGAGACGTACGTGAAGTCGCTGACCCACAACTGGTTCGGCCGCTCGGCATGGAACTGCCGGTTGACACGGTCCAGCGGGCAAGGGGCCTTGGCATCGCCGATGGTGGTGCGTACGACCTTGCCACGCATCACCCCGCGCAGCCCCATGCTGCGCATCAGCCGCTCGACCGTGCAGCGGGCTACGGTCACGCCTTCGCGTGCCAGTTGCCTCCACACCTTGTTGGCGCCGTAGACCTGCATGTTGGTCTGCCAGACACGCTGAATCTGAGGCATCAGCATCTCGTCGCGCAATGCTCTCGCACAGCGTTTGTGAGGCTCGCGCAGCAGCGCGGCATGACGTCGATACGCCGACGGGGCAACCTGCAAAACCTTGCAAAGCGGCTCGACCCCGAAGGCATTGCGGTGCTTGTCGATGAAGGTCCTCAAGACTTCAGTCGGCGGTCGAGCTCCGCCTGGGCGAAAAAAGCGCTGGCCAGTTTCAATATCTCGTTGGCCCGGCGCAGTTCCTTGACCTCGCGCTCCAGGTCTTTGACCCGCTGGGTCTCGCTGGTCGTGACGCCTTCGCGCACGCCCGTATCGACTTCCACGCGTTTGACCCACTCGTGCAGCGTCTGCGGCACGCAGCCAATCTTCGGCGCGATGGATTCAATGGCTGCCCACAGCGATGGGTATACCCCTCGCTGCTCCTGCACCATCCTCACTGCGCGCTCACGCACCTCAGGCGAGAACTTGTTCGACTTCTTCATGGCTCAATCCTCTCAGAGAAAAGAGCCTCCTCAAAACCCGGGGCGATTCAGCCCCGTATCGTCGATGATCCACCAGCCACCTCAGCTGAAGTCCATGTGTGGCACAACCCATTGGCAGACCCGGCGCAGCACTTGCGCGTCAGACCATTGCGCATTTGCCACAAAGTGATGCAGCGCCTGGTGCCTGGCGCTGGCATGAAGCGGGCCCACCCGTGCAGCCATGGGTTCCACGCTCTTGCGCGACAGCGGCAGCATCAAACCTGTGCAGTAGCCCTTGAGCCCCGCGTGGCGATCCGCATGCCCAAGTCCCTGTGACAGGTGATCCATGTACCGGTCAAACCGTTCGCTCGCATCCATCGTTCCTCACGCAAAGAATGAAGAGATGCACATAATGCCTTGATTTTTGTGACACGGTAAGACTAAGTGGGTCAGTTTTCGGTCGACGGCAACACAGTGGTTCAAGGAACATGAGGGCGAGCTGTACGACTGGCAGCTCATCTTGGGTTTCGTGTCCTGGGTGATTTCGCACAAGGTGCGGCGCTGGACCTGCAGCGAGTCCTGCGCCGCTGCACTGGGCATGCCCGAGGGCGATGCATGGCGCTTCGACCCGGCAAACCTTCACGCCGCTGGCGGCGCCTGGTTGTAAGGAGGCGCGTCACATAAGAAAAAAAGCTCGTTTAGCTCGAGCCTTAGGTTTCAATCCAGTGATCAGTAGTAATTAAAAGCGTGGTAGCTGATGATGTTGCGAGGATCACCCCATTGCGGATCGGTGCGTGCGATCGCGCCCTTGAAATCTGCTCCGGGCGGGAAAAACGCGTCGACTACGAACCCGACTGCTGCCTCCTGGAGAAGCACGGATCCACTAGCCGTTTCTTCAACCAACGATGCCTTCAACAACGCAAATTGAGGATTGTTTAGCTGGTGCGTGATCGATATGCGCACCCAATAGGCAGTACCTCGCTTCAAGACAAAGTTCTCGTTCGGATTGCCTGTGACAAAGCCAATTCCGTTGTTGTAGTTCACCAAAGTCACACCTGCAGGCTCGGTCGTCGGATTGGAATTTCCGCCCAGAGCCTTCTTGCTCCACCACCACGCTTTCCCTTGTTGGTGCCAGAGCTCAATATTCAAACCTGTGGTGGGTTGCACGAACGCGCCGACGCCGGTGTTCCACAGCCTTTGCCCTTCCACATTCCAAATTGCAGGATTCTCTCCGTGCACATACGCCACGATGGCATGTTCATTGCTGGCGCCGTTGAGCTGGCCGGTTCCATTCCAAACAAAACGGGCTTGCAATCTCACCTCTCCACCCGAGCGGATGCTCGACGCTGGGTTGGTGAACTGGCTGTGGTAGAAAAAATCCAGATTAGGATCAATGTTCACGCCGCCATCAAGCTGGCTTTCCGGGGTTCCATAGGGGGCCGCAAACGACAGCGCTGACACAGCAGCAAACAACACACCAGCAACTATTCTTTTTAGCATTGGGTTTTTCCTCCAAGAGTGGATAAGTGCTTGTCATCAAGCGAAACCAATATAAGCGGGGCGTGATGACACCACATTGCCATAAGACAGGGTGTTTCGACTTATACGTATTGATGCAAATGAGTTTGCTGTCACACAATGCAATTCCATTTTATGGATTGCAATTGTGTTGAGTTGGATATCGCAATTGGGCTGAGCCAGTTTTCGCGTCGCGCTTCACGTGTGCGCTTTCGGAGGCCGACGTTGATGCAGAAATTGAACCGGACGTTTGACCCTGGCGACGGAGTTGTTGTGTTTGAAATGAGAGCTATTCTCATTTAATATCGTGCCTGTCCTTTCTACAGCAGGCCAGCACCATGCGCTCCATCCCCATCCTTTCGCCCGCAACCACGGTCCCGCAAGAGCATGTGGTGCTCTGCCGCGCTTACGGCGCTGCGCAGGAGCGCTGCAGCCGCATCATGGCGCAGCAACAGGCCGAAATTGAGGGTCTGCAGGCCCAGGTGCTGCGCCTGCGGGCGGCTGTGGTAGTGCGCGATACGGCGCTGGCGGTAGAGCGGGAGCGGGCAGCGCAGCGTACGCTCGAAGCGGCGACGCCCAAAGCCGCACAACCCCACCCCACAGCACTGCCGTTGAAGGCGCGCATGCGCGCCTGGCAATGGCTGCAGCCCTGGTGGCGCCAGGGGGGCGCTGCACCGGAGCCGACCCGGGATGCCTTGGGTGTGGGCCAGCGGCGGGCGCGTCTGGCAGCGACGGAACTGCTGGGCTGCCAGGGGAGCTGGCTAGGCCCGGGTGTCGATTGGTCTGGGTAAGAGGCTGTCGGACTTGGAAATCGTTGGCTGCAAATCGGCCGCAGCGGTCCATTTTTGGCTTCGCCGCTCTTCGAGAACACCGTCTTTTTGCCCCATAGCCGGGCTATGGGGCGGCAAATCCGGCAAAAACTGTCCTCGCTGGGGCCGATTTTGGTGAAACCTTTGGTTTTCGCTTTCAACGCTCCAAGTCCGACAGCCTCCTAGCGCCGCCTTCCACAGCACACCCACCACACTGGTGCCAAACAATGCCAGCAGTACGCCCAGGTGCGGCAGCACATCGGCCAATGGGGCGCCCAGTTGGTTCAACCGCAGTGAGGCCTGCACGCCCGCCGTGCTGGGCAGCAGCCAGCGCAGCCATTGCAGCGGCAGCGGCAGCGCTTGCACCGGCCACGAAAATCCCGCCATGAAAGCCATTGGCAAGGTGGTAAACAGCAGCACCTGCAGCGCGCGCTCGCGGTTGCCCATCCACAGGCCCAGCAGCATGCCCAGAGCGGCGTTGGTGGGCACGTAGCACAGCAGCAGCACCAGCGCACCCCAGGGGTTGCCGCCGCGCGGGTAGTCTTGCCAGATGAAGATCCAGCCGAAATACAGCAGGCCGCTGACCATGCCCAGTGTGCACAGTGCCAGCAGGCGTGCCCACCAGGTGCCGGGGCTGGCGCGGTGCTGCCCTGTCTCGACCCAGGTGCCGGCGAGCATGGCAGCACCCATCAGCAGCGTCTGTTGCAGGATCAGCAGCGCCACGGCGGGCACCACGTAGCTGCCATAGCCCTCGGTGGGGTTGAACAGCGCTACGGTGTGTAGTTGCACGGGATTGCGGCTAGCCTGCGCCTGCAGGGCGCTCTGGCCGTGCGCTTGCAGCATGCGGATTTCCACCGCCGCCGATGCCGTACCCACGGCTTCGGCAAAGCCGCGCTGCACCGCCTTGTTGATGAGGGTGTAGGCACCGTTGCCTTCGACGTTGACCACGGCCGCTTCGCTGCGCAGCACCTTGCGCTGCAGGTCGGCGGGGAGCACGGCGTAGCCGCCAATGGCGCCGTTCCAGAGCGCCTCGCGTGCCTCTTGCTCGTTGCCCGTGACGAGGGTTACGGCGATGTTCGGGTCGGCCTGCGCCAGGCGCGTGATCTGGCGTGAGAGGCTGGAGTGGTCCAGGTCCACCACGGCCACTGGCACTTGCGTGACCACTTCGGTGGCGTAGAACCAGGGGTAGAAAAAACCGTACAGCACGGGTGCGGCGACCAGAAGCAGCAGTACGCCCTTGTCGCGCACCACCACCGCCAGGGCATCGCGCCACGCCGCCAAGGTGCGGGTCCATAAATGGTTCATCAACGTTTTCCCCAGGTCTGTGGCTGGCCTAGCGCCGCCTGCAGCAAGGGCACGCACAGCAGCAGTGCCAGCACGGTGGCCAGCAGCAGCCCTGCCATGGTGCTTGCGCTGGCGGCAATGGGCGCGCCCATTTGCAGTTGCGCGGTTTGCAGGGCGATGTAGTGCGTGAACGGCATGGCCAGCGCCCAGGCCCGTGCGCTGGCCGGCATGGCCAGCAGCGGAAACGCCACGCCGCTGAAGGCAAATGCAGGTGCCGAGAAAAAGCCAACGCCCGAGAGCGCCATGCGCAGCGAGCGCGTCAGCGCCGCCAGCAGCGCACCCAGCGCCACCGACAGGCCCACCAGCAGCGCCAGTGCTGCAGCCACCCAGGCGATGCTGCCACTGGGGTGCCAGCCGCGCCCCCAGGTCAACCCCACCAGGGACAGCAGGCCGACGAGCGTGAGGCTGAGCCAGGGCCAGAACAGCTTGCCCAGCAGCGCGCCGGTGGTGCGGGCCGTGCTGGCGCTCTGCCCGAGCCAGTCACCCAGGCTGCGGTCGCGCAGCTCGCGGCCCACGGCCCAGGCACCGGCGGTCATGGCCAGGATGTGCAGCAGCGCGGGAATCAGCCCGGTCGCCAGAAACTGCTCATAGTTGCCCGCCACGTTGAACAGACCCACCAGTTGCGTGTGGATCGGGTCCATGGCCACCCGCGCGGCCTGTGCGGATTCGCCGCGCTTGGCGCGCGCAGACAACTCCACCCCGGCCGAAAGCGTGCCCACGGCCGCGCGCACATCGCGCTGGATCAGGCCCGAATGCGTGCCCAGCTGCGCGTTGTGCAAGAGCGTGACGTTGCCCACGTGGCCTTGTTTCACATCGCGCGCAAAGTCGCGTGGGATCACCACGACGGCGTAGATATCGGTGCTGCGCAGGGCGGCTTGCGCCTCCAGGCTGCCGCTGATCGGCCGCGCCACGTGCAGGCCGGGCGTTGCGTCCAGCATGCGGGTGAGCTGGCGCGAGAGGGTGGAATGGTCTTCGTCCTGCACGCCAATGGGCAGGCCGTGGGGCACACCGGCAGAAAAAATCCACCACAGCAGCGCAACGGCCAGCAGCGGTACCCAGGTGATCATGGCCAGGTCCCAGGGGCTGCGGCGCAGGCGCCCGGCTTCACGCTGGGCACTGTGTACTATTGAATTCATAGCTGGTAGCGCTTATGGATAAAGCGCTGTAGGTCAATTTGTTATAAATTTTTGACCAACACGCTCATGCCGGGGCGTGCGCCGGGCAGGGCGGTCACGGGGCGGGCACGCACCTCGAAAGTGCGCACATCAAAGCCCTGGCCAGCGCGCGTGGCGCGCCAGGTGGCGAAGTCGGGCAGTGCGCTGTTGGCGTACACCTTGAAACGCACGGGCTGATCGCCGAGGGCCGGCAGGGTGGCATCAAACTCGGT